>CAWIUY010000047.1:0-31184 GCA_963839375.1 uncultured Trueperaceae bacterium | reverse complement strand
TTCGGGCTCGATCATGGCTCAGCGCACGTCGATCGTCTCGCTCACCAGCGTCCGGTCCCCCTGGCCGGTCACGTAGCGGATCTCGTGGGCGCCGGGGTCGATGGGGGCGGTGAGGCGGCTGGGGCTGCCGGTCCTGGTGTAGGTGTAGGAGAGGTAGGTGCCTTCGCGCGAGCCGGCGGGGACGATGGTGATGTAGTCGCCTTGGTTGTCGGGTCCGGTCCAGGAGACGTCGAAGGGGGAGCCGGCGGCGATCTCGGCAGGGGCTTCGATCGTCGCCGTCGTCGCGTTCACGCGCAGCGGTCGACGCGCGAGGACGGTGTTGGATTGGCCGGTGACGTAGCGAACCTCGTACGAACCGGCGTCCGCCGCGGCGATCAACTGGTTCGGGCCGGTGCGGTCTGCGTAGACGTACGAGCGGTACGCGGTGTCATCGGCGTCGACGGGCACGACGGTGACGAAGTCACCGCCCTCGTTCGGTCCCGTCCAGCTGACGTCGAAGGCGGCGCCCGCGGAGACCTCGTCCGGGGCTTGCAGCGTGGCGGTCACGGGGACGGAGGTGAAGGCGGCGCTGCGACCGACGACCTGGGTCCCGCCTTCGGGCAGGGCGACGTGGTAGCGGGCTTCGAGCGTCGCGGGGACGTCGGGCAGGCGGAGCGTCGCTTCACCCATGGCGCCGCTGACGTACGCGAAGTCGAGGTAGATGGAGTCCGGCGCGTCGAGCGGGACGATCGTGATCCAGTGGCGGTCGCCGTCCGGCGCGCCGTCGAAGTGAACCGTCACGGAACTGCCCGCACCGGGTTCCGTCGGCGTCACCGTGAGGTCGACCTCGGCGGCGGGTTCGAGTTCGAAGGCGAACGTGTTGTCGGTGTCGGGAGAGATCGTCAGCCCACTCACGGTGAGGGGCGCGGCGGCGAAGGCGTCGGCCACCTCCGCGCGGTAGGAGCCGGCGGGGAGTCGGGTGGTGAAGGTGGCGGTGGCGGTCGACGTGAGGGTGGTCTCGGTGCCGGAAACGGCGTCGAGGAAGCGGACGGTGGCGCCGTCGGTGGTGGGTTGGCCTCGGCGGGTGAGGGTGACCGTGATGGGGTAGGAGGCGATGACGGGGGTGAGGTCGACGGCGCGGCCGAGGGCGGCGGCGAGTTCGGGGGCGCTGGTGGTGTTCTCGAAGATGCCGAGGCCGTCGAAGGAGCGGATGGCGGCCTCGCCGAGGTCGAAGCCGATGATGTGGAGCTCGACTTCGAGGCCGGCGGCGGTGAGTCGTTCGACCGCGGCGCGGACGTCGCCGCCGCAAGATTCGGCGCCATCGGTGACCAGGACGATGATCCTGCGGCCGGGGGCGTCGCGGAGGTCTTCGGCCGCGAGCTCCAGGGAGTAGGCGATGGGGGTGGCGCCCTTGGCTCGGGTGGCGCCGATGGTGTCGAGGAGGACGGCGCGGTCGAAGCCGTCGACGGGGACGAAGAGGTGGCTGTCTTCGCAGGCCCCGTCTTCGAGGGCCGCGATGCGGGAGCCGTAGATGCGGAAGCCGACGTGGAGGTCGGGGTCGTCGGGCAGGCGGGTGACGAACTCGGTGAGGGCGGCCTTGGCGGCGGTGATGCGGTACTGGCCGTCCTGGAGCTGGACGAACATCGAGCCGGACGCGTCGAGGACGAGCAGGACGCTCGTTGCTTGGGCGAGCACATAGGGTGTGAGCAGGACGAGCAGCAGGCCGAAGAGGGTAGAACGGAGGCGGATCCGGACGTGTCGGAACACGATCATCTCCTTCTCTCGAACTGAATCCATGATGCGGCTCCCACGCCGTGCTGCATAGGGGGTGCCGGTGAGGTCTGGGCTTGACAGTGGGCATCCGCCGTGCAATCGTTCATACAGCAAATCAATGAACGACGGAGGCCCGGGTGACCCGAACGCCCAGAGCGACGACCAAGGACGCGGTACGTCTCCTGAACCAGGACGCGGTGTTCCAGGTGGTCCACCGTCACGGCCCGGTCTCCCGCATCGATATCGCGTCCCAGTTGCGTCTCAGCCCGGCCACGGTCACCAACATCACCAGCGACCTCATCGAGCGGGGGCTCGTCTTCGAGGCCCGCAAGGCCGACGCGCCGGGGGTGGGTCGCAAGCCGATCCTCCTCGAGGTCGACTACCGCAGCGCGTACGTCGCGGGCATCAAGCTGAGCAACGTCGGCCTCACGTGCGCCCTCACGAACCTGAACGCCGAGGTGGTGCACGCGGAGTCGCAGCCCCTGACGGACATCGATCCCGATCGCGTCGTCGACGCGATCGCCGCTGCCTTCGAAGCGCTGTGCGCGCGAGCCGACATGCCTGTCCGAGCGTTGGGCGTGAACCTGCCCGGCCTCGTGGATTCCGATCGCTCGACGGTGCGCCACTCTCCTCTTCTCGGCTGGGACCACGTCCCGCTGGGTCGTTCGCTCGGCGAGCGCCTGGGCGTGAGCGTGGTGGTCGAGAACGACGTCAACGCCCTGGCCCTGGCGGAGGCCTGGTTCGGCCGCGGGCGCGAGCACGAGAGCTTCCTCGTCGTCACGCTCGGACGCGGCGTGGGCCTGGGCATCGTGCTGAACGGCGAGGTGTACCGGGGCCCGCGCGGCGGTGCCGGCGAACTCGGTCACGTGCTGCTCGATCCCTCGGGACCGAAGACGCGCTACGCCGGCCGCGGCACCATCGAGTCCTACCTCTCCGACGACGCCCTGGTGCGTGAGGCGCGCGCTCGCATCGCGGGCTTCCCGTCCGACGCTCCCGCCGAACGCGTCGCGGACCTGGCCGCTGCCGGCAACGGCGACGCGCTGGCGGTCTACGCCGACGCCGGCCGGGCGCTCGGGCACGCGCTCAGCATCCTCGTCGACATCCTGGCCCCGAGCCTCATCGTGCTGAGCGGTGAGGGCATGCGTGGCGCCGACTACTTCTTGCCGACGGCGCGCGACGAGCTCCGGCGCCTGGCGTTCGGCGACCTGGCCGAACGGATCGAGCTCGTCGTCGAACCCTGGGGCGACGACGCCTGGGCCCGCGGCGCCGCGGCGCTCGCCGCCAGCCGTTACCTCACCGACGCGGTGACGTCACCGAGAGGAGACTGACCCGACCCGAACGCACACCCCTTCGGCCCGACGCGGCTTCCGCCGCGACACCCTGCCTTGGAGGCACCTGCATGAAGATCCTTCGCCTGCTCACCGCGCTCCTGCTCGTCGCCGGTCTCGCGCTCGCGCAGACCACCGTCGACTACTTCTCCTTCACGACCGACCAGTCCCACGTCGACGAGCTCGAGTCGCTCGTCGACGCGTTCGAGGCCCAGAACCCCGGCATCGAGATCGCCTACACGACCGCGCCCTTCGCCGACTACTTCACCAAGCTGCAGACCGACTTCGCGGCCGGCAACCCGCCCGACGTGTTCGAGCTCAACTACGAGAACTTCGTGACCTTTGCCGCACGCGACACGCTCCTGCCGCTCGGCGAACGCCTCGTGGCCGACGACGTCATCTCGAACGACACCTTCTACCCGGCCGCGCTCGACGCGTTCGCCTTCGAGGGCACCCAGTACGGCCTGCCCATCACCTTCTCCACCGTCGTCCTCTACTACAACAAGGCGCTCTTCGACGCGGCCGGCGTTTCGTACCCGGACGCCGATTGGACCTGGGACGACGTCATGGCGGCGGCCGAGGCGATCTCGAACCCGGCCGAGCGCGTCTGGGGCATCTACCAGCCCGTGCAGTTCTGGGAGTTCTACAAGGTGGCCCAGGCAGCCGGCGGCGGCCTCGTGGTTGGCGGCGACGCGATCGCGATCGACACGCCCGAGAACCGTGCCGCCCTCGAGTACCTGGTCGGCAAGGTCGAGGCGGGCGTCATGCCCACCGACGCCCAGCTCTCGGGCATGGCCAACGAGGATCTGTTCCTGAACGGCCAGCTCGGGATGCTCGTCTCCGGGATCTGGATGTTCGACCGCTTCAGCCAGGCCGAGTTCGACTGGGACATCGCCGTCGAACCCGGCAACGCGCGCCGGGCCACCCACTTCTTCGCCAACGCCGCCGTGATCGCGCGCACGACGCCCAACGCCGACGCGGCGTGGGCGTGGACCCGCTTCCTCGCTGCCAGCCCCGAGGTCGTGAGCGCCCGCATCGCCAGCTCGTGGGACCTGCCCGCCCTTTCGCTCGCCAACGCCGACGTGCTCCAGCCCTACCTCGAAGCCGGCATGCCCGAGAACCGCGAGGCCGTCTTCGAGTCGCTGGCGTACGCCGTGAACCCGCCCGTCGTCGACCGGCAGCCCGAGCTGCAGGACGTCGTGAACCAGGAGCTCGAAGCCGCCCTGCTCGGTACCAAGACCGTGGAAGAGGCGCTCGCCAGCGCGCAGCGGCGCGTCGAAGCGCTCTTCGCCGACTGATCGTCCAAGCGACCGGCGCCGTCTCCTTGGCGCCGGTCGCCCACTCCCTATCTACGCAGCGAGGTCCTATGTGATCGACCACCGTCCCTTCGGCATCGACGACCCCTACAAACGTCTCGCCACCGAACGCCACCCGCGTGACGCCGAGGCCGGTGACGCCCCTCAGATCGGGTTCCGCACGTCGTCGACGGTCGGCGAGGCGTGGGTCAGCCTCGACCACGACGGCCGCAGTAGCCGACACCCGGCTCAGCGCGTCTCGGAAGACACCTGGATCGCCCAGCTTCCCCCGCTCGACGCCGGCGCGTACGCCTACACGCTTCATGCGCGTGGGCCCGAGGGCGCCGAGGACAGCGAGCCCTACGACTTGCCCGTCGCCCGCTGGCGCGAGGCGACGCGGGTGCTCGTGGCCACCCCCTTCGAACGCGGGCTCCGTCTCGTCTTGGAGGGTGACGACGGGGCGCGCGCCACCGTCGACGTGACGGCGCCCCTCGCCGGCGTCGCCCGGACGCGCCTCTCCCTCGGGGCACCCGACGACGTCGCCACCGAGGGTCCTCCGTGCCGCGTGGTGCGCGACGACACCGGCTGGACGCTCCACGCAGAGGGCGTCGAGGCCCGGATCGACGACGCCACGCTCGCCCTCACGGTCTCGCGACCCGGCGGCGGCGCCGTGTGCCGGACCGACACCGCGCCAGCCTGGCTCGAACGACCCGACGGCACCGTCATCGCCTACCGGAGCCGCGTGCATCCGGACGTGGACGAGGCGCTCCACGGTCTCGGCGAGCGCTTCGCCGCGCCAGGGTTGCGCGGCAGCGTGTGGGACACACGCGTGTACGAGGAGTACAAGGAGCAGGGCCAGCGCACGTACATCCCCGTGCCCTTCTTCGTGTCGCAACGTGCTTGGGGCGTCTGGTACGCCAGCGACGCGCCCGCCCGGGTCGACGCCCGCGGCGCCGACGTCGTCGTCACCGTCGAGGCGGCCCCCAGCGACGGGCCGACCTTCGACCGCTGCCTGATCGTGGCCGACACCCCCTACGAGGTCACGGCCGCCTTCACCGAGCTCACCGGCGCCATCGCCGTGCCGCCCCGCTGGGCGTATGGCCCCTGGATGAGCGCGAACCCGTGGAACGACCAGGCCAAGACGACGGCGCAGGTCGACCGCACGCTCGCCGAGGACGTGCCGGCCACCGTGCTGGTGATCGAAGCCTGGAGCGACGAATCGACGTTCTACGTCTGGAACGACGCCGCCTACGAACCCGTGGGGGGCGGCGAGCGCCTCACCCTGGGGGACTTCCGCTTCGGTGGACGGTGGCCGGACCCGAAGGCGCTGATCGATCACTGCCACGCGAACGGCATCCGGGTGCTGCTGTGGCAGATCCCGGTCCAGAAGAAGCTCGACGCACCTCACGCCCAGCACGCGGCCGACGAGGCGCACATGCTCGAGAGGGGCTACGCGATCGCGTACGCGGACGGCACCCCCTACCGCAACCGGGGCTGGTGGTTCACCGACGCGCTCGTGCTCGACGTCACCAACCCGGACGCGTGCCAGTGGTGGTTCGACAAGCGCCGCTACCTGTTCGACGAGCTGGGCATCGACGGGATGAAGACCGACGGGGGCGAGCACCTGTGGGGGCGCGACCTGATGGCCTGGAACGGCCAGCGCGGGACCGAGCTGGTGAACCGCTACGCTCAGGCGTACGTGGACGCCTACCACCAATTCGTCCAGCAGATGACGGGCGGCGACGGCCTCACGTTCTCACGGGCCGGCACCACCGGCGCCCAACGCTCGCCGGCGCACTGGGCGGGCGACGAGAACAGCACCTGGAGCGCGTTTCGCTCGAGCATCCAGGCGGGGCTCACCGTGGGGCTGGCTGGGGTGTCGATCTGGGGCTGGGACATCGGCGGGTTCAGCGGTGAGATCCCCACCGTCGAGCTGTACGTGCGCTCGACCCAGATGGCGGCCTTCTGCCCGGTGATGCAGTACCACTCCGAGCTGAACTGGGCGACCGAGAACCGCGATCGCACCCCCTGGAACATCGCCGAGCGCCACGGCGACCCACGCGCGCTCACGATCTACCGTGCCTACGCCCGACTCCGCACGCGTTTGGTCGACCACATCGCGGCCGAGGCGCAGGCCCTGGCGGCGGTGGGCCAACCGCTCATGCGCTACCCCGCCCTGGTCTGGCCCGAGCGGCACGACGTCCTCCTCGCCGACCCCGCCACCTACCTGTTCGGCCGTGACCTCCTGGTGTGCCCGGTGCTCGAGAAGGGCGCGGAGACCCGCGCGGTGACGCTGCCGCCCGGGACGTGGGTGGACTTCTGGTCCGGCGCGCGTTTCGAGGGGGACGCCACCGTGGTCGTTCCGGCACCGCTCGCACGCATCCCGGTGTTCGTCCGGGCCGAGTCGCCGCAGCTGGGCGACTTGCTCGACGCCGGCCGGAGCTTCGAGGTCGTCTGATGTACGAGCGCGGCGCGGCCCGCTGGCTGACCCTGGCCCTGTTCTTGGGGCCCAGCGTCGTGGGCGTGGCCGTGTTCGTCGCCGGCCCCATCCTGGCGTCGATGGGGCTCGCCTTCACGTCGTGGGACCTGCTCACTCCGCCGCGCTTCGTCGGCCTGCGCAACTTCGAGCGGCTCGCCGCCGACGTCGAGTTCTGGGCCGCGCTGCGTCACACGCTGACGTTCCTGGGTGGCTACATCCCGCTCGTCATGGTCGCGGGCCTGCTCGTGGCCGTCGCCCTGTCGGGTCGGGTCCCGGGCCGGCAGGCCTTCCGGGCGATCTACTTCCTGCCCGTGGTCAGTTCATGGGTGGCCGTGGCGCTCGTGTGGAAGTGGCTCCTCAACCCGTCGTTCGGGCTGCTCAACAGCTTGCTGGCGCGCATCGGCGTCCAGGGGCCCGCCTGGTTGTTCGACCAGGACTGGGCCATGTTCTCGGTCATCCTCACCAGCGCTTGGAAGGACGTCGGCTTCGTGATGGTGATCCTGCTCGCCGGGCTCCAGGGCATCCCCCGCGTGTACTACGAGGCGTCGAGCATCGATGGCGCCACCCGGGTCCAGCAGTTGCGCCACGTCACCATCCCGTTGCTCGCGCCGTCGCTCTTCTTCGCGCTCACCATCAGCCTCATCAACTCCTTCCAGGTGTTCGACCAGGTGTACGTGATGACGGGCGGCGGACCCGCGGGCGCGACCACGGTGCTCGTCGAACGCATCGTGAAGCAGGCCTTCTCGTTCAGCCGCATGGGGTACGCCGCCGCCATGTCGTGGGTGCTGTTCGCGCTGATCTTCGCCACCACGCTCGTGTTCTCGCGGCTGCAGCGCAGGTGGACGTGAGCGCGACACGCCCACCGCCGTCGGCCGGGTCCCGTCGCGGTGGGCGGTGGGACCTCGGGGCGATCGTCGCCACGGTGGCGATCGTGATCGGCGCGCTGGTCATGCTCGTGCCGTTCGCGTGGATGCTCGCCACCAGCCTCAAGCCGGCGTCCGCCTTGTTGACGCTGCCACCGACGCTCCTGCCCGAGACGCCCACGCTGGAGCCCTACCGGCGGGTGATGACGGCCTTCCCGATGGCGCGGGTCTTCGCCAACTCGGCGTTCGTGGCCATCGCCAGCACGGTCGGGCAACTGGTGATCGCGTCGCTCAGCGGCTACGCCTTCGCGCGCTTCCGTTTCCCCGGCCGCGACGCGCTGTTCTACGGGTACCTGGGAACGCTCATGGTGCCGTTCGCGGTCACCGTCACGCCGCTGTTCATCATCGTGCGTACGCTCGGTTGGACCGATGGGTACGCCGGGCTGATCGTGCCCACCATGTTCACCGCCTTCGGCACCTTCCTCATGCGGCAGTTCTTCCTCAGCGTGCCGCGGGAGCTGGAGGAGGCGGCCACCCTCGACGGGGCGAGCACGCTGGCCACGTTCGTGCGCGTCATCCTGCCCATCTCCGGACCTGCCTTCGCCACCCTCGGCATCTTCAGCTTCATGGCCTCCTGGAACGCCTTCCTGTGGCCCCTCCTGATCGTCAGCGACCGCCAGTACATGACGCTTCCGCTCGCGCTGTCCACCCTTCAAGGCCTGTACCCGGGCCAGACGGAGTGGAACATGGTGATGGCGGGTGCCGTGATCAGCGTCGTCCCCATGATCGTCGTGTTCCTCTTCGCCCAGCGCTGGGTGATCGAGGGGGTCACGTCCTCGGGCCTCAAAGGCTAGGAACGAGCGCCGCCATGCCCCAACCCGTCGACGTCGACGTCCGCGTCCTGCTCGAGCACCAGCACCCGAGCGGTGCCTACGTCGCGAGCCCGTCGTTCTCGCAGTACCCCTACGCCTGGCTGCGCGACGGCGCCTTCATCGCGCACGCGCTCGACCGCGTGGGCCAACACGCCAGCTCGGCGGCCTTCCACGCGTGGGTGGCGAACGCCGTCCTGCAGGTCGAAGGCCACGTCCGAGAGCTGGTGGCGGAGCGGGCGCTCGGTGCCGTGGTCGACCACGACCTCATGTTGCCGGCACGCTTCACGCTCGACGGCCGTCGCGAGCCCGGCGCTTGGCCCGACTTCCAGCTCGACGGCTACGGTCAATGGTTGTGGAGCCTGGGCGAGGCCGTACGACGGGGCGCGACGCTGACCGAGCGCGTCGCCGCCGCCGCGCGTCTCGTCGCCGACTACCTGGTCGCCTTCTGGGACGAACCCTGTTACGACGCTTGGGAGGAGGGCCGGACGCAGCACCACACCAGCACGCTGGCCTCCGTGTGTGCCGGTCTCCACGCGGCGTCGCGGCTGCTCGAGCCGCGCTACCGAGTGGCCGCCGACACGGTCTGGCGGTTCCTCGAGGACCGCTGCGTGGGCGACGGCGTCTTCCTCAAGAGCGCTCGGAGTGGCGCCGTGGACGCGTCGGTGGTGTGGCTGGCGACGCCGTTCGGGCTCGTCGGGGACGACGACCCGCGTTTCGTTCGCACCCTCGCACGCCTCGAGCGGGAGCTGGTCGTCGATGGCGCCGTCCTCCGGTACGGCGCCGACACCTTCTACGGGGGCGGCGGCTGGGCCCTGCTGACGGCGGGTTTGGCCTGGCACCACGCCCGTCATGGTCGCTTCGAGGCGGCGCGGGCGGGGCTCGACGTGGTGGAGGGCTGGCGATCCGCCGACGGCAGCCTGCCCGAACAGGTGCCCGTGTCGACCACGGACCCGTGGTTCCTGGCCTACTGGACGAAGCGCTGGGGTCCGTCGGCGTCGCCGCTCTTGTGGTCGCACGCCATGATGGTGGCCGCCCGCGTCGAGCTCGCCGAGAAGCTGGAGGGGGCGACGGCTCAGGGTTAGGAACCCGCGGCAGACGAGGACCGCTCAGGCTCGGACGGCCAGCGCCGCCTCGAGGATCCGCGCCTCGGCCGCTCCGAACGCCACGAGGCGCACCAGTCGGACGACCTCGAGCGACGGCGCCAGGTCGACGGTCGTGTCCACGGCGACGCGCGCCGCATCGTGCAGCGGGTAGCCGAACGCCCCGGCCGAGATCAATGGGAAGGCGACGCTGCGGACGTCGTTGGCTTCGGCCAGCACCAGCGCTTCGCGATAACACGAGACGAGCAGCGGCTCGGCCTGTTCGTCGGCGCCGTACACGGGGCCGAGGACGTGGATCACGAACCGGTTGGGCAGGTCGAACGCGGGCGTGATCGCGGCTTCGCCGGGCGCGAGCGGGGCGAAGGGGCGGGCCGCTCGCTCCAGTTCCGGTCCGGCCGCCGCATGTAGCGCGCCGGCCACCCCGCCCCCCGGCCCCAGCTCCGCGTTCGCGGCGTTGACGACCGCGTCGACGTCCGCCTGTGCCGCGATGTCGCCGCGGACGACCTCGATCGTGACGGGTCCGATCGCGAGTTGCCGGTGGTTCGGCATGGCCGACCTCCTCGAGCGCAGCGTAGACGCCGGAGCCGGCCGGCTCGCGTGACGTTCGTGCCCCCGCCGACGCTCGAGACCCTCGTGGCGGGGTGGGCCAGCGTGAGATCGCCGCGGGTGGCGGCGTGTCAGCCGGCGTCCCCGGATCCGGCGCCCCCCGTCCGCGCCGCCACCTCACGCCGCACGATCGGCGCCACCTGCGTTCCGAGCAGCTCGATCGAGCGCAACACCTGTGCGTGGGGGAGGGTGCCCAACCCCATCTGGAAGAGCGCGCGCTGGTGTCCGAAGAGCTCGACGTGCGCGACGAGCTTCTCGGCCACCTGCTCCGGGTCCCCGACGAACAGCGACCCGCGCGGCTCGCGCATCGCGTCGAACTGGGCGCGCGACATCGGTGGCCAGCCGCGCTGGCGGCCGATGTGGTTCATGACGACGGCGTAGGGCGGGAAGGCGATGTCGGCGGCCTCCTGCGACGTGGGCGCCAGGAAGGCGTGGCCGGTGACGGCGAGCGGCACCGCCGCGGGATCGTGGCCGGCCTCGCGCAGCGCCTGCCGATGCCACTCGGCGAAGGGCACGAAACGTTCGGGGAGCCCACCGATGATGGCCAGCGCCATCGGCAGTCCGAGCGTGCCCGCCCGCCAAGCCGATTCGGGCGTGCCGCCGACCCCGATCCACACCGGCAGGGGGTCTTGCACGGGACGCGGGTGCACCTCGAGGTCGACGAGCGGCGGCCGCGTCGTGCCCTGCCACGACACGCGGGTCCCGGCGCGCACCGCCAGCAGCAGCTCGAGCTTCTCGGTGAACAGCCGGTCGTAGTCGCTCAGCTCGAAGCCGAACAGCGGGAACGACTCGGTGAACGAGCCGCGCCCGGCCAAGATCTCGGCGCGGCCGCCGGACAGGAGGTCGAGCGTGGCGAAGCGCTGGAACACGCGTACCGGGTCGTCGGAGCTGAGCACCGTGACCGCCGACGTCAGGCGGACGCGCTCGGTGCGCGCAGCGATCGCGGCCAGCACGACCTCCGGGGCGGACACCAGGAAGTCGGCCCGATGGTGCTCGCCGACGCCGACCACGTCGAGGCCCACCTGTTCGGCCAACACCGCCTCTTCCACCACCTGCCGCAGCCGCTCTGCCCGGCTCGGCGACGGGCCGCCGGACGGGTCGAGTCTGTAGTCGCCGAAGGTGAACACGCCGATCTCGAAGGGCGCGCGCTCCCGCCTCTGGGGGGTGGGGCCGGGGTCGGGTCGGGCGGGGTCTGGCATCGGCGTTCCTCCTGCGGTGACCGCTGGGAACGGCCCTCGGCGTCGAGCCTACGCCGCCCCTCCAGGAGCGGCCGATGGGCAGGCGACCGCGCGCTCAGATCACGGTGGCGCCGAAAATGCCCTGTGCTACACTTCACATCCAAGCGAGCGCCGCACGTCCATGTTCGACCCCTGGATGGCTTCGAGCCCGCGGCGCCGCGGAAATCGGGAGGAACCATGAAGAGAACGATCCTCATGCTCGTGGCGCTCGCCGCGCTAGGTCTCGTGGCCGCGCAGACGCTGGTCTACGGCGTCTCCGGTCAACCGTCGAGCCTCGACTCGGTCGACTCGCAAGACGGCAACTCGCTCGTCGTCAGCAACCAGATCACCGAGACGCTCGTGACCTTCGCGTCGGGTTCCACCGACCTCGTCCCGCGTCTGGCCACCGAGTGGTCGGCGAACGAAGACGGTTCGGTCTGGACCTTCAAACTCCGTGAAGGCGTCACCTTCCACGACGGCACGCCGTTCGACGCCGAAGCCGTGAAGTTCAACATCGACCGCTGGAACCTGGTCGACCACCCCTACTCGGGTCGCGACGAAGGCAAGACCTACGTGCCCTGGGGTTGGGTCTTCGGCGGTCCGCGCGGTGAAGGCGGCATCGTCGACGAGCTCGCCGTCGTGGACGACCATACGGTCGAGTTCCGGCTGACCCAGCCGACTCCCTTCCTGCCCGCGCTGCTGGCGGCCGTCTACTTCCAGATGGACTCCCCGGCCGCCGTCATGGCCGCGGGCGCCGACTACGGCACCCCCGGCGTCGGTACCGTGGGCACCGGTCCCTTCGAGTTCGAGTCCTGGACCGAGGGCCAGCAGGTCGTCGTGACCGCCAACGAAGACTACTGGGGCGGTGCGCCCGAGGTCGACGAGGTCGTCTTCCGCGCCATCAGCGAGCCGACCGCCCGTCTGGCCGAGCTCCAGGCCGGCACGATCGACATCGCCGTGCTGCTTGCCGCCGACGACCTGGCGACGGTCGAGAACGACCCCGACCTGAAGGTCATCAGCGCCGAAACCGAATTGAACGTCGGTTACCTCGCCCTGCACCAGGACAACGAGCCGTTCGACAACGAGCTCGTCCGTCAAGCGGTCGCGCACGCCATCGACCGTGAAGCCATCGTCGACGCCTTCTACGCCGGTCTCGGCGTCGTCGCCGACTACCACATGCCGCCCACGTTCGCTGGCGACTACCCCGCGTGGCCCTACGACTACGACCCCGAGCGCGCGAAGGAACTGCTCGCCGAGGCGGGCTACCCGGACGGCTTCAGCACCGAGCTGTGGTACATGCCCGTCAGCCGCCCGTACTTCCCGGCTCCGCAGCCGATCGCCGAGACCATGGCCTCCTACCTGGCCGACGTGGGGATCGACGCGGAACTCCTGACCGAAGACTGGACGACGTACCTGGCCGATTACCAGACCGGCAAGTTCCCGATGTACATGCTGGGCTGGAACGCCGACTACGCCGACCCCGACAACTTCCTGACCACGTTCTTCGGGCCGAGCGCCGTCACCGACCTCGGTTGGGACGACCCTGCGGTCGTCACCGCGCTGAACGACGCGCGTCAGACCGCCGATCCGGCCGAGCGCGAGCGGCTCTACGCCGAGGTCATCGGCGCCGTCGCCGATCAGGCCACCTCGATCCCGATCGCCCACAACCGCACCTTGAACGCGACCGCGGCCAACATCGACGGCTTCGTCATGAGCCCGCTCGGTTACAGCTCCGTGTCGCTCGTCGACGTGACCAAGGCCGAATAAGCTCCACCACGACCGGGCGCCCGCAAGGGCGCCCGCTATCTTGCACGTCCGGGCTCGTCCCGGCATCGTCTATCCGTTCCATCACCGCTGCGCGCCTCCCGGGGAGAGGGGCGAGCCCATCGGGGGCACGTTTTGACGACCTACCTCTTGCGACGCGTCCTCGGGCTCATCCCCGTCTTGTTCGGGGTGTCGCTCCTGATCTTCGCCATCACGCGCATCATCCCTGGCGACCCGGCGGTCGCCCTCCTCGGCCAGCGCGCCTCGCCTGCGGCCCTCGAGCAACTGCGGGAGGACCTCGGCCTGTTCTTGCCCGTCTGGGTGAACTTCGAAGCGGTGGGGGAGCGCGGCTTCGCGGGCCTCTTCGACTCGCAGTACTTCAACTACATGCGCGACCTGCTCAGCGGCGACCTGGGCCGATCCATCTTCAGCCGTATCCCCGTCGCCCAGAGCTTGGTCACGCGCTTCCCGGCGACGCTCGAGCTGAGCCTCTTCGCCATGACCTTCGCGCTCGGGATCGGCATCCCCGCCGGCGTGTGGGCGGCGCTCAACCGCGGTCGCCCGGCCGATACGGTCGTGATGGCCGTGGCCGTGTCGGGCGTGTCGATGCCCGTGTTCTGGCTGGCCATCATCTTCATCTACGTGTTCGCCGTCACGCTCGGTTGGCTGCCCCCATCGGGGCGGCTCAGCACCGGCGTCGACTTCGAGCCGATCACCAACCTGTACCTCCTCGACGCGCTCCTGCGGGGCAACGGGACCGCGTTCCTCGACGTGGTGCGGCACCTGATCCTGCCCGCCGTCGCGCTCGGCACCATCCCGCTCGCCATCGTCGTCCGGATGACCCGGTCGGCCATGCTCGAGGTCCTGAGTCAGGACTACGTGCGTACGGCCCGCAGCAAGGGCCTCGACGAGCGGATCGTCGTGCGCAAGCACGCGCTTCGGAACGCCCTCCTGCCCGTCATCACGGTGGTGGGTCTCAGCTTCGGCGCGCTGCTGTCGGGCGCCATCCTCACCGAGACGGTCTTCAGTTGGCCCGGGATCGGCCGCTGGGTGTACGACGCCATCGCCGCTCGCGACTACCCCATCATCCAGGGAGGCATCCTGTTCGTGGCCTTCGTCGTGACGCTCATCAACTTGATGGTCGACCTGCTGTACGCGGTCGTCGACCCACGGATCCAGTACTCGTGAGGGCGGTCCGGTGAGCGACGCCACCACCACCGCCGTTCCCGAGGCCGTCGACCACGGCTCCCGTGCCGGCCCGCTGAAGCGTTTCTTCCGCCACACCACGGGCGTGACGGGTCTCGTGATCGTGGGGTTCTTCGTCTTCGTGTCGTTGATCGCCCCCATCGCCAGCCCCTACGATCCGGCGCGCGACCGCGACCTGCGCGCGCGGCTCAACCCCCCCTCCGCCGAGCACTGGTTCGGCACCGACGAGCTCGGCCGGGACATGTTCACGCGCGTCTGGCATGGGGGACGGATCTCCCTGCGGGTCGGCCTCGTGGCGGTCGTGGTCGCCGTGGTGTTCGGCACCGCCCTCGGACTGCTGGCCGGCTACGTCGGCGGCTGGCTCGATACGGGGGTGGTGTGGCTGCTCGACATCCTGCTCGCGTTCCCCGGCATCTTGTTGGCGATCGCGATCGTCGCCACCCTCGGGCCGAGCATCGTCAACGCCATGATCGCGATCAGCATCACGCAGATCCCGATCTACGCCCGCATCGTCCGTTCGGTGGTCCTGTCGTTGCGCGAGTCCGAGTACGTCCAGGCGGCGCGCGCGCTCGGCTCCAACCCGCTGCGCATCGTCTTCTCCCACGTGCTGCCCAACAGCCTCAGCCCGCTCGTCGTGCAGCTCACGCTCTCGATCGGGGTCGCCATCCTCGACGTGGCCGCCCTCGGCTTCCTCGGCCTGGGCGCGCAGCCGCCCACGCCCGAGTGGGGGCTCATGATCCGCGACGGCTTCGCCCAGTTCCTCCGCGCACCCTGGATGTCGATCTTCCCGGGCTTGGCCATCTACCTGTCGGTGATCGGATTCAACCTGCTGGGCGACGCCATCCGCGACGTGCTCGACCCGAGGTTGACCACGACCTGAGAGCGCGACGACCGGCGGTCGCGGCCACCACAGGTCGCAGCCACCGCCGGCCGCGGTGGCCCGTCGTTCAGGATCGGTCGGCCACCTCGACGACGCTGCCGTGCAGGTGGCCGCCGTCCGGGCCCGCCAGGAACGCGATCGTGCGGGCGACGTCGTCCGGTTCGAGCCAGCCGCGACGGTCGGCGTCGGGACGCGATCCTTCGGTGAGGCGGGTGCGGACCGCACCGGGGCACACGGCGTTCACCGTCACGCCGCTGGCCCGGAGTTCCTCGGCCAGCGCGCGGGTGAAGCCCACGAGGGCGTGCTTCGACGCACAGTAGGTCAGGCGCCGCGGCAGGCCGCGCAGCCCCGCCGTCGACGCCACGTTGACGACCCGGCCGTGGCCGCGCTCGACCATGCCGGGCACCAGTCGCCGACAGAAGGTGAAGGGCGCCCGCGCGTTCACCGCCAGCGTGCGGTCCCACGAGGCCTCGGACGCGTGGTCGAGGTCGTCGGGCAGGTCGATCGTCCCGGCGTTGTTGACGAGGATCGAGACGGGACCGAGCGACGCCTCCACCTCGTCGAGGTACGCCTCGATGGCGGCAGGGTCGGCGACGTCGAGGGCGCGGGCGTGCGCCCGACGCCCCAAGCCGCCGACCTCCTGCGCGACCGCCTCGACCTCGTCGAGCTCGCGCGCGCAGAGGGCGAGATCGGCGCCCTGGCCGGCCAAGCGCAGCGCCGTGGCGCGGCCGATGCCACGGCCGGCGCCGGTCACCAGGGCCAGGGCCGGGACGGGGGTCGTCACAAGCCGAGCAGCGCGCGCGCGTTGCCGCCGAGGATCCGCGCCTTGGCGGCCGCGTCGACCTGCAGCGCGCGCAGCGGATCGAGGTTGTAGGCGATGCGCTCGGGCTTGCCCGGATGCGCATCGGACCCGTAGATCACCTTGCCGCTGCCCTCGACGCCGCTGACCATCGCCATCCACGACAAGGTGTCCTCGCCGATGCCCGGGATCAGCCGACACATCCGCGCGAAGGTGGTGGTCGTGTCCATGTAGACGTTGGGGTGCTTGGCGGCGATGCCGGGGGCGTCGCCGAGCGGGTCCCCGTGGGCCATGACGATCTTGGCCTCCGGGACCGCGAGCGCCAAGTCGTCGATCTCGAGCGGGTCGTCGAAGCGCGAGCGCGTGTCCGGGATCGGCACGGTACCCGTGTGCACCAAGATGGGGACACCGAGCTCGGCGGCGGCGAGGATGGTCGGTCGCACCCGCTCGGACGACGGGAAGAAGGCCTGCATCGACGGGTGGATCTTGAGCCCCCGCAGCCCTTCCTCCCGCACCCAGCGCCGGAGCTGGTCGGGTGCGTCGGGCTCGGACGGCACCACGCAGGCCAGACCGACCAGGCGGTCGGGGTGCGCGGCGACGGTGCGGACGACGTGGGCGTTGGCGGCATCGGCGTCGCCACCGGGGCGCACGACCGTGCAGACGGCGCCCATCTCGACGCCGGCGGCGTCCATGGCGTCGAGCAGGACGCGGATGTCTTGGCCGGCGCTGACGTGCATGTGGAAATCGAAGGTCACAGAGGGTCTCCTCCCGTAGGGGACGGTGTCTCCGGCGGACGAGGCGGAGGTTCGCAGACTAGCCTACGGGCCCGCACGGTCACGCGCGGTCGGCCCACGCGTTGACGCTCTCGGCGGTGGACGCTATGCTCCGCCATCCCGTCGATGCCTCGGACCGACCGTCGGCCATCGTCCGCAGCCCATCTCGAGCTCTTCGCCTGAACCGGAGGTACCGCGAACCGTTCGACGAGCGCACCGGCCCGCCCCGGGTCGGCGCGCGCCCGCCCCACCTCGCTCATAGGGAGACGTCACGCATGCGAAAGATCTTCACGCTCTTGGTCTTCACACTCGTCTGGGGCGCCGTCCTGGCCCAGGACACCGAACTCGTCATCGCCCGTCCCAGCGACGCGATCTCGCTCGACGCGCAGCGCGAAACGACCGCGCCCGGCGCCTGGGTGTACGGCAACATCATCGAGCCGATGATCGCGCTCCAGGCCGACGGCACGCTGGCGCCGCGGCTCGCGACCTCGTGGGAGTTCGTCGACGACACGCGCCTGCGTCTGCAGCTGCGCGAAGGCGTCACCTTCCACGACGGCACGCCGTTCAACGCCGACGCGGTCAAGTTCACGTGGGATCGCGCCCTGTTCGCCGACCCGCCCGGCCTGTGGCGCGGTCTCGCCGGTCCGATCGCCGCCGTGGAAGTCGTCGACGACTACACGGTCGACATCGTCTCGAGCGTGCCCTACGGCCCGCTGCTCCTCACCGCCAGCATGATCTACACCGGCGTCGTGAGCCCCACGGCGGTCGAGAAGTACGGCGAGGACTACCCGCGCAACCCCGTCGGCACGGGTCCCTTCAAGTTCGTCGAGTGGGTGACCAACGACCACATCACGCTCGAGGCGAACGACGACTACTGGCGCGGCCGGCCGGAGCTCGACCGGGTCGTGTTCCGCGTGATCCCCGAAGCGGGCGCGCGCATGCTGTCGCTGCGGACCGGCGAGGTCGACCTGGTGCTCAACCCGCCGCCCTCCGACATCGCGTCGTTCGCGGCGGATCCCGACTTCACCGTCGCGGTGGCCGACTCGGTGCAGGTGTACTACCTGGGCATGAACCTGCAGAAGGCCCCGATGGACGACGTGCGCGTGCGCCGCGCGATCCAGCACGCCATCGACGTGCCCCTGATCGTCGAAGCGATCCTCGAGGGCGGCGCCACCGCGGCCACGAGCGTGATCTCGCCCGGCGTGTTCGGCTACGTCGACATGAACCTCGACGAGCTCTACCCGTACGACCCGGAGCGCGCCGGCGCGCTGCTCGAAGAGGCGGGTTGGGTCGACACCAACGGGGACGGCATCCGCGAGAAGGACGGCGAACCGCTGGTCCTCGAGGTGCTCCCCGCCAACGGCCGCTACCTGCGTGACCTCGAGGTCGCCGAAGCGGTGCAGGAGTTCTTGCGCCAGGTGGGCATCGACGTGCAGCTCGACGTGTTCGATTGGGCGACCACCTTCCCGCTCTCGCAGGAAGACCCGCTGAAGTACCACATGATCACGTTCGCCTGGCTGACCACGACCACCGACGCCGATTACACGCTGTACTCCAACTTCCGCTCCGACCAGTTCCCGCCCGCGAGCTGGAACAAGTACCGGTACGACGATCCCGAGGTCGACGCGTGGCTCGCCGAAGCCCGCGGGAGCGTCGATCAAGAGGAGCGCGCGCGGCTCTACGCCCAGGTCCAGGAGAAGCTGGCCGTGGACCTCCCCTCGATCCCGATCTACAACACCAACGAACTGGCCGTGCACCGCGCGGCGGTGCAAGGTTTCGTCACCCACCCGGTGCAGTACATCCTCGACCTCTACCCGGTCTCGATCGACGGCGAGTAGGATCGTTGGCGGGGCGGCCTCGGCCGCCCCGCACCCCCATATCTGATGCTCGCGTATACGGTTCGACGCGTCCTGCAAGCGATCCCCATCCTGTTGGGCGTGGTCTTCATCGTGATGGTCAGCCTCTCGTTCATCCCCGGTGACCCCGTCCGGTTGATGCTCGGCGACCTGGCCACCGAGGAGATGGTGGCCGCCATGCGCCACGATCTCGGTCTCGACCAGCCCCTGCCCGTGCGCTACGTCAACTACCTCGGCGACCTCGTGCAGGGCGACATGGGGCGCTCGGTTCGCGACCGGCGCCCCGTCACCGACATCCTGGCCGAGGCGCTGCCCATGACGCTGCGGCTCGGCGGCGCGGCGCTCCTGTTGACCATCGTCCTGGGCGTCACGCTCGGCGTGCTGTCGGCGGCGCGCGCCAACTCGGCGCTCGACAACCTCATCCGGGTCGTCTCCCTCGTCGGGCTGTCCATGCCGGTCTTCTGGACCGGTCTCGTCTTCATCGTGTTCTTCAGCGTCGAACTGCGCTGGTTCCCGGTCGGCGGCACGGGCACGATCCGCCATCTCGTGCTGCCCGCCGTGACGCTGGCGCTGCCGTCGATCGCCATCCTGGCGCGCCTCACCCGGTCGAGCGTGCTCGAGGTGCTCAACGAGGACTACGTGCGTACCGCACGCTCGAAAGGCGTCGCGCGCGGCGCGGTCCTGTTCAAGCACGCGCTGCGGAACGCGTTGATCCCGGTGGTCACGGCGCTCGGCATCATCATCGGGCAGATGGTGGGCGGCGCGGTGCTCACCGAGACGGTGTTCTCGTGGCCCGGCGTCGGTCGGTTGACCGTGTTCGCCATCTTCAACCGGGACTACGTGCTGGTCCAGGGGGTGGTGGTGGTCTTGGCTGCGGCCTACATCCTCGTCAACCTGATCGTCGACCTGTCGTACGGTCTCATCGATCCCAGGATCACGTACGCATGAGCACACGGGCGAGGTCGGGCACGTCCTTCTTCGAGAGCCGTGTGGTGCGTCGTTTCCTGCGCAACAAGCTGGCGGTCGCCGGTCTGGTGATCGTCGTGCTCCTGGTGCTCACCGCGGTGTTCGCGCCGCAACTCGCGCCCACGGACCCGTTCGATCAGAACCTGCGCGCTCGCCGCGCGCCGCCCGGCGCCGAGTTCCTGCTCGGAGGCGACGAGTTCGGGCGCGACATCCTGTCGCGCCTCATCCACGGCGCCCGCGTCTCGTTGCTGATCAGCCTCATGTCGGTCGGTTTCGGGCTGGTCGTCGGCTCGGTCCTGGGGATGATCGCCGGCTTCCGTGGCGGGCTCGTCGACACCCTGATCATGCGCGCGATGGACATGCTGCTCTCGTTCCCCTACCTGCTCCTGGCCATCCTGATCGTGAGCGTGTTGGGGCCGGGCGTCACGAACACCATCCTGGCGATCGGCATCTGGTCGACGCCCGCCTTCGCGCGGGTGGCGCGTGGGGCGGTGGCCAGCATGCGCGACCGGGATTTCGTGCAGGCCGCGCGCTCGCTGGGCGCCCGCGACGCGCGGGTGCTGTTCGGGCACCTGCTCCCGAACACGATCGCGACGCTGGTGGTGTACGGCGCGCTCAACCTGGCCTACGCCGTCTTGATGGAATCGGCCCTGTCGTTCCTGGGCCTGGGCGTGCAACCGCCGGCGCCCTCGTGGGGCGGCATGATCGCCAACGGCCGGGACTACATCACGACCGCACCCCACATCGCCACCATCCCCGGCGTGGCGATCGCGCTCACCGTCCTGGGGTTCAACCTCCTCGGCGACGGTCTGCGGGACGCCTTGGACCCCCGGATGGCCGAACCCGGCACCTGAACGAGCGCGGTGCGGGGCCACGTCGACGTGGCCCCGCACCTGCGCTGGCGTACGCGGCGCCCCGGCTCGCGGTGCGCGTCCTCAGTGCAACCCCTTCCAGAGGCTGCCGCACAGACCGCCGAAGCCCGTTTCGTTGACGCCGCCCCACAGGGCGTCGACGGTGTTCAGGAGGATGACGTTCGTCCAGTTGGTCTCGGCTTCGACGAGGCTGCCCAGGGCGGCGTTGACCTGACCGCACACGAGGCTGAAGACGCACTCCGCCAACTCGTCGCCGACGCCGGTGACGCCCTGCAACGGCTGGGAGAGGGCGAAACCGAGGCAGCGTCCCATCGACGCGTACTGCTGCACCACCGAGCGCAACTGCAGCACCACGTTGGCGCGTTCGGCGTACCCCGTCATGGCCTGGCCCCAGCCGCGGTCCCCGAACCCCAGCGCGGTGCCCCTCTCGGGATCGATGCGCCACCAGCCGACGGCGTCCTCGGGCGCGGTCGGCACGACGACCACGAAGCCGGCGGCGATCTGCTCGGCCGCGAGCGCGGCCAGGTCGGCGGGCAGCGACGACGCAGCCAAGCCCTCCGCCCCGCGCACGAGTCGCCACGAGGCTGGATCACGGTCGAAGGCTTCGGCCAGCGCGGGCCCGCCGGGGCGATCGTCGCTGGCGGTCAGGAGGGCCTCCAGGACGGTGTCGGCGACGCCGGCCCGCAGGCGGGCGCGGTAGGCGCCGGTAGCGATCGCGTCCGCCCCGGCGGCGCTGGCGATCACGTCGAAGCCCTGCTCCACCGTCAGGTCGGGGCGGAGGCGACGGTGGTGGGCCACCACGGTGAGCGACGTCGCCGGGCCGCTGCCGGCGACCGCGCCGAACGCCGCCCGCTCGAGCCCGAAGCGCTCGTTGGGCGTGCGCAACGCCGCGAGCGCGTTGAGCCGCTCGTTCAGCTGGGCCATGGGCAGGGCGGTCTCCTGGGTGTAGAGCGCCTCCCAGGCGTCGCGCTCGGCCAGCAGGCGCTGCGCGGTGGCGAGGGCGAGCAGATCGGCGCTCGACGCCGACGTCCACAGGGTCAGCTCGCTCTGGCCGGCGAGCGCCAAGGCGCGCGCCAAGCGGGCGGCCTCGTCGGGACGGGGTTCTTCGGCCGTGTCCGACGAGCGCCGGGCGGGACCGAGGAGATCGAAGACGGTGCGCCGCTCCACGACGACCGGTCGACCCGGGGTGCGCACCTCGAACGTCCACCAGAGGGCGCTGAAGCGGCCGCCGCCGTCCTCGTCGTCGCCGCCGCCGAACCCGCCGAAGCCGCCGAAGCCGAGGCCACCGAGACCCCCGCCCCCTGAGCCCGACGTGCCCGGGGCGTCGAGCAGTTCGCCCTCGGCGGTGACCACCCTGCCGACCACGACCTGGTCGCCGATGGCCATCTGCGGCTGCCACTCGTCGCCCTCCAGCAGCGCCGCGTGCAGGGCGTCGGCGGGTGAGGTGACGGCGAACGGGTCGAGGTCGTCGGGGCCACCGAAGGCGGCGACGCCCAGTCCGACCGACGCGCCCAGCAGGTCGGCGGGGATGAGCTCCTGTTCGAGCAGGACGTGCTCCGTCCGCTCGCCGTCCTCGAAGACCTCGGCGACCGCGCGCACGCGCACGCTGTGGAGGCGCTCGCCGCAGGTCAGGTCGGCGCAGGCACCGTCGAGGGCGGCGAGTTGGTCTAGCGACGCAGGGTCCCAGCGCGACGTCGCGTCGACCAGGTGATCGCCCACCGCGTGGTCGGCCAGGCTCGGATCGAGGGCGAGGCGCTCGCCGGCCGCCGTCTCCACCTCGACCCACCAGTGGTCGGTGAGGGGCGCGGCGTCGAGGGCGGGCGCGTCCAGCGGCGCCAGCAGCGACGAGAGCGCCTCCGTCTGGCGCTCCGTGCGCGACGCGAGCTCGTGCAGCCGTGCCGCACGCTCGCCGGCCACGCGCCCGAGCTCGGCTTCCACCGCGACGGGATCGAGACCCAGCTCGGACGCCGCCCGCTCGGCCAAGGCCGCGCGATCGGCGGCGGGTTGAGGCTCGGGTGAGACGGCGGCTCCTTGCGCCGCGCCGGAGCGGCGAGTCAGGTCCTCGGCCTGCTCGGCGCTCAGGTCGCCCCGGACCAGCCAGGACGCGTGGCCCGCTTCGGTGAGCAGGGCGCGCAGCAGGAGCGCCCGGTCGAGTGCGTTGCCGGCGCGATCGAGCAGCGTGCCGGACGCGCCCTTCAGCGCGCCGCGGTAGGCGACCAGGCGCGTCTCGTCGCGCACCCAGGCGAACAGGTCGGCGGGTTCGGTCCCCACCTGCGCCACGATGGCGGCCGGATCGAAGCCGTCACGCGGGACCTCGGCGGCCACCGACGCGAGCCGGGTCCACAGGACCTCGGGGTCCCCCTGCGCCCACGCGGGACCGACCGCGGCCGCCCCCCACACCAGGCACCAGACGGCCGCTCGCAGCACGTCCCGCCACCCCGAACCCACCCCAGCACGCTCGCTCCGACCCGGCATCGACGACCTCCTCGCCCCCCACGTCGGGTGGGGCGCCGGATTCTATCGACCGACCGCTGTGAAGTGGGCGACTCGGGTTCAAGCCGATGGCCGAACCGCGGCTCCCGTCAGGCGCGGCGACCGTCGCGCCGCGCGTCCGCCCACTGCTGCGCCAGCAGGCTGAGCTCCGCGGCCTTGAAGGCGTGCGTCTGCGTCATCGCCCGCTCGGTGCGGTTCAGGCAGTCCAGGACGAGCTGCCCGAAGAAGGGGAAGCCCACGGTGCCGGCCGCCCGCAGGTGGCGGACGCCGTCGGCGTCGACCAGGTAGAGGTGGTCGCCCTCCTCCTCGCGGCCGAGGTCGAGGTACTTGCGCAGCTCGATGGTGCCGTGCGTGCCGAGGATCATCGTGCGGCCGTCGCCCCAGGTGGGCAGGCCCGCCGGGGTCAGCCAGTCGACCCGGAAGTAGCTCGATGCGCCGTTGTCGGCGACGAGCGACGCCTCGCCGAAGTCCTCGAGACCGGGCGCGGGGTGATCGCCGACGTGGTCCACCCGGGCGCTTTGCACCTTCGCGTCGTGGGCGCCGGTGAAGGCGAGGAACTGCTCGAGCTGGTGGCAGCCCAGATCCACCAGGATGCCGCCGTAGCGGGCCTTGTCGAAGAACCAAGCCGGACGTGCCGCGGCGTTCAACCGGTGCGGACCGAGGCCGATCACCTGGACGACGCGGCCGATGGCGCCCGCGTCGATGAGCTCACCGGCCCGGACGGCGGCCTCGCTGTGCAGTCGCTCGCTGTAGTACACGAGGTACTTGCGCCCCGTGCGCTCCACGGCGTCCTTGGCGCGTGCCAACTGCTCGAGCGTGGTGAGCGGAGCTTTGTCCGTGAAGTAGTCCTTGCCCGCCTCCATCACCGCGATCCCCAGGGCGCAGCGCTCGGCCGGGACGGCCGCCGCCGCCACCAGGCGGACGCTCGGGTCGGCGAGCACCTCGTCGAGGCTGCGGGCCGCCGACGCGCCGGGGAACGCCGCGATGAACGCCGCCACGCGGTCGGGATCGGGGTCGTACACCCAGCGAACCTCGGCACCGGCCTCGACGAGGCCGTTGCACATGCCGTAGATGTGGCCGTGGTCGAGGTGCACGGCCGCGATCGCGAACTCGCCGGGCGCCACCACCGGTCGCGCCTGGCCCTTCGGGGCGTACGTCATGCCGTCGCTGCGGTCGCTGGCCATCGCTCTCCTCCTACGGTCCGATGCGCCGAACACGGGGCTCGGGGCGCGGCCTCCGCTTCGCCTGTGCGCCCCTTCGCGGCAGCATCGCACGCGCGCGTCGGGCACCGGCAGATGCCCCGGCCCCGCGATGACCGGATGGGGCGCTTGCCAGGGCGGGAGTAGAACGTTATCCTTCCGGGAAGCACAAGCGGAACACGGGTCGCGATCGGCGATCGGAAGGTGGGGATCGTGAAGCGTATCGTCCTGGAGGCGCCCGGTCGGCTGGTCTGTGATGAGGTGAGCGAGCCCGCGCCGCCCGGCCCGGGCGAGGCGCTCGTGCAGGTCTTGCGGGTGGGGGTCTGCGGAACCGACCTCCACGCCTACCGAGGGAAGCAACCCTTCATCCGGTACCCCATCGTGTTGGGCCACGAACTCGCCGTGGAGGTCCTCGCGCTCGCGTCCGAACCGTCGTCGGCCGGCGCTGCGCGGGTGGGCGATCGATGCACCGTCTTCCCGTACCTGGCCGACGGGACCTGCGTCGCCTGTCACGGCGGCAAGCCCAACTGCTGCGAGGCGCTGGAGCTTCTGGGCGTGCATGTCGATGGCGGTCTGCGCGAGCGTTTCGTCCTGCCCGCCCACCTGCTCATCCCGGTGCACGACCTCGATCCCGACGTGGCCGCCTTGGTCGAGATGCTGGCCGTGGGCGCGCACGCCGCGCGGCGCGCGGCCGCCGCCGCCGAGGAGCGGGTGTTGGTCCTCGGCGCGGGTCCGATCGGGCTGAGCGTGGCCGCCTTCGTACGCCGGTCGGCGGGCGAGGTCCTGCTCTTCGACGTCGATGTCGACCGGGCGGCGTTCGCCCGCGAGCTCGGCCTGGGACGCGTCGTCGAGACGCCGGGTGCGGACACGGAGGGTTTGGTCGAGGCGGTGCGCGCCGCCGCGGACGGGGAGCTCCCGCACGTGGTCGTCGACGCCACCGGCCATCCCGCCTCCATGGAACGGGCGCCGCACCTCGCGCGGCACGGCGGCCGGGTCGTCTTCGTCGGGCACACGGCAGGCGCCCTGACGTTCGACAACCCCACCCTTCACCGTCGCGAGCTGACCTTCGTGTTCAGCAGGAACGCCCTGCGGGCCGACTTCGACGAGGTCTTGGCCGCGCTCCGCGACGGCGAGATCGACGTCGGCGCCTGGATCACCACCCGCAGTCCCGCCGCCGAGCTCGTCGAGCGGCTGCCCGTCTGGACCGGGGGCGGCGGAGGCGTCGTCAAGGCGGTCGCGAGCTGGGAGCCGCCCGCGCCGCCCATCCCCGTTCGTCGCCCCCGAGCCGTTGGAGAGCAGGAGAGCCGATGAAGATCACCGCGATCAGCGCCATCCCCGTTCGCATCCCCGTGTCGCACGCGCCGTACACCACCGAGGGGGCCGGCTCCAAGTTCCATTGGGGCAAGCGCGGGCGCATCACGCCCAAACGCCCGACACCGTCGCTCGAGTACGTGCTCGTCAAGGTCGAGGCGGACGACGGGTCGGTCGGCTGGGGCGAGAGCCAGGTCGACATCGGCTTCTTCGGCCACACCCTCGAGGACGTGTGGGCGGGGGTCACCGACTACCTCGGGCCACACCTGATCGGCCTCGACCCGTTCGACCGCGAGCACCTCCTGGCGGTCGTCGACTTCCGCGGCCACAGCTGCGCCAAGGCCGGCATCGACCTGGCGCTGCACGACCTGATCGGTCGGGCGCTGCAGACCCCGGTGTCGAACCTGATCGGGGGCCGCCACGAGGGTCGGGTGGGCGTCGCCATCGAGATCGCCGGCGGACCGCCCGACGAGATGGCGGCCGAATGTCGGCGCTTCATGGCGCTGGGCGTGAACGAGTTCAAGGCCAAGATCGGCGGTGACCCGGCGCGCGACGCCGATCGTCTGCGCGCCATGCGCGAATCGGTGGGCGCCGGCGTCCACCTGCGGGCAGACGCCAACCAGGGCTACGACCCGAAGGAGGCGATCCGCTTCTGCCGGCTCGTCGAGCGCGCCGACCTGGGCGTGGAGCTGCTCGAGCAGCCGGTGATGGCCCACGACCTGGCGGGGATGGCGTTGGTCCGCACGTCGGTGGAGACCCCCGTCTGCGCCGACGAGGCCTGCTACTCGCCGCACGACGCCCTGCGCATCATCCAGTACGGTGCCGCCGACGTCCTGAACGTCAAGATCGGCAAGGCGGGCGGGCTCCTGCAGGCCAAGAAGATCGCCGCCCTGGCCGAGGCGGCGGGTCTGCGCTGCGTCCTGGGCACGGCCTTCGGCACCGGTCTGGAGATGGCGGCCAAGCTGCACCTGGCCGCCGCCACCGCCTCGGTCGTCGACGCCGTCGAGTTCACGGAGCTCGGCCTGCACGATCCCCTGGTCACCGACGACGGGGCCGCCGGTCTGTCGCTGCCCCTCCAGGACCACGGGTTGACGGTCCCATCGGGACCCGGTCTCGGCGTCGACCTCGACCACGCCAAGGTGCGCGCGCACACCGTGGCGCCGCTCGTCACGGCGTGAGCCCGGAGCGGGAGGCTCCCGTGGCGGCGGGTCCGGGGGCGCGCGTGGTGCTCGGCCGCAGCGGGCTCACCGTCTCCCGGGTCGGCTTGGGGACCTCGGCCCTCGGCGGCGTGTTCGGCGAGGTGCGCGCCGGCCTCGGCGTGGCGACCGTCGAGGCGGCGCTCGCCGCCGGCATCACCCTCTTCGACACCGCCCCCGCGTATGGCGCCACCCGCTCGGAGGCGGTGCTCGGCGAGGCGTTGCGGGGGGTGCCACGCTCGTCCTTCGAGGTGTCCACCAAGGCGGGCAAGGAGACCGACGCCGACGGCGTGGATCGATTCGACTACAGCGAGGACGGTCTGCGCCGCTCGGTCGACGCCAGCGCCGCACGCCTGGGCGTCGAGGTGCTCGACGTCGTGCACCTGCACGACTTCGACGTGCGCGGCGACGAGGACGTCGACGCGGCGCTCGCGACGGGTTTCCCGACGCTGCAGCGGCTCAAGGCGGAGGGCCGCATCCGCGCCGTGGGCGCCGGCATCTACCGGCTCGACGTCTGGAAGCGCGTCCTGAGCGAGGTCGACCTCGACGTGGTCCTGCTGCACAACCACCACACGCTGTGCGACGTGCGCGCGTACGAGTTGCTGCCGTGGCTCGAGGACGCGCGCGTCGGCGTCCTGAACGCCGCGCCGTTCGCCAGCGGCCTGCTCACCGGAGCCGACCCGCCGCCATGGCATCCGGCGCCCGCCGCAGCGGTGGCGCTGTTCCGTGAGGCGGCGCGTCTGAGCGAGGCGGCCGGGGTCCCCTTGGCACGCTTGGCGTTGTCGTTCTCGGCCGGCGAGCCGCGGCTGCCGGTGACGATCTTCAGCTGCGCCGATCCGGAGGTCTTGCGTCGCGACCTGACGTGGCTGGACGGCGACGTCGACCGCCGCCTCGTCGCGCGCGTGCAGCGCGTGTTGGAGCCCGTCATGAACCGCCAATGGACGTACGGCGCCGGGGGCTCGTCGGCCCCGTCGACGACGGGGGCGACGCCGTGATCGACGCCCATCAGCATTTCTGGACCTACGATCCGGCCGACCAAGATTGGATGACGTCCGAGATGGACGCCTTGCGTCGCGACTTCCTGCCGCCCGACCTCGCACCGCTCCTGCGGGACGCCGACGTCGAGGGCACGGTGGCCGTCCAAGCGCGACGCGCCGAGGTCGAGACGACCTGGCTGTGCGGGCTGGCCGACGCCCATCCCTTCATCCTCGGCGTGGTGGGCTGGGTCGACATGGCGGCGCCCGGGCTCGAGGCGCGTCTCGAGGCGTTCGCCGCGCACCCCCGCCTGGTGGGGATGCGTGAGGTGCTGCACGATCTGCCCGACCCCGACCACGCGGCCACGCCGGGGCACGTTGCGGCGGTGGCGGCGATCGGTCGCGTCGGTCTGGTCTACGACCTGCTGGTGCGCACCGAGGGGCTCGCGGCCGCGACGCGACTCGTCGACGCGTGTCCCGGTCAGCGCTTCGTCGTCGACCACATCGCCAAGCCGCCGCGCGCGAACGACGGCTCGGCGACGGCCGCGTCGCTCCGCGACAGTGCCTGGGGTCGGGGTCTGCGGGCGTTGGCCGAGCGACCCCACGTGGCGTGCAAGCTCTCGGGCCTGGTGACCGAGGTCCCCTGGTCGACATGGCGACGGCACGACGCGACGCCGTACCTCGACCTGGTCGTCGAGGCGTTCGGGCCCGACCGGTGCCTCATCGGCTCCGATTGGCCGGTCTGCACGCTCGCCGCCCCGTATGGCGAGGCCCTCGGACTGGTGGCGGGGTACGTGCGCCGGTTCAGCGAGGACGAGGGGCGGGCCATGACCGCCGGCACGGCCCGGGCCTGGTACGGCCTGGCTCGACGAGAGGTAGGAAACGCATGATCAGCCACGAGGAACGGCGCGACCGACGCGCACGCGTGTTCGAGACCCTGCGCGCGCCGGCGGGCGGCGTCGCCGGCGTCGCGGTGCTGCAAGGCGCCCCGCAGCCGTCGGCCCACGCCCGCTTCCGCCAGGCCAACGACGTGATGTACCTGTGCCCCATCGAGACCCCGCACGCGTACCTGGTGCTCGACG
This sequence comes from uncultured Trueperaceae bacterium, assembly GCA_963839375.1. Lineage (GTDB taxonomy): Bacteria > Deinococcota > Deinococci > Deinococcales > Trueperaceae > JAABTL01. Next base: position 2,301 of record CAWIUY010000047.1, on the reverse strand, counting down.
GGCGCGACGAGACCACCCATCTGTTCTTGCCGTACCAACCCCGCGAGCGGCGCCGCCGCGAGGGCGACCTGATCAACGTCGGCGACCCCGAGGAGGCGTTGGCGGCGACGGGCGTCGACGCGGTCCACGGCGTCGACGAGCTCGCCACCTACCTCGAGCGGGTGCGCTCGCTGTGGACCCCGTTCCGGGCCGGCGAGGGTGCGGTGCAGAGCTGGGACACGCTCCAGCGCGCCGCCCAGGAGCGGCTCTCGGACCCGTGGGACGGTCGCCTCGACCGGTACCGGGCCTTCCTGAAGCACCTGCGGGAGCGGTGTCCGGCGGCCGTCCTCCACGACCTCGCGCCGCGTCTCGACGAGCTGCGACTCGTCAAGAGCGAGGCGGAGATCGCGCTCCTGCGCCGCAGCGGCGAGCTGGCGGCGCACGGGCTGACCGCGGCGATGGTGGCCACCCGGCCCGGGGCGTACGAGTACCAGCTCGACGCCGCCATGCGCTTCGTGTACCTCGACGCCGGCGCGCTGGACGTGGCCTACCGCTCGATCGTCGCCGGCGGCGACCACGCCTGGTACGGCCATTACGGCGCCAACGACGACGTCCTGGTCGACGGCGACCTGGTGCTCGTCGACGGCGGCCCCGACTACCACTACTACGCCAGCGACATCACCCGCATGTGGCCCGTGAACGGCCGTTACGACCCGGTCCAACGCGAGCTCTACGGGTTCATGGTGACGTACCACGAGGTGCTCCTGCGGCGGTTGCGTCCCGGTGTGACGCCGGAGGCGGTCCAAGCCGAGGCCGCGAAGGAGATGGCCGAGGTCGTCGACCGCACGCGCTTCTCGAAGCCGATCTACGAGGCCGCCGCCCGCCGCAGCCTGGTGTTCCCCCACCACCTCTCCCATCCGGTGGGGATGGCGGTCCACGACGTCGGCCACTACCGCGGTCGGCCCTTGGCGCCGGGCATCGTGCTCACCGTCGACCCGCAGCTGATCATCCCGGAGGAGCGTCGTTACGTGCGCGTCGAGGACACCGTGGTGATGACCGAGGACGGGATCGAGAACCTCACCGACGCGGCGCCGCTGGCGCTCGACGACGTGGAGGCGGTGATGGCGCGCGGGCGGTAGCCGCCGGCGCGCCGTCACGTCCGGCGCGCCGTCACGTCCGGCGCGCCTTCACGCCCGGCGCGCCGTCACCACCTGGGTGCTAGCTGATCGCCCGACAGCTCTCGCGGATCACCAGCTCCGACTGCACGAGGCGGTCCTGGACGGCCGCGTCGGGCTTCGTGCGGGCCTCGGTGAGCGCCAGCAGCGTCTGCACCGCCATGCTCCCCATCCGGTCGCGGGGGGTGCGGACGGTGGTCAAGCCGGGCGAGAAGAACGCCGCCCACGGCGGGTCGTCGAACGCGACGAGCGACACGTCCTCGGGCACGCGCACGCGCCGTTCCTTGAGGCATTGGAGCGTCGCGCCGAGCATCGTCTCGTTGCCCACGACCAGCGCCGACGGCGGGACGGCCAGCCCCATGAGCCGCTCGGTCTCGGCGAAGGCCGGATCGAAGCGGTAGTCGCCGTGACCGATGAGCACCGGCTCGGACGCCACGTCGTGGGCGGCGAGCGCGTCGAGGTGACCGCGCAGCCGGTCGATGCCCGACGAGAGCGTCTGGTCGCCGGCGACGACGCCGATGCGCCGGTGGCCCAAGCCGAGCAGGTACGAGGTCGCGTCGTAGGCGGCGCGATGGTCGTCGATGTTGATCCGCGGCGTGGCCACGTCGGTCATGGCGGATTCGGTCAACACGATGGGGAAGCCGGCCTCGACGAGCTCCCGGATCCGGCCCTCGTTCTCGCGCGACGGCGCGATGATCAGACCGTCGACGTTGCGGTGGTAGAGCGCACGGATGTGATCGCGCTCGCGGTCGGGGTCGTCGCCCGTGTGACCGAGGATCACCTGGTACCCCTGCCGACCCGCAGCGGCTTCCACGCCGCGCACGAAGGTGATCCAGTGGTAGCTGGCGATGTTGGCGATCACCACCCCCAGCGCCTTGGTGCGCCCCACCCGCAACGAACGTGCCACCGCGTTGGGCCGGTAGGCGAGCTCCTTGGCGGCGGCGACGACCTTGGCCTTGGTGCGCTCGCTGTAGGAACCGTAATCGCCGAGGACGCGACTCGCCATGCCCACCGACACGCCCGCCGACTGTGCCACGTCCTTCAACGTGGCACGCTTGCCGTTCGCCATCACGATCGCCCGCCCGCCGCACCGGCGCGCGGCCGGACGCTCACGTGCACGCCCGACGAGGGCGACAGGTGGGTCAGC
>CAWIUY010000046.1:0-40631 GCA_963839375.1 uncultured Trueperaceae bacterium | reverse complement strand
AAGGCCACCAGGTGGAACGGGAACACGGTCCCCACGGGGTAGCTCCCCACGGACCACTTGGCGAGCGTTTCGCCGCCGGCAAGGACCAGCCACGCGCCGAGATACGTGATCCACGGCGACCACGGCAACCGGTCCACACCCCGCTGGAGGCGGTCGACCCAGCTCGGCCGGTAGGGTCGACGCAGAGGAACCAGGGCAGCTTGGGCGACAGGCGAAGTCGTCGGCATCGCGTGCTCCTCGGCGGTACGCGCGCCGCAGAGTAGCGCTTTGGTGGTCCGTTCAGGCTCGCAGTCGACACGCACACGGAGTGTCTCGCTCTGGGACCGCTGGCCAGCCTCCGCTCCAGGCCCGGGACGTGCCGAGGGTCTCTGCCCGATAGCGCCGCTCCCGTTGAATATTCGGTGGACGACGAGCTCGCTGGCCGGTATCATGTCCGCCACCTGCGCACTCGTTTCATAGCCCGACGGGCGGCTGCCCCGACCGCCCGGCCCGACCCTTCTACGAGGCCTCCAAGACGGACCTCACCGCCACCATCGGTCGTCTCGTCTATTCCTAGGCTTCGACGACGCCTCGAAAAGGAGCGCGCCATGACCGCATCACCTGATCTCGACATGACCGGCAAGGTCGTGGCCATCACGGGCGCGAACTCCGGCATCGGCCTCGCGACGGCCGAAGCGCTCGCACGGGCGGGCGCGACGATCTTCGCCGGTGGGTGCGACGCCGACAAGCTGGACCGAGCGGCGGCCACCCTTCGCACCGCGGGGACCGGAGGTCGGATCGAAGCCTCCGTCGCCGACCTCGCCAGCGTCGCTCACGTGCGCGACCTGGCCGGGTGATCGGCAGGGCGAACCGATCGGCTGGACGTGCTCATCCACAACGCCGGCGTCACGACCGACCGGCAGATCGAGACGGAAGACGGCTTCGAGGCGACCTTCGCGGTGAACGTGTTGGCGCCGTTCGTCCTCACCACCGAGTTGCTTCCCCTGCTGACCGCGTCGGCTCCGGCACGCGTGATCACCGTCTCCTCGGCGATGCACGCTTCGGTCAAGTCCCTCGATCTCGAGGCCCTGCAACGCACGAACGGCGACCCGTGGTTCACCGTCTACGCCCGCGCCAAGCTCGCCTCCCTCTTGTTCTCGAACGAGCTGGCCCGCCGTCTGGACGGCACCGGCGTCACCTCCAACGCGGTGCATCCGGGCATGATCGCGACCGGGTTCGGTGGCGACGGCGATCTGGGCGGCGTCAACGCGTTCCTGTACCGCGTCCTGAATCGGTTCCTCCCTGGCCCCGAGGTCGGCGCGCGGACGCCGCTCTACCTTGCGAAGGCGCCCGAACTCGAGGGGGTCACGGGTCGGTACTTCGAGAAGGGCGCCGAGAAGGCGCCGAGCGCGTTGGCACGCGACGAAGCGCTCGCGAAAGAGCTGTGGGCGCGGTTGGAGAGAGCCATCGCCGCCTGAAGAACCTGGGTTCGGACCGAAAGCGTGAAGGCGGGCCCGATCCGCCATCTGGTGGCGAAGGGCGGCGACGACACCACCTCAGGCGCCGCTGAGCCTTTCGCGCAGGCGGCCGATCGCGGCAACCAGGACAGGAAGATCGTCCGAGACGGTGGCAGCGATGATGCCCAAGGCGCTGTCGTAGTAGGGGTGCGCAAGCTTGTGGCGCATCGCGACGACTTCTCGCCACGGGATGCCGGGCTCGCTCGCGAGCACCTCGTCCGGCAAGGCGCCGACCGCTTCACCGATCTCGACGAGTCGCATCCGTACCGCATCGAACACCAGCGGATCCTCGAGTCCTCCCCGCCCGAGGTGCGCCCGGATCGCGTCGATCGCGCCCAGCACGTCGTCGAGACGAGCGGCGTGCTCCCGTCGCGAACGCTTCACAGGGGGATCGCCTCGGCCAGGATTCTTTCGCGGAGTTCTGGGCGGAGCGCGCTCGACGGCACGACGTCTGCACGCACGCCGATCAAGCGCTCGACCTCCCGGGCTATCGCCCCGAGCGTCAAGATTCCCGTGCGCGGCGGCATGTCGACGAGCAAGTCGATGTCGCTCTCGCTCGTGCCGTCGCCTCGGACGACACTCCCGAACACGCGAACGTTGTGTGCCCCGTAACGAGCCGCCACCGCGATGATCTCTCGTCGCTGCGATGCCAGCCGCCGCGCCACCGGCGTGTTCGGAAGGGCTGCTTCCGGCGCATCGACGAGTGCGGCCTCGATCTCGTACCCGGCCGCGCGAACGAGTCGCGTGAGCGTGACCAAGCTCGGGATGCGGCGACCCAGCTCGTAGGCGCTGACCGCGTTCTGCCGCGTGCCTGCACGCTCCGCCAGGGCAGCCTGTGTCAAGCCGGCACGGGTACGCGCCTCACGGATCAGGAACGCCGCGTTCATCTCCAGGTGAGGCTAGCACGCTCTGTAGATATTCGGGTCACGGCGCCCGATGCACCCCGGCGGGCTCGTTCGATCATGGCGAACGGGCCGACCGATGACGCCCAGGCGCAGCTCATGGCGCGAATGAGACTCCTCGTTCGGCATCCCACGGTGAGAAGGCGCCGAGCGCGTTGGCACGCGACGAAGCGCTCGCGAAAGAGCTGTGGGCGCGGTTGGAGAGAGCCATCGCCGCCTGAAGAACCCGGGGTCGGACCGAAAGCGTGAACGTGGGCCGCGTCCGCCAGCTCGGGATCTCGTTCGGTAAGAACGACGTGCCACATCAGCAGACTGCCCCTCGTCGAAGAACCCCTTACCGGTGCGGATCGTGGTCGGGTGAACGCCCCTGGTCATGCCACCTGGCTCATCCAAGCCGAGACGTGCCCCGCGATCTCGGCGTAGACATCACCGTCTTGCCTTCCGGGTACGGAGAACCCGTGACTCGCCGACGAAACGGTCCGAAATGTGGCCCGGTCGCCGAGGCCGTCGGCCACGTGTTCGAGCTGACCGGCGTCCCCCAAAGCGTCCGACGTCCCTTGCACGAACAGCAACGGGGTCGTTCCAACCGACAAGTGAGCGGCGTTCTCCATCGCACCCTTCAAGGGGAACCCCAACATGATCACGCCACGCACATGAGGGATCGGTATCTCGGAATCCGCCAGTGACGTCAAGCGTCCGCTCATCGAGTGACCACCAGCGAACAGCGGTAGGTCAGGCGCCGCAGTTGCTGCCGCATCGACGGCGGCTCTGATGGTCGCGACCAGCACATCGTCGGCGTCCGTGGGAATGTCCGAGTACGGCACGAAGTCTCCGCGGTCTGAATACGGGTACTCGAACCGGAAGGTGGCGACCCCGGCAGACGTCAGCGCGTGGCTCAGGCCAGCCATGAACGGGACCCGGATCGTGGACCCGGAACCGTGCCCGAGGACGAACAACGCATGCGCCTCCTTTGGACGATCCAGAACCGCCGAAACGATGCCGACCTCGGGCGTCACCATGACCTCGATGGGCTCAGATCTCACGTCGGACCCCTCTCCACTCTGGCAACCACATGCTGCCCTTCCCTCCCGAGAATAGGCGCACGACCGCCTGAGACTCGGGTGGTCCAATCGACGAGACCCCTGAGCTGCAGGCGTGCATGCCGCCGGTCGATCACGGAGCCGACCCCCACGTCACCGCCTCACCTCTTCGACCGCAGCTGACTCTTCGGCGGAACGGAAACGCCCTTCATCGAGACCCCTGGCGCCTCGACGGGGAGGCGGATCATCCGTTCCAGACCCTCCGCGTTCTTCTCGGGAGAGGGCTGGAGGTCGTCCCACGCTTGGATCTGATCGAGCGTGCGTTCGGCCCAGGCGTCCACGGTGTGGAGGAGGCTGACGAAGAAGTCGACCGCGAACGCTCGGATGTACACCTGGTCCTGGGTGACGTTGATGCCGTCGATGAACTCCTGCTTGACCTGGCCGGCGAACGCTAGCATGTCGCCTGCGTCTGCACGAACCTGCGTGAGCGTGTCGACCGCGTCGCCCTTGGTCCCCAGCGGGAGCACGAACACCCGGAGCATCGCCTCGAAGTCCATCGAGAAGGGCGCGACGGGCGTCGTCATCCACTCGCGAAGCGCCTCCTTCCCCGCTTCGGTGATGGAGTAGACGGTGCGCGGCCGAGTCCCCGTGTACTCGCGACGGCCCTCGATCAGGCCCATGCCGGCGAGGCGCTTCGCCTCGCGGTAGATGGCGCTCTCCGCCCGTGGCCACACGTAGCGGAAGTACCGCACCCGCTGTTGGGCGAGTTCGTAGGTGGACCAGGGCCGCACGGCCACCTGCGCCAGGACCGCGTAGGACGTCGTCGTCAGTTGCTCGCTCATGCTTCCACCTTGACATGCTCCTATTCGGAGTATAGCCTTTACTCCTCTTTGGAGTATATCGCGCCGTGGTGAGGACCACGGAACCGCTCAGAGGAGGCAGCCGATGACCACGACCAGCGTCGCGATCCGCAGCCACGACGGGACCTCGATCGTCATCCAGCCCCGCGGGCTCCAGGACCTGGGGGACGCCCTAAGGGGGCGCATCCTCCTGCCCGGAGACGACGACTTCGCCGAAGCCACGCGCCTGTGGAACGGCATGGTCGCGCGGACGCCCGCGCTCGTGGTGCAGCCCGCGTCGGCCGAGGACGTGGCCGCGATCGTCCGGTTCGCCCGCGAGCGCTCGCTCCTGATCAGCGTCAGGGGCGGCGGTCACAACATCGCGGGCACCGCCATCGCGGAGGGTGGGCTGGCCGTCGACATGTCGTTGATGCGTTCGGTGACCGTCGACCCGGACCGTCGCATCGCCGATGCCGGGCCGGGTTGCACGATCGGCGACGTCGACGCGGCCACGCAGCAGCACGGCCTGGCGACCGTCCTCGGTTTCGTCTCGGAGACGGGGCTCGCGGGGCTCACGCTCGGCGGAGGCTGGGGGTACCTCACCCGCCGCTTCGGCTGGACCGTCGACAACCTCGAAGAAGTGGAGATCGTCACCGCCGACGGGCGCGTCCGCACGGCGAACGAACGATCGAACGCCGACCTCTTCTGGGCCGTCCGGGGTGGCGGCGGGAACTTCGGGATCGTCACACGCTTCCGCTACCGACTCCACCCCGTGGGGCCGACGGTCGTCGCGGGGCTCATGGCCTGGGATGCGGAGCGAAGCCGCGAGATCCTGTCGGCGTACGCGGCGATCACCCGACAGGCGCCGGAAGAGCTCACGCTCGCGATGGTGGTGAGGCTGGCGCCTCCAGCACCCTTCGTCCCAGAGGCGTGGCGCGGCAAACCCATCGTGGCCATGGTCGTCTGCTACACCGGCGACGACGCCCCGACGGCCTTGGCCCCCGTTCGCCGCCTCCCGGAGCCGATCTTCGACACCGTGGGCCCGATGCCGTACGTCGCGCTGCAATCGATGCTCAACGCCAACGAACCGAAGGGTCCCCACCGCTACTGGAAGACCGAGTTCTTCCCGGACCTCTCGGACGGGTTCCTGGATCGGTTCCGCGAGGGTGCCCTCGGTCTCTCCTCACCGCTCTGCCAGTCGGTGATCTTCCACTTGGCCGGCGCCGTCAACCGGCGAGCCGACGACGACGGCGCGGTCGGCAACCGAGACGCCCGGTACATCGCGGGGTTCTCGGGGACGTGGCCGCAGGACGCCCCCGCGGCGCCCCACATCGCGTGGGTGAGGTCGGCGTGGGAGGGCGTCCGCGGCTACTCCACGGGTGGGAACTACGTCAACTTCCAGCTCGCCGACGACGGTCCGGACAGGCTCATGGACGCATACGGACGGAACTTCCCGCGCCTCACCGAAGTGAAGGGCGCCTACGACCCGGACAACCTCTTCCGGGTCAACCGGAACATCCCGCCCAAGGCGGCGTCGTCGTGAGGTGACGAGACGAGCGGGCCGGTCCGCCGATGTCTTGGCCGCGCGGCGCTCTACGCACGTGCCTCCCAAGGGAACACGGCCCGCCTCGCTTCGCAGGAGACCACCATGTGTGCGTGACGCGGGCGGGCATCCTCGGTGGCTCGAGATGGATCCGGCTGGTCGCTGACGCTGAAACCGTACGCGCTTCGGCCCGATCTCCTCAGGCCTCAAGCCACCTCGTCCAGGATGTGGCGAACGTCGTCAAGCGGCTCGAACGACATCTCGCGCCTCTGCCAAGATCTTGGGTCCCAGGATCGGGGAGAGCGACTCGACCGTGACGAGCTCGACCGGTCGTCCCAATGCTTCCTCCAGCAGCTCCGCCAGGTCGAGGAAACGTTCGAAGGTCTTGCCGCCCTCGGCGAAGCGAACCAACACGTCGGCACCAAGGATGCGCTGGCGTCGGACGAGCCAACACCGGCATGCCGCGAAGACATCGTGGATCGGGACGCCGCTGGGCGACAGCCCGTACTTGCCTTCGTATAGTCCTGAAGACATGGACCGGTTCACCGCATCCGCGCTCACGCACCTCCTCGTGGTGGCGGACACACACGCCAGCCGAGACTGGTACGTCCACGTGCTCGACGCTTCGGTCTACGGGGAGTACGGCACGTCGGTCGTCCTGGAGCTGCTCGGCAACTGGCTCCTGCTGGTCGAAGGCGGCGATCCGACACCGGACAAGCCGACCGTCACCTTCGCACCGCCCGCTGACCCCGACCGGGTGGCCACCCAGGTCATCTTCCGCGTCGCCGACTGCCGGAAGACGTACGAGCTCCTCCGCGGCAGGGGCGCCCAGTTCCTGACCGAGCCCGTCGACCGCGGCGGCGAGATCCGAGCCTTCTTCCGCGACCCCGACGGCCACCTGTTCGAGATCAGCGAACTGACCTGAGTCGTCCCACCAAGCGACGGAGAACCCGTCCCCGGTGAACGGCGTGGTGCAGGCGTCGCCTCCGACCCGCCCTCTACAATGCGCGGGTATGCGACGAACCCTCCTCCGCCTGTTCCTGACCCTGAGTGCACTTGTCCTCGCCGTTCCGGCCCTAGCCCAACGAGGCGCGCTCGAACCCAGCGACCCCACCCTCGAAACCGGGGAGCACTACGACGTCCACACCTTCGAAGGTTCCGCAGGGAGCACCCTCACGGTCGATCTGACCTCGGACGAGTTCGACGTCTTCCTGATCGTGCTCAACCCCGACGACACCGTGCTGACCCAGGTCGACGACAGCGACGGCCACGGTCTCAACGTGCGGACGTCGGTCACGCTGCCCACCACCGGGCCGTACCCCGTGATCGTCACGTCCGCGTACGCGGGCGAGACCGGACGCTACATGCTTACGTTGACCGGCGCTGGCGCCCCCCAAGTGGACGCTCCGGCGGCCCAGCCGGCACCCGTCTTCTCGGAGCGTTCACGGACGGTCAGCTCACGGTGACCTTGGAAGGCACCGGCGCTTCCTACACCGGTCGCATCACGCTCGACGGTCAGGACTACCCGGCGACCGCGCGCGCAGCGGGCAGCACGCTTACCGGAACGTTCCAGAGCGGCGGCTCGAGCTTCGACTTCACCGCCACGCTCGCAGGCGACACGTTGACGCTGCAGAGTGGCGGCGTGACCTACGCGCTGGCCCGGGAAGGGATCGCGCCACCCGCGAACAACCCGCTGGCGAACAACCCGCTCGGAGCACCTCGCACGCCGCCGGCGAACGCCACGCCCGCACCGACCGCGCCCGCACCGGCCGCGCCCGCCGCCCAAGCGAGCCCGCCTGTGCCGCGCATCCAACCTCGGCCAGGCCACGTCACCGGCACCGTGTTCGACACGAAGGGCCAGCCGCTGGCCGGCGCCGGCGTGCTCATCGCCGGCACGACCTTCGGTCAGGGCCAGCGCACCAGTTTCGAGACGACCACGGACGCGAACGGCACGTACTCGGTGCGCGTACCCGACGGCCGCTACGAAGCGTCGGCCTGGGTGAACGTCACGTTCGACGGCGCCTTCTTCTCTCGCTTGCTCCACCCGCTGACCGGCGATCCTCGAACGGCGGTGGACTCCGCCGTCGGGGGCAACCTGGACTTCCAGTGGCGCCTCTCGGGTCTGACCGCCTACGGCACCCCGCCCGGCCGTGACCCCACGGACTTCTACGGCGCGTCGATCGACCTGTCCTACTGTGGTCTGCCTGCCAACGCCTACTGCTCCGACGCGTACGAAGCCTTCCCAGCCACGGTGCCTCCTGCAGGTTCGACCGTGCGCCTGACCCTGACCCCGACGGGCCCCCTCATCGACGGTTCCCAGGGACAGGAACTGAGCTTCGAGGTCCCCGTGTCCGCACAGTTGCCCGATTACCCGTCGGGTGGGGGGGCGGGCGCCTGGTGCTCGGTACGGACTGGGAGTACCACTCGGCGGACATCAACGACATCCCCCTCGGCACGTACCTCCTGACCGCCACGGCGACCCTGCCGGACGGCGCCGTGCACCCCATGAAGGTCGGCCTCGACGTCACCGACGTGAGTCATACGTCGGTGCCGGTCAGCTTCTCGCCCTGGGAATCGTACGAAGCGCGCCACTACACCGGGGGTGGCATCACGCAGCTGACGGTCTACATTCGGGATTGAAGCGCGGCGCGTGCGCCGTTGCAACTCACGCCGGAGGTGGACCCGTGGTCGCGCGCGCGGCACGCGGTCGAGACCTTCTCGAGCCTGAAGACGGCTGGCATAGAATCCCAGGACGGCCCAGACGACACAACGCGTGGCGGCTTCGACCACGGCGGGGATCCCCGCCCCCTGCGGCCCAAGGCGTGCAGCCGCCATCGAGCAGCGGCTGGTTCCACGAAGGGGCACCATGAGCGACGTCACGGTCATCGGCCTGGGCAACATGGGTTCGGCGCTGGCGCGCGCCCTGCAGGCGGGCGGCCACGCCCTCACCGTGTGGAACCGCAGCCCGGAGAAGGCGGCGCCGCTGGTGGCGGCGGGCGCACGGCTCGCGACGAGCGCCGCTGCCGCCGTGGCGGCGAGCCCCATCGTGATCGTCTGCCTGACGAGCTACGCGGCCGCCGACGAGGTGCTCGCGGAGGCGGAAGGCGGGCTGGGCGGCAAGGTACTCATCCAGCTAGGCACCGGTCTGCCACGCGAGGCGCGGGCGAGCCAAGCATGGGCACACGCACGCGGGGCGAGCTACCTCGACGGCGCCATCACCGGGGGTCCCGACACGATCGGGACGCCGAGCGCGCACATCCTGCTCTCGGGCGACCGTGAGGCACTCGACCGCGCCGCGCCCGTCCTCCGCGCTTTGGCACAGGCGCTGGACGACAAGGGCGAGGCCATCGGCCTCGCGTCGGCGTGGGAGATGGCGTCCATCATGCGCTACTACGGGATGTTCATGGCGCTCTTCCACAGCATGCAGATCTGCGAAGCGGAGGGCATCCCGCTGCAGGAGTTCATGGCGCAGCTGACCGAGCAGAACCGACCCTACGAGGCGTACCTGTGCGGAACCATCCTCGCGGGCGACTTCACGGAGACGTCGGCACCGTTGGAACTCTGGGCCAAGGGGATCGCCAACGTGGCCGCGCACGCCGAGGCGAGCGGGATCGACGTCACCTTCCCGAGGCTCGTCGCCGACCTCTTCGGCCGAGCGATGGCGGCGGGGCACGGTCGGGAAGAGGTCTCGGCGGCGTACGGGATGCTGCGGCGGGCGCATCCTTCGCCGGGCGAGTGAGCGCGCTACAAGCCATCAGCCGAGCCGACCGAGCTGCTCGTGCCCGAAGCGCTGCAACGCGCGAAGGAGCTCGTCGTGGCCGGTCGCGCCCGGGCTCAGGACCTGGTGGTCGGCACCGTCGAGCATGAGACGCAGCGGGGAGCCGGGCAGCCGGCGCAGGAGGGCGACCGTCGTCTCCGGCTTGACCGTGGTGTCGTCCAGCCCCTGCACGACGAGGGTCGGTCGCGGAAGTAGGCACGGTGCGACCCGCCAGGCGTGGCGGCCGGCGCGCCGCACCTCGTCGAGCGCCGCGGTGGGGATGCGCACCCCGTCCCGCACGCGCTCGCGCACGGCGGGGTCGTCGAGGTCGACGTCGCCCAGCTTGTCGGTGAGGTCGCGCCGCAGCGAGGGGTCGTCGAGGTCGGCGTGGGCGTAGGGCCTCACGTCGCCCAGGACCCTGCGGACCAACGGGAGCAAGAGCGCGCGCCAATCGCCGAAGCGGGTGAAGGGCGCGATCAGCACCGCAGCGTCGGCGGGTGCGCCGGTCCCGAGCGCCGCGATCGTGACGGAGCCCCCCAGCGAGTAGCCGACCACCAAGACGGGAGCTCCCGCCGCGGCCGCGGTCGTGGCCGCGGTCTCGAGCGAGCCCGCGACTGCGTCGCGCCACTCGGTCCAGCGCCGCTCGCCTAGCGTCGGCCAGTCCGGGCCGAACCCCGCGAGCAGCGGTGCCTGCACCCGCCAACCGATCGAGACGAGCGCCGAGGCGAGCGGTCGCACCTCCGCCGGCGTGCCCGGGAAACCATGCACCAGCACCGCCGTCGCGGGGCCTTCACCCTCGGAGAACGGTTGGTGCTCGAGGCCTGGGAAGGGCTCCATCGGGGTCATGCTGGCATGCGGTCCCCGGGGCGAACCGTGCGCCCGTACGGCGGTGGTCGCGCGGCACCCAGCGACGGGTGCTACCCTCGCCCCACCTCAACCAGGAGCACCCCATCGATGTTGCGCCGCTGACCTCCACGAACCGACGACGGCACGCTTCCCGGTCCCACCGACCGGCCGCCTTTCCATGGTTCGAGGAGGCCCACATGGCCACCATCCCCGCTCCCTACCTGCGCCGCATCCAACGTGATCTCCCCGGCACCGCAACCCAGCATCTCGACGCCATCACCGAGGGCATGGTCAACGACGTCGTGGTCGTCGACCACACGTGGGTCTACCGGTTCGCTCGGCACGACTGGGGCAAGCCCCTCCTGCAGCACGAGGTGAAGGTGCTCGACCTCGTCCGCAGGCACGTCGACGTCGCCGTGCCCCACCTGCAGTCCCTCGGCGACGACGGGTGCCGGTACCCATTCCTCGCCGGTGTCCCCCTCACCCGCCGCGCCCTGCTCGGCTGGTCCGAGGCCGACCGCGCGCCCGTCCTACGGTCCGTCGTCCGCTTCGTCGCCCAGATGCACGCCATCCCAATGTCGGCGGCGACCGCTGCAGGGATCGGCCCGTCGGACACGAACCGGGACGCCGGATGGTGGCGGACCTTCCACGCCGACCTCGTGACGACGCTGTATCCCCTCCTGATGCGCCACCAACGGGAGTTCGTCGACGACCTGTTCGGCCCCGTCCACGATGGAACCCTCGTCTTCGACCACGAACCCACCCTGGTGCACGGGGATCTCGCGAGTTACCACCTGCTCGTCGACCCCGCCGAGCGGCGGCTCGTGGCCGTGATCGACTTCGGGACGGCGGGCATCGGCGACCCGGCCGTCGACGTCGCGACGCTGCTGCACGTGTTCGGGGAGTCACTCGTGGTGCCTCATCTCCGCGAGCAGGGCGGTCTCGACGAGGCGACCCTGCAGCGGGCCCGCTTCTGGTGCGCGACCCTCGACCTGCAGCTCGCCCTGCTGGGGCTCCGTCACGACGATCCGAGCCTGCTCGTGGCGCACGTGGGAGCCGCGGCACGGGACCTGCTGCCCAGCCCGCGCCCCGAGCCCGGACGCCGCCCGGTGTCGGATCGCTAGTCTGCGACCGGCACGTGCGCGCCGAGCCAGCCATCGAGCGCCTCGAAAAGTCTTGGCGTCGGCTCGGGCGACAGCTCCGCGTACTCGGTCACGCCGCCGGTGACGGCTCGCTGGAACAGATGGTTCGCCTCGGGCAGCGTCTCGATGGTGACGAGGCTCGGATCGGCCACGTTCAAGAGCGCCTGGCGGTGGAGGTCCGGATCGACCTGGACGTCCCGCGCGCCGAAGACGGCGAGCGCCGGCACGTGCAGCCGCGCCCAGTCCGCCTGAGCATCGTGCAGGAGGAAGAGTCGACAGGCGCCAATCGGTTGGTGTGGCAGCGGGTCCACCAAGGTCCGGATCAATCGCGCTTCGCGGCGGACACGTCGACGCATAGGACCCCCCTGTTGCCATCCTGGTCAGCGATCACGGTGAGCGCCGGCGCGTTGCTGTCATCGACGACGCTGCCACCCGCGGCGAGGACGGCGGCGATCCGTGACGCGGCCACTTCCGGTGCCACATAGACCTCGACGTGGAACCGCTGATGTGGGGCACCGTTCTCGCCCGCGCCCCCGAACCACAAGTTGGGTACGCGTCCCGTGGCATCCCGGATCTCGTCCCCGGGGGTCCCGCGGCCTTGGGCTTCGGACGTCCCGGTCAGCAAGGCTGCCCACATGGGCGCGATGTTGGCCGAGCGCCGCGTATCGAGTCCGAGCTCGATGTGGCTGACCGAGGCTGGGTCGGCGACGACGTCGTGGTCGGTGGCGATCTCCGAGATGCGTCGCGCGAGGTCGATGTCGAGCTGCGTCACCCATTCGACGACGTGTTCGGTCCCCTCCTCGTCGCGGTAGATAGCGTCGTCACTGACCAGCTTGAGGTCGACGTACCCGGGGCCGATCGACACGAGCGGGTGGTGACCGAGCGCGTCACCGGCCTTGCCGACTGCGGTGACGAACCGGACGCCGGCAGCGAAGTCGTCGACCGTGTAGCGGGCGTGCAAACCCTGGGCCAGCTTGCGCCAGTCCTTTAGGTTGGCCTCGGCGATCTGTTCGCCCTTGAGCATATCCATGGTTGGTACCCCATTTTCGATTCAGCCGTTGCACGCGCGCTCGAGGTTCGCCCGCACATGGCGCGAGAGGAGCTTCACGACGGGTCGTCGTGGGTCACGGGGCGGCCCGACGCGGGCTCGACCATCTTCACCATGACGCAGTTCTTCAGCCCCTTGGACCGATCGTAGGTGAAGCCGAGTCGCTCGTAGAGTCGGCGTGTGCCGTTGTAGAGGAACGAGGACGACATCTTCTTGGTCTGGTGGGTCAGGTCGTGAGGATAGCTTTCCACCCGACCGCCGCCCGCCTCCGCGATCAGGTCGAGGGCACCGGTGATCGCCAGCTCCGTCACGCCGCGTCGCCGGTGGCGCTTGTCGACGAACACGCAGGTGATCCGGTAGTCGGGGTCCACGGTCTTGGTGGCGTCGTACTCCTTGCGGTGGTGGAGGCCGGGCAACTCGATCGGTGAGCCGTATTGAGCCCACGCGATGGCCTCGTCGCCGTCCATCACCAGTGCGGCATGGGCCTCGCCTTGCTCGACGTAGGCCCTCTTCAGCGCCCGGTTGGCCTCGGCACCCTGGCCGCGCTCGGGCCCATCAGGGTGGAACCAGATGCACCAGCAGCCGCCGAAGATGCCGTTGTGACGCTGCACCAAGGCATCGAAGGCGGACCAGGTGGCGGGGCTGAGAGGCGCGATGGTGTACGGCGTCTCGGTGACCATGGCGCACCATAGACCGACAAGCGCCGTCTCCCATGCCAGCCGACACTTTGGCTGGTCGCGGGGCGAAGCCGCGTCAGCCCGGCCGAGCGGAACCTGGCGCGCTCGCTGTCCGACCGCGAGACGCGCCGATCTCATGGTCTCGAACGCGGGTTCGCACGCCGAGGCGAGCGGGATCGAGGGATGCTGCGGCGGCCCAACCCTACGCCGGACGGGTGAGCGCTCTTCTGCTACCGTGCCGGCGCCCTGAGACCGGACCCCGCCCGATGTCGGATCCCTAATCTGCGACCGGCACGTGTGCGCGGAGCCAGCCTTCGAGTGCCTCGAGCAGTCTTGGCGTCGGCTCCGGCGACAGCTCCGCGTACTCGGTCACGCCCCCCGTCGTCGCTCGCTGGAACAGATGGTTCGCCTCGGGCAGTGTCTCGATGGTGACGAGGTTCGGATCGGCCACGTCCACGAGGGCCTGGCGGTGGAGGTCCGGATCGACCTGGACGTCCCGCGCGCCGAAGACGGCCAGCGCAGGCACCCGCAGCTGCGCCCAGTCGGCCTGGGCGTCGTGGGAGAGGAAGAAGTGCATCCACCCCTGGTACTGCGTCATCGTCTGCGCCAAGAGCATCTCCGTGGCTTCGTCGGGATCCCCGAAGGCGGCGCGCTGCTCGTCGGGGAGGGCGGCAAGCTGCCGCGCGATGGTGGCCCGCAGCAGGGCGTCGAGCTCGTCCCACGCGCCCGCCCGTGTCAGCTCCAGGGCTTCGCGGGTCATGGCGACCTGGTCTTCCACCAGAGCTTGGTCGAGGCCCTCCGTCTCGAGCATCAACCGCTCCTGGCGCACGAGCCCCTCGAGCGCGTCGGCCACGGGCGGCGCGAGGGAGATGACGAAGGCGACCCCCGGATGCCGCGCCGCGATCATCGGCGCGATCATGGCGCCTTCGCTATGCCCCAACAGGCCGATCCAGAGCGGATCGACGTCGGCCCTCGACTGCAGGTACGCGATCGCCGCCTCCGCGTCGCCGGCGAGGTCACCGCTGGTGGCGATGGCGTTGTCGCCCTCCGAGTCACCGACGCCACGGTCGTCGTACCGAAGCACGCCGATGCCCCGCTCGGCGAGGAACGGCGCCAGGTCCGCGAAGAGGCCGTAGCCGGGCACACCGGGCACCTCGCCCGCCCGCGTCTGAGGGCCGCTGCCCGAGATCGTGACGACGACGGGATGAGGTCCGGGTCCCTCGGGGAGCGTCAACGTGCCGGCCAAGACCAGGTCCCCGCTGCGGAACGTCACGTCCTCTGACAACGGTTGGGCCGAGACGACGCCGGACAAGAGCACGAGCATCGCGAAGACGAGCACGATCGATGGATGGGATGGGTTCATGGGAAGTCCTCTTCCTCGAGTGGGTGATGTCGGGACGCCGGGCGTCGTGGGCAGCGCGTCGCAGGGCACGGCGTACGTTCGATGAGCTCAAGGCCCTCGTAGATCCAGGGCGGCACCGTCCATCTGCGGGTGCATGCGCCCTGGCGTGGTCTCCAACGCGTACCGGTACGGCGAGTCCGGCCGATAGACGGGGCACGGGTCGACCGCGCACGTCTCCATCGCGTACGTGGCCAGCCATCGACCGTCCGCGTCGAAGAACGCGATGTCGAGCGGCACGCTCGCCCCCCGCATCCAGAAGGGGACGTGAACGTCCTCTGGGAAGACGAACAACAGTCCGTCGACGCCACCGAGCGAGGTCACGTCCTGAAGCCCTCGGGTCCAGCCCTCTTCGTCCTCGGCCAGCAGGATCCTCCAGCGTTCACCGCCGAGGCCGACGGTTCGGAGCGGCAGGTCCGAGAGTCGGTACGGCACGCCGGCGCCTTCGACGGCTTCCTGCAGCAACACCTCGAGCGACGCCCCACCCGAAAGGGCGCGCCGCTTCCAACCCGGAAGGAGACGGTCGAGGACGAACGCCTGCCCGGCGCCGAGCGCGGCGTAGCGGTCACGCAGGCCCGTCGGGATCGCCGGCAGGTCTTCGAGCTGCGCCAAGAGATCTCGCCAGGCAGCGTCGGCCGCCACGCCCGGATGCGCCGGTGGATAGACGGCGAGGAGAACGTCCACGTAACGCGCCGTGCCCTCCAACCACTCGAGCTCCTGTTCGAGCCCATCCGTGCCCGGCGGCGCGACTGCCCGCCACGCCCTTCTCGAGTCCAGGAACCGCACGACGGCGGCGACCGCCTCGCCGGCGGTTCGCGCCGTCACCGCCTGGACGAGTTCGAGCCCCTGGGCCCGGTGGGCGGCATCGAACCCGTCCGTACCCTCCAGGACCTGGAGGGTCGGTCGAGCATCAGAGCCGATTGGGGCGTCGAACCGTCGACCGAAGGTCGGCACACCCTCCGGGCCACCCAGAACCGTCATCTGATGGGCGTGGAACGCCTCGTGGACGATCACGCGCTCGTAGAGCCCGGCGTCGAGCGTGAGCACACCTGGTCCCACGTACCTGTCCAGGAACGCCTGCAACTCGTCCTGTGCCGGCACCGCCACGGACCAGATGCCGTTCACCGGCCAGGCGGTCGCCGCCGGCTGCGGCAGGAGGTGCCCGGGTCGGCGGGCCACGCCGGTGCCAACGACCTCGAAGCCGTCGGGCGGTCGGGGATGGTCGATGAGGCAGTCCACCTCACCGCTACGGAGCAAGACAGGCGGCGCATCCGACCAGCCGGGCCAGACGAGCGTGCCATGGGCGTTGATCCTTTCGCGGGCAGCCAGGATCTGGCTCAGGTCGTCCAGATCACGACACGTCGCCTCCGGACTGGCCCACGCGAGGCCGAACAGGGCCGCGAGGAGCACGGCGATCGCAACCGGCGAAGGCCTCCGACGACGTTGCGTTGATGACGGTGTCCGACGTTCGATCTCTTCATGCCACATCGCGGCTCCCTTCGAAGCGAGCTCTGGAGGCCCCCTCCGACCACGGCGCATCGAAGGGACCGGTCACCAGTGTGACCATCGAGACGGAGCGAAGCAGGGTGGATTGTCCCGTGCGTGCAGCGCCGACGGGCATCAGATCCCGCGTGCAGAAGGCGACCCGCGGCCGTACGGCGGTCCACCGCGCCACGCCCGCCCCGAACCGACGTACGGTGCATTGGGCGCCCGGCCCGACGCGACGGAATCGCGCGCCTCGGGCTCACGGCCATCGCCGCCCGGTCAGGAGCAGACGATGAAGACCCGCTCGCTCGGCACCAACCACCTCGAGGTCTCGGCCGTCGGCTACGGCTGCATGGGACTGAGCCACGGCTACGGCACGCCCATCGACCGCGGCGATGCGATCCGGCTGATCCGCGCCGCCGTCGAGCGCGGCGTCACCTTCTTCGACACCGCGCAGGTCTACGGCCCGTTCACGAACGAGGACGTCGTCGGCGAGGCCCTCGCCCCCTACCGCGAACAGGTCGTGATCGCCACGAAGTTCGGCTTCCACTTCGAGGACGGGAAGGCGCAGGGCTTGGACAGTCGCCCCGACACCATCCGCCGGACGACCGAGGACTCCCTGAAACGGCTGCGGACCGACCGCATCGATCTCCTCTACCAGCACCGCGTCGACCCCGACGTCCCCATCGAGGACGTCGCCGGAACCGTCCGGGACCTGATCGCGGAGGGCAAGGTCCGGCACTTCGGCCTGTCCGAAGCCGGCGTGCGCACCATCCGACGCGCTCACGCCGTGCAGCCGGTGACGGCCCTCCAGAGCGAGTACTCGCTCTGGTGGCGCGAACCGGAGGACGAGATCCTGCCGGTCCTCGAGGAGCTCGGTGTCGGCTTCGTCCCCTTCTCCCCGCTCGGCAAGGGTTTCCTCGCGGGCAAGATCACCCCGGACACCACGTTCGTGGCCTCCGACTTCCGCCACTCCGTCCCTCGCTTCGACCCGGAGAACCGCCGCGCGAACCAAGGCGTCGTGGCCCTGATCGACCGCATCGCGCAACCCAAGGACGCCACGCCCGCCCAGGTGGCCCTCGCCTGGCTGCTCGCCCGGAATCCCTGGATCGTGCCGATCCCGGGCACCACCAAGCTCGATCGACTCGAGGAGAACCTCGGCGCCGTCGACGTCGAGCTCTCGACCGCCGACCTCGAGGAGATCGACGAAGCACTCGAGCGGATCCACGTCCAGGGGAACAGGTACTCAGAGGGCCAGCAGCGCCTGATCGATCGTTGAGGGCTCATCGCGGCGATCAGGCGTTCATCGCATCCGGCTGTGCCGGTCGTACCAGGTCGAGACCGGAGTTCCGTCTACCGTTCGGCGTGTCGACGGCGACTGGTCGGCGGATGACCGCCCCTCCCGCGACCCATGGAGGTTACAGATGAAGCGCTGGACGATGATCCTTACCCCCCTGCTACTCCTCGGCGTGCTCGCTGCGTGTGCACCGGGTACCGCGTCCCCGCAGACGATGGAGGTGGTGCTGGAGGGCGCGAACGAAGTCCCGCCCGTCACCACCGACGCGTTCGGCTCCGCGAACGTCACCGTCGCCGGAACCCTGATGACGATCGACGGCGCGTTCGAAGGCTTCGAGGCGACGGCCGCCCACGTGCATGGCCCGGCGGACGTCGGCGAGAACGCGGACCCGTTCTACACGCTGGCCATCGACAACCCCAACACCCACTTCGAGGGCACCTTCACGATGACCGAAGAGCAGGTCGGTTGGTTCAAGGATGGCCTGCTGTACCTCAACCTGCACTCGGCCGCGAACCCCGGCGGCGAGATCAGGGGCCAGATCCAGCCGTGAGCTGAGCGGCGACGCACGTCACGATCGAGCGCGGGCGCTCCCTCCGGGGGGCGCCCGCGCTTCGTGCACTTCGAAGGACGCCTCGGGAACGCCTCCTCAGCGTCGCATGGAGCGTGAGAGGGAGGCGCCGGTCGTCGTGAGCGCACCAGCCAGGAAGCCGGCGGCCAGGAGCCCGACCAGGTCCACGCTGCGGACGCCGGTCCCGAACACGAAGGCGGCGGCTGCGAGTGCGAACACGGCAGCGGGGAACAGGAGCACGGACCTTTTCATGAGGGTTCCTCGTGCCCGGCGGGAGAGTAGCGAGCCAGCAGCTCGCCGAGACCGGGCAGGCTGGCGGGGGTGAAGTGATGCTCGTGCGGGAGCAGCTCCTGCACGAGCCGCATCGCTTCCTGGGGCGTGGCGCCGAGAAGGGCGTGGACGTGGTGTTCGCGGGTGAGCCCCACCTGGAGCAGGAACGCGAGGTAGCGGCTCTCGGACCAGACCGCCTGGTGGACGTGTTCCAAGGTCGGATCGAGCAACGCCAGCAGCGCTTCACGCCCGTCCACGACGACGTTGAGTTGCTCCGCGCGGAACACCCGCAGGGTCTCCTCTGCGCCGACCGCTTGCACCAGCCGGACCCCTTCGATCTCGACCGGCCCATACGCCTGGACATGCGCTTGGACGCCACGGGCGGCCGCCTCCTGAAGGGATGGCAGCAACCATCGCAGCGCGCCTGGGAACGCGTCGACGACGAGGCTCGCTTCGGCACGCGACACCATCGAAGCAGCACGCTCGAGCACGAGGCTCGCCGAGGAGAGGTGGTAGACCCGCTCGTCCGGCGGGGGGGCACCGAGGTCGGCCAAGGCACGGGCGGCGCGCCGACTGCGCAGGTCGAGGTCGATGCGGAGTGCACGGAGGAGTGCTTCGGGTGGCAGCGCCCGATAGGAGCGCGGTTCCCCCTCTTCGGCGATCACCGCACCCTTGCGACCCAAGGACTCGAGCGCCTTGTAGACGTTGGCGGTCGGACGTTCGAGCTCTCGCCCGAGGCGGTAGCCGGTCGTGGGCTCGTGGGTCAGGAGGCGAACGTACACTTCCGCCTCGAGCGTGTTGAGTCCGAGGTCGTTGAGCGAGCGGAGCAGGTCGGGCGAGGCCACGCCCGTAGTATATATCTATGTTACCCATGCCGTTCCGTGGACGAGGCGGGGCGTCACATGCGCGTCGCTCAGGCGTTGACCAAGAAGCCGGTGCCGTACATGACCGCGAGCCCGAGCGCGAACCCGAGGAGGTTCGGCGCGGACGCCCAGCGGCCGCCTGCTCCCTCGGCACCGCGGGCCAGGTACGTCCCCACCTCGACCATGACCTGCAGGATGGCTCCGGCGCCGATTCCGAGGAACAGCGCCGCCCAGTGCGGCTCGTACGCGAACGCGCCCACCCACGTCCCGAGGACGGCAGGAAGGCCGGCCAACGCGGCCAGCCCGACGAAGGTCGTCAGGCGCACCGATCGCTTCGCGAGTGGCGCGGCGATGCCGATGCCCTCGGTGATGTTGTGGAGCGTGAAGCCCACCACCAGGAACGACCCGAGAGCAGCCTCGCCGATCGCGTATGCCGCACCGATGGCGAGCCCCTCGCCGAGGTTGTGCAAACCGATCCCCAGGGCAAGGAAGTACGCCAGCGCGGCGCCCTCGGGCCGACCGCGACGGCGGCCGATCACGAGCAGGATCAGGAAAGAAAGGCCGGCCGCGAACCACACCAAGGCGCCAGCCTGGAACGCCGGTGCGGCCGCCACGGCGAGGTCGAGACCCTCCTGCAGCGTGTCGACGAACAGGAAGGCGAGCATGCCGACGGTCAGGGCGAGCAGGAACTGCAGCCCGCGGCGACCCAGGGTGCGCAGGTAGGGATAGAACAAGAGCCCGAGCGCGACCGGGACCACCCCGACGTAGAGGCCGAGCAGCGCGAACGCCAGCAAGCGGGCCCAACCCACCTCGGGCGACGGCGCCGCGACCTCGATGGTGTGACCGAAAGCGACACCGGAACGGGTGAGGACCGTGATCGCGTGCGCCTCGCCCGCGACCCACGGGTACGGGAGGTCGAGGCGCGCCCGCTGCAAGCGCCCCAGCGGACCGGCCGGGTCTTGCGTGAAGCTCCAGTACGCTCCGTCGACCTGGACCTGCGCGATCGTGACGGGTTCGCTGCCATCCGCCCGCACGAGCAGGTGGATGCCGGCGTCATCCAGCGTGACGCGCTCCACCGTGAGGTTCTCGATCGGCGGCACCTCCGACGCGAGCGGCGCGAGCGGATCGGTGGCCAAGAACCACGCCACCAGCAGGCCGAGCAGCGTGAGGGGCAGGGCCGCCCAGAGCCATGCGAACCCGCGTGCAGCGCGTGTCGACACCGTGCTCATGCGACGACCTCGAAGACGCTCATCCAGCCCAGCTCGGCGAACTCCGACTGGTGCGCGTGGAACATGTACGGTCCCGGCTCGAACCCCGCGAACGAGAACTCGAGGATGCCCCGCTGCGCCTGGCACTGCATGATCGTGTCGACGGTCCGCAGTGTTGGCGTCAGCGTGGTGCCGTGGTCGTAGTAGTCGAAGAAGTTCGCGTGCAGGTGGAACGAGTTGATCGGGTCGAACTCGGTGAGGTTGATCAGGTACACCCGCACCGGCCGGTCGCGCTCGATGCGGATCGGTCGCTTCATGTAGGCGTGCGCGACGGTGTTGACCGCGTACACCTCGTTCTCGTCGTCGAAGTTGGTGTCGAAGCCGTTCATGACCATGACGAGCTCTTGGAAGCGGGCGTTCTCGGGTGTACCGAGCAGCCGGCTGCGGGCGACCGCGACGTCCTCGGGATGCCGTTCCGGATCTGGATCGATGAGGAAGGCGCCGTACAGGCCCTTGTGGATGTGGCGCTTCAACGGGATGGCGTGGCAGTGGTAGAGGTGGCAGCCGAACGGCAGCGCGTCGAACTCGTACGTGAAGCTGTCGCCGGGCATGATCACCCCGCGACCGAGGCCCGCGACGCCGTCCATGTACGCGCCATGGATGCCATGGAAGTGGATGGTGTGCGGGTGCGATCCACCGTTCGTGAAGTGGACGCGGATCCGGTCGCCCTCCGTAGCGCGAAGCGTGGGGCCCGGCACGCGCCCGTTGTACGTCCAGGCCGGGAAGAACAGCCCCGGCGCGATCTCGATCTCCTTGTCGACCGCGACCATCTGGAACTCCCGGAGGAGCCGACCGTCCGGCAGCCGGCTGGTCGTACCGGTATCCCAGTCGGTCAACATCTCGAGCGGATCGAAACCGTTCCGAACGGCATCGACCTCACCGACCGTCATCATCCCGCCGTCGTGCTGCATGGTTTCTGGCATGGCGCCGTGGGCACTCGCGTCAGCGGCCGCCGCGACGGCCGGACGGGCGAACGGCGCCAGGACCTGGCTCACCAGGAGCCCCATGCCACCGATGAGACCGTTGCGCAACAAGGCGCGCCGCGTGGTGTCCGGTCGCCCCTCTCGTTCGGGAATCACCGGCGACGAGGACGTCCGGCTCGTTCCCATGGCGTCTGATCGATCAGGATCGGGTCGGGGTTTCGTCATGCCTAAACATAGGTTTCGTTTTACCGAAATGTCAAGCGCTGGGGCACAGGCACCTCGACCACGATCCCGCGACGGAGGCAACGACCAGGACAGCCGGTTCGTGCACCCTCACCGCAGCCGGACGGCGTAGGTCAGGTGCGCCGCGTTCACGAACTCGAGGGTCGGATCCGGGCGCGATGTACCTCCAGCGACATCGTCACGCTGAAGAACACCTTCCCGGCCATCAGCCCTCGGCTCCGTCCCGAAGCGTCGCCTCGACGTACGTCGCCAGGTTGTTCAGCGTCTGCCGGCCGCCCTCGATCGCGTGGTACTGCTCGACGGCCTGGTCGCGCAACGCCTTGGTGGGGAACAGCGTGCGCATCTCGATCCGGGTCGCCGCGCCGTCGGACGCGAACGTGAGGACGGTCTCGAAGGCGTTCGGGTCGTCGCGCGACTCGCCGTGGCGCAGCACGATCCGTTCCGGTGGGACGATCTCGGTCCAGGCGATCCACTCCTGGTAGTCGGTGCCGTCGGGTCCATGCATCACGAAGTCCCACACCCCACCGACGCGGAACTCGAACGCCCGCGTGGTGGTGGTGAAGCCCTCCGGCCCCCACCACTTCGACAGGTGCCGGACCTCGGTGAACGCCTCGAACACGAGCTCCCGTGGGGCGTGGATGACCCGGGAGATCGCGACCTCACGGTCGGCCGTGTCCAATGGTGCCATTCGATCGGTATCACTCATGGTTCCTCCTCCTGCCTCTCCGGCTCGAGACCCTGCACGTACGCCTCCAGCCGGTCGAAGCTCTCGTTCCAGAACCGTTCGAAGCCGCCCGTCCACTCGTGGACCCGTCGCAGCCCGTGGGCTTCCAGTTCGTAGACCCTCTGCCTGCCCGCCTTGCGGTCACGCACCAGACCGACCTCCCGGAGCACGCGCAGGTGTTTCGACGCCCCCGGCTGGGTCATCCCCAGCTCTTCGGCAAGTTCGGTCACGGGCCGCTCCCCCGAGCGCAGGAGCATCAGGATCTCGCGGCGCTGCGGCTCGGCGATCGCGTTGAAGACGTCGGACGTCGTCGCTGCTCGGGCCATGCGCGCATCATATACCTATATCGGTATATGTCAAGACGGAGCGATCGGGGGGGCGGGTCGAGCACTCACGGGTTCATACTGGGCGCCGGAGCACGGGTCCGCGCCCGTGCCGGACCCCACCCTCGGAGGGAACCGCATGTCGCGCCCCGCGTTCGTCCTCGCCGTCGCTCTCGGCCTCGCACTCGTCGCGTGTAGCCCGGCGCCCGCCGCGTGCCCGGCGCCGCTTGCGCTCGCAGCCGCGGCCGGCGAGCCGCTGCCCGCCATGGTCGCCGAGCAGGTCATCACGCCCGAGGAGGGCGAACCGGCGACGCTGCGGCTGTTCGTGACCGAAGGTTCCTTGGCCATGTGCCCCGACGGAAGCTACGAGCACCGCTACACGGTCGAGGGGTACGTCGACGGACAGCTGGTCTCGCGCGACACGCTCCGTGACCGCGGCACGTACGAGGTCGAGTCCGACGGGTTCTCGTTCGCCTCGGCCGTCATCGAGAACCTGTCGTTCACGGGCAGGGCGAGCGGAGACGGCGTGGAACTCGGCTACGACCTCGCCCCGCACACGGGAACGCCGACCGTCGTGGAGTTCCTGTACGCGCCGATCTGAGGCCGCCGCGGACTCGAGCACCGGCCGGGGGCGGGCGCGGTCCTCGCGGCGCGGCGCGGTCCTCGCCAACTGCACCTGGCAGCTCAGGCGCCGCACGCTCTCAGATCACGGTGTCGATCGCGGCGCGTAGTTCGTCCGGAGGTACGCCACCTCGAAGCCGACGCGCAGCATGTTGCGCAGCGACGCGTTGGGGCGGTCCGGATCCTCGGCACCGGTCTCGGTGACGAACCAGCGGCAACCGAGCCGGAGCCCGTCCTCGAGGCGCCGGGCCAGGAGCGCACCCTGCGCCCCCTGGCGTTGGTGGTCGTCGAGCGTGCTGCCCACGCCGAGCCAGGCGACGTCGTCCATGACGAACATGGCGCCCGTCGCCACGGGAACCGAGCCATCGTAGGCGAGGTAGGTGCACCAGCCCGGCTTGCCGACGATGCCCATGAAGAGCGGCTCGAAGGCGTCCGGCATCCCGAACCCCTGCATGGCGACCCGACCGAACGTGTCGGCATCGACCTCGGTGGCCGGCTCGACGCGCAGACGGGTCGGGACGGCCACGACCGGCCCGTTCCCGCGCCACGTCTTCGCCCAGGCGCCGCCGGCGGCGAGGCCGCGCTCGTCGAGCCAACCCGCGAGCTCGCTCGGACGCACGGGAGCGGCGATCTGCACCGCGAAGCGCTCGCCGCCGATGCCACGGTACAGAGACAGCATCTCATCGAGGTCGGCTTCGGTCGCAGGCACGCCCACCCCCAGCCCGAGGACGCGGTTGACGAGGGGGAACGGTGCGCCCGCCATGGCGAGGGCGGTCGTGCCGCCGCGCGTCACGACCTGGATGCCGAGCTCCTCCGCGGTCGCTCTTGGGGCGCTGTGGTACATGCTCGCCCAGGCTCGGGCCTCCGCGAACTCGACCAGCTCGGCGACCTCGGCCGGGCTCAGGCGATGCCCGCCCCCGCTCATCGCGCGCGCGCCCCGGACGCGTGCCCCGCGCGGCGGTGCCACGTGTCGCCACGGCGGCCCACGGCGCGGATGCAGGCGACGCGCGTATCGCTGCGAACGATCTCGGGCATGGGGAAGCCTCCGCGTGGAAGCATACGAGACCGTCGTCCTGCACTCGCGCGTCCAGGTGCATGCGCGGTGCGACGGGGGTGCCGAGCAGTGGTCGGCGCCTGTGCGTCGTGCCGAAGCGGCGCGATCAGTCGTAGGCGGGGCGGAGACGCTCGAACATCGGGAAGTGTTCGACGTTCAGCGTCATGAGCGGCGCGTCGTACGCCTGGGATGTCGCGGCGATGACGTAGTCGACAAGATCGATGCCGCCGTGCGAGCGACGGTACGTCCGCAGCAGCTCCCCAGCGCGGCGCGCGATGCCATCCGAAACGGGGAGCAGCGTGAGGCTGCCGAGCAGCCCGGCGACGCTCGAATGCTCGTCGACCCGCATGCCGCCCTCGAACTCGACCCGTGTCAGCACACTCGCGCGGCGCCCGTTCGTCGGCACCGAGAGCACAAGGTGCGTAGCCCGCTTGTCATCCCCAAGATGCGCGATCGGCACCGACGTATCGAAGAGCACCTAGAGCAACCAGATCGTCGAGCCGCTCCGAAGCGGTACGACCGCGCACGGACCGCTGCCACGCGGGCCAGTCGGGCGCCTCGCTCAGGATGCCGGCCGTCGCGATGATCGCTGCTCGCGCCTCGGCTTCGACGTCGCCCAGATCGAGCGCGACGTCGAGGATCTGGCGGATGACCTCGACCCGCGAGACGCCCCGCTCCTTCGCCCTCTCGGCGATACGCTCGGCCTGGTCCTCGCGGATGTACGCCTGAGTACGCTTCATGTGGCTGCATCATGCATCGCGTTCGCCCCACCCTAGAGCTCGACCTGACGAACGCCATCTGAAACGCCCCACGAATCGCTTGGATCGAGAGACGCCGTCCAGGCCGATGGCGACCGCCCACGCACACGTCGAAGCGGAGAATCGGGCGCGTCCATGCGTCGCGTCGGTCAACATGGACGCTGGAGGAACCCACGTGTCCGAACCACAGGCTCGGCTCGTCGCAGTGGCGAAGGAGTTGCTCGACGCGTTCAACGCCCATGATCTCGATCGGATCATGGACTTCTTCGCGGACGAATGCGTGCTCGACATGCCGCGAGGACCCACGCCCTGGGGGCAGCGGTACGAGGGCAAGGCGGCCGTGCGCCGCGCGTTGGCGGGACGGTTCGAAGGGCTTCCGGACGTCCATTACGGCGACGACCGGCATTGGTGCAGCGGCGAGATGGTCGTGTCCGAATGGCTGTTGACGGGGACCAAGCCGAACGGAGACCGGGTCGAGGCGCGCGGGTGCGACCACTACGAGTTCCGTGGCGGCAAGGTCGTCCGCAAGGACTCGTACTGGAAGATCGTGGAGAACCCGTGAGCGACATCCATCGACGCCCGGAGGATCACCCGGCCTCCCCCACCGACCCCTCTTGCAGGGGCGAACCCGCCCGCCGTGAGGACACGCGATGAACCACGACGACCTCCGCGATTGGTCGAAACGTGCTGCCGACTGGGCGCACGACTACCACGCCACGTTGCGCGACCGGCCGGTGCGGGCCCAGACCACCCCAGGTGCCACTGCGGCCCGATTGCCCGAGCGAGCGCCCGAAGAGCCCGAGCCTCCCGAGCGGATCTTCGGCGACTTCGAGGACGTCGTCCCGGATGCGATGACGCACTGGCAACACCCGCGCTTCTTCGCCTACTTCCCGGCGAACGCGTCGCCGGCGTCGATGTGGGCCGAGCAGCTCGCCAACGCCATCGCGGCGCAGGCGATGTTGTGGCAGACGTCGCCGGCCGCCACCGAGATCGAGGAGGTCATGGTCCGCTGGCTGCGCGACGCGCTCGGCCTCGCGCCCCACTTCCGCGGCACCATCCACGACAGCGCCACCACCGCGACGCTCTCCGCCATCCTCACCATGCGCGAGATCGCCACCGGCTGGCAGGGCAACGACGCCGGGCTGGCGGGCCAACCGACCCTCCGTCTCTACGCTTCGGCCGAGACGCACAGCTCGATCGACAAGGGCGCCCGCATCGCGGGCATCGGTCAAGCGAACCTCGTCAAGGTGCCCACCGACGCCGAGCACGCCATGGACAGCGCGGCGCTCGACGCCGCCATCCGCGCCGACCTCGCCGCCGGCCACCGGCCCGCCGGCGTGATCCTGGCCACGGGCGGCACGTCGATCGGCGCCTGCGACCGCATCGCCGAGTCGCTCGCGGTCGCCAAGGCGCATGGCCTCTACACCCACGTCGACGCGGCTTGGGCGGGTTCCGCCATGATCTGCCCCGAGTTCCGGCCCTTGTGGGAGGGCGTCGACGGCGCCGACAGCGTCGTCTTCAACCCGCACAAGTGGCTCGGCGCGCAGTTCGACTGCGCGGTGCAGTTCCTCGCCGACCCCGTCCCCCAGGTCCGCACCCTCGGCCTCCGCCCCGAGTACCTCCAGACCCTCGGGCACGCGGGACCGGACCAGATCACCAACTTCAACGAGTGGACGGTGCCGCTGGGTCGGCGCTTCCGCGCGCTCAAGCTCTGGTTCACGCTCCGCGCCTACGGACTCTCCGGTCTGCGGCGCCGCATCCGCGACCACGTGACCTGGTCGCAAGAGCTCGCGACCGTGATCGCCGACATGCCGGGTTTCGAGATCGTGACGGCGCCGGTGCTGTCGCTGTTCACCTTCGCGCTCGCGGAGGGCGACGCCGCCACCGAGGCGCTGCTGACCCGCATCAACGACGACGGTCGCGTCTACCTGACCCAGACGCGCCACGCCGGCCGCTTCGTCATCCGCGTCCAGGTCGGCCAGTTCGACTGCACCCGCGAGGACGTCATGACGGTGGTCGAGGTGCTGCGCGATCTTGCATAGACGCCCCGGGTGGGCCTTCACCGTTGACACGCCATCGTCGCGCCCGCAAGGTGCTCCATTCAGCTTGAAGGTGAGGCCGCGAGGCTAGGCGCGACCCATCGCCATCATCGGACCCGTATCGGCCGCGAAGGCACGCGTGGTCGTGGCACGGCCCGGTCGCTCGAACGCGCGCTCCCGCGTGCTGATGCCGTGGGAGCGCCCGCGTCGTCGAATCTCGTCTAGGCGATCGTCGCCCCCTACTGCAGCGAGAGCACCAACTCGTATGGTTCGTCGAAGTGGGCGGGGATCGACTCCCCGTCGCCGAGGTCGACCACGCGTGCGGGGCCGATCTGAGGAACCACCCTCAGCAGGTACGTTCCGGCCGCCAGTTCGCTCCCGTTGACCAGGTCGATGTCGAAGGTCGCGCCTGCCGCCGATGCGGTCTCGTCGTCGAGAACCGCGGTGCCCGTCGCGTCGCGGAGCTGTACGCGTATCTGGACGTTCGACGGCGAGGCGCTCAGTTCGAGCCCCACGGCGCTGTCGACGTCGAGGGTGAAGGCGTACCAGTCGCTCCAGGGAGCCTGCGTGCTCGAGATGAAGTCCTCGTCACGGTAACCGGCGATCAGGAAGGCTTCGACCGGCGTGTCGAACGAATCTCAGCATCGAGAAGTTCTTCGTGGGCGGCGGGCTCGACGGCCGGGAACACGCCCGTTCAATACCCTTCGTGCACCCGGTCCAAGGACTCACCGTCTGCGACGATGGACGGATGAGGCTCCTCCAACGCGCCATCGGACTCGTCAGGCGACCGATGGCCGAGCGCCACGCACGTTGCCGCACCATCGAACGGCTCGCCAGTGAACTCGAGGCCTCGGGCCGGGAGCTCGACGGTCGGTTCGCAGATGTCCCCGACACGCCCGAGAACCGGACGGCCCTCGTTCATTGGATCGGGATCGAGCGTTGGGGCCAGCGGCGGCTCCGCGTCGCGCTCGGAGAACCGTTTCTCGACGACGGTCACCACCCCTACAAGCCCGACGAGACCGATGGCGTCGCCGCGCTCAGGCGATCGTTCTCGGACACGCGAGCCGAGACGGTCGACCTCGCCCACCGGTTGCACGAGGCGGACGTCGATCCGGCCACGACCGTGCGCCACAACGATCTGGGCGACCTCTCGGTCGCTGGCTGGCTCGCCTATCTCCTCCAGCATCCGGAGCAAGAGTCGCGGGCCAGGCTTCGTCGCTGAGCAACCGATGGACGCGATGAGGTTCGCCGACGGCGCCGCCCCCGATCGCTGAGCGAACAAGTGATCGCCACACCGGCGATGCTCCTCGAGGTCCGAGCTCACGGCACAGCTCGTTCACCGACCGAGGATGGCCACCATCTCGAGCCGGACCGCGGGGCCGAGCGCGGCGACGCCGATGGTGGCGCGTGCCGGCAGGTGCTCTGGCTGGAAGAACTCCTGCCACACGCGGTTCATGGCGGGCTTCTCGGCCATGTCGACGACGTAGATCGTCGCGCTGAGCACGTGGTTGCGGTCGAGCCCGTGCGCGACCGCGAACTCGTCGAGTTGCCGCAGGACGTCGCGCGTCTGCCCTTCCATGTCCGCCCCCAGGTCGTCGGCGACGATGCCCGCGAGATGGATCGTGTCGCCGTGCGCGACGGCGAGGTGCATGAGGCCCGCGTAGGGCTCGGAGCGTTCGATCTTCGGCATGGGTTCCTCCGTCGCCGAGCCTATCGCCCACACGGGAACACGGTCCGGCGGTCAACCCACCTCGTCCGCCAACCCCGCCCGCAGCCGCACCATCTCCGCGCGCTCCTCGTCCGGAAGCTGGGGGTACGCGATCGGCAACCGCCGGAGGGTGTCGTGCACGATGTCGGCCACCACGCGCCGCATGAAGCGCTTGTCGTCGGCGGGCACCGCGAACCAGGGCGCCCACGGTCGCGACGTCGCTCGGAGGGCCTCCTGGTACGCGTGCTGGTACGCATCCCAATGGCCGCGTTCGCGCACGTCGCCGGGCGAGAACTTCCAGTTCTTCTCGGGTTCGTCGATGCGGTCCAAGAAGCGGCGCGCTTGCTCCTCCTTCGACACATGCAGGAAGAACTTGACGACCACCGTGCCCTCGTGCGCGAGATGCTTCTCGAACGCCGCCATCTGCGCCAAGCGTTCGTCCCACACCGTCGCGGGGTCGACGCTGGGAAGCCGCTGGTTCGCCAGGATGGCCGGATGCACCCGCACCACGAGCGCCTCCTCGTAGTGGCTGCGGTTGAACACGCCGATCCGACCGCGCTGAGGCAGCGCCCGCACGACGCGCCAGAGGAAATCGTGGTCGAGCTCGTCGCTCGACGGCTGTTTGAACGACGTGACCTGACAACCGGCCGGGTTCACCCCGCGTAGGACGTGGCGGATGGTGCCATCCTTGCCGGCTCCGTCCATGGCCTGGAATACCAGCAGCAGCGCGAAGCGGTCGTCGGCATAGAGCTTCCGCTGTAGATGGCGCAGCTTCTTGCGCGTCTTCTTCAACGCCTTCTCGTTCGCCTCGCGGTCGGGGGCGTCCTCGGCAGGGGCGGTCGGTGCGTCGGCCAGGACGAACGAACCGTCGAACGGAACTCGGAACGGGCTGTCGGTGGGCGGGATCCAGGCCTCATCCATGCGCCAGGGTACCGGCCACGCGGTGCGGTCGGTTCGGCAGTGCCTCGTGCACGCCGTACGCTGCGCCCTATGGGCAACCTGACCGAGGCGGACGGGTACGGCCTGTCGGCCTACCTGTGCTCTCGAGACCGCGCGCGCCTGGTATCGATCCCGGACGTGCCCGGGGTGCTTCGGTGCCCGACCTGCGGGCATCGAACCGACGCCCGTGGCGAGGGTGTCCTCGAAGACGGGTTCGACGTCCTCCACCGGCAATGGGGGTTACGCGGCGATCCGCACGCCTGGTCGGCGCTGCGCGACCTCGTCGGCGCCACGCCGACACCGCCCGAGCGCGCCGCGGTTCGCGCGGCGTACGTCGACGGCCTGCGCCGCGTCGCGGACGTCGACCTCGACACGGTCGAGGACGCCGTCGTCTACCGCCAACGGCTCGACCACGGCGGGATGTCGGGGGGCTCGCTGGACATGACCTGGTGGCGCACGAAGGGAATCCCGCTCCTCGTCGATCGTGCGACGGGGCGAAGACCGGTGGGGGATCGTTGAGCGTCGGCAGCCGCCGGGCCTGCATCATGATGCTACGATGCATCGATGCGAACGACCATCGATCTTCCACAAGACCTTCACGAGAAGGCAAAACGGATCGCCCACGACACCGCGAGGACGTTGAGCGAAACGGTCGCCGATCTGATCCGCCGTGGTCTCGAGAGCCGTCCGGCAGCCCCGGTCGAATGCAGCGCGCGGACAGGGCTCCCCGTCGTGTCGATCGGTCGCATCGTGACGTCGGAGGACGTGCGATCGATGGACGACGACGCGTGACGGTCTTGCTCGACGCCAACGTCTTGATCGCCCTCCTCTTGGCCGATCACGTGCATCACGACGCAGCCGAGGCGTGGCTCGGTGACGGCGACTTCGTGTTCGCCACGTGCCCCATCACCGAGGGCAGCCTCGTCCGCCTGCTCGTACGCGAGGGACAGTCCGCGGCCGTGGCGGCCTCGATGCTGGCGGCCCTGGCCGTCCATCCGCGCCACGCGTTCTGGCCCGACGAGCTCGCCTATCGCCAGGTCGACCTCGGCCGCGTCCTCGGTCACCGCCAGGTCACCGACGCCTACCTCGCGACGTTGGCGCGTTTCCGAGAAGCGCGGTTGGCCACCTTCGACCGCGGACTGGCCGTCACGTACCCCGATGTCGTCGACCTAGTGTCGGTCGGTTGACGGGCTCACGCCCGGCAGGCCCGCTCCAGGACGTCCAGGTAGCGCCCGATCACGAACCGGGTCGCCGCCATCACGACGGGTCCGGCGCCGCGTTTGGGCGTCAGGTCCACCCGCCAGCGCACCTCGGTCCCGCCGTCGTCGAGCCCCTCGAACACGACCACACCCAGATGATGGTCGACGGGAAACGTCGTCCACGACGGGTTCTCGACGCGGTACTCGAGCCGCCGGGGCCACTCGGTGGCGGTGATCCGCTCGCGCACGCCCCGCGAACCGACGCCGATACGCCGGGTGCAGCCGCGCCCGTCCTCCTCACCGCGCTCCTCGATCACGGGCCGTGGCCCGAAGCCCGCACCGCCGACCCAGAGCACGGATCGGAAACACGCCCAGGTCGTCGCCGGCGACGTGGAGACGCGGCGGGACCAGGTCAGGGTGCGCGCTCGACCCTCGGCGCCGGCGCGTGCGGAAGGTCGCACCGGCGGCTCGACCTGCTGGGACATGTCGTCATCCTACGCGGACCCTCAGAGCAGCGCCCACGGCTCGTCGGTCCGTTCGATCTCGACCGTGCACGGGTCCAATCGGCGCGCGTTCGGCCGTCCGATGCGCCCCTCGGCGAAACGTTCCGCCGTGAACTGGGCGCGGAGCCTGAAGGGCGGCTCGGGACGAAACGGGGCCACCGATCCGATCTTGTCCATGGCGCGTCGTGCCGCCTCCCGGATGACGGTCCGGGCCTTCTCGGCGACAGGGACAGCGCCGGCGACACCGAAAGGGCTCCCGCAGCGTCGGCGAGCCCTTCCTTCACGACGGCCACCTCGACCTCGGGCACGAGCGCCTGGACCTCGTCCGCCGCGGCCCGATCGCCGCTGAGGAACACGCACGGCACGTGGGAGAGACCCGCGGTGTAGAGGTTCATCCAGATCTCGCCCACGCGCAGGTCGTCGACCCAGTAGCCGGCGATGCTGCCGTCGAACGAGTGCGCCAAGACCGCCCTGGGTGCGCCGGCCATCGCGTGGAGCCCCAGCTGGAACAGGCCTGCGAAGCTCTCGTCGAGCCCGGCCGGGCCACCGTCGCCGGCCCCCAGGACGACCTTGCAGGCCGGATGCACGATCTCGACGTCCAAGCCGCCCGGGAAGTTGCCGTGCCCGTCCCACGCGACGACCTCCGTCGCACCGCCTTCCAACGCGCCCTCGACCAGCGCGTTCAGCTCGAGGGTGGCGAGCCGGCGGGCCTGGGCCAGGTACGGCGCGTACCAACCTCGCGCAACGTCCCACTGGCACTGCTGAGGATGGTCGACGACACCGGCCACGCCTTCGAGGTCGCAGACGACGTAGATCTTCACGGGATCTCCTTCGTGAACGTGGGTCGACCCTCGCGGGTGCCCTGACGCCTTCCCCTAGCGGTTGGCGGACGCGCGCGCGCTGCTCGTCGCTCCACCCTCCCCCGTCGCCGCGACCACCTCGTCGAGCAGGGCCGCGTACGCCGCCGGCCGTTCGAAGTTGGCGCGATGGCTCGACGCCTCGAACACGACCCAGTGCTTCTCGGGCGCCTGCAGTGCGTCGAACCACGCCCGCGCCGGCTCCAGGCGGCCGCGCGCCTCGTGGCGACCCATGACCACCCAGACGGGTACCTCGAGCGCGGGGACCTGCTCACGGAAGTCGAGCTCCTGGAGCTGTGGGTACAGCCGGGCGTACGTGTCGGCGAGCCCTCGGATCGCGCCGATGCGCTCCATCATGCTGAACTCGGGCTTGAAGATCGTCGCGGTCATCTCGGTGCTGCCATCGAACTCCGGGTAGGGGTACATCGAGCGCTCCGCACCCACGAGGGTCGGGTACGTGCCGACGGGCTCCGCGTACGGCGGTGGCCCCAGCGTCTCGAGCCGCTCGACGAGCGAGGTGTCGCCACGCGAACGCGCCCAGGCCAAGGTGTCCTCGTAGAACAGCAGGTCGGTCTCACGGATGTCGACCATCTGACCGGTCGTGATGAGCGCGTGGTAGAGGTCGGGTCGACGCTGCACGGCGAGGGTGGCGGGGATCGTGCCCCACGACTGCCCCGCGATGTAGATGCGTTCGCGGCCGAAGCGAGCGGCGAGGACCTCGGAAAGCTCGATGGTGTCCTCGACGACCCGCTCGAGGGTCAGCGTCTCGGCCGGGTCGAACGCCGGGTACGACTTGCCGGTCCCCCGCTGGTCCCAGGTCACGACGACGAACCGCTCCTCGAGCCCGGTGTCGAGCCGCATCGCACCCACGTCCGTGCCGCCCGGCCCGCCGGCGAGGTGGAGCAGTACCGGCAGCTCCGTGCTGCGACCGCGGATCATGAGCGCCTGGGCGTGCCCGCCGATCGTGGCGGTCGTGAGTTCGGCGACGCTGCCCGGCACGACACGGCCGTCGCTGCCGAGGATGGGGGCGGTCGTGGCCGGGCGAGCGATCACCACCGCGACGGCCACCGCGACGACGGTGAGGGCGGACGCGGCCACCCAACCGCCGACGCCGAGGGGTCGGGCGATCACCGTGCCGAAGCGGGGTGCGAGGGCGAGCCCGACGAGGGTCCCGATCAGCATCGGGACGACGGTGAGCAGCCACTGGGGCGCCCGGCCGAGCAAGAAGGCGAGCACGTGGAGGGTGCCGGCGGACGCGGGGGCGTCGACCGTCGGGCCCCAAGCGCCGATGCGCGCGAGCTCGAAGACGGCGACGAACGCGGCCGGCGCGAACAGGAGCGCCCACCGACTCCCGGTCGCCGCGCCGACGACGAGACCCACGACGAGGGCGACCGCCATCGTCACGAGCGCTTCGGTCGAGGTGACCGGTCCACGTGGGGTGAGCCAGGCGCCGGCCAGCGCGAACACGAGCACGGCGGCCGCCGCCAGCCACAGGGCGGGTCGTCCGATCCAGGTCGTCATCATCGAGTTGCCTCCGATCACGGCCGCGACGCACGTCCGACTCCGGCGGACGCGGCGTCCACCGCTCCGCATTCAGGCACGTTTCCCCCGTCGGCGCCTGAGCACGACGTCCCGCTCGCGGCGCGGTCGCGTCGGCGCGGGCGGGCCCGGGGTAGGGTCGCCCATGCCCCAGATCGTGCTCGTCACCGGCTGCAGTTCCGGCATCGGCCTCGCGTTGGCCACCCACCTTGCGGCGAAGGGTGTACCCGTCTACGCCACGGTCCGGAGCGACGCGGACGCCGAGCGCCTCGCGCTCGTCGACGGCGTCGAACCGGTCGTCTGCGACGTGACCGACGACGGCCACGTGGCGCGGCTGCGCGAGACGATCCTCGCGCGCGGCGAAGGCCTGTGGGGGATCGTGCACAACGCCGGCATCGCCCAGATCGGACCGCTCGCCACGACCCCGCTCGACGACCTCCGCGCCGTGTTCGAGGTCAACGTCTTCGGCGTCCACCGCGTGACCCACGCGCTCGTCGACCTGATCATCGCGAGCCGGGGTCGCATCGTGACGATCTCCAGCATCTCGGGCACGCGGTCGTCGGCGCTCCTGGGCGCGTACAGCATGTCCAAGCATGCCCTCGAGGCCTACACGGACTCCCTCGCGAAGGGTCTCGAGCCGCACGGGGTGCACGTGTGCGCCATCGCGCCCGGCAACTACCAGTCGGAGATCGAACGGAACGCGCTCGGGCGCTTCGGGCTGCCCACCGGCGCGAGCGGCGACCCCCAGGCTTCGCTCCCCGAAGACCTCGACCCGTCGCGGTCGCAGTACCCGGGTCCCGAGCCCGTCGCGGTCGCATGCCACGCGGCGCTCTTCGACGAGGCGCCGCTGGAGCGTTACCTGGTCGTCCCGAACGTCGAAGAAGCCGACACCACCCTGGCGCAAGCGGCGCACGAGTGGGCGAGGCTCAACGCGTCCACGCCCTATCGGTGGTCGCCGGAGCGGCTCGTCGCCGAGGTGGAGGGGCGATGACGCCGGCCACGCGCTCGTCCGTGCCTGGCGCGTCTCATGCCAGCGGCTCGTCGAAACGCTGCAGTTCGACCAGGTAGCCGTTCGGATCGCGGAAGAAGCACGAGACGCAGCCGTAGCGGTCGCTGTGCGCGGGTGCGCTCTCGCCCACGCCGCCCGCGGCCACCACCGCCGCGTACGCCGCCTCGACGTCGTCGACGAGGAGCGTCAGCACCACGCGGACGTCCGTCGGCACCGCGTACCCGCGGTCGCAGAAGCCGAGGTACGCGCCGGCGGTCGTGGCGTACAGCCGGCACGTCCCCTGGTCGCGGGCGAGCGCCAGACCGAGCACCCCCTCGTAGAAGGCGGCGGTGGCCGCGAGGTCGGCGGTGGGCAGGAAGGTGATCTGGGCGGTGGTGCGAAGGGACGCGGCCATGAGGCAGGGTACGCGCCGGCCAGCGAGCCACGCTGCGATCGAGACGCTCAGGGCGTCGCTGTCGGCGTCCCCGCCACCGTCCGGCCAGCCCCATCATGGCGGCGAAGGCCAGCGCGAGGCCGGCGATCAGGACGACACCCGCGAAGTCCGGTTGGGCCCGCAACAGGTACCCCCACCGCTGTGACGAGAGGGCCGGGATCCCCGCCAGCAGCAGCGCCGCCACGGCGACGTCGAACGCCCACGCGCGTCGGGGAGACACAGCGCCCCGCGACGACAGCGCCCGCAGCAGCCGCCACGACGCCCACGCCAGCACGGCCAGCGCCACGCCGTCCAGGAGCGCGTAGGACGGCCAGCGACCGAGGGCAGGCGGCGGCGGTACGGCCAGGCCCGCCACCCGACGCGCGACGCTGCGCGCGATCGTGGCCGCCGTCGTGACCGGCAGGACGTCGTCCCAGAGGTGTCGGGTGTTCGTGAGGACGGCGACGGCGACGCCTTGCGCCGGCAGGACGTGGAGGTCGGCGTTGTAGTTGAGCGTGCCGCCGCTCTGGCTCGTCTCGATGTCGCGACCGGAGGCGGGCAGGCGGTTCCAGTGGATGTCGTGCGCGGCCGACGTCCCCAGCACCGTCGCACCGCCGTACTGGCCCCCGTGGAGGTAGGCGACGAGGTAGTGCGACAGGTCTTCGGCGGTAGAGATGGCGTACCCCGAGGGGACCATGCCGGGTGGGAACGGCGCCGACGCGGCGATCCGGAAGCCGAACAGCGTGCGGTAGCCCTCTGCGAGACCGTCCGCGGCATCGGGCGAGAAGGCCGTGCGCGCCATCCCCAGGGGCTGCCAGATGTGGGACCGGACGTAGTCCTCGTAGCTCTGGCCGCTGACGGCCTCGACGACCAGCCCCAGCACGAGGTAGTTGAGGTTCGAGTACGCGTACGAAGCGCCCACTGGCCGGTCGGGGGTCACGCTCCGCGCCCGGCGCACGAGGTCGGCGGTCGTGTGGCGGGGGTCGAGCTGGTGCGCCTGCTCGCCCGCCCACTTGGGGAGCCCACTCGTGTGGTCCAGCAGTTGCCGGAGCGTGATGCGGGCGGCGGCCTGCGGATCGGCCAAGGTGAAGTCGGGTAGGTAGCGCTGCACCGGGGCCGCCAGGTCGAGGTGGCCGTCACGGGCCAACTGCTGGATGGCCAGGGCGGTGAAGGTCTTGCCGATCGAACCGATGATGAACGGTGTGCGAGGGGTGACCGCTCGGCCGTGGTCGTCCGCCACGCCGTACCCCTGGAGGTAGACGACGTCGTTCCCGACGACGATGGCCAGCGACAACCCGGGGATACCGGCGCGCGCCATCTCGGATCGGACGAACGCGTCGATGTCGTCGTGGTCCGTGGGCTGGACCCCGGGCGCATCGCCGAGCGCCGCCCACACCCGCAGCGGTGGCATGCACGCCATGAGCAGGAGACATCCGTACCCGGCGCATCGTCGGCACGCCATGGTGGGCCTCACTCCCCCGA
The DNA here is from genome assembly GCA_963839375.1 of uncultured Trueperaceae bacterium. Classification (GTDB taxonomy): domain Bacteria; phylum Deinococcota; class Deinococci; order Deinococcales; family Trueperaceae; genus JAABTL01. Next base: position 3,858 of record CAWIUY010000046.1, on the reverse strand, counting down.
TCCAGACGGGAGTCGGCTCGCGGTCGTCGCCACGGGACCCGATACCGGCACCCACGCGATCTCGTCGAGGTAGACGCCCCCTGCGACCTCGCCCTCGAAGACGAAGCGGAGGGCGCTCAGGGAAGCCGGATCGAACCGGGGGTCGACGCGCTCGAACACCGTCAGCGGCACGGTGTAGGTCTGCAAGACGACCTCCTCCGGGTCGATCCTGCCGGGGAAGCCGTGAAGGCCGTAGAGCCAACGCGCCTTCACGAGGTGGGCGGGCAGCGGCGCGACGAGCGGGGCGGCGTCGCTCAGCGCCATCCGGACCGTCGACCCGTCCGCGGTCGCGAGCTCGAGGAAGAGGTCGGCGGGCCCCACCTCCCCGGGCACGTTCGCCAACGCGAAGGTCAGGGCCTGATCGAGCCTGGGTGACCCACGCGCGGCGTCCACGGGCGCCAGGGGGATCTCATGGGTCGCCCCGGTTCCGGCGGCCCAGGTCAGGCGCAGCGCTCGGTTCCCTTGCTCACGCCGGCCGTCGCGCTGCAGCAGAGGTTCGCTGCGAGCGCCGCCCTCCTCGAAGTCCTCCAGAACGACGGTCGCGGCCTCCTGCAGCTGCGTCACCAGGCGCCCTTCACCGCCGGGCGACGGGTTCCGGAACGGCGCCAGCGAACCGGCCTGGTCGCGCACGCTGGCATCCAAGAAGCTCGTCACGAGGGCCTTGGCGATCCCTTGCTGCGCGTCCGCCGAGAGTAGGGGTGCGCGGTTCAGCAAGAGCGAGTTGAAGAGCCCGCGGTCGCTCGAACCCCACACGCCGTTGAACTGACCGTGGTTGGCCCGGTAGACGTAGCCGAGCGCCTTGACGCCCTCGCCGCCGACCACGGCACGGTTGTACTGGGCCTGGCCGTAGAGCATGAAGGTGTCGGCGTCGTGGCCACCTGCCAACAGGAGGTAATCGGCGTCCATGATCGCCGGTTTGCGTCCACCCGCGCCTTCGTAGGCATCGGAGGGCGCGATCGCGACCACGGTCTGGATGCCGAAACCGAAGTCGCTGGGCGACGAGACGCGGCCGACCGGCTCCAGGGCGTGTCGGTTCAGGTGCGCGGCCCACGCCACCGCCTCGCCGCCGCGCGAGTGACCGATGAGGGCCACCCGGTCGAGGTCGACCCGGCCCGAGAACACGTTCCCGGGCGTCACGCTCCAGCGCCGCCACTGCTGCAGGTGCTGCAGCACCATCCAGGCGCGCAGCGGCATCTCCGCGAAGTCGCCGTCGAAGAACATCAACCCGTTGAGGAAGTTCTGGTCGATCGCCGCGACCACGTACCCGTGGCTGGCCAAGTGCTCGCCGAGGTACGCGTACCCCGGCTCCGAGGCCTCGCTCATGGCGTGGTTGCCGTGCACCACGAGCACGAGCGGGAACGGACCTTCGCCCTCCGGGTACCAGACGAGCCCGTTCAGCGGTAGCGCGGTGAAGTCGAAGCCCCAGTACCATCGGAAGAACGACCCTGTGAGGCCGCCGTAGCCGCCGAAGATCGGGGAGCCGTCCACGGGCGAGGTGAGCAGATCGGCGCCGGCGCCGTACTCGGGTCGGCGGGTGCTGGTCCCGCTGCCGTAGCTGAGCGTCCGGACGACGAAAGGTCCAGGGGTTCCGGCGTCCACGAGGACGCTCGACGCCGCGCCGCCGACCGGCCCGTCGACCAGGTAACCGTCGAAGCCCGCGTCCGCCACCCATAGGACGAAGGCCAGGACCAGGACACCCGGCCCTGCCAGCAGCGCGCGCCGGCGGCACGCGTGCGACCGGGTCGGCGGGCCAGGGCGACGGCCACGAACGTCAGGCCGGCCAGCACCATGGCGATCTCGCCGACGACGGGCAGCGCGATCTGCTTCAGGAAGCTCTGCGGCCAGAGCGCGTCGCCCGCCATGTACACGGACGCGCCCACGATCCGGCCGACGGGCACGGCCGGGACGGCGTCGAGGGTGGCCAAGCCGCGGTCGAACCGGAGGCGACGGAAGACCCTACGAAGGGTCGACCACAGCAGAAGCACGAGACCTTCGCCGGCGGACACGAACGCAAACCCGAGGAAGCCCATGACCAGCGCCACGAAGAGGCGCGGTACGCCGAAGTCGAACTCGACGGCCAGGAGCGCGGAGACGCCGATCGCGCCCAGGAGGAGGCCGCGGCCCAACGCCTTCGAGGCGACCGCGGCGGTCGGCGAGGCTCGGTCGGCGCGTGGGACGGTGGACGTAAAGGTCGTCGCGAGGGCGGCGTGTCGAGGGGACGCCACGGCGGCACTCTCTCTCCCGGCACCCACGAGCATAAGGCCGCGGAACCGGGACGTCCTCGCGGCAGCGTCCACCGACCAACGCCCCCGTGGGCGGTCGACGGCGACCGGCTACGGGTGTCGGAGCGCCGCGGTGTCGGCCGCTAACCCGCCCGGAACATCCGGCACGTTTCGTTCGACCACGTCTTGACCGGAACCCTCCCCGAAGGATCGAAATCGGCGTGGTGCACCGCCACCTCGGCCTCGTCCCGGGACACGCGCGGGTTGAGGCACTCGCCCATGCCCAGGCGGCGGTTGTCGTCGGTCCACCACTCGGTATGGCGTCGCCAGTACGCGCACCCCTCGCAGGTCCTCGTGCTCATCGGTCCCCACCCCCCAGCAGCACGACCACGGTACGGGTGCTCGGTGTACAGGTCGGCGACAGACGGCACACGGTCGTACACACGGTCACGAGACGGCGTGGCGGCACGTCCTCGACCCTCAGCGGTCGCCTCCGTGCCGTCCGAAGACGACGAGCGACGGTCGGTGACCGGGGTCGTGGGCAGGGTCGTCGTCGGGATCCAGGTCGAGCTCCACGTCGTCGCCCACCGTCCGCAGGCGCACCCACGCCAGCGGCGCGCCGCCTTGGACCGTGGCGAGGGCGCCCACGCCCAGGCGACCCCGGTTCGCGTGCGCGCCGCGCAGCCACAGCCGCAACGGACCGAAGACGAGGTACCCCTCCAGCGCGCCGCCGTCGTCGAGCGTGACGACCAGCCGACAGAGCAGATCGCCTTCCCGGGCCTCGAACGCGCCGGCGAGCGTGGGTTGCGTGCGTCGACCGCGAGCCACGATGGGGTCCTCCCGACCGTGCGGATCGTCCAGCCAGCCTCAGGCTCCGCCGAACGTCATGCGCCAGACCATCGCCGCGTGGGCGGCAGCGAGGGTGAACCAGGCGCCGGGGCGCCTCAGGTCCTCGACCAGGTAGAGCATCCGGGGCGGCAGGTAGAGCAGCCCGGCCGCGAGCGACACGAACACGAGCCAGCCCGCGGCGTCCTCGAAGCCATCGATGGTGTCCGAACGGGGTCGCCGGCGACGGCGTCCCGACACGACCTGGAGGAGCGCCATGTGGGCGAACAGGCAGACGTCGCCGATCCGGTCGGCCAAGGGCGAGAGGAGGAACGCCCGCCGCGGCGGACGGCGCGGGGGATCGAAGTAGCGGTACACCACGACCGTCTGGGCGACGGCCAGGACGAGCGTCGCCGCCAGAAGACCCATGAAGACCACGGGATCGTCGCGGTAGGCGTCGCCGAAGACGGCGGTACCGATGCCGGCGGCTGCCGCGGACCCGACCGTCGCGGCCAGGGCGAAGAAGACGATCGGATGGAACAGACATCCGGGCCGGGGTGGGCCAGGGCCCTCGACCTCGCTGGCCCGCAGCGCTCGTGGCTCGTCCGGCGTTTGAGGGTCGCCCCTGCCGCAGGTAGCACCAGCGCCGCGAGGCAGACCAGGCCGAACCCGAGCGCACCCCACCGGTCCCCGTCGGCGCCCGCGAGGACCGCGACGAAGAGACCGTGGGGGACGGCGACCGCGCCCGCCTGGGAGCCCACGACGGCGAGGT
>CAWIUY010000045.1:0-42948 GCA_963839375.1 uncultured Trueperaceae bacterium | reverse complement strand
TCGCGCCTCATCCAGGTGGCCGGTTACTACGTCTACTACGAGGACGAGACCCCCGAGAGCGTCGAACGCTACGTCGAGGGGCTCGACCGCGCGCTGGCGTACGCAGCCCGCTCCGGCGTGATGCTGGGCATCGAGAACATGGACACGCTTGGCCTTGGGATCGCTCTTCGGGGGGTGTCCGTTTGCTCGCGCGGCTTGCGCTCGCCATGGCTGCAGCTCTACCCCGACGTGGGCAACCTCATCGAGCGCGGGCACGACCCCGTGGCCGAGCTCGAGCAGGCGCGGGGCCACATGGTGGCCCTTGCACGTGAAGGACGCCCGGCCCGGCGAACCGCGGCGGGTGCCGTTCGGTGCCGGCGGCGTGCCGTTCGAGCCGCGGTGTTCGCCGCCCCTGGCGGCCGCCGCGTACGCCGGGCCCGTGCTCGTGGAGATGTGGAACGACGACGACGGTAGACGCGTTGCGAGCGCTGGCCGAGGCGCGCACCTGGGTGCTCGCGCGCATGGAGCGCTGCCGGGCTGAGCCGTGGAAGGCGCTGGAAGCATGAGACTCGAACGACTCCCCAGCCATAAGGTCTGTCACGCGAACCGGGCGCGCCGAGGAGGGGCTGGTCCCCCTGGACCAGCGGCAACGTCAGCGGCCGCGACCCCGACACCGGCCTCATCGTCATCAAGCCCAGCGGCGTTCCAGTTCCCCGGACCTGACGCCCGAGAACATGGTGATCGTGGACGAGGCCTGCACCTTGGTCGAAGGCGACCACGGACCCTCGTCGGACACGGCCTCCCACGCCTACGTCTACCGCCATCGACCCGACGTCATGGGCATGGTGCACACCCACTCGAGCTACGCCACCGCCTTCGCGGCCGTGGGTCGCGGCATCCCGGTGGTGCTGACGGCGATTGCCGACGAGTTCGGCTGCGAGATCCCGTGTGCCCCGTACGCCCGCATCGGCGGGCAGGAGATCGGCCGCACGATCGTCGAGCACATCGGCCCGTCGCTGGCCGTGCTCATGCGCCAGCACGGGGTCTTCACGATCGGCCGCCAGCGTCGAGAAGGCGCTCAAAGCGGCCGTGATGGTCGAGGACATCGCCAAGACGGTGTGGCTGGCGCTCCAGATCGGCGCCGTCGAGTCGTTGCCACCGGAGGAGATCGCCGCCAACTTCGAGCGCTACAGCACGCGCTATGGGACGATGGACGCCAGCCGGAACGAGTGAGGGGGGTCATGGCGCGCTTCGACCTGACCACGTTCGGAGAGGGACAGCTGCGCCTGTGCGTGCCCGCGGGCGGTCGGCTCGAGGCCGTCGATCGTCTCGACGTGTACGTCTCGGGCACCGAGGGGAACGTCGCCTGCACCCTGGCCCGCCTCGGCGCGGTCACCGGGTGGGCCAGCACGCTGCCCGACGCGCCGCTGGGTCGGCGCGTGGAGCGTGCACTACCGGCTCGCCGGCGTCGACCTGAGCGCGGTCCGTTGGCGCGACGGTCGCCTGGCCACGTACTACGTCGAGTACGCCGTCCCACCGCGCTCGATCCAGGTCTGGTTCGACCGCCGCGACTCCGTCTTCAGCCGCATGACGTCGGCGGACGTGGACTGGGCCTACCTGCTCGACACACGGCTGCTCCACCTGACCGGGATCACGTTGGCGCTGCCCGGTCCGCAGGCGCTGGTGCTCGAGGCCGTCGCGCGCGCGCGCGACGCCGGCGTGCCGGTGAGCTTCGACATGAACTACCGCGCCCGGCTCTGGTCACCGGAAGAGGCGCGCCGGGTGGCGACCCCGCTCGTCGCCGACGTGGACGTCTTGTGCTGCAGCCGCGACGACGCGGTCACCGTCCTCGGGGTGGCGCCGGGCGAACCCGACGCGGTGCTGCGGGGGCTGGGCGACGTGACGCCCGCCCGGCACCTGGTCATGTCGATGGGGGGCGACGGTCTCCTCGGTTGGGACCGGACGACCGACGAGGTGCACCACGTCCCCGCCCGCGAGGTCGTGATCCTCGATCGGATCGGGGCCGGCGACGCCATGGTGGCCGGCGTGCTGTACGGCTGGTTGCGGGGCGACTTCGCGCGCGGTCTGCGCTACGGGGCCCTGTGCGCGGCGCTCTCGCTGAGCCAGTACGGCGACCTGCCGAACGTGGACGCCGACGAGCTCGAGGCGATGGTGGACGCCCGCGGCGCCATGATCGAGCGGTAGGGCGACTTGGTCACGCGCCCGACGCAGCGGGCGTAGGATCTGCGGCGTCGTGCCGGCGTCGACCCGTCGGCCGCCGGAGGCTCCGGTGCCCCATCCCTCGACGACCGTGTGGCGGTCGCTCGTTCGCTTCCTTCCCAAACGCTCCGACTACGACCTGCGCGCCTGGCGCCAAGACCTGCTCGCCGGTCTGACGGTCGCGGTCGTGGCGTTGCCGCTGGCCCTCGGGTTCGGTGTCGCGTCCGGCGCCGGCGCCGCCGCGGGCCTGATCACCGCCGTCGTGGCCGGCACCCTCGCCGCCGTCTTCGGTGGTTCCAGCTTCCAGGTGAGCGGACCCACCGGCGCCATGACCGTGGTGCTCCTGCCGATCGTCGCCAGCCACGGTCCGGGCGCGCTGCCCTTCATCGGTCTGCTGGCGGGCGTCTTCCTGCTGGCGTTCGCCGCCGTCGGTCTGGGCCAGTACGTGCAGTACGTCCCGTGGCCGGTGGTCTCGGGGTTCACGAACGGCATCGCCGTGATCATCGCCTTGCAGCAACTGCCTGGCTTGCTCGGGCTCGAGGCGTCGGGGGGCCACGGCTCGATCCTGCCGGCGAGCGCCCGCACCCTGGCCGACTTCGTCCAGGCGCCCTCGTGGCGGGCGCCTGCGCTGGGGCTCCTGGCGATCGTGGTGATGACCGCGTGGTCGCGCTGGCCGCGCGCCCGCGCCGTGCCGGGCGGGATCGTGGCGCTCCTCACCGTGACGGTGCTGTCGCTCCTGCCGCTCTTCGATGGCGTGCCGCGCATCGGCGCGATCCCGGCCGCGCTGCCGTTCCCGGCCTGGCCGGCGTGGCCCGACCTGGAGCTGACGACCCTCGTGCGCGCCGCGCTCGCGATCGCGGTGTTGGCGGCCCTCGAGAGCCTGCTGTCGGCCGTCGTCGCCGACGGCATGACGGTGGGCGAGCGCCACGACCCGGGCCGGGAACTGTTCGGCCAGGGGCTCGCCAACGTGGCGGTGGCGTTGGTGGGCGGCGTGCCCGCGACGGCGGCGTTGGCACGCACGGCGGTGAACGTGCGCTCGGGCGCACGCACGCGTCTGGCGGCCGTGATCCACGGGTTGTCCTTGGCGGCGATCGTCGCGGCGGCGGCTCCCTGGGCGGCGCGCATCCCGCTCGCGGCGCTGGCGGGGATCCTCGTGGTGGTGGCGGCGCGGATGGTGGAGACCCATGCGCTCCGGACGATCCTGCGCTCGACGAAGTCCGACGCCTTCGTCCTCGCGATCACGCTCGTGACGACGATCGCCTTCGACCTCATCCTGGCGCTCGAGGTGGGGCTGATCGCCGCGGGCGTGCTGTTCGTGGTTCGGATGAGCCGCATGTTCTCGGTCGATCCTCAGGACCTGCTCGGCGAGCGTGGGCTGGCGACGGGCGTTCGCGACGCCGCGAACGACGCCGCCGCCGAGGGGCGCCTGCTGCGTGAGAGGGTGATCGCCTACCGCATCGACGGGCCGATCTTCTTCGGCGCCGCCAACCGCTTCTTCGATCAACTCCTGAAGACCGGCGGCGGCATCAGCGTGGTCGTGCTGCGTCTTCGGCGCGTGCCGGTGATGGACGCCACGGGCGCAGCCGCCCTCGAGGCGCTCGTCGACCGCCTCTCGCGGCGCCGGGTGCGCGTGCTGCTGTCGGGGCTCCGCCCGCAACCGCGCCAACTGCTCGAGCGGATGGGCGTGCTCGAACGCCTCGAGCGCGACGGTGCCCACGTCTTCGCCACGACCGAGGAGGCGATCGCCGCGGCCGAGCGCTTCGTGGGCGCGGGCGTGCAGGCGTCCCACGCGGGGCGACCGCCCGGCGCTACCGTGAAGGTCGACGCAGGAGGTGCGATCGATGGATGAGTTGTGGCGAGGTTTCGTGTGGGCGCTGGGCATCGAGTTGCCCCAGGACGACCTCACGATCGGCCACATGGCCGCGCGCGCGGTGATCGTCTACGTGACGGCGCTCGCGACGGCCCGCGTGGGCGACCGGCGGTTCCTGGGCAAGGCCTCGGCCTTCGACGTGATCCTGGCCATCATCCTGGGATCGGTCGTCAGCCGGGCCATCACGGGGTCGGCGCCGTTCTTCCCGTCGTTGGTCGCCGGCGTCGTGCTGGTCATGACGCATCGTCTCTTCGCGGCGGTCCAGTTCCGCTTCAGCCCGTTCGGCAAGCTGATCAAGGGGAACCCGCGCGTCGTCGTCCGCGACGGCGAGATCCTCTGGGACGCGATGCGCGCCAGCCACCTCAGCGAGAACGACCTGCGCGGGTCGTTGCGGTCCCAGGCCCACATCGACGACCTGAGCCAGGTCGCCGAGGCGCGCCTCGAGCGCAGCGGCGACGTCAGCGTGGTGAAGCGGAAGCGACGCCGGGAGACGATCGACGTCGACGTGGAAGCGGGCGTGCAGACGGTGCGAATCGTCGTGGGCTGAAGCAGCCCTGGCTGAAACGGCCCGCGAGGCTGCCGCCGCGTCCCGCCCTCGCCCTCCTACAGTGAGGGACGAAGGTCCGACGGAGGGACGATGGGAACGAGCCGCCTCGAAGCGCATCCGATCCTGCCGATCGCGCCACCCGCCGACGTGCCGTTCACGTGGGACGGCGCGCCGATGCTGGCGCGTGTCGGTGAGGTCATCTCGTCGGCGGTGATGGCGCACGGCGTGCGCGCGTTCGGACGCCACCCCAAGGACGGTAGCCCGCAAGGGCTCTACTGTGCCAACGGTCAGTGCGCCCAGTGCCTGGTCCTGGCCGACGGCCGGACGGTCAAGGCCTGCATGGCGCCCGTGACGCCCGGTCTCGACGTCCGCCCGCTCGACGCCCTGCCGGTGTTGCCCGCCGGCGCTTCCGTGCCCGCCGCTCACGAGCCCGAGCGGCGCGAGGTGCCCGTGCTGATCGTCGGCGGCGGACCGGCGGGCCTGTCGGCGGCGGCGGAGCTCGGCGCCCACGGCGTGCCGGTGCTCCTCGTCGACGACAAGGACCGCCTGGGCGGCAAGCTGGTGCTGCAGACGCACCGCTTCTTCGGTTCGATCGACGCCGTGCATGCCGGAACGCGCGGTACCGCCATCGGTGAGCGCCTCTCGCGCGAGGCGCTCGCGTTCGACACGACCGAGGTATGGACGGGCTCGACCGTGCTGGCCGTGTTCGGCGACGGCTGGGTGGGCATCTGGCGCGGCGCCACCGAGTACGTGCTGGTGCGTCCGCAGGTCCTGCTCGTCGCCGCCGGTTCGCGCGAGCGAGCCCTCGCCTTCCCGGGCAACACGCTGCCGGGCGTGCTGGGTGCGGGCGCCTTCCAGACGCTGCTGAACCGCGACGGCGTGCGGATCGCCGACCGCCTGTTCGTGATCGGCGGCGGCAACGTCGGCCTCATCACCGCGTACCACGCGTTGCAGGCGGGCGTCGACGTGGTCGGTCTGGCCGAGGCGGCCCCCGAGTGCGGCGGGTACCGGGTGCATCTCGACAAGCTCGTGCGTCTGGGCGTGCCGGTGCACACCTCGCACACGGTGGTGGCGGCGTCCGGCGACGGGCGGGTCGAGGAGGTCACCCTGGCGCGGGTGGACGAGCGCTTCCGGCCGATCGCGGGGACCGAGCGCCTCTACGCGTGCGACGCGGTGCTCGTGGCGGTCGGTCTCGATCCCGTCGACGAGTTCACCGGCCAGGCTCGCGCCGCCGGCCTGCGCACCTTCGCCGCCGGCGACTGCGACCAGATCGCGGAGGCCTCGGCCGCCATCTTCGCGGGCAAGATCCGGGGGCGCGAGATCGCCGGCGTGCTGGGCGCCGACGCCGGCGGGGTCCCCGCCGAGTGGTCGCGCATGGCCGACCTGCTGCGCTCGAAACCCGGTCCCGTCGGCGCCGAGCGGCCGTCGCCGGCAGCGCAGGGCGTGCACCCCGTGTTCCATTGCGACCAGCCGATCCCCTGCAACCCGTGCACTTCGGTCTGCCCGCAAGGGCTCATCCACATCGACCCCGACGACCTCCGGGGCGTGCCGCGGTACGTCGGCGACGACGCGGCCGACGCCTGCATCGGCTGCCAGAAGTGCGTGCGCATCTGCCCGGGTCTGGCGATCACGCTCGTCGACGGTCGCCTCGACGCCGGGTTCCCCATCGTCACCATCCCCTTCGAGTTCGGTGCCGACCGGGTGCGCGAGGGCGAGCGCGTGGAGGTGGTCGACACGCACGGTGACGCGCTGGGACCGGTCGAGGTGGTGCGGGTGCGCGGTGTGCCGCGGGCGCGAGCCGGCGCGGCCGGTTCGCCAGGGACAGCCGCCGGCGGCGTCGACGGCACCCTCCTCGTGCAGGTGCGGGCGCCGGCGGCGTGGGCCGCGCGGGTGGCGGGGCTGCGGGTGCAGGCGCCCGCGGTGGGCGAACCGCTCGGATCCGGCGGGGCGGCGAGGCTCGCGGACGACGCCGTCGTGTGCCGCTGCGAACGCGTCACCGCGGGCGAACTGCGCGCCCTCATCCGCGCCGGCCATCACGACGTGAACGAGATCAAGGCCATCGCGCGGGCCGAGATGGGCGCGTGCGGCGCCAAGACGTGTGCGCCGCTCATCGATCGGCTGTTCCGCGACGAGGGCGTGGCGCCCGCCGACGTGACGCCGGGCGTGCGTCGCCCGCCGTTCGTCGAGGTGCCGCTCGGTGTCCTGGGCGGGCTGCGCGCCACCTCGAAGGAGCGTTGACGTGCCGCACCCGGACGTGGTCGTCATCGGTGCCGGCAGCGTGGGCGTGCCGACCGCGTGGGCGCTGGCCAAGAGCGGTTTGCGCACGACCGTCGTCGACGCGGGCGCCAGCGCCGGGCAGGGCGCCAACAAGGCCGCCATCGGCGGCGTCCGGGCCACCCACGCCGACCCCGCCAAGGTACGCATCGGCCGCGAGAGCGTGGCCACCTTCGCGGGCTGGCGCGACGAGCACGGCGACGACATCGAGTGGGTGACCGGCGGCTACGCCTTCGTGGCGTACCGCGAGCGCGAGGAGACCGCCTTCCGTCGTCTGCTCGAGGTGCAGCATCGGCACGGCCTCGACATCGACTGGCTGGACGCCGACGAGCTCCTCGCCCGCGTGCCCGACCTTGCGGCCGACGGGTTGCGGGGCGGCACCTTCTCGCCCGGCGACGGTCACTGCTCGACGCTGCGCGCCAGCCACGCGCTGGCGGAAGCCGCACGGCGTGCGGGCGTGACGTTCCGTTTCGGCGAACGGGTGACGGGGCTGCGCGTCGAGCACGGCCGCGTGCAGGGCGTACGCACGGACCGCGGCGAGATCGCTGCCTCCTTCGTCGTGAACGCGGCCGGTGGCGACGCCGCCCGGGTGGCCGCCCTGGTGGGCGACGAGCTCGCGGTGCGCACCGACCTGCACGAGGCCGCCATCACCGAACCCGTGGCGCCGTTCCTGGCGCCGCTCGTGGTGGACGTGCGCCCCGGTCCCGGCTCGGCGAACGTGTACTTCTACCAGGCCAAGACGGGCCAGCTCATCTTCTGCCTCACGCCCGACCCACCGATCTGGGGCGACGACCTCCGGCCCACGAGCGCGTTCCTGCCCCAGGTGGCCGAGCGCCTGCTGGCGCTCATGCCGCGGTTGCAGCACGTCCGGGTGCGCCGCACCTGGCGTGGCGTGTACCCCATGACGCCCGATGGCTCGCCGCTGGTGGGCGCGTCGGAGCGGGCCCTGGGCCTGGTGCACGCGGCTGGGCTGTGCGGTCAGGGCTTCATGCTCGGTCCGGGCGTGGGCGAGCTGGTGCGTCGGCTCGTGCGGGGCGAGACGGACGAGGACGACCGCGCCACGCTCGCGGCCTGGGCGCCGCGGCGGGCGTTCGTGGGTCAGGAGGCGTTGCGGTGAGGGGCGGACCTCGCGGCGAGTGCCCGTCACCGACCACGTTGCTATCGAGCGAGAGCGATGACTCGAGCACGTCGTTGAGATCGATCGCCTCGATCGTCTCGACGGCGCCGTTCGCACGGCGATCGATGCCGAAGACCTGTACGTCCACGTCGATGACGGCCGCCTGAACGTCGCATTCGAGACGCAGACAGCGTGCGTCTTCGACGATGAAGCTGTAGTCGAAACGCTCGGCTCCGGGCAGCAGTTTCCATGCTGCGACGTGGGTCATCGCGCCCGCCGCCGGGGTGAACTTCACGCAGGTCGTCTTGGCCCCGACGAGCACCATCCGGAACAAGGCCGGCTCGCGGCCGACCGGCTCGGTCGCCGGTCCGATCTGGGAGCGAGCACGCACGCGAATCACAAGCCGGTCCGGGCGCAACGTCCAGATGACGTGCGACGCCGCGGCTAGCGTGGGGAGGCGTGACCACAAGACCCGTGTCCCCTCGACGCTGACGAGCGGCCCTTCCACGTCGGGCTCATCGAACGAGACCTGGTGACCGAGACTCACGTGAACACGCGGCGCGTGCTGGCCGTTCGTGTGATCCGTGGTGACATCGACGGCTAGCTGGACGGGGTCCGGCGGCGGCAACCCGGCCGCCCGAAGGTGGTCCTCGGCCGCCGCGGAAGCGCCCTCACGGCTCAGATGTTCGGCGACGCGTTGATGAAGGTGAAGCGCCTGGCCGGGCAGGAGGCCGGCACGCAGCAAACGCGCGGACATGGGGTCGGCGTGACGCCAGACGTGACCATCGTAGGCGAGCCAACCGTTCGCCTCGAGTTCGTCGAGCTGGTGTGAGGCACCGAGGACGGAGATGAGGTCGGCGGTGAACGACCCCGCGTGGACGCTGAGTCGTTCGAGCGCTGCGCGCGCCGGAGGGCTCAGAAGGTGCGCCTCCACCGCGAACGCTGCTCGGACGCTCTGCGGGATCGGCAGCGCCAGCGCGGGAGGCGTCCGGTCGCGCATCTTCAGAAGCTCGGTCAGGTAGCCGAGGTGGCCGCCGGATGTCAGGTAGAGGCGGGCGCCCTCCTCGAACTCGATGTCGGGTGGCATCGCGCCGCGCGCCTCAAGCCAGCCGAGTGGATCGAGGCGGTGGAATCGCATCCGGTCCGGGTCGATCCGGGCGCGCAGGTGGTGGACGAGCGGCGAATCGGGCCCGAAGATGGACCGGCCTATCACCCAGATGTTCTGGCGATCGTGGACGATGCGCGGTGCGAGATCGTCCGACGGCGATCGGTCGGGAGGTACGTACCGAACGGCCGAGCCGGCGGCGTCCGCACCCTCGATGAACGGCAACCTCAGGCGACGTGCCAGCCCACGCGCCAAGGTTCGGCGACCGGAGCGTGGTGCGCCCTGGACCACCACGACGAACGGGGCGGCGACCTCCGACGCGAGGACCTCGAGCAGGCTTGCGCGCATGTGAAGGCCGTTCTCGAGCAGGCCCCGTCGGTACTCGAGCCACGCCTGGTACCCGATCGAGAGGTCTTCGAAGCCCTCCAGCAAGTCGGAGCCCGTTCGGATCGGAGCGAGGGTGATCGCGGGATCCAGCATCACCGGGTCGGCCATTCGAACCACGGGGTCGATGGAGACGGGGGTGAAAGCCGTGCGCAATCGGTGGAGTTCCACGCGCAGATTCGGCATGGCACGGGGGTGGTCCCACAGCACGTCGGCCAACCGTTCGCGGCGTGTCGGACCCTCCAGTGCCAGGTACGAGAGCAACGCCAAGCCCTTGCGGCGGACCGGCAACACCCGCGAGTTCACGGTCACACGGACCGGAGCGTTCAAGTGCAACGTCGCTCTTGATTCGAATGCCCTGCTCTGTGGCTCTTCCATTCTCGTGCCACCTTTCGCAGATCGTGTGTGCGAGACAACCCGCCTCCGGCACCGCTTCGGCGACGTCCGCGGGTGCCAGCGCGAGGCAACGGTGCCTGGAGCGTAAGCGTGGCGTACTTCGGATGCCAGGGACATCCAGGGACGTCCGCATCTGTCCGCATGACCGGCGCGTAACCGTCGGACCTGTGGCCTGCCCACAAGTAACGGCGCTGCGGGAGGCGCCTCCAGCACGCGAAGTGTCCGGTGACGCGGTGGACACGGCTGTGCGATTACTTTGCATGTTGACGCAGTCGGGCCACTTCACGCCCGGCGCCGTCCGAGGAGGACACCATGCTACGGAGGCTCACGTTCACGCTCGCCGTGCTGGCCCTGTTCGCCGTGGGGCTGGCGCAGATCACGGTTACGCCGACGCCGCGAAGAAAGTCGACCAGATCGCCAAAGGCGACACGCAAGCTTCGGTCACGCAGACCGTCGTCCTGGACCTGCCAATGGCAACGGCGCTCCACCTGGCAGCGAACACCATCACGTTCGACCTCGACTACCTCAACGGTGGCGATTGGGCCGGCCGCGCGCGTGGCACCGTGGGCGACGACTTCACGCCAACCTACGCCTGCGTGTACGTCGAGGGCGACGACGAACCCCTGGTTCTGGGCGAACATACTGGAACCAGACGCAAGTGGTGCCAGGAGGAATCGCGTACGCCGCGAACGGCTGGGACAGCATCAAGCTCGTCACGTGGCCTGAAGAGGCAGAGGTTCTCGTGAGCGAGCGCGTCGTCACTTACCCGCCGATCCAGCATCGACCGCCAACGGACTGGTGGCAGGCAGCAAGGAGTACTTCGTCTGCTATCAGACCTTCGTGATCCAACTGTTCTCGAACTTCAAATTCTGGGATCTGCAAGTGGCGCGTGTCGAGCCCGCCACCAGCCAAGGGATCAACCACCTGTACGTCCAAGGCAACACGTGCGCAACGTTCGGCTGACGGCACGGGGCTCTACGCCCTGACAATGGCGACGACCGTCCACCTCATTCCCAAGACCCTCAACGCGGGCCCGACGGGGACGCAGGCGGCTGCTGACGGTTCGATGTGCAGCGACAACACGAGTTGGCTCGACGTCCTCGGCGTGCTGGCCGTCAAGGTCAACGCCGACATGCACGGCACCAACACCGCCAACCTCACCTACACACTGATGTCGGCGGACGTGAAGTTCTAGTCGTTCGTCGGCGCGCTCCTGCGAGCGCGCCGGCCCTCACCCGGTCGACGGGATGCGTGCCGCTCGCTGCACCGTTGGCCCGTCGGCCGGGGTACTGCCGCACCGCCGCCACCGTCCGGCCCGAGGCCGGTATCTTGCCTCATCGATAATCGAGGGAGTGCCCATGATCCTATCCCCCGCCCGTCGATCCGCCCTCCTCGCGAGCGCGCTCGCCGCGCTGCTGGCGGGGGTCGTCCTCGCGCAGAGCGCGGCGGTCGTCGACCCCGCGTCCATGCTCCACACCGCCGCGCCGGGCGACACCGTCGAGGGAGTTGTGCGGCTCACCAACCCCACGACAGCTCCCATGGCATTGCGCGTCTACCTATCGGATTGGGACTTCGATCCGATCGGTCAGTTCACGTTCGCCGAGGTGGGCAGCGTCGCGCGTAGCGCGAGCCCTTGGGTGTCGTTCGCCCCGAACGTCTTGACCATCGAGCCGCAACGATCGGCCGAGGTGCGCTACACGGTCACCGTGCCGCCGGACACCGAACCCGGCACGCACTGGGGCGTCCTTTTCGTCGAGAGCGAGCCCACCGATCCCGAGCCCGGGGACCTGACGGCCACGTTCTCCGTACGGGTCGGCCACGTCGTGTACGTCAACGTGCCCCCCTTGGCGGTCGAGGGCCACATCATGGGGTTGTTCGGCGAAGCTCCCCCGACCTACGGCGACCCGTACCGCCTCATCGTGCAGTACGCCAACACCGGCAACGTCGGCCAGGGCGTCGAAGGCGATCTGTCGGTCCGCGACAGTACGGGTGCCGCTGTCATCGAGGCCCGCCTGGACCGCCAGGTGGTGCTGCCGCATCAGTCACGCATGATCCAGATCGACCTGCACGGACCGCTCCCGGCCGGCAACTACACGGCACTCGTCGTCCTCGACTACGGCGACGTCGACGTCGAGGTGGCGGGTGCTCACGATTTCACGCTGCCCGACGGGTTGGGCGCGCCGGGCGCACGGTGAGTCCATGACAACGGCCGTTCACCGCTCGTGCCGGCGGCTGGCCGCCGGACTGCTCGTCGCCCTGCTGGGCGCCGCGCCCGCGCACGCTCAAGAGGTCGGCAGCACGGGCATGACGAGGGCGTCCGTGACGCTGGCCATGGCCGCCGACGTCCCGTCGGTCGTCCGGTTGCAGCTCGCCGCCGATCGACTCGTGTTCGACCTCGGCGTCGATCTCGGATCCGACGGCTTGGCCTGTGTGGTCGCGACGGCCGCGAACGTTGCCTCCCCCAGCGAGGACGGCCGGGTCGCCCCGGCGGGCACCACCTTCCGATTGGGGGCTTGGCCGGACATCGACGTCGTCGGCGGCACGGCGTTGATGAGCTACCCACCCCCCGCCTCGACGAGTGGCGGCGTGGTCTGTTACCGCACGTTCCTCCTCGAGGCGTTCGCCAACACGGCGGGTTGGCAGCTCTCGGCCGGTCGCTCGGATCGATCTCTCACCGCCCCGTTCCCGCCGCTTTACCTCGAGGCCGTCTGCCGGGGCGACGCACCGCTCGGGCTGCGAGCCATCGAGTCGGGTGGCACGTTGGCGCTCGTCACGGACAAGGCGCCGGGCGGCTGTGGCGAGGTCTTGGTCGCCGCCGCGGTGCGGATCGACGGTCAGGCTGCGGGCGAGACCGTGACCGACGTCCTGTATACGCTCGTATCTGCCGACACGGACTTCGGCGCCGCTATGGAGGACTCTCCGTGAAGCAGGATCCGATGTCCGTCGTTCGCGTCGCGGCGCTGGTCGTCCTGGCCTTCGCACTCGGTCAAGTGGCGGCGCAGGCCACGTGGCAGGTCGAGAGCCTCATCCCCGACGTGATCTCGATCCGGATGCCCACCACCACGATCGGGTTCGCCGTCGATGCCGCCGACTACCCGCCCGACGCGTTCCCCGCGCGTTACGACGCGACGCAACCCGAGGGCGGGAGCCTGCCGGTGCAGGTGTTCTCGAATGCCGAAGGGACGTGGAGCCTACTGCTCGAGGTCCCCGATCTGCGTGACGACGCCGCAGGCACCCTCTTGCCGGCATCGCAAGTCCTCTACCGCGTCAACGATGGGCTCTGGTTGCGGGCCGACGGTTCGCCGCAGATCGTCTACACCGGTGTTGGCCCCACGACCGGCTGGCACGAGCTACGCATCGACTTCGCTCTCGAACTGACGGGGGTCGAACGTGGCGGAGCGTACACGATCGACGCGACGGTGAGCGCCATCCGCGAGCTGGGGGATTGAACATGCCTCGCACCCCGTGGCTCGTGACGGCGGGGTGCATCGTGCTGGCACACGTCGGTTGGGCCGGCGCCTTGGAGGTGCTGAGCCCGGCGCCGATCGCGGCTCCATCAGGAGCGTACGTGACGCTTGCGTTCGGGCTCGAGGGGACCGGAACGTACGACTTCGAGGTCGGGGTCCCGTCGCCCTGGACGCCGCTGGCGGCGTCCGGCACGGTGACCGTCGACGGTACTGGTTTCGTGTCGGTCACCCTGCGTGTTCCCGCGACCGTGCCCGCCGGCGCCAAGGCTCTCGTCGAGGTGGCCTTCAGCGCACGGAACGGTCTCACCGACGACGGCCGCGGCAGCGTGCTCGTCGAAGCACTGCCGCGTGCGGCCCTGTCGCTTACGGCGCCCACGGAACTCGGTGGCCTCCTCGACACGGCGCTCGCCTTCGACCTGCTCGTGCGAAACGCGGGCAACGTGTCCGACCGGATCGCGCTCAGCGCCACTGCGGCGATGTGGGCGCCGAGGTTCGCGGTCGATGAGCTCGAGCTCCAGCCGGGCGAGGAGCGTTCCGTCGCCGTCGTCTTGCACCCCCTCGGCCAAGTGACGTCCGGGTACCGCACCCTGGTGAGGATCGAGGCGCGATCTGGCCGAGACCCCGAGGTCTCGGCGACCGCCTTCGTTGCCGCCGTATTCACACGGGATCCGAAGACGTCGGCGTCGGCAGACCCGGACCCCCCGCCGACACTGACGCTCGAAGTGGCGGGTACCCTTCTGGGAAGCCTGGTCATAGACGAGGAGGGAACGGCCGCACGGTTCGGTTACGCGGTGCGCCCCAGCCTGGCGGGCGACCTCTCGGACTACGTGCGCGTGTCGGCCGAGGCGGACAACTTCGCGGGTACCGACGTCGAGCCCTTCGCCGAACTGCCGACGGGTGCGACCGTCGCCTTCGCCGGAGAAGGCTGGGACGCGGCCGGTACCTTCGCTCCAGGACGGTACGGCGTCTCCGGTGGCGCGACGTTCGGGGACTGGCGGATGGGGGCCGGCACGGCCGTCACGGTGGACGAGGGTCCATGGGCGGTACGAGCCAACGCTTTCGCGGCGAGCCAGCGAGAGGATCTCGACCTGCAGTTCGCGGCTCGGGTCGAGGGGGACGGGGAGACCCGTCGGGACGCCGTGGGCGGCCGGTACCGCACCGGCCTGGCCGAGGGCGTCACGCTCAGCGTCGGGGCCGACCTGCTGGGGACCGCGGACGACGCGGGGTACGACGTGGAGCCGGTGCTGCAAGAGAGCGTCACGTGGCAGTCTCAGGCCTTCGATGTGACGCAAAGCTACACGGGCGCACCGTTCTCTAGCCTGCACACGTTCGGGCTCAGTGGCGGGACGCGGGCGCTAGCTCCCGTCGGCGTTCGGGCCGCGACATCGTTGACCCTCTCGGCCGACGACCTCCGCTGGCGAAGCGCGCTCACGCTCACGACCAGGCCCGCTCCTGGCTTCGGCGTCACGCTCACCGGCTCGTTCGACCAGGCGGCGCCAGCGACGTCTTGGACGCTGAGACCAGCAGTCTCGTACCGCGTCGGCGGCGAAGGCTGGAGCGCGGGCGCGGGCGCCTCCTACGGCTACACCGCGTACCTTCGTGGAGAGGCAACCAGTCGCAGGGCGTACCAGGTGTCTGGCTCCGGGACATGGCGCGACCTGTCCGTAGCGAGTGCCGCGTCGTGGGTGCGGACGACGTTCGTCGAGGGTTCTCTCGCCGAGCAGCGCCTCGTCGTCGACGTCGGCGCCCGGTACCGTATCGGAACCGACACGGCGCTGCGAGCGGCGGTGGCGTACGAGCACGAGATCGGACCGGACGATCCGTCGCCGAGGACGGAGCTGCAGATCGGTGCCGCGTGGGATCAGCGCTGGTCGGCCAGTTTCGGTACGGGCCTTGCCTACGACTGGACCGTGCGGGAGCACGTGGGCCGGATCGACCGAACCGAGCGGCTGGCGTTGGCGGCCACATTCCGCGACGTGGGACTGGATGGCTTGACGTTGGGCGCGGGTTACGCCGTCTCTTCCACCCACGGCCTGCTGACCGGCATCGCACCGCTCCGGCACGAACTCGGTGTCCGGCTCGGGTACACCTTGCGCACACCTTTCGCCACGCCGGCGGGCCTGGTCGAGTTGTTCGGCGGCCGCCGCGGTGGGGGGGTGGCCGGCGTCGTCTTCCTCGACCGCGACCTCGACGGGGTCCGCGGTGACGACGAGCCTCCGCTCACCGGTATCGAGGTCCGGATCGGGGGACGGCAGGTCGTGAGCGGCACCGGTGGCACGTACAGCCTGCGCGTGGCCGCCGGCGCCCAGAGCGTCGGGTACGGCGCAGGACGGCCGCCGGGCATCGCTGCCAGAGGCCCCTCCGTGGTGTGGGTCATCGAGGGCGCCGAGCACCGGATCGATCTGCCCTTCGTCCCCGTGACGACCGCCTCGGTGACGCTGTTCGACGACCTCGACGGCGATGGGGCGCAGGGCGCCCAAGAGCCTGGGATCGCCTTCGGCGGTGTGGTCTTCGATGGTCCCGAGTTGCGGCGGGTGCGCCTCGACGGGCGTGGGAACGGGACGGTCTTGGACCTCGTGCCCGGCCGGTACGTCGTGGCCCCGGATCCCGAGCGGCTGCCCGAACGCTACGCGGCTACGACCACCGACGTGGTGATCGACGCCGAAGAGGCCATGCGTCCCGTCCACGTGACGTTGGGGGCAGGCGCGCCCGTACGCCGGGTCGTCACCACCTTCGTCGGCGGCGACCTGGCGCTCTTCGGTCATGCCGAGCCGCAGCAAGCGGCACCCGGCGCCGACGTCCGCTTCCAGGCGCTCGTGAGCACCAGCGTCGACCGGGTGACGTTGACGCTGGACGGCCGACGGACGCCGATGCGGCACGAAGGGGGGCGCTGGGTGGCTGTCGTCCGGCTGCCGCGCGGTCTGCCGCTGGGATCGTTGACCGTCGACATCGTGGCCGAGGACGCCGAGCGCGAGGCCGAGACGAGCGTGGAGGTGGGGGTGGTTGACCGGCCGCTCGTCATCGTGCCGGAGGTCATGGCCAACGTCGGTGAGGTCGCTCCATTGCGCGTCGACACGGCTTTCGCAGCGCAGGCCGTCGTCCTTGACATGAGCGGCGTCGTGGTCGTGCTAGAGAGCGTCGATGGGTACGGTTGGCGCGGGAGTTGGCTGGTCGACGAGGCGCTGGTCGACTTCGCGCAGGCTGACCCTGACCGTGGGGTCGCGGGTGCGGCCGTAGGCCGGGTCATTGCGGACGGCGAGGAGTTGGCGAGCCTGATCGTCGAAGTGCGCGCCGAAGAGTGACCGCGCCGACCCTCAGCCTTTCACCCCGGTCCCCGCGATCCCCGTGGTGATGAACCGCTGCAGCACCGAGAACACGAGCGTGATCGGCAGCAGCGTCAGCACCGTCATCGCCAGGACGTAGTGCCACTGGACGTTGAGCTCGCCCTGGAAGGCGTTCAGGCCCGACCTGGAGGGTGAAGAACTCGCTGCGCGTGAGCACGATGAGCGGCCACAGGAAGTCGTTCCAGCGCCACATGACCGAGAAGATCGCCAGCACCGCCAGCGCCGGCGCCGCCAGGGGCAGCACGATCTGCCAGTAGATGCGCCACTCGGAGGCGCCGTCGATGCGGCCCGAGTCGAGCAGTTCGTCGGGGATCGTCAGCATGTACTGGCGCAGCAGGAACACGCCGGTGGGCGTCGCGGCGCCGGGGATGATGACGCCCCAGAGGTTGTTGAGCCAGCCCACCTCGGTGATCACCAGGTAGACGGGCACCAGGATCACGCTGATCGGGATCATGAGCGTGGCGATGATGATCACGAAGATGGCGTTGCGGCCCCGGAACTTGTACTTGCTGAGCGCGAACGCCGCCATGCTGTTGATGAGCAGCGTGATGAGGGTGGCGCCGATCGTGACGACGACGCTGTTGCGCAGGTAGGTGGCGAAGTTGAAGCGGTTGAACGACTCGGTGTAGTTCTCGGTCGCCAGACGGAAGCTGCGCACGGGGGTGCGCTGGTCGATCGGCACCTGGACCACTTCGGCGGGATCGGCGGGATCGACCATCTGCGACATCAGGCCGATCCGGCGCACCTGTGCCCACTGCACCGTCTCGCCGCCCTCGAGCGTGACGTCGAACAGCGGCAGGGGGCCGTACCCGTCGACGTCGACCGTGTCCTGGGCCAGCGGCAGCAGCGTGGGCGGGAACTCGAGCAGGTTGGCGGGCGTCTTGAACGACGACAGCACCAGCCACGCGACGGGGCTGAACATGACGAGCACACCGGCGATCAGGTAGGCGTAGGAGAGGACGTCGCTGACCGTCCAGCGGCGACGGCGCCGGTGGCGACCGGGGGCGGCGTCGTTCTGACGTCGCGTCAGGAAGCGGACGGCAGCGCTCACGCCAGATGCCTCTCGCTGCCCTGACCGAGCCGGAGTTGGATGAGGGTGGCCACGAGCAGGACCGCGCCGAGCGTCACGCTGGCGGCGGCCGCCATGCCGAAGCGCGGGTTCTGGGTGCCGAAGCCGGTGGCGTAGATGTACTGCACCATGAGCATCGTGGCGCTCCCCGGTCCGCCGCCGGTGAGCACGAAGACCTCGTCGAACATCTGGACGGCGCGGATCAGCGCCAACACCAGCACCACCATCAGCGACGGCATGAGCAGCGGCAGCGTGATGTGGCGGAAGGCCTGGACGTCGTTGGTGCCATCGATGGCGCCCGCGTCGTAGAGCTCGAGCGGGATGCTCTGCAGGCCGGCCAGCAAGATGAGCGTGTAGAAGCCCATGTGGGCCCAGATGCTGACCAAGATCACCCAGGTCATGGCCCAGGTGGCGTTCAGCATGAAGTTCACGGGCTCCAGCCCGATCCCGACCAGGATCGCGTTGAGGACCCCGTCGCGTTGCAGGATCCACTTCCAGATGAGCGCCACCACCACCGGCGAGAGCAGCACCGGGTAGAAGAAGACGCTGCGGAAGAAGCCGCGCGCGACGATCTTGCGGTTGAGCACCAGCGAGGTGAGCAGCGACACCGCCACCATGCCGCCCACCTGGAACAGGACGAAGACGCCGGTGTTGCGCGCCGCGCGCCAGAAGCGGTCCTCCAGGCAGGTGTTCGGGTCGCCGAAATCGGTGCAGGTGTAGAGCCGTTCGAAGTTGTCGACGCCGACGAAGGTGCGGTCTTGGGGGTAGAGCTCACCGCCGGCCGTCATCGCGTAGTGCACGTTCAGGAGCATGGGGAAGAGGATGAAGATACCGAACACGAGCAGGTTGGGGAGCAAGAACAGGTACGCCATGCCGCGAACCCCGAACACGCGTTGGAAGGGCTCCATGATGAGCCCCACGGTGTTCATGACGAGCGCGTAGATCCCCGTGGCCGCCTGGCCAGGGAGCGATCTCATGCGCCTGCGGTCGGTCGGGCTACCGGCCATGGGCCTCCTGGGGCGGCCCCCCGCGCAGGGCGGCCGAAGAGTTGGGCGCTACCGGACATCGTACCGGCAGCGCCCAGGGAGCGTGGCTTGGTGGAGGTCGTCGCCCACCCCCGTCAGGGGTGGGCGACGACCGTCGCGCGGGACGTCAGCTCGCGCTCAGCGCGCGCCCTCGTTCCGCAGCGTCTCGTCGATGTCGGCCTGGATGCGCTCCAGCGCCTGATCGAGGGTGAGCTCGCCGACGTAGACCTGGGTCAGGCGATCGCGGATCGAGTTGAAGACGACGAAGTTGTACGGGTACGCCTGCATGGCGTAGGCGATGGGGTCCAGGTTGGGCACCTGCGAGGCGAAGACGTTCAACGCTTGCGCCGCCTGCTCGTTGTCGGTCTGGAACTCGATGCCCGACTCCGCCAGCCCGAGGTGGCCGGGGATGAACAGGGTGCGGCCGTAGAACTCGGCCAGCACGTCTTCTTGCGCCAGGAACGACATGACCCTGGCGACCTCTTCGGGATGCTGGGTGTCGTCGATCGCCACGAGACCGGCGCCGCCGGGCATACCCGTGCAGGCGGCCGGACCACAGGGGTTGGGCACGGCTTGCCAATCGAAGGCGTCGCCGATCAGGTTGGCGAACTGGCCGATCTGCCAGCTGCCCGACATGTACAAGACGACCTGGCCGTTGACGAAGAACTCGTTGCCGGCGGCGTAGGAACCGGCCGAACCGATCCACACGTCGGGGTTCATGGTCCCGTCGGCGTGCCAGTCGATCATGAGCTGCATCATGTCGCGCATGCCGGGGTCGTCGACGACGATGTGGCCGTCCTCGCCGAAGAACTGCGCGCCCTGGCTGATCGCCGGGCCGGCGAGGCGGTGGCCGGTGCGGTCCATGACCATCGCGTACGGCGTGCCGGTGGCTTCGGCCACCCGGCGGGTGACGTCGGCCCATTCCTGCCACGTGGTGTCACCCTCGGGCACGTCGATCCCGGCCTGCTCGAAGAGCGTCCGGTTGATGAAGGGGCCGGTGACCGTGAGCTGGGTCATGAAGCCGGGGATGGCGTCGGAACCGGCGGGGCGCATCCAGTCGAGGAACGGCCCGAAGTTCGTCTCCCAGTAGGCGGGATCGTCCAGGTAGGGGCGCAGGTCGAGGAAGTACTCGGACAGGCCGCCCAAGTTGGTGACGCGCGACATGTCGGGGCCCTCGCCGGCGGCGAGCTGCAGCGGCAGGGACTCGAGGATGCCCGACGAGTACGGCACCGTGTCCATGATGACCGTGACGTCGGGGTTCTCGGCTTCGAAGCGGTCGAGGAGCTCGCGCATGACCTGCCCCTCGCTGCCGTCGTCGTACCAGGTCATGCGCAGTTCGACCTGGGCTGAGACGCTCCCGACGAGGAGAGCGAGCGCGAGCGTGAGGAGGAGGGCGGGGAGACGGGATCGGATCGACATGCGAACCTCCTGGACCGTGCGGTGGGCGCCGTGTGTCGTCCCCGGCGTGGGGTCCGTCCCAGGCGCGGCGGGGCGGCATCCGTGGCGGCGTTCGAGACGACGTCGGTGCCGGATTCGACCCGATCGTGTCCGGCCACGCCTTGCGGATGGATACGCCCGAGTATACGGTGGGCGCGGCATGTCGTCAAAGGCAGGAGACCACGGAAGTCGCGTCAGGGGCGTGTCATGAGCCCCGTCCCGCACGGCTTCCTGACGGCCGAAGCCGGGGCCGTCCTGGCCGGCCGGGGGCCCGTCCGGCTGGCGCTGACGGCCGCCCGGTTGCAGGCCGTCGCCGACGCCCGCGGCGTCGCCGAGGTGCTGGTGTGGGGGAACGGTCGCGTCGGCGCGCTCCGGTTCGAGCCGCCGCTTCCCGCCGATGCGGACGTGCGGGTGACGCCCAACCGGCTGACCTGGACCTGGGGCGCCGGTCGGCTGGCGGTGGCCGCCCTGCCGACGACGCCGGCGATCGTGCTGGAGGGCCAGGGCGCGCTCCCCACCCTGCGCCTCGTGGCGCCCCGCGACGTGCCGCCGGGGTTCGCGGCGCGCGCCCGCTCGCGACCCCTCGACGACGGGTGGTGCGCTTCGAGCGAACGCGGCACGCTCCTGGTGCGGGGACACGGGGTCGAGGTCGACGCCGGCGGTCGGGTGCGGTGGGGGACCGCCGCGCGCGTCGTCTTGGCGGCCGGCGCGGACGACGACGAAGCCCGACGTAGCGCCGAAGCGGTCCTCGCCGCCGGCGCCGCCGCCGTCCGGGAGCTCGACGTCTACGAGCGCGAGCTGGTCGACACCCTGGAGATGCCCGACCCGGTGCTGCGCAGCCTCTTCGTCCACGGACTCCACGCGGCGCGGTCGGCGCGCAAGACGCTCGCCGACGGCCGCTTCGCGGGGTTCGCCGCTGGCATCGGCTACGCCCTGCCGCCCCGCACGTACTACCGCGACGCGTACTGGACCCTTCAGGCGCTGCTGCCGCTGTGGCCCGAGTTGGCCCACGAACAGCTCCTGCTGCTGTCGCGCGAGATCGGTCTCGACGGGCGTGCCCCCAGCGGCGTGGTCGTCGCCGCCGAGGTCGGCGAGCGCGTGTGGCGCGCGCGCCGCGCGGCGGACCCGGCGCTGGCCGCCGACCATCCTCGCGCGGGTGTCTGGTGGGCGGATCACACCGACGCGCCGCTGTTCTACGTCCTGCTGGCCTGTGAGGTCGCCGCCTGGCGCGGCGACCGAGGCCTCTTCGCCACGCGCGTCGACGGTCGCACGATCGGGGAGCGGGTGGCGGCCGCGCTCGCCCACGCGCACGCCACGACCGACGCGTCGGGCCTGCCGGTCAAGCCCGAGCACGACCGGGACTGGGCCGACAACGTGTTCCGGGGCGGGTACGTGACCTACGACGTGGCGCTGTACCACGGTGCGCTCGTGCGGACGGCCGACCTCGTGGCTGCCCACGACCCCGCCCGCGCCGGCGCGTACCGGGCGCGAGCGCGCGACCTGCGGACGGCCGCTCGGCGTGAGCTCTGGCGCGACGACCTGGGCCATTTCGTCGAGTTCCGAGGCCTCGACGGTCGCGCGGAGGACCACCTGGCGATCGACACCCTCACCGCCTTGCGCTACGGTCTGGCCGACGAGGCCCAGGCCACACGCGTGCTCGCGGCCGCGCGCGCGCGACTGGAGACGCGCCACAACGATCGGCAACCGTGGGGCGACTGGGGGGTCATGAGCGTCGATCCGCCCTACGCGGCGTGGGTCCGCCGTCGGGGTAAGAGCCGCTTCCCGTACCGGTACCACAACGGCGCCGATTGGCCTGTGTGGGACGGGGTGTACGCCGAGGAACGCTTGCGTCGGGGACTGCCGGGCTGGCGCTACGCGCTGACGCGGGCGTGGACCCACGGTCTGGCCCACGGGCGCGCCACGCCGGTCGAGTACGTCTCGCCACCGTACGGCGTCGGGTCGCTCTCGAACGGCTGGAGCGCGATGCCGACCGCTGCGATGCTGACGGGAGGCTTCGGTCTCACCGCCGCCGGTGGGGTGCAGGCACCGCCGTGGGGCGCGAGCGTGCTGCGTCGGCGCGGGCGCGACGGCCGCGAGGAACGCATCGCCGTGACGGACCGCGGCCTGGAGGTCGAACACGATGGCTGATCCTTGGCAGACCCTGTCCCCCATGCGATACGCCGGCCGCGACGGGCCGCGCTTGCTGTTCACGGCGGTCGAGGGGAGGGCGCGCGTCGTGCTCACCGTCGTCGAGGAGGACGTCGTGCGGGTGCAGGTGCAGCCGACCGGGGCCGCCCGGGTCGATCGCACCTGGGCGGTGGTCGGGCGAGCGGGCGACGTCGCCGCCGAAGGCCGCGACCGCGAGGACCTGAGCGTGTTCGCGCTGCCGGAACCGAGGATCGACGACGTCGACGGCGGCGTGCGCGTCACCATGGACCGGTTCGTGCTGGACGTCGACCTGCACCCGTTCGCGCTGCGCTGGTCGCTGGCCGACGGCACACCGCTTCAGGCGGACCATCCGGAAGCCGCATACGAGTCTGCCCGTGCCGGCGGTCGGGGCGTGCGCCATCGGTTGCGGCGCGACCCCGAGGAGGTCGTCCTGGGACTGGGCGAGGTCAGCGGGCCGCTCGACCGCCACCATCGCCGCTACCGGCTGCGGCCCGGCGACGCGCTCGGCTACGACGCCGAGCTCTCCGACCCGCTCTACAAGCACCTGCCGGTCGTCTTCACGCTCACCCGCGACGGCCACGCGACGGGCCTGCTGTACGACACCGGCGCCGAGACGACCTTCGACCTGGGCAGCGAGATCGACCACTACCTGGGCCCCTACCGCTACGCCGAGGTCGACGCGAACGAGCTCGATCTCTACGTGCTGATCGGTCCCGCCCTGTCCGACCTGGTGCGTCGGGTCCAGGACCTGACCGGCTACGCGCCCTTGCCGCCGCGGTGGTCGCTCGGGTACCTCGGATCGACCATGCGCTACACCGACGCGGAGGATCCCACCGCCGAGCTGGCGGGGTTCGTCGACGCGCTGCGGACGCACGGCGTGGGCTGCAGCGGTTTCCACCTCTCGAGCGGGTACTCGATGGGCGACGACGGCTTGCGGTACGTGTTCGAGTGGAACCGGCGGCGCGTGCCCGAACCGGCCGCCATGGTGGCGCCGCTGCGCGCGGCGGGCATCCGGACCCTGGCGAACCTCAAACCGGCGTTGCTCACGAACCACCCGGACCACGAGGCGCTGGCGGCGGCCGGCGCGTTCGTCCGCGCCGCCGACACCGACGCCCCCTACCGCGCCCGCTTCTGGGGCGGCGAGGCCGGCTACGTCGACTTCACCGATCCGGCCGGCTACGCCTGGTGGCGCGAGCGCGTGCGGTCGCGCATCCTCGACGTCGGCATCGACGCGACGTGGAACGACAACAACGAGTTCCGCGTGCAAGACGACGCCGCCCGCTGTGCTGCGGGCGAGGCCGGCGACCTGCGTCCGACGTTGAGCCTGCTCATGAACCACGCCAGTCGGGCGGCCCAACGCGACGTCCACCCCCAGCGGCGCGACTACCAGATCACCCGCTCGGGCGGCCTGGGCACGCAGCGCTACGCCCAGACCTGGTCGGGCGACAACCGGACGAGCTGGAAGTCGCTCGCCTACAACCTGCCCATGGGGCTGTCGATGTCGCTCGTCGGGTGGGCCAACCACGGCCACGACGTCGGCGGCTTCGCCGGTCCGCCGCCCGACGCCGAGCTGCTCGTGCGGTGGATCGAAGCGGGCATCGGCCAGCCACGCTTCTCCATCCACTCCTGGAACGACGACGGCACGGCCACCGAGCCGTGGAGCCATCCGGCCGTGCTGCCCGACGTGCGGCGACTCATGGCGCTGCGGACGGCGCTGGTGCCCTACCTCGCCACCCTCATGTGGGACGCGGTCCACAACGGCACGCCCCTCACGCGCCCCCTCGTGTACGCCTTCGGGGGCTGGCGCCCGGGTTGGCGCGAGAGCTTCGTCCACCTGTTGGGCGACGCGCTCCTCGTCGCGCCGGTGTTGGAACCCGGTGCGACGGTGCGGCGGGCGCACCTACCGCCGGGCCGCTGGCTCGAACTCGGCACGGGCCTCGTGCACGAGGGCGACGCGTGGGCCGACCTCGCCGCACCGCTCGGCCGGCCGGTCTGGCTGCTGCGCGAGGGTCATGCGCTGCCGCTGGCGCACGTCGAGGCGACCGCCGACGAGGTCGTGCCCGCGTGGTTGGCGGGGGCTCCCGACGCGCCGCCGCCCCCGATCCGGTGGCTCCTCTTCCCAGACGCGGCGGGTGTCGTTCGCGGCGAGCTGGTGTGGGAGGACGGGTGGTCGCGGGCGTTCGAGGGAGGGGCCTTCGATCGCTTCGAGCTCGCGCACGACGCGGCGTCGGCGCAACCCCGGCTGCTCGTCCAGCAGTCGGCCTCCGGCTGTGGTCCGGTCCGGCACGAGGCGTGGCTGCCCGGTGGGGCGCGTCGCGTGCCGTGGTTCGCGTCCGGGTGGGAGGTGCGGCCCCTGGAGGCAGGCGCGGCCGGGGGCGGCGAGCCCGACGGGGAGGGATGAAGGGCGCCTTCGGACCCCCGCGGGCGCGAAGCGTCGACCGTCATCCCGGAGGCTCCTAACGCGACGCGTCCGGGTGCTCCCCCAAGATGCGCTCGACGTCGGCCAGTTCGGTCTCGCTCAGCGACCAGCCCGCCGTGGCCGCGTTGCGGTGCACCTGCTCGGGCTTCGTCGCGCCCGCGATGACGCTCGCCACGCGCGGATGCGCGAGCAGGTAGGCGAACGCCAGGTCGAGGATCTCGTGACCACGGTCGGCGGCATAGGCCACCAGGTCTTCGACGAGCGCCAGGTTGGCGTCGGACAGCAGCGATTCGAAGCGCGGGTTGCCCGGGATGCGGGCCCCCTCCGGCAACGGCCGCCCGGAGCGGTACTTGCCCGTCAACAGCCCGCTGGCCAACGGGAAGTACGGGAGGAACGCGAGCCCCAACCGTTCGCACGTCGGTAGGACCTCGGCCTCGGGCGCGCGTTGGAGGAGGCTGTACTCGTTCTGGACGCTGACGAACCGGGGCGCTCCGGCCGTCACGGCGGCTTCCGCCTCGGCCAACTGGTCCGCATCGAAGTTCGAGCAGCCGATCTCGCGCACCCAGCCCGCCTCGACCAGCTCGCCGAGCGCGCCGAGCGTGTCGGCGATGGGGACCTCGGGGTCGGGCCGGTGGAGCTGATAGAGGTCGACGTGGTCGACGCGCAGGCGCTTGAGGCTGTCGGCCAACGCGCGCTTCACGTAGTCGGGATGCGCCCCTTGGCGGTCGTCGCCCATCGGCATGCCGAACTTGGTCGCGAGGAGCACCTGATCGCGGCGTCCGTCGAGGACGCGGCCCAGGAAGCTCTCGCTGTCGCTGCCGCCGTAGACGTCGGCCGTGTCGAGGAGGTTGATGCCGACCTCGATGGCGGCGTCCACCACCCGGCGCGTGCCGGCCTCGTCGAGCCGCCGTCCGAAGTTGTTGCAGCCGAGGCCGACGACGGACGCCTGCAGCTGACCGATGGCACGGGTTCGCATGGGGTTCCTTCCTGACGCGGGCGTCGGCTCAGGCGCGGGTGGGGGCGTCGAGCTCCGCCAGGAGTCGCTGGGTGGCGACGACGCACGCGTGCGCCGCCTCCTCGCGCGTCTTCCCGGCGGGCCGGTAATGCGGTTCCAGCACGAGCTTGCCGTCGTACCCGTCGGCGTGCAACCGCGTCAACTGGGCCGCGTAGTCGACGCGGCCCTCGCCCAGCGGAACGAACACGGGGTGACCCGCCTCGTCGAAACGCAGGTCCTTGAGGTGCACGTGGGCCAAGCGCAGGCCGTTCAGCGCCTCGTAGCCGTCGGGGTAGGGCGGGTCCTCGCCGGCGGCGAGCGCGTTGCCCGGGTCCCACAGCGCGCCCAGGTGCGGCACCAGCTCGGGCGGCAGGGCGTCGACCAGCGCGGTGCACAACCGGCCCAGCTCGTGCCCGGTGCCCACGAGGCATACGGGCTCGTTCTCGATCGCCAGCACCACGTCGTGGCGCCGCGCGACCTCGGCCGCTTGCCGCAGCTTGGCGACGAGGTCGGCGGTCACGGCGTCGGTCCAATCCTCGCGCCAGAACGTGAACACGCGCACCATGGGGGCGTCGAACCGGTTGGCCAGGGCGCAGGCGCGGTCGAGGAGCTCGAGCTGCGCCTCCATCGAATCGACGCCTTCGAGCGCGAAGTCGGCACGTTGTGCGCGCGGCTGCTCGTCCAGCGGCGACTTGAAGACGGGCGACGCGATGGCCGTGACCCGCAGGTCGTGCCGGCGCATGAGCGCCAGTGCGCGCAGGACGTCGGCCTCGTCGAGCTCGACGACGTTCCGGCCCCACAGCATGCGGAGTTCGACGAAGGTGAGCCCCCACTCGGAGATGTGGCGGCAGGCGACCTCGAGGTCGTCGGCGACCTCGTCGGTGATGATGCCCAGTTCCATCAAGGGTGCTCCTCCGGGGCCGGACGGCGAGACGGGACCGGGGCCCGCCCCCCTCGCGCCGACGGACGTCGAGCACGAGAGGAGCGGTGCCACGGACGCCCGAGGGCCGGACGCTGACAGGAGGCTAGCACGTGCCGAGAACCACCTCCGACGAGACCGAGGGCCGTTACGCCAACGACACCCAACGCCGCTCGGCGTGGGACTTCGAGATGGCGTCCACGATCTCCTGGCTCTTGGCGCCGTCGAAGAAGGTGCACTCCTCCGGACGGTCGTCGAGGATCTCGTCGATGAAGTGCCGCACCAGGTTGCGGTAGTAGAGCTCCGGCCAGGGCGTGTGGAGCGTGGTGCCCGGCGGCAAGCGGTCGGCGGGGATCTCGACCGGCTCGAACTCCACGGCTTCGGCGCTGGCGAAGGTCAGCGTCTCCGCGACGTTGCGCTCTTCGACCAGACGGGCGACGGCCGCGCCCTTGGAGCCGTACACGCGGACCTCCACGCCGGGGTAGTTGCCGACCGCCACGTAGGTGGTCTGCAGCATCCCTTGCGCTCCGCTGGCGTACTCGGAGAGCGCCACCGTGCCGTCGTCGATGGGCAGCCGCACGCGCCCCTCGTACCCGCGTGCGACTCGTTCGGGGATGTACGTTCTCATGGTGCCGACGACGGCCGTCATCTCGCCGGCGCACCAGCGCATCAGGTCGACGAGGTGGGAGCCGTAGCCGACGATCGACGACGGGATCATCTCGGTCGAACCCTCGAGGCCGGGGCTCACCTGGCGCAGTGGGAACTCCGGATCGAGCAACTGCGAGTTCTGCTCCAAGCCGTGGATGTGGAAGATCTCGCCCAGACGGCCCTCTTGGATCCATTCGTGCAGCATGCGGATCGCGGGCGAGTAGCGGAAGGTGAAGCCGAGCTTCGTCCGCACGCCTTTGGCGTCCGCCGCGCGGTAGGCGCGGAAGGCGGCCTCGGCGGTGCGGGCGAGCGGCTTCTCCGACAGCACGTGACTGCCGGCGGCGATGGCGCGCAGGCTCAGGTCGAGGTGCGTGTCGGTGGGCGTGCACACGTCCACCATCTGCACGTCCGGATCGGCGATCAGGTCGTCGGGGTCGGAGAAGACGTGGGGGATGCCGAACTTGTCGGCGAGGGCTTGGGCCCGCTCGGGCACGACGTCGCAGATCGCGACGAGGTCCACCCGGTCGCTCGCGGCGTAGCCGGGCAGGTGCGCCTTCTCGGCCCAGCTATGGGCACCGAGGACGCCGACGCCGAGCTTGCGGCCGCTCACGGGAGCTCCTTGCCGATCTCGCGGACGTAGGCCTCGAGTTCGTCGTAGTTGTGCAAGCCCAGCTCGCGTTTGCCTTCCTCGATCTCGTAGATCATCTCGCACATGCGTTTGTTGAGACGGACGTCGGCGCCCACGCGTTCGCCGTAGTCGATGAGCTTGCCGTTCGACGCGCGCACCTCGGAGGGGCGGTTCCGGTAGACGATGTCCCACCAGATCCCGGAACCCTTCTTCTTGAAGTCGTGGCCCGCCTTCTTGTCCTGGTCCTTCTTCAGCAGCCAGATGGCGTGGTTGACGTTGGCCAGCAGCTTCTGCGTGTCCTCGGGCGTCTGCGGCTTGTAGTTCGCCGGGTCGAAGAAGTCGAACGCCTCGACCTCGATGCCGTTCGCTTCGGCGATCTCGAGCGCCTCGCGCACGATGGCGCCGGAGACGCGCGCGTACCGCTCGACCCCGAGGGTCTCGCGCACGGGCGCGTTCGCCAGCGCGGAGAAGACCACCTGGGCCGAGTAGACCTCCTTGGACCAGACCTGTCCCCAGATGTTGGACGAGAGCTGGACGTCGGTGAGCGCTTCGAGCATGCCCTTGAGCTCGATCAGGCGCGGCGTCGTCTCGCCGGTCATCTCGCCCAACTGGATGGGGCCCTCGTGAACGAACTCGATGCGCCCCGGGTCGACGAGCGCACCGCCGTAGTTGGGGATCGAGCCCATCACCCGCTCCTGGCCGCCGAGCCCGGCCTCTTCGAGAAGCTCGACGATGCGGGGTTCGTTGAAGCCGTTCTGGTACGAGACGATGAAGCCGTCGGGGCCGAGCAGCGGCAGCACGAGGCGCACCGCGTCCTCGGTGTGCTGCGACTTGGTGGCGATGAGGACGGCTTCGAGCGGCCCGGTCAGGGCGTCGGGCGTGGTGGCGCGGACGGGGACCGTCAGGTCGCCGCGCACCCCGTCGATGATCACGCCGTGGGCGTTCAGGGCGTCGACGTGCTCGGTCCAGCGGTCCACGAGCAAGACGTCGTGTCCGGCGCGGGTCATGTACGCACCGGCGAGGCCGCCGATGGCGCCGGCACCGATGATGGTGATCTTCATGCTTCTCCTCCTGGGCGTGCGACGACGTAGGTCATGGCGCCCCCTTCGAGCACGCCGACGTGGGGGCGCAACAGCATCAGGGCCGTCTCTGGGAACGGCGCCGTGAACGTATGGATCGGCGCCAAGGTGCCGAGGTCGAGCAGGCGTCCGAGTTCCGTGCCTTGCGGCACGATCGTGCCGACCGCGTCCTCGCGCAGGATCGGCTCGAAGACGCCGCCGGTGGGTGGACGCAAGACGGTCGACGGACCCACGGGGCGGGGCGCCGTCGGGGCGTCGTCGGCGCCGCTGGCGTCCAAGGTGCCGACGTGGGCCAGGATGCGGCGCACGCCGAGCCCGATGCGCTCCGCCCAGGCGAGCTCGTCGCGGCTGCGTCCACCCATCTCGATCGCGACGATCTTGGCGCCCGCCGCGCGGGCGAACTGGGTCAGCGTGCCGACCTTGTCCGGCGCGTCGACCACGAACGGCGCGCCCGCCAACGCCGCCAGCGTCTCGCTGCCCGCGAAGCGGAACACGAAGGCGTTGACGCACCAGCTGCCACCGCCGTGGAGGTCGACCACGGCGTCGGCGCCCTCGAGCAGCCCGGCCAGCGCGTGCGCCAAGCGTTCGGTGTGGGAACCCTCGGCGTTCCCGGGGAACGACCGGTTGAGATCGAGGACGTCGAGCGGCGCGTTGCGTCGGTCGGCCTGCGCGGCCAACGGGTTGGCGGCCAGGACGACCGTCAGACGGCCACGCAGCTCGTGGATGGGACGCGACAGCGCGAGGCGGAGCGCGAGCGCGCCCCAAGGCCCCTCGTCGCCATGGGCGCCAGCGGTCAGCACGACGTGCGGCCCGCCCGTGCCGACCTCGCCGACACGAACCGACAGGGTGCCGTAGGCCGCCTCGCCGGCGACGTCGAGCGAGCGCCAGGTCAGGGCGTCGAAGACGCTCGCACCGGAGGCGCCGCCGGCCGCGCTCATGCGGTCGGGCGTGGCTCGGCGACCACGTACAGGATCGCGCCGACCGCGACCACGCAGGTGTGCGGTCGCAGCAGCATGAGCGCGGTCCGTTCGAACGGCGCGGTGATCACCTCGCGCACGGCCAGCGTCCCCAGGTCGAGCACGCGCCCGAGCTCCTGACCCGCCTCCAAGACGGTGCCCACCGCCCCCTCACCGACCGTGGGTACGAAGATGCCGGCCTCGTTGGCGCGCAGCGCCGCGGTGCCGCCGACCATCGTGCCGGACGCGGGCAGGGGCAGCGGCGTCTCGGCGGCGAGCACGCCCTCGTGCTCCAGTGCGACCTCGATGCCGACCCGGATCCGCTCGCGCCACACGTTCTCGGTCTCACCGCGGCCGCCGACCTCGACGTTCACGACCTTCGCGCCCTGACTGCGCGCGTAGGTCGTCAAGCCACCGGGCTTGTTCGGCGCGGCCGTGACGAAGGGCGCGCCGAAGGCCTGCGCGATCGTCTCGCTGCCCTCGAACACCTTGGTGAAGGCGTTCATGCACCAGCTGCCCCCGCCGTGCAGGTCCAGCACGATGTCGCATTCGGCGATGAGCGGGGCGAGAGCGGCGGCGATCCGTTCCGAGTGCGAGCCCTGGGCGTTGCCCGGGAAGCAGCCGTCGAGGTCGACGCAGTTCGGTGCATCTACGGGAGCGTTGCGCGCGTCCGCGGCGGCCGCGAGCGGGTTGGCGGTGAACACGACGCGCAGTCGGCCCCGCAGCTGGTCGGCCGGCCGCTGCAGGGCGTCTCCGATGGCCAGTGCCGACCAGGGCCCCTCGTCCCCGTGGGTGCCCGCGATGAGCAGCGCCAAGGGTCCGCTGTCGCCGACGTCGGCCCAGTGCAGGCTCAGTTCGGGCGCCGCGGGTGTCCCGCCGAGCGGGAGGCGGTGCCATCGGAGGGCTTCGAAGAGGGTGGTCATGGAGGCCTCGCTTCCTCGGTGCCGCGGGAAGTCCGCCGGGCACCGTAATGCCGTTTCAGTCTATAGCCGTCGTCCGCCGGCATGGTCACATGCACGCGCGCCACGAGATCGGGTTCTCGGCTGGGTGGCATGATAACCGTTCCGTCACGCGCACGTGCACCAGGGAGTGTGCGTGCTGGACGGTCCGATCCGTCATCCGCGCGCCTTGACAAGCCGGCGACCGGCGCATAAAGTCTCCGCAACCGTCTTTCGGTATTTAGGGACGCGGGGGTGAGGAGAGGCACGCCCCTCCAGCATCGGCCAGCCGACGACACCGATCCCCTGGATCGGCACGTTCCACCACGAAGGAGATTCCCCATGCATCGACGCCTCGGGCTCGCTCTCACCCTCGCCATCATGCTCGGCATGAGCGCGACCACGCTCGCTCAGACCGTTCGCTACGGGATGGGGGGCAACTTCGATCAGGTCGACCCGAACATCACGACCTTCACCCGGGTCGCCCGCATCACGCTGCACGTCGTGGAGCCCCTCCTGTGGCAACCCGCGCCCGGCGTGTTCGAGCCAGGCTTGGCGACGTCCTGGTCGGTCAACGACGACGCGACCGAGTACACCTTCCAGTTGCGCGACGACGTGACGTTCCACGACGGCACCCCGTTCGACGCCGAAGCGGTCAAGTTCACGTTCGACCGCATCGTCGACCCGGAGATGAAGTCCCAGACCGCCGTCAGCCTCCTCGGACCCTACGCGCGCACGGAAATCCTCGGCGAGCACGAGGTCAAGATCGTGTTCAACACGCCCTACGCGCCGTTCCTCGACAGCGCTTCGAGCCCGTCGCTGGGGATCATCTCGCCCACGGCGTACGCAGCCGCGGGGGAAGAGGCCTGGGGCATGGACGCCCTCGTGGGAACGGGTCCGTTCCGCTTCGTCTCGTACACGCCGGACCGCGAGGTCGTCCTCGAACGCTACGAGGACTACGCCTGGGCCCCGACCTTCATGGGTACCGAAGGTCCCGCGCAGATCGAGCGGCTCGAGTACGTGATCGTGCCGGAACCGTCGACCCGCACCGCCTCGCTCGAGACCGGTGAGGTGGACTTCATCGAGGAGGTCTCGCCGATCGATTTCGACTTCCTCGCTCAACAGGACGACTACGCGACCGAAGCCCTGCCGCAATCGGGCTCGGGTTGGTCGCTGATGATGAACCAGCAGACCGCGCCCACGGACGAGCTCGCGGTGCGCCGCGCGGTCCAGTTGGCCTCCGACGGCGAAGGCATGACGCTGGCCATCTGGAACGGCATCGGTCAGGCCGCCTGCGGTCCCATCTCCGCGGTCACGTTCGGCTACGACCCGGCCGTCTGTGAGATGTACCCGTACGATCCGGACGCCGCGCGCGCCGTGCTCGAAGAGGCCGGCTGGGTCGACAGCGACGGCGACGGCATCCGCGAGCGCGATGGGACGCGCCTCGTGCTCGGTCACTACTACCGAGCCGAGGACGCGC
This sequence comes from uncultured Trueperaceae bacterium, assembly GCA_963839375.1. Classification (GTDB taxonomy): domain Bacteria; phylum Deinococcota; class Deinococci; order Deinococcales; family Trueperaceae; genus JAABTL01. The sequence goes on along the minus strand of CAWIUY010000045.1, from coordinate 10,484 downwards.
AGAGCCAAGCCATGGCCGACTACATGAAGGCCGACCTGGCGCTCGTCGGCATCGAGGTCGAGCTCAACGGTCTGAGCCGCAGCGGCTACTTCGACGCCGTGCGCGCCGGTCAGCACAACACCCAGAACTGGTGGGACCCCTTCGCCGACCCGAGCGGCATGCGGATCCTGTTCCACAGCGACAACGCCGGCGGCGGCACCAACCGCAACAACTACATCGATGCCGAGATGGACGACCTGCTCGCGCAGGCGGCCGGTACCGCCGACATCGCGCGGCGCGAGGCGCTGTACGCGCAGATCCAGGCCAAGGTCAAGGACGAAGCGATCATGGTCTTCTACAACGACCCGGCGACGTTGTACGCCTACGACGCCGGTCTCGAAGGGGTCGAGTTCTTCGGCGCCGGGCAGTACCCGTACTTCTACACGGCCCACATCGCGCCGTAACGCCGTCCACGTAGGCTCGGTGCCGACTGCGCGGGAGCGCAGTCGGCACCGGCTCGTCCGAAGGGCAGGTCGTGTTCCAGTACATCCTCAGACGTATCTTCGCGGCCGTCCCGACGGTCTTCCTCATTACGATCCTGGCCTTCTCGATGCTCCACCTGGTGCCTGGCGACCCGGCCGAGATCTTCCTCGGCGAGAACCGCAGCACCCCCGAGTTGCTCGCGCAAGTCCGCGCCGACATGGGCCTCGACCGCCCGCTGCACGTGCAGTACCTCAGCTTCGTGACGGACGCGCTGCAGGGCGACCTGGGCGAATCGCTCAACAACGGCCGGTCGATCGTGCGCGAGATCCGCGAACGGTTCCCGCCGACGCTCGAGCTCACGCTCGCAGCGCTCGCCATCGCGATCGTCCTCGGCATCGGTCTGGGCATCGTTTCAGCGCTCCATCACAACACCTGGATCGACAGCGCCGCGATGGTGTTCGCGCTCGTCGGCGTGTCGATGCCCGTGTTCTGGTCGTCGCTGCTGCTCATCTTCGTGTTCTCCGTCCGGTTGCAGTGGTTCCCCGCCATCGGCGAGGGCGGGCTGGAGCGCCTGGTGCTGCCCGCGTTCGCGCTCGGCATGCTCTCCTCTGCGACGCTCGCGCGGCTCGTGCGCAGCAGCATGCTCGAGGTCTTGGGGCAGGACTACATCCGAACGGCCGTGGCCAAGGGTGTCCTTCCCAGGACGGTCACCTTCCGGCATGCGCTCAAGAACGCGCTCATCCCGACGATCACCGTGATCGGCATCCAGTTCGGCCAGCTCCTGTCGGGGACGGTCATCACGGAGACGATCTTCGCCCGCATCGGGATCGGCCGCTACTACGTCGAATCGCTCCTCAACAAGGACTTCCCGGTGGTCCAGGCGCTGACGTTGATGATCGCCGTCCTTTACGTGGTCATCAACCTGCTCGTCGACATCTCGTACTCCTTCATCGACCCGAGGATCCGTTATGAGTGACGTCGCCACGACCCCTCCGCGCGCTGCGGCCCCACGAGACGCGGCCGGCCGCTCGCTGTGGCGACTGTCGTTGGGGCGGCTGCTACGCAACCCCGGCGCAGTGACCGGTCTGGTGGTGTTGGTCCTGTTGGTGGCCGCCGCCGTGGCGGCGCCCGTCGTCACGGTCTACGACCCCCTCGCGCTCGCGCCGCGCGAGCGCCTGCTCCCGCCGAGCGGAGAGCACTGGTTCGGCACCGATTCGTTCGGTCGCGACGTCTACACGCGCGTCGTCTATGGAGGCCGCATCTCGCTGCAGATCGGCTTCCTGGCGGTGGCGATCTCGAGCCTCCTCGGCGTCAGCGTAGGGCTCATCTCCGGCTACTTCGGCGGCTCGATCGACAACGTGTTGATGCGCCTGGTGGACGTGATGATGGCGTTCCCCGGCCTGCTCCTCGCGTTGGCTGTGGTGGCGATCCTGGGCCCCAACCTCGTGAACGCCATGATCGCGGTCGGCGTCTCGGCCGCACCGTCTTACGCCAGGGTCACCCGTGGGGCGGTGCTGCAGGCCAAGGAGATGGCGTTCGTCGAGGCAGCCCGCCAGAGCGGCGCGCGGGCGTGGCGCATCATCTTGCTGCACGTCTACCCGAACGTGCTTGGCCCCATCGTGGTGATCGCCACCTTGGGCGTCGCAAACGCGATCATCGCCGGCGCCGCGCTGTCGTTCCTGGGCCTCGGCGCCGAACCGTCGACACCGGAGTGGGGTCTCATGCTCTCGTCGGGGCGCAACTACCTGCGGCACGCCTGGTGGATCACGACCTTCCCGGGGCTGGCCATCATGGTCACGGTGTTGTCGATCAACCTGATCGGCGACGGTCTCCGCGACGCACTCGACCCGCGCATGAGCGCGTAGGAGGACGGTATGGATCTGACGAACAAGGTGGCCCTCGTGACGGGGGCCGGTCGTGGTCTCGGTTGGGGCATCGCGGTCGCGCTGGCCCGGGCTGGCGCGCGTGTGTGCGTGACCGATATCGACGAGGCCGACGTGGACCGCGCGGTCGCCGATATCGAGGCGGAGAACGGGACGGCCCGCGGCGCGGTCCTCGACGTCGCCGATCGCGCCCGCTACGAGGAGGTCGTGCAGGCGACGCTGGCGGCTTGGGGGCGGCTCGACGTGTTCGTCCACAGCGCGATCTTCATGCCGCTCGCGCGCTTCGAGGACGTCTCCGACGCGAGTTGGCAACGGCAGTTGGACGTCGGGCTGGGCGGCTTCTACCACGGCATCCGGGCGGTCTGGCCGGCGCTGGTGGCGGCGGGGGGCGGGCATCTCATCGGGGTCGCCAGCGGCTCGTCGGTCCGTGGCTACGTCGACGAGGTCGCCTACTGCACCATCAAGCACGCCCAAGAGGGCCTGGTGAAGGCCTTGGCGCTCGAGGCCGAGGACCGCGGCATCGCCATCAACACGGTCGGGCCAGGGGCGCCCATCAAACCGACACGGATGACGTGGGACGAGCTCGAGGCCACCCCCGCCGCCGAGCGGGCGAGCTGGGCCGACCCGGCCGAGCTGGGCCGTGGTTTCGCCTGGCTCGCCGCCCAACCGCCCTCGCGCTTCTCGGGTCTGCGCTTCGACGCAGGTCGGATCGTCGAGACCTTGGACCGCGAGGGGGACGACTTCGCCTTCGCGGTCGACAAGGTGACGCTCTACCCCGACGACTTCCGGGCCCGCATGGCCTGGCGCGCCGAGTACCCGGCCGACGCCTGACGGCGCCCGCCACGCCTGACGGCGGCCGCCACGCCTGACGGCGGCGGCCACGCCTGGACGGCGGCCGCGATGCACGCCGACGCGCGGCAGGCGTCATCCTGCTGCGCGTCGAAGGGCGCCGCGGCTCCGCCTCAGGACTTCGGGTCGAGCGCGTCGCGTAGTCCGTCGCCGAGGAAGTTCACGGCCAGCACCGTGACCAGGATCAGGGCGCCGGGGAAGATCGCCAGCCACGGTGCGAGCGACAACCACTGGCGGGCTTCGTTGAGCAGGTTGCCCCACGTCGGTGTCGGGGGTTGCACCCCGAGACCGAGGAACGACAGCGCGCTCTCGAGCATGATGGCGCCGCCGACCGCCAGGGTGGTGGCCACGACCACCGGGCCGAGGGCGTTCGGGAGGATATGGCGCACGATGATCCGCGAACCGGTCCCGCCGAGAGCGCGCGACGCCTCGACGAACTCGGTCTCGCGCAGGCTCAGGAAGCGGCTTCGCACCAGGCGCGCCGTGCCCATCCAGCCGAAGGCGCCGATGATGACCACGATGAGCCCGACACTGGGCCGCAGGATGCCGGCCAGCACGATCGTGATCGGCAGGATCGGGATCGACAGCATGAGGTCGACGAAGCGCATGAGCAGGTCGTCGGTGAGCCCGCGGTAGTAGCCGGCCAGGGCGCCCACGAGGGTGCCGATGGCGGCCGCGATCGTCGCCGACAGCAGCCCCACCGCCAACGAGACCCGGGCGCCGTAGAGGACGCGCGAGAGCATGTCGCGTCCCAGGACGTCGGTGCCCATCGGGTGGGCGCGGGACGGTGGCTGGGGTTGGCCGAGCAGCATGATGTCCTGCGCCCGGGGGTCGTACGGCGAGAGGGCGGGTGCGAACAGCGCGGTGAGGGCCAGCAGCACGAGTACGACCAAGCCGATCGTGGCCGGCCGATGCTTCAGGAAGCGGCGCAGGGCGCGGTTGCGAACACCGTCGCTGGCGGCGGCGGGGGCGGTGGGGGCGGCAGCGGGAGCGCTCACGTGTACCGCACCCGGGGATCGAGCGAGGCGTAGAGCAAGTCGGTCACCAGGTTGATGAGGATCAGGCCGAACGAGCCGAACATGAGCAGGCCCAGCAGCACCGGGTAGTCGCGCCCCGTCATCGATTCGACGAAGAGCCGGCCCAGACCGGGCCAGGCGAAGATCGTCTCGGTGATGACGGCGCCCGAGAACAGCACCGCGAAGTCGAGCGCGATGACGGTGACGACGGGGATGAGCGCGTTCTTGAGGGCGTGGCGGTTGATGACCGCCCACTCGCGGAGCCCTTTGGCCCGCGCGGTGCGGACGTAGTCGAGGTCGAGGACCTCGATCATGCTGGACCGGACGTAGCGGCTCCAACCGGCCACGAAGGCCAGCGACAGGACGCTGGCCGGCAGGATCAGGTGCCGGAGCTGGTCGACCAGCGAGCCGTCGCCGACGGTCGACATGCCCGCCGACGGCAACCAGCGCAGCTCGACGGCGAACACGAGTTGCGCCATGAGACCGAGCCAGAAGACCGGCGTCGAGATACCGAGGAACGAGAAGAAGGTGGCGGTGTGGTCGATCCACGAGTAGCGCTTGACGGCCGACAGGATGCCCAAGGGCAGCGCGATGAGGAGCGCCAACAGGAACGCGCTCCCGGAGAGGAGCGCCGTGGCGGGCAGCCGCGAGAGGGCGTCGCTGAAGGCCGGGTTGTTCGTGCGCATCGAGTAGCCCCATTCACCCTGGATGAACGAGGTGAACCAGCGCACGTACTGCTCGGGCAGGGGCCGATCGAGGCCGAACGACTCGCGGATGTTGGCGAGGGCTTCTTGCGTCACGGCGGGGTTCTCCGCGTACACGGACAGCGGGTCGCCGGGCGCGAGGTGCAAGATGGCGAAGATGATCAGGGAGACGCCGATCAACAGCGGGATGGCGCCCAATACGCGTTGGATCAGATAGCGAAGGCTCACGTGGTTGACCTCGAAGGGCCGGGAGGGCGGGGACCCGACGTGGGTCCCCGCCCTCCCAGAGCAGGAGTTACTCCAAGTACCAGTTCGCGGTGTGCACGAAGTTGGTCATGTTGGTCGGGTTGGGCACGAAGTTGCGAAGGTTGGCGGGCACCACGATGATCGACGGGCTGGCGACGATCGGCAGCGTCGGGATGTCGGTCAACAGGATGTCCTGGAACGCCAGGAGCGCGGCTTCGCTGACCTCGGGGTCGATCGTGCTGTTGGCCGTGGCCAGCACCGCGTCGAGCTCGGGGTTCGAGTAGTTCATCGAGTTGAGCACGCCGTCGGTCGTGTAGAAGATGGCGTAGTTGGGGATGCCCGGGGTGATCCAGCCGGAGTACCAGACGTCGTAGTCGCTGGCGAACATCCGGTCGGTCAGGGCGGGGCCGGACTGGTTGTCGGGCACGAGCTCGATGCCGACGGCGGCCGCGTTGGCGATCATCACTTGCTGCGCGAGTTCGTACTCGGTGCGTCCGGCCTGGGTCATGAAACGGAACGACAGCCGCTCACCGTCGGGGCCGACGCGGACGCCGTCCGAGCCCAGCGTGTAGCCGGCGTCCTCGAGCATCGCCTTCGCCGCTTCGGGGTCGAAGTCGTAGGTGGGAACGTCCGTGCTCGAGAACGAGAAGATGGGCACGACGACCGTGTCGATCGGGATCGGGTAGCCGCCGAGGGCGCGCGAGATCGATTCCTTGTTGATGGCGTGCGCCAGCGCGCGGCGGACCGTCAGGTCGCCCAGGGCGCCGCTCTCGAGGTTCATGCTCAGGTGCTGCCACGACAGCGTCGTGTTCGGGATGACGACCTGGTCGGACGCGTTCTCGAAGGTGCCGACCTGCGCGTACGGGACGCCGTACGCCATGTCGATCTCACCCGACTGGAGCTGGGTGACGAGGGTGTTGCTGTCGGGGAGGATGTGGAACACGAGCCCGTCGAGGTAGGGCAGCTGCTGGCCGTCCTCGCCGACGCCCCAGTAGTACGGGTTGCGCTCGAGCTGGACGAACTGGCCGGGGCGGTACTCGGTGATCATGAACGGGCCGGTGCCGACCGGGTGCTCGTTGAACGAGGACGTGTTCAGGTCTTCGCCCTCGAGGAGGTGCTGCGGCAGGATGCCGAAGGTGAACAGCGTCGAGGCGAAGTCCGGCGCGACGGTGTTGTAGTCGATCACGACGGTCAGGTCGTCGGGCGTGTCGATGGCGTCGATGTACTCGGTGCCGCCCTTGGACTCGGCCAGGAACTCGGGGTCCTTGACGGCCTCCCAAGTGAAGGCGACGTCGGCCGACGTGAAGGGCTCACCGTCGGACCAGCGCACGTCGGGGCGGAGGTGGTACGTGACGGTCATGCGCGAGCCGTCCTCGGACAGGACGATGCCGCCGTTCTCGAGGGTGGGCACTTCCAGCGCCAGCACGGGCACGAAGTTGGCGTTCTCGTCGGGGGCGACGAGGCCTTCGAGCACGGTCGCCTGGACGTCGCCGAGCCGGCCGGTGGAGTACGGGTTGAGGGTGTCGATCTCGTAGCCGAGGCCGATGTCGAGCACGCCGCCGCGGTTCTGGGCGAACGCCGTGCCGAGGATGAGGGTCGAAAGGACGAGGATGGTCAGGCTGCGAAACAGGCTTTCGAACTTGGGATGGCGCCTCGAGCGGTGGGGCGTGTGCATGCGGAATCGGCCTCCTGTGAATCGTGAAATCGCCCTGAAGAACGTGAACTCTGACGGGCCCGGGGCGTACGGGTCTGGTGCCTTCGCACTGTAGTCTCGCCCCGGAACCTTGTCAAGAAAAGCGAAAGGCCGATTCACTTATAGTGGCGGGCATGCTCCTGCGCCGACCGGTCCTCGTGAGGACCGGGGCGCGAGGACGAGGAGGACCAGATGACCGACCACCACACGGCGCCCGCCCCCACCGCCGCCCGCCTGCCTTCCGACCCACCCCACGACGTCGACGCTGCGCTCGGTCGTGACCTCTGCTCGGTGACGATGGGCCTCGACCGGCTCGAGCGCCGCCTGAACCGCGGGAAGGGGCCGCTCGACGACGAGGGACTGGTGCCGATCTGGCTGGGCGACCCGCTCGTGGACGTCGCCGCCTTCGAGGGTTGGCACGACGTCGAGGCCGCGCTCGACGGGCTCGACGAGCGTCTCGCGACCCTTCCGGACGGTCCACGCCGGATGGCGGCGACGTCGATCGTCACGTCCGTGCGGGCGGCCTTGGGGCTGTTCCAGGGCGGCACGATGACCTACGCCGAGAAGCTCCGGCAGCTCGTCCACGTGCCCGCCGAACCCGTCGAGGCCGGCTACTTCGGCAGCCTGCAGGACGACCTGGCGTCGGCCCTCGAGCGTTCGGGCATCCGTGGCGGTTCGCTGGCGGAGCGGGTCCGACGCTGGGAAGAGGACCGGGTGTTGGACGCCGGGCGCTTGGAGCGGACGTTCACCGAACTGATGGACGACGCGCGCGCACGGACCGACGCGACCGTGGTACCGGTCGGCGACTACACCATGGAGCTCCACCCGGTGACCGGCGTGCCCTACTCCGCGCGCTGCAACTTCTCGCAGGGGCGCATGGACCTCAACGTCGACCTCGGCTTCTCGCGCGCGGCCCTGAAGCACCTCGTGGCCCACGAGGTGTTCCCGGGGCACTCGACGCAACTGCTCTACACGCGCGACGCGGTGGCGGCCGGCCAGGCCGAGGCCGACGTGCTGCTGTGCACCCTGAACGGCTCGACCGGCGCCGTCCAAGAGGGGATCGGCGACCAGGGCGCGCACCTGATCGACTGGATCGAGGACGCCGACGACCACGTCCACTCGGCCCTGCGTCGACTGCGCAGCGCGGGTCAGGCCAGCGCCGCCTGGTTCCTGATGGAGGACGGCTGGAGCGAGGACCGGGTGCGCACCTGGCTGGGCGAGGAAGCCTGCGGTCAGCGGGCCTGGATCGACGGCCGCGTACGCTTCGCCCAGCACCCGTTCCGCGGTCCCTTCATCGCCTCGTACTGGTACGGCGACGAGGCCGTCCGGACGGTGCGCGAGCGCACGCCGGAGGCCGACCGCGGCGCCTTCATCCGCTTCCTGTACGGACGCAGCAACTCGGTCGACAGCCTGGTGCGGTTCTCGCCCGAGGCGATCGTGGCGAACGCGTGACCGGCCGACTGGAGATCGCGCCCAGCGAACACGCCGAACGGGTGGCCGCCTTGGCCGCCCGCCTGGACCGCGAGGGGGTGGACACCTACGTGGTGCTCGCCCCCGCCCGCGTGGCGTGGCTGTCGGGCTTCTGGTTCGCCGCCACCGAACGCATCGTCGCGCTCGTCGTCGACCGACGGGGCGGGGCCCGTCTGCTCGTGCCACGCCTCGAGCTCGAGCACGCGGCCGAGCAGGCGCCGTTCCTGGGCGACGCGCGGTCGTACCCGGAGCACCCGGGAGGCGGGTCGGGTCGGCATCCGATGGCCCACCTGGCCGACCTCGTGCGCGAGGTCACCCCGACCGGCGGGACGCTCGCCAGCGACGAGGGCGCGTACCCGTACCGCTGGGGCTACCGCGGACCGAGCCTGGACGAGGCCTGGGGGCAGCCGTCGCGGACCCGCCCCGCTTGGGTCGACGACGCCCGCATGGTCAAGAGCGCGGCCGAGATCGCCCTCATGCAAGAGGCCTGCGTCTGGGGCGACCACGCCCATCGGCTCATGCAGGACGCGATCCGGGCCGGCGTGTCGCCGCTCGAGGTGTCGCACGAGGCGAGCCTGAGCGCCACCCGCGCCATGCTTGCCCAGCTCGGCGAGCGCTACGTGCCGAAGGCGCGCGAGGGTCTCCCGGCGCAGGCGATGTTCATCCGAGGGGCCAACACCGCGCACCCGCACGGCCTCCAGCGGCATGGCGACGTCCAAGCGGGCGACGTCCTCGTCACCGGCGCCTTCGGCGTGGTGGGGGGGTACGAGAGCGAGCTCGAACGCACGCTGCTCGTCGGCGAGCCCGACGCGCAGGCGCTGCGCATGCTCGAGGCGACGACGGCCGCTCAGGACGCGGCGTTCGCGGCGCTGCGGCCGGGGCGCACCTGCGCCGACGTCGAGCGCGACGTCCAGACGTTCGTCCGCGAGGAGCTCGGCATGGCCGACCTGCTCCGCCACCACGTGGGACACGCCTTCGGCATCGAGGGTCACGAGCACCCGTTCCTCGACCTGGACGACCCGACGCCGATCGAGGCCGGCATGGTCTTCTCGCTGGAACCGGGGCTCTACGTGCCGGGTCTGGGCGGCTTCCGCCACTCCGACACCGTCCTGGTCACCGAAGACGGTTGTCGCAACCTGTGCGCGTTCCCGCGCGACCTCGACAGCCTGGTGCTTCGAGCGTGAGCACGACCGAGGTCCTGGTCTGCTCCTACTTGGAGCCCGAGCACGTCGAGCGGATCCGAAGCGTCTCCGACGGCGTGCGGGTCCACTACCATCCCGACCTGCTGCCGCCGCCGCGCTACCCCGCCGACCACACCGGCGGCCCGTACGCGCGCGACGACGACCAACGGCGCCGCTGGCACGACCTGCTCGCCCGCGCCGACGTCTGCTTCGACGTCGACTACGTCGACCTGGCCGGGTTCGCGGCCCAGGCGAAGAACGTCAAGTGGGTGCAGGCCTCGAGCGCGGGGATCGGCCAGATGATGGTGCGGACGGGCCTCGACCGGCTCGGCGCCGTGTTCACGACGGCGGCCGGGGTCCACGCCGTACCGCTCGCCGAGTTCGTGCTGTGGTCGATGCTGACCTTCGCCAAGGGGTACCCGCGCGCCCGTCGCCAACAGGAAGAACGCGTGTGGGAGCGGTTCCACACCGAGGACCTGCGTGGTTCGACGCTGGCCGTCGTCGGTCTGGGCAGCATCGGTCGCGAGGTCGCGCGCCTGGCGACCGCGCTGGGCGTCCACGTGATCGGCGCCAAGCGGGTGGCGGCGGGCGTCGACCCGGCCGACCTGAACGTGGAGGAGGTCGTGCCGCTGGCCGACCTGCACCGTCTCCTCGCCGTGGCCGATTACGTCTGCCTGGTGGCCCCCCACACGCCCGACACGGAAGCGATGATGGGACCCGAGGCGTTCGCGGCCATGAAGCCCGGGAGCGTGCTCATCAACATCGGGCGCGGCGCGCTCGTGCAGGAGGAAGCCCTGCTGGCGGCCTTGCGCACGGGCCAGCTCCGCGGCGCCGTGCTCGACGTGGTGGCGCAGGAACCGCTGCCCAGCGACCACCCGCTGTGGGCGATGGACAACGTCATCGTGTACCCGCACTCGGCGTCGACGTCGTCGGGCGAGAACGAGCGCCTCACCGACCTCTTCTGCGACAACCTGCAGCGG
>CAWIUY010000044.1:0-126374 GCA_963839375.1 uncultured Trueperaceae bacterium | reverse complement strand
GCCTCGTACCGCAGCGCCACCGCCCCCGACGCGAACTCGCGCCGCCCCACGAGCTTCAGGTCGACGTACCGCGTGAGACCCGCGAACAGCGTCGGCCCGTGGCCCGCCAGCCTGGGGAGCACCACGAACTCGTACTCGTCGATCAAGCCGAGCTCCGCGAGCGCCCGCGGCAGCGTGACGCCCCCGACGGCGAGCCCCTCGCCCGGCGCACGCTTCAGGTCCTGAACGGCCTGGCCGAGGTCGCCTCGCAGGAGCTCCGCGTTCCAATCGACCCGGTCCAACGTGCTGGACACGACGTACTTCTTCGCCGCGTCGATCGTTCGAGCGAAGGGTTCCATCCAATCGTCCATCCACTCGGGTCGCGCGCCCGACGCCGAGAAGCGCCAGGCTCCTTCCATCAACTCGTACGTCGTACGACCCAGGATGAGCGCGTCGGCCCGCGCGATGTTCTCGGCCCAGTACCGATGCAACTCCTCGTCCGGACTGCCCGCACGATGGTCGACGCAGCCGTCCAAGGTCACGTTGATGGCGTACCGAAGAGGTCGCATCGGGAGAGCATAGACGCCCGCGGAGCGGTGGTGTCAACCAGCGGGCGGCACCGCGGGTTCCTCCAGGGTCCAGACGCGGAAGCGCCCGACCGTGTCGTCGGCGATCAGCCGAACCCGCCACGGACCCTGCGGCACGTCGAGCTGCGGCTGACTGCGCGCCATCCCCATCGTCGTGCCGGCATCGAAGCGGGCGAGCCCGTGCTCGGCGCCGCTGGCGTCGGTCAGGACGATGCGGAACGGCCCGCCGACCACGTCCTCGAAGCCGAGGACGAGCCGCACCGGCGTCCCGTCCGAGACGCCCGAGCCGAAGCGGCCGTCGAAGGACGCGCCCGTCAGCGTCACGTCGGCGATCGGCGGGTACCCGGGCAGTTCGACCGCGTTCCGCGCCGGGTACGCCGCGTTCAGCCCGACGGCCAGCGCCACGCTCGCGACCAGGGCGGCCGCGGTGATCCATAGCGTCCGCTTCGGAACCGTGACGTCCTGCGACGCCCGCAGCTGGCGCCACGGTGTCCACAGACCCCAGCGTCGCGCCAGCAGCACGACGCCGCCGACGATGCCGGCGAGCGCCAGGCCGGCGATGAGGGCGGGGGGCCAACCGCTCTTCTGCGCGAAGCGCACGACGTCGTCACCCGGTGCCGAGCGCATGCAGGGCGGGCCACGGCAGCACGATCCACGGCGCGAGCCCCGCGAGGATCCCGAGCGACACGATGGAGCGCACCAGCGCCACCAGCGGCGGCAGCGTCCTGGGCGAGGCGACGACCGCCGCAGCCCACGCTGCCAGGGGCAACAACGTGCCGCCGGCGGACACGAAGGCTCGCTGACCGTCGGTCACGTCGTCGAGGTCGTACGAGGCGTGCGGCCGGGTCGACCAAGGACGCGCGTCGACGGTTCGCACCGTCCCCCCCACGGCGACGGCCGCGAGCGCATGGCCGCCCTCGTGCAGCAGCAGGTACACCTGTACGAAAGCCATGACCGTCAGCACGAGCCACAGCACGATGGTGGCGGGGCGAGGTCGTGTGGCGGTCATGGGCCCAGGCTACCGAAGGCCGCACGGGACCGGCGCCCCGTTTAAGTCGAACTTACGCCCCACCCTCGTACCGTCCTCCCACGAGCCCCGAGGCTCCAACGGAGGGACGCCCATGAACGAGACGACCCAGCCCGCCCATCGCACGCCGTCGGTCCACCCGGCGCGATCGCTCGCCCAGCGTGCGCTCGCCGCGGCCACCCTCGCGCTGGTCCTCACCGCTTGCGGCAGCGCGGGCGGTGGCCCCGGCGGGGGCGGGCCCCCGAAACCCGGCGACTTCGACGGCGCCACCTCGCAGTCGTGTGCAGGCGTGACCGGTGTTCCGGCGCTCTACTGGGACTTCATGGCCGGCGCGATCCGCGTCGATTACCCCGAGACCTACCGATTCTTGCCGTACGTGGGCGCCCCGTTCATCCACCCTCAGCAGCCGCTCTACTCGTTCACCTACCCGCCAGGGTGGAACGCCGTGATGCTCACCGATCCGAACCTGCAGCTCACGGGCGCCAACGTGGTCCGGGGCGACGGCAACGCCGTCTGGCGACGCCTGAACTACACGGTCGGAGGCATCGTGGGCGTGAACGCCTTCATCGCCGACGAGCTCAACGCGATGGTGGCCAACCTGGGGCTGAACGGTCCGTTCGACGTGCGCTGCACGGCCAACGTCACCGACCCTGGGACGGGCAGGGAGGCGGCCGGTCGTTTGGTGAACGTCGGCGGCTTCACCGCCAACCTGACCGTCCAGACGTTCCCCTCCAACCTCCTCGGTGGCAACACGTCGGTCTTCGTCCAGCTCGCGGTCGCGCCCACGGCCGAGTACGACGCAACGACCGTGAACGTCTTCTTCCCGCTGTCGGGTCAACTCCTGTTCGGAGGGGGCTCCTCGCCCAACCAGTGCGAGGACGGCGAGGACAACGACGGCGATGGCCAGGTCGACTTCCCCAACGACCCGGGTTGCACGTCCCCGACGGACGATTCGGAAGCGGGCTGAGACAGGTGTCGGGTGGGCGGCGGTTCGTGCGCGTATCATCGCGCCCGTGGCCCACCGGACGCGAACGAAGACGACGGCCGCCGCGGCGCGCCGGGCGCCGAGCGGCGCCCGCGCGCCGCGGCCCCAGACGGTGCACGTCACGGTAGCGGCCACCCCCGACGAGCGCGACGCGCCGGGGGCGGCCGGGGCCGCGATCGACCGTCTCAACCGGCGCCTGGCCCGCGAGGTCCGACTCGTCATCGACGACGCGGATCGGCCCGAACCCGCCGACGTCGCGCTGCTGTTCGCCTGGAACGACGTCGACGACACCTTCGTCGCCGCGCTCGAACGCGCCAGCCACGCCAAGATCACCGTCGTGGTGCGCCGGGCGACGCCGGCACCGGTCGACCTGGGCGACCGGGCCGCCGTGCTGGACAAGCTCGCGCGGCGAGAACGCCTCGACGCGGCGCTCGCCGCGCACGACGCCGCCCTCCGGGTGATCCCCGACGACGCCGATCCGGGCGCCGCCACCGAACGTGAGCTCGCCCGCGCGTTGGCGGTGCTGGGCGTCGGAGCGGGCACCGTCGACCTGAGGCTGCGCCTCGACCGCGGCTACCTGCCCCGGGAACGCCTCCTGCGGCTGCTTCCCGACGCCCCCGGCCACGTGGTCGTCCTCGAGGCGCCGTTCGGCTCGGGCAAGAGCGTGCTGGCGGCGCAGTGGGCCGAAGGGCTCGAGGCCGACGGTTGCCGCATCGTGTGGGCGGCGCCCGACGACGGCCGCACGCCCGTGCTCGCGCGCCTGGCGACCGCGCTCGGGATCGCCCCCGACACGCCGCCGGCGCTCGTCGCGGAGCGGCTGTGGGCGACGGGCCCGACCGCGGCGATCGTCGAGGACGTGGCGCCGGACGCCGAGCTCGGCGACCTGCTCGAGGACCCGCGAGGTTACCTGCTGCTCGCGACCCGGGCCCGGCTCGAGGATGCGGCCGTCGGCCGCCTCGAAGGCGCGGGGCGACTGACGCGACTCGGGGCCGAGGAGCTGGCGTTCACACCCGACGAGGCGACCGAGCTGACCGGCGACGCCGCGCGGGCGCGCGAACTGCACGCGACCACCCGCGGGTGGGCCCTACCGCTGCACGTCGCGGCGTTGACCGGCTCGCCGCCCGAACCGGAGGCGCTGCTCTCCGGTCTGCGCACGAGCCTCGCGCCGTCGGCCTGGTCGGAGCTGGCCTTCCTGGCCGCCGTTCCCTACCTGCCGCTCACGGCCACCCGGCCCGAGACCGAGGCGCTCGTGTCGAGCGGCTTCGTGCAGGGCTTGGGCAACGCCTACCGCCTGCACGGCTGGTACGCGGAACTGCTGCGCGCGCGCCACCACGCGGACGTGGCGCAGGCCGTCCGCGAGCACGCGCGGCGTCTGCCGCTGGCCCTGCGCGGCGAGGCCTACGCCACCGTGGACGATGCCGGTGGGGTCATCGACGTGCTTACGGCCGCCGTCGACGCCGAGCTGTGGCATGCGCACGCCCACCGCATGGTGGCGTGGGCCGACGCCCTGAGCGATGCGCCGCCGCGCGTGGCATGGGCGCTCGGCGCCGCGGAACGCCTCCTCGGCCACCACGAAGCCGCCATCGCCCATCTGGAGCGGGCGCTCGCGGAGCCGTCGCTCACGGCCGACGACCGTCTCGGGATCGCCCGCGAGCTGTTCGTGCCCTACGCCATCACCGATCCGAACCGCGGGCGCGACCTGATCGAACGTGCCGAAGCGTGGCTGGGCGACGCCGACGCCGAGGTCGGCGCGCGCTACCTGGCGAACGCAGCGCTGCTCCACGCGCTGACCGGCGCCTTCGACGACGCCGCGACGCTGGCCCGACGCGCGCTCGAGCGCTACCCGTCCGACAGCGCCAACCGGGTGGCCGCCGAGGTCAACCTGGCGCTCTTCGAGTGGAACCTCACGGGCGACCTCGACGCGCGCATCCGCGCCCAGACGGAATCGCTCGAGCGCGTGAGCGCCACCTACCCGGTCCAGGCGCTCGGGCAGAGCCGCGACCTCGGCCTGCTGCACCTGTGGCTGAGCGATCCCGAGGCGGCGCGCCCGTACTTGGAGCGTGCGGCCGCCGGCGAGGACGCCTACCCGGCGGCGGCGCTCGCCGCGCGCGCCGCGCTGGCCTTCATGGACGGAGACCGGGCGCAACTCGAGGCGCTGCGGCGTCGTGCGCGCCTGTTCGCGGACCCGGAGGCGTCCGACCTCACCGCCCTGTTCGCGATCGAGTTGGCGCTCGCCGACGACGACGTCGAGGCGGCTCGGTCGGTGTGGGACGAGAGCCCGGGGCGACCGTTCGCCGCGTCGGCGCACGCGCGCACCCTGGCGCGCGAGGGGCGCGCGGACGATGCGTTGGCCCTCCTCGCCGAACACGACGTGAGCGACCGCGTCCTGAAGCTCCACGTCACCGCGGCCCGCTACCGGATCACCCGCGACGTGGCCGACCTGACGGCGTTCTTGGCGACGACGACCGCGGGCCCGCGGCTGTTGCCGGCCTTCGTGCCCGCCGACGCGCTCCCCGACGATGGCGCCTACGCGGGCGCCTACCCCCTGCGCGCGCTCCTGGACGCGGGACGGCACCGGGACATCGCGGCGCGCGAACGGGAGCTCCCGCCCCTGCGACTCGAGCTGCTCGGTACGTACCGCGTGCTGGTGCTGGGCGAGCCCGTCGCGCTCACGCGCCGCCAACAGGAGATCCTCGTGTCGCTGTGGCTGGGGGCCACCCGCGAGCAACTGGCCGAAGAGGTGTGGCCGGACGTCGACGCGGCCAAGCAGCGCAACAACCTCAACGTCCAACTGGCCCTGCTGCGCAAGGTCATCGAGCCCTGGGGCTTCGCCACGTACTTGAGCGAAGGGGGACTCACCCGCACGGTGTCCGACCACGCGGAACTGCTCGCCGCGCTGGAGGCCGGCGACGCGGCGGCCGTGGGGCAGCGGTACCGCGAACCGCTGGCGGCCGGGATCGACCTCCCCCGGGTGGACGACGAGCGTGCACGGCTGCGCGAGGCGGTGGTGGCGACGCTGGTGGCGGCCAGCGACGAGACGCGCGCCTCGGAGGGTTACCTGCGGCGCGTCCTGGAGCTCGAACCGCTCCAGGAGGAGGCGCTGCAGCTGCTGCTCCGAGGTCTGCTGCGCCGCGGCCGTCGGCGCGAAGCGCGCGAACGCTACCGGCGGTTCGAGGCCCAACTCCGTGCGGAGTTGGACCTCGAACCGCTCCCGGAGACGGCCGCGCTGCTCCGCTGAGCCGGGTCGCGGGCCCCTTCAGCGGCGGGGCTGCAGCGGCGTCCAACCCCACGAGGTCCCGACCCGCCTAACCGGTCACCTGCAGCCTCTCCCCGTCGGGCCCGCGGAACGAGAACAGGCGGCGCCCGCTCGCCAGGGTCTGGACCGCGTCGTCGAGCAGGTCGACGCCCGCGGCCCGCAGGCGTTCGAACGCCGCCGGCACGTCGTCTTCGTGGAAGGCGAGGTGGTGGACGAGACCGTCGCCGACCAGGTGATCGGAGAGGCCGGCGATCAGCTCGAGCTGCGCGCCGTCGTCGCCCCGACCGAGGAACGCGATCCTCGCACCGTTGGGAAGGGTGGCGCGGTCGACCACCTCGAGACCGAAGTGCCGCTCGTAGAAGCCGACGGAGCGTTCGAGGTCGGTGACGCGGACGGCGACGTGATGGATGGTTGAGGACATGGCCCAGCCTACCCAGTGCGAGCGCCGGTAGGCGGTGGGGCGTCTTCTCGTGCATGGCCACGGTCGATCGCCGCGTACACCTCGGTGCGCTCGTCCAGGAGGCGGCGCAGGCACTAGGACGGCACGTCCATGATGAAGGGCGCGACGATCAGGTGGTAGGGCTCGTCTCGAGCTCCCCCGACGCGTAGCCCAGCCGACCGCGCGTCAGGATGACGATCGCCAGCGCCGGGACCCCGAAGGCGACGAGAAGGGCGGCATGGAGGCCGATCATGCTCACGGTCGGGAAGAGCGCCGTCAGGCCGCTCGCCTCCGGGGTGTTGACGGCCGCATGAGCCAGGATGGCCATGAAGATGCTTCCCCCGGTGTGGTTGTAGATCCACGTCAGGATGACGGCCAGCGAGACCACCGCAAGCGTGAAGACCGGGAAGTTCGTCAGGAACGTGGCGAGGCCTGTGCCCGGCTCTCCGCCCTTGCTCGCCGTCAGGAAGTCCGGCAAGTGCCAGCAGCTCCACAGCACGCCCAGGAACAGCGTCCCCCAGAGGGGGCCGTAGCGCACCTGCATGCGGGGCAGCGCGAAGCCGCGCCAACCGGGCTCCTCACCCAGCGGTCCACCCCCGAAGAAGGTGGCGACGAAGTACACGGGATAGCTGAGCAGCAGCGTCGCCGATACTCCTCTGGCGTTCGCCATCGCTCCGGGCTGGACGGCGATCCCGACCATGACCAACGCTGGAATGCCCAGCAAGATGACCAGGTACCAGGGCCAGGGTGCGCGCCATTGCCGGATCCGCCGCCTGAAGCTGATCAGGCCGGCCCTCCCCGCGACGACACCGGTCATGACGATGGCAGCCAGGGCCGGCCCAAAGGTGTGGATGACGTAATAGATGGTGAAGTCCCCGGTCAGGAAGCCCCACTCCGCGAGCACGTACGGAACGAAGACGGTCCACGAGAACACGTAGGCGATGAGAAAGAAGAAGAACAGCGGACGCTGTCGCATCGCCGATCGCAGACCGCTCCAACCGAGGGTCGATCGACCGGATGCACGTGACGCGTTCATGTATTCCACCCTTCCGTGCTCGATGCACAGACCGAGCCCATTATCGCTCTTCCCGCCGGGACGACACGCCGGCCGGCGCCGCGCCGCCTGCATCCAGGCGGCAGGCGCGAGCGCGCTCGCGACGCTCGACGGCCGCGACTTCGCCCGACTCGACCTCGGGGCGATGGACTTGGTCGTTCCGTAACGGTCGTCACCACCGGTCGTGTGCGGCGCGACCCCCAAGCGAAGGCGCCGGTCTTGCGTCGGCCTCCGCCGCCTCCCCCAGGGCGTACCTCGGCTTGAGTGGCGGCGCCGCGGAGATCGGCCGCGACGTCCCCGTCGTGCTCGGCTGCCCCGCGCGCCGCCCTACGGGCGCCCCGCCAACCAGCGCGTCGCCACGTCCGCCAGCAGCGCCGCGCCCAACGGCAAGGCGTCCTCGTCGAGGTCGAAGCGGGGGTGGTGGAGCGGGTGGACGAACCCGCGCGCCTCGTTCCGGACGCCGAGGCGGACGATCATGGCGGGCACCCGTTGCGCGTAGTACGCGAAGTCCTCGGCGCCCATCGTGGGCGCCAGGACCGCGTGGTTCCCCTCGCCCATCACGGCCGCCGTCGCCGCCTCGAACTCGGGCAACAACGCGCTGTCGTTGACGGTCGCGGGGTAGCCGAAGGTGTAGCCCACGTCGGCCGTCGCGCCGTGCGCGGCGACGACGCCCTGGACGACGCGCTCGATGAGCGCCGGCATGCGCTGCCGGAGGTCGGGATCGAAGCTGCGGACCGTGCCCTGCATCTTCACCGACGGTGCGATGACGTTGCTCGCGAACCCGCCGTGGATCGTGCCGATCGTGAGGACCAGCGGCAAGAGCGGGTCGGCGTAGCGGCTGACGACGTGCTGCAGCGTCGTCACGACCTGCGCGGCCACCGTCACCGCGTCGACCGACAGGTGTGGGTAGGCGGCGTGACCCCCGGCGCCCACCACCTCGATGTCGATCGTGTCGGCGGCCGCGTGGGCCGGGCCGAGGACGACGCCGGTGCGGCCGGCGGCGAAGCGCGGGTCGACGTGCAGCGCGTAGATCGCCTCGACCGTCGGACCTTCGAGCGCCCCGTCCTCGATCATGCGCGCCGCACCGGCGCCCCCCTCCTCGGCGGGTTGGAACAGCAGCTTCACGTGACCGCGCTCGGGCGGATGCCGGACCAGCAACGAGGCCGCCCCCAGGAGCATCGCCGTGTGGCCGTCATGGCCGCACAGGTGCGCGACACCCGGGCGCGTCGACACGTACGGCGTGTCCGACGCTTCCTCGATCGGCAGGGCGTCCATGTCGGCCCGCAAGGCCACCGTGGGACCGTCGCTCCGGCCGCGGATCAGGCAGGTGAGGCCCGTGCCGCCCGCCATGGGCGCCGAGGGCTCCAGCCCGAGCGCGTGGAGCCGTTCGCGGACGAAGGCCGCGGTCTCCGTCTCCGCGTAGCTCAGCTCGGGGTGCATGTGGAGGTGGCGGCGCCAAGTGACGAGGTCGGACCGGAGGGCGCGCGCGTCGGGCACGAGATCGGTGGGCATGGCCGATGGTACGCTGCCGGCGCTGCCCGGCGACGGCGTGCCGGTGGACGTCGCGCTCGGCGCACGACGGAGACCCGGATGCTCGAGCTCGACCTCGCGTTCGTCCCTGTGCGACCCAGCGACCCGGAGGACGTCGCCGTCGTGGTCGACGTGCTGCGCATGACCACGACCGCCGCGGTCCTGTTCGCCCGCGGCCTCCACGAGCTCTTCGTGATCGCCGACGCCGACGAGGCGGCTCGACTCGCCCGTCGGACGGGCGCCTTGCTCCTCGGCGAACGCGGCGGCCTCCCCCTGCCCGGCTTCGATGGCGGCAACTCGCCCCTCGAACGCCTGCACGACGACCTGAGCGGGCGGAGCGCCATCCTGTGCACGACGAACGGCTCCCGGGCGGTCGAGGCGGTCGCCTCCGCCCGGCACGTCCTGTTGGGCGCCCTCGTGAACGCCTCGGCGGTGGCCGATCGTGCGGTGGCGCTCGCCGAACGAAGGATCCTGCTCGTCTGCGCCGGCACCGGTGGTGCACCGTCGCTCGACGACGTCCTCGGCGCCGGCAGGGTGATCGCGGCGATCGCCGACCGCGTCCCGGCGGCGCGCCTGACGGACGCCGCTCGGATCGCCACGATGATCGCCGCGGACGCGCGCGGCGTGGCCGCCGTCCTGGGCGAGGCGCGGCACGCGCACACCCTCACCGACCTTGGGTTCGAACGCGACGTCGCGTTCGCCGCCCGAAGCGACACGTTCGACGGCGTCGCCGAACGGGTGGGCGTTCGCCCGATCCGCTTCCACCAGGCAGGGTGAGTTTCGGACGTTTCGGTCTTGACAGAAACGGCCGACCGGACCTACGCTGATCGCGATCCGCGGAAGGGGTTCACCGTGGCCAACGACCGGTTCGACGACGCCAAACGCACGTACATCGAGGAGATGGGCGTGTTCATGGAGTCGCACGGGTTGACGCGCATGGATGGGCGCGTCCTGGGCGCGCTGCTCGTCGCGGAGCCCGCCGAGAAGACCGCCGAGGAACTCGCGTCGCTCCTGAAGGCCAGCCGGAGCTCCATCAGCGTCGCGCTGCGCCGGCTCGAAGGGTGGGGGTTCATCGACCGGGTGTCCAAGGCCGGCGAGCGCAAGGACTTCTTCCGCAACCGCCCCGACGCATGGACCGAGCTGATGGAGCGTCGACTCCGCGCCCTGACCGACTTCCAGCGGATGGCGTCCCGAGGCCTCGACCTGCTCGAGACCGACGATCCCGACGTGCGCCGCGGTCTGGTGGAGATGCTGGAGTTCTACACGTATTTCGAGCGCGAACAACCGAAGATCCTGCAGGGCTGGCGTGCATGGAAGGCGGCGCAGGCCCGAGGCGCGGTGGCGAACACGGAGGGCGGGGGGTCTTCATGACGACGACACGTCCCCACGGGGCTCCGCGACGCCGGTCCGCCCCCACCGGGCTGCTCTTCCGCTTGGCCTGGCGCAACCTGTGGCGCCAGCGGCGGCGCACGATGCTGCTCATCGTGGTCGTCGCCTACGCCACCATGGCCACGATCTTCTACTGGGGCTTCACCGACGGCATCACCCAGTCGATGCTCCTCAACCAGGCGCGCTTCCTGAGCGCACCGGCGCTCATCACGACGCCCGCGTACCACGACGATCCGGACCCGGTGAACGCCCTGCCCGACCTCGACTTCGTCGCCCGGATCGAGGACGACCCCGACGTCGGTGCGGCGGTGCCGCGGCTCGAGTTCTTCGCCCTGCTGCGCTCGCCCTACACGTCGCGCGGCGCCCAGGTGCGCGGCGTGGTGCCCGGCCTCGAGTCGCGCGTAAGCAACGTCCCCGGCGCGATCTTCGAGGGCCGCATGGTCGAGGGACCCGGCGAGGTGGTGCTCGGCCAGGCCCTGGCCGCCGACCTGGACGTGCGGCTCGGCGAACGCCTGGTGGTGGACGTCACCTCGGTGGCGGGGCCGCAGGCCGCCGGCCTCGAGCTGGTGGGTTTGATCCGGTCGGGCCTGGCGTACGTCGACGAGGGCAGCGTCCTCGTGGACCTCGCGGACGCCCGCCGTCTGACCGGCGTCGCGACCGCCACGGGCGTGGCGCTCGACGTGCCCCGGGGTCGCGAGGCCGCCGTCGCGCGGCGGGTCCAAGAGGCGCTGCCGGCCGGTCTGCGTGCGTACGACATCGTGGCGCTGCTCGGACCGATGGGGCAGCAGCTCGAGACCAGCCGGGCGGCGAGCCTGTGGTTGGGGCTCGTCTTCGGTCTCGTGGGCGCGCTGGCCGTGACGAGCACGGTGGTGGTGAGCGTGCTGGAGCGTCAGCGCGAGTTCGGCATGTTCGTCGCGATCGGCATGACGCCGCCGAAGCTGGCGGCGATGGTGGTGATCGAGGCCGCGATCGCCGCCGCCCTGGGCTGGCTCGTCGGCCTGGCCCTGGGCTACGGGCTCACGATCACGTTCTCGTACTGGAACGCCTTCGGCGCGCTGTTCGGTCAGATGATGGCGGGCTTCGCCGAGCTCGGCATCGGCGACGAGATGTACACCCGGTCGTCGCCGGTCTACGCCGCCTACGCCTCCGCGACGATCGGGTTCGCGATGCTCCTGGCGCTGCTCATCCCGGCGCGGCGGCTGCTCAGGCTCGACCCCGTGACCGCCATGCGAGCGGCCTGAGCCCGTCTCGGAACGGAAGGAGTCCGCACATGACCTTTCGACGCCTCACGCTCGTCTTGTCGATCCTCGCGGTCGTGGGCTGGGTGGGTGCTCAGGACCGAGGCGAAGCGATCCTCGACGCCATCCTCGACGCCCAGCGCGGCGGCCAGACCATGCGCGGCACGGTCACGATGACGGTGGCGCGGCCCGACCAGGAGCGTGTCTACCAGATCGAGATGGTGAGCGACGGCGACGCGCGGAGCCTCATCTCGGTGGTCGCACCGAGCCGGGACGCGGGTCAGGCTTTCTTGCGCGACGGCGAGAACCTGTACCTCTACAGCCCGCGACTGCGCCGTACGCTCCGGTTGCCGCCGAGCGGTCAGACGGATTCGTTCCTGGGCTCCGACATCTCGTACAGCGACCTCTCGGGGCGCGATCTCGCCACCGACTACACGGTATCGATCACCGACGAGACGGCCGACACGATCGAGCTGACCCTCGTGCCCGTACCGGGGGCACCGACCCCCTACGGCCAGGTCGTCCTGACCGCCGACGCCACGACGCTCGCGCCGCTCGCGTACGTCTTCTACGACCAACGGGAGACGGCCGTGCGGCGCCTGACCTTCGACGACTTCGTCGCGGTCGACGACCTGCGCTTCCCCACCCGCACGGAGATCGAGAACCTGCTGCGACCGGGCGAGCGCACGACGATGGTCATCGAGGACTACGAGTTCGGGATCGACGTGCCGCCGGCGTGTTTCGAACAACGCGCCCTCGAGCGGGGCTGTTGAGGTGGGGGCGCTGGCGTGGCGCAACGTCTGGCGCAAGAAGGGGCGCAGCCTCTTGGCGGTGGGTGCGGTGGCGACGGTGGTCTTGCTGACGCTGGTCTACTTCGCCTTCGGGGGCGCGGTCACGAACGCCATGTACACCTCGCTCACCGACACGAGCGGGCACCTGCAGGTCCACGTCGAAGACTACCGGGACCAGCGCGAGTTCGCCGACCTGTTGCTCCACGACGCCGCCGCGGTCCGAGCCGCGTTGGCGGAGGTGACGCCCGACGGCCAGATCGTGTCGGTCCTCGAGGTTCCTGGGCTGCTCGAGGGCGACGGGCGTTCGCGCGGACTCGCGTTCCAGGGCGTCGACCGCCCCGAGGCGTTGCAGTCGTCCTACGCCGACGAGGTCCTGCTCGAAGGCCGGCTTCCCGCGACGCCCGAGGAGATCGCGTTGAGCGCCGGCCTGGCGCGCGCGATCGACGTCGCGCCGAGCGACACGGTGTACGCCTACGCACCCGGGACCGAGGGCTACGGCGCCGCCGCGTACACGGTGGTCGGTCTCCTCGACCTGCCCGCCGGGGTGCACATGGCGCAGCTCTCCCTCGCGGCGGCCCAAGAGCTCGCGGCCCCGGACGCCGTCACGCGCTTCGAGGTCCACTTGCCGGCCTTCGTGCGGAAGGAGGACGACGCGGCGCTGCCGGCGCTCGTGTCCCGCCTGCGCGAGCGGCTCGGCGCCGGCTACACGGTGGAGACCTGGGCGGCCGTGAACCCGGGGCTGGCGTCCTACATGGAGGTCCTGGTACCGCTCCAGTCCGTCGCGACGGCCGTCTTCTTCGTGCTCGGCGGCCTGCTCGTCACGAACACGATCTACCTGAGCGTGATCGAACGGGTGCGGGAGTTCGGCGTCATCCAGGCCCTGGGCGCCAGCGGCCGCAAGGTCATGGGCATGGTGCTCGCGGAGAGCCTCGTGGTCTGCGCCGTCGGCGCGCTCGTCGGCACCGTCAGCGGCCTCCTCGTGGTCGCCCGGATGGCGCAGGGGTTCGGGTTCTCGGGCGAACTCGGCGTCTACATGGAGAGCCTGGGAATCCCCCGCGTCATGTACGCCAGCCTCACGCCCAACCACGTGCTGATCACGGTGGGGTTCACGGTCGCGACCGCCCTCCTGGCCGCCATCATCCCCGCCCGCACCGCCACCCACCTCGAGCCCATCGAAGCGATCCGCTTCACCGCGTGAACCGGCGCGCGCGCCGGCACCACCCCGCCACCCGAACGGAGACCTCGCCATGCCCGCCCTGATCACCGCGCGTGACCTCGAGAAGACCTACCCGACCGGCGACACGCTCACCTACGCGCTGCGCGGCGTCGACTTCGAGCTCGAAAGCGGCGCCTTCATGGCGGTGGCGGGACCGTCGGGGAGCGGCAAGAGCACCCTGCTGCACGTGCTGAGCGGTCTCGACCGGCCCACCAAGGGCGAGGTCTGGCTCGAAGACACCCGGATCGACGGTCTGAGCACCTCCGAACGTGCGCGTCTGCGGCTCGCGCACTTCGGTTTCGTCTTCCAGGCCTACAACCTCATCCCCGTGCTCACCTCGCTCGAGAACGCCGGGTTCGTGCTGGAGCTGCAGGGCGTCCCCAAGAAGGAGCGAGAGGCGAAGGCGCTGGCGGCCCTCGAGGCGCTCGGCATGGCCGAGTACCGGGACCGGCGTCCCAACCAGCTCTCGGGCGGCCAACAGCAGCGGGTGGCGGTCGCGCGCGCGCTGGCGTCGAACCCCAAGGTCATCCTGGCCGACGAACCGACGGCCAACCTCGACTCCAAGACCGGCGCCGCGCTGATCGAGCACATGCGACGGCTGCACCGGGACGAGGGCGTGACGTTCCTGTTCAGCACCCACGACCCCCGGCTCCTGGAACACGTCGACACGATCGTCGAGATCGAGGACGGCCGCATCGCGACACCGGGCGTGCCGCAGCCGGCATGAGGCGCCTGCTGTGGGCGCTGATCTTGGCGGCCGGCAGCGCCGCGCTCGCGCAGGTCGACCTTCGGGGCGACGTCGCCTTCTCGGCCGACGCACGGATGACCGACGCCGCCCCGGCCGCCGTCGGCTGGACGGTGGCCGCGCATCTCGACGCGGCGTACGACATCGACGGCGTCTCGCTGCGCGTCGTCTTGGACCCGAGCGTGCGCGTGGCCTCGACGGTCACGTGGGAGCCCGGGCTGACCGAGGCCTTCGCGCTCGGCACGATCGGCGCGACCGACGTGAGCGGCGGGATCGAGCGCCTGCCGCTGGAGACGGCGCGGCTGGGCGTTCCGTTCGGCGTCGAAGCCATCGACGCGCAGGGCGTGCGACGCGGCGTTCCCGGGGTACGGGTCGCCCATTACCGGGGCGACTGGCGCTGGCGCGCCGCCGTGTTCCTCGACCCCCGCAGCGACCGCGTGACGCCGCTCTTCAGCGCTCGGCGCACGTTCGAGGGGTTCGACGTCGAGGCCCATGCGCTGTTCCCCGGCGAGGCGATCTTCGGCGTCGGGGGCACCGGCGTGGTCGGGCGGCTCGTGGTCTACGGCGAGGCCTGGCTGCTGAGCGAACCGCTGGAGGCACGGGCGGTGGCGGGCGCCACCGGTACCTGGTCGGACGGCGGCTGGACGATCGAGGTCGGCTACCTCCCGCCCGGCGGCGGACTCGTCGTCACCGTCGACGCAGGTGCCGTGCCGACACCCCCGTCGCGCCCCACCGTCACCGGTCAGGGGTCGTGGGCGCTCGACGCGTACGGGGACCGGAGCCTCGCGGTGACCGTCAGCGCCGACCACGACGTCGACGCGAACGGCTTCAACGGCCGGATGACGGCCGTCTACGCGGTGACGAGCGGGGACACGTCGTTCGTGACGCGCTTCGGCGGCGCGGTCGGCTCCGACGGCACGACGGCGAGCTTGGGCCTGAGCGTGCGCAGGTTCTTCTGACCTTCCGAGCGGGGCGGGGGTCGCCTCGGTCCCCGCGCGGCTGCCCCACCGCCTGCTCCACCACCCACTGGAAGACCGCGGCACGAAGCCGTACGATCCCGCCGTGAAGACCCACCGCACGTCCCGTCGTCCCACGGTTCGCGGTGCGCGCGGACGCCGGCGCACGGCTCTCCTCGTGCTCGTCCTCGCGCTGGTGACGCTGCTGCCCGGCGTCGCAGCCGCCGGTGCCGGTCGCCTGGCGGCGGGTGACGCCCAGCTGGGCTCCGGCGAGTTCTACGACCGGGTGACCTTCGAGGGCGCCGCCGGCGACGAGGTCGTCATCGAGCTGACGTCGACGGCGTTCGACCCCTACCTGATCGTGCTGGGGCCCGACGAGGGCGTCCTGATCGAAGAGGACGACAGCCCGGGCGCGGGCCTCGGGGTGCGCGTCACGCTGCGCTTGCCGACCGCGGGGCGCTACACCGCCGTCGTGACCAGCGCGTACGCCGCCGAGACCGGCGCCTACCGGCTCACGATCGGCGCGCCCGACACCGCCGCGGCACCGCCCGTCGGCAAGACGCCGATCGCGCCGCCGGCCACTCAGGCGCCGACGCGGTCACCGTCGTCCCCGCCCTCCACGACCCCCGGCACCGTCACGGGCACCGTCGTCGACACCGCGGGTCGCCCCATCGCCGGCGCCCGGGTGTGGATCCAACCGGCGCTGACGACCGGTCTCGTGGAGGTTCGCACCGACGCCGAGGGCCGGTACCTCGCCTCGAGCCTCATCGACGTCCCGTACACCGCCAAGGCGTGGACCCTGGTCGAGTACGGGGGCCGGACCCTGTGCCTGCGCCTCGGGATGGAGAGCGCCGTCGACTACGACGCCTTCGTGCCTTCGCACGGTGCGGTGCGGAACTTCCGTTGGCAGCTCACGGGCCCGATCGAGGACCTGCGCAGCCTCGGCGAGCACTTCGGCGGCATGCTCCGCGTCATGAACACGAACGCGTTCTCGGCCACCGGCCAGCACATCGAGCTGAGCTTCACGTCCACCGGCCCGCGCATCGACGGTTCGACGGTCGCCCCCTTCACCCGGTCGCTCGACCCGTCGGCAGAGACCGACGTCCACGACCTGCCGGTCGGGCCGTACACCGTGACCGCCACCCTCGTCACGTCGGACGGCGCGCGGCGTCCGCTGCGCCTCGGCCCCGACATCTTCGATACCGACCACGACACGCTCGCGATCGACTGGACCGGCGACGGCTCGTGCACCAACTCGAACGGTCTCGGCTGGGCGTACGCCTGGCTCCACGTGCCGGAGTGAGCGTGGCGAGCGGCGTTACCGGTGACGCCGCCGCCTGGGCGTCGACCGGTCAGGACCGCAGCGCGCCGCCCGAGAACCGCTGGGCGGCGGCGTCCCGTCGGAAGTCGAAGATGCGGCCGAGCGTCCGGTCGACGACCAGCCGGTGCGCGAGCGTGCCGAGCGGTCCGAAGGGCATGGCGTAGTCGACCTGGTCGTGGATGAGCGTGCCGTCGCCGTCGGCCTCGAAGGTGTGGGTGTGGATCCAGGTCGCGTACGGACCGGACTCCTGTTCGTCGACGAAACCCACCCCGGGCTCCCAACGCGTGATGCGCGTCCGCCAGCGGAAGGGAACGCCGAACAGCGACAACCCGTACTCGATCCGGGCACCGACCTCCATGCGGACGGGCGTCGGCGTGAGGATGCGGAACCGCAGGAACGGCGGCGTCAAGGCGTCGAGGTTCTCGGCCTCGGCGAAGAAGGCGAACACGTCGTCGATCGGCGTGGGGACGCGCT
This sequence comes from uncultured Trueperaceae bacterium, assembly GCA_963839375.1. Taxonomy (GTDB): domain Bacteria; phylum Deinococcota; class Deinococci; order Deinococcales; family Trueperaceae; genus JAABTL01. The sequence continues at coordinate 109,387 of CAWIUY010000044.1, read as the reverse complement.
GCGTGCGGACGAGGCGATGGGTGCGTGGCATGGTCGTCGTTCGCTCGCGGTGGGCGAGCGCACCTCCCGGACGCGATGGTGACGTAGGTTGGGGCGGGCGACCGTGGGCGGGGCCACGAGCACGGGTCGGACGCTCGTCGCGGACGATGACACCGCGCCGCCGCCGGGTCAGGAGACCACGTGCCGCACACCGACATCCGCTTCGACCACGTCGCCCTCACCGTCCGGGACCTCGAACGATCGATCGCGTTCTACCGGGACCTCCTCGACTTCGAGGTGGCCGGTCAACTGCTGCTGAACGAGGACACGTTCAAGATCGTCTACCTTCGGTCCGGCGACGCCGTGGTCGAGCTCTTCGGGTTCCGCGACAGCCGACCCGCCGACCTCGAGCCGGTCGCGGACGACGCCCTCGGTTTCAAGCACGTCGCGCTGCGGACGCCCGACGTGGACGCCGTCGCTGCGCGTCTACGCGACGCCGGTGTCCCGTTCACCGTCGAACCGCAGGACGCGGTGGGCAACGTCCGTTTGGCCTTCTTCCGCGACCCCGACGGCCACCTGCTCGAGCTCGTCTCGGGTTTCCCCGACGTCGCCCCCTACCGTCCGGGTTGGGGCTGAGGGTCGACCCTCGGGTCCTCGCACGGTCGTAGGGTGTCGCCCATGGACCCACGAGGCACCCCCGGCACCCGGCCACTCGGGCGCACCGGCCTCCACGTCTCCCCCATCGGTCTGGGCCTCGCCGCCCTCGGCCGTCCGGGCTACCTCAACCTCGGCCACGGCGCCGACCTCGGCGACGAACGCAGCGTCACCGACCTCGAAGCGCGCGCGCACGAGGTGCTCGACGCGGCGTGGGACGCCGGGGTCCGGTACTTCGACGCCGCGCGCTCGTACGGCGAGGCCGAATCGTTCCTGGCGAGCTGGCTCGCCGCGCGCGGGGTCGGTCCCGCGGACGCCGTCGTCGGCTCGAAGTGGGGGTACACCTACACGGCCGGCTGGCGTGTGGACGTGCCCGAGCACGAGGTCAAGGACCACGGCCTGGCGACCTTCGAGCGGCAGCGGGGCGAGACGCAGGCCCGCCTCGGCGCGCACCTCGACCTCTACCAGGTGCACTCGCTGACGCCCCAGAGCTCGGCGTTCGCCGACGGCCCGCTGCTCGCAGCCCTGGCCAAGCTCCGCGGCGACGGGGTTCGCGTGGGCTTCTCGACGAGCGGACCCGACCAGGCCGGCGCGATCGAGCGCGCCCTCGCCCTCCACGTCGACGGCGTACGACTGTTCGACACGGTCCAGGCGACCTGGAACCTGCTGGAACCCTCGGCCGGGCCGGCGTTGGCAGCGGCCCACGACGAAGGCGTGGGCGTCATCGTCAAGGAGGCGCTCGCCAACGGTCGGCTGGTCGGCCGCGACGAGGACGAGGGCTTCGTGCGGACGCGGCGCCGCCTGCGGACGCAGGCCGAACGGCTGGAGACGAGCCTCGACGCGCTGGCGCTCGCCGCGGTGCTCGCGCAGCCGTGGGCCGACGTGGTCCTGAGCGGCGCCGTCACGGTCGGGCAGCTCGGTTCCAACCTACGCGCGGCCCACCTCCGCTGGGACGACGAGGCGCAGGCAGCGCTGGGCGAGATCGCCGAGGCGCCCGCGGCGTACTGGCGCCGCCGCGCCGCGATGCCCTGGACCTAACGAGGACCGACGGACGCGCCCCCGTCACGGGCTCGATCGAACGCCTCGCGCGTCACCGCGTAGACGCGGGCAGGCGCCCCTTCGTCCGACGCGTCCAGCTCCCCCGACCAGCGCATCCCTGCGCTCGTGGCGACGCGCTGGGAGGCCACGTTGGCCGGATCGACGAGCGCGATCAAGCGCGCGACGTCGAGCACGGCGAACGCGTGTTGGACGATGCCGCGCGCTGCTTCGCTGGCCAGGCCGCGGCCCCAGTACGCCCGGTCGAGGAGGTACGCCACCTCGACCTCGTGGCGGCCTTCGATCGTCCACGGCAGCAGACCGCAACGGCCGATGAAGGCGCCCGTCCCCTTCTCGACGGTGGCCCAGAGGCCCAAGCGGGGATCGCGCGGATGACCGTTCAAGAACCAGGTCAACTCCTCGAGGGTCTCGTCGCGGGTGCGGGTGCCGTCCGGGAAGTGGCGCCGGATCTCGGGGTCGCGGTACAGCGCGGACAGCGCGTCCAGGTCGTCGACCACGAGCCGCCGCAAGACCAGCCGGGCGGTCTCGAGAACGATCACGGTGGCGTGCACGAGGGAGCGCATCGTCGGGGCTTGGGCACGCCCCATCATGCACGAGCGGCCACTCGTCACCCCGTTCGCCCCCGCTGCACGGCCTTCACGACCTCGACCACGGCCACGGGCGCGAGCGCGAACCCGAGCACCAGCGCCCAGTCGCGGGCGGCCAGCGGGACGGTCTCGAGCACCCGCTGCAGCGGCGGCACGTACACGGCCGCCACCTGCAAGGCGAGGCACAGGAGCACGGCGCCCCACAACCAGCGGTTCTCGAAGATGCGCCGCGAGAACACGCTCTCGGACGTCGAGCGTGCGTTGAAGGCGTGGAACACCTGCGTCAACGCCAGCGTCATGAACGAGATCGTGACCGCACGGCTCGGCGCGCTGGTCGCGCCGTACCAGCCCATCGCGACCACGAAGGCGCCGAGCGTGACCGCGGCGAGCAGCAGACCCTGCCACACGATCAGGACGGCGTAACGCCGGTCCATGAGCGGCTCGCCCGGATCGCGCGGTGGCCGCTCCATGACGCCGTGGCGCGACGGCTCGAGCGCCAACGCCAGCGCCGGGAACACGTCCGTGATCATGTTGAGCCACAGGATCTGCAGGGCCGCGACGGGCAGGGGCCAGCCGATCATGATCGCGAGGAACACCGTCAGGATCTCGGAGAGGTTGCAGGAGAACAGGTAGTGGATGAACCGGCGGATGTTGGCGTAGATGACGCGTCCCTGCTCGACGGCCTTGACGATCGTGCCGAAGTCGTCGTCGCGGATGATCATCGCGGCCGCTTCCTTGGCGACCGCCGTCCCCTTGATGCCCATGGCCACGCCGATGTCGGCCTTGCGAAGCGCGGGCGCGTCGTTGACGCCGTCGCCCGTCATGGCGACGACGTCGCCCCCGGCCTGCAAGGCCTCCACGATCCGCAGCTTGTGCTCGGGAGACACCCGCGCGAAGACGGCCACGTCGCGCACGGACGCCTGCCAGTCGGCACGATCGAGGTCCTTGAGGTCCACGCCCTGACGCGTCGCCAGTTCGCCTCCCGCCGGATCGCGATCGATGCCGAGACGGTGCGCGATCACGGCGGCCGTACGGGGATGGTCGCCCGTGATCATCACCGTGCGGATGCCGGCCGTGCGGCACCGCTCCACGGCCCGCGCGGCCTCGTCACGCAAGGGGTCGAGCATGCCGACCAGACCGATGAACGTCAGGTCGCGGTCGACGTCGACGTCGCCGTTCCGGAGCTCGCGGTAGGCGATCGCCAAGACACGCAGCGCTTCGCCCGCCAACCCCTCGGCCTCGTCGCGCACCCGTGCCCGCACCGACTCGTCGAGGCGGGCGACCCCGTCGGACGTCCGCCAGGTGCCGCAGCGTGACAGGACGGCCGTGGGCGCCCCCTTCACGTACGCCACGCGCCGCCCTTCGTCCCGCTCATGCACCGTCACCATGCGGCGCTGAGTGGAGTCGAAGGGGATCTCGTCGACGCGCGGCTCTGACGCCTGCAACGCCTCGAGGTCGAGTCCCGCCTTGGCCGCGGCCACGATCAGCGCCCCTTCGGTGGGGTCACCGAGCACGACATGCTCGCCATCCTCGGCCACCAAGCGCGCGTCGTTGCAGAGCGCGGCGGCCGTCAGCGCCAGGGTCAACGGCTCGTCCGCGAGCGGGTCGACCCGTCGCCCCTCGCGCTCGAACGATCCCTGGGGCTCGTAGCCGCCGCCGGTCACGTCGAAGCGACGCCCCGCGACGACGAGCGTTCGCACCGTCATCTCGTTGCGCGTGAGCGTGCCGGTCTTGTCCGAGCAGATGACGGTGGTCGAGCCGAGCGTCTCCACGGCCGGCAGGCGGCGCACGAGCGCATCCGCGCGCGCCATCCGCTGGACGCCCAGCGCCAAGGTCATCGTCGCGACCGCGGGCAGGCCCTCCGGCACGGCAGCGATCGCGAGCGCGATGCCCACCTCGAGCATGTGGCGCAGGTCGTTGCCACGCAGGAGACCGGCGACCACCACGATCACGGCCACCGCCAACACGACCAGGACCAACACGCGGCCGAGCGCTTCGAGCCGGCGCTCGAGCGGCGTGTCGCGCTGGACGGTCTCCTCGAGCAGGACGCCGATACGGCCGACCTCCGTGTCGGTGCCGATCGCCGTGACGATGAGGCGACCGCGGCCGGAGCTGACCGTCGTGCCCAGGTACGCCATCGTCGCGCGCTCGGCGATCGGGGCGTCGTCGACCACCTGCGCCGCCGCGTCCTTCTCGACGGACTGGGACTCGCCCGTGAGGGCCGCCTCTTGCAGCGCCAGTCCGGCGCTCTCGATCAGGCGGCCGTCGGCGGGCACCCGGTCGCCCTCACCCAGAAGGACCACGTCGCCCACGACGATCCGTTCGGCGTCGATGGTGCGTTCCTGGTCGCTGCGCTCCACCCGAGCGGTCGGCGCCGCCTGTTGTCGCAACGAGTCGATCGCCCCCTCGGCGCGGAGCTCGGTGAAGAAGCCGACCACGGCGTTGAGACCGATCACGACCAAGATGGCGAACCCTTCGACGGTCTCCCCGAACGCGAAGGCGACGCCGGCGGCCGCCACGAGGAACAGCACGATCAGGCTCGCGAACTGCGCGCCGAGGATCGCCCACACCGAGCGCCCACCGGGGCTCGGCAGGCGATTGGGCCCCCACCGCTCGTGCCGGTGCTCGGCCTCGTCCTCGGTCAGGCCGGCGACGCGATCGGTGGCCAGCTCGCGCTCGACGTCATCCAGCGACCGGGCGTGCCACGGCACGGCCGACGACGCGATCGCCTCGACGCCCGGGGCGTCATGGCGCGGTCGGTCCTGGTCGCGAATCATCCGAGCGTCCCCTTCGGGCGCACGGCCGTGCGCCGGCGACCCTCATGGTAGCCAGCGGCCGCCTCGAACGGCCGACCGATGCCCCACTCAGCCCGGGAACGACTCCGGCACGAACACGACCAACGTCCAGCCGTCGTTGAGCACGAAGGGTCGCTCGTTCGAGTAGAGCCGGAACTCCCCGTCGGGAGAGATCGCGGCGAGCAACGACCAATCGTGGCCGAGCGTCCCCCACCGCTCCTCGAGCGTGTCCACGTCGGCGTCCGCGCTCGGCTGCACGGTGCGCATCGTCCAGCCGTCGTCGAGGCGACGCAGGAGCGTCTCGAGGTCCGACGCCTCGTCGAAGGCGATGTAGCCACGCTGCTGCAGCGTCATGCGCCGGACCTCGTGGCTCGGTTCCTCGATCATGGCCAGCTGGAAGGTGCGGTGGTGCCCGAACTCCGGTCCCCACGCCTTGCAGACCAGCGCGTTGTAGAAGTCGTTCTCGGTGGCGGACAGCAGGTCGCTCAGGTGCTGCAGCTCCAGTTCGTCCTCGGCGTGCTCGGAGAGCATCTCGCCGAAGTAGACGTCGATGTCGGCACGGCGCGCCGGCCGCAGGCGGTTGTACGCCCCGTCCGCCACCATGACGGCGACACCCAGCTCGTCGAGCGTCTTGGCCAGGAGCTGTGTCCAGCGGTTGGAACCGACCACCAGCAGGCCGTTGGCGCGCTGCGCCGCCAGGCCGAGGCGCCGTGTGACCACGCCGATCGTCAGGCCGTGGGCCAGCACCGTGGCGACGATGACGAGGAACACGGTCGGGAGGAGCATGTCGGCGCCGGCGTAACCCGCCTCGACGAGGGCCGGACCGAAGATGCTGGCGGTGGCCGCCGCCACGATGCCGCGGGGGGCGATCCACCCGAGGAGCAGTTTGTCCTTCCAGCGCAGCGGCGCTCCGATGGTGGACAGCCAGATCGTCGCCGGGCGCACGACGAAGAGCATGAGCAGCACGAACACGGCCGAACGCCAGCTGAACAGCGCGAACTGGCTGAGCTCGAGCTGCGCCGGGATCACGATGAACAGCACCGACAGCAACACGACGGTGAGGTTCTCCTTGAAGTGGCGCAGCGACTCGCGCTCGACCAGCCGCATGTTGCCGATGACCAGGCCCATCACCGTGACGCTCAGCAACCCTGCCTCGTGCTGGAACAGGTTGCTGGCCCAGTAGACGACCAACACCAGGACCATGAGGACGGGCGGTTTGAGGTGCTCGGGCACCGAACCACGGCGGAACAACCATCCCGTGACCCAGCCACCGCCCCCGCCGAGCACCGCGGCGGCCGCGAGCGCGACGCCGAGGCTCAACAGCGTCTCGGGGAGCCCGCCGCCGGCCACGGTGAAGTACTGGAAGGTCAAGACCGCCAACAGCACCCCGACGGGGTCGTTGACGATGCCCTCCCACTTGAGCAGCGAGGCGGTCTCCTTGTTGAGCCGGGCCTGGCGGATGAGCGGCAACACCACGGTGGGACCGGTCACCACCAGGATCGCGCCCATGACCCACGAGACCGGCCAATCGAGCCCGGCACCGAAGTGCGCCGCCAGCCCGCCGGTGAGCCACGCCAGCGGCGGCGCCAGGATCGTGAGGCGACCGATGCCGTGCCCGAGGCGCCGGAACTCGCCCAGCTTCAACGCCATGCCGCCCTCGAACAGGATGATCGCCACGCCCAAGCCGATGAGCTCCGACAGTTGATCTTGGGGGATCGAGAACTCCATGACGCCGCTGACGGGTCCGAGCAGGATGCCGGACGCGATCAGGACGACGATGGCGGGTAGCCGGAAGCGCCAGGCGAGCCACTGGCTGGCGAGCCCGACGGAGAGGATGAGCAAGAGCAAAGCAGCGCCGTGCATGACGAACGACCCTACCGCAGGCAGGCCGAAGCGGCGACGGCCGCGGTACCGGCGGCCCGTGCGGGCGCGGGGGGCGGGTCAGGCGTCGCGGTACAGCGCCCGGACCCGCCGCCAGACGTCCGGGTCGACGGACACGCCGTTCAGTGCGCTATCGCGGCGGGTGAGGAGCGAGCGCTCGCCCGGGTAGTAGACCCCGCCATCGTCGTCGATTGGGGTCGCACCATGCAGGTCGTCGATGATCTCGTCGACGATCGCCGACGCCTGGTCGGGTGTCCCCAACGAGCCGGGGTCGATCGCGAGGAACACCTGGGAGAGGTTCGACTCCTCCGGCGTGATCTGGTGCGTGGCCTTGCCACCGCCGAGGAGGGCCGCCAAGAGGTCGAGGACGAGCGACAGCCCCGAGCCCTTCCAGAAACCGATCGGCAACGGACGCTCCGTCGCCTCGATCTCATGAGGATCCCGGGTGAGCTCGCCCAGGCGGTCGTACCCACCATCGACCGGCAACAGCCGGCCCAAGCGCTGGTGGGTCTGCAGCTGCCCGTACGAGAACTGCGAGATCGCCATGTCGAGTACCACGTGACCACCGGGCCGAGGGACGGCGATCACCAGCGGGTTGTTGCCGAGCCTGGGTTGGCTCGATCCCCACGGCGGCAGGTTCGGCTTGGTGTTGGACCAACACAGACCGATCAGGCCCGCTTCGGCCGCCTGCCAGCCGTAGGAACCGCCACGCATCCAATGGTTCGTGTTCTGCAGGGCCACCCCGCCGAGACCGAACTCCCGAGCGAGGTCGATCGCGCGTGCCATCGCGAACTCCGCGTTCAGGTTGCCGGGTCCAAGATGACCGTCCCAGCGCTCGAGGGCGCCGAACGCCGCCATCCGCTCGGGCTCGCCGTCGACCCGCACGAACCCGTCTTCGACGGTGGCGACGAACAGTGGGAAGCGGTTCAACCCGTGCGAGTGCACCCCATCACGACTCGCGTCCGCGAAGATCCTGGCGCTGCGGCGAGCCCGCTCCTGGTCGAAGCCCAGGGCGAGCGACACGCGCACGAGCTCGTCGAACAGCTCGTCGTAACCGATTCGGATCCAACCACCCGCGCCGACGGCCGCCGCCGCCATCACGACACCACATGGGGCTGCGAAGCCCGGGCCGCGTACCGAATGGCTTCGACCAACGAGGCCTCGTTGGCCTGCCCGGTGCCGGCGATGTCGTAGGCGGTCCCGTGGTCGACGGAGGCCCGCACGATCGGCAAGCCGATCGTGACGTTGACCGAGGCGTCGAACCCCGCCAGCTTGGCAGGGATGTGACCCTGATCGTGATACATGGCGATGACGACGTCGTAGCGGCCCCGGCTGGCGAAGAGGTACACGGTGTCGGGTGGGTGGGGTCCCGAGACATCGATCCCACGCGCCTGCATCGATGCGACGGCGGGCTGGATCTCGTCGATCTCCTCGCGACCGAACATGCCACCCTCGCCTGCGTGCGGGTTCAGACCCGCCACGGCGATGCGTGGCGCCGCGACGCCTTCACCCCGCAGCGCCGCGTCCGCCAAGGCGATGACGGTCTCGATCCGGGGCCGTCGCACGCGGTCGATCGCGGCCCGCAAGCTGACGTGCGTCGACACGTGGACGACATGAAGGTCGGGGCCGACGAGCATCATCGCGTAATCGCTCGTGCCGGTCAGGCTCGCGAGCATCTCGGTGTGGCCCGGGAAGGGCACGTGCGCCAGGTTCAGGGCCTCTTTGTTGAGGGGTCCCGTCACGATCCCGACCACTTCGCCCGAGAGCGCCAGTTCGACGGCGCGCTTGACGTAGGCCGCCCCTGCGGCGCCACCCGCGGCCGTCGCTGAGCCCCACGCGTGCTCGACCCGGCTCATGACGCCGAGGTCGAGGATGCGTTCGTGCTGGCTGGGCGTCAGGGGACGCTCGAGCACCTCTGCGGCGACGTCCAGCACCGCCCGGTCGCCCACGACGAGCGGGTCGCACAGAGCGGCGACCTCATCGTTGTAGAGGGCCTTGACCGCGATCTCCGGGCCGATCCCAGCGGGATCCCCCATCGTGATGGCGATGCGGGGCCGGGCGGGCGCGTGCGGTGTGGTCATCGGTCAACCCCCTCCGAACAAGATGGCGGGCGCCCACAGGATGAGCGCGGGGAACACGATCAGGGCCAAGAGGATGAGCAACATCATCAGGATGAACGGGATGCTGCCACGTGCGACCTCGAGCACGGGGATCTGGGCGATGTGGGCCGAGATCATCATGGTGGTTCCGACCGGCGGCGTGGTCAGGCCGATCGCCAAGGCGAACACCATGACCACCGTGAAGTGGATCGGGTCGATGCCGGCCGCACGCACCATGGGAAGCAAGATCGGCCCGAACAGCAGGACCCCGGGCGACACGTCCAAGACGGTGCCTGCCACGACGAAGGCGAGCGCGAGGATGATCAACAGCAACAGCGGCGACTGCACCGCGGCTCCGAGCGAGGCGGCGAGCGCTTGGGGGATGCGCGAGTACGCGAGCAACCAGGTGATGACGCCCGCCGTGGCGATCACCACCATGACCACGGCCGACGACGTCATGGTGTCGACCAAGGCCCGGTACAGGTTGGCGAACGTGAGCCGGCGTGCCAGCATCCCGACGGTGAGCGCGTAGATCACCGCGACCACCGACGCCTCGGTCGCCGTGAAGATGCCACCGAGGATGCCACCGAGGATGATGGCCACCATCAAGAACGCGGGGACGGCGCGCAGGGTGGCCATCAGGATCTCGCGCAGAGGCGGTCGCGCGTAGCGTGCGTACTTGCGTCGGTAGGAGATGAAGGTGCTGACGATCAGTAGCCCCACCCCGACCATCAAGCCGGGCACGAGCCCGCCGAAGAACAGGTCGCGGATCGACAGGTTGGTGGCCACCCCGGCCAGGATCATCGGGATGCTCGGCGGGATGATGATGCCCATCGTCGAACTCGTCGCGTTGATCGCCGCCGAGAAACGGGCATGGTAGCCCTCACGGTTCATGGCTGGGATCAAGATGGAACCGAGCGCGGAAGAGTCGGCGATCGCCGAACCAGACACGCCGCCGAAGAGCATGCTGGCCACGATCGATACGTTCGAGAGCCCGCCCGCCATGTGCCCGACGATGGCGCGCGAGAAGGCGATGATCTGGTCGGCCAAGCCGCTGGCGTTCATCAGCGCGCCTGCCAGGATGAAGAACGGGATCGCCATGAACGGGAACGAGTCGAGGCTCGTGAACATGCGCTGGAAGACGATCATGAGCGGCAGCTGCGTCTCCACCGTGACGTAGACGACGCTGGCCAAGCCCAGGGCGAAGGCGATGGGCGCGCCGATCACCAACAAGCCGAGGAAGACGAGCACGAGGGCGATCACGCGCTGTCCGGCCCGAGCACGCGGCCACGCGCGAAGACCCGCACGTCGCGCCAGAGGTTCTCGGCAGCGTAGAGGAGCAACAGCGCGCCGCCGACCGGGAGGGCAGCGTAGGCGTACCCCATCGGGTAGCGCAGGGCGCTCGAGCGCTGGTTCATCGTCTTGGACGTCAACTCCCAGCCGTACCGCACCATCAGGAAGAAGAAGAACGCCAGCATCAAGGTGACGATGATGCCGGTCACCGCGCGCCCGCGCGGGCCCCATCGCCCCCCGATCAGATCGATGGCGATGTGTTGACGACGGCGGTACACGACCGTCGACGACAGGAACACCATCCAGATCATCAGGTGGCGGCCCGTCTCCTCGGTCCAGACCAGCGGTAGGTCGAGCAGGTACCGCGACACGACCTGCGCACCGGTCGTGAACACCATCCCCACGAGCAGGAGCAAGGCGACGACGACCGTCGCGCGCTCCAAGAACGTCATGGCAGCCCTCATCGAAGCATCCCCTTCGAGATCATGAAGATAGGGGGGCGGAGCGCTCGCGCGCTCCGCCCTTGGGACTCAGAAGTCCTCGCCGATCGCGGCGATGCCTTCGTAGAGCTCTTGGAAACCTTCGTACTGGTAGAAGCCTTGCGGCACGTCCTTGACGGCGTCGCGCCAAGGTTGCATGTCGGGCTCGGTGTAGGTGACCTGCTGACCGAGGTTCTCGATCCATTCGGCGTTCAGGTCCTCGAGGAGCCTGTCGTTGTACACGCGCGCGTCCTCGGCGGCCTGCACCAGGGCGTCCTGCTGCTCGGGCGTCAGCCCCTGGAACACGTCGTCGCTGATGGTGATGAGCATGAAGCCGACCAGGTGATCGGTCCACGCCAGGTAATCGACGACCTCGCCGAAGCCGTTGGCGTAGATGACGCCGATCGGGTTCTCCTGGCCGTCGACCACGCCCTGCTGAAGCGCGTTGTACACCTCGGTGAAGGCGATCGGGGTGGGGTTGGCGCCGAGGGCGCGCCAGGTCTCGAGGTGGGCTTGCATCTCGGGCACGCGGATCTGCATGCCACGCAGGTCCTCGAGCGTCTCGACGGGTTCGAGCGTGGTCAGCTCGCGCGGGGTCCGCATGACGTAACCCAGCGCGCGAATGCCCGTCTGCTCCACGAGGCGCTGCCGGATCTGCTGCCCGACCTCGCCCTGCATGACGGCGTTGACATGCTCGGTGTTCCGGAACAAGAAGGGGAACTCGAGGATCGCCATCGCCGGATCGAAGTTCTGCAGGATGCCGCCGAGGATCGCGCCGTCGACCGTACCGATCTGGATGCCTTCGGCGACATCGCGCTCGCCGCCGAGCACACCGCCGGCTGCGACGTCGATCTGGACCTCGCCGTCGCTGTACACCTCGGCCAATCGCGCGAACTCTTCGAGGGCCAGCGTCTGGTGGTCATCGGGGGCGTAGGCCGACGCGAACGTCAGCTGGACCTGGGCTTGCGCGACCGTCAGCAAGGCGAGCAGCAGGAGGACGAACAGGGTCAGGGTCTTGCGCATGGCGATTCCTTTCGATCGATCTCTGAGAGGCGGCAGGCGTGCGTTCGCCTGGCGGGCGTCATGCCGGACTCGATTTGCCGACGACCAGGGCGTCCACGGTGCGCGTCAGCAGGTCCGGCGCACCGAAGCCGCCGGCCTTCGTCACGAGCACGGTGTCATCCCAGACGCCACCGACGATGCGGCCGAGCGGAACGCCCTCGACGAGCTCGCCCAGGACGTCCAAGGCCTTCGCACCCACGCGGCGCAGGACGCGGAGCGCGGTCGCTCCACCGGTCACGACGACGGCACGGGGTTGGCCAACGGCGATCACCTCCTCAAGTCGATCCTCGAGCTCGCGCGTGGCGACCTCGGGCTCGACGCGATCCGTGGGTGTGACGAGCACGAGCACCGCGTCGGCCGACCCTCGCAGGCCGGCACCGCGGTGGTTCGTCAGGAAGACACAGCGACGCGCGTCCCGGAGCGCTTCGACCTGGGCCCGCGCCGCCGGGTGGTACGAGCCGACGATCACGACGAGCGGTCCCTGCCGAACGGGCGTCCGGGCGGGCGGACCCGGCGACCAGAGGTGGCGTGCGAGCCCACCGCTGCCGACGACCAGGCCGTGCTGGGAGCCGCGCAGGGCCGTCGCCAGGACGGCCAGATCGTCCTCGTGGACCGCGTCCACCACGACGTGACGACCGGCGAGGCGGTGCCGGACCAGCCGGTCGGCGAGGTCGGCGGGCGCGTCGCGGCCCGGCGCAGCGATCACCACGTGGTCACCGGGGGGCAGGACACGCCACACTTCCGAACCCGCCACCGCGGCCAGCGGATCAGTGCCCGCCGGTCCGTCGGCGACCGGCACGCCATCCAGGTACTGGACCCCGCCGACCGTCGTGCGCCCCATCCGTGGGTAGGCGGGCGCCACCACGACGGGACCGGTGTGGGCCACGTCGGCCCAGGCCGACAACTCGGCGCGGATGGGTCCGCGGAGGGTCGAATCGATCTTCTTGAACACCCGTTCGGGCCGACGACCGCGAATCACCGCTTCGGCGATCGTCGCCAAGCGCCCGTACGCCACGTCCACCGCAACGTTGCGCGTCTCGGTGTCGATCACGAGGCACCTGTCGGATGTGCCGGCGTTTACGTCGATCGCGGACCACGTCACCCGGGCCGAGGCAGCGTCCGACCCCAGCAGGGCGGCGACCTCCGCCGCGCCGGTCAGGTCATCGGCGACGACCAAGGCCGTCGCCGTCATCGGTCTACCCGGGCCACGTGCAGCGTGACGCCGGCCTCGACCACGGCGCGGCGCTCGTCGTCGGTGATGCCGTCATCGGTCACGAGCACGTCGATCGCGGCGAGTGGGGCGACCGTCAGGAACGACCGCGGCGCCGAGAACTTGCTGGCATCGGCCAGCAAGAACGACCGCCGGCTGGCGTTCAACGTCGCGCGTTTGCTCTGGGCGATCTCGACGCTCGAGTCGCTCAAGAGCCCGTCCGCGAGCGAGTGGATACCGAGCAGCGCCACGTCCACGTGGAGGCTCGCCAGGAACGTGTGGCCAGGATCGCCGAAGAGCGTGTAGGACCGGAGCCTGACGGTTCCGCCCGGCACGATGATGCGGACCGAGGCTGCTTGAGCGAGGTGCAGGGCGATGTTGAGGTCGTTGGTGATGGCGGTGATCTCGGTCCCACGCGCCGTCAGCGCCTTGGCGACCTCGAGGACGGTGGTGCTCGAGTCGAAGAACACGCTGGCGCCGTCGTGGATCAGATCGGCGGCGGCCCGACCGATGGCGAGCTTCTGTTGCTCGCGTGTGTGGCGCCCGATCTCGTAATCGGGCTCGAACGTCGTGCCGAGCAAGTGCCCCGGCCGATGCGCACCCCCGTGCGTCCGCTCGACGCCGTGGTTCTCGGCCAGGTAGTCGAGATCGCGGCGGATGGTGGAAGCGGAGCTCGCGAGCGCGCTCGCCAACTCGTGCATCGACATCGCTCCGTGCCGCTGCAGGAGCTCGAGGATCTTGGCGCGCCGCTGGGCCGGGATCATCCGAAAGGCACCGTCCATCGCTGAGACGACTTGCCACTTGAGGTCGATAACCGCCAGAACGCTTCAAATACTACCAGAAGTTTCCAGCGCGGACCCCACGAACGTCCGGACGTCCGATCCTCACGACCCCCCGACCCCGCTCCGACCCCAGCCCCGTTCAGGTCCGGGCTTCGGCCTCCAGCGCCCGCCGCACCTGTGCGTCGTCGGCGGCCTGGGTGAACGCGGCTGCGACCTCGTCGGGGAGCGAGGTGTGGAACAGACGGCCGCCGCGCGTGTTCAGTTGGGCCGCCAACTCGTCGACGGGCGTGTCGCGAACCAGCAGGAACAGCGCCGAGTCGCCGGGCGTGAGCTCGGCACCGACACGATCGATGAAATCGTTGTCGATGCCGATGTCGAGCCGACGCCCCAGCAAGGCGCCGATGCCCATGCCGGCGAGCGCGCCCAGGAGCGGTCCGCCCACCAGGAACCCGATCAGCACGCCCCACAAGCCGCCGTAGGTGACCTGCGTGCCCTTCATGAGCGTCTCGAGCGTCTGCCGGACCTTGACTTTGCCGTCCTCGCGGCGGACCGCCACGGCGGCGTCCTCGATGCCGATGAGAGGTTTGCGCACGTTCTCCTGTTTGAGCGTGGCGATCTCCTGCAACACCTCGCCCGCCCGCTCGGGATGCTTGTACGAGAACACGACCAGTTCGCTCATCGACGCGCTCCTCTCGCTTCGCTCACGAGTATAGGAAGCGTTCGGGAGGCGGCGCCGGTCGGATGACCGGCGACCGGCGGGGCGCCCGCTTCACGCCTCGCGTCGCGTGGCGGCCGCGCTGCGCAGCCGTTGGATCGTCGCGACCGTCACGACGCGCCGGTTCATCGCCGTCGCGAACACGGCGATCGCCGCCAGTTGCAGCACACCGCTCGCCACCAGCGCGGCCTGCCAGCCCGGCGCCCATGTGGTGCGCCAGAACGGCTCGGTCAGCACGCGCAGGACCAGGCCGCCGTGGAGCGCGTAGAAGGTGGCGGCCTCGAGCCGCTCCTGGCGCACGCCCCCCGGCCGCGGCATCATCCAGTACGCCACGCCCATCACCATCGACAGGAAGAAGCCGATCACGCCCAGGTGGACGTGGGTGGTCCGGAAGAGGCCGGCGAGGCCGGGGGCGAGCATGAACGCGACCCCCAGCGCCGCCGTCGTCACCAGCCAGACGAGCGAGGCACGGACGAGCAGGACCTGATACCGGCTCACGCCAGCTTCGACGCCTTGATCAGCGTGAGCAGCAACACCAGCGGCGTACGTGCGGTGACGGTGTGGGGCAGGTTGGCGTCCATATGCGCCCAGCTGCCTGCGCGCACGTCGATGACCTCGCCCCCCAGCCCGAAGGTCCCTTCACCTGACAGCACCTGGAGGATGGCGGGCTTGCTGGCGGTGTGTTCGGAGAGTTCCTGACCGGCGGCGAAGCCGAACAGGGTGACCTTCACCTGGTCGTCGTGAACCACCTGGCGGCTCACGATGCTCTCGGGCTGGATCTCGCCCAGCAGGCCCACCAGGTCCGCGTGGGCACGGTAGGTGGGTGCGGCGGCTTCGGCGGCCGCCTCGGGCGCCGCCTTCCGGCCGATGCGCACGCGCCACAGCTCGGGTCCCTGCACCAGGTACGTCCACGCCAGTTGTCCGTCGCGTTCCGCGCGCAGCTGGTGGTAGAGCGGCTTGGGGTCGTGGTCGTTCACGAGCTCGAACGCGTCGCCAGCCTCGAGCGCGTCGAAGGTCTGGAAGATGAGCGGGTGGCGGTCGCGCGGTGGGATCGAACGAACGTCGATGGTCTGCATGGGGTCCCTTTCGGAGGACGGTGCGGGGGTCACGTCGCTGCGACGTGACACGCGGGAGAGGGCTTCGAGGGGGGCAGCGGCGTCGGGTGCGGCATGGGCCTCGGCGGCGGCCGCGGCATCGGGCGCGGCGTCGGCCCAGCGGATCGCGCCCGTCGGGCAGGCGGCCATGGCGTCGAGGGCCGCGTCCGTGACGGGCACCTGGCGACCGAGCGTGCGCAGTTCGGGGACGAGGTCGTCACAGGCCTCGCAGGCGATGCACACGCTTTCATCGAGACGTAGGGCGGTGGGACGGTTCACGCGGCGCCCCCGAGGCGGCGCACGCCGAGCACCGCCAGCGCCTCGTCGGCCAACAGGGCCTTGGCGCTGCCCGCCGGCACGTGCACCACGTCACCGACGACCACGGTGTGGGTCTCGCCGCCCTCGACGACCCGACCACAGCCGGACAGGACCGTGAACACCGTCTCCGCGACGTCCTCGGCGGGCGAACGGACCTCCTGCCCGGCCGCGAGGCAGATGAGCATGCTCACCAACCCCTGACCGACGTGCACCACCTGCGGCAAGGGTCCCGCGTCGGAGAAGCGGCAGCGGGCCAGACCGTTCACGTGGGGCATGGGGCGTCCACCTCCAAGCCGGCGAGGGCCGTCAGAAGCCGCTGGGTGTCGGCGTCGTCGAGTCCGCGCAGGCGCAGCGCCTGACGCAACGTGACCGTCGGGGCGAGGACCGCGCGCGTCAAGGGGTTCGCCAGCGGGGCGAAGCCGAACGCGAGCAAGGTCGTGAGGACCCCCGGGTCGCGTTCCAAGAGCGTCGAGACGCGTTCGTCGAGAGGCGTCGCAGCGGTGGGAGCGAGGTCGGGGTGCGTCACGATCCGGAGCATCCCCCGTGCCGCTCGGCGCCGGCCATGACCTGGGTCAAGGACGTGCGCCGAGGGGTCTCGTACCGTGGCCCTCATGGAACTCGACAACCGCGGCCTCGAGCCGCCCCTGCCGATGGTGCGCACCCTGGAGACGCTCACGGGTCTGGCGCCCGGCGCGACGCTGGTCGTCCGCAACGATCGCGTCCCCGTCTACCTGCTGCCGCAACTCGACGCCCGCGGCGTGACGTACGAGATCGTGGAGCTGCCCGAAGGTGGCGTGGTCCTGACGCTGACCCAGGCGGCGGTCGCGAAGTGATCGGCTCGGGGCGCGCCAACGCCGTCCCGTTCGCCCTGCCCGCGCGCTTCCTGCTCGTGGGGACGTTGGCGTTGGCGGCGGCGACCTCGGCGCTGGCCCTGTCGCCACGGCTGCTGCTCGGTCACTACGGCACGCCCGGTCTGTTGGCCGTCGTCCACGGCCTCACGCTGGGCTTCGCGACGATGATCTACGTGGGCGCCATGCACCAGTTGGTGCCCGTCCTGCTCGACGCACCCCTGCGCTCCGTCGGCCTCGGGCGGGCCGTGTTCGTGGCCCTGCTCGGGGGAACGGCGGGCGTCGTCGGCGGTTTCGCCGGCGGGTTCCGGGTGGCACCCCTGGCCGTCGGCGGCGCGTGGGTGGTCGTGGGCCTGGGCCTCTTCCTGCTCAACGTCGTGGCCACGGCTCTCGCCGCGCGGCGGCTGGGTGCCGTCGGTCACCTGCTCGTCGCGTCCAGCGTGTACCTCGTCCTGACGGCGCTCCTCGGGACGACGATCGTCGTCGGCCGCGTCGTCCCGGCCGTGAGCGTCGCCTTGGGGTTCGTCACCCCGCTGCACCTGGGGCTGGGCCTGTTCGGGGCGTTCTTCCTGGCCATCGTCGGCGCCGGCCACCGGCTGCTGGCGATGTTCGTGCTGACCCACGGCGTCGGGACCGGGCGCTTGTGGCTCGTCGCGAGCTTGGTGCACGCCGCGCTCGCCGTCTTGCTCGTCACCACGTTCGCGCGCCTGCCGGGCACGTGGCTGGCCCTGGTGCTGCTCACGGCGGCGGTGGGCGCGTACCTCGCCGACGTCCAGCGGGTGCTGCGCGCGCGGGTTCGACGCCAACTGGAACCGTCGATGCGCAGCTTCGTCGTCGGCGCCGCGTTCCTACCCCTGGCGGCGGCGCTGGCCCTATCGGGCCGCGTTCCGGCCGCCGTGACCGCGTTGCTGGCGGGCTTCGTGACGTCGACGATCGCCGGGATGCTGGTGAAGATCGTCGGCTTCCTGGCCTGGCAGCACCGCTACGCCGCCCACGTCGGTCTTCGCCAGGTCCCCATGGTGCGCGACATGACCCGGCGCACGCTCGAGCACGCGAGCCTGTGGGCTCTGGCCGTGGGCGCGTTGGCGTTGGTGGCCTGCTCGCTGTGGCCATCGCTCGTCCTCGCGCGAACGGCGGCCGCCGTCTTCGCGATCGGCGCCTGGTCGCTGGCCGCGCACGTGTTCGTCATCGTCTTCGCCCCCCATCGACCCCATCTCCGAGAAGAGGCGCCCCATGCCCGTGTCCGACAAGCCCATGCGTGAGCCCGACGTCCGTCTCGCCCCGCCGATCACCGCCGACGCCGTCCGCGAAGCCCTCGGCGACGTCCTGGACCCGGAGCTCGGCCTCGACGTGGTCGCCCTCGGCCTCGTCTACGCGGTCGAGGTGCGCGGGTCCCACGTCCGCGTCACGATGACGCTGACGACGCCGGGGTGCCCGCTGCACGACACGATCACCGACGACGCACGGCGCCGGGTCGGGGCGCTGGCCGGCGTCGAAGCCGTCGAGGTGGTGCTGGTGTGGGAGCCGGCCTGGACGCCGGCGGCGCTCTCGGCGGAGGCGCGGCGCGCGTTGGGCTGGGGCTGACGGGAGCGGTCGCTCAGCGACCGGCGTCCGCCGCCAGGTCCCGCAGCGCCGCGGCGTCGACGATCTCCACGCGCCGCCCCTGCAGCCGGATCGCTCCCGCCTGATGCAAGCGTGCGAGGTTGCGGCTGACGAGTTCCGGGACGGTGCCGAGCTGCGCCGCGATGGCGGCGTTCGTCTCGAGCTCGATCGGCTCCTCGTCGGGGGCGCGCGCCAGCAGGTGCGCAGCCAGCCGGTGGACGACCTCCTGGAAGGAGATCTGCTCGACGAGCGCCACGAGGCGCCGCAGGCGACGGCCGAGCGCGCGCAGCAGATGACGCGCGACCGCCGGCCGGTCGAGCAGCAGCCGGTCGAACGCCGCCTGCGGTAGGAACACCGTGCGCGTCGCCACGACCGCGGTGGCATGGGCGGGGTACGGGCCGCCGTCGAACGACGGCAGCTCCGCCACCGTCTGGAACGGCCGCTCGACGGTGAGCACGATCTCGCGACCGCTGCGGGGCGACAGCACGGTGACCTTGACCTCGCCTTCGGCCACGACGTGCAGACCGTCGGGTGCCGCTTGCGCGAGGAACAGGGTCTCGCCGGCCCCGAAGCGCCGGACCTGGGCGATCGCGGCCAGGGCCTCGAGGTCGGCGTCCGGCAGCTGCGCGAACAACGGGCAGCGGGCGAGCGCGTCGATCGGCGGCGGCGGCATCGGGCGAGTGTAGCCCGCCCCCGACGGACGGCCCGGCGTCCGGGCGGCGCCCCGGGGGCCATGTCTTGACAGGTTCAGGCGCGGGTGCTAACTTCTATGAAACCGCTTTCATCGACCACAGCACGAAGCCGAAACACCTCGGCCGCACGCGCGGATGGGCGTTCTCACACCCGAAAGAGGAGGTCATGCCGACGATCAAGGAGGTCTCGAAGCTGGCGCGCGTCTCCCCCGCGACGGTGTCGCGGGTCCTCAACGGGACCACGCCGGTCGCCGGCGGCACGCGCCGCCGGGTCATCGAGGCCGTCGCCGCGCTCGGCTACAAGCCCAACGCGTTCGCCCGCGGCTTGGCCACCAACCGCTCCGGCGGGCTCGGCATCACCCTGAACGAGATCTCCAGCCCCTTCTCGGGCGCGCTCGTCGCCGGCGTCGAGCAGGTGGCACGCGAGGCCGGGCTCCACCTGATGGTGTCGAGCGGCTTCGCCGACCGTGACCTGGAGCGCTCGTCGATCGACTTCCTGCTGGAGCGTCGTTGCGACGGCCTGGTCGTGCAGGCCGAGGGTCTCGACGACGACGCCCTGATCGAACTCGTCCGCAACGGACCCGCGCCCGTCGTCGTCTTCGGACGCACCATCGCCGAGATCGCCGCGTCGTGCGTCACGATGGACAACGAGCTGGGCGGCGAGCTCGGCACCCGCTACCTGCTCGAGCACGGCCACCGGCACATCGGCCACATCAGCGGCCCGCTGTCGTTCCCGGACGCCCGCGATCGCCTCCACGGCTACCGCCGCGCGCTCGAAGCCGCCGGCGTCGCCTTCGACGAACGCTACGTGGTCGAGTCGACCTTCCAAGAGGAAGGCGGCGGCCAGGCCGCCCAACGGCTCATCCAGCGCGCGCCGGAACTCACGGCGATCTTCGCGTCCAACGACCAGATGGCGGCGGGCGCCATGCGCGCGTTGCGCGAGGTCGGCCTCGAGATCCCCCACGACGTCTCCGTCGTCGGCTACGACGACGTCTTCCTCGCCCGCTACCTCTCGCCCGCCCTCACCACGGTCCGGCAGCCGCTCGTCGAGATGGGACGCGCTGCCGCTCACGCGTTGCTCGCACGCCTTCGTGGAGAACGGAGGGAGGTGGTGCACCGCTTCGACCCGGAACTGGTCGAGCGCCAATCGGTCGCGCGCAACGCGCGCTGACCGCGGAGCGGAGGTCGCGGCAACGACCCTCGCGCCAGACGCCGGTTCCGAGTCCTCACGTTCGCCCGTCCAGGTCCACCTAGGCCCCATGGGACGGTCGACCGCTCAACCCTTCCACCTCTCGATGGAACGTCAGGCACCCACCTCCCGGATGATTCTACGCTCGCACGGTGCGATCCCCGGGAGCCGGCGCCGCGAAAGGAACACCATGCGCAAGCTCGCTGCCTCCCTCGTGCTCCTGTCCGTCCTCGCTTTGGCGATGGCGCAGACCGAGGTCCGTTGGTTCGTCGGCCTCGGTGCCGGCACCGACGAGCCGACCATCGCCGCCCAACAAGCGCTGGTCGACACCTACAACGCCTCGCAGAGCGACGTCGTGGTCGTGCTGGAGATCGTCGACAACGACCAGGCGTACGACGTGCTGGCCACCCAGATCGCCGCCGGCAACGCCCCCGACATCGTCGGCCCCATGGGCATCCGTGGACGCTCCGCGTTCCCCGGTGCGTGGCTCGACCTGAGCGACCTGATCGCCGCCAACGACTACGACCTGAGCGACTTCGACCCGGCGCTGGTCGACTTCTACATCACCGAGGGCCAGGGCCAGCTCGGCATCCCGTTCGCCGTGTTCCCCTCCTACCTCACCTACAACGTCGCCCTGTTCGACGAGGCCGGCCTGCCCTACCCGCCCAGCCGCTACGGCGAGCCCTACACGACCGTCGACGGCGAGACCGTGCCTTGGGACCTCGACGCCCTGCGCGACCTCTCGATGCTGCAGACGGTCGACGCCAACGGCAACGACGCCACCATGGAGGGTTTCGATCCCACGCAGATCGTCCAATGGGGCTTCGGGGCCATCTGGACCGACCTCCGCGGCCGGCTGACCATGTTCGGCGCCGGCAACTTCGTCGACGCGGACGGCAACGCCGTCATCCCCGAGGCCTGGGCGACCGGGCGCGCAGTGGCTGCACGACGCCATGTGGGTCGATCACTTCCACCCGAACGGCCCCTACGGCAACTCGGCGCTGCTGGCCGCCGGCAACTGGTTCGAGTCGGGCAACCTGGCCATCGCCCACACGCACCTCTGGTACCAGGGTTGCTGCATGTTCGCGCTGGAAGACGAGTGGGCGCTGGCCGCCATGCCCGCGGGTCTCGCCGGCACCCCCGTCGCCAAGCTTCACGGCGACACCTTCGCGATCACGTCCGCCAGCAAGAACCCGGAAGCCTCCTTCGACGTCCTCACGTACCTCCTCTCGCCCGAGGTCTCGGGTGGTCTGGCGGCCGTCTACGGCGGTATGCCGGCGCGACTGAGCCTCCAAGGGGACTACCTCGAAGGCTTCTTCGCGGAGAAGTTCCCCGGGCGCGACATCGACTACACCGTCGTGTCCGACAGCCTCGGGTACCCCGACAAGCCCAACCACGAGGAGGGCATGCCGGCGTTCCGCGAGGCCGAGGCGCTCTACAACGCCTTCATGCAGCGGTTCGAGAACGAACCCGACTTCGACGTCGCCGGGGAGCTCAACGGGCTCCGGGCCGAACTGCAACTCCTGTTCGACTCGGCTCGCTGAGTCGTCGCTGCATCCCGCCCCGGCCATCGGCCGGGGCGGGCCGACGAGGGTGAACCATGGATTACGTCAGTGAGATCAAGGGATCGCTGGCCGGCGGCCGGACCCGGCGAGCGCGACTGAGTCGCGGCGAACGGCGCGAGGCGCGCTGGGGTTACGCCTTCATCGGGTTGTGGCTCGTGGGCTTCTTCGCCTTCACGTTCCTGCCGATGCTCGCGTCGCTCGTCTTCTCCTTCCTCGACTTCGACCTCGTGAACCCGAGCGAGGCCAGCTTCGTGGGGCTCGCGCATTGGCGCCACCTGCTCTTCGAGGACCCGCGCGTCTGGCAAGGGCTGCGCGTGACCTTCACGTTCGCCGCCATCTCCCTCCCCATCGGCATGGTGACGGCGCTGTTCCTGGCCGTGCTGCTCAACAGCGAGCACCTCATCGGCCGCAGCCTGTTCCGCACCCTCTTCTACGCGCCCACCATGGTGCCCGTCATCGCCGGCGTGCTCATCTGGACCGGCGTCCTCAACCCGACCACCGGCTGGATCAACCAGCTCATCGAAGCGCTCACCGGCTACGACGCGGCCAGTCCCAACGGCATCCGCTGGCTCGACGACGCCCGCATCATCTATCTCTCGTACACCCTCATCGGCTCCTGGGGGATCGGGAACGCCATCCTCTACAACCTGGCGGCGCTCCAAGGCGTCCCGTCCGAGCTCTACGAGGCCGCCAAGATCGACGGCGCCTCGTGGCCCCGTCGCCTCTGGAGCATCACGTTCCCGATGATCTCGCCGATCATCTTCTACAACCTCATCCTGTCGGTCATCGGCCTCATGCAGTACTTCATCGTCCCGTACGTCATCAACGGCGGCGACGGTTACCCAGAGGGCACCACGTACTTCTACCTGATCCACTTCTACCGCGAGACCTTCCAGTTCCTCGACCTGGGCTACGGCTCGGCGGTCGCGTGGCTGCTCTTCGTCGTCGCGCTGGCCATGACCGGCCTGCTCTTCGCCACCTCCAGCCGCTGGGTCTACTACGCCGGAGGGCGCCGCTGATGGCCCGTCACGACGAGATCGACGCCGTCCTGGTGCCCGCGGTCGCCACCGCCCGTGTTCCGGCGGCACCTGCCACCCTTGCGCCCGAAGTGGCGGCGGAGCGTCGCCAGGCGGCGATGCGCAACCTCATCGTCAAGGTGATGATCACGTCGGTGGCGCTGGTGGTCCTGTTGATGTACCTGATGCCGCTGGGTTACTCGATGGTGACCTCGCTCATGACCAAGAACCAGGTGTCCGACGTCCAGTCGCCGCTGCTGCCGTCGAACCGCTCGACGTTCGAGCTCGAAGGGCGCGCCTACGACGTGCTGCGGGTCCCGTTCGAGGGCGAGACGCGGGCGCTGGCGTTGGTGCGCCCCGGTCGGGCCGCCAGCGTCTTCGTCGATCCGGAGGCTCCGGAAGCCGGCGAGATCACGTGGACGGGCAGCTGGCGCACGCTCGAGCCGGTGTACGAGCTGGCCCCCCAGTGGCGCAACTACCCGCGCGCCTTCCAGTTCATCGACTTCCTGCAACTCCTGCGCAACACGCTCATGTACGCGCTCATCACCACCGTCGCCGCCACCTTCTCGGCCGCCATCGTGGCCTACGGCTTCGCGCGCTTCCGGTTCCCCGGCAAGGGGCTGCTGTTCATGCTCCTCATCTCGACGATCTTCCTGCCGATGCAGGTGACGCTCGTGCCCACGTACGCGATCTTCTACCAGCTCGGATGGGTGGGCACCTGGCTGCCGCTCATCGTCCCGACGTTCTTCGCGAACGCCTACAACGTCTTCTTGCTGCGCCAGTACTTCCTCACCATCCCGACCGAGCTCGAGGAGGCCGCCCGCGTCGACGGGGCCGGCCCGATCCGCACCTTCGTGTCGATCATCCTCCCCCAGGCCGTGCCGGCGCTGATCGCGGTGTCGCTGTTCCACTTCTTCTTCGCCTGGAACGACTTCTTCGGGCCGCTGATCTACCTGGCCGGCAGCCAGGACCTGCAGCCGATCTCCGTCGGCCTGTTCCGCTTCAACGGGCTCTACAGCTCCGAGCCGCAGCTCATCCAGGCCGCCTCGATCATGACGATGGCGCTCCCCTTGCTGATCTTCTTCTTCGCTCAGCGCTTCTTCATGCAGGGCGTGGTCATCACGGGCGTCGACAAGTAGGGGGTGTCTCCGCGTGCCGGCGGGTATGCGCGCCGGCACGCGGAGCCGACGGACCCGAACCCCCACCTCCATTCCGACTTCGCGAAGGGCCCCCTCGCAACCATGTCGCAACCGACCACCCGCAGCGGCGACGTTCGCCCGCCCGCTCCGGACGCACCGACCGCCGGCGCCTCCATCCTCCAGACGGACGAGCGCGTCCACCGCATCGAGCACGTCGACACCATGGCGCCCTTCCTCATGAGCCTCGTCGGCGCATCGGACCTGTGGATGTTCGTCGCCAGCAACGGCGCGCTCACCTCCGGTCGCGTCGACGCCGACGCGGCGCTGTTCCCGTACGTCCCCGTCGACCGCCTGCTGGAGAGCGGCGCGCACACCGGCCCCAAAACGCTCCTGTGGGTCACACGCGGTGGCCGCAGGACCTTGTGGGAACCCTTCGCCGAGCGCCACAACGGGCGTGACCCGGATGCGGACGGCATCGAGCGCCACCTCTACAAGAGCGTCCTGGGCGACGAGGTCCGCTTCGAGGAGGTCCACGCCGAGCTCGGGCTGGTGTTCCGCTACGGCTGGCGCGGCAGCGACGCCTTCGGCTTCGTTCGCACCACCGAGCTGATCGAGACGCGTTCCGAACCGTGCTCGGTCGAGCTCCTCGACGGGCTGCAGAACCTCCTGCCGGCCGGCGTGACCACGGCGATGCAGGGTGACATGAGCAACCTGGTCGACGCGTACAAGCGCAACGAGCTCGAACCGGCGACGGGCCTGGGCCTGTTCTCCCTCAGCTCGATCCTGACCGACCTGGCCGAGCCGAGCGAGGCGCTGCGGACCACCACGGTCTTCGCGCTGGGGCTCGAGGCCCAGGGCCACCTGCTCTCGTCATCCCAGTTGGACCGCTTCCGGCGGGGCGAAGCCGTCGCCACCGAGTGCGACGTCCGCGGTCGGCGCGGCGCGTACTTCGTCCGCGCCGACGTCACCCTGCAGCCGGGTGCGACGCGCCGCTGGCGGCTGGTGGCCGACGTCGGACAGGACCACGCCCGGGTGGCGGCGCTCGTGAACGCGCTCGGGGGCCGGCCTGGGGCTCCGTCCTCCGGTGCACCTCGAACCGAGGGTCGGCCCTCCACGGCGGCGCGCTCGGAACTCGAGGCGCGCCTGGACGACGACCTGCATCGCAGCCGCGAGGCGCTGGCGGCGATCGTCGCGAGCGCCGACGGTTTCCAATGGACGCGCGACGAGGCCACCAGCGACCATCACCTCGCCAGCGTCCTCTTCAACGTCATGCGCGGCGGCGTGTTCGTGGACGACGACCGGGTCGAGCGCGCCGACCTCCGTGCCTTCGTGGCGACACGCAACCGGGCGGTGGCGCGCGAGCACGCCGCGTTCCTCGACGCGCTCCCCGACACGCTCGCGTACCACGACCTGGTGGCCCGCGCGGCCGCGACGACGTCGGCCGATCTCGAGCGGCTCTGCCGCGCCTACCTGCCGATCGCCTTCAGCCGGCGCCATGGCGATCCGAGCCGGCCCTGGAACCGCTTCACCATCAACGTGCGACGCCCCGACGGTCGCTTGCGGCTCGACTACCAGGGCAACTGGCGCGACATCTTCCAGAACTGGGAGGCCCTGGCGCACGCGTTCCCGGGTTTCGTCAACGGCATGATCACGACGTTCCTCGGTGCCACGACCGCCGACGGCTACAACCCCTACCGCGTCACCCGCGACGGGATCGAGTGGGAGGTGCCCGACGGCGACCAGGCCTGGGCCAACCTCGGCTACTGGAGCGACCATCAGATCGTCTACCTGCAGCGGTTGCTGGAGACGTCGGCACGCTTCGATCCCGACGCTCTACGCGAGCTGGTCGGGCGCCGCGTGTTCAGCCACGCGAACGTGCCCTACCGCATCGCGCCGTTCGAGGCCATGCTCGAGGACCCGTACGACACGATCACGTTCGACCACGAACTCGATCACCGGATCGCCGCCGACGTGGTGCGCGAAGGGACCGACGCGCGCCTGCTGAAGGGAGCCGACGGCGCCATCGTCCACGTGTCGTTGGCCGAGAAGGCGCTCGTGTTGCTGTTGGTGAAGCTGGCCAACCTCGTGCCCGAGGGCGGCATCTGGATGAACACGCAACGGCCGGAGTGGAACGACGCCAACAACGCACTGGTCGGCAAGGGCCTCTCGGTCGTCACGACCGCCTACCTCTACCGCACCGTCGTCTTCCTGCACGACCTGCTCGCCGACCGCGACGTCGAGGTCACGCAAGAGACGCTCACCTTCTTCCACGCCGTGCACGAGGGGCTGCGCTCCCACGAAGCCGCCCTCGCCACGGCCTTCGACGACCAGCAGCGTCGCGCGTTCATGGAGACCCTGGGCGCCGCCGGCAGCACGTATCGGCGGCGGCTGTACGCGACTGGCCTGGGCGGCGAGCACGGTCGGATCGACGCCGCGACGCTGGCGCGCTTCCTCGAGCTCGCGCGCGCCTACCTGGCACACACCTTGCGCGCCAGCCGGCGCAGCGACGCGCTCTACCACGCCTACAACGTGCTCGCGCTCCACGACGACGTCGCGGTCGTCCGCCACCTCGACGAGATGCTCGAAGGCCAAGTGGCCATCCTCTCGTCGGGGCTGTTGTCGGGGGACGAAGCGCTCCAGCTCCTCGCCAGCCTGCGCCGCAGCCGTCTGTACCGCCCCGATCAGCACAGCTACGTGCTCTACCCGGACCGCGACCTGCCCGGGTTCCTCGACAAGAACACCCTGGCGCCGGAGAGCGTCGCCGCGTCGGCGCTCCTGCGCGCGCTGATCGACGCCGGCGACACCCGCGTCGTGGTTCGCGACGAGAACGGCGACACGCACTTCCACGGCGGCTTCCGCAACGCCAAGGACGTGCGCCGGGCCCTGGCCGCGCTCGGCGGCGAGGCGCGCTGGGCGTCGCTCGTGGCCGCCGAGGCCGACGACGTGGTGGCGCTCTTCGACGCGCTCTTCGACCACGCCTCGTTCACCGGCCGGTCGGGCACCTTCTTCGCCTACGAAGGCCTGGGCAGCATCTACTGGCACATGGTCTCGAAGCTGCTGCTGGCGGTGCAGGAGACCTTCTCGCGGGCCCGTGAGGCGCCTGCGGCGCCTGCGCCGCACGCCACACTGAGGGCACTGGCGGCCGCGTACGACGACGTGCGTGCCGGGCTCGGGTTCCACAAGACGCCCGCCGAGTTCGGGGCCTTCCCGACCGATCCGTACTCCCATACCCCCGCCCACGCCGGCGCGCAGCAGCCGGGCATGACCGGTCAGGTCAAGGAGGACGTCCTGGCCCGTTGGGGCGAGCTCGGCGTCGAGGTGCGGGGCGGCCGGCTCGGCTTCGCGCCCGCGCTCCTGCGGCCGGCCGAGTTCCTCGAGGCGCCCGCCACACCCAGCGCGCGGACCTTGACCGGTCACGCTCCGCTGCGGCTCGGGCGCGGAACGCTGGCGTTCACCTTCTGCCAGGTCCCCGTCGTCTACCGGCTGGTCGACGGGGACGCCCGGGTCGAGGTGACCGACCGCGACGGGACGAGGCGGGTCTTCGACGACGTCTTCCTCGACGCCGCCACCAGCCGCGACGTCTTCGAGCGCCGCGGCAACCTGGCGCGCATCGACGTGCGGGTGCCCCTATCGGCCCTCGTGGATCGCCACGCCGCCGAGCGCAGCCACGCCTCGAGCTCGCCAGCCGGCGCCGCCGGTGGCGACGCGGCCGGGAGACCCACGGGAGACCGACGATGAGCGCATCCCCCACGACCCCCGACGCCGACCGCGTCGAAGCCCTCCTCGCCGCGATGACGCTGCCCGAGAAGATCGGTCAGATGACGCAGCCCGAGAAGAACAGCGTCACCCCGGACGAGGTCCGTCGCCTCGGCATCGGCTCGGTGCTCTCGGGCGGCGGCGGCAACCCCGAACCCAACACGCCGGCGGCCTGGCGTGAGATGGTGCTCGGCTTTCGACGGGCCGCCAGCGAGAGCCGCTTGGGCATCCCGCTCCTGTACGGCGTGGACGCGGTGCACGGCCACAACAACGTCGTCGGGGCCACCGTGTTCCCCCACAACATCGGTCTGGGCGCCGCCGGCGACGCGGACCTGGTGCGCCGGATCGGTCGCGCCACCGCCCGCGAGGTGGCGGCCACCGGCGTGCGCTGGACGTTCGCGCCGGCCGTCAGCGTGCCCGTGGACGTCCGCTGGGGCCGTACGTACGAGGGCTACGGCCAAGACGCCGACCTGGTCGGACGCTTGGCCGCGGCGCTGGTGGAGGGCCTGCTGGGGGACGACGAAGCCGCCTTTGACGCGGTCCTCCCCTCCGTCAAGCACTTCGTCGCCGACGGCGCGGCGCGCTACGGGACCTCGACGCGGATCGACCGCGAGGCCCTCTCGCGACTCACCGAGGACCGCACGCTGGCCCTCGCCCACGTCGACGACGGCTTCATGGCATCCCTCGAGCACGGCGCCT
Organism: uncultured Trueperaceae bacterium; assembly: GCA_963839375.1. Classification (GTDB taxonomy): domain Bacteria; phylum Deinococcota; class Deinococci; order Deinococcales; family Trueperaceae; genus JAABTL01. The sequence goes on along the minus strand of CAWIUY010000044.1, from coordinate 80,877 downwards.
GGACGATCGACCAGGGTGACGCGCGCATGGACGAAGGGCAGTTGCGCGACGTGTTCCTGGCGCCGTACCGGCAGGCCCTCGCGGCCGGCGCGCGCAACGTCATGGTCTCCTTCAGCAGTTGGAACGGCCAACGCATGCACGGCCATCGGTACCTGATCACCGACGTGCTGAAGGGGGAACTCGGCTTCGACGGTTTCGTCGTCTCGGACTGGGCGGGCATCGACCAGCTCGACGACGCCTTCGCGGTCTGCGTCGAACGCGCCATCAACGCCGGCATCGACATGGTGATGGTGCCCTTCGATCACCGGCGCTTCATGGACACGCTCGCCCGGGCGGTCGCGTCGGGCGCCGTGCCCGTCGCGCGCATCGACGACGCGGTGCGACGCATCCTGCGGACGAAAGCCAGTCTGGGCCTGTTCACGGCCTCCGGCGACGCCGACCGCGTGCCCGACCTGGCACTGGTCGGGCACGCCGAGCACCGCCGCCTGGCCGAGGAGGCCGTGCGCCGGAGCCTCGTGCTGCTCCACGACCGCCGCGCGGCACTGCCCCTCGGCGCGGACCTGGCGCGCCTGCTCGTCGTGGGCGCTGCCGCCGACGACGTCGGCCTGCAGTGTGGCGGCTGGACGGTCACGTGGATGGGCGCCGCGGGCGACATCACGCCCGGTTCGACGCTGCTCGACGGGCTGCGGGCCCGGCGTCCTGCCACCGAGATCGTGTTCGACCCCGACGGTCGTGGTGACGAACGTGCCCCGGTGGGCATCGTGGTGGTGGCCGAAGAGCCCTACGCCGAGGGGATGGGCGACCGTCACGACCTCGAGCTGGCCGCTGCCGACCACGACCTGATCGCGCGCGTGCGCGAGCGGGTGGACACGCTCGTGCTGGTGGTCTACTCGGGCCGACCCCTGGTCCTCGGCCGGGCGCTCGAGCTGGCCGACGCCGTCGTGGCCGCCTGGCTCCCGGGCAGCGAAGGTGCGGCGGTGGCCGACCCCCTGCTGGGTGTCAGCGGCTTCGAAGGCACCTTGCGCTTCAGATGGCCGGCGACCAGCGCCGACCTCCCCGTGCATCCCTTCGGACGAGACGGCGCGCACGGCGTGGCCCGTTTCGAGATCGGCCACGGGCTCCGCACGCGCGCCTCGTCGACCCGTGACCGCGTGGAGGCCTCATGAACCACAGCCCCGACCGCCCTGCCCGTCCCGCCCACTTCGCCATGCGGAGCGCGCGTCGACGCGTCGTCGGGCCCGCCTTCGCGCTCCTGTTCGGTTTGGTGGCCCTCGCCGCCGCGCAGGCCGACGAGCCGACGCTCCTGGTGAGCGACTTCTCGCTCGGCGCGCCCGCCGGCAGCGACGCCTTCGCGAACGGCATCGGCTACGTCACGTGGCAGGACGGCGGCGGCTCGCTCGACCTGTCGACCCTGGAGGTCGCCCCTGGCGACCCCTTGGCGCTGCCCGACCAGACCGGGCCCGAGAGCCTCTTCCGCGTCGAGCACGCCATCGCCTCCTGGGGCGGCTTCACCCACGCCTTCGCCGACGAGGCACTCACGCGCTGGACGCCGCTCGACCTGTCGGCCTACGCCGGTTTGCGCTTCTGGTACGCCGGCGACGGCCGCGGCGGGGCCGTGCAGGTCGACCTCTTCGACGACCGCAACCCGGAGGTCACCGGCGACAGCGCCGAGCGTTGGTTCTACCGCTTCACGGACGACACCACGGCGTGGCGGAGGATCGAGATCCCCTTCTCGTCGTTCGCCCGGCGCACCGACTTCCAGCCGGGTGGGGCACCCGACAACGGTCTCGGCCTACAGCAGGTGTGGGGTTGGGCGCTCGGCTTCCCACCGGGCCAGGGCACGAGCCATCTGGCGCGGGTCGAAGCGTACGGAGCGGCCGGCACGGTCAGCGCCGGCGCGATCGCGGTCGCGTTCGACGAGCCCCTCGTGGTCGTCAACGAGGGCGACGACACCTACCTCCGCGTCGTTCTGTCCCGAGCGAGCGAGGAGGCGATCTCGGTGCGGGTCTTCGTGCGCGCCGACGAGGCGGAAGCCTTCCGGGACGTGATCCCCGTCAACGAGTTGGTGGTCTTCCCGGCCGGCGTCACGGCAGTCGAGGTGCGGATCCGCACCCTCCAGGACGGGCGTCACGAGGGCGACGAGCGTGCGCTGGCGGTGCTGGACGGGCCGCGTGGCGCCGAACTCGGCTTCCAGCGCCGCGCCGTCGTCACCATCCGCGACGACGACCCTTTCGACGCCGATCTGCTGGCGGAGTTCGGCGACGGCCGCGACGGCTTCGAGGGCGCCGAGGGTACGGCGGTGGCGGTCCGCGAGCTGCTCGCCGACACCCCCGACGCGCGACCCGGTGGAGACCCCTTCGAGCGCACGCTGGCGCTCGACTGGGACGACGTCGGCCGCGTCAGCGTGCGTTTCGCCGAAGCCACGGATGCCAGCGGTGCCGACGGCCTCGGCTTCTGGTACCACGGCGATGGCCTCGGCCGCACCGTCACCGTCGAGGTCCTCGACGACGGCGACCCCGAACGGCCGTGGGAACTGACGTGGGCCGACGCGTTCGACGGCCCCGCCGGTGCGCTCCCCGATCCCGCGATCTGGACGCCCGAGCTCGGCGACGGCACGGGCCACGGCAACCCGGGCTGGGGTAACGCCGAGCGGCAGACCTACACCGCCGACCCCGCGAACGTCGCCCTGAACGGCGGCGGTCAGCTCGTGATCCGCGCCCTGCAAGCCGGCGACGACGCGCCGCCGTGCTACTACGCGGCGCCCTGCGAGTACACCTCGGCTCGCCTCGTCACGGCCGGCGACCTGGAAGTGACCTACGGGCGCATCGAGGCCCGGCTGCAACTGCCACACGGCCAGGGACTGTGGCCCGCCTTCTGGCTCCTCGGCAACGACGTGGCCGAGGTGTCGTGGCCGGCGTCGGGCGAGATCGACATCATGGAGCACATCGGCCGCGAGCCGAACCTCGTCCACGGCACCATCCACGGACCCGGCTACGCTGGCGCCGAGGGCATCGGGCGCAGCCTGTCCTGGCCGGGCGACACACCGTTCGCCGAGGCCTTCCACGACTTCGCCGTGGACTGGACGCCCGCGTCGATCACCTGGTCGGTCGACGGGACCCCGTTCTCGACGCTCACGCCCGACGACCTTCCAGCCGGCACCGACTGGGTCTTCGACCACCCGTTCTTCCTGATCCTCAACCTGGCGGTGGGCGGCACCTGGCCCGGGTACCCCGACGCGACGACCGTCTTCCCGCAGGAACTCGTGGTCGACCACGTGCGCGTCTACCAGGCGCCGGACACGTCGGAACGGTTCGCGACGAGCTTCCAGGACGACGTGGCCGGCTGGCGCTACGTGCGTCTCCCCTTCGCCGCGTTCGAGCGTGCCGAGGTTCAACCCGATGGCGCCCCCGACGACGGTTTCGGACGGTCGGCGGTCTGGGGGCTGACGTTCACGATCGACGGCGGGGCCGGGACGGCGCTCTTGGACGAGGTGGGCTTGTTCGGGCGAGAGTGATCGGAGCGGGCGCGCAGGCGCACGACAGCGGCGATCGGCGTTCAGTGTCGTGCGAACGGTCACCGGCGGGGATCGGTCCGGTGGCCCGCCGGTGGGGAGGGGCAAACGCGCCCCACGACGGACCGAACCAGCTACGGGTGGCTCGCCGGACCGCGTCGACCACATCGAGACCGGCGGCGAGCGCGTCGAGCGCCGCTCCCGCGAAGATGTCACCCGCACCTGTCGTGTCCAGACGACGTCGCACCGGCACGGGCACGTCGTGGTCTGACCATCCGTCGTCACGCGACCGCCCTGCGCCCCTGGGTGGTCACGACCGTCCTCCCGAGCGGCCAGCCATGCGAGGCGATCCGCGTCACTTCGTTCCGGAACCACGCGGCCGCCACATCGGTGTTCCATTGCGCCACGTCGACGTGGGCCAGGCGTCGACCACGTCGCTCGCGGCGTACGTGTCCGGCGCGCCGTCGAGATCGCAGTACACGAACCCGCGTCGCGAGCCAGCTCGAGTCCGCGCGCACCCATTACCTCACGTACACTCCCACTCCCGCTCCGCGCTCCCCTCCCTTCACCGGCCGCCCGTCGCCCGTTGCCCTCGGGGCCGCGGTCAGGCGGCTTTACTCCTCCGTCTCCCGTCGTGCTCTCTCCCCCCCCACTCTCCTCCTCCAGTCTCCGTCCCAGTCGCCCCCCGCATCCCCCACCCCCCCCCTCTCATCCCGTACACGTACCACCCACACCTCACGTCCACCACGTCACGTTCGTACCCGATCGCGTAGAGACACCCGGCCGCGGCCAGCCACCGAGGTGCTCGCCGACGGAGGCCATGAAGTCGGCCACCTTGCGCTCGGAGACCGGCGTCCACCACACCCCGTCCTCCTTGAGCGAGCTCGCCACGATGAGGCCGTCGACCACCTCGAGGAGCGCGCCGGCGTTCGCGGTCGTGACGCCGCTGCCGATCACGATCGGCAGGCTGGTGGCGGCCGCGATCGCGCGGACTTCGGCCAGGTCGGCGGCGTCGCCCGTCCGCTGACCGGTGGCGATGACGACGTCGGCGTCGAAGAACTCGACGTCGCGGGTCAACTCCGCCAGGCTGCGGTCGGCGACGATCGCGTGGGCGCCGTGCTTGACGTGGACGTCGGCGAACACCTTCACGCCCTGGGCCCGCAACCAGGCGCGGTACCGCGTGGCGGCCGCGGCCGGACCCTCGATCAACCCCTCGTTGGCGACGTACGCGTTCGCCCACTGGTTGACGCGGACGAACGAACCTCCGGCCGCGTGCGCGACGGCCAGCGCCTGGATCGCGCCGTTGGCCAGGACGTTGACGCCGACGGGCAGCGCGACCGCGCCACGCACCTGGGCCACGATCACCGCCATCATGGCCGCGGTCTCGGGTCCGAGGGCGTCCGGCTTCGAGAACGGGATGTCACCGTGGTTCTCGACGATCAGACCGTGGACCCCGCCGCGCTCGTAGCGCCGCGCCTCCTCGACGGCGTGGGCCACCAGCGCCTCCGGCGCCTGCCCGTCGTAGCTCGGCGATCCCGGGAGCGGCAGGCAGTGGATCACGCCGATCACGGCCTTGGGTCGGCCGAAGAGGCTGCGGATGGCGTGGGGCTTCGGTCGGAAGACGGCGCTCGGGGCCATGGAGGCGTCATCCCCCCGAGACCGTATCGTCCCCGTCCTCGTCCGGGAAGGTGGCGATGGCCGGCACCCGCGTGATCGTGAGAAAACGCATCAGACTGGCTTCGTCGACCCCCGCCGCGCCCGCGCAGCGGGACAGCGGTCGACACGTGCGTGTAGCCCGAGCCCCCGTATCGTCGGAGCATCGACTTCAGGAACACGTCCTGGCTGATCAGGATCCGGTCGCCGTAGCCCGCGTCGATCAGCCGGCGAACACCCGCCATGGCGCGCTCGTCGTCGGGGCATGCGCGTCCCACCGGGTAGACGTAGGTCATGCCCATCATGTCGTACTCGATGAACGCGCCTCGGTCGGCAAGGGAAGCCTGGTAGGTGGGGTCGTCGCAACTGGGGTTCATGTGACAAAGGATGACGCGTGTGGGATCGGCCCCTTCGGATTCGACCACGTCGAGAACCGTTGGCCCTCGCGGGCCCAACCGTCGAGATGCACCATGAGCGGTGCTCCTGTCGAAGCCTGCGCTCGAGCGGCGGCGCGCAGCGAGACGAGCTCGGAGGCGTGACCGGGCTCGAGGTACCGATCTCGCCGATCAGACCCGCGCGAACCCGGGTCTCCCCCACCCCCGCGGTCAGGTCGCGCACGATCTCGTCCGTCACGTCCTCGATCGGTCGTCGCCCGAACGCGTCGCCGAGGCTGATCTCGGTGTAGTAGCCACTACCCATGACGATGCCGAGGCCCGTGCGGCGGCGATCCTCTGCAACGCACGCGGGTCTCGCCCCATCGAGACGTTGGTAGCGTCGACGACGGTCATGCCGCCCCGCGCGGCGAACGCGCCCAGTTCCGACACGGCGACGTCCACGTCGCCGTGAACGAGGTTGTCGCGCAGGAGAAACGGGTCGAAGCGGATCTCGCCGAGGACGTCGATGGTCACGGGCACTTCCGATCGCGCCAGACGCGTCGCTTCCGAAGGCTGTTGCCAATAATCGGAGACGTCGAACAGCACGTGCTCGTGAACCAACGTGAGGCCGAGCGCCTCGGCGGGAATCGGACCCCACACCCCTCGGGCGTTCACGAGGACCCTCCGAGCGCGCGCGCAGGGTTCTCGATCAGTAACGTGTCGCACTGCGCTGGGTGACCCCCCGCCGGGCCAGCCGGGGCAAGAAGTGGTCGAGCAGGTATGCGTATCCGTTGCCGCCATAGCGCACCAACATCATCTTCAGGAAGACATCGTGCTCAGCAGCAAGTGGCCGAGGTAGCCGCGTTCGATCAGGCCGACGATCCCACGGGCGTTCTCGTCGTCGCTCGGAGCCTGAGCGTCATCGTCGGCGAAGCGGTAGTCGAGACCGATCAGTCGTACTCGAGCCAGGCGCCGCGGTCAGCGAGCGAGGTTTGTAGTCGACGTCCCACCAAGACGGGTTCATGTGATCCAGGACCGTGTGGTTCATCCTCTTCCGTCTCGCGACGATGTCGAGCACCTCGGCCCATGCGTGCCCATCCATGCAAGTGACGCTCAGCATCACGCCCGTCTCCGCTGGCCCGGCGCAGCGCCAACACCTGCGCTCCTGCGTCGACACCTCCGAGCCGGTGCCGATCTCACCGATGTAGCCCGCACGACGCCCGTCCGCTCGTCACCGTCGAGAGTCACGCACCATGACGTCGGTCAGGTCGCGATCGACGCCGCAGCGACGAAGGCGGGGCGTTCGCTCGAGTAGAACCCCGTCGCATCACCAGCTGCAGACCCGAACGCCGAGCGATCCGCTGCAGCGCAGCGGGTCGCGCCCGATGCCATGCACGTGCGTCTACGATGGTGACCCCGCCCGCGTCCCGGAACAGGCCGACTTCGGCCACCGCGACGTCCTCGTCGAACAACGAACAGTTGTCGAGGTTCACGAAAGGGTCTTGCGCAGGTCGCGAAGCAGGTCGGCGCCACGGCCTATGGCTCGTGCCTTCTCGCGGCCTCCTGCGGTTCCCGCCAGACGGCCTGGCGTCCAGCAACACGTGCTCGTGCATCAGCGTCACGCCCAAGCCCAAGGGAGCGATCGGTCCCAGCACCCCTTGGATCACCGGCCGCTCCGTTGCGGCGCGCCAGCGCCAGGTTGAACCAGATCGCGGCCAGGATGATGGCACCTTCGATGATCTGCTGATAGAACGCGTCAGTCTGGCGAGGATGAGACCATTTCCGATCATGGCCAGCAAAAGCGTTCCCATGACCGTACCGAGGATGCGACCCTCACCGCCGAACAGGTTCGTTCCGCCGACGATCACCGCGGCGATCACTTGGAGCTCGAAGGCGACGCCCGAGTACGACGAACCCGACGCGAGCCGGCCGAGGTCACGAGGCCCCCCAGGCGACGGTCAACCCGCTCAACATGAACACAAGCATCTTGATTCGGCGGACGTTGACGCCGGCGCGCCTCACGCCCTCTTCGTTGCTGCCGATCCCCGTGACGTACAGACCGAAGCGCGTGTGTTCAGCAACACGAAGCCTGCGATCACGACCAGGATGGCGAGGAGCGCGGGGACAGGGACGTCCCACACGCCCCTTCCGAGCCACAAGAACGGGCTCTCGGCGGAATCGGGATGGAATACCCCTTCGTGATCAGCTGCGCGACGCCCCGCAGGATCGACAGGTGGCGAGCGTGACGATAAAGGCCGGGATCGATTGATACGCGGTGAAGTAGCCGTTGAACCAGCCAAGGGCGACGCCGAGGGCCATCATCGCCAGCACCATCCACCAGATGGGCCAGCCCGCGCTCAAGCTCAGGCCGAGAGCACCGCAACGACGGCCAGCATGGACCCGACCGACAAGTCGATGCCGCCCGACGTAATGACGAAGGTCATGCCGATGGCCACGATGAGAGTCGGCGCTGCCTGGCGGACGATGTTCCAAAGGTTGGCGGTCGTCATGAACCGATCCGAAGACCCGGCCAGCACGGCGAACACCACGACGAAGATAGCGAGCAGGGTGAGTTGGAAGACGGTGTCGGGGTTGCGGAACGCCCCCACGGTCCGGCCGATCCGGGTTTCGCCATGTGGATCCCCTAGGCCTGCACGATGAGCTTGATCACTTCTTCGAGGTTCGTCGCGCCGTCTCGCGTTCGGCCACCTTGCGCCCCTCGTACATGAACATGATCCGATCGGTCACCTCGAGACGTCCTGCAACCGGTGGCTGATCAGGATCACGCCGACGCCCTCACGCTTCAGACGACGGATGAGTTCGAGGACCTCTTCGACCTCCTTGACGGCCAAGGCGCCGTCGGTTCGTCCAGGATCAGGACCTTCGGTCCTGAGGCGACGCTGCGGCCGATGGCGATGGCTTGTCGCTGACCGCCCGAGAGGTTGCGACCTTCGCGTAGGTGGACGCGACCTTGATCTGAAGTCGCTGTAGGACGTCAGCGGCTTGGGAATGGAGCCTGCGATCGTCCAGCAAGGGGATCCCGAGCACGCGTCGGACGGGTTCGCGACCCAGGAAGAGTTTTGGCGACGTCGATCGTGTCACAGAGCGACAGGTCTTGGTACACCATCTCCAGGCGTCGCCGCGGGCCTCGCCGGCGACCGGAATGCGACCTCGTTGCCCTCCAGTCGATATGTGCCAGCGTCGCGACGTAGGCGCCGCTGATCACCTTCATGAGCGTCGATTTGCCGCGCCGTTGTCGCCGACGACACCCAGGACCTCGCCAGGATGCAAGGTCAGGTCGACGCCGCTCAACGCCGTGATCGGACCGAAGCGTTTGTCGATATTGGTCAGTTCGAGGACGGGGCTCTGTTCCAGCGTGCCGGTGGGGCGAGTGGCGCTCGCCCCACCGCAACCTCCTTCACTCGAACAGGTACCTGAAGTCGTCGACGTTGTCGGAAGTCACGATGTCGATGGGGATGAGGATCTCGGAAGGGACATCATTCCCCGCGTTCAGGTCGAGCGCGGCCTGGACGGCCTCGTACCCTTCCTCGTAGGGGTTCTGCTGCACGACCGCCTGGACGAAACCGTCCTCGATCGCGCGGAGGCCTGTTCGGTCAGATCCCAGCCGATGATCTTCACGTCATCGATCCGGCCCTGCGATCGACGCGCGATAGAACCGATCAGCGCCGGTTCACCGGTAGCGTAGACGATGTCGAGATCCGCGTTAGCCGGTCATGAGGTTCTCGGCGGCGGTCAGAGCCACGCTCCTGCTGGTTCTGACCGTCGACGACGTTGACGATCTCCACGCCCTCGGCGGCCCTCGAGCGCGTCGACGAAGCCGTCGCGCCGTTGGTTCTGGATGAACGAGTTCAGGGCGCCCACGATGCCGATCTGCGCGGTCCCACCCATCGACTCATCGATGTATTCGAGCGGTGTACCGCCGGCTTCTTGCCGGCACCGTAGTTGTCGACGCCAATGAACACGTTCGCCGGGGGTGAGGCCACCTGGCGTCGATCGCGATGACGGGGATGCCGGCGTCGCGTGCGGCCTGCAACGCGGGCACGATGCCTTGACGTCATGGTGACACGACGTCCGCGTTTCTTTGGGTCACGAAGCTCTCGATCGCCGCACCTGGCGGTCGGGTCGTTGTTCGCGTCGACGACCTGACGTCGGCTCCGACTCGTCGCCGCCGCCATGGCGCCGTCGTTGATCTGGTTGAAGAACAGGGCCTGCAGGTTGATGGTGCTCAGGCCGATCTGCGGCCGATCCTGAGCCAGCGCGCCTCCGACCAGTGCGATGACCAACGCAAACGGAACGAACGAGAGACCAGACGTCTCATGGAATGCCTCCTGTGGCCGCGGCTGCGCGCCGCCGTGGTCTGTGATCGTGCGGCTTCGTGCGCGGTCGATCCTCACCTCCCCCAGGTCAACTCCGTGGCTCGTCTCGAGCGAGCCAACGAACCAGGTTGCTCCAGAAGCGCCCATAATGGCCCATTCGACGAAGCGGCGGCCCCAGGCGGCGCATCCGACGCGAACGCGCGCTCCTACCACGACCGAAGTTCCGACACCCAGAACACGTCTTCGCCCACGCGAGCGAGACGTCCCCGTACCGGAGGCGAGCCGTTGTAGCCCAGGAAGGTCGGCCACGGACCGTCGATGCCAGCCAGGACGGGATGATCGGACCGTTCACGTGCGGCGTCACACCTTGGGCACTTCGACGCGATCGTCGCCGTCGTGCATGCGCACGGGTAGGACGTCGGCGACGGCAGTGCGCTGGAACCGAGCCTTGCCGTCGATCCCCGAGAAGGACAGGTAGCCCCCGATCATGCCCAGACCACCCCGCTCTGACGTAATCGCGCAGCAGGTCGCACCGGTTCGCGGCGACCTTCGATCGGACGAGGTCTCGGCGACAACAGCAACGTGTTGCTGCCGATGTCGCTAAGGAGCACGACGTCGTACGCGGCGAGGCGGACGCTGAGCTCGGAACCCTCGCGCTGCGTCATGTTGCGCAAGAAGGTCACCGCCAGCCGGCCCCTCACCCCGATCACCAGAGCACCTTCGCGTACTCACTTGTGTGAACGAGTCGAAGCCCTTCACGTGAACGGTGTGCGATGTCCAACTCTCACCGGCGAGCAAGACCTTCGTGGGCGACATCGTTGTCACACTCCTCTTCGTTGTTGAACCGAGAACCGGTACCGGTCCGCCCGGTAGCGGATGTTCACGACTCCACCGCCGCGCCCGTTTGAGAAACGCGAACCTCTGCACGCATAAGAGCGGCGCACCGTCCGCCACGCCCAGCAGACGCGCGTCACCTTCAGAAGCGCTCTCGGCCGAGATGACCTCTTCAGCGGATCTCACACGACCCCGTACCGGCCTCGAGCAACGCGTACAGCGACGCGTTCTCGAGCTCGTCGGCGTGAACGCGAAACGTGGGAGCGGTAAGTAGGACCGCTGCAGCGAGATCGGCTCATCGTCAGCGAAGCGCAGGCGCTCGATCCGGAGCACGCGCTGGACGTCCGGTCCGAAATGGACCGCGGCGTCGCCCCGGCCCCTCCTCACGGACGGACAGCATGCGGCTGTGCGCGCTCAGACCTCGACGCTGCATGTCCTCCGTGAAGCTCGAAAGGTGGTGGCGTCGAAGGTGTCGCGGGTTCGGGCGACGAACGTCCCCTTCCCTTGCTGACGAACCAAGAAGCCGTCGTCGACGAGGCCGACCACGGCCTCCCGCACCGTCGTGCGGCTCACGTGGAAACGCTCGCCCAACTCGCGCTCCGTCGGAAACGCTTGCCGGGCCGGTACGAGCCGTCCGTGATCTGTCGCTGCAACACACGTCGAATCTGGACGTCAGCGATACGCCGTTGTCGCGATCGACCGTGCGGCCGCGCGACCTGTGGCGACTTGACATGTTGTCATGATGACATGTTTTGAGAACGGCACATCCACCTCGGCGGGGTCCGGGCTTCGCCCGGCGCTCCCTCTCAGCCGTTGACAGCCCACCGCCCCCGCCTTAGCATCGAGGGGAGATTCGGTTAAACGATTTACCGCTCGTGGCCGGGCGCGGCGGCCACCGCTCGGTGGGGAGGCGCGATGGCGAGGCTCAGGGACGTGGCGATGCAGGCGGGTGTGTCGACGGCCACCGTGTCCAACGTCCTGCGCGGCACCAAGGCCACCTCGCCCGAGGTCCGCGAACGGGTCCTGCGGGCGGCCCTCGAGCTCGGTTACGTCCCCAACCCGCACGCCCAGTCGCTGCGCACCGGCCAGAGCCGCACCATCGGCCTGGTGGTACCCGACCTCACCAACCCCTACTTCCCGGCGCTGGCGCAGGCGATCGAGGCCACCGCCCGCGCGCACGGCTACGCGCTCCTGGTCATGGACGCCGGCAACGACCCGGGCCGTGACGTCGCGTCGCTGGCACTCATGGCGTCGTACCGCGTCGCCGGCGTCGTCTGGGTCCCGGTGGCCGACGAGGCCAAGCCCGCCGGGCCGTTCCCGATCGTCACCGTCGACCGCCCCGTCCCCGGATGTGACGCCGTCGTCGCCGATCACGCCCTCGGCGGTGCGCTGATCGCCCGCCATGCGCGGGCCCTGGGACACACCCGCGTCGGCATGCTGTCGGGTCCACGCGCCCTGCCCTCGGCCGCACGCCGTCGCAGCGGCTTCCTGGAGACCGCCGCGGGCACCATCGACGTGGCATGGGAGCACGAGGTGGCGTTCTCGAGCGACCTGCCGGCAGAAGTCGTCACGCGCCTCCAGCAGCCCGACTGCAGCCTGGTGGTCTGCGCCAACGATGCGGTGGCGGTCGCCGTTCTCCGGGTCCTCCGCGACGCCGGTCTCGACGTGCCGTCCCAGCTATCGGTGGTCGGGTTCGACGACGTGCCGTGGGCCACGTTCGTCGAACCACCCCTCACGACCGTACGGCAACCGCTCGCGGAGCTCGGCGCAGGCGCGGTCGACATGTTGCTCGAACGCCTCACGCATCCCGGCGCGCCGCCCCAGGAACGGACGCTGCCGGTCACCCTCGTCGCACGCCGTTCGACCGCCCACGCCGCACCGGCAGGAAGAAGGAGCGCATGATCGTCGTCGTCGGCAGCCTCAACCTGGACCTGGTGGTGCCGGTGCCCCGCTTCCCGGCCCCTGGCGAAACGCTCCTGGGGGGCGACTATGCCCGGCATCCGGGCGGCAAGGGGGCGAACCAGGCCGTCGCCGCCGCCCGCGCCGGCGGGCGGGTGGCCATGATCGGCCGGGTGGGCGCCGATGCGTTCGGCACCGCGCTCGTCAGCGCCCTGCGTCACGATGGCGTCATGAGCGACGGCGTGGCGACCTTGCCCGACGTGCCGACCGGCGTCGCCTTCATCAGCGTTGCCGCCGACGGTCAGAACGTCATCGTGGTGTCGCCGGGCGCGAACGCCCGGTTGTCGCCCGACGACTTGGAGCCCGCCCGCTTCGAGGATGCGAAGGTCGTCCTGCTGCAGCTCGAGGTCCCGCTCGACACCACCTTCGCGGCGGCGCGCGTGGGTCGGGCGGCGGGTGCACGGGTGGTCCTGAACGTCGCCCCCGCCCAGCCGCTGGAGGCCGAAGGGCTCGCCGACGTCGACGTGCTTCTCGTCAACGAGACCGAAGCGGCCGCGCTGACCGACCGCAGCGCCGACGAGGTCGCGCGCGCACCCGAGGCCGCGGCCGCCGAGCTGACCGGTCGGGTTCCCGCGGTCGTGCTCACGCTGGGGTCGGCGGGCGCGGTGTGGGCCACCGGTGCCGGCGACCCGACCCGGACCGATGCCGGCGAAACGCCGGCCGCCCACGGACGGGTGGCCGGACACACCATCGACGCAGTCGACACGACCGCGGCCGGCGACGCCTTCGCCGGCGCGTTCGCCGTGCGGCTCGCCGCAGGCGCCACATTGGGCGAAGCGGTGGCCTTCGCCAACGCCGCCGGCGCGCTGGCGGCCACCCGACCCGGAGCCCAGCCCTCGCTGCCGACCGCCGCGGCGATCGAGGCGTTCATGCGGGAGCGCAGCTGATGGCGCTGCTGGAGATGACGGGCATCTCCAAGAGCTTCGGCGCGGTGCAGGCGCTCACGGCCGTCGACTTCTCGCTCGAGGCCGGCGAGGTGCATGCGCTCGTGGGCGAGAACGGGGCCGGCAAGTCGACCTTGATGAAGATCCTGGCCGGCGTCCAGCCGCCCGACGTCGGGCGCATGACGCTCGCCGGACGACCGGTTCGTTTCACGAGCGTCAGCGAGGCCCAGGGCCACGGCGTCGTGATGGTGTACCAGGAGCTGGCGCTCGTGCCGAGCCTGTCGGTCGCCGAGAACCTGTTGCTGGGCAAACTGCCGCCGCTGGTCGACCACCGTCGCTTGCTGGAGCGGGCGCGCGAGCTGCTCGCGCGCGTCGAGCTCGACGTCGACCCGGCGATCGAGATCGACCGGTTGGGCATCGGCGAGCAACAGCTCGTCGAGATCGCGCGCGCGCTCGCCCGCGAGGGCCGCATCCTGGTGCTCGACGAGCCGACGGCCGCCCTGTCCGCTAGCGAGACCGAACGCCTGTTCACGATCATCGAGAAGGTCAAAGCGGACGGGGTCGCGATGGTGTACATCAGCCACCGGCTGGGCGAGGTGTTCCGGATCGCCGACCGCGTGACCGTCCTCCGCGACGGCCGCTACATCGGCACCCGCACCGTCGCCGACACCACCCCGGACGAGGTCGTGCAGTTGATGGTGGGCAAGAGCGTGCGCCGCTACGAGCGGGGCACGCGTGAGAGCCGACGGTCGTTGGGGGCCTTCGAAGCCTCGGGGCCCGGTCTGGCCCCCGTCCGGATCGACCTCCACGCGGGCGAGATCGTCGGTCTCGCGGGCGTGATCGGCTCCGGGCGCGAGCGCATCCTACCGACGCTGTTCGGGCTCGAGGGCACGGCGAGCTGGGGTGACGAGCGGATCCACGGCCCTCGCGACGCCATCGGGCGAGGCATCGTGCTCGTGCCCAGCGATCGCAAGACCCAGGGTCTGGTGCTGGAGCTGTCGGTGCGCGAGAACGTGTCGCTGGCGACGCTCGACCGGCTGCAGCGGTTCGGCTTCATGGTGGCCGGGCGCGAACGCGATCAGACCCGCGTGTGGATCGACCGCTTGTCGCTGCGGCCGGCCGAACCGACCAAACGCGTGCACGAGCTCTCCGGCGGCAACCAGCAGAAGGTCGTCGTGGCCAAGGCCTTGGCCACCGAACCGAAGGTGCTGCTGCTCGACGAACCGACGCGCGGCGTCGACGTCGGCGCCCGCGCCGAGCTCTACGGCGTCATCGACGACCTGTCGCAGCGCGGCCTGGGGTTGCTGCTGTCGTCGAGCGACACCGAGGAGCTCATCGGCCTGGCCGATCGCATCCTGGTGTTCCGCGACGGTCGCGTGGCCACCGAACTGCATCCCCCCTTCGTCGACGAGGAGGTCGTGGCCCATGTCACTGGCGCGCGTCAACTGGCGTAACGTCTTCGCCCGCTTCGGCCTGGTCCTGGCCCTGATCGCCTTGTCGCTGGTCCTGTCGCTCCTGTCGGATCGCTTCCTGACCACGTCGAACGTGGTCAACGTGCTGCGGCAGATCTCGATCAACGCCATCATCGCGTTCGGTATGACGGTCGTGATCATCGGCCGCGGCATCGACCTCTCGGTCGGGTCGCTCCTGGCGCTCACGGGCGTGGTCGGCGCCGGCTTGGCGGTCGGTGGGCTCCCGGCGGGCCTGGCCGTGCTGGCGGCGATGGCGCTCGGGACCGCCCTGGGCATCTTCAACGGCCTGTTCGTCGCGTACGCCGGCATCGCCCCGTTCATCGTGACGCTCGCCGGTCTGACGATCTTCCGCGGGGCAGCGCTGGCCTACACCGGCGGCCGTCCCATCAGCGGGCTCCCACCCCTGTTCATGACGCTCGGCTACGGCGACTTCCTGGGCCTGCCGGTGCCCATCTGGATCATGCTCGGCTTCCTGATCGTCACCCACGTGATCCTGCGCTACACGGCGCTCGGACGTGCCGTCTACGCGATCGGCGGCAACGAGGAAGCCGCCCGGCTCTCGGGCATCCCCGTGCGCCGCGTCCAAGCCTTCACCTTCGCCTACTCGGGTCTGGCCGCCGCGCTCGCGGCGATGGTCCTGACCGGACGCCTCAACTCCGCCCAACCGTCGGCAGGCACGATGTTCGAGCTCGACGCCATCGCGGCCGTCGTCGTCGGTGGCACGTCGCTCTTCGGCGGCCGCGGCGGCGTGTTCGGCACCCTGGTGGGCGCGCTGATCATCGGCGTGATCAACAACGGGATGAACCTGCTCAACGTCCCGTCCTTCTATCAGCAGATCGTGAAGGGGGGTGTGATCCTGGGCGCCTTGCTCATCGAACGGGTGCTCTCGACTCGAAAGCATTGACGAACGTCACGCCATCCTTGGAGGAACCCATGCGCATCGCTCTCCGCACCCTCGTCATCGCCACGACCCTGCTGCTCGCCTCGGCGGCGCTCGCCCAGACGATCGGGCTCTCGGTCTCCACCCTCAACAACCCGTTCTTCGTCGACCTGCGCGACGGCGCCCAGGCGATGGCCGACGAGCTCGGCTTCGAGCTGCTGGTGACCGACGCCCAAGACAGCGTCAGCACGCAGATCAGCGACATCGAGGACCTGATCCAACGCGGCGTGGACGTCCTCATCGTCAACCCCACCGACTCCGCCGCCGTCGTCCCCGCCGTCATGGGCGCGAACGACGCGGGCATCCCCGTCATCGCCGTCGACCGCGGCGTGGACGGTGGCGACCTGGCCTACTTCATCGCTTCGGACAACGTCGCGGGTGGTTCCTCGGCCGCCGAGTACATCTGTGAGCAGTTGGACGGCAGCGGCAACGTCGTCGAGCTCGAAGGGATCCCCGGCGTGTCGGCCACCAACGAGCGCGGCCAGGGCTTCAACACCTTCATGGAAGAGAACTGCACCGGCGTCGAGATCGTCTCGCGCCAGACGGCCAACTTCAACCGTGCCGAGGGCCTGACGGTCATGGAGAACATCCTCACCGCCGAGCCCGAGATCGACGCCGTGTTCGCCCACAACGACGAGATGGCGCTCGGCGCCCTGCAAGCCATCGAGGCTTCGGGCCGCGACATCCTCGTGGTCGGCTTCGACGCCACTGCCGACGCCGTGCAGGCCGTGCAGGACTGCCGCCTGGGCGCGACCGTGGCCCAGCAGCCGTCGCAGCTCGGCGCCCAAGCCGTCGAGGCCGCCGCCGAGATCATGAACAGCGGTGCACCCGACGAGACCGTCAACGTGGCCGTGGGTCTGGAACTGATCACCGAACCGACCTGCGACTGACCCCAGCGCTCGTCCTCGTCGGCGGGCAGGAGCGATCGCTCCTGCCCGCCCCTCGCCTGCGGCCGCCGCCCTCCCTGCGACCGCGAAAGGCGGTCCGGATGAAGAGATCGGGGATCCTGCACGCCGAGTTGTCACGGCGGGTGGCCGCCAGCGGTCATCACGACCTGATCGTGATCGGCGACGCCGGCCTGCCCGTTCCACCGGGCGTCGACGTCATCGACTTGGCCCTGCGCCCCGGCGTACCCCGCTTCCTCGAGACCCTCGGCGCGGTCCTCGAGGAGCTGGTCGTCCAAGAGGGCGTGATCGACGCCGAGATGGCCGACGTGTCACCGGGGCTGCACCGCGCCTTCACCGAAGCCTGGCCCCAGGACGTCGCGCTCCGCGCCGTGCCGCACGCCGAGTTGCTCGAGCTCACGCAGCGGGCGCAGGTGATCGTGCGAACGGGCGAGTTCACGCCCTACGCGAACGTCGTGTTGGTGTCGGGGGTGGCGTTCTGAGCGAGGTGAATCCTGACCGGCGGTAGGGACAATCCCGTCTAGCCCCGCGAGGCCACGTCGCTCAGACTGAGACGTGATCGAAGCCCCGCCCCCCTCCGGCCGCCGCGGCAAGAAGCCGCTCGACCTGCTGCTGCTCCATCCCCCGAGCGTCTACGATTTCCGCGAGAAGTCGATCCTGTACGGCCCGGTGAGCGACATGGTGCCGTCGTCGGTGATGTTCGAGCTCTACCCCATCGGCTTCCTGACCATGGCCGGGTACCTCGAGGAGCGGGGCATGCAGGTGCGCATCGCCAACCTGGCGCTGCGCATGCTCCAGGACAAGCGTTTCGACGTGCCGCGCTTCCTCGCCAAGCAGCGGCCACGACTCATCGGCATCGACTTGCACTGGATGCCTCACTGCCACGGCGCGATCGAGATCGCGCGCCTGGCCAAGCGGGTGCACCCCGACGTGCCCGTCATCCTGGGCGGGTTGTCGTCGACGTACTTCCACGAGGACCTGCTGCGCTCGTACCCCGAGATCGACTTCGTGCTCCGCGGCGACAGCACCGAACCGCCGCTGCACCAGTTGCTGCAGGCGTTGGCGAACGACGGGCCGCTCGAGAGCGTCCCCAACCTCACCTGGCGTGACGGCACCGGCGCCATCCGCGTCAACCCGCTCACCTTCATCCCCGACACGCTCGACTACGTCGACGTGCGGCCGGGCCTGCTCATCGAGATGGCGCTGCGTCACCGGGACCTCGCCAGCGTTCTGCCGTTCAACGGCTGGCTCCAGCACCCCACCACGATGGTGCTGCCGTTGAAGGGGTGCGCGTACGAGTGCACGACGTGCGGCAGCTCAGCCACCACCTGCGGTCACCTGACGCTGCGCAAGAAGCCCGTCTACCGCAGCCCCGCGAGCCTGGCCGAGAACCTGGCGGCGATCGGTCGCCTCTCGCGCGGCACGATCGTGATCCCCGGCGACCTGCTCCAAGGTGGACGGTCCCACGCCACCGCCGTCATCGACGCCATCGCCCGGACGGGTGTGACCAACGACATCTGCTTCGAGTTCTTCGACGTGCCGCCGATCGACTTCCTGCGCCACATCGACGCCAAGCTGCCGGCCTGGAGCTTCGAGGTGAGCCCCGAGAGCCACGACCCGAAGGTCCGGCACGCCATGGAGGGCCAGGCGGGTTACGAGAACGCCGAGATGGAGACGCTGCTGCGACAGGCACTCGAGCTGCGCTGCACCCGCATCGACGTCTTCTACATGATCGGTCTCCAGCACCAGACGTACGAGTCGGTGTTGGCGACGGTCGATTACTGCGAGCGCCTGTTCGCGTTCGGCGACAAGCGCCTGCAGGCGTTCATCTCCCCCATGGGCCCGTTCCTCGACCCCGGCAGCCAGATCTTCGAGGAGCCCGAGCGCTTCGGCTATCGGCGGTTCGCGCACACCGTCGAGGAACATCGCCAGTTGCTCGTCCAGCCGAGCTGGGAGCACATCCTGAACTACGAGACCGCGTGGATGACGCGTGCCCAGCTGGTGGACGCGACGTACGACGCCGCCGAGCGGCTCAACGAGCTCAAGCGCCGCTACGGCTACATCTCCGAGACCCGCGCCAAGGTGGTCGCGGACGGCATCACGGGCGCCCGTCGCCTGCGCGCGCGTCTCAACGCGACTCTGGCCGAGGGCGGCGACCCCACCGCCGACCCCGAGCTCCGCGGCGAGATCGCCCGCTTCAGCGAGTCCACGGTGAGCGACAAGCAGGAGCTGTTCTGGCAACGGCACCTGTTCAGCTTCCGGCTCCCCGCCATCGCGCAGGTGGCGTGGCGGTACCTGCGCCGGGGCGCCGCCAGCGGCCGCCGGCGTCCAACAGGGGACGTGGGGCCGCGGCTGGCGCCCAGCCAGGGTCGCTCCTAGACCCGCAGGGGGGCGGGCGTCCCGTCCGCGCAGCGCCGGTCTCGGCCAGCGCCAGTGGCCCTCGCCCCGACACGCGCTCGTCCGCATATCATCCACGCCGGAGTCACGGCCGGTGCGCGCCACGCGCGCCCTCACCTGACTGAAAGGGGCTTTCGTGAGAGAACGGTTGGAGCGCACGTTCGGCCTGTCGGCGCTCGGGACGAGCGTGCGGGTGGAGGTCCTGGCGGGCCTCACGACCTTCTTGACGATGGCCTACATCATCGTCGTCAACCCACTGGTGCTGGGCGACGCTGGGGTGCCGCTCGACGGCGCCCTGTTCGCGACGGTGCTGGTGGCCGGCCTCTCGAGCATGCTGATGGGGCTCTACGCCAACCTACCGATCGCGCTGGCGCCGGGGATGGGGCTCAACGCCTACTTCGCCTACACGTTGGTGCTCGGTCAGGGGTTGTCGTGGCAGACGGCCTTGGCCGCCGTGTTCGTGTCGGGGCTCGTGTTCGTGGCGCTGTCGTGGCCGGGCTGGAACGTGCGCGAGGCGATCGTGCGCGCGGTGCCCACCGGCGTGCGCATCGGCGTGGCCGCCGGCATCGGCCTGTTCCTGGCGCTGATCGGCATGATCAACGCCGGCGTGATCGTGGCGTCGCCCGCGACCGTGGTCGGGTTCGGCGGCTTCGGGGCCGGTTACGTGCTGTTCTTCGTGGGGCTGGTGCTCGCCGCGCTGCTGCTGATCCGGAAGGTGCCGGGCGCCCTGGTGATCTCGATCCTGGCCACGTCGGCGTTGACGCTCGTGTTCCAGACGGTGGGTTGGGTCGAAGGGATGGTGTTCGTCCCCGAGCGGGTCGTCTCGCTGCCGTCGCTGGGTACGTTCCTCCAGCTCGACCTGTCGGGGCTGCTCAGCGCCAGCCTGATCGCGCCGGTGTTCGCTCTGCTGTTCACCGACCTGTTCGACTCCATCTCGACCTTCGTGGGGGTGACGCGCGTGGCCGGCCTGGTCGACGCCGAAGGGCATCCGAAGAACGCCGGTCGCGCCCTGTTGGTCGACGGGGTGTCGACGACCATTTCGGGCCTCTTCGGCACGTCGCCGGGGACGGCCTACATCGAGTCCGCCGCCGGCGTGGAACAGGGCGGCCGCTCGGGCCTCACGGCGGTCGTCGCCGGCGCGCTGTTCTTGCCGTTCATGTTCATCTCGCCGCTGCTCGGCTTCATCCCCTCGGTGGCCACCGCGCCGGTGCTGGTGCTCGTGGGCCTGTTCATGATGAGCGCCTTGCGCGACGTCGACTGGGGCGACTTCGAGGTCGTGGTCCCCGCCTTCGTGGCGATGGTGGCCATCCCCTTCACCTACAGCATCACGGAGGGCATCGTCTTCGGCTTCCTGACCCACGTCGCCCTCCAGGTGCTGAACGGCAAGGCCGGCCGCGTCTCCGTCACGCTGTGGGTGATCTTCGCCTTCTCGGTGGCGATGCTGCTGCTGTGACGCGCCCACCGGCAGGGGCCGAACGGGCCCGGCGGCCCCGACGTATCCTGGACACCCGTCCACGACCTTCGCTTCCCGTCGGAAGGAGCACCTCATGAGCGTCCCCACCAAACGCCTCGGCCAGCACGGCGTCCTCGTCTCCGAACTGTGCCTGGGCACCATGAACTTCGGTTGGCACACGAGCCAAGACGACGCGTTCGCGATCATGGACCGCGCGCTCGAACTGGGCATCAACTTCTTCGACACCGCCGACGTCTACGGCTGGGGCGGGGAGCGCGGCGACACCGAGATCATCCTGGGCAACTGGTTCGCGCTCGGCGACGGCCGGCGCGACGCCGTGGTGCTGGCGACGAAGGTGTTCAACCCGGTCGACCGCAAGGGGCAGCGGGCCGAGCCCAACACCGACGGCCGCAGCCTGTCGGCGTACAAGATCCGCAAGCACTGCGAGGGCAGCCTGAAGCGGCTGCAGACCGACCACATCGACCTCTACCAGATGCACCACATCGACCGTGAGAGCCCCTGGGACGAGACCTGGCAGGCCTTCGACGCGCTCGTGCAGCCAAGGGCAAGATCGTCTACGTCGGTTCGTCGAACTTCGCCGGCTGGGACATCGCCACCGCCTGCCAGGAAGCCGATCGGCGCGGGCCGCATGGGGCTGGTGAGCGAGCAGAGCATCTACCACCTCGACAACCGCATGGTGGAGCTCGAGGTCATCCCCGCCTGCCGGCACTACGGCCTCGGTCTCATCCCCTGGAGCCCGCTCGGTGGCGGTCTGCTGGGCGGCGTGCTCGGCAAGCTCGAGGCGGGACGCCGGGTGTCCGAAGAGGCGCAGAAGAACATCGAGGCCAAGCGGCCGCAGCTCGAACGCTACGAGGCGCTGTGCAAGGAGCTCGGCGAAGCGCCGGCCACCGTGGCGCTGGCGTGGCTGCTCCACAACCCGGTCGTGACCGCGCCGATCATCGGGCCGCGCACCATCGAGCAGCTCGAGAGCGCGGTGCGCGCCACCGAGGTCACGCTCGACGAGGCGACGCTGGCCAAGCTCGACGAGATCTTCCCGGGCCCCGGCGGCGAGGCGCCGAAGGCTTACGCCTGGTGAGGGCCGGCCTCGTCGAGGGCTAACGCGTTCGGGCGCTCGGGCTCCAGCGGTGGCGTCGCCGCCGTCGGGGTCCGCGCGCGATCCAGTCGGACCAGCAGGAGCACGGCGATCGTCAGCGCGGCGCCGGCGATCGTCCAGGCCACGGTGATGCCGCTGCGCTGGGCGATCCAACCGAGACCGATGCTGCCGACGAAGGCGCCGGTGAAGCCGGCCAACGACTGCACGGAGAGCATCACCGAACGTCGCTGCGCCGGCACCTCGGCGTGGAACAGCGTCCCCAAGGGGGAGTTGCTGCCCGCCATCGTCACGTAGAAGAGCCAGAAGAAGCCGGCGGCGGCCACGAGGCCCTGCTGGTACGCCAGCACCACGAGCATGGCGCCTTGGGCCAGCTTGAACAGCGCGGCCACCAAGGCGTAACGGCGGCCGAGCCAGCGGCTCACCGGGATGGCGACCAGGTTGCCGAGCATCCCCATCCCGAACCCACCGGCCAGCAGCACGCCCAGGACCCAGGTGCGACCGGGCTCGAGGCGGTCGGCGAAGAACGGCTGCCAGAACGTCTCGACCCCAGTGAGCGACAGACCGCTCAACAGCTCCACGCCCAGCAGCACGCCGATGACCGGGTTGCGGCGGGCGAGGTCGAGCGCTTCGCGGATGACCCGGCCGACGCCCCCTGCCACGACGGGGCGGGCGCCGCCCGTCTCGCTCGCGGCAGCCGCTCGTCCGCGCGGCTCTCGGAGCCAGGTCAGCACCACCACCATGACGACCACCTGCATCCCCATCGACGCCAGGAGGGGTGTCGCCAACGGGGTGAGCACCCGCTCGGCCCCCGCCGGCAGCCCGCCGAAGAGGGTCGGCAGGAAACCACCCAGGAGCGTGCCCAACGCCAGGCCCACCAGCTCGAACGTGCCCGCCCGGGCGAGCGGCGGCTGCAGGTCGACGTCGGGGTCGACCGCATGCAGGGCGTCGACGAACCAGGCCTGCAGGGTGCCCGAGTTCAAGGCGCGCGAGGCGCCGAAGAGGACCGCGAAGGCGAACAGGGCCGGAAGCGAGAAGGCGAACAGGAACGTGCCGCTCGCGACGATCGCGAGGCCGTAGGACAGGAGCGCCACCCGCTTGCGGCCGATCGTGTCGGCGAGACCGCCGGTGGGCACCTCGAGCAGCGCCACCGTCAACGCGTACAAGCCGGTGAACAGACCGACCTCGACGAGCGAGAAGCCGCGCGACTGTGCGAACAGCACCGTGACCGGCATCGGCAAGACCGCGGCGAACCAGGAGAGGGAGGTGACCGCCACGTAGACGCGCTCGATACGACGCGTAGGTTCCATGACCCGAGGATGGCGGGTAAGCTACATCGAATGACAGACATGCTTTCAGGTAGACCACCGCTGGCGTCCTTCCACACGGTCACCGACGAGACCCAGGCTCGGATGCTGATGGACGACGCCGTGGCCCGGTTCTTCCGGCCGTTCCTGGCCCGCGACACGACCGTGGGCGAGGCGGCGGCCGAGGTCGGCTGCTCGCCGAGCACCATGCTCTACCGGGTGCGGACGTTCGTGCGGGCAGGGCTGCTGCGGGTGGTCCAGGAACGGCCGCGGGCGGGCCGACCGATCAAGGTCTACCGCTCGAGCCACGACGCCTACCTGATCCCCTACGCGTTGACGCCCTTCGCCACGCTCGAGGAGTCCTTCTACGCCAGCTACGCTTCGACGGCCCGCGAGATCGCGCGCTCCATGGCGCAGCGCTTCGCCGACCGCACCTGGGACGGCTACCGGCTCTTCCGCAACGCGTACGGCGACACCTGGCAGGAGGGTGCCCCGGACGCCCTGCAGGCGAACGTCCTGGACGACCCGGACCGTGAGGTCGCCTTCGATTTCTCGCTCCACGCGCACCTGACGCCTGACGAGGCCAAGACGCTCCAGGCCGAGCTCTACGCGTACTTGACGCGCTACCTGCCCTACGGCACGCCGGCCGGGCGGCCGGGCGCCAGCCCGTACCTGTTCAGCGTGGTGCTCATCGGCGTGGAGGAGCCGGGCTCGCCCTGAGGGTCGAAGCCGTACATGGTTCGGCGCCCGGCCCCTCGTATGGTGGGAGTTCATGGCCCTCCACGACATCGGCCTCGTGCTCAGCGGCGGCGGTGGCCGCTGTTTCGCCCAGATCGGCGCGCTCCGGGCGCTCGAGGAGACCGGGTACCGCGTCGTCGCGATCGCCGCCAACTCCAGCGCCGCGGTCCTGGCCGCCATCTACGCCTCGGGACGGGACGCGCGTGCGCTCGAGAGGATCGTCCGCGACATCGACTGGACGCGCTTCTTCGATGCCAATGGGGTGTCGGGCTTGATCGGCCACGAGGGCGTCACGAAGCTGCTCGAGGCGCACGCCGCCGCGACCTTCGAGGACCTCGAGATCCCCCTGGCGGTGACGGCGGTCGACATCGAACGCGCCGAGCTGCTGACCTTCCGAGGCGGCCCGCTGGCACCACCGGTGTGCGCCAGCAACGCCTTCCCCGCGCTGTTCACGCCGGTCACCTACCAGGGGCGCCACCTGATGGACGGCGGCATCATCGACAACTTCCCGGTCGACATCATCCGCACGATGACGCAACGCCCCGTCCTGGGCGTCGACGTGCGCCCACCCGCCCGCGTGCCGCTCGACATCGACACCGACCCGCCCGACACGGTCGTCGGCAAGGTCGCCGCGTTCTTCGAACGGGGCGTCCCCACCGCGATCGACCTCCTGGTGCGCGCGTACGACATCACCCAGTCGCGCCTGGTCGAGGTCACGGTGGCGCTGCGTCCACCCGACGTGTGGCTGCGGCCCGACCTCCCGCCGAAGATGGGACCGCAGGACTTCACGCGCCTCGACGCCACCGTCGAGGATGGCTACCGCGCGGTGCACGAGGCCATCGCGGCCGGGCGGTTCGCGGCCCTCGAGCGGTGACGACGAGCGCCCCCCGGCCCCACGTCGAGAGCCGACAGGTGGTCGCCGGCGGCCTGCGCTACCACTACCTGACCGCCGGCGAGGGACCGCCGCTCCTCTTGTTGCATGGCACCGCGATCGACGCCGCCGCGCTCAGCTTCGGACCGTCGTTGCCAGAGCTGGCGACACGCCACCGCGTGGTGGCGCTCGACTGGCCGGGCTACGGTGCCAGCGAGCGGCCCCGCGTGGCGATGACGGTGGAGGACCACGTCGCCTCCCTCAACGCGCTCCTCGACGCCCTCGGGCTCACGCGCGTGCACCTGGCGGGCTTCTCCATGGGCGGTGCGGCCGCCCTCGGCTTCGCCCTGGACGCGCCCGACCGGGTGGCCAGCCTCACCCTCATCGCCAGCTACGGCCTCGACGACAGCCTCCCGGTCCCCCTGCTGCCCTACGTGGCGCTGCGCGCACCCGCGCTGCGGCGCGGGGTCGTGTGGGGGCTCCGGCGTAGCCGCACGCTGACGCGGCTGGTGCTGCAGACGATCGTCTTCGCCGACCCGGAACGCGTGACCCCCGAGCTGGTCGCCGACGTCCACCGTCATCTGCGCGCGCCGGAGGCCGAGCGGAGCTTCGTGGCGTGGCTGCGCGGCGAGCTGCGGCCGTGGAAGCTGGGGACCTCGTTCGCCGATCGCCTGGGCGGGTTGCGGGCGCCCACGCTGCTGCTCCACGGGCGCGAGGATCACGTCGTGCCGTGGCGCAAGGCCGAGCGCGCCAGCCAGCGGATCGACGGCGCGCGCCTGGTGGTCGTCCCTGGCTGTGGTCATTGGGTCATGCGCGAGGCACCCATGACGTTCCGCCGCGAGCTGCTGGCTTTCACCTCGGCGTCGTGAGCGGGCGCACGGCGGCGCCGCGGCGCACGCGGCCGAACGGCGGCGGGGGGCCCGGCGAGAGCGCGAGTCAGGCGCCCGCCCGCTCGATACCGTCCGAGCGGCGGCGGGCCAGCACCTGGGTGAACTCGGCCCCCATGAGCGTGGCCTGCGCCGAGAAGTAGACCCACAGCAGCAACACCACCAGCGCCCCGGCCGCACCGTAGGCGCTATCGACCGCCACGTACGAGATGTAGATACCGAACCCCCAGCTGACGAGCACGAACAGGAGCGCGGTGACGACGGCGCCGATCCACGTCGAGCGCCAGGGCACCTCGGCCCGCGGCAGCAGCCGGAACACGAGCGCGAACACCAGCACCAGGGCCCCGAACGCCACCACACGGTTGAGCATGAGCCACATGCTCGTCGGGCCCGGCAGGAGGTCGTCGGCCGCGCTCACCGCGGAGCTGACGACGGTGGTCAGGAAGAAGGCGGCGATGAGCAGGACGCCGATCGCGAGCACCAAGCCCAACGACCGGACCCGCGTCATCAGCAGCGTCTTCACCGTGCCCAGCTTGGACTCCGGGTCGGGTTCGATCTTCCAGATCACGTTCAGGACGCGCTCGAGCTGGGCGAACAGGGTGGTCGCCCCGACCAGCAGGATGACCGTGCTGGTGATGGTGGCGAAGATCCCGCCACCCTCCTCGGCTTGCGCCTCGATCATCGTCTCGACCATCCCGGCGCCCTGCTCGCCCACGACGTCGGACACCAGGTTCAAGACGGTCTCCTGGGCGCCGCCGGCGCCGAAGAAGACGAGGACGGCGATGACGATCACCAGCAGGGGTGCCAGCGAGAAGACGCTGAAGTAGGCGAGCGCGGCGGCCATGAGCGGCACGTTGTCTTCGCCGTACTCCGACGCGGTGCGTTTGACGATCTCCAACATGCTGCCTCCGCTCGACGGATGCCTGCCCTCAGTCGAAGGCGCCGTCCTCGATCGGTTCGTTGATGCGGACGTCCTCGAAGGTCATGGTCGCGAACCGGTCGGCGCCGCCGGCATCGTCGAGGCGGTACATCGTGGCGGAACGACCGACCACCGGGCTCCCGGTGAACGGTTCGTCGAACACGGTCACGAGCGTGCCCTCGTCCGTGTCGACCACCATGCCTGCGAGACGACCCTCGTCGTCGAACACGTAGCGCGACACGTCGCTCCCGTCCACCCCCGCCACGAGGCTCGAACCCGTGACCGTCACCTGTTCGCCCTCGAGCAGGTCGGCGTAAGCCTGGACGCCGTCGTAGGTGGCGGTGGCGCCCTCGGCGAGCAGGTCTTCGGGGTCGCGATCGAAGATGCCCTCGAAGGAGCCCGAGAGCGCCGCCGGCAGGGGCAGCGACATCCCGTTCATGACCATGCGCGCCTGGCCGTCGACGAGCACCATCGTGGCCACCATCCCGGGGCCGACCTCGGTCTCGATCGCCGCGCGTTCCCCGGCGTAATCGACGACGGTGCGCGTGCGCACCTCCGTGGGCTCGTCGTCGCCCTCGTAGATCGTCATGGTCATGACCTGGTCGAGCGTCTCGATCGTCTCACCCGCCAGCGGCTGCAGACCCTCCAGGAGGGCGCGCGCCCGGTCGTCGACCTGGGCGGACGCGAGCTGCAAGGCGGCGAACACGATCACGAGGGTGGGGACGGCGAGGCGGCGCAGATGGGATCGCTTCATCCGGGCAGCCTACTCGATGACCGCCGTCGGAGCCGTGGCACACGCACGCGGGTGGCGTCGCCGCACGTTGCTCACCCGCGTCCATGCCAGCCTCGCCGTAACGGGACGCGTGTCGCGCGTCCCGGTCGACCGCCCGCCGGCGCGGGCGGACCCACGGAGGTCACGACATGCAGAAGACCATCGGCACGATCGGCCGAACGACCCTGGCGCTGGCCCTGGCGGCGACGCTGAGCGTCGTGCTGGCCGCCGAGATCACCGTCACCGGCAGCGGCGTGGTGTGGGCCGAACCCGATCAAGCGACCGTCGAGGTCGGTTGGTCGGGCGTCGAACCCGAGGCCGGCGCCGCCGTGGCGCGAGCCGACGAGGCGGTGACCGCGATCCGCACCGCGCTCGAGGCGCTGGGGATCGCGCCCGAGGACGTCCGCACCACCGGCTACTTCGTCTGGCCAGAGGAGCGCTGGAACGAGGCGGGCGAATCCCAGCTGATCGGGTACCGGGTGACGCATTCGCTCCAGGTCACCGTGCGCGACGTCGACGCCCTGGGGCGCGTCATCACCACCGCCACCGAAGCCGGCGCCAACCAGGTGGGCGGCGTCGGCTTCACCGTCGCCAACCCCGGCGCTCTCGAGGGCGAGGCGCGCGCGGCCGCCTACGCCGCCGCCCGGACCAGTGCCGAGGAGCTGGCGACGTTGGCGGGCCAGACCCTGGGCGAGGCGACGTCGATCGAAGAGCTCACGCGCGGCGCACCCGTCGCGCTCGAGATGGCGCTCGACCGCGGTGGACCGGCAGGGGGTGCGCCGGTGGCGCCGGGTCGGCACGCCGTGGAGGTCGTGGTGCAGGTGACCTTCTCGACCACGCCCTGAGCGCATTCGGGGAGTGGTCAGGGCGTCGTGGGCGGGTCCAACGGCACGGCCGGGGTGGGTGTTGCGGTCGGCACCAGGCCATCGAACACCTCGTCCAAGAGCGCGCGCGCCTCGGTCAGCTCGTCCTCTGCGACGACGAGCGGAGCGGTGTCGCCCTCGACCTGACCGGCCAGGTCGGCGAGCGCCGCCTGGGCCGCCTCGAGGCGTTGATCGACGAGTTCGACGCGGGCGCGCAAGGCGTCCACGTCGGCCGGGGCCGCGGCCTCACCGGTCGCCACGACGACGGGCGGATCGACGGTCGTGGGCTGCTCCCGGTCGCAGCCGACCAGCGCGAGCGCGACGAGGACGGCGGTGACGAGCGTGACGTGCGTGCGCGCGCGGGGCCGCTGCCCCTGGAGGTTCGACATGGTGGCTCCTTTCCCAGGCACGAGGGCCGTGGCACGGTCAAGGTAGCAACGATTCGCCGAGATCCCGGGACGCATGTGCCAAGGCCGACACCGGCGTGGGCGAGGGTCAGCTCCCGAACGCCGCCTCCGTCTGCGCCTTCCCCCGGGCCGCGGCCTGCCGGGCGCGGCCGGCGCCACCGTGCCGCACCAGGCGCAGCCCGTTGAACACGACCAGCAGGCTCGTCCCCATGTCGGCGAACACCGCCATCCACATGGTCCCCAGGCCCATCACCGTCAGCACCAGGAACACCGCCTTGAGGCCCAACGCCAGGACGATGTTCTGAACCAAGATCGCGTGCGTCGCGCGCGACAAGCGAAGGAAGCGCCCGACCTTGGCCAGGTCGTCGTCCATCAGAGCCACGTCGGCCGTCTCGATCGCGGTGTCGCTGCCGGCGGCCCCCATGGCGAAGCCGATGTCGGCCACCGCGAGCGCGGGCGCGTCGTTGATGCCGTCGCCCACCATGCCCACGAGCCCGCGGGTCGCGCGGCGCCGCTCCGCCAGGATGTCGGCCTTGGCCTCGGGGAGCAGTCCGCCGTGGGCCTCGTCGATGCCGGCTTCCGCCGCGATGGCGGCCACCGCCTGGGGATGGTCGCCGCTGAGCATGAGCGTCCGCACGCCCAGCGCATGCAGCTCGGCGATCGCCGCTCGGCTGCTGGGCCGGATCGTGTCGGCCACGGCGAAGGCCGCCAGCGCCCGCCCGCCGGCGGCCAGCACGAGGGTCGTCTTGCCCTGTCGCTCCCACGCGTCGAGGTGCGCGTCGAGGTCGGTGGGACCGTCACGTGGCCCAGCCCAGGCGCGCCGGCTGAGGAGCTCGTACGGGACGCCGGCGACCGTGCCCTCGACCCCGTGGCCAGCACGCGCCAGGAAGCCGGTCACCTCGCCGGCCACGACCCCGTCGCGCGCGCCGGCCGCCGCGATGGCGCGTGAGACCGGGTGGTCGGAGAGCGAGGCGAGGCTCGTCGCCCAGCCCCGTGCCTCCAGCGGATCGACCCCGACCGAGGTGGCGACGTCGGTCTGCACCGGCGTGCCGTGGGTGAGCGTGCCGGTCTTGTCGAGGGCCAGCCAGGTCAGCGCCCGCCCTCGCTCGAGGAAGGCGCCGCCCTTGACGAGCAGCCCGTGCCGCGTGGCGGCTGCGAGACCGCTGACGACGGTGACCGGGGTGGAGATCACCAGCGCGCACGGGCAGGCGATCACGAGCAGCACGAGCGCCCGGTAGACCCACGTGAGCCAGGCTTCACCGGCGAGCAGCGGTGGGGCGATGGCGACCACCAGCGCGAGGACGACCACGGTGGGCGTGTACACACGCGCGAACCTGTCGACGAAGCGCTGGGTGGGCGCGCGCTTCGACTGCGCCTCCTCGACCGCGTGGACGATGCGCGCCAGGGTCGTGTTCTCGGCTGCGGCCGTGACACGGAACTCGAACGACCCCGACGTGTTGAGCGAGCCGGCGAACACCGGGTCGCCCTCGATCTTCTCCACCGGCAGGCTCTCGCCCGTGATCGGTGACTGGTCGACGCTCGACCGGCCGGCGCTCACCACGCCGTCGAGCGCGATCCGCTCGCCCGGTCGTACCCGAACGCGGCTCCCCAGCGGCACGTCGGCGGCGGCGATCGTGGTCCAGGAGCCATCGGGTGCTCGGACGGTGGCATGTTCGGGCGCGGCGCGCAACAGGTCCCCGATCGCCCGCCGGGCGCGGTCGAGCGAGCGCGCCTCGATGCGCTCGGCGACGGTGAAGAGCACCATCACCATGGCCGCCTCCGGCCACTCGCCGATGAGGAGCGCGCCCGTGACCGCGATGCTCATGAGCGCGTTGATGTTCAGGTCGCCGTGGCGCAAGGCGATCCAACCCTTGCGGTACGTGCCCAGACCCGCCAGGGCGATCGCCCCGAACGCGAGCACCGGAGCGATGAGCGCAGGCAGGTCAACCCAGTCCACCGCTTCGGCGCCGAGCGCGAGCAGCACGGCCGCCACGAGGAGCCCGTAGCGTTCGGACGGGGGCGCCGCGGGTGACGCCTTCGCCTCGACCGGCACCGGTGTCATGCCCAACGAGCGAATCGCGGCCTCGACCTGGGGCAGGGCGGCGTCGGCGTGCTCCACGGTGAGCACACGTCGGACCAGATCGACGTCGAGCCGGTCGACCTCCGCCATCGCGCCGAGGCGCTTGCGGATCAGCGTCTCCTCGGTGGGGCAATCCATCTGCTCGATGCGGATCCGGCTGCGCGTCCTGGCGGTCGGTGGGGGCGTGCTCGGCTCGCTCGGAGGTGGGGTCGCCGCGGACATGCTGCATTCCACACCCTGAAGTCGCTATAGGGTCAAGGGCAGGGAGGCGATCCACCATGAGGATCGGGGAACTGGCGCGCGCGGCCCGCTGCACCGTCGAGACCATCCGCTTCTACGAGCGCGTGGGTCTGCTCGCGGCGCCGGCACGCACCGCCGCCAACTACCGGGACTACACGCCCGCGCACCTCGAGCGCCTGCGCTCCGTGCGCAACTGCCGAACCATGGACCTGAGCCACGACGAGATCCGCGCGCTGCTCGACCTGGCCGAACGTCCAGGGGACGATTGCGGCGGGATCAACCGCTTGATCGACGAGCACATCGAGGCGGTCGCCGGCCGCATCGAGGCGCTGCAGCGACTCCGCGCGCGCCTCGAGGTGCTGCGCGGCCGCTGCAGCGTCGAGCGCTCCGTCGAGGCGTGCGGGGTCATGGCCGGCTTGGCCGACCTGGATGCGGAGGTGGCGGACGTGGCCTGAGGACCGGGTCCCGTGATCGCCGGCAAGGTCGCGGCGGTACGATCGCTGCGTGCCGCCCGCCGAGGTCGTCACCGACCTGCGTCCGCGTGCGGTGCTCCGCGCGTGCTACACGGCCATGTTCGTGCAGGCGATGGTGGTCAACCTGACGCCGCTCCTGTTCGTGACGCTCCAGGCGCAGTTCGGCCTGAGCTTCGAGCAGGTCGGGCGGCTGGTGCTGGTCAACTTCTCCACCCAACTCGTCACCGACCTGGTCTCGACCGCCGTCGTCGACCGCGTCAGCGCCAAGCTCTTGGCGACGTTGGCGAACGCCTTCGCCGCCATCGGCCTCTGGGTGTTCGCGCTCGCCCCGTTCCGCCTCACCGACCCGTACGTCGGGCTGCTCCTGGGCACCGTGGTGTTCTCGCTGGGCTGCGGCCTGCTCGAGGTGATCATCAGCCCGATCGTCGAGCGCGTGCCCGGCGACCGCAAAGCGGCCGGCATGGCGCTGCTCCACGCCTTCTACCCGATCGGCAAGGTGGTGGTGACGGTGACCACCGGGCTGCTCTTCTTCGCCTTGGGCACCGCGCACTGGCCGACCCTGATGCTGGCCTGGTCGGTGGTGCCGGCGCTCAACACGTTCGCGTTCGCCGGCTTGCGGCTGCCGCCCCTGTTCGAGATCGGGCGCCGCACCCGGGTGCGCGACCTGCTGCGCAGCCGCGGCCTGTGGCTCGCGCTGCTGACGATCGGCCTCGGCGGCGCCACCGAGGTCGCGCTGGCCCAGTGGGCGTCGGCGTTCGCGGAGCGGGGCCTGGGGGTCGAGAAGCTGACCGCCGACCTGTTGGGGCTGGGGTCGTTCGGGGTCGGCATGGTGGTCGGGCGCCTCTGGTTCGGTCTGCACGGCGAGGAGGTCGACCTGGTTCGACGCATGCGCCAGGGCGCCTTGGGCGCGGCCATCGCCTGCTTGGTGATGGCGTTCGCCGGCGTGGCCTGGGTGTCGTTGGCCGCGACGCCGCTCGCCGGGCTCTGCGTCAGCCTGCTGTGGCCGGGTACCGTCTCGCTCACCTCGGCGCGCTTCCCGCTCGCCGGGGCGTCGCTGTTCGCGCTGTTGGCGGCCGGGGGTGACGCCGGGGCCGGCGTCATGCCGTGGCTCGTGGGGGTCGCCGCCGACAGCCTGCGCGCGGCGCCACCCTGGCTGGCGAGCGGTCTCACGCCGGAGGGGCTGGGCCTCCGGCTGGGGCTCGCCTTGACCGTGGTGCCGGCGCTGACGATGGTGGCCGTGCTCGGCCGCTGGCGTCGGGCAGGCGCCTGAGGCCCCCCGCGCCGGCGGCCGCCCGCGCGGGGGGCCTCAGCGTCGGCGTTTGCCGTGCTTGTGGGCGTACATCTTGACGTCCGCCTTGGAGAGGATCTCGTCGGGGGTCTGTTCGGGCGTGACCTCGTCGAGGTGGCCCACGCTGAACGACACGCTCACCAGGCTCGGCACCGACTGGAGCCGCAGCTCGATCCCCTCGCCCAACCGGCGCACGGCCTCGGCGACGATGTCGGCGCCGACGGTGCCCACCAGCAGCACCATGAACTCGTCACCCCCCCACCGCGCGACGTAGTCGGTGTCACGCACCGCGGCGACCAGGTACGCACCCACCTGCCGCAGCACCTCGTCGCCGATGACGTGGCCGTGCTCGTCGTTGATGGACTTGAACTCGTCGAGGTCGACGAAGATGGCGGCGAACGCTCCCTGGGCGCCGCGCCGATCGCGCTGCAGGGCCCGGATCCGCTCGTAGAGCGCCGTCCGGTTGGGCAGACCGGTCAGCGCGTCCTGGAAGGCCACACGCTTCAGGTCCTGCGCCGCCGACACCTGGAAGTGTTGGTGGGCACGGGCGTCGACGGCGCGGCCGACGACGTCGACGAGCTGACGGGTCGTCGTGGGTTGCGTGAGCAAGGTGGTGTGGGGCCAGGGTGGCGAGGCCATGACGCCCGGCCGCGCCAGCAGGACGATGGGCAGCGCCGACCAGCCGGGCTCCTCGTGCTTGAAGCGGGCCACCGCCGAGCCGACGCCATGGCGCAGCGCGACCGCGGTCAGGATCACCGCGTCCAGGTCTTCGGCGCGTCGCTCGAGCTCCAGCTGGAAGGCCTCGACGTCGTCGGCGATGACGCAGGCGAAGCCGCTCTCGGCCAGTCGGCGCGCGATGATGCGGGCGTTGTCGATGCCGGGCGCGAAGACCAGGACCTCGCCCTTACGGGACGGCCGCGTCATCGCTGCCCTCGTTCTCCTCCGCGGCGTCGGGACCGACGGGCGCCGCCCTGTCCCAGTCGCCGAACCACGGCATCGGTTCGCCGACGAGGAGGCTGGCCGGACCGATGTCCAGTTCCCGCATGCAGGTCTCGTGGGCACCGTCGCGGCGCTTGACCACCGCGATGGCCTTGGCCAGACGCTCGTCCCTCACCACGTACTGCAGGTTGATCATCACGTCGACGCTCTCGCGGATGTCGAGCACGTCGCCGCCCATGCCCTGGGCTTCGAGGGGATCGGGGCTGTGGGTGAGCGCCACGAGCGTGAGGATGCCACGCTCGCTCAGGTAGCGGATCATGTTGCGCATCACGGCGAGCAGCAGCTCGTCGTCGGGCAACGACTGCCGGTAGCCGGAGAGCGAATCGAGGACGACGATGTCGGCGCCCCAGGCGACCCCATCGCGGATCTGGGTCGCGAGTTCGCCGGGCAACACGGTGCTGCCCCCGACCTCCGGCACCCGGACCAGGTCCGCCTCGATGTAGGGCCGGAGGTCCATCGCCAACGCTTCGGAGCGTCCCAGGAAGGTCTCGCGGATCTCTTCGAAGAGGAAGTAGAGGCTGCGCTGGCCGCGCTGCGCCGCCGCGTGCACGTAACGGTTGGCGAGGCTGGTCTTGCCCGCGCCGGACGGGCCACGGATCAGGCACGACGTCCCGGCCCTGAGCCCGCCACCGGTGAGCGCGTCCAGCGCCGGTTGACCGCTCGAGAAGGTGGTGAGGTCGTGCTCGCTCCGACCCTGCCGCCGCGTCACGTGGTTGGGGAGCGTCAAGCGCGGGTACACGATCAGCCCGCCGCGCACGATCTGGAAGTCGTGGTGGCCGCCGTGGAAGTCGCTCCCGCGCAGCTTCTGGACCTTGAGCCGGTAGCGGAGCCCCGCGAAGTGCTCCTCGAGGTGCTCGAGCTCGATGGCGCCGTCCGCCATCATCTCGACGGTGGCGGCCCGTTCCCGGTTCACGATGAACAGCGACGTCACCCGCAGCTCTCCCAGCACTTCGACGAGCGAGGCCAGCTCGTGCTCGAAACGCCCCGGCGCGGTCGCCAGGATCTCGATGAAGGTGAGTGAATCGAACACCAGTCGATCCGGGCGGACCTGCGCGATGGTGCCGCGCACGCGTTCGGCGATGTCGACGAGCTCGACCTCGTCGGTGACGAAGACGTCTTGACGGCCGCTCTTCTGGCTGAAGACGTCGTGGGCCGAGATGGCATGCACGTGGATGCCGTCGAGCGTCCAGCCGTGGGACTGGGCGATCCGCTCGAGCATCTCGGGCGACTGCGACAGGCTGATGAACAAGCAGGTATCGCCCACGGCGACGCCCTCGAGCAGGAAGTGCAGCCCCAGGGTCGTCTTGCCCGTCCCCGTGCCTCCGGTCAACAGGTACATGCCGTACTCGGGCAGGCCGCCCAGGAGCACCTCGTCGAGGCCGGCCACGCCGGTGGCCAGACGCTCGTACGGTTCCCCCACGTCACGAACGCCTCCAGGAGGGCTCATGATCGAGTTCCAGGATCGCTCGAGGACGTGGCGGACGGCGCGCGAATCCTTTCTCTCATGGTGCATGTTATCCGCTCGACCGCTCCGCCCCAGTGCGGATGTGGGACGCCCCGACCCCGGCCCCGTACGAACGCAGGACGTCCAACCCTGGGCCGCCCTGGGGTAGCTGCGTAGCGTGGCTCGAGGGGGTGGTGCATGAAGCTGCTCTTGATCGCAGGCATCGTCGTGGCCGTCTTGGTGTTGCTCGTCGCCATCGGTCTGCACGTGACGCCGCGCCCCTTCGCGCCGTACCCGGCGGCGACCTCGCCCCTGCCGACCGTGCCGCTGCCCGACGGCCTGCCCGCGCCCGTCGAACGCTTCTACCGCGAGCTGTACGGCGAGCGCGTGCCCGTCATCCCGTCGGCGGTCGTCAGCGGACGCGCCACCTTGCGCCTCGCCGGCGTCACCCTCCCGGGACGCTTCCGCTTCATCCACGAGGCCGGCGCGGCGTACCGGCACTACATCGAGGCGACGCTGTTCGGGCTGCCCGTGCTGCGCGTCAACGAGTGGTACCTGAACGGGGCCTCGCGACTCGAGCTGCCCTTCGGCGTGACCGAGAACGAACCGAAGGTCGACCAGGCGGCCAACCTGGGGCTGTGGGCGGAATCGCTGTGGCTGCCCGCGCTCTTCCTGACCGACCCGCGCGTGCGCTGGGAGCCCGTCGACGACGAAACCGCGCTCCTCGTCGTGCCCGGTCCCGAGGGTGAGGAACGCTTCGTGGCGCGGTTCGACGAGGTCACCGGGCGACCCCGGCTGTTCGAGGCGATGCGCTACAAGGCCGCCGACGACGTGTCCAAGACGCTGTGGCTCAACCAGGCGCTGACGTGGGGCGAGGTGGACGGCCACCTCGTGATGCGCGAGGCGGCGCTCGTCTGGTTCGACGAAGGCACGCCGTGGGCTGTCTTCCACACCGACGAGGTGTCGTACGGCGGCGACGTGGCCACGTACCTGCGAGCCCGCGGACCCTGAGCCAGAGCACGGCCACGACTCGGCCGCGCCTCGGTATTGTCCACGTCGACGTCACCACCGGACGCACGCCCCGAAGGCGAGCGCGCCGTGGTGCACCGTCTTCGTCGGTGCTCGGCGCCGAGGCGCCGGGGCGGATGGAAAGCGCTTCCTCAGCGCCCGCTCTCCTCTGCCCGGTCGTGGGCCAGGGGCACGGGCGGCGTCAGCGCGGCGATCTCGGCGCGCATCTCGGGCGTCATGTCGAACGCGGCGGCCGCGAGCGAGGGTTCGAGCTGCTCGACGTCGCGGGCCCCGATGATGGGCGCGGTGACGGCGGGGTGCGAGCCCACCCAGGCGACCGCCAACGTCGCCGGATGCACGCCGTGCCGCTCGGCGTACTCCACGAAGCGGTCGGCAACGTCGGCGTCGAGCTCGCGTGCGTAGCGCTTGGCGTACATGGCGTTGTCGACCAACCGACCTTCGGCCGGCCGGGTGCCGCGGCGGTACTTGCCCGCCAACAGACCGGCCGCGAGCGGGCTGTAGGGGATCACGCCCAGCCGTTCGGACGCGGCCAACGGGAGGATCTCGACCTCGGCCTGGCGCTTGACCAGGTTGTACATCGGCTGCACCAGCTCGAAACGCGCCCAGACCTGACGCGCGCTCACGCCCAGGGCCTTGGCGATCTGCCACGCGGCCCAGTTGCTGACCGCCGGGTAGAGGACCAGACCGCGGTGCACGAGGTCGTCGAGCGCCGCGAGCGTCTCCTCGATCGGGGTGGCTGCGTCGAACTGATGCACGAAGTAGAAGTCGAGCCGATCGGTACCCAACCGCCGCAGGCTCGCCTCGACCGCCCGCACGATGTGGCGCCGCGACAAGCCTTGGTCGTTGACGTCGTCGCCCATGCGGCCGAACACCTTGCTGGTCAGCACGAGCGCGTCGCGCTCGCCGGCCATGAGGTGCCCGAGGATCTCCTCCGAGCGACCCCGCGAGTAGACGTTGGCGGTGTCGAAGAAGTTGATGCCGGCGTCGCGCGCCCGCGCGTACAGACGCGCCGACGCCGCCTCGTCGGCGTCGCCGCCGAACGACATCGTGCCCAGACACAAGCGCGAGACCCGAACCCCGGTGCGGCCGACGTAACGATGATCCATGCCGCAGGCTACCGGATGCGGGCGGCGGCCGCGGGTGCGGCGCCGTGCGCCGTGCCCATCGAACGACGCCCCTGAGGACATGCGCCGTAGCGACGCCACCGGCGGCCCGTTAGCCTGGACCGTGTGACGCCTCCCTTCGAGCGCGAGAGCCCCGACGGCGAACCCCGGCCGCGCCGCGACGGCGACCGGGGTGGACGGCCGGGCGGCGGTCCGCGAACGGGCGGCGGTCCGCGAACGGGCGGCGGTCCGCGAACGGGCGCTACGCCCCGAGCAGGCGCCGCGCCGCCGGTCGACCCACGCCCAGGCGTGCGTCCCCTCGCCGCGCTCGCCACGCTGCTCGCGCTGGTGCTCGTCGTCACCCTCTCCGTGCGCGCCCAGCGGCCGCCCGCAGCCCTGGGGCCCGACGCGCCGGCCAGCGCCTTCTCCGCCGCGCGCGCGATCGAGCACCTGGGCTGGCTGGCGCGGGCGCCGCGCCCGGTCGGTTCGGACGCGCTCGCGCTCGCGCGCGACCGCTTGCTGGCCGAACTCGAAGCGCTCGGGCTCCAGACCGAGGTGCAAGCCACGACCGCGATCGGGACGCTCTACCCCGGAACGGCCCTCGTCGAGAACGTCCTCGGACGTTGGAACGGCGTGGCGTCGACGGGCGCGATCCTGTTGGTGGCCCACTACGACTCGGTGCCCTCGGGCCCCGGCGCCGCCGACGATGGGGCGGCGGTCGTCGCCGTCCTCGAGACCTTGCGGGCGCTGAGCGCCGGGTCGCGCCTGGCCAACGACGTGCTGGTGCTGTTCAGCGACGCCGAGGAGGTGGGCCTGCTGGGGGCGCAGGCGTTCGCCGCCCAGCACCCGTGGATGGACGAGGTGGCGCTCGTCATCAACTTGGAGGCGCGCGGGACGAGCGGCCCGTCGGTGCTGGTGCAGACGAGCGCCGGCAACCGCGCCCTGATCGAGACCTTCGCACGCGTCGACCCCTACCCCAGCGCCAGTTCGCTCGCCGCCGCGCTCTACGAGCTCTTGCCCAACGACACCGACTACAGCGTCTTCGCGCGACGCGGGCTGCCCGGCTACAACTTCGCCTTCATCCGCGACGCCGTGGACTACCACACCGTGCGCGACGACCCCCAGCGCCTCGACCCCGCCAGCCTCCAGCACCACGGCGAGCACCTGCTCGCGTTGACGCGTGCGTACGGGCAGGCGGACCTGAGCCTGCCGCTGGCCGGCGGGAGCGACGTCGTCTACTTCGACGTGCTCCGGCGCTGGCTGGTCGCGTACCCGGTCCGGTGGGCGATGCCGTTGGCGCTGTTCACACTGCTCGCCTTGGCGTTCGTCATCCGCGGTGCGCGCGGCCGCGGCCTGGTGCGTGCGTCGGGCGTCCTCGTCGGCGTCCTCGTGGCCGTGGCCGCCGCCGCGGGCGCCGGCGCCGTCAGCGCCGCGGTGCTGCCGGTCCTGACGTGGGTGCAGCCCGCCTACGCCACGACGCTCTTGGCGGCCGTCTACCACGCCCAGGTGACGGTCGCCGCCTTCGTCCTGCTGAGCGCCGCCGTGGTCACGCTCGTGTCGGCCTTCGCCCGGCGCTGGTGGACGGTGACCGAGTTGACCCTCGGCGCCGGCCTGCTGTGGGGTCTGGTGGCCGTGGCCGTGAGCGCCTACCTCCCGCTCGGGAGCTACCTGTTCACCTGGCCCACGCTGACGACCACGCTGGCGCTGGCGTGGCTGCTGGCACGCCGCTCGACGCCGGCCTGGCAGGTCTCCGGCCGCGAGCTCCTGGTCCTCGGGCTCGGGGCGTTCCCGCTCCTGCTGCTGTGGCCCGCCGTCCTGGTCGAGGCCACCGCCGGCCTCGGTCTGGCGCCCGTGGCCGCGCTCATGGTGGCCGTGGCGCTGGCGGTCACCCTGCTCCAGGGGCTGCTGCCCTCGATGTCGCCGTCGCGCTCGGCCACGCTGCTGCCCGCGAGCCTGATGGTGGCCAGCCTGGTCGCTTTCGCGGTGGGCGCCACCCGGGCCGGCTTCGACGAGCGCCAGCCCTGGCCCACGAACGCCTTCTACGTGCTGGACACGGACCTCGAGCGAGCGGCCTTCTTGAGCCTGGACACCCGCACGGACGGGTGGACCTCGCGCTTCTTCGACGGCGCTCTCCTGGGAGACGTCAGCACGCTCTTGCCCGACGCCGGCGAGCTGCTGTACGCGCCCGCGCCCGTGGCCGACCTGCCGCCCCCCAGCCTCGAGGTCCTCGAGGACGTCAGCGACGGCGTCGGCCGGCGCCTCACGCTGCGGCTCGCCGCGACACGCCCCGCCTCCCAGCTGACGCTGCTCCTGCATCCGCAGACGCCCGTGGACGGGCTGAGCCTGAACGGGCGACCGGTCGAGCGACTCGACCGGCCGTCGGGTTGGACCCGGCTGACGGTGCACGGACGGGTCGCCGAGGGGGTCACCG
The DNA here is from genome assembly GCA_963839375.1 of uncultured Trueperaceae bacterium. Classification (GTDB taxonomy): domain Bacteria; phylum Deinococcota; class Deinococci; order Deinococcales; family Trueperaceae; genus JAABTL01. The sequence continues at coordinate 41,196 of CAWIUY010000044.1, read as the reverse complement.
TCACGCTGCTCACGTCCGCCACGGCGCCCGTCGCGCTGGTGCTGTTCGACCGGACGAACGACCTGCTCGACGTGCCCGGCCTGGGCGTGCCGGCGCGACCGGCGGACGCGATGCGGGCGCCGTCGTTCTACAGCGACGCGGTCTTGGTGCGTCGGGCCTGGTCGTTCGCGCCGGCGACGCCGCCGCCGATCGCCGACGCGGAAGGGAGCGACTGAGCGAGCCGGCGCGGGCGCTCGGTACGATGCCCCCGGTCCCGCTCCGGCGGCGCCGTGGAGGAGGACGTCATCATGCCCACCCAACCGCTCCGTTGGGGCGTGCTCAGCACCGCCAACATCGGCCGCAAAGCGGTCATCCCCGCCCTGCAGGCCTCGCCGACGAACACGGTCGTGGCCGTCGCGAGCCGTGCCGCCGACGCGGCCGAGGCGCTGGCGGCCGAGGCGGGCGCCGCCCGCGCGCACGCCAGCTACGCCGACCTGCTCGACGACGACGACGTGCAGGCCGTCTACATCCCGCTCCCCAACGCGCTCCACGCCGACTGGACGGTGCGGGCGGCGGAGGCCGGCAAGCACGTCCTGTGCGAGAAGCCCTTGGCAGCGAGCGCCGCCGCCGCGGTACGCATGCACGCAGCCGCCGACGCGGCGGGCGTGCATCTGATGGAGGCGTTCATGTACCGCCACCACCCGCGCACGCGCCACCTGCTCGACCTGGTGCACGGCGGCGCGCTAGGCGAGATCCGCTGGATCCGCGCAAGCTTCTCGTTCGCCGTGCGCGACCCGGCCAACGTGCGTCTGAGCGCGGAACTGGCCGGGGGCGCGCTCATGGACGTCGGCTGCTACGGCGTCGACGTGTCGCGCGCGCTGGCCGGGCGCGAGCCGACCGAGGCCCAGGCCCACGCCACCTGGGCGCCCAGCGGCGTCGACGAGAGCCTCGTGGGATCGCTGCGCTTCGAGGGCGGCCTCGTCGCGCAGATCGCCTGCTCCCTCGCCGCCCACCGCACCGAGACCGTCGAGGTCGTCGGTAGCGAGGGCCGAGCGACGGTGGCGCGTGCCTTCCTGCCTGGCGTCGAGGCCTGCGAGATCGTCCTCCACCGCGACGGCCGGGCGGCCGAGCCCATCCCGTTCGAGGGCGTCGACCAGTACCGCCTCATGGTCGAGAGCTTCGAGCGCAGCGTGCGCAACGGCGAGACGCCCGCCCTGGGCCAAGACGGAGCCCGCAACCTGCGCGCCATCGAGGGGCTGTTGGCCTCGGCCCGTGCGGATGGCGAGCGGACCGAGCTCGGCGCCAGCACCTGACCGCCGGCAGCGGTTCCGCGGCGACGACCTGCTCTGACACGGCGTGACCGCCGGTACCCGGAGGGCGACGGGTCGGCCCGTAGGGTGAGTGCCGGAGGGACCCATGAACACCGACACCATCCGCGTCCTCGGCATCGCCGGCAGCCTGCGCCGCGGCTCGTACAACCGAGCCCTGGTCCGCGCCGCGATCGAGCTGGCGCCCGAGGGCATGACCATCGAACCGTTCGACCTGCGCGACGTGCCGTTCTTCGACGCCGACGTCGAGAAGGCGGGCGATCCCGACGCCGTGACCGCCCTCAAGCGCGCCGTCCGCGACGCCGACGCGCTGCTCATCGCCACGCCCGAGTACCAGCACAGCCTGCCCGGCGTCCTCAAGAACGCCCTCGACTGGGCCTCGCGGCCGCCCAAGGACCCCCCACTGGCCCGCAAACCGGTGGCCATGATGGGAGCCACGACCGGTCGCTTCGGCACGGCGCGGGCGCAGGCCGACCTGCGCAAGGTGCTCGCGTTCAACGACGCGCTGCTGCTGCAACGACCCGAGGTCATGGTGCCCCTGGCGGCCAAGGCCTTCGACGAGGACCTGAAGCTGGTCGACGAGGACGCGCGCGCGTTCCTGCGCCAGCTCCTCGTCAACCTGGCGGCCTGGACGCGCCAGGTCCACGATTGGCGACCACCCGGCAGCAGCTGACGCGCTCGCGGCCCCCGACGGGGTAACCTCCCGCGGACCGCACCGGTCGGTCGGTCGTCCGACCGATCGGTCGGTCCGTCGACCGACCGCGACCGCCACGCGCCGTCGTGGCGGCGGCCGAAGGGAGCCTCGTGGACGACGTCGCCCGCAACCGCCTCTTGCGCGTCCTGTTCGTGGGCGTGCTCATGGCGGCGCTCGACATCGCCATCGTGGGCCCGGCCCTACCCGCCATCCAGGCGTCGTTCGGGATCGACGCACGCGCGGCCGCCTGGATCTTCACCGTCTTCGTGCTGTTCAACCTGGTGTCCACGCCGCTCATGGCCAAGCTCTCGGACCGCTGGGGCCGGCGGCGGGTGTACACGCTCGACGTGGCGCTGTTCGCCACCGGGTCTCTCGTCGTCGCCGCTTCCCCGACCTTCGGGGTGCTGTTGACGGGGCGGGCTCTGCAAGCGATCGGCGCTGGCGGTATCTTCCCGGTCGCCAGCGCCGTCATCGGCGACACCTTCCCCCCGGAGCGGCGTGGGCGCGCGCTGGGTCTCATCGGCGCCGTCTTCGGGATGGCGTTCCTGATCGGCCCGGTGCTCGGCGGCGTGCTGCTGCAGCTGAGCTGGCAGTGGCTGTTCCTCGTCAACTTGCCGATCGCGGCCTGGCTCCTCGTCACCGCACAACGCTTGGTGCCCGACCACCGTCCGCCACCGGGCCCGGCCTTCGACCTGGCCGGCAGCGTGGTCCTGGCGACCGCGCTCGTGAGCCTGGCGCTCGGCTTGAGCCAGGTCGACGGCGCGCGTCTGGCTGCCAGCCTGCTGGACGTGCGCGTCGGACCACCGCTCCTGGTGGGGTTGGTGTTGCTGCCGGTCTTCTGGACGATCGAGCGACGCGCCGCCGATCCGATCGTCCGCCCGGCACTGCTCCGCCACCGTCAGGTCCGGCTGGTGGCGCTGTTCGCGGTGGGCGGCGGGCTCAGCGAGGCCGCCATGGTGTTCGTCCCGTCGCTCGCGGTGGCGTCGCTCGGGCTGGGCGACGCGACCGCGTCGTTCATGCTGCTCCCGCTCGTGCTGGCCTTGGCGGTCGGTGCACCGACGGCGGGACGCCTGCTCGATCGGGTCGGTTCGCGGGTGGTGGTGACCGTCGGGCTGGCGCTCATCGCCCTCGGCCTGCTGCTCTTCGGCAACGTCGCCGACGGGTTCGTCGGCTTCGTGCTCGCGGCGCTCACCACCGGTCTGGGGCTCTCGTCGCTGATCGGCGCGCCGTTGCGCTACATCCTGCTCAACGAGGCCGCGGCGGGCGAGCGCGGCGCGGCCCAGGGGCTGCTCACCGTCTTCGGCAACACCGGGCGCTTGGCGGGTGGCGCGTTGGTGGGCGCGGTGGCGGCGTCCACCCCCGGCGGCGCCGGCTTCGAGCGTGCCCTCGTCGTCTTGGGCGTGCTGATGGCGCTGCTGGTGGCGCCCGCCTTCGCCCTGAAGGACCAGCGGCGCGAGCGGGCCGACCAGGGCGTCGTCGCGTCCGACCCGGCCTGACCGGTCCGCCTCAGGCGCGTGCGAGCCGCAGGCCGTTGGCGATGACCACCAGCACCGAGGCCTGATGCACGAGCATGCCGCCCGCCATGTGCACCTCGCCCGCCAGCACGCCCGCCATCAACGCCACGACCGTGAGCAGCGCGATGGCGATGTTCTGCCCGCCCACCCGCACCGTGGCGCGCGCGAGCCGCACCGCGTCGACGAGCCGCCCCAGGTCGTCGCCCATGAGCGCGACCGGTGCGGTCTCGAGCGCCACCCGCGTGCCCGCCGCGCCCATGGCCACGCCCACGTCGGCGGCCGCCAGGGCGGGCGCGTCGTTCACGCCGTCGCCCACCATGGCCACCACCTCACCGTCGCGTTGTAGGTCGCGCACGTACGCCAGCTTCGCCTCGGGCAACGATCCCGCCTGCACCTCGGTCAGTCCCGCCTCCTCGGCGATGGCGTGGGCGGTGCCCGCGACGTCACCCGTCAGCATCGCCAGCCGCGTGACGCCCAGGGCGCGCAGGTCGGCCAGGGCGCCCACCGCCGAGGGCCGCAGCGTGTCGCGGATGCCCAGCACGCCCAGCGTGGCACCGTCCACGGCCACCGCCACCGCCGTCCGACCGCGGGCGTGGAGCGACGCCATCGCGTTCGCGGCGGCGGCAGCGAGCGGGACACCCAGGTGCGCGAAGAGCGCGGCGTTCCCCACCACCACCGTCCGACCGTCCACCCGAGCCCGCACGCCCAGCCCGGTGAAGCTCTCGAACCGCTCCGGGAACGGCAGCGCCTCCACGTGGGCGGACGCCTCGAGGATGGGACGCGCCAACGGGTGCTCGGAGCCCATCTCGGCGCTCGCCGCCCAGCGCAGGAGCGCGTCCTCGGCGCGGCGGTCGGGGGCGGCATGGCGCTCGGCCGCGGCCCCGCCCCGCGTCGGCGCGCCACCCGCCGTGACGCCCGCCGTGACGCCCGCCGTGACGCCGGCGACCGCCAGCGCCGGCTGCAGGGCGATCACCTCGGTCAGGGTCGGCGTGCCGGCGGTGAGCGTGCCGGTCTTGTCGAACACCACGGCGCTGACGTGGGCCAGGCGTTCGAGGTGGTCGCCGCCCTTGAGCAGCACCCCACGTTGCGCCGCGCGGCCGATGCCGGCCACGCTCGCGACCGGCGCGGCGATGACGAGGGCGCCGGGGCAGCTGATCACGAGCAGCGTCAAGGCCAGGTGCGGGTCGCGCGTCACCAGGAACACGGTCGCGCTCAAGCCCAGCATCGCCGGGGTGTAGACGCGCGCGAACCGCTCGATGAAGCGCTGCCGCGGCGCCTGGGCCTCCTGGGCCTCCTCGACCCGGGCGACGATGCGTGCGAGCGTGGTGTCGGCGCCGACGCCCACCGCGCGAACCCGCAAGGAGCCGTGGCTGACGGTGCCGGTGTAGACCGAGTCGCCGATCGCGCGGTCGACGGGCAGGGGCTCGCCGGTGATGCTGCGTTCGTCGACGGCGGCCTCGCCGCCGGTCACCTGACCGTCGACGGGGATCCGTCCGCCGGGCTGGACGATGACCGTCTCGCCCACCGCCACGTCGAACGGCGACACCTCCGTCGGACGGCCGTCCCGCAGCACGGTGGCGGTCGTGGGAGTGAGGTCGAGCAGCGCGCCGAGCGCCCGCCGCGTGTGGGCCAGCGAGCGCGCTTCGAGGAACGCTCCGAGCGTGAACAGCCAGGTGACGACGGCGGCCTCCCACACCTCGCCGATGAACAGCGCGCCGATCGCGGCCACGCTCACCAACAGCTCGATCGTCACGTCGCGGCGGCGGAGCCCCGCCAGCGCGCGCCGGAGGACGCCAGTCCCGGTCACGAGCGCGGCGACGAGCCACAGCGTGTCGCCGAGCACCCGCCCGCCCGGGTCGCGCGACGCCGCCAGGCCGACGAGGAGGATCAGACCGCTGGCGAGCAGGCGCCCGCCCCGATGTCGCAGGAACGTGGCCACGGCGCTCAGAAAGCCGAGGGCCGCACCCGGTAGCCCGAGCGGCGCGCGGTCTCGACGAGGGTTTCGACGCTCGCCTGGGCGGGTTCGTGCTCGACGACGACGCGGCCCGTGGCGAAGTGCACGCGGGCGGTCGCGACGCCCGCCACCTTCGACAAGGCCGACTCCAGTTTGGTGACGCACGACGGGCACGAGAAGTCATCGCTGCGCAGGATCGTCTTCACGGTTCACCTCTTCCGGCCCCCAGCCTAGGAAGACGGTCCGGTCCCGTCCTTGATGCACGTCAAGGTCGGCTCGAAGGCCGGGCGTTAGCGTCGCGGCCTGGGAGGTGGACGTGGCGCACGAGGCCGACCGACCCCACATCACGATCGTCTACGGCAGCACCTTCGGCGACACGCGCGACATCGCCGAGGGTGTCGCCCGCGGGCTCGCCGACGCCCTCGGTGGCCCCGTCCCGTGCCTCGACGTGACCGCCGTGCGCATGGCGGAGGTGGCGGCGCGCGGCGACGTGCTGATCGTCGGCTGCTCGACCTGGCACGACGGCGACCTGCAGGCCGATTGGGAGGACGCCCTCCCCGACGTCCTCACGCGCGACTGGTCGGGCGTGCGGGTGGCGCTGTTCGGACCCGGCGACGCGTTGGGGTACCCCGACACGTACGTCGACGCGCTCGCGGTGCTGGCCGCTGCCTTCGAGGCCGGCGGCGCGACCCTGGTCGGCGCCTGCTCCGCTGCGCTCTACGGCTTCGCCCGCGCCGGTGCGGTGCGCTCCGACCGCTTCGTCGGCCTGGCGCTGGACGTGGACAACGAGCCGGAGGCCACCGCCGGGCGGGTGCGACGCTGGTGCGCCCAGCTCGTCACCGAGCTCGGTCTGGGGGCGCCCGCCGTCAAGGCGACTGGGCCAGCGACGCCAACGCCGGTCGGTCGAGCAGGCTGAACCAGCCGCGTCCGCTGGCCAGCCAACCCCGCCGCTTCAGCGTCCCCAGCACCCGGTTCACGCTCTCGGGCGTGGTGCCGCTCATCGCGGCCAGGTCGGCCTGCGTGAGCGGTAACGCGACGCGCTCGGCGTCCCCGGCCGGGTCGAGCTTGGCCGCGAGCCGCAGCAGCGTCGCGGCGACCTGCGCCTCGACCGGCAGGGTGCTCAGCGTGTGGACCGCGCGCTGCGCCTCGCGCAAGCGCCGGGAGGTCAACGCGAGCGCGGCGAGCGCGACGCTGGGCATCTCGCGCAGGAGACGCTCGAAGGTCGCCGCCGACAGGCTCAGCAGGCAGCCGTCGGCGACCGCTTGCGCGTCGTGGGGGTAGACCTCGTCGCCCAGCGCCGGCGCGCTCCCGAAGGCCTCGCCCGGCACGCACAGGTCGAGCAGCACCTGGCGCCCGTCGGCCGCATGCTCGAGCAGCTTCACCGCGCCCGTGGCGACCACGAACAGGTCTTCCGCACGCTCCCCCGCCCGGAACACGACCTCGCCGGCGGTCACCGCCACGGCGCGACAGCGCTCGTTGACGCGTCGCAGCTCGTCCGCCGTGGCACCGCCGAAGAGCGGCGTGCGGCCGAGCATCGTCAGGCGCACGTCGACGGTGCAGCTCGCGGCGTCATGCCAGGGGGCCTCGGGGTCGTGCATGGCGCGATCGTACCCGTGCCGGCGGCGACGCTCCTCCTCGCGCGCCCCCCGGCCGAGCACGTACCATCGGCGCATGCCTCGGTCGCACCCGAACCCCCCCTCGCCGCTCGACACCGACGACCTGCTCGCCATCGGCGCCGCCCTCGTGCCCCGGGTGCGCGACCTGGGTCGCTGGGCGCAGGACCTGAGCAAGCGCGACGCGCGGGGCGAGGCCGACCTCGACGTCCGGGCCAAGACCGGTTTCGGCGACGTCGTCACCTATGCCGACGTCGAGGTGCAGCGCCGCTTGGCGGACGCGCTCCGGGCCGACCACCCGACCTTCGGCTTCCTGGGCGAGGAGGGCCTCGACGACCGGCGGGGCGAGGCGCCGACCTGGGTCATCGACCCCATCGACGGCACCCACAACTTCGTGCGCCGCTACCCGGGGTTCTGCGTGTCGGTGGGCTTGGTCGTGGGCGGCGAGCCGGTCCTGGGCGTGATCTACGACTCGGTGAGCGACGACGTCTGCTGGGCGGTGGCGGGGGCGGGCGCGTGGCGCGACGGGGTGCGCCTCCGGATGGGGGCACCGCGCGACCTGGCGCACGCGCTCGTGGCCACGAACTTCGTGCCGGCCTCCAACGACGCCGCGGTGCGGCGCGAGCTGTTCTGGGACGTGGCCCGGGTGGCAGCGGGCGTCCGCGCCAGCGGCAGCGCCTGCCGTGACCTGTGCCTGATCGCCCAGGGCCGCCTCGACCTCTTCTGGCAGTTCGGCTTGCACGCCTGGGACGTCGCCGCGGGGGCCGTCCTCGTGCGCGAAGCGGGCGGCGTCGTGGCGTTCGCCAACGGTCCCGCCGACTGGCTCCACGCGCCGGGTCTGTCGGTGTTCGCCGGCGGCCGCGAGCTGGTGGCCGAAGCGCGCGCGTTGGCACCCGACGCCGGCTGAGAGCACCCCCGGGACACGCGCCAGCCGCCACGGCGCTAGCGTGAAGGACGTGGCCACCGCCCCTTCCGCCCCGCCTGCCACGGTCGGGTCGTCCCCGTCGTGGGGTCGCCGGCTCGGTCGCTCCAGCGCCGCGGTGGTGCCGCTCGCGCTGTGGCTGTTCGCGCTCTGGGCGATCGACGTGGCGGGTCTCGGACTCGCACCCGTCGCCGTCGCCTCGCCGGGCTGGTTGCTGCTGGCCGCCGCCCTCATGGCGATGGTCCTGGTGGCCGTCACCGCCGCTTCGGGTCTGACGGGTCCGGCGCTCGTGGGCGCGCTCTTCTTGGCGCACTACGGCGTGGCCGTGCTGATGGTGGCGATCGAGGTGGTCTACCTCGACGTGCTCGTCCCGGTCGTCCCCGACCTGCTCCTCAACGGTGCGGTCATGGCGGCGGCGTTCGCCCTGGTCGCGCCGTGGTGGCTGCGGCGGCTCGGCCTTCGCAGCGGAACGCCGACCCCGTCGCGCGCGGTCACCGGCCTGGCCTGGAAGCTGCCGGTGATCGGCGTCGTGTGGACGGTCCTGTTCGTGGTCTTCGGGGCGCTCGTCTTCCTGCCGCTGGCCCGGGCGCTCGACCCCGTGGCGGCAGCCGCCTACGGGGCGACGGACGTGCCGGCCTGGGTGCTGCCGTTCCAGATCCTCCGCGGGGTACTGTGGGTGGCGCTCGCGCTGCCGCTCGTCCGGAGCCTGCGCCAGGGCGCGGTGGTCCTGACCGGCCTGCTCTTCGCGGTGCTCATGGGCGCGAACTTGCTCCTACCCAACGATCTGCTGGACCCGCGGCTGCAACTCGCGCACGCCGCCGAGGTGGCGGTCGAGAACTTCGTCTTCGGGGTCTTCGCGGCATGGTTGTTGCTTCGACCACATCGTCTTCGGCCCGCTTCCCGCTGATCCACCCTGCTCGTCTGGAGGAAACCCATGATCCACGCTCCGCAGCGCTCCCCGTCCCTCTTCGGGGCGCTCGTCCTCGCGCTCGCCCTCACGGCCTCGACCGCTTTCGCTCAGGGGGCGCCCGAGGGCGTCTGGCAGGGCGTCCTCGGTCCCGACGTCATCGACCTCGAGATCGTGGTCGAGCTGGCCACCGTGGACGGGGCGTTGTCGGGCACCATCGACATCCCGGCCCAAAGCCTGTTCGATTTCGCCCTTGGCGACGTCGCGCTGAACGACGACCAGATCTCGTTCACCATGCCCGGCGTGGGCGGGGATCCTGCGTTCGCCGGCACCCTGGCCGGTGACCGCATCGAGGGCACGTTCACGCAAGGGGGCCAGGCGCTGCCCTTCTTCCTCGAACGCGCGGCTGCCGACGCGCCGTCGGCCCGGCCGCAAGAACCGGTGCCGCCCTTCCCCTACCAGGCGGAGGAGGTGAGCTTCGCGAGCGGCGACGTCGTCCTGGCGGGCACGCTCACGGTGCCGCCCGGCGACGGCCCCTTCCCTGGCGTGCTGTTCATCACCGGCAGCGGCCCCCAGGACCGCGACGAGACGATCTTGGGCCACAAGCCGTTCCTCGTGCTCGCCGACCACCTGACCCGCGCCGGCTTCGCGACGCTCCGCGTCGACGACCGCGGCGTGGGTGGCAGCAGTGGCGACGACGGTCAGGCCTCCTACGACGAGCTGCTCGGTGACGTCATCGCGGGCATGGAAACGCTCGCTGCGCACCCGCGCGTGGATCCCGAGCGGGTGGGCCTGTTGGGCCACAGCCAAGGGGGCTTCCTGGCGCCGGCCGCCGCCGTCACCCGTGGCGACGTGGCGTTCGTGGTGCTGCTGGCGGGTCCGGCTGTCGACGGCCTCGCCACGTTGATGGCGCAGAACCGGCTCATCGTGGCGCAGACGATGCGGGCGCAGGATCCGACGGTGTCCGACGCGGTCGTCGAAGCGGCCGTCGCCGACCAGGTCGCCTTCCTCGAAGCGCTCGCACCGCTGCTCGCCGCTGGCGACGTGGAGGGTGCGCGGGCCCTGATCCGCGACCGCATCGAAGCCGAGCTCGCACGCTTGCCCGAGGCAGACCGACCCGACGCCGCCACCACCGAGGAGATCGTGGCCGCACAGCAGGCGGGCGTGACCAGCCCCGCCTTCCGCGCCTTCTTGGCGTTCGACCCGCAGCCCTACCTCGAACGGCTCACCGTGCCGACCTTGGCCGTGTTCGGCGGACGCGACCTGCAGGTGCCCGCCGACCAGAGCGCGGGGCCGATGCGGGAGGCCCTCGCCGCCGCCGGCAACCCCGACTTCAGCGTCGTCACCTTCCCGGGTCTCAACCACCTCATGCAACCGGCGGTCACCGGCGGCCTCGACGAGTACGGCACCATCACGACGACGATCGAGCCGATCCTGCTCGAGACGATCAGCGACTGGCTGGTGGCGCGCTTCGGCTCGCGCTGAGGCCCCAGCCCTCGAGGCGCCCGACTGCCTCCGCCACGCCGTCCTCGGCGCGCACCGCCGCGCCCAGGGCGGTCGCGCGGGCGCGCATCGGCTCGGAGGTGAGCATCTCGCGCAGCGCACTGGCCAACCGCTGCGCGTCCAGACGGGCGTGCGGGAGCGGCCGGGGCCCGACGCCCAGGTGCGCCACGCGGGCGCCCCAGTAGGGCTGGTCGCCGAAGAAGGGCACCACGAGCGACGGCACGCCGGCGCGCACGGCTTCGGCCGTCGTGCCGGCACCGCCGTGATGGACCACGGCGCGCGCGCGCGGGAACAGCCAGCCGAAGGGTGCGTCGGCCACCACGAGGACGCGGTCGCGCAAGCGTTCGGGGAGCGCCTCGGCCTGCAGTCCGCCCCAGCTCGACACCAGCACGGCGCGTTCGTCCACCGCCTCGAGCGCGTCGAGGATGGCGCGGGTGGTCGCGGCCGGATCGCCACCCACCATCGACGAGAAGCCGACGACGAGCGGTGGCGGGCCGGCGTCGACGAAGCGGCGCAGCGGCTCCGACGGGGCGGCGACGTCGGCTAGGAACCAGTAGCCGGTCAGGACGGTGGTGGCCGGCCAGTCGTCGGGTCGCGCGACCACGTGCGGGCTGACCGGGTAGAGGGTGGGGACGGGAGCACCGTCGGCCTGTAGGTGCGGTGGGCGTCGGCGGGCGCGCGGAAGGCCGAGCTCGCGGCGCCAGTCGTCGATGACGCGGGCGAAGCCGCTCGTGGAGAACGACAGCGGGGCGTACGTGGCGCGGTTGAGCAGCGGCCCCAGGTTCCGGTCGCCCAGGAGCGGCAGGGCGAAGGCGCGCGTGGGCGTCATCGAGGGGACCGGCAGCGCCATCACGGCCGGGATCCCGTAGGCCTCGGAGAGGCTCGGCGCCGCCAGCGACTTCGGGTGGAAGACGATGAGGTCGACGCCTTCCGCCGCCGCCTGGGCGTCACGCAGCATGCGGGCGTAGATCGGCTGGACGACGCGCAGCGCCTTCAGCGGGTTGCCCTTGCCCGCGGTGAGCGCCCGACCCTCGGGCGTGTCGCCCAGCGCGAGCAGACCATCGTCCATCGGCGCGTAGGGCACGGCGTGGTCCTCGACGAAGCCACGGAAACGTGTGTGGGTGCACAGGACCACCTCATGGCCCGCCGCGCGGAGGCCTTGGCCCAACGCCACGAACGGCTGCACGTCGCCACGGGTGCCGCTCGTGAGCAGCAGGGCACGGCTCACGACGTCGCCTCGGTGCCGGCGGCCGAGGCGGAGACCAGGTGGTGGGCCAGGGCCTCGGTCCACAGGTCCGTCACGCGGGCGTGCTCGGCGCCCAAGCGGTCGACGTGGAGCTCGAGCAGCAGCAGCGCCTGCAGGGCCGCCACGATCGTGTCGGCGGCCAGGTCGCCGCGGAGGTCGCCGGCTGCCTGGGCACTGGCGACGTAGTCGCGCAGCGGTGCGAGCGCCCGCGCCTTGCGCGCGAGCGCCTCGGGACCCACGCGCGCGGCGACGCGCGCGAGGTCGTCGGGGTGGGCCAGCAGGCGCCGCAACAGCGGCTCCTCGCGGTACACGGTGCGCAGTTCGGCCGCCATGCGGGTGAGGGCCTCGGCCGCGGGCACGTCCGGGTCGCGGGTGGGGGCCAGCACGCGCCGCTCGACCGCGGGCCCGAGCCGCTCGAGCAGCGCCAGGCACAGGTCCTCCTTCGACGGGAAGAAGGCGTAGAAGCTGCTCTTGGCGATGCCGGCGGCGTCGGTGAGCGCCTGCAGCGGCGTCTTGGCGAGGCCCCGATCGGCGATGAAGCGGTGGCCGGCTTCGAGCAGGGTGGCGCGGACGCTCTCGCGCTCGCCGGGGGTGAAAGGGGTGGGCACGGCGCCTCCGAATCCTGAAACCAGTATCCGTCATTGTTTTTTGTTCGTCAAGGGTGGCTCGACACGCCCCCCTCCGAGTCAGAATCCGGTGTGAACGGGCTGGTAAACTGGCCGCACCCGGAGTCTCTGGCTTCGGCGCGACGTTCGATGGCGGCGAGGAAGCCCGGCCCTTACTTGGGCGCTTGGGTCGGGTGGAGCCAGTAGCGCAACCGGCCATCGCAGGAGTCCACCCGCACCCCACCGGTCGGGACCTCTCCTCGGTGGTGACATCCGTCCGAGGAGGACTCATGGTCCGACCACACGCTCGACGCCCCCATCCCACGACCGCTCGGAGCGAGCACCGCAGCGTCGTCCGAGCGCTCGCCGCTGGCGCCGCCGCCCTGCTCCTCGGCGGATGCGGCGTGCTGGCCGTGCTCGTGCCGCCCCAACCGGTGGGCGATCCGCTCGGCGTCGACGGCCGGCTGATCACCGCCGTCCTGGACGAGGGCGGCATCGCGAGCCAGAGCACCACCCACCTCGACGCGACCCGGTCCTTCGACCTGCCCGACCTCGAGGCCGACCTGCACGGCTTCAGCCTCGCGAGCTTCCACACCAACGTCGGCCTGGCCGACGAGGTCTGGCTGAGCGGTCCCACCGTCGTCCGCATGAGCGAGCAGCCCGAGCGCATCACCGTCGCCCGGGTGCTCATCGAGGCCGAGCTGAGCGACGACGCGAACGGGGCGGCACGCTTCAGCCACGACGCGCGGCCGGACCTGACCTTCGAACGAACCACGTGCACCCTCGAAGGGTGCACCTACCGTTTCGTGGGAACCGGCAGCCTGGACGACGCCCTCGACATCGACCTGACCGATCCCGCCACCCTCGAGCGGGTCGTGGCCATCCTGGTGCTCGGCGAGACCGCGACCCCCAACCGCGGCACCTTGCGCGTCGCCATCGAGCTCGAGGCCGACCGGTCGCTGACGGGCTACACCGCCACCTTCAGGTTGGTCTCCCAGGGAAGCACCATCCGGCTGGGCGGCTGACGCCGGTTCGAAACCTCAGAGCCACGTGCCGATCACGGTGGTGAGCGCCGCCGTCCCCAGCACGACCGCCCACGCAGGCCACCGCAGCACGGCCAGGGCCAGGTAGGCGCCCAGCACGACGGCGACGTCGCGGGCGCTCGCCACCGCGCTGGTCCACACGGGGTCGTAGAGCGCCGCCAGCAGCAACCCCACCACCACCGCGTTGACGCCCGCGAGGGCGGCGCGCACGCCGGTCCGCGCACGCAAGCGGTCCCAGAACGGCATGACGCCGAGCAGGAGCAGGAACGACGGCGCGAACACCGCCACGAGCGCCAGCGCCGCGTTCGCGAACGCGGCCGCGGGACCGGCGCCGGCCGGGATCGCCGCCGCGCCCAGGTAGGCGGAGAACGTGAACAGCGGGCCGGGCACCGCCTGCGCCGCCCCGTAACCGGCCACGAACGCCGCCGGGTCGACCCATCCCGGGGGCACGACCTCGCGTTCGAGGAGCGGCAGCACCACGTGACCGCCGCCGAACACCAGCGAACCCGTCCGGTAGAAGGCGTCGGCGATCGCCACCGGCGACGCGATCGCGCCCTCGCCCCCCCACCACGCTCGCGCCATCGGTAAGGCCACCAGCAGCACGACGAACGCCGCCAGCAGGCTCGCCCCCCAGCGACGCGAGAGCGTCGGCGCGGTCTGGCGGGTCGCCGACGACGTGACCATCCCACCGAAGGCGCGCCAGCCCACGAGCGCGCCCGCCACGATGACGGCCAGCTGGGCCGCGTTGGACGGCCACACGAGCATCGCGATCGCGGCCCCGAGCGCGAGCGCCTGGCGCGGCCGATCGGGCGTCAGCCCGACCGCCATGCCCTGCACCGCGCGGGCCACCACCGCCACCGCCACCAGCTTCAGGCCGGCCAACGGAGCGGCGCCGCTCACGTCGCCCCAGGCGTTCACGCCGATCGCGAAGAGCACCAGCGCCACGGCCGACGGGAGCGTGAAACCGCACCAGGCGGCGAAGGCGCCGGGCACGCCCGCGCGCGCGAACCCCAGGCCGATGCCGACCTGCGAACTGGCGGGGCCGGGCAGGAACTGGCACAACGCGACCAGGTCGGCGAAGCGCCCTTCGTCCACCCAGCCGCGACGCACGACGATCTCGTCGCGGAAGTAGCCGAGGTGCGCGACCGGTCCGCCGAACGACGTGAGGCCCAAGCGCGCGAACACGGCCAGCACCTCGAGGACGCTTCCAGGTCGGGCGCGGGTCACCCGCCGAGCCTACCCGGAGGCGCTCAGCGCGGGCCGCGGCGCCGGGCCCGGTTCGCAGCCGGCGTCGTCGACCGCCACCCGGTCGCCCCCCGCCTGCTTGGCGAGGTACTGGGCCGCGTCCGCGCGGATCAGCAGCGCCTCCAGGTCGAGCTCGCGCCCCTCGCCCACCGCGACGCCGACGCTGACCGTCACCCGCACACGTTCCGCGCCCACCGGCACCTCGATCGCCGCGATCCCGGTGCGGAGCCGTTCGCCGACCGCCCGCCCGCCACCCGGCTCGAGGTCGGGCAACGCCACCGCGAACTCCTCGCCGCCGTAGCGACCCACCACGTCGCCCGCCCGCACCCCCTGGAAGGTGGCCGCCGCCACGGCGCGCAAGACGTCGTCACCCACGTGGTGGCCGAAGGCGTCGTTGACGGCCTTGAAGGCGTCGACGTCGAAGATCGCGACACCGAACGGACGCCCGCTCCGACGCGCTTGGGCCGCGGCGCGTTCGGCCAGGTCGAGGAAGTGGCGGCGGTTGGCCAACCCGGTCAGCCCGTCGGTCGTGGCGAGCGCGCGCAGCGTCGCCTCGAGCTGCGCCTGCCGGGTCACGTCGCGGATCACCACGGCGCGGCCCAGGGGCGCCCCGCGACGGTCGATCAGGTCGACGGCGCGCGCGTCGTAGCTGCGCCCGTCGAGCAGCGCCGTCTCCGTTCCGTCCGCGTCGGAGCCCCCATCGGCGGTGAAGCCGGCCAGCGCCGCCTCGCCCACGCGCGCCAGGAGGGCGGCGCCCTCCCGGTTGCGGTCGACGATCGTGCCCGCCGGATCGACCACGATCACGGCGTCGCGCATGCGCTCGAAGACGAGCTCGCGTGCGACCGGGACCACGTCCACGAGCGCGTGGCGCACGATGCCGAGGTAGAGCAGCGCGCTGGTGAAGACCAGGAACGCGGGCGAGGTGTCGATGCCCCACGGCGAGCGCCCGGTCTGGTAGAGCACGCTGCCGAGCCACGGCAGCACCGAGGCCGCCACCAGGAGCGCGGCGCCGGTGCGTTCGCCTCCCTCGGAGCGCCACCAGACCCGCACGAACAGCGCGGTAGCGACCAACAGCGCCAGAGCCGAGTACACGACCACCGCGCCGTAGAGGGGGCCGCGCTCGAACGCGATCACCGGGACCGGCCCGCTCAGGTCCATCCGGGGAGCGACGTGGTAGAGCGCATGCCACGGTTCGGTGACCACCACGACGTAGATGGCGGTGGACACGCCGAACAGCAGCGTGCGCAGCGGCCGCGACGCCGCCCACCGCGGGGCGCCGCGCTCGAACGCCACCAGCAGGATCAGCGCCGGCGCGAAGGCGATCGCCAGGTGTTGGATGCGGTAGGTGACCAGCACCCAGCCGACGGTCTCGCCGGAGAGCTCGAGCGCGTAGCCGAACGCGTACAGGCAGGCGGCCACCAACAACAGCGACAGCCACGGCTTGCGCCCCAACTGACGGCGGGCCAGCAGCGCGCCGAGGACCCCCAGCGAGCTCAGCGCCACGGCGGCGTGGAACAGCACGAGACCGAGTTGCAGGGTCACGGTGCCAGCCTCGCGGATCTCACGACGCCGCATCGTACGGCGCCATCGCCGGTGCGGGCGCGAACCAATCCACGTCGACCCCGTCCGGCGCGTAGGATCGGGCGTGCCCCCGTCCCCCACCGCCCGCGCCCTGCTGCAGGCGCTGTTCGTCACCTTCTTGTGGTCGACCTCGTGGGTGCTCATCAAGATCGGGCTCGACGAGGTGCCGCCGCTGACGTTCGCCGGCTTGCGCTACGGGCTGGCCACGCTCGTGCTGCTGCCGTTCGTGCTGCGCGGCGGCCGTGCGGCTCAGGTGCGGGCCTGGCCGCGCGCGACGTGGCTGCGGCTCGCTCTCTTGGGCCTCGTCATGATCGCGGTGACGCAGGGGGCCCAGTTCGTCGCGCTGGCGTACCTGCAGGCCCAGACGACGACGCTCGTCTTGTCGTTCACGCCGGTGCTGGTGGCGCTCCTCGGCGCGCTGGCGCTGGGCGAGCGGCTGGTGGGACGGCAGGCGCTCGGCATCGCGCTGTACCTGATCGGCGCGGTCACGTTCTTCTACCCCGCCGGCCTCGCCGGCGCCCCCGCGGTCGGCCTGGCGGTCGCCGGCCTGGGGCTCGTGGCGAACGCCGGCGCCAGCGTGCTCGGCCGCCAGGTCAACCGCACGGCCTCGATCGATCCGCTGTTGGTGACGTTGGTGAGCATGGGGGTGGGCGGATCGCTGCTGCTCGCGACCGGGCTGGCGGTGGAGGGCTGGCCCAGCCTGTCGGCGCAGGCGTGGGCGACGGTGCTGTGGCTGGCGGTCGTGAACACCGCCTTCGCCTTCACCCTCTGGAACGCCAGCCTGCGGCACCTGAGCGCGGTCGCTTCGAGCGTCGTCAACAACACGATGCTCATCCAGATCGCGGTGCTGGCCTGGCTGTTCCTCGGCGAAGGGCTCGGCGCCCGCAAGGTGATCGGCCTGCTGCTCGCCGCGGTGGGCGCGCTGGTGGTCCAGGTCGGTCCGCGCGCGATCGCGGCGTGGCGGCTCCGCGCCCGCTCCGCGCCCTGAGGCCACCCGCGCGACCGGGCCGGGTCGAGCCACACACACCGCGCCGCGCGTCTCATCGTACGATCGCCTATGCCGCTTCCCGTCGTCGCCCTGCTCCAAACGGACCCAGGACCCGACAAATCGTCCAACCTCGAACGTACGTTCGCGCTCATCGACGAAGCCGCTGCGGGCGGCGCCGACTGGGTCGCCCTGCCCGAGACCTTCCACTGCCGCGGCCCCAACGAGGTCAAGCTGGCGACCGCCGAGCCCGTCCCGGGACCGCTCGTCGACGCGCTGGCGGCCGCCGCCAAACGTCATGGCATCTGGCTGCACGCCGGCTCGTTCAACGAGCGCACGTCCGATCCGACCAAGACCTGGAACCTGAGTCTCCTGTTCGATCCCGAAGGGAATCAGGTGGCCGCCTACCGCAAGATCCACCTTTTCGACGTGGTGATCGACGGTCAGGTGAAGGCGCAGGAGTCGGTGCGCAACCGCCCCGGCGACCGCGTCGTGACGGCCGCGACCGACCTCGGCACGATCGGCATGACGATCTGCTACGACCTGCGCTTCCCGGAGCTGTACCGCGCGCTGGCGCTCGCGGGCGCGGAGGTCACCTTCGTACCGTCGAACTTCACCATCCCCACCGGCCGCGACCACTGGGAGGTGCTGCTGCGCGCCCGCGCGATCGAGAACGGCACCTACGTGATCGCCGCCGCCACCATCGGCTCCGGCGGTACCGGCGGAGGCTTCGCCGCCTACGGCCGCTCGCTGGTGGTCGACCCCTGGGGCACCGTCGTCGCCTGCGCGCCCGACGAGGTCGGCATCACCTACGCCCGGCTCGACCTCGCGCGCGTCCGCAAGGTGCGCGCTCAGATCCCCACGCTGCATCACCTCAGGCCCGACGTCTACCGCTACGGCGCCGTCCCACGCGACGACGCTTGACCTTCAGGAGGTATCGATGACGACCCCCCTTCGCCCGCTCCGCCCGCTGTTCGCCGGCGTGCTCCTCGCCGCGGCGCTGTTCGCCGGCGTCGGCCAGGCGCAGACCGCCCGGGTCGCCCAAGGGCTGGCCCACACCTCGCTGGCGCCCGGCCAAGCCACGGGCCTCGCCGATACGAGCGTCATGCGCGCCATCTACGAGGGCCTGGTGGGCTTCGACCTGAACTTCGACGTGGTGCCCGAGCTCGCCACCGACTGGACCGTCTCCGAGGACGCCACCGAGCTCACCTTCCAGCTGCGCGAGGGCGTGACCTTCCACGACGGCACCGTGCTCGACGCCGAAGGCGTGGTCGCCTACTTCGACTGGCTGATGGACCCCGACAACGCGCTCGGCGCCCGCGGTCGCAGCGGGCTCGCCGGCCTCAACAGCTGGGAGGCGACCGGTCCGATGGAGGTCACCCTCTCGCTCGACGCCCCCAACGGCGCGTTCCTCTTCAACCTGGCGCTGGCCAACTCCTACATCGCCTCGCCCAACGCCCTGAGCGACGATCTGGCCCGCAACCCGGTCGGGACCGGTCCCTTCCGCTTCGCCGAGTGGCAGGACGGCGAGTACGTGCTCGTCGAACGCTACGAGGACTACTGGGGCGACCCCGCCAACGTCGAGGCGATCCGCTTCATGGTCGTGAACAACGCCGCCACGCGCGTGGCGATGCTCGAGGCGGGCGAGGTCGACTGGGCCGAGGACCTGCCGCCGGCCCTGTTGCCGGCCGTGGAGGCCAACCCGGAGCTCGAAGCGGTGGCCACCGAGAGCACCTTCGCGCGCATCTTCCCCATGAACACCCAGCGCGAACCGTTCGACGACGTGCGCGTGCGTCAAGCGCTCAACTACGCCGTCGACAAGGAGCAGCTGGCGCAGGTCGTCTTCCGCGGCTACGCCACGGTCATGGACTCGCCGCTCACCTCGCCGGTGTTCGGCTACACGCCGGTGGGCCCCTACCCGTACGACCCCGAGCGCGCCCGGGAGCTCCTGGCCGAGGCCGGCTACGGCCCCGACGGCGAGACGCTGGCCTTCGACGTGCTGACCTTCACCGGCGCCGAGTACGAGACCGCCGGCACCGTGCTGCAGCAGATGTTCGCCGACGTGGGGGTCGAGATGACGCTCAACCCCACCGAACGCGGCTCGCTCGTCGAGCAGATCTTCCAGCCCCTCGAGACCACCGAGTTCCTGGCCGGTCTGGTCGGCAACTCCAGCGCCACCGGTGACGCCGCCCGCACGCTGGCGGTCCCCTTCGCGCGCGCCTCCTGGCCGCCCGCCTCGAACAACTGGAGCTTCTACGAGAACCCCGAGCTCGAGGCCCTGCTCGCAGCGGGCGTCGCGACCGGCGATCCCGAAGCGCGCCAGGAGATCTACGCCGAGGCGCAGGAGATCATCTGGGAGGACGCGCCTTGGGTCTTCCTGTACTCGCCCGACAACATCGCCGGCCAGCGCGCCGGGGTGACGGGCATCGCCTACTACCCGAACAAGCAGATCGACCCGCGCCGGATCGCGCTGCCCTGAGCTCGCCGGGCGGGGCCGAGAGGCCCCGCCCCCTCCTCTCGTGACGCGCTACCTCTTCCGTCGACTGCTCGAGGCCATCCCGACCCTGCTCGGGGTGGTCGTCTTGATGTTCCTGTTCGTGCGCGCCCTGCCCGGCGATCCGGCCCGGCTCTACGCCGGCCTGGACGCCACGGCCGAGGAGGTGGTGGAGGCGCGTGAACGCTTCGGCCTCGACCGCTCGCTGCCGGAACAGTTCGGCCGCTACGTGCTCAACCTCACCCAAGGCGACCTGGGCCGCTCGTTCCGCTCCGACCGACCGGTCCTGTCGCTGCTGGCGCGCCACTTCCCCGCCACGCTGGCGCTGTCGCTGTTGGCGATCGCCGCGGCGCTGGCGTTCGGGGTGCTCTTGGGCGTCGCCGCCGCCGTCCGACGCGGCTCGCCCGCCGACCTGGCCATCACCGTCGGGTCGATCCTGGGGGTGAGCACGCCCTCGTTCTTCCTCGGTATCTTGCTGATCTACGTCTTCGCCGTCGGACTGAGGGTCTTGCCGGTCGCCGGCAGCCTGACGCCGGCGGGCCTGGTCCTGCCGGCGGTGACGCTCGCCGCCGGTGCGGTCGGCACCATCGCGCGCTTCGTGCGCTCCAGCATGCTCGAGGTCATGGGCGAGGACTACGTCCGGACCGCGCGCGCCAAGGGTCTGCCACGCGGCCGCGTGCTGCGCAAGCACGCGCTCAAGAACGCGCTCATCCCGGTGGTGACGATCGGCGCCCTGCAGTTCGGGTTCCTCCTCTCGGGCGCCGTGATCGTGGAGACGGTGTTCAACTTCCCCGGCTTGGGCTGGCTGCTCATCCAGTCGATCGACGCCCGCGACTACCCCGTCATCCAGGCGCTGATGCTCGTGTTCGCGCTGCAGTTCGTGCTCGTGAACGTGCTCGCCGACCTGCTCTACGGCGTCGTCGACCCGCGGGTAAGCTATGCCTGACGCGCCTGCGGCCACCGCACCCGGCGCCACCGCAACGTCGCGCCCACGCCGCGCCGGCTGGCTGCGGCGGCTGCTGCGGCACCCGAGCGGGAGCGTCGGTCTGGTGCTCTCGACGCTGTTCGTGCTCATGGCCGCGTTCGGCCCGCTGGTCACGCCGTATGACGCCGACCGGCAGGACTACCTGGTGCTGAACGAGGCGCCGAGCGCCGCGCACTGGCTGGGCACCGACAACTTCGGCCGCGACACGCTGTCGCGCGTGCTGGCCGGGGCGAGGACCTCGATCGGTATCGCCCTGGCCGCCACCCTGCTCGGGGCGTTCGCCGGCGGTCTGCTCGGCCTGTGGACGGGCTACGCCGGCGGCTGGATCGACGGCGTCGCGATGCGCCTGGTCGACGTCCTGCTGGCCTTCCCCGGCCTGCTGCTGGCGATCGGCCTGATCACCCTCACCGGCCCTGGCGTCGGGCCGGTGATCCTGGCCTCGGCGGTGTTCGGCGTGCCGGTGTTCGCCCGGCTGGTGCGCGGGTCGGTGCTGGCGGTGAAGGAACGCGCCTTCGTGGAGGCCGCCCGCGGACTCGGCGCCGGCGACGGGCGCGTCATGTTCCGCCACCTGTTGCCGAGCGTGATCGCGCCGGCGCTCGTGTACGCCACGCTGCGCTTGGGGGTGACGATGCTGGTCGCGTCGGGTCTGTCGTTCCTCGGACTCGGCGTGCAACCCCCCACCGCCGAGTGGGGCGCCATGCTCTCCCAAGCGCAGCTCTACTTGCGCCTCGACCCGACCATGGCGTTCGCGCCCGGCGTCGCGATCACGCTCGCGGTGCTCGGCTTCAACCTGCTGGGCGACGGCCTGCGCGACGTCCTCGACCCCAGCCTGCGCACGTGAACCCCGCCCACCTTGGAGGCTCGCCCGTGTCCCAGACCCCCCGCATCGACCCCGACCTCGTCGCCGCCTACCGCAACGTCTCGCCCTCCATCCTCGGGCACTTCCACCGGCTGCGGTTCATGGACCACGGCATCAAACCGCTCGTGCCCGGCACGTTCCTGGTGGGGCCGGCCTTCACCGTGCGTGCTCCGCATCTCGACCTGAGCGCGCTGGGGGGCGTCCGCGACGCGGCGCAGCCCGGCGACGTGATCGTCGTCGATCAGGTCGGCGAGCTGGAACACGCCTGCCTGGGCGAGTTCCGCGCGCTGCACTCGATCCGCGCCGGTCACGCCGGCTTCGTGATCGACGGTGCCGTCACCGACGTGGTGGAACTGCGCGCGATGGGCTACCCGGTGTTCACCCGCAGCGTCTCGGCGCTCGTGGCCAAGCGGCTCGAGGTCGACGGCGCCATGGGCGTCACCATCCAGTGCGGCGGCGTGGTGGTCCACCCGGGCGACCTGATCGTGGCCGACGACAACGGCGTGTGCGTCATGAGCGAGGACGAGGCCCGCGAGCAGCTCCCACGCGTGCGCGAGGTGCTGGCGCGCGAGGCCGCGATGCGCGGCGACTTCGCCGAGGAGTACCGGCGGTTCGCGCGGGGGTGACGCCGAGGAAGCGGGCGGGCCGACGCACGGTGCCGCCGTGGGCGCCCGTACGTCGGCCGGGGCGCGTCGCTCCCGTCAGTTGATCGGCCGATCGGGGCCGGCGTCGAGGCCGAGGTCGATCGTCGGGGCGTCGGCCGCCAGCGGCGCCGTGCCGGCGGCTGGGGTCGACGGCGCGAGCGGGGCGCCAGTGGCGCTCGGCGCGGGGGCGCTCGGCGCGGGGGCCGCCGGGGCCGGCGTCGGTTCGGCCTGCCGTCCGACACCGGGCGCTTTCACCGACTCGACCGCCTTGCGACCGAGCTCCTTGAACTTGTCGCTGGCACCCTCGAGCTTGGCGCGCCACTCCTCGTTGGGCGTCATGTCGGCCGTGCTGCGGTGGTAGGCGATGAGCGTCGCGGCGAGCGCGAACGCGTCGGCGAGCGCCAGCTTGAGCATCCAGGCGCCGACGAACACGAGGATGGCGAGCACCGGCCCGGCGGCCGGGATGGCGGCGCTGATGGCGAGCGCCGGCAGGGCCAGGATGACCAGGAAGATCACGTACTCGACGTAGCCGATGAGGGTCAGCACCACCGCGTTCGCCAGGATCGGCTTCCAGGCCTGCGCGTAGAGCAGCACGCCGTCGTAGGCGACCTTCCAGACGTTCTGCTCACGCTGGGCGTAGGCGCGCGAGAGCACCGCTTCGTCGACGAAGGTCGTCGACGCCACCGCCACGCGTTCGATGAGCTTGGTCAAGGCGTCGAGCCCGGGGATGGGCAGGATGCTGGCGATGCGCGCGAAGGTGCGGACGAACGCCTTGACCGCACCGTCCACCAGCACGTCGACGCCGAACATGATGCTGGTGTCGCGGAAGCGCTCGGTCACCTGGGTGCGGCCGTAGGCGAGCTGGTTGGCGGCCGGTGCGCGGCCGTGCACGATGAACTCGGTCATGACGGCCGTGTGCGCCGCCTTGAGCAGGTAGAAGTAGTAGCGCGAGGCCCAGCGGACCAGACCGAAACCGCCACCGATCGCGATCAGGAAGACGATGAAGCCGAGCGGCGCCCACAGCTGCCCCAACAGGAAGGCCAAGCCGCCGACGATGGCGAAGTACACGCCGAGGGCGGCGAACAAGACCAGGTAACTGCCCAGCCGGACCCAGATGAAGGGGAGCGTCTTGCCGAGCAGAGCGAGGGCTTCTCCGAGGTAGAGCTTGGGCATGGCCGACCTCCCGGTCGATGACATGCGGCTGGGCCGCGAGACGAGCGCCGACGGTCGTGAGAATAGCGTGAATCCGCCCGCCGGTGCGGCGGCCCCGCCGGCCGGAAGCGGCGCCGCACCACGCGCGCCTCGTGGGCATCGCGCCGAACGCGTGTGCACCTCGGGACGCACACCCGTACGCACGGCCCCGTCGCCATGGCATACCCTCGGGCATGACCGATCCGATCGTGTGCTTGACCTGCGGCGCGCACGTGCCCGGCGACGTCGAACCACCGGCCCTGTGTCCCATCTGCGACGAACCGCGCCAGTACGTCGGTGCCGGTGGCCAGGTGTGGCGACCCCACCGCGAGCTGCTCCCGGAGCACGCGCCGCGCGTCGAGGAGGAGGCCACCGACCTCTGGGGCGTCGGCCTCGAACCGCCGCTGGCCATCGGTCAACGCGCCCTGCTGGTGCGGACGCCCGAAGGCAACGTCCTGTGGGACTCGGTGCCGCTGCTGCATCCGGAGTCGATCGGTCGTCTCGAAGCGCTCGGTGGGGTGCGGGCGGTGGCGGTGAGCCACCCGCACTTCTACACGGGCGCCGCGCTGTTCGCCGAGGCCTTCGGCGCCGACGTCTACCTGCACGCCGCCGACCGCGCCTTCGTGACCCATCCACACGAGCGCATCGTGCACTGGGACGGCGAACGGCACGCCCTGTTCGGGGGGGTCGGGCTCGTCCGCGCCGGCGGTCACTTCCCGGGCGGCACCGTGCTGCACTGGCCGGCGGGCTTCGAGGGGCGCGGCGCACTGCTCACCTCCGACATCCTGATGGTGGTGCCCGACCGGCGCTTCGTGGCGTTCATGTACAGCTACCCCAACCTGATCCCGCTGCCGCCGCGCGACGTCGAGCGCCTCGGCGCCGCCGTCGAACCGCTGGCGTTCGACGCCATCGTGGGCGGTTGGTGGGGGCGCGTCATCGCCAGCGACGGCAAGGCCGTGGTGCGCCGATCGGTGACACGGACCGTGCAAGCGTCGGCGCGCCGTCTCGACGGCGTCAAGCTGCCGTGGCCGCAGCACGGCGAACGGCGTAGCACGCCGCGGAAGTGAGGCCGTAGGCCGAAGACCACGCCATGGGCGAGCGTCGGTCGCGGGCGTGCTATGGTGCACGAACGCTGGCACCAACGATGCCACACGACCATGGCAGTCTGGAGGTACCCGTGCCGTCGACCGGCAAGAAGAACCTGCATGTCCCGCTGCCCGCCGACGTCCACGAAGACCTCAAGGCGCAAGCCCAGCGCGTCGGCGAGCCGGCGACCGTGCTCGCGCGAAAAGCCATCGAAGCGCATGTCCGGGCGCTCAAGCGGAAGCAGGTCGCCGACGAGATCGCTTCGTACGCGCGAGCGGTCGCGGGCACCGTCGACGACTTCGACCCCATGGTCGAAGCCGCTGGTCTGGACGTCTGGGCTGCCGACGAGGACGACTGGCGCGAAGAGGACGCGATGTCGGACGCCGATGCGCGGTGAGGTCCATTGGGCGAGGTTCGAGCCGCGCTCTGGGAGCGAGCAGCGCAATCGTCGACCCGCGGTCATCGTGTCGCACGACGGCTTCAACCAGGTTCCGACCTGGCGCTCGATCCTCGTGGTACCCCTGTCGACCTCGAGCACGCAGGCACGGCGCGGTCCGACGGCCGTCGCCATCCCAGCCGGAACGGCAGGTCTCGCGCGGCCGTCGGTCGCCCTGTGCCATCAGATCACCGTCTTGGACCGCACGAAGCTCGGCGGTCGGATCGGCGTCCTGCCTCCCGACCTCCTCGGCGCCATCGAGACCGGCCTGATGCACGCGCTCGACCTACAGTCCCCGTCCTAGCCGGCCCTACGCCACCGGCGGTGGCACCACGTCCCGGTACCCGCGCGCCTGCAGGTTGAACAGCGCCGCGTAGGTGCCGTCCTGGGCGACGAGCTCCGCGTGCGAGCCAGCCTCGGTGATGACGCCGCCCTCGAGCACCACGATCCGGTCGGCGAGGCGCACGGTGCTGAAACGGTGCGAGATGATGACCGTGATGCGGTCCTTGGCCTGCGCCCGCAGCCCCTCGACCACCTCGAACTCGGCGTTGGCGTCGAGCGCCGCGGTGGGCTCGTCGAACACCAGCACCGACCCGTCGCGGTAGTAGAGCCGGGCCAACGCCAGCCGCTGCCACTGGCCACCCGAGAGCTGCTGCCCGCCCGCGAACCAACGCCCCAACATCTGCTCGAAGCCGGCCGGCAGGTCGCCGACGAAGCCCGCGGCGCCGGCGCGGTCGGCGGCCGCCTGGAGCGCGCTCGCGTCCCCGTCCCCGGCGCCGCGGCCGACGGCCACGTTCTCGCGAACGGTCATCTGGTACTGCCCGAAATCCTGGAAGACGGTGGCGATCTCGCGCTGCACGCTGCGCGGGCTGAACTGGCGCGCGTCTTGCCCGTTGAGCAGGATGCGGCCGCCGGTGGGCTCATACAGACGCGTGATGAGCTTGACCAGCGTCGTCTTGCCGGCGCCGTTCTCGCCCACCAGCGCCAACGACTCGCCGCGCCGCACGCTGAACGTCACGCCCTGCAACACGTCGCGCTCGGTGAGCGGGTAGCGGAACGACACGTTCTCGACGTCGATCCGGTGGATCGGTCCCTCCCAGGTCGCGCCGGCGTCGAGGTCGCGGGCGGGCAGTTCCAGGAAGTCGAACAGGTTGCGCATGTACAGCAGGTTCTGCTGCACGCCCGAGATCCCTTGGAGCAGCACGGCGAACTGCCGCTGGAGCTGGCCGATACCGGACACGAACAGGCCGAAGTCGCCCACGGTGAGCGCACCCTGGGCCGCCCGGCGCAGCACCGACAGCGTTGCCAACGCCACCAACACCGACGAGACGAGCGAGGCCCCCAGGCTCCAGCCGCCCCGGCGCCGCACCAACGACTCGAGCTCGGCGCGGAAGCGGAGGTAGTAGTCGCGCCAGCGCTCGATCAGGTATCCCTCGAACCCGAACAGCCGCACCTCCTTGACCGCCTCGTCGGAGGTGAGCAGGCGTCCCAGGTAGTTCTGGACGCGCGCGTCGGCGGCGCGGCGGCGCAGCATCCGGTAGGAGGCGGTGCCGAAGCGGTTGGCGACGATCACGCCCGGGATCGACGCCAGCAGCACCAGCGGCACGACCGCCCAACCGAGCTGGGCCATGAGCGCGCTCACCGATCCGAGCGTGATGACCGCCTGCACCAAGCCGACCACCTGGGTGAACACGCCCAGCGGCCGACTGCCCACCTCGCGGTAGGCGTTCTGGAGGGCGTCGTAGGTCTCGGCGTCCTCGAAGCGCTCGAGCTCCAGACCCGAAGCCTTGTCCAGGATGCGGCGGCTGATGGCGTGCTGCAGGCCGTCGCCGAGCAGGTCTTGGGTCCCGGTCTGGAGCGTCGTGAGCAGCGAGCCGAAGGCGCCCACCCCCACCTGGATCGCCAGCAGCCCCGCCAGCCGACCGAACGCCTCGGCCTCGCTGCCGAAGCCGCCCGTCACCGCCAGCGCCACCGCGTCGAGCAGCAGCTTGCCCACCCACAAGGTCACCGCCGGCAGACCCGCCTGCACCAGGCTGAGCACGCCGATGAGCGCCGTGCGGCGCGGGTCGGTGGCCCACACCAGCGCCAGGGTGGCGCGCAGGTCGCGGGCGTGGACGCGCCACGGCACGGGCTTCTCGGGAGGAGTGGCGGGGGGGCGCTGCGTCACGCCGAGGATCGTACGGGTCGGGGGCCGTCAGGACCGTCGCTCAGGGCGATCGCGACGCGCTGCCGGCACGGCTCCGGCCCGTCTGCGGAGCCGCCGCCACTCGCCCGCTCGCGACGCACGTCGCGCGAACGATTGCACGGTCCAACAGTTGCACCATAAGATCACCGCTCGATGCCGGAACCCGCCACGCCCCCACCCCCCAGCGCCCCGTCCCGCCGCAGCGACGCCTTCCGGCTGATGGCGTCGCTGTGGGACCTCGGCCGCTCGCTCACCGACCACCTCGATCCGCTCCTGCAGGCGCAACACGACCTCGACCGGCGCGACTACATGGCCCTGGCGACGGTGGCCAAGGGCACGCTCTCCCCCAGTGAGCTGGCCGCGACCCTGCGGATGCCGCGCGACATGACCAGCCGCACCATCGCCCGGCTCCGGCGCGCCGGCCTGCTGACCCGCAGCGCCGACGACGCCGACGGTCGCCGCGCGCACCTGTCGCTCACGCCCCTGGGCACGGAGCGCCGCGCCGCGGTCCGCAGCGTGCTGGAGGCGACCGTGGAGACCGCGCTCGGCAAGCTCGGCGACCCCGAACGCGACCAGCTGCTGACGTCCCTCGAACGCCTGAACGAGCTGTTGACCGCCGAGTTCGGCGCGCCGACCCCCACCCCCGACCCCGCGGCCACCCTCGCCCCCCAGGAGAACCCTTGAGCGCCACCGCCCCCGTCACCATCCGTGAACGCAACATCACCCTCGCGGCCGTCATGGTCGTCTTCTTGCTCGGCGCGCTCGACTCCACGATCGTCTCGACGGCGATGCCCGTCATCATCGCGCAGCTCGACGGACTCGAGCTCTACGCCTGGGTCACGACCGCCTACCTCTTGGCATCGACCGTGATGGTGCCCATCTACGGCAAGCTCTCGGACATGTACGGGCGCAAGCCGATCCTGGTCGTCGGCATCGTGCTGTTCCTGCTCGGCTCCATGCTGAGCGGCCTGGCGGGCGAGTTCGGCGACCTGCCGCTGCTCGGCAGCGGCATGGTGCAACTCGTCTTCTTCCGAGCGCTGCAGGGCCTCGGCGGCGCGGCGCTGTTCTCGAGCGCGTTCGCGATCATCGCCGACCTGATCCCCGCCAGCGAGAGGGGGCGCTACCAGGGCCTGTTCGGCGGCGTGTTCGGCCTGGCGACGGTCCTCGGACCGCTCATCGGCGGTTTCTTCACCGACCACGGCACGATCACGATCGCCGGCGCCGTCATCGAAGGCTGGCGCTGGGTGTTCTACGTCAACCTGCCGCTGGGGCTGTTCTCGCTCTACCTGATCACGTCGTGGATGCCCGACCTGCACTTCGTGAAGAAGCCCGGGCGGCTCGACCTGCCCGGCGCGGCGCTGATCGTGACCGCCTTCGTGCCGCTGCTGTTGGCGCTCACCTGGGGCGGCACCACGTACCCGTGGACCTCGGCCCGCATCCTCGGGCTGCTGGCGGTGGCGGCCGCGTCGTTGATCGGTTTCGTGCTCGTCGAACGGCGCAGCGCCAACCCGATCCTGCCGCTCGACCTGTTCCGGGTGCCGGTGTTCGCGACGGCCAACGCCGCCTCGTTCGTCATCAACGTGGCGTTCCTGGGGATCGTCATGTTCCTGCCGCTGTTCATGCAGCTGGTGCTGGGCATCAGCGCCACCAACTCGGGCTTCACCCTGTTGCCCCTGATGATGGGCCTGATCCTCTCCTCGACCGCTGCGGGCCTCATCGTGACGAAGGTGCAGCGCTACAAGCCGATCATGCTCGTCGGGTCGGCGATCCTGGTCGTCGGCGTCTTCTTCCTCACCCAGATCGACCTCCAGACCACCCAGTTCGGCCTCGCCTGGCGCATGGTCGTCGTCGGGATCGGCCTAGGGCCGGCCCAGAGCCTGTTCACGCTCGCGATCCAGAACGCCGTGCCGATGTCGCAGCTCGGTGTGGCCACCAGCGCCAGCCAGTTCTTCCGCCAGATCGGTTCGACGATCGGTCTGGCCGTCTTCGGCGCGCTGCTCACCTACAGCGTCGGCGTCGAGATCCCGCGCGCGGCCCCGTTCCTGCCGGCGGCGGTGCTCGAGCAGGGTTTCGACCTGAGCGCGCTCCGGCCCGGCGCTGGCGAGAGCGACGACCCGATCGCCGACGCGTTCGACGCGTTGTACGCCCAGGTCGAGCTGGCCCTCGGGGGCGACGCCGCGGCGCGCGACGCGCTCCTGGGCGATCCGTTGACCCCGCCCCAGGTCACCGAGTTGCTCCGCACCACCGAGGTGCTCGAGGAGCCCGCGCGGGCGGGCGTGCTCGCCGCCCTGCGGACGGGTTTGGACCAGCAGGCGGCGGTCCTCGGCGAACGGCTGGGCGAAGCCGTCCGCGTCGGTTTCGCCGCCAGCATCCGGCTGCTGTTCCAGGTGAGCCTGGCGATCACCGTCGTCGGCTCGCTGCTGATCCTGCTCGTGCCCGAGCTGCCGTTGCGCACCGGCTTCGGCCCCGCCGACGGGGAGCCCGCCGAGGCCGGCGAGAGCCCCGGTTCGGTGGTCGTCGCGCGCACGCAAGAGGCGCCCGCCGCGGCGAGGTGACGGCGTGACCTGACGGGTCGAGGTGACGGTGGCGGCGACGGATCGACGGCCGCCGCCACCGCCCGGTCTCACCCCGGCCCGAGCGCCCGCACCGCCTCGAGGGGCAACGCCTCCACCCGCCGCCCGCCGACCCCCACCATCGTCTCGGCCCGGCACAGCGCGTCGAGCACCGCCTCCTCGGTGGCCTCGACGGCGGCCAGGAAGAGCGGCGAGGTGGCGTCGTTGGGCAGTTCGAGGAACGAGCGCGGTTCGGCGGCGCCGTCCTGCACGTGCCGCCGCACGTCGCGATGGGTCGAGAACGCGATGGCGTAATCGCCCGAGCCGTCGCTCATCGCGGCCCCGGTGCGGGCGATGCCCGCCATCGCACGCGCGGCCAGGCGCGTCAGGTTGCGGTCCGAGAGCGGAGCGTCGGTGGCCAACACGACCATGACGCTGCCGTCGAGGTCGACGTGTTGGCGCAGGTCGTGTTGCCCCAGCGCCTTGCCGACCGCGCGGCCGTCCATGCGCAGCTCGCCGCCGTAGTTGGCCTGCACCAGCGCGCCCACCGTCCAGCCGCCCAGCGTGGCCGGCAGACGCCGCGAGGCCGTGCCGATCCCGCCCTTCCAGCCGAACGCGACGGTGCCGGTCCCGGCGCCGACGTTGCCGCCGACGGCGCCGTCGGCTGCCGACGCCGCCTGTGCGGCTCGGAGCGCCGCGTCGACGTGCGCGACGCTCACCACCCGCGCCCGGATGTCGTTGAGCTTGCCGTCGTTCGTCTCCCCCGCCACCGGGTTGACGCTGCGCACGCGTTCGTTGCCCGGCGTCGCCAGCGTCCACGCCACCAGCGCCTCCGCCGCCCGCGCCACGCACAGCGTGTTGGTGAGCACGACGGGCGTCTCCAGCTCGCCGAGCTCGACGAGCTGGGTAGCGCCGATCAGCTTGCCGAAACCGTTGCCGACGTGGAGACCCGCCGGCACCCGCTCGCGGAAGAGGTTGCCGCCGTGGGGCAGGATGGCGGTGACGCCCGTGCGCACGTCGTCGCCGGCGACGAGGGTGACGTGCCCCACCCGCACGCCGGCGACGTCGGTGAGGGCGTTGAGGGGTCCGGGCGCGAGGACGCCGGGGCGCAGGCCGAGGTCACGGGGGCGGGGGCGCGTCATGGGCGAGGATACGGCGGGCGAGGTCCCGTCCCCGGCCCTGTCGTGCCCACGGGCGATTGACGGCGCCCGGCGCCCTCTGACAAGGTGACCCCCACAGGAGGTCACCATGCGCACGTTCCGACGCCCCGCCGGCGTCCTCGTGGCCCTGGCGCTGATGTCGGCGCTGACGGGCTGTCTCAGCGACGACGTCACCACCACGCTCGCCGGCCAACTGCTCGACGGGGACGGCGCCGCCGTCGCCGACGCCGTCGTGTTCGTGCCCGAGGACGGCGTCGCCAGCACCCTGGCCACCGCCGCCGTCCACCGACAGGCCGGCGAGGGCTGCCAGACGCCGTCCGAACCCGTCCGCGCCAGCACCTGCACCGACGCGAGCGGCCGCTACACGCTGCAGGTCCGGACCCCGCTCGTCGGCACGCTGCGGCTCGTCTTCGAACGGCTCTACTGGCGCTCCGAGGTCGAGGTGCCGCTCGGCGTCCGGGTGCCGGGCGAACCGATCGACGTCGACGCATCGTTCCCGTCCCTGGAACCCTCCGAAGAGCTCGAAGCCGCGCTGCGGCACGCGCTGCCGACCCTGGACGACTGGACCCTGATCGCCTTCCCGGACGAGAAGGCCATCGCCGCCCTCCAGGCCTGGGCGGTCGCGCCGGACGCCGACGTCGAACCGATCCACCTGACCCTGCCGATCCTGCAGCCGCACGGGACGACGCCGACGTACGTCTCGTGGACCGCGTACCACCACGACGTGCGGGCGCCCGACGTGCAGGACTGCGCCATCGACGCGGTCAGCCTCGAGGACGTCGACTGCCAGCCCGTCGCGGGACCGAGCCTGACCTTCCAGGGCATGCCCGTCCTCGCTGCCGACGAGATCCGCTCGCTCGTCATCGGCGAGACCGAGAAGAACCTGTCCGACGAGACGCTCTACCAGATGTCGACCATCGCGGTGATCGGCGACGAGCTCGACGCCACGTACTTCGGCCAGGCGCTCGCGGCCCCCTTCACGCCGAGCAGTCTGCAGGGCCTGCGCAGCGTCCTCGACGTCCACTACGACGTCGAGACCGTCGAGCGCCTGCTGGCCGAGAACGACGTCGACTACCTGCTCACCAACCAGATCGACCTGAACCTGGGGATCGAGGACCCGGAACTCGACCTCGTCGACGCTCAGGCGGCCACCACCGCCGAGGTCGGACGCGCCAACCACTTCCTGGAAGACGGCGTGAAGTACCTGCGGCCCGTCATGGTCGCCGATTCGACCGTCTACGACGCCGATACGGGCGAGCGTCTGGTGCCCGCGTACTTCGCGCGCGTCGACGCGATGGCCAACCGCCAGGACCTCTTCTTCGCCTTGGCGCAGCTCTCGGCCAACCCGGTCGACGCCGGCGTCAGCCTCATCGCCTACCCGAACGCCTTCGCCGTGCGCACGCAGATCGCCGGCTACCGCCGCCTCACGAAGAACGGTCAAGCGGACTTCACGTTCCCAAGCAGCGACTGCGGCGCCCTCGGCGACGGCACCCTCATCGACGAGTACGCCGAGCGCTCGCGCGATCGCAACACGGTCGACAACGAGTACTGGATGTGGTGGACGAACACCGACCGGTACCCGGGCAGCTGGGGCTGCGCCGGCGGGTTCGGCGTCATCGACGCGACGCCGCGCGACGGCGCGGTCGCCTGGACGAGCTTCCGCAACTACACCCTCGAGACCGTCGGTCAGACCTTCATGCACGAGACCGGGCATCTCATGAACGCCGTCCACTCGCGCGCCGCGACCAGCCAGCGGTGCACCGTGCTCGGCATCTTCCCCTTCGGCGTCACCGGACCCTCGATGATGGGCGGGACCAGCGACCGCAACCTGCGCACGAACTGCTTCGCGCTCACGCCCACAGGCACCAGCACCGCGCGCAACCGGACCCGTGTGGCCGAGTGGCTGCACGCCAACCTGGCCCCGTGAGTCCAGGAGGGGTTGACGGGGGCAGCCGCAGGCGCTAGGCTCTCATGTCGATGGATATCGACATGTCTCGATGTCCATCGACATGAAGGAGCCCCATCATGAGCGTCCCCCATCCCGAACTCCTCGCCTTCTTCAAGGCGCTGGCCGACGCCAACCGCTTGCGCGTGGTCGGCCTCCTCGCCCACGGACCGCGCACCGTCGAACAGCTCGCCGCCGCCCTCGGCGTCGGCAGCTCGACCGTGTCGCACCACCTGCGCCGGCTCGCCGACGTCGGCCTCGTGCATGCCAAGGCCGAAGGCCCCTACAGCGTCTACGCGCTCGACACCGCGCCGCTGCACGACCTGTCGCAGCGCCTGCTGGGCGACGAGGCCCTGCCCGGTCTCGCCGCCGACACCGACGTCGACGCGTTCGACCGCAAGGTCCTGGCCACCTTCGTCGGGCCGGACGGTCGCTTCACGGCCTTCCCGAGCCAGTCGAAGAAGTACCAGGTGCTCGTGCGTCATGCCCTACAGGTCTTCGAACCGGGCGTGACCTACACCGAGAAGGAGGTGGGCGAGGCGCTCGTCCGCTTCAGCGACGACGTCGCCCGCCTGCGCCGCAGCTTCGTCGACCTGGGCTACATGCAGCGGACGCCGGACGGCGCGGCGTACTGGCGCGTCTGACGCTCAGGGCAGCCGACAGCGGACCGAGTCGTCCCACTTCGTGTCCGGGTCCGCGCCCACCACGCTCACCGTGAAATCGTCGGCGAGGCCCTTGACGAACGTGTCGAGCACCTCGCCGGCACCGGGCCCGGCGACGCCATCGGCGTAGGCGGGCCTGCTCGCGTACGTGGCGTCACCACGCCAGCCGCTCTCGTAGACGACCGCGCCCCCGTAGGCCACCCGGAAGCGATCCGGGAGCTCATGCGCGTCGAAGCGCAGGTCGAAGCGCGCACCCGCCGGGATCGTGCTCACGTCCCAGCGATCGACCGTGCCTTCGACGCCCCCGGAGCTCGCCACCGACCAGACGTCACACTGCGTCAGCGCCTGCTCACGGCGCTCCACGTCGGCCGGCAGGTCCGGCTCGGGCGCGGCCGCGCCGCCGCGGCAGTCGAAGCCATCGGTCCCGGCCAGGCACGCGCCGGTGCCGATCCCAGGCTCGTCGCACTCGCCGTCGAAGGCCCAGGGGCAGCTGTCGTCGGGTCCCCACGCCGCGCCGGAGCAGTCGAAGGTGTCGGTGCCCGGCAGGCACAGACCGGTCCCGATCCCAGGTTCGTCGCACTCGCCGTCGAACGCCCAGGTGCAGGTGTCGCTCATCAGGTAACCCCCCGCGCTGCCGCTGGCGATCGGGATGATCTCGACGTCGAGCGCGCCGTCGTTGTCGCGGTAGTCGGTGTCGAAGACCCACAACACGAGTCGCTGCGAGGGCGCCACGAACGGGGCCGACAGGTAGACGTGGTCGCTCCGGTAGAGCCCGCAGACGACGACGTCGAAGCTGTTCTGGAACACCGTCAAGGGATCCGGGAAGCCCTTGGCGTCGTACTCGTAACAGGCGTCGTTGCGCAACGTCGCACCCGTCGCCGCCCACCGGCCGAAGGTCATCGAGCCGGAGACCCGGAGCTGGTAGCTGCCACCCACCTCGAGACCGTCGAGCGTCACCGGCCGACCGTCCGACGGCACGGACACCCGGTCGACGGCGAAGGCGGAGCCCGTCAGGGCGAGGCACGAGAGCCAGAGAACGAGGAGACGCATCGGACGCTCCTTCCGCCGCGGCCACCGGCCCAGCACCAGGCGTGGTCGCGGGTTCACCCCTCGTTACACCGCCGGTCGCCGACGCGCCAGGGCCGAAGGACCCGTGGCTCGTCCGGTTCCTCGTCCACGAGGTGGACCCCCTCAGCCCGCACCGATCGTCAGCGCCGCTGCCACCCCCAACGCCCCGACCGCCACCAGCGCGAACACCGGGACGCGCCGCATGTCGCCGCCCCGCTCCATCGCCTGGCCGAACAGGAAGAACACCAACGGGTGCACCAGGAACGGCATGGCGAAGACGAAGGCGATCATGCCCGCCGCCGCGCCACCCGCCATGCCGCCCTGGATGGCGGCGAACAGGCCGAAGTGCGACAGGGCCGAGCTCGTGGCCATGAACGCGTGCTCGATCGCCATCCCCGACGCGGCGAGCAGCAAGAGCCCACCGAAGACCGCGCTGAGCTGCCAGCCGAACGAGAACTGCATCAGCGCCTTCACCTCGCGCTCGTCGTCGCCGTTCGCACGGGCCAGGGCCCGCAGCGCCACCGCCGTCAGCACCAGGCCCACCGCCGCCACCGCGATCGCCGGCCACCAGACCAGCCCACCCCGCTCGATGCTCACGGCCAGGATCGAGAAGACGAACACGTGGCCGAAGAAGGGGATGTTGATCATGATCGGGGCGCGCCGCGCGGCCCCTTCGCCCAGGTCGCCGGCCGTGCAGGCGCCGGTCAGGCCGGCGTGCGACAGCGAGCCCGCCATGCCCGGGCCCAGGTTGCGGACCGCGGCGCTCTTGCCGACCAGCATCAGCAGCGCGATGCCGCCGAACATCCACATCACCTGACCGAAGAAGCCGTAGGCCATGACGGCGTTCATCTCGGTGAGCGCGAAGGCCTCGCCGATCCGCGAGCCGCCCACCACGAAGTTCGCCGCGAGCACCACCGGGATCCCGGCGAAGAGCAAGCAGCGCACGGCGGGACCGTGGACCCACCGGTAGAGGACCGCGCCCAGGCCCGCGGCCAGCAGCATGACGAAGAAGATCTGCGGCAGCGCGATGAGCGGCCGCACCCACTGCGACAGCAGCGCCCCGGCGAGCAGCACGCCGACGATCGCGACGATCTCGACGAACCCCTTGTAGAGGTAGAGCCGCTTGCGCACGATCGCCGCCTTGTGGTCGATCAGGATGACGGCGATCACCAGGCCCATGTAGGCGATGAGCGGGTAGTAGCGGCCGAGCGTGCCGTCGGGCACGGTGCCCAGGAGCACGCGCACGAGCGCCTCGATGCCGAGCAGCACGAAGAACGCCCGCGCGATGAAGACGAGTTGGGTGCGGCCCGTGCCGAACACCACCTGCTCGCTGGAGTAGACGACGCTCTCGTCGGGGGGCAGCTTCGTGCGCCCGAAGATGCGCCGCAGCTCCTGCCCGCCCACGAAGAACGAGACGGTCAGCGCCACCACCGTGGTCTGCGCGATCATGCCGAGCATGGGGAAGTCGGCGAGTCCGGCTTCCGACACGCCGGTGGCGACGAGCAGGTACCCCATCGTCAGACCGAAGATGACGATGATCAGGATCGCCGAGTAGCGCGTGCCGGCGACCACCGCCCGGGCGACCAGCACCATCGGCACCACGAAGAACAGCGTGAGCCAGAACTGGTTGAACAGGTGCTGATGGGCGATCTCCTGCATCAGCAGGCGGGGCGCGAGGTCTTCGAGCACGTGGCCCTCCCCTTCCGCCGCCGGGGTGACCGGGGCCGGTGCGGGGCGGTTCATGAGAGCGCCCGTCCTCACGGTATCGGGGGGGTGCTCGGGGCCGGGGGGACGGGCGTCCCTGGCCGGCGGAGCGCGGCGAGCGCGCCGCCGCGCCGCCTTGACCCTCCCGGCCCGGTTGCGCCAACCTGACGCCAGCACCGCCGACGTCGATCCCCGCACGCCCCCGGAGGCCCCCCGGGGTTCGTGGAACCCCGAGCGCGACGCCTAGAACCCGAGCTCGAGGGCCCGCCGAAGGGGCCGCTCATGCGCACGACCCACCGCGATTATGCCGAGGAGACCGGCGACTTCGCCCGTCTGGTGCGGCTGATGGTCGACGACCCGACCCACGTCCGCGCGCACACGACCTGGTGCCTGGGCCGGCTGGTCGACTGGAAGCACGGGCTGTGGGGCGCCAAACCCACGATCCCGCGCTTCTGCGAACGGAACGCCCACCTCTGGTTCGACGGCTTCGGCGCGCTGGCGGCGGCCGCCGTCTCCGAGGACGGCGGCCCCGAGTTCGTGGTCCTCACGACGCGCGGGTACCGGTTCCTCTTCGACGAGGCGCTCGCGTGGAGCGTCGCGACCTGGGGCGCCCGGGGCGCCCTCTCGGTGGAGATCACCGAGGGCGCGGACGTCGAAGCGGCCGCGCTCGAGCGCGCGGGCTTCGCTCGCGCCTCCGAGTTCCACGCCTACGGCTTCGACCTCGCCGCGCCGTTGCCCGAGGCGCCGCCCCTCCCCGACGGCTTCACGATCGTCGACATGGCGTCCGAACCGGACTACGCCGGCCTCCGACGCTTACGCGCCGACGCGTTCTCGGGCCGCGCCGACCTGTCGGACGACGAGCTCGCGCGCGACCTCGTGCTCCACGCGCTCTCCCGGGAGAACCCCATCTACCACGCGGCCACCGACGTCTGCGTGCGCGCCCCGGACGGGCGCCTCGTCGCCGGGTGCGAGGCCCTCATCGACGCCCGCAACGCGTCGGCCGACGTCGAGCGCATCTGCACCCACAGCGCCTTCCGCCGCCGCGGGCTGGCGCGCGCGGCGATCCACGCCTGCCTGCGGCGGTTGCGCGACATGGGCATCACGCGGGCGTACATCGCGGGCTACAGCCCCGAGGCGCTGTCGCTGTACGGCTCGCTGGGAAGCGTCGACCGGCGCACGTGCTGGACCTACCGACGGACGTCGCCTCCATAGAATGGGCCATGCCCGACGACCGCGGTGACCGTGCGCGCTCGGAACCCGGCCAGCCCGCCGACCTGCGCGTGGTCAACGCGCGCCGGCTGGTGGCGGGCCTGCGCCACCTGGGTCCCGTGTCGCGGCCGGAGCTGGCCCGCCACCTCGGCCTGAGCGCGGTGACGGTCGCGTCGATCAGCCAGGAACTGGTGCGCGCCGGCGTGCTCGTCGAGGCGGGCCTGCGGGGCCAAGGCGTGGGTCGCAAGGCGGTGGTGATCGACGTGGCCCCCGACGCCGGCGCGGCGTGGGTGGCCGACGTGCGGCAAGACGACGTGCGTTGGCGCCGGGTCGGCCTCCACGGCGAGGTCCTGGACGAGGGATCGTTCGACCTGGCGTCCGACGTCGACGGCTTGGTGCGGGACCTCGCCGCGCACGCCGAAGGCGACCACGCGCTGCGCGGCCCGCTCGAGGTCGTCGTGGCCGTGCCGGCCACGGTCCAAGCCGACGGCGTGATCCGCTACTGGAGCCGGGCGGCCATGCTGCACGGCGTGAACCTCGCTGCGCGCCTGCGCGAACGGCTCGACCACGCCCACGTGACCACCGTCAACGACGTGAACCTCGCCGCCACCGGAGAGGGCCGCAGCGGCGCGGCCCGGGCCTGGTCGCGCTTCGTCTTCATGGGGGTGCGGACGACGGGGGTCGGCATGGGGCTCGTGCTCGACGGTCGGCTCTACCGCGGGGCCAACGGCCGCGCCGGCGAGATCGGCAACCTGCGGCTCAGCGGCGACGGCACCCCGCTCGACGCCCGCTTCTCGCGCATCTCGCCCCAGGCGCTGGGCGAGCTCGCCAAGGTGCTGGCGGTGACGTTCGCCGTGCTCGACCTCGACGGCGTGATCGTGTACTCGGAGGTGGACGGCGGCGTCGACTGGTTCGACGACCTCGCGCAGCAGCTCGCGGCGCTGGTGCCCTTCCCCATCCAGATGAAGCCCAGCGAACTGCACGACGACGCGGTCCTGACCGGCGCCACGCTCGTCGCGCTCGACGCGTTGTGGCAGCGGCTGACGGACGTCACGCTGCGCCCGCGCCCGACCCTCGCCGTGCCCCCATCGGCTTGACGTCCGCAACCTCGAGGTCTATCCTGCGTAAAAGCTAAGAACCTTTAGGAACCCTCTCGCGGTAGAGGCGCCACGCCTCGATGGCAGGGAACCCGCAGCGATGAACCCGCCCGCCCCGGTCGCCCACGAACCCCGCGCCTTCGTCGGCGTCGACGTCGGCGCCACCAAGACGGCGTTCGCGCTGGGCGACGAAGACGGGCGTCTGAGACGGCAGCGGGTGGTGCCCACGGTCCTCCGCGACCCCGCGGGCCTGATCGACGTGATCGTGCGCGAGGTGGAGGCGCTCTGGCGCGCGGACGCCATCGACCGGACGCCCATCGGTGTCGGCATCTGCGGCGGTGTCGGGCTCGACGGCCGCGTCTCCGGCCCGCTGGCCCTCGGTTGGTCCGAACCGGTGGACGTCGCAGGCGAACTGGCCCGGCGCACGGGCGCCGACGTCCACCTCGACAACGACGTGAACGCCGGCGCCATGGCGGAGCATCGCTGGGGCGCCGGCCGCGACGTGGACGACTTCGTCTACCTGGCGATCGGCACGGGGATCGGTGCGGGTCTGGTGCTGCGCGGCGAGCTCTACCGCGGCGTGCGCCGTCTGGCCGGCGAGATCGGCCACCTGAGCGTCGACGTGCACGGCGACCTCTGCGCCTGCGGCAACCGCGGGTGCATCGAGGCCTCGTGCGGTGGCAAACCCGCCGCCGAAGGGCTGACCACGCGCCTGCGCGGCCCCGAAGCCGCCACGGCCACCAGCCTGCACGAGACCCTCACCGCGCGCGACACGCTCACCACGCGCGACCTGTTCGACCACGCCGCCCGCGGCGACGCGTTCGCCCGCGCCGAGGTGGACCGCATGGCGCGCCTGCTGGCCGCCGCGATCGTCGACGTCGTCAACCTGCTCGACGTCGCGCGCGTGGTGGTGGGCGGCGGCCAGGTCCAGAACGACGTGCTGCTGCCCGCCATCCATCGGGCGCTCGCCACCTGGCGCCCCTACCTCGACCGCGGCGCCGATTGGGTGGTCCGCTCGGAACTCGGCGACGACGCCGGCGTCGCGGGTGCGGTCGCGGTCGCGATCGAGGGCCATGTCCACGCCCACCGCCGTGCCCCCGCCCCCGGCACCGCCCTCCCGTCCGAGGGGGGTGGGCCTATGTGACACCCACCGGCCGCTCGCTCGCCCGCACGCCGTCGCTCCACGCGCGGGTCCCAGGACCCAGGAAGGAACGTCGCATGCCCCGCACCCCGAAGGTTCGCCCGCTCTTCGCACGCCTCGCCCTCGCGCTGCTCACGCTGGCGATCGCCGGCGCCGTCCTGGCGCAACCGGTCACCCTCCGCCTCTTCTACCCGGGCTGGGACTCGAGCGACCAAGAAGCCGCCGTCACCGGCATGATCGCCGAGTTCGAGGCCGCCAACCCCGACATCACGATCGAGATCGTCAGCACCCCCTTCGGCGTCTTCCAGGAGCGCCTGTTCGTCGCGCTGCGCTCCGGTGAGGCGCTCGACGTCGGCTACATCGGCGCCCGGTGGCTGCAGGAACTGAACGAGAACGGCTTCCTGATGGACATGAGCGGCGTCATGGCCGACCTGCCGCGCGAGGACTGGATCCCTGGAACGTTCCAGGGCGTGGAGACCGACGACGCGCTCGTCGCCATCGCCGACCGCGTCGACCCGTGGGTCATCTACACGAACGAACGCCTGCTCGAAGAGGCCGGCATCACCGAATGCCCCGCGACCACCGAGGACTTCATCGCGGCCGGCAAGGCGCTGACGCATGACGGCGTGGCCGGCTTCGGCCTCGTCGGCGCCAAGCACGCCACGCAGCTGCAGCAGTTCGCCAACTTCCTATGGGCCTTCGGCGGCCACTTCGTGACCGAGGACGGCAGCGCCTCGGCGTTCGACAGCCCCGAAGCGATCGCCGCGCTCGACTTCTACGCCAACCTGTTCAAGGAGCACGAGATCACCCAGGTGTCGGCCGTGTCCGACTCGCGCAACGAGGTCCGGCAGCTCTTCTTCACCGAGCAGGTGGCGATGTTCGTCGACGGCCCCTGGGCCCAGGGCACGATCGACGAGACCGCGCCGAACATCGAGTGGGGCGTCTGCCCCATCCCGCAGGTCCCCGGCCAGGAGCGCAACTCGGTGCTCTCCGCCTGGTACTACACGATCTTCGCGGGCACCGACCATCCCGAAGAGGCCGAACGCTTCGTGACGTTCATGCTCCAGCCCGAGCAGATGGCGCGCGGCGTCGTGACGCTGCCGGCGCGCTTCAGCGCGCAGGAGATGGAGCGCTTCCAGACCGACCGTTGGGCGCCCTTCATCGAGGCCGCGCAGTACGGCTCGCCCGAGCTCGGCAGCCGCGTCTACAGCCAGATCGCCGACATCGCCGGCGACGCCATCCAAGAGGTGCTGTTGGGCGTCAAGACCGCCGAGCAGGCGGCCCAGGACGCCTCCGACCGCATCGACGAGGCGCTCGCCCAGTAACCCGCTCGTTCGGGGGCGGCCCGCCCGGGCCGCCCCCGCCCCTTGGAGGCCCGATGACGCCCCTCCGCGTCGCCATGCTCGGCACCGGCTTCATCGCCGAGTTCCGCG
Organism: uncultured Trueperaceae bacterium; assembly: GCA_963839375.1. GTDB lineage: Bacteria > Deinococcota > Deinococci > Deinococcales > Trueperaceae > JAABTL01. The sequence continues at coordinate 226 of CAWIUY010000044.1, read as the reverse complement.
CGCAGGTCTACGCCCAGACGCCCGGCGCCGAGGTCGTCGCGGTGCTCGGGCGCGACCGCGACAAGACCCGCGCCGTGGCCGAACGCCACGGCGTCCCCCACGCCGCCGCCACCTACGATGAACTGTTCGCCGGCCCCGAGTTCGACCTCGTCGACATCTGTCTGCCCAACCACCTGCACCTCGAGGCGGTGCAGCGCTGCGCCGCCGAAGGCAAGCACCTCATGTG
>CAWIUY010000043.1:0-18285 GCA_963839375.1 uncultured Trueperaceae bacterium | reverse complement strand
ACGGCTCCCAGCGGCGACCGTGGGCCTCGACCCACGGCCGTCCGAGCAGGCGCACGAAAGCGGCCATGCCCGATGGTAGGGCATCGCCCGCGCGCGGTGAGCGAAGGGGCCGCACCGTGGGCGGCGCGGACGGCGACCCTCCGGGGCCCCTTACCCCCGATGCTGCCGGCGCACGGTGCCGCGGAGGCAGCGGCGGATGCCGCCGTCCGGCGGTTCGTCGGTGTCGAAGCACCCGATCCGCCACGCCCTCACCCCGCAACCCTCCGCACCCACGCCCGATACCCCCGATACCCCTCGTCGTACGTCCCCGCGAGCCCCGCGTCCGGCTCGAAGCGCCTGTCCAGCAGCCCCGCCAGCAGCCGCTCCGCCTCCTCCGCCAAGGGCCGCCCCGACCGCGCCTGCCGAGCGAGCAAGGCCGCTCCCAGCGCGGACGAGTCGCGCTCGCGCAGCGTCACCACCGGGCGCTGGAGCACGTCGGCCAGGATCTGGCTCCACAACGCGCTCTGGCTCCCGCCTTCGCTCAAGCGGATCTCGTGGGCGGGCGTGCCCACACCCTCGAGCAGCTCGAGGCAGTCGCGCACGTTGTAGGCGACGCCCTCGAGTACCGCGCGGACGGCGTCACCGCGCCCATGGAAGGTGCGGAAGCCCAGGAAGCCGGCCGTGAGCGATGGGTCCTGGTACGGCGTGGCCGCGCCTTCCAGGAACGGTAGGAACGCGACGCCGTGGGCCCCGGCGGGCGACGCCGCCGCTTCGCCCAGCAGGGTGGCGTAGGTCTCCGCTGTGGGCTCGTGGCGCGCGCCGGCGAAGTGGCGCGCGAACCACTGCAGGCAGAGGCCGCCGCTCATGACGAGTCCCAGGCGGATCACCCGCTCGGGCACGGGATGACGCATCTGCCAGATGCGGTCGTAACCGTCGTCGGTGACGCTGTCGGCGATCGTGATCACGTGGCCGGCGGTGCCGAGCGTCACCGCGTACGTGCCGACGTCGATCGCGCCGGTCCCCATCGCCAGGGCGGCGACGTCGCCGGCGCCCGCTGCGACGGGCGTACCCACGGGCAGACCGGTGTACCCGGCCGCGCTGGACGTGACCCGTCCGATCACGTCGTCCGACGCGTGGACGGGCGGGAGCACGTCTCGAGTGGTACGCGCGGCGGCCAACAACTCGTCGTCCCAGTCGCCGCGGCGGACGTCGTAGAGCAGCGTGCACGAGGCGTCGGAATGGTCGGTCGCCAACTCGCCGGTCAACCGGAGGTTCAGCACGTCCTTGGCGAGCAGCACGTGGCGCACGCGCGCGGCCAGGTCGGGCTGCTCCTGCGCCAGCCACGCGAGCTTGACGCCGACGTAGATCGGGTTGGCGGGGTTCACGACCGTGCGGCGGTAGAGGTCGCCGTGCGAGCGCTCGAGCGCCGCGGCCAAGGCGGCTGCGCGTTGGTCGAGCCAGATCCAGGCGTCGCAGAGGGGCGCGCGGTCCTCGCCTAGTAGCACCAGCCCGTTGAGTTGCCCCGACAGTGCCACCGACGTCACCTCGCGCGGATCGACCTGCGTCATCGCAGCGCGGGTGGCGGTGCCGAGGGCGTCCCACCAGGCGGCGACGGACTGCTCGGTCCGACCCGGCGCCGGATGCAGAAGCGGGTAGCCAGCGCTCGTCTTGGCGACCGTGGCGCCGTCGTCGCGCAGCACGAGAACCTTGACCGCCGACGTCCCCAGGTCGATGCCGACCGCGAGGCTCACGACCGGAAACCGCGACGCGTCATGCGGCGCGGCCTACTTCTCGCCGGCCAGGAAACGGCGCGGGTTGTCGACGAGGAGCAGGTCGACGTCGGCTTGGGTGAAACCCGCCGCGTGGAGCTTGGGGACGAAGCGGGTGAGGACGTAGTCCAGCCCCGGTCCGCCGCCGTACGCGCGCCAGTAGCTCGGCCGGCCGAGGTCGTTGCCGATGAGGAGGCGGTGCGCGTGCCCCCGGTCGAACATCGCGCGGATGAGCGCCACCAGCGCCGAATCGGGCCCGTACTTGGCCTTGCCGAAGCAGTCGTACCCGAGGTAGACGCCGGTCTCCGCCACTTCCGAGTGGTGGTCGGCGTCGACGTTGCGGTCCATGTGGCTCAGGGCGATCCGGTGCGGAGCGACGCCGCTCTCGATGAGGAAGCCGGCCTGCTCGAGACCCATCGTGCCGCCGGTGGTGTGGGTGACGATCGGGGCGCCCGTGTCGAGATGGGCGCGTGCGGCCACACGGAACAGCTTGCGAGCGGCTTCGGTGAAGGCGTTGTACTCGCTGCCGGCCTTGATCATCCCGGCCTTGATCCCGGTGCCGTCGATGCCCTCCACGAGATCGCGGACGGTGTCGCGCACCATGTCGTCCTCGGCGACGGCGTGCAGCCAGCGCCCCATGTACCAGGGCCGGTTGTAGCCGGCGGTGGCGATGATGTGGACGTCGCCGACCCTGTCGGCGACCTCGCGGATCTTGCGGATGTCGCGCCCGAAGTCGACGGCGGTCAGCTCAAGCAGCGTCCGTCCGCCGGCCGCCGCCCAGCGGTTGACCTCGTCGACGGAGCGGTCCACGTCGTTGAGCGCGAAGTCGGGGTCGATCTTGTGCAGCCACGAAGGCGGCGTGACGTAGACGTGCTCGTGGTAGTCGACGATCCCGAGGTCGTTCGTAGGCACGGGGCCGAGGACGGTTTCGACGGTGCTCATGCTTCCTCTCCTTCGTGATGCGCGGTGGGCGGGACGATGCCGCGCTCCTCGAGGAACGCGATCAAGAGCTCGGCGGCGCGGTCGGCGGAGAGGGCCAGCCAGCGCTCGCCCTTGGTGGCCGTCGCCACCGTCGCGTCCCCGAACACGCCGGTGCGCATCAGGTCGCCCATCGTGACCTCGGTCATGTCGAACGTCTCGGGTGCGGCGGGGTAGTCGCGCACGGCGCGGTCCATGCGCACCAGGTCGGGGCGATGGTGGAGCATCAGCGAGGTCTCGAACTCCTCGGCGTGCAGCATGCCGTGGCTCCACGAGGGCGAGTCGGCCTCGGCCAGGATCGCCGACAGGCGCGGGTAGAAGAGGTTGAGGACGGGCAGCCCGAGCGCGTCGGCGATGCGCTCGCGGATGGCGTACTTGATCGGCCGCCGGTTGGCGTCGTGGCCGCTGACGATCACGAGCGCCCGCATCCCGCTCCGTTGGGCGCTCGCCGCCAGGTCGTGGATCACCGCCAGGTAGGTGTCGAAGGCGAGCGTCATGGTGCCGGGCACGTCACGCCAGGTCCACGAGTAGCCGAACGGCAGCGAGGGCAGCACGAGCCCGCCGGCGCGCCCGGCGATCTCGCGTACGAAGCGCTCCGCGAGGAGCGTGTCGGTGGCCAGGGGCAGGTGCGGGCCGTGCTGCTCGGTGGCGCCCACGGGCAGCAGGCCGTACGGCTGCTCCTGCAGGAACGCGCGCACCTCGGGCAGCGTCGCCTCGGCGGCGTCGAGCCAGCGGGTCATCGCGCCACCTCCGCGGCGAGCAGGGGCGCCAGCGACCGTTCCACCCGGGTGCGCTCGACCACGTCGAGGTCGGCGAGCGGCGAGCGCACCGGGCCGAGGTCGTAGCCCCGCATGCGGATCGCCGCCCGCGTGGCCGTCAGGTACGGGTGCGCGCCGAACAGCGTGCGCAGCGTGCGGACGCGCTCGGCCCATGGGGCGAGGTCGGCGCCGGCTTCGAAGGCCCGCGTGGCACCCACCACCACGTCGGGGAAGGTGTTGGCCATGCCCGAGACGACGCCCGTCGCGCCGGCCTCCAGCCCCTCGAGCAGTGTGGTGTCGCTGCCCATGAAGAACTCGATGTCGGGCGCCGCCGCGCGGACCTCCCGGAGGTAGGCGAGGTCCTGGGAGCTGTCCTTGATGCCGGCGCACACCCCCTCGACCGCGAGCGCGGCGACGGTCGCCACGGGGATCGTGAAACGGGTGTAACGCGGGATGTTGTAGAGGTGGATCGGGCGGCCGCAGGCATCGGCGACGCGCCGCGCCAGGTCGGCGAACGCGGGTTCGGTGAGCGGGAAGTAGTACGGCGGCAGCAGGGACACGCTCTCGGCGCCGGCCCGCATGGCATGCGTCGCGAGGCGCAGGACCTCCTCCGTGACGGTGCTGCCGACGTTGGCGATCACGCGCCGCCCTCGCGCCGCGGCGACGTGCGCTTCGAGCACGCGCTCGCGCTCGTCGACGGTCAGCGACGCGAACTCGCCGTTGGTCCCGAGGGCGAGGAAACCGTCGACGCCGTGGTCGAGCAGGAAGCCCAGGTAGTCGGGCACGCGCTCGAGCGCGAGGCTCCCGTCGGGTCCGAACGGCGTCAGGGTGGCGGCGAGGACGGGGTGGTTCACGACGAGACCTCCGGTTCGCGCAAGCGGCGCCGGTACGCCGGGTCGTCGCTCCAAGCCTGCTGGTCGAGGCTGATCCCGCTCAGGCTCCCGGGCGCGAGTTCGACGAGGAACGCGGTCGGTTCGTCGAGGATCGACGCGGGGTGCAGGTCGCCGCGCTGGTCGGCGGGGAGATGGCGGAAGAAGCCGGTGTCGACCTTCACCGACGGGTAGATGGTGTTGACGTTCACGCCGGTGCCATGGGTCTCGAGGGCGGCGACGTAGGCGAACGCCTCGAGCGCCGCCTTCGACGCCGAATAGACGGCGTCGCCCGCGATGCCTCCCTTCCAGGTCCCAAGCGAGGACGTGACGAGGACGACGTTGCCGGCGCCGCGCGCGATCATGCCCGGCAGGACGCGCCGCACCAGATCGACGGTGGCGGTGACGTTGACGTCGAACACCCGCTGCCACGTCGCCATCGACTGGTCGACCACCTGGCGGTGTTCGAGATCGGTGACGGCGGCGTTCCCGACGACCGCGTCGACGGGTCCGGCCCCTTCGAGCGCCCTCTCGAGGGCGACGGCGTCGGTGAGGTCGACCTCGATCGCCGCGTCGACGGCCGAACGGTCGCGCCAGGCGACGTCGATACCCACGACCCGATGACCGCGTCCCCGCAAGAAACGCGCCACGCTCTGGCCGATGCCGGAGCCCGCTCCCGTGACGAGCACGCGCCCGCTCACTTGACCGCTCCCATCGTGAGTCCCTCGGTGATCTGCCGTTGGGCGACGAGGACCACCAGGAACGCCGGGACCAAGGCGGTGACGCTGAGGGCGCTCATCAGGGGCCAGTCGAAGTTCATCGTCCCAGCGAGCGAGGCGATCAGCGCGGGCACGGTCTGCGCGTCCCGCGAGGTGAGGATGAAGGCGAACAGGAACTCGTTCCACGAGAACACGAACACGAGCAGCGACACGGCGACGATCATCGGTCCGCTGAGGGGGATCACGACGTGCCGGAGCACGCCGAGGCGGTTGGCACCGTCGATGATCGCGGCCTCCTCGATCTCCTCGGGCAGGTCGTCGAAGTAGCTCATCATCAACCAGATCGCCAGCGGCAGGTTCATCGTGAGGTGCGCGATGATCACCGCGCCGAGCGTGTCCATGAGGCCCACCATGCGGATGAAGGTGTACAGCGGGATCACCAGCCCGAAGGCCGGCGCCAGGCGGATCGACAGCACCCAGAACGCCAGGTTCTTGCGCGCCGGACCCCGCATCCGCGAGAGCGCGTACGCCGCCGGTACGCCGAACAGCAGCGACAGCGCGACGTTCGCCAGACCGATCGTCACGCTGTTGCCGAAGACGTCGCCGAAGCCGCCCGCGAAGACCTTCTCGAACGCCTCGAAGGTCGGCGTGAAGATGAGCGTCGGCGGCGAGAGGAGTGACTCGAAGCGGGTCTTGAGCGAGCCGAGCGCCAACCACAAGATCGGCAACAAGACGAAAGCGGCGTAGACGGTGATGAACCCGAAGATCACCCACGTGCCGGGTCGACGCCAGTTCATCGCAGCACCCGCTTAGAGAGCACAGTGGTGGCGAACACCGCGAAGATCACCATGACCACCGCGATCGCCGCTCCGCGCCCGATGTCGAACGAGGTGAACGCCGTCCGCCAGCCGTAGATCGACAGCGTCTGGGTGGCCCTGCCAGGCCCGCCCTGGGTCATGACGTAGATGAGGTCGAAGGTGTTCACCGCCTCGATGGCGCGGAAGATGACCCCGACGATCATGGCCGGCACCAGCAGCGGCAGCGTGATGAACACGAACTCCTGCACCCCAGAGGCGCCGTCGATGCGGGCGGCTTCGTAGAGGCTGCCGGGGATCCCCTGCAGGGCGGCGATCAGGATCAGGAACATGAACGACGTGCGGCTCCACACGTCGGCGATGACGATGGAGACCATGGCTAGGCTGGGATCGGCGAGCATGCTCGCGTCGACGCCGATCGCCGGCAGGATCCAGCTGCCGAGCATCCCGATCTCGCGGTTCAACAGGAAGCGCCAGGTGAAGCCGGCGACCACCGGGGGGATCAGGAGCGGCAACACCACCAGCGCTCGGACGATGCCACGACCCGCGAAGCGGCGATTGAGTGCGATCGCGAGCGCGGTGCCGAGGACGAGCGTGACCGCGACGCTGGCGACCAGGAACACGGCCGTGGTCAGCGCCGAGTCCCAGAAGGTGCCCGAGCCGAGCACGCGTCGGAAGTTGTCGAGGCCGTTGAAATACTGGTTGGGTCGGGTGACGACCCAGTGCCGGGTGCTCAGATAGAGCAAGTAGATCGTCGGGAACAGCACGATGCTGGCAAGGACCAGGATCGCGGGGGCCAGGAACGACCCTGGGAAGCGCACGAGGTGTCCGACGCGTCGCATGAAGGCTCCTGCGGCGTGCCGTGAGGCGGGCGCGAGACCCGCCTCACGTTCGCCAGGTGACTCAGTAGTAGCCGGCCGCGTTCATGGTCTCCTCGGCCCAACGCTGGAGCTCTTCGAGCGCTCCGTCCACGTCACCCGTGGAGACCGCCTGCGACGCCGCGGTCCCGATCTGGAACATGAAGTCCGCCAGTTCCGGGATGTACGGGAAGTAGTGCGTCTCGGATTCGAGCATGGCCTGCTCGTTCAGCATCACTTCCTCTTCGCCGTACCGCTCGATGAGGGTGTCGCTGCGCATGACCGAGGAGTACGGCGCTGCGGGCCACACGGTCATGTCGGCGAAGGCCTGCAGGGCCTCTCGACCGGTCAGGAGGGCCAGCACCTTCATCGCGTCGTCCTTGTTGTCCGACGCACCGTTGATCCCGAAGGAGAACGACCAGAAGCTCTGGATCGCTTCGCCCGACGGGCCGATGGGCGACGGAGCGAAGGCGCTGTTCTCACGGACCTCGGCGAGCTCGGTCGACGTGATCGCGGCGTACCCGTTGATCGCGCTCGGGAACAGGATCACGGCCTTGCCCTGGGAGTAGAGGTTCATCATGTCGACCCAGGTGTGGGTGGCGATGCCGGGAGGGCCGTACTCGCGTGCCAGACGCACGAACGCTTCGAAGCCAGGGCGGAAGGCGCCGGTGAAGTCGGGCTGGGCGTCGTTCGCCTTGATCGCCTCGACCGTGTCCGCACCGCCTTCGAACCACGCCGGGTAGCCCGCGTACGCGTACACGAACCCGGTGAGGTCGAGCGAAGGCTCTTCACCCGGACCCGCGCGCATCGTGAGCGGGTAGACGTCGTCGAGGCCGTCGGCGGCCAGGCCGGCTTTCAGCGTCGCGAGGGCCGCCTCGAACTCCTCCATCGTCGTCGGCACGCTTACGCCGTAGCGGTCGAAGATGTCGGTGCGGTAGATCATGCCGGGGCCGAAGGCGTAGTACGACATCCCGTACACGTTGCCCTCGACGGTGTTGGCCTCGAGCACCGACGGGTAGATGTCCTCGAGGTCGAACCACTCGTCGAAGTCACCGCTCTCGAGGTAGGCGTTGAGCGGTTCGAGGTAGCCGGCGTAGCCGAAGGTCTGGACCGCGCCGTCGGTGCCCAACAGCACGATGTCGTACCGGCCGGTGCCGGAGATGAGGTCGGTGAGCACCTTCTGCCGAACGGCGCTCTCGTCGCCCCACTCGATGTTGACGACGATGTCGTTCTCGCGCTCGAACTCGAGCAGCGCTCCGACTTGGTGCTGCCCCCGCCGGTGAAGAGGTCGGGGAATGCGAACCCCTGCGAGAAGGAGATGACGTTGATCTCCGTCTGCGCGGCGCCCACGGCGACGAGCGCCGCGGCGGCGAGGGCGAGGAGACTCGGACGACTCGGTTCATGGTGCGCACCTTTCGCGTGCGGTCGAGGTCGGGCGGTCGAGAGCGAACGGACGAGACGCACGAGACGACATCCTGGGTTCGTTCAGTGGGACCTCCCTAGGGTCATGCGTGGTACCCGAAGTGGCGGCTGAGGCGCTGCACCTGCTCGAGCAGGCGCGGGACGAAGACGATGAGCTGCTCGAGCGTGAAGCGGCTGTCGGGCACGCTGATGCTGACGGACGCCAACGGCTGCCCGCCACGACCGAGGATCGGCGCCGCGATGCAGCACACGTGGTCCTTGTCCTCGCCGTCGTCGGTCGCGTAGCCGCGGTCGCGGACACGGGCCAGATCGGCGCGGAGCGCGTCCGGGTCGGAGATCGAGTTCGCGGTCTTGGGTTCGAGCGGGACGCGCGCCAGGTAGGCGTCGATCGCGGCGTCGGAGAGGTGGGCCAGGAGCGCCTTCCCCACGCCCGTGGTGTGCGGTGTGCCGCGACGGCCGATCGACGTGTGCACGCGGACGCCGTGGTGGGTGTCGCGGCGGTCGATGTAGACGAGGTCGTGACCGTCGAGGACCGCCAGGTGCACGGTCTCCCCCGTTGCCCGGTTCAGCTCGGTGAGCGCCGGGGCCGCCAACTCGCGCACGTCCAGGTCGTTCAGGATGGCGTGACCGAACTCGAGCAGCCCGAGCCCGAGCGCGTACTTCGACGTCTCCGGGTCCTGGCGCGCGAAGTTGTGGCGCATCAGGCTCGCCAGCAAGCGATGCGTCGTGGACGGCGCCAAGCCGCATGCGTCGGCGATCTCGCCCAGCGTCAGCGGACGCCGCGCCGTGAGCATCGCCCCGAGGACGTCGAGGGCACGATCGGCCGTCTGGCTGGTGGCGCGCGTCTTCCTGGTCGCGTCCAACCTCGACATCATCGTTCCGATAATAGGAATCGGATTCCGTCATGTGTGGCTTCAGTCTAGCGGTGCTGTGGGGGAAGTCAAGCGGGGATCAGTGGGACTGGAAGACGGTGCGATCGGCGAAGGCGTGATCGCGGAGCCAAGCCGCCGGCTCACGGTCGCCTCACGGCCGAGTCGCTAGCGTTCCCGTGCACGGCCCCGCGACGACCCGCCGTGCCAGGAGGATGCGATGGCGACGGACACGAAGCTTGACCGTACTCGAAGCGCGACGCCTCTCCGCATGGGGCTCGCCACGCTGATCGCCGTAATACTCGCCGCGTGCGCTCAGGACCTGAGCGTTGCTCCCGTCGAATCGCCTCCTGCGGCACTCGAGCCTGCAGCCGTCGCGCTCGACACGGCCGCGGTCGAGGCAGTGATCACTGAGATCGAGGCATTCGAAGCCGACGGTTCGCTCAAGACGGGTCACGCCCGAAGCCTCATCGCACCCCTCGAGACGGCCCTACGCCTCTGGGAGCTCGGACGTGAGGAAGAAAGCCTTCGGCTCGTCCAACACGCCCGCGATCGGCTCGACCACCTCGTCGCGAACAGTTGGCTCGACGAGGCCCTCGCGTCTGGTCTGGCGAGCTCCCTGGATAGGATCCTCGCCGGCGAGCCACCGGATCCGTGCCCATACGCTCCGGCGTCTGGACTGCTCTTGGTCACCGAGAGTACCGCCGGCAACTTCACGGCTTCGCCGTATACGCACGTGGACGGCTCGATCACCATCACCGGGATCCTGTCGAACGAACTCACCGTGTTCCCGTGCCTCAAGGAACTGACCGGGAACCTGCACGTGCGCGAGAACCCTTTGCTCGAGCGGCTTCATGGGCTGGGGCACCTCGCCTCGATCGGCAACCAGCTCGCGGTCGTGGACAACCCAGCGCTGCGATCGCTTCCGGGGCTGGACGCGCTGACGAACATCGGCGAGTCGGTGTTCGTAGAGCAGAACCCGTTCCTCGAGGACCTCAATGCGTTCGCGAGTCTCGAGGCCGTCGAAGGCGACGTGCGCGTCCATGCCAACCACCGCCTTACGGCGATCCCGGCGTTCATGAGACTCGCCCGCATCGGAGGCGACCTGTTCCTCGACGTGGGCGGAGAACTGACGACGCTCGAAGCTTTCGACCTCCTGAGCGACGTCGAGGGCGTTCGCATCTTCGGGAGTTCGCTCACGCGCATCGGCGGCTTCGCGACCCTCGAGCGCATCCGCGGTGACCTCTACCTCGACCGGGGCCCGATCGCCGACCTCAGCGGCTTCGACCGCCTGCAGACACTGGACGGATCATTGAATTTGATGGCGGCATCGCTCCCGAGCGCGGACCTGTTCCCGGCGCTGCGATCGGTGGACGGTGACGTCGTCCTGCGCGACCTCGCGGCTTGGACCGATCTGGACGGATTCGTCGCCCTCGAGCGCATAGGTGGCCAGCTCCAGGTCCAAGACCTACCCAACCTCGCGCGGATCGACGATCTCGCGGCGCTCCGCGCGGTCGAGGGTGGCGTCGTCCTCTGCGTTCTTCCGAGCCTGGCCGCGATCAGCGGTTTCCAAGACCTTGTGCAGGTCGGTGGCATCAACGTGTGCAGCGCGCCAGTGCTGACGAGCGTCGCCGGCTTCGGGCGCCTCGAAGTCGTGTCGGGCGCCGTCAGGCTGGCCAACGACCCGATCCTCCCCCCCGACGGGCTCTTCCCGTCCCTGAGCACGATCGAGGGCGACGTCGTCCTCGAAGGCCTCGACGCGTGGACGTCGCTCGAGACCTTGCGCGCGCTCGAGCGGATCGACGGCGACCTCCTGGTCGTCGACCTGCCGAACCTCACGACGGCACGCGGATTGGACGCCCTGCGGCACGTCGGAGGCACCGTGTCACTGTCCGAACTCCAAGCGCTAACGTCGTTGCCGGGCTTCCCGCTGCTTGCCGACGCAGGGGCGATCGAGGTTCGGGCCAATCCTCTGCTGAGCGAGATCGATGGCTTCGCGGCACTCGAGTCGGTCGGTGGCGACTTCGTCCTCAGCGACCTCTCCGTGCTACAGAGCGCCTCGGCCGTGGGATCACTCCGGACGGTGGCGGGCACGCTGATGCTCGCGCGCAACGGTCCTCAGGCGTCCTATGGGGTGTTCTCCTCCTTAGAAACCGTGGGAAACCTACGGATCACCGACAACGACTACCTGTTCGATGTGCCGATGTTCCCGGCACTGACCGACGTCACGGGTGACGTGCTCGTGTCCGGCAACTTCGGCATGTTCCACCTCGTCGACTTCCTGGACGCACTTCAGTTCGCTCGTACGATCCGTTTGGAGGGCCCCGCGTTGCGCTCCGTGACCGGCTTCTCTGGGCTCGAACGGCTTGATGGCGCGCTGGCCATCCCGGACAACCCGTTCTTCTTCCCGATCTCCGTTCGTGGTTTCTACGAGCTCGCTACGGTCGCTGGTGGCATCGAACTCGGCACCAGGGTCATTGTCATTTGCCCGAGCCTGCAGAAGCTTCCAGTCCCGCCCCCGTGCTTCGACGAGCCCTGAACCGATCCGACCCTCGGCGGCGACGCTTCGCGATCCGTTCGACCCTCGGGTGACGACCGCCCGCGTTCGCGCCCCATCGCGGCGCGGACGCGGGCGGCCTCCTTGTCACACCGCCGCAACACGCTAAGTTCAGACCGAGGCGGCGCAGAACCACCGCACCCAGCGAGTCAGCCGCGAGGCCGGTCCCCGCGCGCCCAATCCGCCAAGCGCTCGAAGGCAGTGACGATCGCGGGGACGCGCAGGTCGTCGACGGTATGGCCTACGCTGAGATACCCCACCCGGCCCTCGCCCCACCGGCGCGTCCAGGCCACCGGCACCTGCACGCCGTCGAGCCAGGGCATCGGGTCGGCGCCGAACGTCAGCCGCGCGTGGACGCTCACGGCGGGATCGATCAGCATCACGTAGCGCTCGGTGATCAGCTCGACCGGCGGCAGGTCGCCCAGCAACGGGCTACCCGGGTCGAACGTGACGCGGTGCGGGTACAGGTCACCCGGGTGGGCGACGAATTGGCCGCCCACGAGCCACTGGTACTTCAGGGAGGCGCGGGAGGTGTCGCCCATGCCGCCGTGGGTGCCGACCAGGCCGAGGCCGCGTTCCACGGCGGTGACGAGCGCCGTTTCCTGCGATGGGCTCAGGCTTCCCCACGACCAGTTGGGCACCAGCAGCGCCAACCCGTCGAGCGCCGCCGCGTCGTCCAGGGCGTCGAGGTCGCGCACGACCTCCGCACTCACCGACAGCGCTGCGAGGCGTTCAGCGGACCAGGCGGCGACGCCCTCGGGGTCGTGACCGGACCATCCGCCGGTCAAGATCCAGGCGTGCGGGGAGCGCGGTGGTTTCATGGGCCACCATCCTAGCCCGGACAGCGGCCAGCAGCTCGGCTCGGGCGATCAGTCGCACGCTACCACCGAACCCTGACCCATGTCACCGACGGTGGTCGCACCACTGCAGACCACGACCGCTCCTTGCGCCTCATTCGAAACCATGACGTCGACGTCGCGCGCCGTGAAGCCGCTGAAGTCATTGCCGATCACCAGCCACGGCATGGGCGCCTCGGACCCGCCAACCCCCACCTGGACGCCGGTGCGTGCGGCGCCCACGATGACGTTGTCACGAACGACCATCGCGTCGCCCTCACCGGCCACCGCCGCTGCGGAGGGCGCGTCGACCTCGATCACGTTGCGCTCGACGACCACGAACTGCGTCGGCGTCGCGCCCGCATCGCGCAGCTCGACGGCGGTCGCACCCGCCGCGCCCATCGTGTGCAGCCGGTTGTCGGCGACGAGGACCATGCTCGGCCCTTGGGGCGTGCGGCCGCCCTCGTCATGCGCGACGCTCACGACCCTGTCGACACCTCCTGCGCCGAGGAGCCGCCCTTGATCCACGTGCCGTGCGGCCGGGTGCATCCTCGGCGGCCGAGACCGGCGCACATCATCGGGGTGGCGCCCGACCACGCCCTCGTGGGCCTTTGGCGCGCTTCGGCTTCAGTTGACCTGCGGCACCCGATCCGCCGTGCGTGCGCGCTCCATGCCGTCGCCGACGAAGGCACGCAGCGCCTCGCGGACCGCGTCGGCCTCGCGCAGGGCTTCGTCCCAAAGCGCCTCGGCGGCGGCGCCGGTGACGGGCGCGGCGTCGGGCGCCGCGCCCTGGCCGCCCGCGACGCGCCGCCGGACCGCGAACGACGTCGCCGGGTGGCGCGCCACCCAGGCACGCAGCCGCGACCGCTCGGCCTCGTCGGAGACCAGGGGGAACGCCACCGTGACCGCGTGGAGCAGCAATGGCAGCAGCCGCGCCGCGACCACGGCCTCGAGCGTCCGGTCGAGGTCGCGGACCGCCAGCCCCCACTCCTGCATCGCGACCGCGACTTCGGCGCTGCAGATCCAGGCATCGACCCGCGCACGCTCCGCGTCGGGACCCGCACGGTCCGGCGCCACCCGCCCGAGCGCCTGATCGGCGCAGCCGCGGGCATTCACCAGGTCCCCAGCTTCGAGCGCCAGGCGCGCGCGCACGGTCAGGCCCGGCACGGTGGCGGCGGCCCGCCCGTCGGCGGGGAGCAGGTCGTGCGCCGCGGCGGCGTCGCCACGCAGGCGGGCGATACGGGCCAGCTGGACCCGCGCCGCGTCCGCCAGGAAAGGCCGCACTGTCTCCTGTTGGCGCGCCCGCGCCAGCGCCTCGCGCGCCAGTCGCTCCGCGGCTGCCAGATCGCCGCCGGCGAGCCGGTGCTCCGCCGCGCCGATCAAGGCGCCGGCCACCCACATGACGTCGCCCTTGGTGCGCTCGTACGCCAGCGCCGCGTCCGCGAGCACCGCGGCGGCGCCATACGCGCCGAACGCCTGCGCGAGGAACCGCGCGTGCTCCTGCTGGATATCCGCGACGTAATCGCGACTGCCGACGCGCTCGGCGGCCGCGACCACCTCGGCGAACCGGCGCTCGCGCTCGGCGGCGTCGGTCGAGCAGGCGTAGCGACCGACACGCACCATCACGGCGTGGTGGTAGAGCCCCAAGGCCTCGAAGCGCGCGGCCGCCTCGTCGCATCCGCGGCACGCCTCGACCCAACGCCCGATGTTGCCCGCCGCGAAGGCCCACAACACCAGCCCCCAGGCCAAGGCGTACGGGTCGTCGCCCGCGCGCAAGGCCTCCAGCGCGCGGCTTCGGCGTTCGAAGCCGCGCTCGCCGTCGCCCGCCCACAGGTCGGTCGAGGCCTCATGGGTCTCGAGCACGGCCCATACGACGCTGCCTTCGGGCACGCGGGCGAGGGCCGCGCGCATCAGCTCCTGCCAGCGCTCGGGGCGGCCGCACGACACGTAGGACATGCAGAACAAGGCCCCGCCGTCGCGCAGCACGTGCCATCGTTCGGTGTCCACCGCCCACGCCCACGCCGCCTCCAGGTTGGCGTGCTCGGCCTGCAGCATCGCGATCGCGCGTGCCTCCTGGTCTTCCTGTCCGGCCAGCTCCCAGCGGGTGAGGTAGGCACCGAACCAATCCGCGTGCCGGTCGCGAGCTTCCGCCCAGGCCAAGGCGTCCTCCTCGGCCCGTTCGCGCACGTAGACCTCGAGCAGCGGGTGGGGCCGGAAGCGGCCGTCCTCGGCAAGCCCCAGGAACGACTTGTGGCGCAGCACGAGCAGCAGCGGCAAGCCGACGTCGGCGACCTCGCGCGCGGCCTCCTCGACGAAGCCGTCCCGAAACGTCGCAAGGCGCCGAAGCGCTGCCCGCTCGCGCGGTGCTAGGGCCTGCCACGAGGCGTCGAACATCGCGCGCAGCGCGCGATGCCGTGGCTCGACGCCGTCGTCGAGCGCTTCGAACGCGTCGAGCCCCGCTTCAAAGGCGTCGGCGAGCGCATCGGGCGCACGGACCCGGAGCCACCCAGCGGCCAGCTCCAGCGCCAGCGGCATCCCGCCCGTGGCGCGCACCACGCGCCGCAGCGCGGCGCCTAGGCGTTCGAGGTCGATCGCGACGCCCGCGTCGCGCGCGCGCTTCATGAGCAACGCCACCGCCGGCACGGACGCGAGCGCGGCGCCCTGCTCGTCGCCGGGGAGGGCGAGTGCGCCGAGTTCGAGGACCCCCTCGCCCGGGGCGTCGATGCGCCGCCGAGAGGTCAACAACCAGGCCACGCGCGGCGCGACCCGTTGCACGTCGGCGAGGAACTCGGCGATCCCGGCGATCTGCTCGACGTTGTCGAGCAGGACGAGCAGGTGCCGGTCGGCGAGCAGCGCCTTCAGCTGCGCGAGCGCATCACCGCCGGCCGCCAGCCGGATCCCGAGCGCGTCGGCGATCGGCCCCGCCGCCTCGGCCGCTTCGGTCGCCGTGGCGAGGAAGGCCACGGCGCATCCGTCGCGGAAGCGATGTCGCAACTGGGCCACGGCTTCCAGCGCCAGGCGCGTCTTGCCCATGCCGCCGGGGGCGACCAGCGTCACCACGGCGCCGCCGGCGTCGGTCAGCATCGCTTCCAGCTGGGCGAGCTCGTCCGCACGGCCGATCAGGTCCGCCCGGCGGGGGCGCGCACGCGGGCGGTGCACGGCGGGCAGCGCGGCCGACCACGCCGCCTCGGTGGCGGCGTCGCCCGCGACCAACGCTTCGCCGGACCGAAGCGTCGCCGCCAGCGCCGCGGTCGCCGGTTCGGGTGCCACCCCGATCTCGTCCTCGAGGCGCCGCTGGAACGCGGCGAAGCGCTCGAGCACGGCGGTCCGACTTCCGAGGCGCGCCGACACCTCCATCCACGCGCGCAGCGCCTCCTCGTCGAGCGGGTGGTCGATGAGCCAGCGATCCAGGCTGGCCGCGGCGTGGTCGGCGCGCCCCGAGCGCAGGTGGGTAACCGCCCCGCCGAGCACATGGGCGCGCACGCGGTCGTCCCATGCGGTGCGTTCCAGCTCCAGCCAGCTCTCGAACTCCGGCGCCCCGGCGAGCCGGAAGCCATCGAGCAGGGGGCCGGGCCAGGGGTCGGCCGGCCCGGCGTCGTCATCCTGCGGTGGGTCGCGCCAGCGCGCCAAGTCCGTGACGACTGGCCAACGGAGGCGCGAGCGCTCGGCCTCGAGGCCCCCGGCGAAGGGCAGCGCCCGGGTGGCGACGAGCAGTTGGCGCAGGTTCACGCGCGCCTTGCGCTCCTCGGAGTCCGGCCAGAACAGCAGCAGCGCGTCCTCGCGCGAGACCCAGCCGCCGGCGTGGGCAAGCACGTACAGGAGCGCGCTCCGGCGATCCGCGGACGGCTCCCAGCGACGACCGTCGGCCTCGACCCACGGCCGTCCGAGCAGGCGCACGAAAGCGGCCATGCCCGATGGTAGGGCATCGCCCGCGCGCGGGTCTGCGAACGGGCAGCACCCGATGCGCAGAGAGGCTGACCTGCGGTGCTCGATCCGTAGCCGACGAGTGCTTGGCATGAGCCAAGGCGTCCAGCGCCGCATCAAGGACGATCCGTAGCCTGAGGCAGGGACCCCCGCACGACCATCCGGCGATGCCACACACGAGAACTGCCCCGCGCCAGACATCTGATAATCTGATTCGCAGATCGAAGGTGCCGCCCATGCCCGAATCCCTCACCGCCACCGAGGTCGCGCGCCGCTTCGCCGACGTCCTCAACCGGGTCGCGTACCGCCGCGAGTCGTTCGTGATCGTGCGCGGTCAGCGGCCCGTCGCGGAGCTGCGCCCTGTGCCTACGGGCGCGCGCCTCGCCGACCTACCAGCACTGCTCGCCGCGCTCCCGCGACTCGACGACGCCGATGCCTTCGCGGCCGATCTCGATGCGGCACGTACGGAACTGGCGGCCGAGGAGCCGGCCGACCCGTGGCCGTCTTGATCGATGCCAGCGTGCTGATCGACGCGGAGCGCGGCCGTCTCGACCTCGCTGCGGAGGTCGCGCGGCGACCGGACGACGACGTCTTCCTGTCGGTGATCACGGCCAGCGAGTTGCTCCACGGCGTGCACCGGGCGGCCACCGCCGCCCAGCGGTCCCGCCGATCGGCGTTCGTCGAAGGTCTGCTGCAACGGTTCCCCGTCCTCGACGTCGACCTGCCGACCGCCCGCGCCCACGCTCGCGTCTGGGCCGACCTGGCAGCGGCGGGCACCCGCGTCGGACCGAACGACCTGTGGCTCGCGGCCGCGGCGATCGCGCACGGTCTGACCCTCGTGACGTCGAACCAACGGGAGTTCGAGCGGGTGCCGGGGCTGCGGGTGGAGGGATGGGGGGAGGACGGCGCCACGAGCCGGCAGAAACCGCAGCTGGACGGCCGCCCGAAGTTTCGGTGAATCTCGCTGTCTGCACTTGGTCCAGCCGAACGTCCCGCCACTCGGGCTGGGCCTCAGTTCACGCCCCACCGCGCGCCACCAGCTTGAGGCGGCTCCTGATGAGGTCCACGGCATGTCGCGGCAGCATGTGCGGTTCGCGAGAGAGCCAACCCCGCAACTCCTTCGGCTCCAACACCCATACGTCCGAGTGGGCGCCACCATCAGCGCGCTCCACGAACCAGCCTGGGAACACCACGACCGGACGAACCGGGTAGGACTGCCCGGTCAGCTCGACGAGGGTCCGCTTCAGCCAAGAGGCTTGGGCCCGTGCCTGAATCACGGGGTCGCGATCGAGAACCTGACCGTCGACCCTGATCGTGGCTCCGTCGTAATGCACGCGCGCCGCGCTACCGGCCAGCTTGCTGAACGTCTTCGTCTCGATCGTGAACACGCCCTGTGTACCGACGATCACGTGGTCGACGTTGAAACCTTCCCCACGAAGGTCGTGAACCACCCAGAATCCGTCGTGCGCCACGATCTCCAGGTACTCGGCCACAGCCTGCTCGCCGGCAAGCCCCAGGCGAAGATGACCGATCTTGCGTTTGGCGGCCGCCATCTGCGGTAGTGCCCACACCGCCACACCCGCGAGGATCAACGACGCTGCTCCGAACACGACCACGGGAGGCGCAGGGAACAGCCAGAAGACCAACGAAAAGCCCCATAACACCCCTGCCAACGTCAGCAGGAGGAGGCGATCGATGAAGACGTCGTCTCGAAGTCGCTCGATCTCCTCCATGACCGACGCGCCGGCCTGACGCAAAGGAGCAGCCCTGAGCGGAGATCGTCGAGTCTGATGAGGCACCGCTCAAGCCTAAGGCCCCGTCACTCCGTCACGCGCGAAACTTGGCACGGTTTCACGAGAGGCGAGGAAGTGAAGGCAGACGCCCCACGCAGGAACAACAGGCTGCTCCCGACCAAACACCTCATCGTTCCGCA
>CAWIUY010000042.1:0-9618 GCA_963839375.1 uncultured Trueperaceae bacterium | reverse complement strand
CGACCGTCGCCGCCGACCCGACCGTCCGCTTGGGCGTGCGGGTCGTGACGTCGCGCCACAGCACGATCGAGAACACGTTGCACGCAGCGGTTGGCCGCCCTCGAGGGTGAGCTCGCCGCCCAGGTGTCGAGCGTTCTCTTCGGCCAGGCCCCGGAGGCCTGACGCATGTCGGCCGCCTACGGCTACCTCAACGCGCGTGTGCGCGGCATGCGTGCCCGGCTGCTGCCGCCCGGGTTCGTCACCGAGCAGCTCGACGCGGCCGGTTTCCCAGGGTTGCCACCGGCGCCCTGGGACAGACCAGCTACGGTCGCGACCTCGAGGAAGCGCAGGCCGAGGCGAACGGGCTGGCCGCGGTCGACGCCGCCCTCGCCGCGAGCTTCGTGCGCACGACGCGCACCCTGCTCGACATGGCCGAACGGCGTGCCGCACGACCTCATCGCACTGCTTGCTGCGTCGTTACGACCTCGCCAACCTCAAATCGGTGGTCCGTGCCCGCCATGCGGAACGGAGCGCCGATGACGTCATGTCCACGGTGCTCCCCGCGGGTGAGCTCACGACCAAGACGCTCCGCGCCATGGCCGAGGCCCCCGACCTGGCGGCCGCCGGCCAGGTGTTGGCGCTGCGCCGCCACCCGCTCTCGGAGCCGTTCCGCAAGGCCGTGGCCGCGTACGCTTCGGACCACGACCTACTCGCCTTCGAGGTGACGCTCGACCGGGCCTTCTACGCCGGCTGGACCGCGGACGCCCGACGTCTGCGGGCGCCCGACGGCTTCCGGACCTACATCGCGGCCGAGGTGGAGAAGACCACCAACCTGCGCACGGCCCTGAAGCTGCGCGGCCGTAAGACCGATCCCAGCCGTTACCTCGTCGAGGGCGGTCGGTGGATCGGACCGTCGACCTTCGTCGAGATCACCCAGCAACCCGTGGGTACGCCCCCTCCCGGCGTTGCGCGGTCCGTTCGCTAACCTGACCGACACCGTCCACGTTGGGTGAGGTCGAAGCCCGGCCTGCGGGCCACCCTCGATCACGTCACCCGGCGTCTCCAGCCCGACCCGCTCGACATCGGGCTCGTGGCCGACTACCTGCGCCGCAAGGAGCAGGAGACGGCGCAACTCCGACTGGTGGCGCGCGGATCGTACTACGGCGTCCCCCGCGAGGCGCTCGTGAAGGAGCTCGGCGATGCCTAGGATGCTCGTCGTGACCGATGCGGAGACCGCCATCGGCTTCCGCCTGGCGGGGGTCGAGACGCTCGAGACCTCGGCAGACGCCGCCGTCCATGACCTGGAGACCGCCATCCAGAGCGAGGGGTACGGTCTGATCGTGGTGGACGAGGGTCTCGTCCCGGATCCGGTCGTGCCACGGAACGCGTGATGCGCGGTCGTGACCTGCCGGTCTGCTGCCCATGCCCGGCTTGGCGGCCGCGTTCGACGACGAGGCCGACGCCACCGCCTACATGAAAGAACTCGTCCGCAGCGCGATGGGTTCGACATCAAGCTCGACTGAGCGACGAGGTGCGCCGTGACCGGCGCCTTCCGTCCAGAGCACTGGAGGCTTCATGGCCATCGAAGGCAAGATCCACGTATCTCCGGCCCGGCCGTGATCGCCGAGGGCATGATGGGCGCACGCATGTACGACATCGTGCGGGTCGGCGACGAGAGCCTCGTCGGCGAGATCATCCGCCTCGACGGCGAGACCGCGTTCGTCCAGGTCTACGAGGACACGGGCGGCCTCAAGGTCGGCGAACCCGTCGTCTCGACCGGGATCCCGCTCGCCGTCGAGCTCGGACCCGGCATGCTCAACGGCGTGTTCGACGGGATCCAGCGTCCGCTGGACAGCATCCGCGAGGCGTCGGGCACGTACATCGAGCGCGGCATCAACGTCAACGCGCTCTCGCGCGAGGCCAAGTGGTCGTTCACCCCCAGCGCCAAGGTCGGTGACGAGGTCGCCGGTGGCCAGTCGATCGGCACGGTCCCCGAGTTCACCTTCACCCACAAGATCCTGGTACCGCCCGACAAGGGGGGCAAGATCGCCACGATCGCCGGCGCCGGCGAGTACACGGTCGACGACGTGGTCGCCACCCTCGAGGACGGCACGCAACTCAAGCTCATGCACGCCTGGCCCGTGCGCCAACCGCGTCCGGTGGCGAAGAAGCTCGACCCGGTCACGCCGTTCCTCACCGGGATGCGCATCCTCGACGTGCTGTTCCCGCTCACGATGGGTGGCACCGCCGCTATCCCCGGGCCGTTCGGGTCGGGGAAGACGGTCACCCAGCAGTCGGTGGCGAAGTACGGCTCGGCCGACATCGTCGTGTACGTCGGTTGCGGCGAGCGCGGTAACGAGATGACCGACGTGCTGGTCGAGTTCCCCGAGCTCGAGGACCCCGAAGACCGGCAACCCGCTCATGCAGCGCACGGTGCTCATCGCCAACACCTCGAACATGCCGGTCGCCGCGCGCGAAGCGTCGATCTACACGGGCATCACGCTGGCGGAGTACTTCCGCGACCAGGGGTACGGCGTGTCGCTCATGGCCGACTCCACCAGCCGCTGGGCCGAGGCCCTGCGTGAGATCAGCTCGCGGCTCGAGGAGATGCCAGCCGAGGAAGGCTACCCGCCCTACCTGGCGTCGCGCCTGGCAGCGTTCTACGAGCGCGGCGGTCGCGTGACCACGCTCGCGGGCGACGAGGGTGCGGTGTCGATCATCGGCGCCGTCAGCCCCGCTGGCGGCGACTTCTCCGAGCCGGTCACCCAGTCGACGCTGCGCATCACCGGCTGCTTCTGGGCGCTCGACGCCTCGCTGGCGCGGCGCCGTCACTTCCCGGCGATCAACTGGAACCGCTCCTACTCGCTTTTCGGCGAGATCCTGGAGCCGTGGTACCGCGAGAACGTGGCCGAGGACTACCCCGAGCTGGTCGAACGCGCCGTCGTGCTCCTGCAACGCGAGAGCGACCTGCAGGAGGTCGTGCAGCTCGTCGGCCCGGACGCCCTCCAGGACCAGGAGCGCCTCATCATCGAGGTCGGTCGGGTGCTGCGCCAGGACTTCCTGCAGCAGAACGGCTTCGACCCGGTCGACGCCTCCTGCTCGATGGAGAAGGCGACCGGCATGCTGCGGATGATGCTCAAGCTCTACGACCAGGCCCGCGCCGCGCTCGAGGCCGGCGCCACCGTCGACGACATCCTCAAGGACCCGGTGATCGAGAAGATCAACCGCTCGCGCTACGTCGAGGAGGCCAAGTTCGACGCCTACCGCGACGACGTCCTCCAAGAGCTCGACGGCGCCTTCGCCGTGGCCGCCTGAGGCGGGGGAAGCGACCATGACCACCAAGACGACGAAGAACCTGCTCAAGAAGGAGTACAGCGAGGTCAGCTACGTCTCCGGCCCGCTGCTGTACCTCCAGAACGCCCCCGACCTCTCCTACAACGCCATCGTCCGCATCAAGGACGGCTCCGGGCGCGAGCGCGGCGGTCAGGTCATCGAGGTCTCCAAGGCGTACACCGTCTTGCAGGTGTTCGAGGAGACGTCGGGCATCGACCTCTCCAGCACGACCGTCAGCCTCGTCGAGGACGTGGCCCGTCTGGGCGTCTCCAAGGACATGATCGGTCGACGCTTCAACGGCGTCGGCGAGCCGATCGACGGTCTGCCGCCGGTCGTGGCGGAGAAGCGCCTGCCGATCGGCGGCGCAGCGATCAACCCGGTCGCCCGCCAGAAACCCGAAGAGTTCATCCAGACCGGCATCTCCACGATCGACACGCTCATCAGCCTCGTGCGCGGTCAGAAGCTGCCGATCTTCTCGGGTTCCGGTCTGCCCGCCAACCAGCTCGCCGCGCAGATCGCGCGTCAAGCGACCGTGGTGGGGGAGGACTCCGAGTTCGCGGTGGTCTTCGCCGCCATGGGCGTCACGCAGCGTGAGCTGACCTTCTTCACCCAGGAGTTCGAGCGCACCGGCGCCTTGGCGCGGTCGGTGCTGTTCCTCAACAAGGCCGACGACCCCGCGGTCGAACGCCTGCTCACGCCCAAGATGGCGCTGACGGCGGCCGAGTACCTGGCGTTCGAGCACGACTACCATGTGCTCGTCATCCTGACCGACATGACCAACTACTGCGAGGCGCTGCGCGAGATCGGTGGTGCGCGCGAGGAGATCCCCGGTCGTCGTGGGTACCCCGGCTACATGTACACCGACCTGGCGTCGATCTACGAACGCGCCGGCGTGGTGCAGGGCAAGAAGGGCTCGGTCACCCAGCTGCCGATCTTGACGATGCCCGACGACGACGTCACGCACCCGATCCCCGACCTCACCGGCTACATCACCGAGGGTCAGATCTACCTGGCGCGCGACCTGCACAACAAGGGCTTCTACCCGCCCATCAACCCGGGCCCGTCGCTGTCGCGGCTCATGAACAACGGCATCGGCAAGGGCAAGACCCGCGCCGACCACAAGAACGTGGCCGACCAGCTCCAGGCGGCGTACGCCAACGGGCTCGACCTGCGCCGGCTCGTGGCGATCACCGGCGAGGACGCGCTGTCCGAGAACGACAAGCTCTACCTGGCGTTCGCCGACGAGTTCGAGCGCCTGTTCGTGAACCAGGGTCAGGCCAACCGCACCATCGACGAGTCGCTCGACATCGCCTGGGTGACGTTGTCGAAGCTCCCCAAGAGCGAGCTCACGCGCCTCGCCAACGACCAGATCGACAAGTACTACGGCGCCAAGATGGACGAGCTCTGGGGTTCCGCCACTTCCGGTCGGGTCTGAGGAGACCATGGCCGACAACGTCGCCCCCACCCGTTCGAACCTGCTCCAGCGGCGCGATCAGCTCAAGCTGGCCAACCGGGGAGCCGACCTGCTCAAACGCAAGCGCGACGCCTTGATCGGTGAGTTCTTCCAGCTCATCAAGGTCGCCCTCGAGGCGCGGCGGTCGCTCACGAAGGCGAGCCAAGAGGCGTACCTGTCGCTGTTCCTGGCCAACGCCTGGGACGGACCCGAGGCCGTCGAGAGCCTCTCGCTGGCGCAACAGGGTTCGTTCGAGGTCGACATCACCGTCCAGAACCTCTTCGGCGTGAAGGTGCCGCAGGTCGAGGCGCCGGACTTCGAGAGCGGCGAGCTGCCGTTCTCGCCCGTGGCCGCGGGCGCCCGGACGCTCGCGGCCGCAGCGGAGTTCCAAGCGCTCACGGCCGCGATCGTGCGGGTCGCGGCGACCGAGACGCGCCTGCGGCGCATCGGTGAGGAGATCAAGAAGACCAGCCGACGCGTCAACGCGCTCGAGCAGCTGGTGATCCCCAACATCGCCCGCCAGATCAAGGACATCCGCAGCGTGCTCGACCAGCGCGCGCTCGAGGAGGTCACGGTCCTCAAGCGCATCAAGGCCAAGCTCGAGGCCCGCGACGAAGCGGAAGCGGAGGCCGACGCCGCGGCGGCCTGAGACCTGCGCGACGCTCGACCGACGGCAGCGACGACGCGCCGGCACCTGAACGGGTGCCGGCGCGTCGCTTGGGTAGCATGCGACATGCCGTTCTCCTGCCGCTCCATCGCGCCGCTCGGCGTGGCCCTGCTGCTCCTGCTCGCCGCCTGCGCCCCATCGGTGGCGCCGGTCGAGGCCAACGCCGACGTCCGAGCCTTCACCCTGCCACCCCTCCCGCCGTCCGAGCGCTACCTCGTCGCCGTGTACGACATCGAGACCGACCCCACCCGCGTCGACGTGAGCCTCTTGCCGGCCCGTGAACGCGACGAGCGACTGTTCACCGACCTGGGGAGCGGCATCGGCGACATCGTCACCCGCGAGCTGTTCGAGCTCGACCGCTTCGACCTGGTGGAGCGCCGCAACCTCGCCGCCATCCTGGCCGAGCAGGACCTGGGCCAGAGCGGGCGTTTCGATCCCGCGACGGCCGCCTCGGTCGGCCGTCTCCTCGGCGCCGATCTGATCCTGGTCGGCGCCGTGACGGAACTCTCGATCGACCGCGCCAGCGCCGTCGTACCTGGCTTCCTCGGCGGGGCGACGGTGACCACCGTGGCCGTCGAGGTGGAGCTGCGCTTCGTCGACGTCGCCACCGGCCGCATCGAAGGCCTCGGCACAGGCCGCGGCGTGGCGCGCGACGCGGAGGTCAGCGTCGACGCGGTGCAGCAGGCGCTCAGGTTGCTGCGGGTGGGGACCGTGCGACAGTCGCTGGTCGCCACCTCCTTGCGCAACGCCATCCGCGAAGCCGTGGAGACGGCCGCGCAGCGCCTGCCGCCACCCCCGATCCGCTGATCCTCCTGCGGGTACGTGCGGCACGAACTGAACGATCTCGTCTGCGACGAGCGTCCGGATGGGAAGGGGCCTTTGACAGGCCTTGACCACCCGTGTACAGTGACGGACGTCCCCACGCGGCCATGACAGGCCGTATGCACAACCCACGAAAGGTGGTTCCATGCGCAAGATCTTCACGACCCTTCTCGTTCTCGTCGTCTCGGCCGGCGTCGTCCACGCCCAAGGCGTGCTGCAAGCGGTCCAGGAACGCGGCGCGTTGCGGTGTGGCGTCAACGGAACCGTGCCCGGATTCGGCACGGTGGACGCCAATGGCGATTTCTCGGGCTTCGACGTCGATTTCTGCAGAGCGATCGCCGCCGCCGTCCTCGGCGACGCCGAAGCCGTCGAGTTCCGTCCGCTCACCGCCGGCGAACGCTTCACCGCCGTGCAGTCGGGCGAGGTCGACGTCCTCATCCGCAACACCACGTGGACCAGCAGCCGCGACACCACGGTCGGTCTCAACTTCGCACCGGTGAACTTCTACGACGGGCAGGGCTTCATGACCCGTCGGGACTCGGGCATCCAGGCCCTTGCCGACTTCGAGGGACGCGCGATCTGCGTCCAGTCCGGCACGACCACCGAGCTCAACCTGGCCGACGTGATGGCGGCCCTCGACATCCAGTACACGCCGGTCATCTTCGAGCAGGCCCCGCAGCTCGTCGCCGCGTACGACGACGGCCAGTGTGACGGCTGGACCACCGACAAGTCGGGTCTGGCCGCGTACCAACCCAGCCTGCGGGTGCCGTCGGACCACGTGATCCTCGCGCCGACGATCTCGAAGGAGCCGCTCGCGCCTGCCGTCCTGCACGGCGATGACCAGTGGTTCGACGTCGTCAAGTGGACGGTCAACGCGCTGATCGCCGCGGAGGAGTTCGGCATCACGATGGAGAACGTCGACGAGCAGCGCACGAACCCGAACCCCGAGGTCCAGCGCTTGTTGGGGACCGACCCGGCCAACGTCGAGGGTTTCGGCCTGCCTGCGGACGCCTTCTACAACGCGATCCTGGCCGTCGGCAACTACGGCGAGATCTACGCTCGCAACATCGGCAGCGACTCGATCTTCGACATCCCGCGGGGCCTGAACGCCCAGTACTACGACGGTGGCATCCTCTACGGGCTGCCCTTCCGCTAAGCGACGGATCCGGCATCATCTCGAGGGCGGCCCATCAGCCGCCCTCGGGCCTATCTTCTCTCGCTCGGCACGTCTTCGCTCCAGCGCCACCGGGCCGCGGCCCGATCCCACCTTTGGACGGTGAGGCCTTGAGGTCGTTCGCATGACGTCGCCGGACACGCCAGCACGTATCCCCTTGTGGCGAAACGTCAAGACGATCGGCATCGTCGTGCAGATCGTCTTCGCGCTCGTCGTCGTGGGCGCCGCGTTCATCCTGGTCTCGAACGTCATGACGGCGCTGCAGAGCGCCAACCTGCCCGCTGACTTCTCGTGGCTGGACGACCGTGCCGGGATCCCGATCGCCGAGACCCCGATCCCGTACGACGTGAACGACCCGTACTGGCGGGCGCTGCTCGTCGGGTTCGTGAACACGCTGCGGGTGGCCTTGGTCGGCGTGGTCCTCGCGTCGATCATCGGCGTGCTCGTGGGGGTCATGCGGCTGGCCGCGAACTGGTTGGTGCGCACGCTCGCGATGGTCTACATCGAGATGCTCCGCAACATCCCGCTCGCGGTCCACATCGTCTTCTGGTACACGGCCATCCTGCTGCCGTTGCCGCCTCGCATCAACAACCCGATCGAGTTCCCCGGTGGCGCGTTGCTCTCCAATGTCGGCCTCGCCTTCCCGTTCCCGTACCCCGGCTACCGCTTCGACGCCTGGCTGCCTTGGCTGGGGGTCGCCATCGTCCTGGCCGTCGCTGCCGGCGTGCTGCGCGCCCGACACCTGAAGCGTCGCGACCTGGTCGGTCGCGTGTGGCCCTTCCCGCTCATCGCCTTCGCGGTGACGGCGGCCGTGGGGTACGGCGTGGTTTCGGTAGGGGCCGGGCTTCCCGAGGATCTGGCCGTGGACTTCAACGTCGACCGCGGTCGCGGCATCGTCTTCTACGATCAGGATGGCGACGGCGTGCGCGACCGCGACGAGCCGCCGGCGCCCTACATCGCCACGGTCGTTCGAGTGCCCTCGGCTCAGCTCACCACCAGGACCCAGAACCTGGTCGAGTCGCGTTCGAACGTCGACGCCACCTTCCGCTTCCCGCTCATCCGGGAGGGGGACGCCGAGAGCATCGAGGTGGCCTTCGTCGACGAGGCGACGGCCGAGGCCGAGGGGTACGCCCTGCACTTCTTCGCGTACCCGAGCCGGGGGCTGGTGTTCGTCGACCAGGACGGCGACGGCGTCTTCGACCGCGGCGAGCAGCGCGACCCCGAGACGGGTCTGGGCCTGAACGGCGTCGAACTGGTCATGCGCCTCGAGGGCTACGCGCGCCGCATCGTGGCCGACCGCGAGGGGCAGGTGCGGACGCCGGGATTCGACGCCCTCGCCCCGGTCGGCGACCCCGGTGCCGAGGAGGAGGCGGCACGCCCCTTCAGCGTCTTCGGCGCGGCCCGCGGCGGCGACGAGGCGGAGGAGACCGCCGCTCCCCTCGCCGCCGAGGTCGAGTTCGTGCCGTCGGGTCCGCTCGTGCTGTCGCCGGTTCACGTCCCCGTGACGACGTACGAAGGCGGCCTGCAGTTCACGGTGAACTACCTGGCGCTCCTCCTGGCGCTGGTGATCTACACGTCCGCCTTCATCGGCGAGATCGTGCGCGGCGGCATCCAAGCCGTGGCGAAGGGCCAGCGCGAGGCGGCGCAGGCACTGGGTCTCTCGGGGTACCAGATCTTCACGCTCGTCGTGTTCCCGCAGGCGCTGCGCATCGTGTTGCCGCCCATCATCAGCCAGTTCTTGAACCTCACCAAGAACAGCTCGCTGGCGCCCCTCGCCGGCTACGCCGAGCTCTTCGTCGTGTCGGGCATCGTGGCCAACCAGACCGGCGCGTCGATCCCGGTGGCGCTGCTCCTTGTGGTCTCGTACCTCACCATCAGCCTCGTGTTCGCGTTCGTCTTGAACCTCGTGAACGACCGGCTGGCCCTCGTGGAGCGTTGACGTGTTCGAAGTGATCCCCTCCCGTCCTCCACCACCCGGCGTGCTCGGCGTACGCGGCTGGTTGCGCGCCAACCTGTTCAGTTCTCCCGCCAACACGCTCCTGACGGTGGTCACCTCGGTCGTGCTGGTGATGGCGCTGGCGAACCTGGTCACGTTCATCTTCTTCGACGCGTCCTGGGCGCAGGTCTGGCGCAACCTGAAGCTCTTCGGCGTCTACCGCTACCCGATCGAGCTCCTGTGGCGCCCCCTCT
>CAWIUY010000041.1:0-16299 GCA_963839375.1 uncultured Trueperaceae bacterium | reverse complement strand
TTCGAGCATCCGTTCACGCACGCGCCCCTGGCGCACGATCACCACCCGCTGGGGCACTGCCCTGGCGCTCATCGCCGTCCTCTTCCTCGCGGCGTGCGGCACGAGCAGCGTCGGGCTGCCCGTCGAAGAGCTTCCCGACGAAGGCCTCGTCGGCGAGGCTCCGACGTCGATCGCGACGTTCGTTGCCGAGGCGGAAGCTGGGATCTCGACGCAAGCTGCGGCGCAGGCGTTCAGCGTGGGGACGGACGACCTTGCCTCGGGTGGTGGCTTCGTCGCACAGCCAGCGACGATCGCGAGTTCCAGCACCGGTACGCCCGTGGCCGAGATCGCGTTCGAGCTCGCGGAGCGGAGCGACAACGCCCTCTGGGTCCGCGTCTTCGCTCCTTCGTCCTCTTCCGATGCCACGTACCTGGGCTTCAACGGTCAGACGCGGCGCGTCTTCGCACCCGAGACGGGCCGCTACCTATGGCTGCAGGCCACCTCGACGACGCTGGACGCTGGTCGGAACGTCATCAGCCTCGGACACGGAGAGGCGGGCCTGCGGATCGACATGCTCGCCGTCGTCCGTCGGCCCGACGTGGGCGCCCGCGAGCTCGAGGCCCTGGTGCGCTCGCCGCAGTCCGCACCGACGCCGAAGCCCGACCCCGTATCCCCCTCGGTGCCGACGCTCGGCGACTTCTCCCTGCGCGGCGACGAGGGCTTCTCCGCAGCGGGCCTGAGCGCGAGCGAGCGCCTCTGGCACGAGCGGACGTGGGACGCCATCGCGGCCTCCCAGTCGTCGATGGTGTCCAAGGGATCACGCGATGACAACTACTACTACGGCCGGACGCTCTTCGAGTTCAGCACGGCCGTCTTGTTGGGTTTGCGTTCGACGGGGGATCTGCGGTTCTTGGATGCGTTGGATCCCATGTTGCAGGGGATGCGTGGTGAGTTGTACGACGGTTGGTGCGGCGGCGTGGCCGACACGGAGTACGTGAACGGCACATACGGCACCGTCAGCGAACCCGACGGTTTCCGGAACTTCCGTTTTCGGTACACGGATGGTCGGAACTACTGTCGTGATACGGGGGATCTGGACGAGACGTTGACGCATGGTCACTTGGCGATGGTGATGTATGCGTATCACGTGAACCGTGATCTGGAGAGTCCGGCGGGGATCGATTATGGGGAGCGGGCTGATTTTTGGTTCGAGTACTTGCGGGAGGATTTCGAGGCGAAGTGGCGTGAGCGGAGTGGTGTGGCGTGGCCGGCGATGGATTTCATCGATCTGAAGTTCTCGCATACGTACAACGTGTTCACGCTGTACTACTACTTCATGGGTCAGCGGTTGGCGTCGGTGGGGGATCCGGATGCGGGGGCGTACTTGGCGAAGGCGGCGTCGTTGACGGATGCGATGTTCGATCAGCGGTACGTGCCGGGTGTGCGTGCGGGTGGGTTCGTGGAGGTGTCGGGTCCGACGGGGGATGCGGTGGTGTATTCGTTCGGTGCGCCGGGTCGTGGGGAGGTGTCGGAGACGCATTTGGAAGCGAGTCCGATGACGTACTCGCGGTACGTGATGTCGGCGTGGTTGACGTTGCGGTTGGAGGGTGTGGCGCGTTGGGATGATGCGGCGATGATGCGGGTGGCGAACGGTTTGACGGGGTTCGTGATCGATGTTCCGCGGGTGTCGAGTTTGGATGATTCGTTGGCGTCGGGTGTGACGGGGGAGTCGAAGGTGGGGGGGATTCCGCCGACGACGTATCGTTCGCGGTTGTCGATCGGGAAATGGGCGTTGACGTCGTTGTCGGCGTTCTCGGTGTGGGATGCGAGTGGGCGGATCGAGGAGATCTCGTTGCAGACGTATGACGTGACGGAGTCGGACGAGGATCGGCCGTCGAACGCCTTCATCCCCGCCAGCATGCTGTTCGTCGAGAGCGCGACGAGGGCGGACGTGGGGTTCACGGCTTCGCGCTAACCGCGTCTTCTGCGGTCGTTCGTCGTGGCGTTCTCGGAACGCCACGACGACGCCGTGGGGCATCGGCCGCCGTCGTGTGAGAGCCCGTCGTCCGATAGGAGTTGCCGCGGCGACGTGCAGCACGGTCGTGGTCGGTTCGTGTGACGAACGCCACACGCTGGAGAGTCACGGCTTTTTCACGAACGCTGTCGTTACGGTTCGGTCGTTCCGGGGGCGGTCCGCCTCGCCGACCGTCCTGGTGGGCGGCGATGTGGACCTCACCGCGGTGCCGATTCGATCCGGAGGTCCGTCGCCCTATGCTCAACCCCACCGCCGCAGCGCTCTATACGCCCCGCTCCCGCCCCCGCTCCCGCCCCCGCCTCCGCTGGCTCGTCGTCGTACCCGCGAGCCTGTTCTTGCTGACCTCGTGCGGACAGGTCAGCACCGAGGTGCCCATGGAGCGTCCCGCGGACCCCGTGGAGGATCCGGTCGATGTTCCCGTGGAGACGCCCGGTACCCCGATCGTCGCGTCGTTCACCCTTCGCGGCGACGTCGCTTTCAATGCCGACGACCTAGGAGAGGACGCGCGTCGTTGGTACGACCGTGCCTGGGGGGCGATCGACGGTTCCGCTTCGACGATGGTCAAGCGAGGGCGCCGCGACGACTCCTACTACTACGGACGTGACCTGTACCAATACAGCACGACCTTGCTGCTCGGGTTGCGTTCGACGGGGGATCTGCGGTTCTTGGATGCGTTGGATCCCATGTTGCAGGGGATGCGTGGTGAGTTGTACGACGGCTGGTGCGGCAGCGTGGCGCCCTCCGTGTTCGTGAACGAAGGCTACGGCGAGGTCCACGCTCGAGACGGTTTCCGGAACTTCCGTTTTCGGTACACGGATGGTCGGAACTACTGTCGTGATACGGGGGATCTGGACGAGACGTTGACGCATGGTCACTTGGCGATGGTGATGTATGCGTATCACGTGAACCGTGATCTGGAGAGTCCGGCGGGGATCGATTATGGGGAGCGGGCTGATTTTTGGTTCGAGTACTTGCGGGAGGATTTCGAGGCGAAGTGGCGTGAGCGGAGTGGTGTGGCGTGGCCGGCGATGGATTTCATCGATCTGAAGTTCTCGCATACGTACAACGTGTTCACGCTGTACTACTACTTCATGGGTCAGCGGTTGGCGTCGGTGGGGGATCCGGATGCGGGGGCGTACTTGGCGAAGGCGGCGTCGTTGACGGATGCGATGTTCGATCAGCGGTACGTGCCGGGTGTGCGTGCGGGTGGGTTCGTGGAGGTGTCGGGTCCGACGGGGGATGCGGTGGTGTATTCGTTCGGTGCGCCGGGTCGTGGGGAGGTGTCGGAGACGCATTTGGAAGCGAGTCCGATGACGTACTCGCGGTACGTGATGTCGGCGTGGTTGACGTTGCGGTTGGAGGGTGTGGCGCGTTGGGATGATGCGGCGATGATGCGGGTGGCGAACGGTTTGACGGGGTTCGTGATCGATGTTCCGCGGGTGTCGAGTTTGGATGATTCGTTGGCGTCGGGTGTGACGGGGGAGTCGAAGGTGGGGGGGATTCCGCCGACGACGTATCGTTCGCGGTTGTCGATCGGGAAATGGGCGTTGACGTCGTTGTCGGCGTTCTCGGTGTGGGATGCGAGTGGGCGGATCGAGGAGATCTCGTTGCAGACGTATGACGTGACGGAGTCGGACGAGGATCGGCCGTCGAACGCCTTCATCCCCGCCAGCATGCTGTTCGTGGAACAGGCGACCGCCGCGAACGTCGGGCCTTAGCCCTCGCGACCGGTGGACGGCAACCGACGCGTCGGAGCCGCGGCGCCCGCTGACGTACCATGACCGGGTGGACCGATCCTCCGCTCGACCCTCGTGGACCCGACTGGCGCCGCTGGCGGTCCTGTTCGCGTCGGTGCTGCTCGGTAGCTGTCAACCGACGGCGCAGAGCGGCCGCAACGTCGGCTCGTCGACGCTGCCCCCGCTGGCTTCGTACGCGGCGCTCGCCCTGCCCGCCACGTCCCCCGACCTCGCCATGGTCGGCCGGTCCGACTTCGACCGAGCCGATCTGAGCGACGAGCAACGGCTCTGGTACGACCGGCTCATCGAGGCGATCGACGCCTCTCGTGACGACATGCTCGATCGTGCGGCCAGCGACGACACGTACCGGTACGGCCGGTGGCTCTTCCAGTACGACGCCGCGCTCCTTCTCGCCCTGCGAACGACGGGCGACCTGCGCTTCCTGGATGAGGTCGACGTGGTGGCCCAAGCCATGCGCGCGGAGTTGTCGGACGGTTGGTGTGGCGGCGTGCGCAACGCCGTGGACGTGAACGTGCGCTACGGTCGGGTGGTCGAACCGGACGGGTTCCGCAACTTCCGGCTCCGTGGCGAAGACGGCCGCGATTACTGCCGCGACACCGGAGACCTGAACGAGACGCTCACGCACGGCCACCTCGCGTTGGTCATGTACGCGTATCACGTCAACCGCCATCTCCAGAGCCCGGCGGGCATCGATTACGGCGAGCGCGCCGACTTCTGGTTGGACTACCTGCGCAACGACTTCGAGGCGAAGTGGCGCGAACGCAGCGGCACGACGTGGCCGGAGATGGACTTCATCAGCCTCAAGTTCTGCCACACGTATACCCAGATGCTTCTCTACTACCACTTCGTGGGTCAACGCCTGGCGAGCGACGGATCGGCGGAGGCGGATCCGTACCTTCGTCAGACCATGCGGTTGACCGACGGGATGTTCGATGTGCCCTACGTCCCCGGCGACCGACCTGGCGGTTTCATCGACGTCGACACGCCGCTCGGTCCTGCCGTCGTGTACTCGTTCGGCGCGCCCGGGGGGACCGACGTCTCGTCCGTCCACCTCGAAGCGTGTCCGGTGACCTACGCGCGCTACATGCTGACGTCCGTGCTGACGATGCATCTCGAGAACGTCCCGGGCTGGGACGACGCGATCATGAACCGGCTCGCGACCGGTCTGGCCCACTTCGTCGTGGGCGACGACGTGCGCCTGGACGTGGACGAGCCGTTCGCGGCCGGTGTCTCGGGCAGCTCTCAGGTGGCAGGCCTTCCCGCGACCGAGTACCGAGGCGATACCTCCCTCACCGATTTTTCGCTCAGCCCGTTCGCTGCGTACGCCCCCTGGGACGCGAGTGGGCGCCTCGCGCAGGCGGCCGAGGACGTCTACCGGATCGTCGAAGACGACGAGGACCAGCCCGAACGGGTGTTCATCCCCGCAGGGATGCTGTACGCGGTGACCGCGGACGCGGAGGCCGAGTGAGCGACGCGACGCCGAAGCCGGTGCGGCGTTGGTGCATCTTCCTGGCCGATCTCCACGGCGGGGGCGCGGAGCGGATGATGGTCACGCTCGCAGCGGGCTTCGCCCAGCGTGGCATCGCCGTCGACCTGGTGTTGGCCAGCGCAACCGGTCCGTACCTCGACGAGGTGCCCGATACCGTGCGGATCGTCGACCTGGGGGCCGGGCGCGTCGTTCGGGCGATCGAGCCGCTGGCGCGGTACCTGCGCAGCGAACGCCCCGAGCTCGTGTTCACGACGCTCCAACACGTCTCGCTGGCTGCGCTGGTGGCACGTTGGCGAGCGTCGTCGGCCGCAACCTTGATCCTCCGGGAGGCCACGACACCATCCCGGCGGCGCCTCGGCCGCCTCGACGCCAAGAGACGCCTCCAGAACGTCTTCATGCGCGCGGCGTACGCCGCCGCGGACGGCGTGGTGGCCGTGTCCGAGGGGGTCGCCGACGACCTGCACGCCTCGTTCGGGGTACCCCGCGACAAGCTGTGGACCCTGTACAGCCCCCTCGTGACCGACGACCTGGCCGAACGCGCCCGTGAGACGCCCACCGACGCCGGCTTCGGCCGGGACGGCGTCCCTGTGCTGCTGGCCGTCGGCACGCTGCGGCCCTACAAGGGGTTCCGCATGCTGCTCGACGCCGTGGCCCTGGTGCGACGTGAGCGCGAGGTGCGCCTGGTGGTCCTCGGCGAAGGGGAGCAGCGGGAGGACCTCGAGCGACACGCGCGTGAGCTCGGCATCGACGAGGCGGTCTCGTTCGTTGGCTTCCGCCCCAACCCCTTCGCCTACATGGCGCGCGCGGACCTCTTCGTCCTCTCCTCCGAGCGCGAAGGGCTGCCCGGGGCGTTGATCCAAGCCATGGCGTGCGGTTGCCCGGTGGTGGCCACAGATTGCCCGAGCGGGCCGGCCGAAGTGCTCGAGGAGGGTGCCTTCGGACGGTTGGTGCCTGTGGGGGACGCGACGGCGATGGCGGACGCCATCCTTGCGACGCTCCGCGAACCGCGCGACGCCGAGCGGTTGCACACCCGAGCGGCCCGGTTCGCGAGCGGGCGTGTGATCGACGCCCACGTCGAAGCGTTCGAGCGCGCCGTGCAGCTCAGGGGCGAGCGCCTGGGAACCGCGTCGAAAGGGCCGGCGTGAGGGGCGCGACGTTGGACGGGCCGCCGCTGGTCAGCGTCGTGTTGCCGACCCACGGCCGGCCCGAGAAGCTCGGGCGGGCGCTCCGCTCCATCAGCGAGCAGACGTTCGGCGGGTGGGAACTCGTCGTGGTCGACGACAACGGCGCCGGTTCGGAATCGCAGGCGCGGACCGAAGCCGTCGTGCGCGAAGTCTCCGACCCTGCTCGCTTGACGTATGTGGCCCACGAGCACAACCGAGGCGGCGGGGCCGCCCGCAACACCGGCATCGAACGGTCGCGGGGCAGTTTCGTGGCGTTCCTGGACGACGACGATACATGGGACCCGGAGAAGCTCGCCCTGCAGGTCGAGGCGTTCGCGTCTTCGCCCCCCGACGTCGCGCTCGTCTACTGCCGCTCGCGCGTCATCGAGGAGGCCACCGGCGTCGAGCGGCCCTGGCGCTCGGGGCCGCCCGCGCACGCGCTTCGCGACCTGCTGCGCCACAACACCGTCGGGTCGACCGGCCTGGTGCTCGTGCGCCGCACCGCGCTGCACGAGGTCGGCGGGTTCGACGAACGCCTGCGGGCCAAGCAAGACATCGACCTCTACGTGCGGCTGCGGCGGTCGTTCGACTTCGCTTTCGTGGACCGAACCCTGCACACGAGCTTCCGTCATGGGGACGCCAGCATCGGCAAGGACCTCGCGGGGACGATCGAGGCGCACGAGATCTTCCACGAGAAGCACGCGGACCTCATCGAGGCGCATCCCGACGTTCTGCGGTACCGCTCGCTTGCGCTCGGCAAGCTGCTGCTTGCCGCGGGTGAACATGCTCGTGCGCGCGCCGTCCTGTGGCAGGCATGGCGCGCCGCTCCTGGGCGCGCTGCCATCGTGCCGCACTTGCTGCTCGCCTATGGCGTCGTCCCGCGCGCGCCCGCCCGTGCCCTGGTCCGGTGGTGGCGACAGCGCCGGGGTGATGCTCCGGTTGCCTCCGGTGAGGAGGCCTCGTGAAGCTCCTGTTCGTCGCCGTCCGCTTCCACTCCAACCAGGTGCCGCTGGTCCGCGCGCTGGTGGCGGACGGGCACGAGGTCCGCTTCGACGTGCTCTTCGAAGGGAAGAGCGAGGACCACAGCCTCGTCGAACCCCAGGTGATGCCGTTGGCGCCTCGAGCGGAACGGAAGCTGCAACGCGATGCGCCCGTCAACCCGGCGGCCTACCTGGCGGAGCATGCCTTTCCGAGCCTCGGCTGGTACCTCCGTCGGTTCCGCGAGGTCGACCCGGACGTGATCGTCGTGCGCGATCCCAACCGACCCTTCGGCTGGCGAGCCGCGCTCGCGGCACGCATGCTCGGCAAGCGCGTCGTCTTGTACACGCAGGGCGACGTCCATGGACGACCGGGACTCGTGCCGAGATGGGTGCGGGCAGCGATGATCGGTGCACTCGACGCCGTCTGGTTCTCGCCCGTGCCCGGCGACCGCGAGCTGCCGAAGGTCCACCCCGACGTCCACTACCTGCCGTTCGCCGCCGACCTGGACCGGCCCGTCAAGGCCGAGTGGTTCCGCGAAGATCAGGTGCATCTGCTCGACATCGGCAAGTTTCGACCGAGGAAGAACCACCTGTTGCTCCTGGACGCCGTCGAGCGTGTCCGGCGCGAGCATGACGTGCGATTGACGATCGTGGGCGAGGTCAGCACCGAGGAGCATCGGACGCACCACGCCGAGGTCGTGGAGCGGATCGATCGACTCGGGCTGGGGGATGTCGTCACCGTCCGCACCAACGTGCCCTTCGCCGAGATCGGCGAACTGTACGTCCGCCACGACCTGTTCGTCCTGCCGAGCCGCCGTGAGCCTGCCAGCGTCTCGGTGCTCGAGGCAATGGCCCATGGGCTTCCCGTCATGTGCAGCACGACGTCGGGCACCCGTTGGTACGTCGAACCCGGACGCACCGGCTTCGTGTTCGCCAGCGACGATGTCGACGACCTGGTGGCGAAGCTCACGACGGCCGTGGCTGAACGTGGCACGCTGATCGCGATGGGAGTCGCCGCCCGTACCGTCGCCGAGACCGTCCACGCGCCTGAATCCGTCGCGGCCGACCTCCTGGCCATGATCCATCGCTGGAGGAAGCGCACGTGAGGGGCGGGGTCCGGCTCTCGCTCGGCCGCTTGGCGCTGTGGCTGCTGGCGGTCTTCGTCTTCAGCTTCCCTTCCCAAGGGGTCGTGAGCATCCCTGGGGTGGGCAGCTTGAGCCGCCTGATCGGTGTCGTGGCCTTCGTGGCCGGTGTCGCGTCGCTCGTGGGCGGAGGTCGGGTGCGCTTCAGGGCGCCGTCGCTCTTCCTCGTGTTGGCGCTGCTGTTCACCCTGTGGGCGGCCGTGACCTTCTTCTGGAGCATCGATCCAGGCGAGACGATCGGCAGGGTGAGCACCTACGCACAGCTCGCCGTGCTCGTGTGGCTCGCCCATCAGTTGGTTCGCGACGACCGTGACCTGGACTTCCTATGGCAGGCGTTCGTGCTCGGTTGCTACGTGATGATCGGCATCGGGATCACGGCCTTCTTGAGTGGCGGCGGCGAGTTCCGCAACGTCGGCGGTTTCAACGCCAACGGCTTCGCCATCGTCTCCGCGCTCGGCATCCCGATGGCCTGGGGGCTCTCGTTGCGTCGCGCCCACCGCCTGCTGCAACCGTTGAACGTCGCCTACCCCTGGTTGGCCTTGTTGGCCGTGATGCTGGGCGCGTCGCGGGGCGGGCTCCTGACCGCGTTGGTGGCGCTGCTGGTGGTCCCCTTGCTGTTCGGTCGTCTCGGGGTCCTGCCCCGTTTCGCGCTGTTCGTGGCCATCGCAGCCGGGGCGTGGATCGGCTTCGATTTGATCCCCACCGCGTTCCCTACGCTGCAGGCGAACATCGAGCGGCTTGGTGAGGTGGACGAGCAGCTGATGGGGGGAACCCTGACCGGGCGCACCGACATCTGGGCGGCGGGCTTCCAGGTCTACCGAACGTCGCCCGTCGTGGGCGTCGGCATGGGCGGTTTCAACCGCGCCATCCAGCCGATCCACGGTTCGGCGCGATCTCCCCACAACGCGTTCCTTTCGGTGGCCGTAGGATCGGGCGCCATCGGCCTGCTGCTGTTCTTGGGGTTGATGATCGTGCCGCTCGTGGGCGTGCTGGCGAACCCGGCGCGGCGCGTGGAGCACCTCGTTCTCTACATGGCGTTGGTGGTGTCGATGATGCCCACGAACTCCGACGACGACAAGTACGTCTGGTTCATCCTGGCCGCCCTTGCGGCCGCCAGACCGGTGGTCGTCGTCCTCGATCGGGAGCCTGCCGGTTCACGCGCCGGCACGATCGCCGGCAACCTGGCACCCGTGTTCTCGTCGGGTGCGGCGGGGGTACAGGTCGGCGGCGCGACATCGTCGCGGATGCGGTCGAGCGCGTCGGGTGCGCGCGGGTCGAGCGCTGAACGAAGCGCCGACAAGACGTAGGCGGCCCGGGCCAGCGCCGGTCGCGGCGCGGGTCGGGCCAGGACACCATCACAAGGCGACTCTCGGGCATCGCGGCCGGTCGCGAAGGCGACGGCGGCGCCGACGTCACCCGGGGCTCTCGCGATGCCGCACCTCCTGGCCCCGGCGCTTGGCCTCCGCAAGTGCCGCCCACGTCTGGTGGTATCCCGCCATCGTCCTGGCGGCGTCGAACGCCACGGAGACGTGGGCCAGGGCGTCCCGCCGGACGTTCTCGTTGTCGCCCCCAGCGACCGCTCGCTCGATCCAGGTTGCGACGCGTTCCGGCTCGATCGGTTCGACGATGAAGCCCGTTCGCCCGTGATCGACGAGTTCCTCGATCCCGGGCGTTCGGCTGACGACGCAGACGCAGCCCAGCGCCATGGCCTCCTTCACCGCGTTCGGCAGCCGCTCGTCGGGTTTGGTCGACAACAAAACGAACACGTCGGTGCGAGCCATGATGCGCAGGACCTCGTCGTGCGCCACGTGGCCGACGAACTGGGTCGCGCCCGCGACGCCGAGCTGTCCGGCGAGGGCTTCCAACGCAGGTCGTTCGGGACCGTCGCCGACCAACGTGAGCGTCGCTTGCGGTAGCCGATCGCGCACCAGCGCGAACGCGCGGATCACGTCGTCCATGCCTTTCGAAGCGATGAGGCGGGCAACGGCCACGATGCTACCCGCCTGCCGGCCCGCCTCCTCGGCCTCGCGCAGGCTCGCCAGCCGGTGAACGTCCACGCCTCGGTACCCGACGTGGGTCGTCTCGTCCGGAACACCGAGCGCCTGGAGGGCGGGTCGGTTCACGCGGGCGTGGGTCCAGACGGCGTCCGCAGCGCGGGCGACGGGCCTGCTCCCGCCGTACTCCATCACGAGGTCGTAGGCGCCCAAGAAGACGCTGCGCACGACGCCCGGAGCAAAGCGGTGCGCCAGGTGTCCGACCATGGTCGGGTAATGTCCCCAGAACAGGTGAAGCACGTCGTATCGGCCACGACGGAGATCATCGAAGATGACGAAGGCGCTGGGCATGAGCGCCACGGTGGAGAGGAGGTGGCGTGGCTCAGAGCGGTTCCAGCGGACCGCCCACGCCAGCGTCGAGGCGGTCCACGCGGGGCGCGTGAGGATCAGGCCGAGGCCGCGAAGCGCGCGTGGCCAGGTCATCGGCCGTACGTCGGCATTCGTCAGCGAGCGCTCGGCCAGCATTTGTTCATGGTGCGCGTGTGGCGGACGCATCGCGAACACCGTCACCGCGTCGCCCCGCTCGATCAGAGCACGCACGTCCGTCGCCGCGAACGTCTCGGACGGTGCCGGGAACTGCATCGAGACGTAGGCGACGCGCAGAGGCTCCGATCTCTCCATCCCGGCCACGCTACCGCGCGTGTGGGACGGAGGTGTGACGTTGCCCACCAAGATGGCTCGAGGACCGAACGTCGGCTGCGACGACCGCGAACGTCACGCGAAGCGGGCGCACGGGCTCCCGAACCGTCGTCCCGCCGAGCGTGACCAGGGTCAGATTCCTGTCAGGACCCTCCCGTACCATGAACTTCCCGGATCGTCCCGCGCCGCTCCCGGCCGGGACCCTCGGGGACGCCCCCACGATTGCGTGGGTGACGGCGTGGATTCAGGAGTCCGTATGACGAGAGAACGCATCGCGGTGGTCGGGTTGGGGTACGTCGGCTTGCCCGTCGCCCTCGCCTTCGCCCGCCGTTTTCCGGACACGATCGGGTTCGACGTCGACGCTCGCAAGGTCGCTTCGCTGAAGGCTGGCGTCGACCGCAGCGGCGACGTGGCGACCGCCGACCTGGCGGCGTCGAACCTCACCTACACCTCCGATCTCGACGACCTGCGGGGCGCCACGTTCTTCGTGGTGGCCGTGCCCACCCCCATCGACGCCAACCGGCGGCCCGACCTCGGGCCGTTGCGCGCCGCCTCGCGGACGGTGGGGCGAGCGCTCACGCCCGGCGCGGTGGTCGTGTTCGAGTCGACCGTCTATCCCGGCGTCACCGAGGACGTGTGCGGTCCGATCCTCGAGGAGGTGTCGGGTCTGACGCGCGGGGTCGACTTCCACCTCGGCTACTCGCCCGAGCGCATCAACCCCGGCGACCACGAGCACACGCTCGAGCGCATCGTCAAGGTCGTCGCCGGCGAAGACGCCGCCACCCTCGAGCGTGTCGCGAACACCTACGGCACGATCATCGAGGCCGGCGTCCACCGGGCTCCCTCGATCCAGGTGGCGGAAGCGGCGAAGGTCATCGAGAACACGCAGCGCGACCTCAACATCGCGCTCATGAACGAGCTCGCGCTCATCTTCGATCGGCTCGAGCTCAGCACCGCCGCCGTCCTCGAGGCCGCTGGCACCAAGTGGAACTTCCTGCCGTTCCGCCCCGGCCTGGTGGGCGGCCACTGCATCGGCGTCGACCCCTACTACCTGACCACGAAGGCGGAAGAGGTGGGCTACCACCCCGAGGTCATCCTGGCCGGACGCCGGATCAACGACGGCATGGGGGCGTTCGTGGCCCAGAAGGCCGTCAAGCTGCTCTCGCAACGCGAAGGCGGTCTGGGGCGCGCGCGCGTCGGGGTGCTGGGGCTCACGTTCAAGGAGAACGTGGCCGACCTGCGCAACAGCCGCGTCCCCGACATCGTGCGTGAGCTCGAGTCGTTCGGCGCCGAGGTGTTGGTGCACGACCCGATGGTGGCGGACGAGGATGCCCGGCACGAGTACGGCATCGGCCTTCGAACGTGGGAAGACCTCGAAGGTCTCGACGCGATCGTTTACGCGGTCGCTCACCGCGACTTCGTCCAACGCCTCCCCGGCGACCTCGGCCGCATGCTCCTCCCCGACGGCGTGTTCGTGGACGTCAAGTCGGCGTTGCCGCGCGCGTCGGTCCCCGCTTCCGTCGCCTACTGGGCGCTATGACCGTGCCGGCCGCCGTCCCCCGTGTTCACCCGCCGCGAGGGCGCGTGGCCGACGATGAGCGGCCGTTCGTGACGCTGCTGTTGCCCGTGCGCAACGAGGCCGATCACATCGGACCTTGCCTCGATCGGCTGCTGGACCAGGACTACCCGGCCGATCGGCTCGAGATCCTGGTGATCGACGGCGCCTCGGACGACGGGACCGGCGCCATCGTCGAGCGGATCCGTGCCGAGCGCGAAGACGCGCGCCTGCGCCTTCTCGACAACCCCGACCGCACCGTGCCGCAAGCGCTCAACCTCGGCATCCGGGCGGCTCGGGGCGACGTCATCGTCCGCATCGACGGTCACACGGTCCCAGCGCCCGACTTCGTGACGCGCTCCGTGGAGGCGCTCGACCGCTCCGGG
Source organism: uncultured Trueperaceae bacterium (assembly GCA_963839375.1). Taxonomy (GTDB): domain Bacteria; phylum Deinococcota; class Deinococci; order Deinococcales; family Trueperaceae; genus JAABTL01. The sequence goes on along the minus strand of CAWIUY010000041.1, from coordinate 3,120 downwards.
GCCGCGAACGCCGGCGGCGTGGTCGAACCGGTGGGCGCCACGCCCTTCGGCGAGGCGGTCGCGCTGGCGACGCGCCATCCGCTCGGGGTGGGCGACGCCAAGTTCCGCACCGGCGGTGAGGCGAGTTTCGTCGACACCGTGCCGTTCGGCGCCTTCCGCCGCGACGTCTTCGTCCGGACCGGCCTGTTCGACGAGAGCATGGTGCGCAACCAGGACTACGAGATGAACGTGCGCATCCGCGCCGCCGGCGAGCGCATCTACCTCGACCCCGCGATCCGCTTCACCTACACCCCGCGCGGCACGGTGCGCGGGCTCGCCAAGCAGTACTTCGAGTACGGCTGGTGGCGCGTCGAGACGCTCCGACGGCACCCCCGCTCTCTGCGGTGGCGTCAACTGATCCCCGCCGCCTTCGTCGCGGGTCTGCTCGGCGCAACGGTCCTGGCCCCTTGGTGGCCGTTCGCGCGCGTCGCGTTGCTGACGGTACTGGCGCTGTACCTGGCCGTGGTCACGGTGGTGGCTGCGCGGACGGCCTCGGGCCGAGCCGGTGTGGGATCCGTTGCACTCGCCTTCGTCGTCATCCACCTCACCTGGGGTGCGGGTTTCCTGGCCAGCGTGTTGTCACGAGGTTCGTTCCCCTACCGAGCTCGACCCGCCCACGTTCCCGCTTGGGATGGCGCGAAGCCCACCGAGTCGACGTCCACCGAGATGCGCTCATGAGCGACATCGACCTGAGCGGCGAGCGCGTGCTGGTCACCGGTGGCGCCGGCTTCATCGGCTCGCACGTGGTCGACCGGCTGCTGACGCTCGGCGCGCACGTGACCGTCCTCGACGACCTGTCGACGGGACGCCGCGAGCATCTGCCGCAGGACGCGCGCGTGCGTTTGATCGAGGGCGACGCGGCCGACGGCGCCACCGTGCGCCGCGCGATCGAGGACTGCAGCCGCGTGGTCCACCTGGCCGCCGTCGCCTCGGTCCAGCGCTCGGTGGAGGACCCGCTCGGCACGCACCGGGCCAACCTGGTCGCCACGCTGCAGGTCCTCGAGGCGGCGCGCGACGCCGACGTCCTGCGGCTCGTGTACGCGAGCAGCGCGGCGGTGTACGGCGACGAACGGACCCCGCCGGTCGCCGAGGGGGGCGCGCTCGACCCGCAGACGCCGTACGCCGCCGACAAGCTCGCGGGTGAACACCTGCTCAGCTTCTACCGGCGCACGTTCGGCCTGCCGGCGGTGGCCCTGCGCTTCTTCAACGTCTACGGCCCGCGCCAGGCGGCCGATTCGCCGTACTCGGGCGTCATCAGCCTGTTCGCGGATCGCGTCGTGCAGGGTGCACCCCTCACGGTCTACGGCGACGGGCGCCAGACGCGCGATTTCGTCGCCGTCGACGACGTGGTCGACGCCATCGTCGGTTGTCTGACGCTCGAGAGAGCGCCCGATCCGTGGGTGCTCAACGTCGGGACCGGCGTCGCGACGAGCGTGCTGGACCTGATCGACGCGCTGGAGCGCGTCGCGGGTCGACGCGCGCCGCGGTCGTTCGCGTCCGCTCGCCCCGGCGAGGTGCGCGATTCTCGCGCGGACGTGTCCCGCTTGAGGACCGCCCTGGGTGGCTGGGCGCCTCGTCCGCTGGACGCAGGGTTGCGACGGCTGCTGGACGCCGTGGGCGAGGGTCGCGCACGCGACCGGATGGGGGTGGCGCCGTGACGACCAGGGACGCTCGACAACGCCTGCGACCACGTACGGACGAACCGGCGCGTCTTCACCGCGATGGCTATCGTCGGATCGTGGAGCATCCGTCGCATCACGTCCAGCCGGTGGAGCTCGACGACGTGGCGGCGTCCCCTGAGGGTGCGACCGCACGAGCCACGCCGAACGAAATTCACGCGGATTTCTCGTCGACCGTGGGATACTCCGCCGATGCACGTTCACCCTCCTTCTCCGTGGTCAGCGCCGACGGCCACGCGGCCTCGACCGACATCCTGACGCCGCGGATCGGTTGGCGCACCTGGCTGGGGATCGTCGACGCCCTGAGCCTGATGGTCGCGCTGGGCCTCGTGCTCGTGCAGGTCGACGTCGCGCTGGTGGAGCACCGCGTGATGGCGACGTTCCTGACCGTGAACTCGCTCTACCTCTGGTTCGCGATCTCCCAGCGCCGGACCCTCGACACGATCCTGCGGCGCACGCGTCCGGAGTCGTTCGTCGTGCCGGTGTTGGCCAGCCTGATCACCTTCGGCTTGTTGTCGCTCATCGACGTCTTCGCGCCCGTCTTCGTCTTCGCCCAGTTCACGCTGGTCTGGGTCGGCTTGATGATCGTGGGACGCGGGATGTTGGGACGTCGGCTCCACCCACTGCGGATGCTGCTCATCGGCATGCCGGGATTCGCCAAGGAGCTCCAGGGGCTGTCGGGCGTCGAGGTGTTCTGCCACACCGAGCCGCCGCAGCGCTTCCATGGCTGGGACGTCGTGGTCACCGACCCGGTCGTGTCGTACGACGCCGAGTGGAGCCAGTGGATGGACCACGCCGACCTCTACGGGGTCAAGGTGTTGGCCGCGCCGCTCGTGCTCGAGGCGCTCACGCGCCGGGTGCCGTTCGAGATGCTCAACGGTCGTTGGGCCTTCCAGGTGCTCAAGGGGCCCTCGCGCTACCTGGCCTGGAAGCGCTTCTTCGACGTGGCCGCCATCGTGCTGCTCTCACCGCTGATCCTGTTCATCGCCGCGATCGTGGCGCTGGTGGTGCTCATCGACAGCGGCAAGCGTCCGATCGCCTTCTGGCAAGAACGGGCTGGGCCTGCGGGGCAGCCGTTCATGATGGTCAAGTTCCGCTCGATCAAGGCCGACTTGGCCTCAACGGTTCCGCCTTTGCGACGCACGCCGACCCGCGCATCACCAAGATCGGCCACTTCCTGCGCAAGTTCCGGCTCGACGAGATCCGCAGTTGTGGAATTCGTGCCCGCGCGGCGAGATCAGCATCATCGGCCCGCTTGCCGAACAGCGCCTGTTCGCCAGCCAGCTTCGCGATGAAGATCCCGCTCTACGACCTGGGCGCGACAACCTGCGCCCGGGCATCACCTGTTTGGGCCCAGGTCTACGGAGGCTACGCCGACGACACCTTGGCCACCAAGATCAAG
>CAWIUY010000040.1:0-18926 GCA_963839375.1 uncultured Trueperaceae bacterium | reverse complement strand
GAGCAGGACCAGGACATCTTGTGCGCCCATCGCATGGGCCGCACGAATGGCCTCCGCTGTGGCCTGGCGCTGGCTGATGCCCGGAGCGAGCGCTCCAGCGAAGGACGCCATGGTGGCGCGCATGACGTCCCATATCTCCCGCGACTGGACGATCTCGAGCGGGCTCTTGATCTGCCTGACCGCGTCGAAAACGTCGTCGACCGAAACGAAGGTCACGTTGGGAAGTGAGGCGCGGAGCGCCGCCAGCCGACCGGCGCCGACGATCCACTCGTACCCGGCGATACCGATGCGAGCGCGGGAGAGCCCTTTTGCGGCGACGGCTTCGGCGATCGTCCGTACCAGTTGCGCGTCACCGCGGACATCGTCGATCCAACCGCGCGCCGCGATGCGCTCCGCCACACCCGGGCTGGTCAGCGCCATGACGCCTGGGCCATCCCCGGGCAGAAGCAGCAAGCCGTCGTGCCCCCAGAGATGAAAGTCGGTCAGGTAGCGCAGGTACCCGCGACCGGTCCAGGCGTGGCCCTTGCCGCCGACCAGGAAAGCATCACAGCCGTGTGCGGCCATGGCCTTGCGGAGAACCTCGACTCTTCGGTCGCGTTCTTCGAGAGGTGCCCTTGTACCCATCTACCCTCCGGTCGACCGAGCGCCGGGGACGAGCGGCACCACGGCACTTCGAGGTCGTTTGAACGGTCGAGTTCGAGGGTATCAGGCGCGACACGCGGGCGCCTCGCCTTGCTCTCGATGTCACGCGCGCCGCCGCCCGTCACCCCATCCGCTGCCACTCGAACGCCCAATCCCCGCTGAGCCGCTCCAAACCGCCCTCGGTGACCACCACGTTGTCGTGGATGTCGGGCCCCCACACGTGCGACGTCGTCGTCTTGCGGGCAGGGTGAAACGAGAAGACCTGACCGACCTCGAGCCGGGCGGACGCATGGGTTCCCGCCGGATCCGCCGACGAGTACCGCGGCGACTCGATGCAGTCGAGCCCCTGCCCGTGGAAGTCGAAGTGGTGCGACGGGCCGAGGATCTCGATGCCCTCGTCGCCGACCGCGCGCTCGAAGGCGTCCCCGAGTCGCTGGAGCGTCATGCCCGGGCGCGCCTCGGCTCGGACGCGGTCGTACGCGGCCACTTCGGCGCGACGGAGCGTCTCCTCCTCGGCCGTCGGCTCGCGGAACGCGAACATGACCGTCCGCTCACACCAGTGGCCGCTGGTCCCGCAGATCTCGAGGTGCACGCGCACCATGCCGTCGCACCGGAGCGGCGCCGAGGTCGGCGGGTTCACGTCGTCGATGTCCTCCCCGATGAACACCAGCACGTCGCGGGCACCGTCGGCATGCGCCGACCGGACCGCCTCGGAGGCGACCTCCTGACGGGTCACCCCGGGGCGGAGCGAAGCCCCGACCGCCGCCATCGCCCGCCGCATGACCGGCCACAGCTCGCGTGCCTGCGCGAGTTCGAGCGCGCTCTTGCGTTGCCGGACGCGATCGAACGCCGCGTCCGCAGCGGCGAGGGCCGCGGTCGGCAACGCGCGCTCGAGAGCCGCGAAGAGGCCCGCGGGGATGATCCAGTCGTAGCCGCACACGCCGATCCTGGCCCTCGCGAGACCCGCCGCCTCGATCATGGAGGTCACGGCGGGGACGAGGTTGAAGTCCCCATGGACGTCGGTCACCAGACCGCGCTCGGCGATCCGTGTGCCGACCGCCGGGCTGGTGATCGCGAGCGACGGCGCGCGATCCGGCGGCAGCAACAGCAAGCCGTCGTGCCCCCACAGATGGAAGTCCGTCAGGTAGCGCAGGTAGCCGCGGCCCGTCCACCAGTGACCCTTGCCGGCCACGAGCAACGCGTCGAAGCCGTCGTCGGCGGCGCTGCGTCGCAGCGCCTGCAGGCGGCGTTCGAACTCCTGGCGATCGACGATCGTCGGCGGTGTGTCGTGCATACTGACCCCCATCTCGAGCGCGTGAACCTGCCGCAGCGTAGCGACGGACCGGAGGCGGCGGGGGGCGTGTACCGACGCGGCGTACCGCGTGACCACGCTGTGAACTGTTTATTGTAGATTGTCGACCATCAAGACGACGGGCGCGAATCCGCGCCGCGAAGGTGAGGGCTTCCGATGCAGATGCCTGGCCCGGTGCCAGTTCCGAGCGCACGCCGCTACCGATTCGGCTTCGATATCGGCGGCACGTTCACCGATTTCGTGATGATCGACGCGAAGACGGGCGCCGTCCACACGCTACAAGGTACTGACGACGCCGGATGCCCCCGGCCGCGCGGTGATGGAGGGCTGGAACGCGCTGCTCGAGCGCGTGGGCGCCGACGGCCAGGAGGTCGAGACCGCGATCCACGCCACGACGCTCATCACCAACGCGCTCATCGAGGGCAAGGGCGCCACGACGGCGCTGATCACGACGCGCGGCTTTCGCGACATCCTGGAGATCCGGCGGGAGATGCGGTACGACATCTACGACCTGGATATCCAGCTGCCCGAGCCCTTGGTGCCCGCGACCGCCGCTTCGAGGTCGAAGAGCGGCTCGATGCCAAGGGACCCGTCGTGGAGCCACTCGACGTCTCGAGGCTCGACGCCGTCCTCGACGCGGGTTCGGTCGCGCGGCGTCGATCCTGGGCGGTCGTGTTGCTCCACTCGTTCACGAACGGTGCCCATGAGAACGCCGTCCGCGGGCGCCTGCTCGGAGCGCTTGCCGGACGTGATCGTCTCGCTCTCCCACGAGGTCGCGCCCGAGATCCGCGAGTACGAGCGCACCTCGACGACCGTCGCCAACGCGTACGTCCAGCCCCTCACCTCGCGCTACCTCGAAGGGCTGCAGGGCGACCTGGCCGCCTCCGGCTACGGTCGCAAGCCTCTACCTGATGCTCTCGAGCGGCGGCATCACGATCGTCGACACGGCCGCGCGCTTCCCGATCCGGCTGCTCGAGTCGGGACCGGCCGCCGGTGCGCTGGCGGCGGTCTTCTACGGCGGGCTCGTCGGCGAGCGCGACGTGGTGGCGTTCGACATGGGCGGTACGACCGCGAAGATGTGCCTCATCAGCGACGGTCGCGCCGGCGAAGTCGACGATGTTCGAGGTCGGTCGCGTGCATCGGTTCAAGCGCGGTTGGGGCCGCCCGGTGCAGGTCCCGGTGATCGAACTGCTCGAGATCGGTGCCGGCGGCGGCAGCATCGCGCGGGTGACGACCTCGGCCTGCTGAAAGTCGGCCCGCTGTCGGCCGGCGCCGATCCCGGGCCCGCCTGCTACGGCGCTCGGCGGCAACGAGCCCACGGTGACCGACGCAGACGCCGTGCTCGGGTACCTGAACCCCGACTTCTTCCTCGGCGGCCGCCTCCGCTTGACGTCGAGGCCGCAGCGCAGCGATCGTGCGCCAATCGCCGTAGCCGCTGGGCCTTGCCGTCGTCGACGCGGCGTTCGGGATCTTTCAGGTCGTCAACGAGAACATGATCTCCGCCACCCGGGTCCACGTCGCCGAGCGGGGGGCCGATGTCCGCCGATGTACCTGATGGGCTTTGGCGGCGCGGGTGCCGTGCACGCCGACGGATCGCGCGCGACCTGAAGATGCAGGGCTACGTTGTCCGGCGAGCGCGGGTGTCACGTCGGCCCTCGGTTTCCTGACCGCGCCGATCTCGTTTGAGTTCTCGCGGACGACCCTCGGCGACGTGGAGCCCGACCACCTGACGAAGCTCGACGCCGTGTTCGACGAACTCGCGACCGAAGGGCGCGCGGTGGTCGTCGACAGCGGCGTCCCCAGCGATCAGGTCCGGTACGAGCGGCGACTGGAACTCCGCCACCGGGGCCAGGGCCATGTGATCGAGGTGGCCCTGCCCGAGGGTCGGCTCGCCGACCTGGGGGTCGACGCGCTGCGCGACCTGTTCTTCGACGCGTACGCCGCCGTCTACGGCCATGCCCACCCGCACCTCGAGGTCGAGACCACGACGTGCCGCCTCAGCGCGCAGGGTCCCGTCCCCCACGTCGCCCTCCAGCGCGCGACGGCCGGTGGCAGCGAGGTCGGCGCCGCGATCAAGGGACGGCGTCGCGCCTACTTCGCCGAGGCCGGCGGGTTCACCGACGTGCCCGTGTACGACCGTTATCGACTCCGGGGTTCGATGACCTTCGCAGGACCCGCGATCGTCGAGCAGGTCGACTCGACGGCGGTGATCGGCCCCAACACCACCGTCCACGTCGACGATTACCTGAACCTCATCGTCGACCTCCACTACGACGACACCGTGAAAGGAGCCCGCACGAGCGCACGTACGCACGCCCCCGCACGTTGACACCCGCTAGAGGAGACCCGCATGGAACGTCGTACCCGAGCCTTCTTCCTGGTCGCACTCCTGGCCTTCGTCGGCCTGCCCGCGTTCGCCCAAGACGGCAGTCGCACCGTGCAACTCGGCGTGCCGGAGATCCCGACGTCCCTCGATCCCCCGACGGACTGGAACATCCCGTCGACCTGGGTCCACATGAACATCTTCGATTGCCTCGTCTGGCGCGACCGTGAGACGGCGGCGTTCGAGCCGTGGTTGGCGTCGAGCGTCGAAGCCGTCGACGAGCTGACCTGGCGCCTCACCCTGCGCGATGGGATCACCTTCCACAACGGCGAACCGTTCGATGCGAGCGCGGTCTCGTGGACCTACGGGCGCATCCTGGACGATCCGACGATGATCACCTACCCACAATGGACCTGGATCGCCGAGATCCGCGAGGTCTCACCCCTCGTGGTCGATATCGTGACCACCGCGCCCGAGCCCGCCTTCATGAGCAAGATCTCGGGCACCGGCTGCGGCATCCAGGCGCCGGAGCACGGGCGAGCGATGCAGGCCGCCGGTGGCGACTACGAGCCGGTCGGCACGGGCCCGTTCCGGTTCGTCGGTTGGGAACGCGAGAACTTCGTCCGCCTCGCGGGGAACCCCGACTACTTCATGGGCGCACCCGAGATCGACGAGCTCGTGTTCCGCGCCATCCCCGAGGCGTCGACGCGGGTCGCCAACCTCCTCACCGGCGACATCGACCTCATCGTCCAGGTGCCGGCCCAGGACTGGGACCGCATCCGCGAGAACCCCGGCACCGACGTGGCGGAGTACCTCACGACCCGGACGATGCGCCTGCCGCTCCGCATCTCGGCCACCAAGAACACCCCCGGCTGGGAGGGCCCGACCTCCGACCTGCGCGTTCGCCAGGCGCTGAACCTCGCCATCGACCGCGAACTGATCATCGAGGTCATCGACGGCATGGGGATCCCGATGCTGTCGCGCGTGACGCCGCCCACCCTCGGTTGGGACGAAGCGTTCTACGACAACGTGGGTACCTACGACCCGGCCGAGGCCACGCGCCTGCTCGAGGAAGCGGGCTACGACGGTGAGCCGCTGCGCTTCACGACCAGCACCGCGAACTACAAGCAGCGCGAGGTCGCCGAGGTCCTGACCGCGATGTGGGAAGCCGTCGGCTTCGTCATCGAGCTGGAGATCCTCGACCCGACGACGTACCGCGAGCAGGTCTACTTCCCGGCCGCCAACGAAGAGATCGACATGGATTCCTGGGGCAACTCGTTCTTCGACCCCTGGATCGTCTTCGACGCCGACCGTGAAGGGCGCCGCGAGTACAACGGCTGGACCGGACCGTTGGCGGACGAGGCCAACGAGCTGATCCAGGCCGCCTCCGTCGAGATGGACCCCGACGCGCGGCGCGCCATGTACGTGCGGCTCCAGGAACTCCACGCCGCCGACCTGCCGTACCTCTACCTCTACCTGATGCGCGGCATGCTCGGGAAGAACGACCGGCTCGACTGGAACATGCCAGCCGACGAGTTCCTCTGGATGGGGGACGCCAAGCTCGTCGACTGATCGTCAGCAGGGGGTCGGGGCCGCGTCGACGCGGCCCCGACCCCGTTCCACGACCCGCAGGCAGACTCGAGGGGGCTCGCGTTCGCATGATTCCCTATCTTCTCCGTCGTATCGCCCTGATGGTGCCGCCCCTCATCGGCCTCAGCGTGATCCTGTTCGTGCTCCTGCGCGTCGGCGGCAACCCGGTCGCCCACCTCGTCCGTCCGGAGGCCTCCCCTGAGGAGATCGCCTCGGTCCGTGCGGCGTACGGCTTCGATCGACCCCTGCTCGAGCAGTACGTCGCCCAGGTGGGGCGGATCGTCGTCGGTGACTTCGGCGAGTCCGTCCGGTTCCGTGAGCCGGCACTGCCCCTCGTCTTGGACCGACTGCCGGCGACCCTGCAGCTGACCTTCGCCGCGATGCTCGTGGCGCTGGTGGTCTCCCTGCCGGCGGGCGTGCTCGCCGCCGCCTACCGGGGCAGCTGGTTCGACACGCTCGTGACCGTCGGGACCACCCTCGGACGCGGCATGCCGAACTTCTGGCTCGGCCTCATGCTCATGCTCGTCTTCGCCGTGCAGTTGCGGTGGTTGCCCCCCTCGGGCCGGGAGGGGCTCGCGTCGCTCGTCTTGCCGGCCGTGACCATCGGCATCGGGATCGCGACCGTGCTCGTGCGGGTGCTGCGCACCACGATGATCGAGGCGCTCGCCCACGACTACGTGCGGACCGCGCGTGCCAAGGGGTTACGCGCCTCCACGGTCGTCCTGCGGCACGGGTTCCGCAACGCGCTCATCTCCGTGGTGACGGTCCTCGGTCTCCAGACGGCCTGGATCATCGGCGGCTCGGTGGTGGTGGAGGAGGTGTTCGCCTGGCCGGGCTCGGGGCGCCTCATGCTCACCGCGGTGCTCGCGCGCGACCTCTCCGTCGTGATGGCGGGCGTGTTCGTGTTCGCCCTCTTCGTCATGACGATCAACCTGCTCGTCGACCTCTCCTACTCGGTGCTCGACCCCCGGATCCAGTACACGTGAGGCAGACCCTGCGCGCCTTCCGGCGATCGGTCTCCCCCTCCGGCCTGGTGGGCCTCAGCATCGTCCTGGTCGTGATCGCGTCGGCCGTGTGGGCGCCGCTGTTGACAGGCCACGACCCGGCAGGCCACAACCTGCGGGCGCGCGAGCTGCCGCCGATGTGGCTCGAAGGCGGGCGGCCCGAGTTCCCGCTGGGGACCGACCAGCTCGGTCGCGACCTCTGGTCGCGCATCGTGTACGGGGCGCGCGTGTCGGTGATCGTCGGGACCGCCGGCACGATCGTCGCCCTGACGATCGGGCTCGTCCTCGGCACCCTCGCGGGCTACTTCGGCGGCGCAGTGGACGCGATCGTGTCGCGCGGGGTGGACACCTTCATGGCGATCCCCTTCGTCATCCTGGCCATGGGGGTGGTCGCGGTGGTGGGACCCCAGCGCGGCCTGGCGGGCATCGGGCTGTTGGTGGTCGTGCTCGGGGTGTCCGGTTGGGCCGACTTCGCCCGCGTGGCCCGGGCCGAGACGCTCGCCGCGCGTGGGCTCCAGTTCGTCGAGTCGGCCATCGCCCTGGGCCAACGTGACGCGCTCGTCCTGATCCGCCACATCCTCCCCACCATCGCCGCTCCGATGATCGTCCTCGGAGCGCTCCAGGTCGGCACCGTCATCATCGCCGAAGCGTCGCTGAGCTTCCTCGGCCTCGGCGTCCAACCGCCCGACGTCACGTGGGGCACGATGCTCGCCGACGGGCGCGGGTACGTCGCGACGAGTTGGTGGTTGGCGCTCTTCCCCGGGCTCGCGATCACGGTGACCGTGGTCGGCAGCGTGCTCCTCGGAGACTGGCTGCGCGACGCGATGGACGTCCGGAGCCGCTGACGTGCACGCCGCTTCGAAGCCCCACGAACCGATCCCACGAGGAGACGACATGACCTTGGAAAGAGACGACCGCGTCGAGTTCGACCCCATCTCGCTCGAGATCATGTGGCAGCGCCTCATCTCGATCATGAACGAGGTCGACGACGTCATCGTCAAGACCACCTTCAGCACGATCCTCAGCGAAGGCCGCGACTTCGCCTGCATCCTCACCGACACCCAAGGACGCTCGCTCTGCCAATCGGTGCTGAGCACGGCGACGTTCTCGGCCGTCTACCCACGGACCGCCAAGTCGCTGCTGGCACGGTTCCCGCTCGACACGTTGCAGCCCGGCGACGTCCTCGCCACCAACGATCCCTGGCTGGGCACCGGCCACCTGCCGGACTACGTCCTGCTCGCCCCCGTCTTCGTGCGGGGACGGATCGTGGCGTGCATCGGCACCGTGTCGCACATGTCGGACGTCGGCGGACACCCCGGCGAGATCGAAAGCCACGACGTCTACAGCGAAGGCCTCCGCATGCCCCCCTTCAAGCTCTACGAAGCCGGCGTCGAGAACACCCTCGCCTTCGACGTCATCGGCGCCAACTGCCGCGCCCCCGACCTCCTCCTCGGCGACCTCCGCGCCATGTCGGGCGCCGCCCGCATCGGCAGCACCCGCTTCCGCGAGTTCCTCGACGACTACGACCTCCCCGACATCGACGGCCTCGCCGAAACCATCCTCGACCGCTCCGAACGCCTCATGCGCCAACGCATCGACGCCCTCCCCGACGGAACCTACACCTACGCCATGGACATCGACGGCTACATCGACACCGTCCGACTCCAAGCCACCGTCACCATCACCGGCAACGACATCCACGTCGACTACACCGGCACCTCACCCCAACGCGAGGGCGCCTCGATCAACTCCTCGTACAACAGCACGATGGCGTCGAGCATGTACGCGTTCAAGTGCGCGCTGGTGCCCGACGTGCCCAACAACGAAGCCCTCTTCCGACCCATCCGCGTCACCGCCCCCGAAGGCTCCATCCTCAACACCAAGTTCCCCGCCCCCGTCAAGGCACGCGCGAAGACGATCAACAACCTCAACCAGGTGCTCTTCGGAGCGCTGTGGCCCATCTTCGGCGGCCAGGCGCAGGCCAGCAACGGCGGCATCTGGCCGCTCGTCCTCAAGGGGGTGGAGGTCGGCAAGCCCTACCTCGTCGACATGCTCCCGCACGGGGGCCGCGGTGCGCTGCCCAGGCTGGACGGAATGATCCCGATCTCCTACCCCGAGAACAGCACGATCACGCCCTGCGAGATCATCGAAGCCCAAGCCCCCGTCCGCTTCCTCGAGAAGAGCCTCCGCATCGACACCGGCGCACCCGGCCGCCACCGCGGCGGACTCGGCCAACGCATCGCCTTCCGCCACGTCGGCACCACCCCCATGACCTTCAGCCTCACCCCCGACCGCATCACCACCCCACCCCACGGCTTCGCCGGCGGCCAGAACGCCCAAGTCGGCACCGTCCACATCAACGACCGACCCATCGACCGCTTCCCCGCCATCGCCCTCCAACCCGGCGACACCGTCGTCCTCGACCTCGCCGGCGGCGGCGGCTTCGGACCCGTCGCCGAACGCGACCCCAACCACGTCCACGACGACGTCAAACGCGGCTACGTCTCACCCGAAGCCGCCACGCGCGACTACGGCGTCGACGTCACACCGCGCGCCGGTGCGGGGGAAGGCGAGTGACGGACGCCGACCGCTTCGATCCGATCTCGCTCGAGATCATGTGGCAACGCCTCATCTCGATCATGAACGAGGTCGACGACGTCATCGTCAAGACCACCTTCAGCACGATCCTCAGCGAAGGCCGCGACTTCGCCTGCATCCTCACCGACACCCAAGGACGCTCGCTCTGCCAGTCCGTGTGGAGCACCCCGAACTTCTGCGTGGTGCTGCCGCGCACCGCCAAGTCCCTGCTCGCGCGGTTCCCGCTCGACACGCTGAAGCCCGGGGACGTCCTCGCCACCAACGACCCCTGGCTCGGCACCGGCCACCTGCCCGACTACGTGCTGCTCATGCCGCTCTTCGTGCGAGGGCGCCCCATCGCCTTCTTGGGGACGGTGTCGCACATGTCGGACGTCGGCGGACACCCCGGCGAGATCGAAAGCCACGACGTCTACAGCGAAGGCCTCCGCATGCCCCCCTTCAAGCTCTACGAAGCCGGCGTCGAGAACACCCTCGCCTTCGACGTCATCGGCGCCAACTGCCGCGCCCCCGACCTCCTCCTCGGCGACCTCCGCGCCATGTCGGGCGCCGCCCGCATCGGCAGCACCCGCTTCCGCGAGTTCCTCGACGACTACGACCTCCCCGACATCGACGGCCTCGCCGAAACCATCCTCGACCGCTCCGAACGCCTCATGCGCCAACGCATCGACGCCCTCCCCGACGGCACCTACACCTACGCCATGGACATCGACGGCTACATCGACACCGTCAGGCTCCAAGCCACCGTCACCATCACCGGCAACGACATCCACGTCGACTACACCGGCACCTCACCCCAACGCGAGGGCGCGGCCATCAACGTGCCGTTCAACAGCACCTTCGCCACCTCGATGTACCCCTTCAAGTGCGCGCTGGTGCCCGACGTGCCCAACAACGAAGCCCTCTTCCGACCCATCCGCGTCACCGCCCCCGAAGGCTCCATCCTCAACACCAAGTTCCCCGCCCCCGTCAAGGCACGCGCGAAGACGACGAACAACGTGAACCAGGTCCTGTTCGGCGCCCTGTGGCCCGTGTTCGGAGATCGCGCTCAAGCGAGCAACGGCGGCATCTGGCCCGTCGTCCTGAAGGGCTCCGAAGGGGGGCGCCGGTACCTCGTCGACATGCTGCCGTACGGCGGCCGCGGCGCCCTGAAGGAACTCGACGGCATGCTCCCGGTGGCGTACCCGACCAACAGCACGATCACGCCCTGCGAGATCATCGAAGCCCAAGCCCCCGTCCGCTTCCTCGAGAAGAGCCTCCGCATCGACACCGGCGCACCCGGCCGCCACCGCGGCGGACTCGGCCAACGCATCGCCTTCCGCCACGTCGGCACCACCCCCATGACCTTCAGCCTCACCCCCGACCGCATCACCACCCCACCCCACGGCTTCGCCGGCGGCCAGAACGCCCAAGTCGGCACCGTCCACATCAACGACCGACCCATCGACCGCTTCCCCGCCATCGCCCTCCAACCCGGCGACACCGTCGTCCTCGACCTCGCCGGCGGCGGCGGCTTCGGACCCGTCGCCGAACGCGACCCCAACCACGTCCACGACGACGTCAAACGCGGCTACGTCTCACCCGAAGCAGCCACGCGCGACTACGGCGTGGATGTCTCGGATCTACCTTTGAGCCGAGGCTGAGGACGCCTCGGGCGCCCCGGCAAGATGCGGGCCGAGCCGGCCCTCGGTACTTGCCTCCTGCGACCTCCTCGACATGCGACCAGCCAGCACCGACGTACGCGCGTCGTCGTACCCTGAACCCCATGACCACCCTCGTCACCGGCACCGCCGGCTTCATCGGCTACCACCTCGCCGAGCGCCTCCTGGCGCGCGGCGACGAGGTGGTCGGTGTCGACGTCGTCAACGACTACTACGACGTCACCCTCAAGGAGGCGCGCCTCGCGCGCCTGGCGCGCCACGACGGCTACCGCCACGAACGCATCGACCTCGCCGACGGGGCCGCCGTGGCGCGGGTGTTCGCGGAGGCCAAGCCCGAGCGGGTCGTCAACCTGGCCGCCCAGGCCGGCGTGCGCTACTCGCTCACGAACCCGCTGGCCTACGTCAACAGCAACCTGGTCGGCTTCGCCCACGTGCTCGAGGGCTGCCGCCACAACGACGTGGATCACCTGACGTACGCCTCCTCCAGCAGCGTCTATGGGTCCAACACGGCGATGCCCTTCTCCGTCCACCAGAACGTCGACCACCCGCTCAGCCTCTACGCCGCCAGCAAGAAGGCCAACGAGGGCATGGCGCACACGTACTCGCACCTCTACGGCCTGCCCACCACGGGCTTGCGCTTCTTCACCGTCTACGGCCCGTGGGGCCGGCCCGACATGGCCATGTTCCTGTTCGCCAAGGCGATCCTGGCGGGCGAGCCGATCGACGTGTTCAACCGCGGCGACATGCGGCGCGACTTCACCTACGTCGACGACGTCGTCGAGGGCGTGCTGCGCGTCAGCGACCGGCCGGCGCGGCCCAACCCCGACTGGGACCCGGCCGATCCCGACGCCGGCAGCAGCAGCGCCCCGTGGCGCGTGTACAACATCGGCAACCACACCCCGGTCGAGCTGCTGCGCCTGATCGAGATCCTCGAGGAGACGCTGGGCAAGAAGGCGGTCAAGAACCTGCTGCCCATGCAACCGGGCGACGTCCCCGCCACCTTCGCCGACGTGGACGACCTGGAGCGCGATGTCGGCTTCCGGCCGAGCATGCCGATCGAAGAGGGCGTGCGGCGGTTCGTGGCGTGGTTCCGGGAGTACTACGGGGTCTGAGCCGTCACTCGGGCTCGGCCGTGACGGTCACGACCGGCGTGAACGCGAACGCCACGAACGGCGTGGGTTCCACGGTCCGGGCCAGCAACGTGGGGCCGTCCTCGCGCGTCCAGGCGATCTGGTTCCACCCCTGCGCCAGCGCCAACTCGACGTCGAAAGCGCTGCAACCGCCGCCCGTCGCCAGCGTGGCGTCGCGGTCGACGTACAGCCAGCCGTAGAACGTACCCGCGAAGTCGTCGAGCGCCACGCCCGCCGGCACCGGCGCGTCGGTGGTCACCGTCAGGTAGGCGCCAGCGGCGGTCAAGGCGATCATCCCAGGCCACGAGACGCCGTCGAAGGCGGAGACGGTCGCCATGGCGTCGCCCGGCACGGCCGCGGGCGCGCAGGCGGACGTGCCGAGGTGGGTCAGCGCGTTCTCGAGCGGCACGACGGCGGCGGCGGGCAGGTCGGCGGCGGCAGGCAGGTCGATCGTCGTCGCGCCCGCGGTGGCCCCCGCCACCGGGCCGATGAAGCGGTCGGGGGCGATCTCGACGAGGTCCTGTGCCGCCACCGGCGCGAGCGCGGCAGCCTCCGCCACCCCCAGCCCGAGCGCCAACACCTGGGGCGAACCGGCCCGGACGTAGCTCGACCCCTCCGCCTGACGCAGACCGACCTCCGGCGGGGTCGCTTCGCCGCACGCAGCGAGGACGAGGGCGAGCAGGGCGAGGGACAGGGTCGGGCGCTGCGACATGGTGAGCCTCCAAATGCGTTCGAAGAAGGCGGGCGCGATGGTCGAGTGTGGCCGGGCGCTGCCGTCCCACGCGTCGAACGCCTCACATCTCGCGCCGCCAGCTCCTTGCGTCGACTCGGTTCCTCTAGCGGTCGTCTCGCCGCAGCAAGCGAGCGATGGTCGCCAAGATGACGCCCACATCGCTGGTGAGGGTGCGCCGCTCGAGGTACGCCAAGTTGAGGTCGAGCTTCGCCGGCATGATCGTCTCGATGTACACCCGCTCCGGATCGTCGACGGCACCGAGCAGGGCCGCCTCGTCGCGGTACTCGATCGAAGCGGGATCGGTGATGCCGGGCCGCACGTCCAGAACACGTCGTTGCGCGTCCGAGTACTTGGCCACGAACCGCGGCACCTCGGGCCGGGGCCCGACGAGCGCCATGGGCCCTCGAACGACGTCGATCAACTGTGGCAACTCGTCGAGTTTCGTACGACGGAGTAAACGGCCGATGGAGGTGATCCGTGGATCATGGCCGATCGTCAAGAGCCCGCCGGCCCGCTCGGCGTCCGTCCGCATGGTTCGGAACTTGTGGATGCGAAAGGGATGGCCGTGGCGGCCCACCCGCTCCTGCCGAAAGAAGACCGGGCCCGGGGAGTCCAACCGGATCAGCAGGGCGATGACCACGAGAACCGGAGCCAAGAGGACGAGCCCCACGGCAGCGGCCAGGACATCGAAGGCTCGCGCGGGCACGGCCTAGGTCGCGTACGCTTCGACGAGACCGGCGACCGCGTCGATGACGTCTGCCACGTCGTCGTCGCTCAGGCGAGGGTGAAGTGGGATCGAGATCATGCGCTCGAAGGCGTCCTTGGCGACCGGGAAGGCGTCCTCGTGAAGCGCGTAGCGCTTCGCGTAGTAGCTCATCATGTGAAGCGGCCGGTAGTGAACGCTGGTACCGATGTTCCGCTCCTTAAGTGCTTCGATGAACGCATCTCGACCGATGCGCAGCTGCTCGCTGCGCAGCCGCAGGACGTACAAGTGCCAGGCGCTGCTCACGATGGGAAGCTCGGTGGGCGGCTGCAAAGCCGCGACTCCGGCGAACGCCTGGGTGTAGGTTCGCGCGACCGCCTTGCGGCGCTCGTGGAACGACGCCAGCTTCCGGAGCTGATGGATGCCGAGCGACGCCTGAAGGTCCGTCATGTTGTACTTGAAGCCCGGCAAGACCACGTCGTACGCCCATGAACCTGCCTTGTCGAACCGCTTCCAGGCGTCCTTCGAGAGCCCGTGAAGGCCCCACACGCGAGCTTGGTCGAGCAGTTCGGGTGGGCCGGTGAGCGCGCCCCCCTCGGCGGTCGTCAGGTTCTTGGTCGCGTAGAAGCTGAACGCCGCCAGGTTCGCGCGACTTCCGATCATCCGGTCACGGTAGGTCGCGGGCGCCGCGTGCGCCGCATCTTCCACGATGTGAAAGCCGTGCCGCGCCGCCAAGGCGTCGAGCTCGTCGAGATCCGCAGGGTGCCCCCCGTAGTGGACGGGGATGACGGCCCGGGTGGCCGGAGTGATCGCCGCTTCGACGGCAGCGACGTCGAGACAGAGGGTATCGGGTCGCACGTCGACCATCACCGGTGTGGCGCCGACGTGTTCGACGACGTTCGCGGTGGCTGCGAACGTGAGCGTCGGAACGATGACCTCGTCCCCAGGGCCCACGCCCAGCGTGGCCAGGGCGACGTGCAGCGCCCCCGTGCACGAGTGGAGCATCACGCTCGTGCCACCGGGCGCTCCGACGTACGCGCCGAACTGGGCCTCGAACGCCCGCGTCTTTGGACCCGTGGTGATCCAATCGGACCGCAGCGTGTCGACAATCTCGTCGATCTCTTCCGTACCGATCGATGGCGGTGAGTACGGCAAGAACGCCGTCCGCGGGGGTCGCCGCGTGCGGGAGTGGTTCGTTGGCAAGGTGGGGCTGCCCATGTGTTCTCCTCGGGACCGGGTCGGCCCAGGTCGGCGGTGCGCACGCGCATGGTACGGGGTCCGCTCTTACACGCCCATGACGGCCCATCCCTTCCGGTACTCGCGAGCATCACGGGGCGATGCCGAGGGTCGCATAGGATGCGCCATGACCGTCCGGGTCCCACAGTCTGGCGCGCTTGTCGTGTCGCTCGACTTCGAGTTGGCGTGGGGCGTGCGCGACACGCTGGGCAGCGACGGGTCGTATCGAGCTCATCTCCTAGGCGCCCGCGACGTCGTGCCTCGGCTCCTCGAACTCTTCGTCCACTTCGAGACGGCCGCGACGTGGGCGACGGTCGGGCTCCTTTTCTGCTCGTCGCGGGAGGAAGCCATCGCACGAGCACCCACGGTTCGTCCGACCTATCACGACCCGCGTCTCGACCCCTTCGTGCCGCTCGAACGCGGTGAGATCGGTTCCGACGAGACGCGCGACCCCGTCCACTTCGCGCCTACGTTGATCCGCCAGGTGGCAGCGAGCCCGCGGCAGGAACTCGCCTCGCACACGTATTCCCACCTCTATCCGATGGAGCCTGGCGTGACCCAGGCGGCCGTCGCCGCCGATCTCGCGGCAGCGCGCGACGTCGGTCGGGCCTACGGCCACGACCTGCGCTCGCTCGTCATGCCGCGCCACCAGGTTCGCGCCATCGACCTTCCGGTCGTCGCGAAGGCGGGCTTCCTCGCCTACCGTGGACCGGAACCGAACGGACTGAATCGACCCCGTTCGGGCGTCGGAGGGCGTCTGATCGAGCGCGGTCTCCGCCTGGCCGACGCCTACGTCTCGCTCACCGGCGCCAACGACGCCGCTTGGCCGAAGACGGACGAGCACGGCCTCGTCGACGTACCCGAGAGCCGATTCCTGCGGCCGGCCGGCCGCGGTCGCAGACTGGATCACCTCCACGTCGACCGCATCATCGCTGCAATGACGGTGGCCGCCCGTCGAGGACACCTATGCCACGTCTGGTGGCATCCCCACAACTTCGGCGCGGAGCCCGAGCGAAACCTGGCGATGTTGCGCCGCCTGCTCGAGGCCTACACTCACCTGCGGGACACCTACGGCTTCGAGAGCCTGACGATGGGATCGGTCGCCGAGCGCGTGCGCGACCGTCCTGCTTCCGTGGGCCCGGCGCACGTGTCTCGAGGTTCGCTCAGCCTTCGGTCGTCGGGCTGACGTCGGCCGCCATCGAACCGAGCCCCTGTTGGCCTCTCGGCACCGTCGGTTGCACCGCCGCCGAAGCCGTCTGCGTCGCGGGCCCCGGCATCCCCTCGACGATCGTGGGCGGTCGTGCGTCGGATCGTGCCGCCTCACCGATGAGCACGCGAACGGTCTCGCTCTCGGTGGCCAGGTAGGACGACGCTTCGTTCATGCCCACGAGGAACGCGACGTTGCTGTACTCGGGCGATCGGTAGTCGCCCACCGCTCCGCTCTCGAGCGCCTCGAGAACCTGCCGGACGCCGCCTTCGATCGTCCAGTCCGGAGAGAACCCCAACTCCTCCCGGATCCGTCGAAACGACACACGGTAGTTGCGACGATCGCCGTCGCGACCGGAATCCACGTACTCGGCCTCAGGCACGATCCGATTGATCAGCCGGCCGACCTCGCCGAGGGTCGCGTTCTGCTCGTCGGAGCCGACGTTGAAGGTTCGACCCGCTACCAACTCGGCCGGCGCGCCGACGACCAACGCAACCGCCTTCGCGGCGTCGTTCACGTGGACGAACGGACGCCACTGGTCCCCGCCGAAGACGGTGATGCCATGATCGACGTACGCCTTGGCGGTCAGGAGGTTGACGACGAGATCGAAGCGCGTTCGCCCGGAGATGCCGTAGATCGTGCCGAAGCGAAGGTTCGTGACAGCAAACCCGGGGCCATGGAGCTTATCCAGCACGCGTTCGGAACCGATCTTGCTCCGCGCGTAGAGGGACACTGGGTTGAGCTCCGAACGCTCGTCGAGGATCTCGTCGCTGGCGCCGTAGACGCTGCAGGTGCTGGCGAATACGAGCCGCCGAACCCCACTTGCCTTGGCGACCTCGGCGATGACGCGGGTGAAGGTGAGGTTAACCTCGATCGTCAGGGATTCGTTCCAGGCGCATGCCGGATCACCCACGAGTCCGCCCAGGTGGACGACCGTACGCACGCCCTGCATGGCTTGGACGAGCTGGTCGATCTGGCGATAGTCGGCTTGGACGACTTCGAGGTTCGGATGACCCATGAGGGCTTCGATCGGCTTCTTGCCGTACATGAACACATCGAGAACGCGCACCTGATGTCCTTCGGCCAAGAGCTTCGGAAGCAACGCTGAACCGATGTAGCCCGCCCCACCCACGACCAACACGACGCCCGTATCGTCCGCCCGCCGCCCGTACGTCGCCCGCATCACCTCGAGGTCGGCGCGCGCCTGTCGCGCCCGAACGTCGAGACTGTAGGCCCACGACCACCAGCGGGCGGCCGGCATCAGCATGATCGTCAGGCCCCACGCGAGGAGGAACGCCCCGCGTGAGATGGCGAGCGAGCTGGGCAGCAACAAGAAGACGACACCCGCCGCCGACCCGGCCAGCAAACCGCTCTGGACGAGCCGGACCATCTTGGTGCGCATCGGGTACGTCCGTTGGCGCGCGTAGACCCCGAGGGCGGTGTTGCCGACCGAGATGGCGGCGATGAACACCGCGGCCAAGATGAGGTTGCCCGGCGACGCGATGCCGCCAGCGGAAGGCTCCCCGCCCAGCGACCCAGAGGTCGTCGCGAACGTCGCGACGAGCACCGCGGTGAAGGCGATCGCAGCGTCGCCGAGCACGCGCGTGACCAGCCCTACGGGAGAGAGGCGCGCGACCCACCGATCCGTCCGACGGCGACCGTGGGGAACACCCGCCGGTAGCCGCCCTCCTTCGGGGGTGCGCCGGTCGTGTCCCGACCCGGCGACGCGACCTTCCGTGGCGCCGTTCCTTCGAGGGCGAACAGCCAGGTGCCGATGGTGGCCGTCCGGTCGCTGAAGAAGAGGAAGCTGCCGACCAGGACACGATGCCGAGCAGGACGTCGTCTAGGATCGAGCGCCTCGTAGCGTTTGCGGATCGTCAACTCGTCGTGGCCGATCTGATCAACAGATCGGGGTCAGTGCTTCCTGGGGTCCACGAGGGTGCTCCTCTCCGAGGGTGGTGGTGGCGGTGGTGGGCCTGGTCCGCAGCCCTAGAGGCACTGGGGCGCGATCGGCGGCCCGCCGCCAGGGGGTTCGGACTCCCGGGAAGGCGCGACCACTTCCATTCGACACCCATGGGGATAACCTTCCGGCGAAGGATGCAACAGTTCCACGTCCACCGAACGCCCACTCGCGTCCTGGTCTTCACGACCCGACCTGTTCGTGGTGCCAACGGCTGAAGACATACCTGCGCGAGCGCCACGTCCAGTTCCGTGAGGTCGACGTGTCCCGCGACGCCACGGCGGCCCGCGACCTGGTGCGCCGCACCGGGCAGATGGGCGTGCCCGTCATCGAGATCGACGGGCGAGCGATCGTCGGCCTTCGAAAAGCCGCAGATCGACCGTCTCGTCGGGCCTGTCCCCGCACCTGAAGCGCGGCAGCGTCGCACATCTTCGACCCCTCATCACGGTAGGAAGGAATCCCATGAGCGAACCCGTCTACGCCGCTCGCGCTCCCGCGCGCCGTCGAGATTCCTCGACCAGCAGAGCGCTCACCGCCAGCGGTCTGGCTCACTCCCCCAGACCTGCCAAAGAGAAGCAGCAGAAAGGCAAGCCCCATCGTCGCCGTCGGTGACGACGACGACCTCATCAAGGTGACCTATCGGCGAGAAGGTGCTTTCCCGAGAGCAGCGGCACCCAGTTTCGCCTCGACACACAAGGACTTCTCTGATCGATCGACGCCACCGAGCTGCTGGCGGTGCTCGGCCGGGAGTGATCCGGAAGTTCGCCATCGCGGGGCGGACGGGGCGCGATCGCCCTGCTCGCCCCGCGTGTCGACGAGGTTCCCCCCAG
>CAWIUY010000039.1:0-7647 GCA_963839375.1 uncultured Trueperaceae bacterium | reverse complement strand
GGGGCGCGACGGGATGCGCCCACGGTCCGACGCCAGACTAGACCATTCCGCTGCCGCCGTTTGCACGTGGCGGTGAGCCCGGCCACGTGCTGTACACTTCCGAACGTTCGACCGAAGGAGGTTCCGGTCCCGTTCGCGATCGCACCGGAGGGTGACGTTCACCACGGTTCACGCTGCACGCATCGTGATGGCGATCGTCATCGCGATGGTCGCCCTGTTCGCGCCGTCGGGCCGAGCGCAGGCCGGCCCGTGCGCTGGCGAGGTCGAACCGAACGACGATCGCGCCACGGCCGCGGCGATCGCGGTCGACGGTTGCGTCGAGGGCCAGCTCGAGGGTCCGTTTTGGACCTCGACGACACGGATCACTTCGCGTTCGTCGTCGACGCGGAAATGGCTCGGCAGGTCTCGACCTCGTCGTCGACACCCTCGTCGCGGTCGACGTCACGCTGTTCGATGGCGACGGCAACGTGCTCCAGCAGCGGCGCGGCGCCGGCGGAGCGCTCCGAAGTCTGAGGATCGACGAGGGCACCTACGGGCTCTCGATCTCTGGTGAAGCGGGGCCTTACCGGCTGTCGTTCAGGGTCATCGGCTCGCCGCAACCGGGCGCCGAGCGCGAGCCGAACGACGCACCGTCGAGTGCGCAGCCCCTTGGCGAGACCCTGACGATGCGGGGGTTCCTGTCGCCAGCGGACGTCGACACGTTCAGCTTCGTAGTGCCGATGGGCGGCGCTCGGTATCGCTTCCAGGTCTTCGGACCAGGCGAGGGCCTCGAGAGGGTATCGGTCACGACGCGGGACGGCGAGCCCATCGAGACCGTATCGGCCGCGGCCGGGCGCGCGCGCATCGACGACCGATCCCTGCCTGCGGGTACGTACCTCGTTCGTATCGAGGGTCGCGACACCGAGTACGCGTTGCGCCTGCTCGACTTGGGGGCCGTCGTCGAGCCACCTCCGGCGCTCATGGCGCGTACCGACGACGATGCGTCCGATCCCATCGTGGTGACGGAGGTGCGGGAGCAGCCACCGGTCGGACCCGATCCCTCGCCCGCGGTCGAGACGGCGGTCGACACGTGCGCGACCCCGGTCGCGCCCGAAGACAGCCTCGAGACCGCGACCATCACCTACCGCACCGCGGCCCGCCTCGGCTGCGGAGCACACCTCAACACGGTCCTCGACGGCGATGAAGTCGCGCTGGATCCCGAGGCGGCCGCGTTCCGCTTCATCTGGGTGGCCGCCAGCCTACGAGGGACCGTCGTCAAGATCGACACGGATACCGGCGAGGTCGTCGGCGAGTACTGGACGGCGCCCGTGTATGACCCGGAGCGCCCATCGCAGGATCCCTCGAGAACCGTGGTCGACCGGAACGGGAACGTCTGGGTCGGCAACCGCGGCGACACAGTGGATGGTATGGGTTCCGTGGTCAAGGTCGGATTGCTCGAGAACGGTCAATGCGTCGACGAGAATGGCAACGGCGTCATCGACACGTCCAGTGGGCTCGGTGACGTGCGGGGCTGGGACAACGCCGACGACGCCGACCGCATGGGCGGGACGGCCACGGCACGAGACGAGTGCGTGCTGCAGTTCGTTCGCGTCAACTCCGCAGGCGTCCGTCACCTCTCGGTCGACCTCGACGGTCACGTATGGGTGAGCGGCACCTCGAACCGTCACCTGGACCTCCTCGACGGCGCCACGGGTGCGATCCTCCGGACCGAAGTGGCGCCGTGCGGCGGGTACGGTGGCCTGGTGGACCGGTCGGGTGTGCTTTGGTCCGCGCGGCCGCTCTTGCGCTGGGACCCAAGCGAGCCGCTCTCACGCGACGCCTGCCTTCCCGGCGACACCTATGGCATCGGTCTCGACTACGACGACCGCCCCTGGATCAGTGACTTCGGCTCGCGCGTCTGTCGCTTCAGCCAAGGCGGTGAGCTCGAGGTGTGCTTCGACGCAGGTGAAGGCGTCGGGAGTTCGCGGGGTGTCGCGGTCTCGTTCGACAACCACGTCTGGGTGGCCCACACGTCCGGCAGCGCCGTGACCCGCTTCGCTCCAGACGGCACCATTGTCGCGCGGATCGCACTCGCGGGCGGACCGACGGGTGTTTCGATCGACGCTCGCGGCCACCCCTGGTTGATCTCCCACGTAGCCCAGCGCATCGATCCCGAGACGAACACGATCGACCTCACCGTCGATCTTGATCGGGCCTTCCGGCCGGGTGCCGGCGAGCTGCCGTACTACGACCGGGCCGCCCCGTACGTGTACTCCGACATGACGGGACAGCTCGTCTTCGGGCCGCCCGACTCGGGGACCTACACACTGCGCGTGCGTGGACCTTCGTTCAGCACAGAGTGGCGCGCGATCCGCTTCGCGGCCGACGTGCCGGATGGGGGCGCCGTGGACGTGCGGGTTTCGAGCAGCGACGGCCTGGCCGCCGCCGGTGGCCTGACGAGCGTGGGCAGCGGTGACGGCCTCGACCTGGAGGGTCCGTACCTGTTCGTCGAGGTCTCGTTGCGGCGCGGAGCAGACGGTCGCAGCCCGGTCTTCGGCGCGCTCGAGATCGACGCCGTGGCCGTACCCCTTGCCCCCGGCGCGATCCGCGTCGACGCCCGGCCCGACCTGGTCGCGAGCTCCAACGCGATCGAGGTCATCCTCGACGCCTCCGGATCCATGGGACAACCGTTGCCGACGGGCGAGTCGCGTTGGCAAGCGGCGCGTGCGGCCCTGGAGGCGCTCGTCGAAACCGCGTTCCCGACCGGAGTCCCGGTCGCCCTGAGGGCGTACGGGCACCTCGAACCGGCCACCTGTCACATGGCTCTCGAGCTCGGCCTCGAACCGTTCGAGCCCGAGAGGTTCAGCGTAGCCGTGACAGGGATCGAGCCCAAGCTGCTGTCCCAGACACCGCTGGCCGACGCCATCCGCGCTGCAGGCGAGGACCTCGCCGACGTCGAGGGACAACGTATGGTGGTCCTCGTCACCGACGGTGAGGAATCGTGCGGAGGCGATCCCGAGGCCGCGATCCGGTCGTTGCGGGAGCGCGGCATCGCGACGGTCCACATCATCGGCTTCGCCCTGGACGACCCGGCGGTCAAGGAACAGTTCGCACGTTGGGCCGAGTTGGGTGGCGGGATGTACTTCGACGCCGAGACCGGTGCGGAGCTGGGCGCGGCGCTCGACCAAGTGTTGCAGCCTGAGTTCGTGGTTTACGATCCCGAGGACGTCGAGGTGGCGCGTGGTCGGGTCAACGGCATAGCCGTCGCCGTGCCGTCCGGGGTGTACCGGGTGCAGGTGCTGTCGACGCCGGGGCGGATGGTGGAGAGGGTCGAGGTGATCGAGCGGGAGGTCGGGTTGACGGTGGCGTTGCGGGAATGAGGATCAAGCGGTTTTGCCACGGCCGTCGCCGGTCGCCCGACTCTGCGAACGATTTGTTGGACGAGGAGGTACGTGCGTGAGTCACTACCTTGAGCATTGCCCGCCCCAGATTCCGGTTGACCGAACGCCGGGTCGTCGCGTCCCGCCGTCAACCTGGCTACGGCGAACGGTACGGCGCGTGCTCGTTCTCGCCCTCTGCCTCGGGTTGGCGATGTCGTCACCCGCCGTGCCTGCGGCGTTCGTCGCCCTGGCGCAACCGGCCACCCTCGATGACGCTCTCACAAGACTCGATCTGCTGCGCTCAGTGCTCGCGTCCCTCAGTGACGACATCGACAGGTCCCAGTTCGACGTCGATGCTTTGGCGCTCGAGTTGGCCTTCGAGGATCCCGAGACGATCGCAACTTGGGTTCGTGAACACATCGCCTACGAGCAGTACCAAGGTCTGCTGCGGGGCGCCGACGGCACGCTCATGGGGCGCGCCGGTAACAGCCTCGACCAGGCGGTGCTCCTCGCCAGCGTCCTCAACTCTGCCGGATACGAAGCTCGGATCCAGCGCGGACGACTGTCGCTGGACGCAGCCGCCACACTACTTGGGCGGAGCGCGACGCCGATCGAGGCGGCATCGTGGGACACGGGCGCACCGTCGAATCTCCCCGGCGTCTTGACCCTCCTGCGGGAGCTAGGAGGTCTCGACGACGCGGACATGAGCGAGATCGACACGTACTTGACAAGCGAAGCCCAGATCGGGGCGACGCCGGAGTTCCGCTCCGCGGACGAGGAGGCCCGCCACCTCCTCGACGTGCTGCGCGCGTCGGATCTCGGCCCGACGGCGCTCGATGAGGCGGCGCCAGCGGAGGGTCTCGTCTCCGAAGCGCAGGAGTACTTCTGGGTCGAGGTCCGTATCGGACCCGACGCCGGCTGGTCGGCCCTACACACCGCCTTCACCGACGTCGAGGTCGCCACGCTCGGGCTCGACGAGTTGACGTCTGACCGGACCCTGACGGACGCCGTGCCGGCGGATCTGCAACATCGGGTGCGCTTCGAGGTGCAGCTCGAGGTCAAGCGTGGCGACCAGATCGAGATCGTGGACGTCATCGCCCCCTGGGAACGACCTGCTGCGAACCTTCACGGTCGGCCCGTGACCTTCAGGAACTTCCCGGATGGACTCCTGGCGCTCACCGACACGAGCTCGGCGACGGGGGCCCTCGCCGCCACGGACTTCTATTACCCGCTCCTCGACGGTGCCCTCGCCCCGGGTGGGTTGGCCTTCGACGTCGCCGGCTTCACCGTGGACCCGATCGTCGCTAACGATCCCGCCGCGGGCGTCGTGCGAACGGTGGGAGGAGCGTTTGGCCAAGCGGCGGCCGGGCTCACGGAAGCCGCAGGCGGCGATGGGGACGGGCTCGTCGTTGCAACTGCCCAATGGTTCGTCTTTACGGTGATCTCCCCGGACGGCGTGGAGGTCGAGCACCGCCGGGCGGTATTCGATCGCGTCGACCCGGCGGACCGTGCGGCCGGTCGCATCGTCGTGGGCGACGAAAACGAGGGTGATCTCGCGGCCCGCATCGCCGCCGAGTACACCTTCACGGTCGCAGCGGGCCGGATCTCGCCCGTCTACCACGCCGCTATGATGGTCGAAGGCTACGAGAGCGTCCACCCGTTGCTCGAGAGAGGTGCCCGCGCCTCCCTCGATCCGGAAGCGTCAGACGGCCGACCGGAAGGTCCGCTTACGTCGGAGGCCCCCGCCTACCTGGGTCTCCTCAAGCTTTTCGAGGCCGGCGATCGCGGTGCCGAACAGGGGATGGAGCGGAGCTACCGGCACGGGCCGGCGATCGCCGTCTACCGTCAAGTCACGCTCGAACCCGGCAGGATCGAGGCGACGACCGACATCGTCACGAGCCCCCGGCGCAGCCTCGCATGGGGGCCGGACGGGGGCGTCGTGTCGACCCCGGCCGGAACGCTGTTCGCAGGCGTGTTCGAGACGGTCCTTGAGGCGTCCTACCTCGAAGTCCCGCGCGACGACGTGGCTTCCGCGGCCGCGCTCCTCGCGGGAGCGCGCCGTGACGGACGATCCATGGTGGTCCTCGACTCGACCGACCTGGAGGACGTCGCGTCGATGCCGCTGGGCGCCGAAGCGCGGACGAACCTGCGTCGGGACCTGGAGCGCGGCTACCTGGTCGTCCTCGCGCCCGACAGTGCGACCGCAGGCCGAACGGCGTGGTGGCGGGTCGATCCAGTCTCCGGTGAGACGCTGGGCGTGCTGTCGTCGGGCGAGGGCGGCGCGATCACGGAGTACACGGTTCTCTTGGCGCTCGGAACCGCCGGCGCGACCTTCCTAGGCTGCTACTCTTTCGCCGGGGACGGCGATCCAGTCCTCAAGGGCCTCGGCTGCGGCATCTGTGCGGGGTTCGCATTCGGCGCGGTCTTGCTGACGGCAGCGCTGGCGCCGACGTTCACCGTCGGGTCGGTCGGGAATATGACGGTCTTCTCCTTGTGGCATCCGAGTCAACTCGAGCGACTCGTGCGGCTTGCGTACCAGCTCGCGGCGGCCGTATGCGCGCCCCTCGTCACGCAGATCGATTGGAGCACGCTGCCTCCGCCCTGGCGGGGGGCGGAGCTCGAGCTGCGGGCGGTGCGTCCTCCCGAGGTGGAGCCGAGTAGCTCCGTCTCGTAGCGGCGCGGCGCAAGCTGTCACGGCTGCAGCCGCTGCCCGTCGCGGGGGAACGCCCGAGCGAAGCGGATGTTGGGCACGCCCAACAGCAGCGCCGTGAGCCGTTCCGCGCCGATCGCGAAGCCGCCGTGCGGCGGCATGCCGTGTTTGAACACCTGCAGGTAGGCGTCGAACGCGGCCGGTTCGAGCCCCTTGCGTTCGATCGCGGCCACCAACACGTCGTGTTCGTGGGCGCGCTGGCCACCGGACGTGATCTCGGTGCCGCGGAAGATGAGGTCGAGCCCGCGGGTGAGCCCGTCGCCGGTCGGGTAGGCGTAGAAGGGGCGCGCCGCCTCGGGGTAGTCGGTCACGAACACGAAGTCCGAACCGTGCTCCTCGCGCGCCCAGCGACCGATCAGGCGCTCGGCCTCGGGGTCGAGGTCCTTGCCGCCGCTGGCGTGCCCGTAGCGTTCGCGCACCAGCTCGCGCGCATCGAGCAGTGGGATGCGCGGGAAGGCGACGTCGAGCGGCGGCAGCTCTGCGCCGAGGTCGGTGAGCTCGCGCCCACATCGTTCGCCGACGTCGGCCAGCATCGACTTGAGCAACGCCTCCTCGAGGTCCATGACGTCGGCGTCGTCTTCGATGAACCCCATCTCGACGTCCAGCGACAGGTACTCGGCCAGATGACGGACCGTGTGCGACGGTTCGGCGCGGTAGACGGGGGCGACCTCGTACACACGCTCGAACACCCCGACCATGATCTGCTTGTAGAGCTGCGGCGACTGGGTGAGGTAGGCACGCTGGCCGTAGTAGTCGACCTCGAACTGGTCCGCACCCCCCTCGGCGCCGGCGGCGACGAGCTTCGGCGTGCTGATCTCGGTGAACCCCGAGGCGTCGAGGAAACCGCGGAAGGCGCGCAGCAACTCGGCCTGGACCTTCAGCACCGCACGGTCGCGCGGCGAGCGGATCGTCACGTGCCGGTACTCGAGCAACGTGTCGGGGTTCGTGTGCTGGTCGAGCTTGGCCAGCTCGACCGGGGGCGGCGTCGTGGCCCGCGTGATCACCTGCAGCTCACGCACCTGGACCTCGAGGCCGCCCGGTGCCTTGGCGTTCGCGACCACGCTGCCCTTCACCTGCACGCTCGATTCGTGGAGCGGCGGCTCGAGGCCCTCGAGCACGCACTGGACGACGCCCGTACGGTCGCGCAGGTGGAGGAAGGCGATGCCGCCGAGGTCGCGTCGGTGATGCACCCAGCCCCTCAGCGTGACGTCCTGGCCGAGGGCGGCGGCGAGGTCGGCCACCAGGGTGCGGCCGGCGTCGAGGTCGAGGCCTCGTGGGGGTTCGGACGGGGTGATGGTCATCGCGCCTCCGGATCGCGACCGGCGTGCGCCCCCAACGAACGACCCCCCGAGGGGGGCCTCGGGGGGTCGCGTGGTGCCAGGTCGACGACTACGCCCCGAGTGCCCTCGCGTCGAGATTGTCGTCCTGGCGCCGAGGGGTCGGGGTCATGCGGGGCACGCTACCGCGGGGCCTCGTGGGCGTCAAGACGGAGCCTCGAGCCAGCGCACCCCGATCGGGTCGCGAGGGACCTTCCCGGTCGTCTACGTGCGACGGGCGTCGCGTGGATCCGGGTCGTCG
>CAWIUY010000038.1:0-5239 GCA_963839375.1 uncultured Trueperaceae bacterium | reverse complement strand
GAGGCGCCTCACGACCGGTCGGCCAGCTCCACGACGCTGCCGTGCTGGTGACCGCCGTCCGGACCCGCGAGGAACGCGATCGTGCGAGCGACGTCGTCCGGCTGGAGCCATCCCCTCCGATCGGCGTCCGGACGCGAGCCTTCGGTGAGCCGCGTACGAACCGCCCCGGGGCAGACCGCGTTCACCGTCACGCCGGTGGCGCGGAGTTCTTCGGCCAGCGCTCGCGTGAAGCCGACGAGGGCATGTTTGGACGCGCAGTAGGTCAGGCGGTGCGGCAGCCCGCGCAGCCCCGCCGTCGACGCCACGTTGACGACGCGCCCGAAGCCGCGCTCGACCATCCCCGGCACCAAGCGGCGGCAGAAGGTGAAGGGCGCCCGAGCGTTGACGTCGAGGACGTGGTCCCAAGCCGCCTCGGCGGCGTGACCGAGGTCGTCGGGCAGCTCGATCGTGCCGGCGTTGTTGACGAGGATCGAGATGGGTCCGAGCGACGTCGTCACCTCGTCCACGTAGGCGTCGATGGCCGTGGTGTCGGCGACGTCGAGCCCGCGGGCGTGGGCTTGGCGCCCCAAGGCGCGGACCTCCGCCGCCACCGCCTCGGCCTCGTCGACCTCGAGCGCGCACAACGCCAGATCGGCGCCCTGACGGGCCAGACGCAGGGCGGTCGCTCGACCGATCCCGCGGCCGGCGCCGGTCACGAGGGCGAAGGTGGGGGCGCCGGTCGTCACAACCCGAGCAGTGCGCGCGCGTTGCCGCCGAGGATGCGGGCCTTGGCCGCCGGGTCGATCTCGAGGGCCCGCAGGGGCTCCACGTTGTAGGCGATCCGCTCGGGTTTGCCCGGGTGCGCGTCCGACCCGTAGATCACCTTCCCGCTGCCCTCGACCCCGCTGACCATCGCCATCCACCTCAACGTGTCCTCGCCGATGCCCGGGATCAGTCGACACATCCGCGCGAAGGTGGTGGTCGTGTCCATGTAGACGTTGGGGTGCTTGGCGGCGATCCCGGGCGCGTCGCCCAGCGGGTCGCCATGGGCCATGACGATCTTCGCCTCCGGCACCTCGAGCGCCAGGTCGTCGATCTCGAGCGGGTCGTCGAAACGTGAGCGTGTGTCGGGGATGGGCACGGTACCGGTGTGCACCAAGATGGGGACGCCGAGCTCGGCGGCGGCCAGGATCGTCGGGCGGACCCGTTCGGAAGACGGGAAGAAGGCCTGCATCGAGGGATGGATCTTGAGACCCCGCAAGCCCTCGTCGCGGATCCAGGAACGGAGACGCTCGGGCGCGTCGGGGTCGTAGGGGACGACGCAGGCGAGGCCCACCAAGCGATCGGGGTGGGCGGCGACGGTGCGGACGACGTTGGCGTTGGCCGCGTCGGCGTCATCGCCCGGTCGCACGACGGTGCAGACGGCGCCCATCTCGACGCCCGCGGCGTCCATGGCGTCGAGCAGCACGCGGACGTCTTGGCCGACGCTGACGTGCATGTGGAAGTCGAAGGTCACGGTGGCTCTCCTCACGTTGGGGACGGGATCGACGGCGAGCGTCGACGAGGTTCGCAGCCTAGCCTACGTGCCGTCGCCCTCGGGCGGGGCGCCCGTGCGCGAGGCCGCCCGCGCGCGCGGAACGCCGGCTCGCGTTGACGCTTCCGGCGTCGGGGGCTATGCTCCGCCATCCCGTCGATGCCTCCGCGCGATCGTCCGCCGCCCATCTCGAGTTCCCCGCCTGAACCGGAGGTACCACGAACCGTTCGACGAGCGCCCGGACCTGACGGCGGGTCCCCGTACGCCTGCACGACCTCGAAGGAGGGAGACCACACCATGCGAAAGATCCTCACACTGTTGGCCTTCGCGCTGGTCTGGGGTGCCGTTCTGGCCCAGGACACCGAGCTCGTCATCGCCCGTCCCAGCGATGCGATCTCGCTCGATGCCCAGCGCGAGACGACCGCCCCCGGCGCCTGGGTCTACGGCAACATCATCGAACCGATGATCGCGCTGCAGGCCGACGGCACGCTGGCGCCGCGGCTCGCGACCTCGTGGGAGTTCGTGGACGAGACGCGCCTGCGCCTCGAACTGCGCGAAGGCGTCACCTTCCACGACGGCACGCCGTTCAACGCCGACGCGGTCAAGTTCACGTGGGACCGCGCGCTGTTCGCCGACCCGCCCGGCCTGTGGCGCGGTCTCGCCGGACCGATCGCCGCGGTGGAAGTGGTCGACGAGTACACGGTCGACATCGTCTCCAGCGTGCCCTACGGCCCGCTGCTCCTCACGGCCAGCATGATCTACACCGGCGTCGTGAGCCCCACGGCCGTCGAGCGCTACGGCGAGGACTACGCGCGCAACCCCGTCGGCACGGGCCCGTTCAAGTTCGTCGAATGGGTGACCAACGACCACATCACGCTCGAGGCGAACGAAGACTACTGGCGCGGCCGGCCGGAACTCGACCGCGTCGTGTTCCGCGTGATCCCCGAAGCGGGCGCACGCATGCTGTCGCTGCGGACCGGCGAAGTCGATCTCGTGCTCAACCCGCCGCCCTCCGACATCGCGTCGTTCGAGGCGGATCCCGACTTCACCGTCGCGGTGGCCGACTCGGTGCAGGTGTACTACCTGGGCATGAACCTGCAGAAGGCCCCGATGGACGACGTGCGCGTGCGCCGCGCCATCCAGCACGCCATCGACGTCCCCCTGATCGTCGAAGCGATCCTCGAGGGCGGCGCCACGGCGGCCACGAGCGTGATCTCGCCCGGCGTGTTCGGCTACGTCGACATGAACCTCGACGAGCTCTACCCGTACGATCCGGAACGCGCCGGTGCGCTGCTCGAAGAGGCGGGTTGGGTCGACGGTAACGGCGACGGCATCCGTGAGAAGGACGGCGAACCGCTGGTCCTCGAGGTGCTCCCCGCCAACGGCCGCTACCTGCGCGACCTCGAGGTCGCCGAAGCGGTGCAGGAGTTCTTGCGCCAGGTGGGCATCGACGTGCAGCTCGACGTGTTCGATTGGGCGACCACCTTCCCGCTCTCGCAGGAAGACCCGCTGAAGTACCACATGATCACGTTCGCCTGGCTGACCACGACCACCGACGCCGATTACACGCTGTACTCCAACTTCCGCTCCGACCAGTTCCCGCCGGCGAGCTGGAACAAGTACCGGTACGACGACCCCGAGGTCGACGCGTGGCTCGCCGAAGCCCGCGGGAGCGTCGATCAAGAGGAGCGCGCCCGGCTCTACGCCCAGGTCCAGGAGAAGCTGGCCGTGGACCTGCCCTCGATCCCGATCTACAACACCAACGAGCTCGCCGTGCACCGCGCGGCCGTGCAAGGCTTCGTCACCCACCCGGTGCAGTACATCCTCGACCTCTACCCGGTCTCGATCGACGGCGAGTAGGATCGACCCTGCGGGGCGGCGTGTAGCCGCCCCGCACTCCATCTCTGATGCTCGCGTATACGGTTCGGCGCGTCCTCCAAGCGATCCCCATCCTGCTGGGCGTGGTCTTCATCGTGATGGTCAGCCTGAGCTTCATCCCCGGCGACCCCGTCCGGTTGATGCTCGGTGACCTGGCCACCGAGGAGATGGTGGCCGCGATGCGCCACGATCTCGGTCTCGACCAGCCCCTGCCCGTTCGCTACGTCAACTACCTCGGCGACCTGGTGCAGGGCGACATGGGGCGCTCCGTGCGCGACCGGCGCCCTGTCACCGACATCCTGGCCGAGGCGCTGCCCATGACGTTGCGGCTCGGCGGCGCGGCGCTCCTGTTGACGGTCGTCCTGGGCGTCACGCTCGGCGTACTTTCGGCGGCACGCGCCAACTCGGCCGTCGACAACCTCATCCGGGTCGTCTCGCTCGTCGGTCTCTCCATGCCGGTGTTCTGGACCGGCCTCGTGTTCATCGTGTTCTTCAGCGTCGAACTGCGTTGGTTCCCGGTGGGGGGCACCGGCACGATCCGACATCTCGTGCTGCCGGCCGTCACCCTGGCGCTGCCGTCGATCGCCATCCTGGCGCGCCTCACCCGTTCGAGCGTGCTCGAGGTGCTCAACGAGGACTACGTGCGCACCGCGCGCTCGAAGGGGGTCGCGCGCGGCACGGTCTTGTTCAAGCACGCTCTGCGGAACGCGTTGATCCCGGTGGTCACCGCGCTCGGCATCATCATCGGTCAGATGGTGGGGGGTGCGGTCCTCACCGAGACGGTGTTCTCCTGGCCCGGCGTGGGCCGCCTCACCGTGTTCGCGATCTTCAACCGCGACTACGTGCTGGTGCAGGGCGTGGTGGTGGTCCTGGCCGCGGCCTACATCCTCGTCAACCTCCTCGTCGACCTGTCCTACGGTCTCATCGACCCCAGGATCTCCTACTCGTGAGCACGCGGGCGAGGTGGGGAACGGCCTTCTTCGAGAGCCGGGTGGTGCGGCGGTTCCTGCGCAACAAGCTGGCGGTCGCCGGACTGGTGATCGTCGTGGCGTTGGTCCTCATCGCCGCGTTCGCACCGCAGCTGGCGCCCGTGGACCCGTTCGATCAGAACCTGCGTGCGCGTCGAGCGCCGCCTGGCGCCGACTTCCTCCTCGGTGGCGACGAGTTCGGGCGCGACATCCTGTCGCGACTCATCCACGGCGCACGCGTCTCGCTGCTGATCAGCCTGCTGTCGGTCGGGTTCGGCCTCGTCGTCGGTTCGATCCTCGGCATGATCGCCGGGTTCCGCGGCGGGTGGGTCGACACGGTCATCATGCGCGTCATGGACATGCTGCTGTCGTTCCCGTACCTGCTGCTCGCCATCCTCATCGTGAGCGTGCTCGGGCCCGGGGTCACGAACACGATCCTGGCGATCGGCATCTGGTCGACGCCCGCCTTCGCCCGCGTCGCCAGGGGCGCGGTGGCCAGCATGCGCGACCGGGATTTCGTCCAAGCCGCGCGGTCGCTGGGTGCCCGCGACGCTCGCGTGCTGTTCGGCCACCTGCTCCCGAACACGATCGCGACGCTGGTGGTGTACGGCGCGCTCAACCTCGCGTACGCCGTGCTGATGGAATCCGCCCTGTCGTTCCTGGGCCTGGGCGTACAACCGCCGGCACCCTCGTGGGGCGGCATGATCGCCAACGGCCGCGACTACATCACGACGGCGCCCCACATCGCGACGATCCCCGGCGTCGCGATCGCGATCACCGTGCTCGGGTTCAACCTGCTGGGCGACGGCCTTCGCGACGCCCTGGACCCGAAGATGTCGGAACCCGGGTCCTGAGGCCGCGAAGGCCACGTGCCGTGGAC
>CAWIUY010000037.1:0-68750 GCA_963839375.1 uncultured Trueperaceae bacterium | reverse complement strand
GACCCGCCCTACCACGGGGTACCTTGACGACCAACCCAGGGAGGACGGTCACGTCATGGACGACCGAGCGCCGAGTTCACCGCCAGCGGGCGACCCCTCTGTCGCACCGAGCTCGAGCCGGGCGTCGGCCGTGGACGAGGCCTTCTACCGAGCCGTCTTCGACACGGTCGAAGACGCGCTCTGCCTCATCGAGATGATGTTCGACGACCGCGGGCGGCCCGTGAACTACCGCTTCTTGGAGGTCAACGCCGCGTTCGAGCGCCACGCCGGCTTCGTTCCCACCCGCGGCAAGACCGCGTGGGACTTGGTCCCCGACCTCGAGGCTGGATGGTTCGAGACCTACGGGCACGTGGCGGTCACAGGCGAGCCGGCCCGCTTCGTCGACGAGTCGCCCGCCATGGGCAAGTGGTTCGACGTGCACGCGTTCCGGTACGGCGACCCGGAACTGCGTCTCGTGGCCATCCACTTCACCGACATCACCACGCGCGTGCGCGTCGAGGAAGAGGTCCACCGGTTGGGCGAGCAGTTCCACACGCTCCTCGAACGCTCCCCGGGAGGGATGTTCCTGGTGGACGCCGACTTCCGCCTCGCCCAGGTCAACCGCGTGGCCGCAGGTGTGTTCGGCAACATCCCCGAGATCGTGGGTCGCGATTTCGCCGACGTGATGGAGATCTTGTGGCCGCCCGCGCAAGCCCAGGAGGTCGTGCGGATGTTCCGGCACACCTTGGCCACGGGCGAACCGTTCCACGAACCCGAATGGGCCGAGGTCCGTGCCGACCGGGAAGCGATCGAGTACTACGACTGGCGCATCGATCGCATCCCACTCCCCGACGGACGTGCCGGGGTCGTCTGCTACTTCTCCGACATCTCAGAGCAGGTGCGCGCGCGGCAGTTGATCACCGAGTCCGAAGGGCGCTACCGAACGCTGTTCGAGTCGATCGACGAGGGCTTCTGCATCCTCGAGGTGATGTTCGACGAGGACGACCGGCCCATCGACTACCGCTACGTCGAGATCAACCCTGCGTTCGAGAAGCACACGGGTCTCGAGGACGCACTGGGCAAGACAGTCACCGAACTGGTGCCCGACATCGAGCCGTTCTGGTTCGACCTCTACGGTGCGGTTGCGCTCACGGGTCGGCCCGTTCGGTACGCGGACCATGCCGAGTCGATGCATCGCTGGTTCGACGTCTACGCGTTCCGTGTGGGGGACCCCGACGAGCGCCGGGTGGCGGTGCTGTTCAACGACATCAGTGAGCGCAAGCACGCCGAGCTGGCATTGCTCGAGAGCGAGGCGCGGCTCCACCACCACGCGCATCACGACAACCTCACCGGTCTTCCCAACCGGCGACTGTTCGAGGACCGGCTGCAGCAAGCGATCGCGGCCGCTGCACGCCACGACCGGCTGCTGGCGATCCTGTTCGTCGACCTCGACGGCTTCAAACTGGTCAACGACACCCTGGGACACCACGTCGGCGACCTGGTGCTCGAGCAGGCCGCGCGGCGCGCGCGGGCGGCGTTGCGCGAGACCGACACGCTCGCACGCCTGCATGGCGACGAGTTCGCCGCCTTGCTCCCCGAGATCAGCGGACCGGAAGACGCGGAGCGGGTGGCACACGTGTTGCTCGAGATCCTGGCGCAACCGGTCGAGGTGGCGGGACGGACGGTGACGATCAGCGCTTCGATCGGGGTGAGTCTGTTCCCCCAGGACGGCGACGACGCGGCGACCTTGTTGCGCGCCGCCGACGCCGCCATGTACGGCGCCAAGACCGGTGGCAAGAACGACGTGCGCCGCTTCACGCACGAGATGGGTGAGCGCGTCCAAGGCCGGGGCAACCTCGCCGAGCACCTCGAGGGTGCGCTGGTCCGCGGCGAGATCGCCTTGCGGTACCTCCCGCAATGGGACCAGCGCATCGGCGCCACCTCCACCTTCGAAGCGCAGCTGGTGTGGTCGCACCCCGACCTGGGCGAGGTCTCCGCGCGCCAGTTCTTGCCGATCGCCGAGGAGCGTGGCTCGCTGGGCCCGATCCTCGCCTGGGGCCTCGAGGCCGGGGCCACGTTCGCTCGCCACGCGTCGCAGCGCAACGGCCTGCCGGTGCGGATCGCCTTCGACGTGAGCCCCATGCGGCTGGCCCAGACCAGTTTCTCGGCGCTGCTCGAAGCGACCGTCGCCCAGCACCGGCTGGTGCCGCAACAGCTCGAGCTGCAGCTACGCGCGCCGCTCGACGCGCCCGACGCGCTGCGGCCGATCCTCGAAAGCCTCCGAGCGATGGGCGTGCGCGTGACGCTCGACGGGTTCGGCGTCGACGCCTTGGGCCCCGTGCTCGACCTGCCGCTGGACGGTGTGAAGCTCCACCCCACGCTGGCGCCGCGCGCCGACGAGGACGCGCGCCTCCGACGCGGCCTGGCGTCGATGATCCACCTGGCGCACGGCCTCGGCCTCGAGGTGACCGCCACGGGTATCGATACGGCCGCACAACGCGAGCTGATGCTCGAGCTGGGCTGCGAACGACTGCAGGGCGCCCTCATCGGCGGACCGATGCTGCGCGCCGAAGCCGAAGCGACGCTGCGCGGTCAGGACGGTTCGACGCTCTTCTAGGGGCCGCCTCTTCGCCCACGAACCAGGCTCGCCGGGTACGCTCCACCATGCCCCGCGAGTCCCTCCGTGCCAAGCGTGTCCGCGCCGCTGCCGTCCTCGAGGGGTTGCGCGCCCTCTACCCCGACGCCAAGACCGAGCTCGACTTCGTCACGCCGTTCCAGCTGGTGATCGCCACGCTGCTCTCCGCCCAGGCGACCGACGTGAGCGTCAACGCCGCCACGCCGGCGCTGTTCGAGCGCTACCCGACGCCAGAGGCGCTCGCGGCCGCCACACCCGAAGAGGTCGAACCCTTCATCCAGAGGATCGGGCTGTACCGCACCAAGGCCAAGAACGCGGTGGCGGCGGCGCGTCGCCTGGTCGAGGCGTTCGACGGCGAGGTCCCGCGTACGCTCGAAGAACTCGTCACGCTACCGGGCGTGGGTCGCAAGACGGCCAACGTGGTGATGGCCAGCGCCTTCGGCATCCCGGCGATCGCCGTGGACACCCACGTGGGCCGCCTGGCGCGCCGGCTGGCGTTCAGCAAGCACGCGGACCCCGACAAGGTCGAGGCGGACCTG
The DNA here is from genome assembly GCA_963839375.1 of uncultured Trueperaceae bacterium. Classification (GTDB taxonomy): domain Bacteria; phylum Deinococcota; class Deinococci; order Deinococcales; family Trueperaceae; genus JAABTL01. The sequence continues at coordinate 65,597 of CAWIUY010000037.1, read as the reverse complement.
AAGAGGCTGTTCGACCCCGCGGACTGGACCTTCGTGCACCACGGACTCATCCTGCACGGACGGCGCGTCTGCGTCGCGCGCAAGCCGCGGTGTGCCGAATGCGGCGTCCGGTCCCACTGCCCGAGTCGCTCGGACTGAACCGCGGATGCCGTCGGGACGACGGGCATGCGTAGGGTCGCCGGCAGCCGACCCATCACGGGCCTTCACGTTTCGAGCATCCCCCGGACCGCCGACCGCACGCGCTCGAGGGTCTCGGCGTCGACGCGACCGACGGGCTCGGCGCGCGCGGCGTCGATCGTGGCGATCTTGCGACAGCGCACGACGGACGGTGACGGAAGACCGGCGCGCAGGTCTTCGGCATCGATCGCCACGTCGTCGGGCCACGGCCGGTTGCGGGCGCTGGTGATCATCACGACCCAGAGCAGACGCGCGCCGCCGATGGCCTCCGCCGCGGCCACGACCAGGGCCGGCCGATGCTGTCGCACCGGTCGGTCGCCGTAGGGGAACGGGACCCGCACCACGATGCCGGGCTCCAGCACGCTGGGCTCAGAGGTCGGCATACGCTTCGCGGTCCTCCTCGCCGCCCCATTCGTCGAACACGGCGAAGGGGTCGTCGGTCGCGGGTGGCGCGGCGCGTTTCAAGAGGACACCGTCCTCGACGATCTCGTACACCAGGGTGTCGCCCTCGGCCAACCCGAGGGCGACGCGAACGGGTTTCGGGACCGTGGTCTGGGCTTTGCTCGACAGTCGACTGGTGATCACGCTCGACCCCCTCGTCACCACGGTAAGGAAGTTCCTTACCCCTGTCAAGGCTGCGGGCGCGAGCGCGTCGCGCGAGGTCATGGTCCGCATGGTGCACCCCACGCAAGGCGCCGGCGCCGACCCCACGGTCGGAGATCGTGATGTCCTCGGCATGTGCCCAGGCCGAACGACGGCCACCACCCGCCGCGTTACCCTCGGGCCGATGGCCACCGTGCCCACCGACCACCAGCAGCCCTTCGACCTCGCCATCGTCGGCGCCGGACCGATCGGCATCGAGGCCGCGATCCAGGCGCAGCGCGCCGGGCTGCGTGCGCTGCTGCTCGACCAGGGCGCCATCGTCAACGCGATCGTCGGCTACCCGATCTCGATGACCTTCTTCACCACCAGCGAACGGCTGGAGGTGGGCGGGCACCCCTTCGTGACCGCCACCGACAAGCCGACCCGCAAGGAGGCGCTCGACTACTACCGCAAGGTGGTGGCCAACGAGGGCCTGGAGGTGCGCACGTACACCCGCGTGCGCGAGATCGCACGCGTCGCCGACGGGTTCGAGCTGACCGTCGTTCCCGAGGGCGACGATGCCACGGTGCTGCGGGTCCCTGCCGTGGTGATGGCGACCGGCTACTTCGACGATCCCAAGCCGCTCGACGTCCCCGGCGTCGACCTGCCGCACGTCTCCTACCGCTACCGCGAAGGTCACCTCGACTACGGCCGCGACGTCGTGATCGTCGGCGGCGGCAGCGGCGCGGCGGACGCGGCCCTCGACCTCTTCCGGCACGGTGCGCGCGTCACGATGGTCCACCGGGGTCCGGACTTCAAGCGCAGCCTCAAGTACTGGATCCGTCCGAACCTGGAGAACCGGGTGAAGGAGGGCTCGATCCGGGCGCTTGCTGCACGCGCGCGTCGAGCGCATCGAGCCGGGCCGCGTCCACGTCGTGCGTACCCTCCCCGACGGCCCCGAGGAGCGCGTCGTCGTGCCCGCCCAGCGCGTGCTGCTGCTGACGGGCTACCGGGCCGACCCTCGGCTCTTCCGCGAGGCGGGCGCCCGCATCGACCCGACCAGCGAGGTCGTCGAGGTCGACGAGGCCACCCGGCAGACCAGCGTGCCCGGCCTCTACGCCATCGGCTCGGCGGGCCAAGGGGGCCGGACCAGCGACGTCTTCATCGAGAACGGTCTGCCCCACGCGCGCGCGGCGATCGAGCACCTGGCGCACGCGCTCAGGCGCCGCGGCGAGAGCGCCCCGCCCGCGCGCTGAGCCGGCGCCCCGGCCACGTCCCTGCCGCGATACCGCATGATGGGGAGGCCCCGGCGTCGCTCGGGGCGGAGGTGGGTATGGATCGTCAACGCAACGCCGGCATCCTCTTGGTCGTGCTCGGCGCCTTCTTCCTGATCGCCCGCTACGCGGACGCGGGGGCCTTCCTGTGGCCGCTGTTCGTCATCGGACCCGGCATCGGCCTGCTGGCGTGGGCCTTCCTGGGCGGCAAGGGATCGGCCGGCTTGGCCGTGCCCGGCAGCATCGTCACCATGGTGGGCCTCATCCTGTTCGTGCAGGCACTCACCGGTCGCTACGAGACCTGGGCCTACGCCTGGGGACTGGTGGTCGCGTCGGTGGGCGTCGGCACCTGGCTCTACGGCACCCTCGCGGACCGCGAGAAGGAGGTCCGCGACGGTTGGCGCACGGCCACCGGCGGCCTCGTGATGTTCGCCGCGTTCGGCGTCTTCTTCGAGTTCGTCCTCGGTTTCGGCGGCCGTTCGAGCCTGCTCGGCTCCTGGCTGCTGCCGGTGCTGCTGATCGGCGCGGGCGTGTACCTGCTGTGGCGGCGGCGCGCGGTCTGAAGCGACACCTCCATCAGCGTCCCGTAAGGGTCTCGTAAGCTTCTCGTAAGGCTCGCCGTGCGACGGTCGCGCCATGCAGCGACCCCGCCGATGCCCGCCGCCCTACCCCTGTGCGACCAGGCGCGGCTTCACCCTCATCGAGATGCTGATCGCGATCGCGATCCTCGGCATCCTCTCGACACTGGCGCTCTCGCTCCGCGCACCGGTCGCCAGCGTGTTCGCGCGCGACGTCCAGGCGCTCTACCAACAAGCTCGTCTCGAAGCCGTGAAGCGCAACCGTCCGGTCGCCGTCGTGTGGGACGGGGAGGCCGGGCGGTTGGAGGCGCGCGTGTCGACCGGCGCGCCCACCGTGGGCGCCGCCTGTGCCGGCGACGTGCTCGTCCGCGGCCTGGCGCCCGACGAGTACGGCCGGATGACCGTGACCGCCGACTTCGCACACGGCGGCGCCGTCTGGTTGCCCAGCACCCTCATGCGCGGCTGCGCCGGGCCGGCGACGTCGGCCCAGACGCTGACGATCGCCGATACGCGGCGCACGGTCGCCGTACGCGTGAGCACGACCGGGGAGGTCAGCGTTCGATGAGACACGACCAGGGCATCAGCATCGTCGAGATCCTCATCACCATCGTCGTCCTCGCCGTCGGAGCCTTGGGCGCGCTCGGGATGCAGGTCTCCTCCTTGCGCGCCAGCGGCACGGCCGAATCGATCCAGGTCCTGACCCGCGTGGGCGAGAGCGAGCTCGCCTTCCGGCGCGGCATCGACCGCGCCGGGAGCGGCCTTCCCAACCCCGCCCAGTGCCGCGTTTTCGTGCCTGAAGGTTTCGGCTGCGAAGTCGAGATCACGCCCTGTGCGTTCGCCGCGGGTTCCCCCAGTTGCGCCGCCGGCGTAGCGGCCGCCGACACGGTGGCCTACCGCGTGACCATCACGACCACGGCGACGCGCGGCCAGAACGTGGCGCTCACGTCGCTGGTCGCCTCGATCGGCGCGGCGTCCGCCGGGGACGGTGGCGGCGCGGACGGTGGCGACGCGGGTAACGGCGGCGACGGCGGCGACGACGGCGACGGTGGCGACGACGGTGGCGACGACGGTGGCGACGACGGTGGCGCAGATGGCGGCGGCGGCACGGTCGTCACGCCTCCCCCAGCCCCCGACCCCGACCCCCCGGTCGCCTGCGTTCCGCGCGGCAAGAGCGGCAAGTGCAAGTGAACCGCCAGCTGATGGGCACACCCGATCGTCGCGGCGTCACCCTCATCGAGCTGCTCGTGTTCATGGCCCTGTTCGGCTTGCTGATGGGCGTCATGTCGGCGCTCATCGGCGCCGCCGGCAACGGGCGCCGCGTGACGAGCGACATCAACACGCGCGCCACGACGGCCGAGACCATCGCGCAGCTGCTGAACTACGAGATCGGCCTCGCGGGCTACCGCGGCACCGGAGCCACGTCCGTGCAGACGAACACCTTCAGCGATCCCACGCTCGAGATCGGCCGTGGTACTGGCACGGACCCCGACACGATCACCGTGCGCTACTTCGAAGACCGCTTCTACGACGCCGCCACGTCGATCGCCCTCGTCGAGACCACCTTCTCGATCGGCGCGAACGAAGACGGCGAACTCAGCCTCCTGCGCGCCGAGAACGGTGGCGCGGCCAGTGCGGTCGTCTCGGGCGTCGCCTCGATCAAGGTGGCGCTGTTCGTCCGCCGCACGGGCGAGGTGGAACCGGTCGCGGCCGCGGGTCTCGTGCCCGCCGACCTCGCCGGGCTCAGCCTCGACCTGCTCCTCACCGACGGGACCGAGGGACGCTTCCTCGTCAACCTGCCGAACGCCCAATCGGCCACGTTCTTCTGATGACACGCTCCTCGGAGGGAGACCACATGCGTCTCACACAGCAACGCGGCATCGCGCTGATCTCGGCGCTGTTCGTGATGGTGGCCGTCGTCCTGCTCGGCGTCGGCGCCGTGTTCCTGTCGACGAGCAGCCTGCGGGTCGCGGAGAACGTCCGCGGCCAGGCGACCGCCCGCTCGGCGGCCGAATCGGGCGTCGACGTCGCCTACCTGGTGTTGCAGAGCGCCTACGACGAGGACGGCGTCTTCCCCGCCTCCCTCGCGCTACCCGCCGATTCGACCCACAGCCTCCTCGGCTACCGGCGGGACGGCCCCGGCCAAGCCTTCGTGCAGGTGCTCGGGGTCGCCAACGGCGGCGCCGAGTACGTGGCCGAGGCCCTGCTCAGCGTGGTCGTGCAACCGCCGACGACCAACCCGGTGTACGACCTGGGGCTGGCCTCCGAAGGGACCGTGACCGTGAACGGCGGCGCGTCGGTCTATCTCGATGCCGGCGTCCACGGCAACGCCGGCTTCAGCCTCATGGGCGGTTTCGAGTCGTGCACCGACCGCGACGAGTACGGGGTCTGCACCACACGCGAACCGCTCCTCGGGACGCCGCCCGTGTCGCTCTCGAACCCGACCGGCCCGTGCTCGTTCCCCGGCGGCACGTGCACGAACGTGGCCGACTTCCTGAAGCCCGAGATCGCCGTCAGTTCCGACTACACCGGACGACGCAATCGAGCGGCGGATCTCGACGACGATGGCGCCTTCGACGCCGCCGACTGCGCCGGCCGCGCCAGCTCGGCCTCGAACGTCATGAGCCACACCCAGGTCTGCGCGCCCGGCGCGGTCGCGCTGAACAACCCGGTGCTGAACGACGTCGTGATCATCGCCCATGGCGACATCACGCTCAGTGGCAACGCCCAGCTCACGAACACGACGCTCATCAGCCTCAACGGCACGGTCAGCATCGCGAGCGGCACGATGGAAGGCACGTCGATCTACTCGCAGAACTCGGTCACCTTCTCGGGTAACGCCGCCAACTACGTCTGGAACGGCTCCAACACGATCGCTACCGGAGGCGCCATCACCTTCAACGGCGCCAACAAGAACTCCAACACCGTCAACCCGGTGGTCCAGGAGGACGGCTCCAAGGCGGTCGGGCTCGTGTTGATCGCCGACGGCGACGTCACCTTCAACGGCCGCAACAGCGGCAACGACAAGTACTACGCGGTCTGGATCACCGGCGGCAGCTTCACCCAGAACGGCCGCTCCGAGGTCTACGGCAGCGTCGCCGCCGTGGGCGACATCCGCTTCAACGGCAACTTCTTCATCGACAGCGGCCTGGGCGTGGTCAACGACGAGGTGAACATCGCCAGCCCACCGCTCGTGGCCGTCGTCAGCCGACGCTGAGGCGACGAACCGCCACCGCGGGCGCGAGGGCGCGCGGTACCGTGGCGCCATGTCCCTCGACCTCTCGCTCCTGAAGGAGCTTCTCGCCGCCCCCGGCCCCTCGGGCTTCGAAGGGCGCCCCGCCCACGTCTTCGCCGAGGCCGCCCGCGCGTTCACCGAGCACGTCGAGGTCGACGCGTACGGCTCGGTGTACGCCACCGTCCGGCCCGGCGGCCGACCGCACGTGCTGCTCGCCGGCCACGTCGACGAGATCGGGCTGCTCGTCACGTACGTCGACGAGCGCGGCTTCGTCTACTTCACCGGCCTCGGCGGCTGGGACCCACTGCAGCTGATCGGCCAACGCGTCAAGCTGCTCGGCCGCCACGGCGACGTGATCGGGGTCGTCGGGCGCAAGCCGGTGCACGTCCTGAGCGACGACGAGAAGCAGAAGCTGCCGAAACTCAAGGACCTCTGGATCGACATCGGCGCGCGCGACGGCGCCGACGCCGAACGCGTCGTCCAGCCGGGCGACGTGGCCGTCATCGACCAGCCGGTGGTCGAGCTGCTCAACGGTCGCATCGTCAGCAAGGCGCTCGACGACCGCATCGGCGCCTTCATCGCGCTCGAGGTCGCGCGGCGGACGCACGGCAGCGCCAGCGTCACCGCCGTCGCCACCGTCCAGGAGGAGATCGACGGGATGGGGGCGCGGGTGGCCGCGCACCGCACCCAGCCCGACGTGGCCATCGCGCTCGACGTCACCCACGCCGTCGACACGCCCGGCATGGAGAAGAAGGAGCACGGCGTCACGGCGCTGGGCAGCGGCGTCGAGCTGTCGGTCGGTTCCTACGCCCACCGGGGGCTGCAGGTGCGTCTGCGCGACCTGGCCGAGGCGCACGGCGTCCCGGTCACGATCGGCTTCTCACCCCGCCGGACCGGGACCGACGCCGACCACCTCGCCTACGCCGCGGGGGGCATCCCCACCGCGGTGGTGTCGATCCCCAACCGCTACATGCACTCGGCCAACGAGATGGTCGACCTCGCCGACGTCGAGCACATCATCGACCTGCTGGTGGCGTTCGTGGACGGTCTCGGCGCTGAGGACGTCGCCTCGCTCCGGTCGCTGCCATGAGGCCACGGCGGCCCCGCGCCCGCTGACCCGTCGCCATGCACCTCGTCGTCACCCACGAGCAGCCCGACTTCGACGCGCTGGGGAGCGTGGCGCTCGCCACCGTGCTCTACCCGGGCGCCGTGGGCGCGTTGGCGGGACAGGTGACCGGCGCGGTGGGCGAACTGCTGCGGCTGTTCCGCGACCACGTGCCGCTGGTGGACGCCGACCTGGTCGACCTCGACGCCGTGTCGGCGCTCATCGTGGTCGACACCGCCGACCGCAACCGGTTGGGGCGCTTCGGCGCGCTGGTCGACCGGGTGCCGGTGACGGTGTTCGACCACCACCCCGAGCCGACCGAGCCCGTCCCCGGCAGCCTCGGTCTGCGCGAACCCATGGGGGCCACGGTGACCCTCCTCGCGCGCCGGCTCGAGACCGAGGGGGTGCGCCTGCCGCCGCCGCTGGCCAGCCTGGCGCTCCTGGGTCTGCACGAGGACACCGGCGACCTGACCTACACCCACGTGCGCGCCGACGACCACCGGGCGGCCGCCTGGCTGCTCGACCAGGGCGCCAACCTCGACCTGGTGCGCCGCTTCCGCAGCGTCGACATGCCGCCCGAGCTCGTCGGCGCCCGCGACCAGGTGCTCGCGGACGCGCACGTCCACGCCATCCGTGGCCGGAGCGTGGCCGTCGGTCGGCTCGATAGCGCCACCTACCAGGACGGCGCCAGCGCCATCGCCGGCGAACTGCTCGGCGCCATGGAGGCCGACGCGGCGGTGGTCGTGGCCCGCATGGAGGGCAAGACGCTGGTGTTCGCCCGCTCGGGGTCGCGGGTCGACGTCGGCACCGCCCTGCAGCGCGCCGTGGGGGGCGGCGGCCACGCACGCGCCGCCTTCGCGCGCACGAACATGTCGCCCGAGGCGGCGCTCGAGCGCGTGCTGGCCGAGCTGCCCGCCTGCGTCACCCCACCGATCCTGGCGCGCGACATCATGACCTCGCCGGTGGTCACCGTCTCCCAGGACGCGCGCGTGGTCGAGGCGCGGCAGGCGCTCGCCCGGCACGCCCACAACGGCATGCCGGTGGTCGACGAGGCCGGCCGCCTGGTGGGCGTCATCAGCCGACACGACCTCGAGCACGCCCTGCGCCACGACCTGGGCGACGCGGCCGTGTCGGGCTTCATGACCCGGCCGGCGCTCACCGCCGACGCCGACGCGACGCTCAACCACCTCGAGAGCATCGTCTTGACCCACGACGTCGGCCGCGTGCCGATCGTGGCGGACGGGGAGCTCGTCGGCATCGTCACCCGCACCGACCTGGTGCGCGCACGCCATCCGCAGAAGGCCCCACGTGCGCCGGCCGAGCGCGTCTGGGCGTCGCTGCCCGCCGGCGCCCGCGAAGTGCTGGAGGTCGCCGCCGAGCTGGCGGGCTCGGCCCGCCTGCACCTGGTGGGCGGCACCGTGCGCGACGGGTTGCTGGGGGTGGGCTACCAGGACCTGGACGTGGTGGTCGAGGGGGCGGTGCCGGGCGCCGACGGCGACGCGGTCTCCCCCGCCGCCGCGTTGGCCACGGCGCTCCAGGCTCGGCTCGGCGGCACCCTCACCCGCCACGAGACCTTCGGCACCGCCAGCCTGGCGCTCCCCCACGGCCTGGTGCTGGACCTCGCCAGCGCCCGGGCCGAGGACTACGACTACCCGGGCGCGCTGCCGGTGGTGCGCGAGGGCGATCTCACCGCCGACCTCGCCCGGCGCGACTTCACCGTCAACGCGCTGGCGGTGCGGGTGCACCCGGGACCGCCGGAGCTGCGCGACCCGTTCGGCGGCCTGGCCGATCTCGACGCCCGCCGACTGCGCGTGCTGCACCCGCTCTCCTTCGTCGAGGACCCCACCCGCTTGGTGCGCGGCGCGCGTCTGGCGGGTCGCCTGGGGTTGCGCTTCGGCGACGACGCGCTCGCCAAGGCGCGCGCCTCGCTACGGCCGGCGGTGGTGGCCAACGTGTCGGGCCAGCGGCTCCGCGCCGAGCTCGAGCTGACGCTGGCCGAGGCGCGGGTGACGCCCGCCCTGCACCACCTCGAGGCGCTGGGCGCGCTGGAGGGTCTCTACGGGCTCGACTTCGACGAGGCGGCCTTCACGCGCCTCGACGAGGGCCGGCGCGAGCGTGCGCGCCGCGGCGAGGAGGCGAGCGACGGGGGCCGGGCGCGGGCCGAGGCCGGGGACGAACGGCCACCGGACGGCGATGACGTCGCGGCGCTGCTGGTGCTGCTGGCCTCGACGCCCGACGAGCGTGCGGGCGCGGCGGTGGCGCGCTTCCACTGGCCGAAGCGGCTGACGCAGCAGCGCGCCAAGCTCCGAGCAGCGCTGGCCACGCCGCCACCGCTCGGCGACGCGCTGCTCGGGGCGCTCGACCCGGCCGCCCGCCGCGCGCTGGCGGCGCTCGCCCCCAGCCACGCCGCCGCCGTGAAAGCGTTCGAGCACGCTCCCCCCGAGCCACGGCTGCGCGGGAGGGACGTGGTAGCGTTGGGGCTGACGCCCGGCCCAGCCGTGGGTGACGTGCTCGCGCACGTCGATCGCGCCCGCGCCGCCGGCGACGTGAGCGGCTTCGAGGCCGAACTCGCGCTGGCGCGGCGCCTGGTGCACGAACGGGTCGGCCCCACAGACTCGCGAGACCCCTAGGGAACCCCATGCTGCTGAACTACTTCTCCGACCCCACCGTCCTGATCGTCGCGACCCTGGTGATGGTCATGGCGCTGATCTTCCACAACATGTTCCAAGCCTGGGTGGCGCGCCGACTCGGCGACCTCACGCCCACCTACCAGGGCTTCGGCCAGTTCGATCCGAAGACGCACCTGGAACCCATGGGCGTCTTCTTCCTGCTCCTGTTGGGCTTCGGCTGGACCCGGCAGGTGCCGGTGAACAGCCGCAACTACCCCGGGCGGGGGCGCCAGGAGGCGCTGGTCTGGTACGCCGGGCCGGTCGCGTTCTTGCTGGTGGCCACGGTCTCGTGGTTCCTGGCGGTCCTGTTCAACACCCTCGGCGCCGGACCGTCGCTCGTGGGCGCCTTCGCGGTGGCCGGCAACGTCGCCGTCCTGCACGCGGTGATCCACCTGTTCCCGGTCTTCCCGCTCGACGGTGCCCGCGCCGCGCTGGCGTGGGGCAACCCGCAGGTGCGCCGCTTGGTGCAGCAGCTCGCCCAGTACGGTGTGCTCGGCTTCGTCGTCGTGTTCTTCCTGCTGTCGTTCACGGGCGTCACCGGCGCCATCACGATCTTCTTCCGCAACCTGATCCTGGGCGGCATCGAGGCGCTGTTCCGGTTGTTCGGGGCCTAGGCACGGGTCGGGCCCGACGTGCTGGCGCTGCGGCGCCGCGCCCTCACGCTTCGACCGGGATGCTGGTCCCATTGGCGTCCACCAGCATGTGCACGATCGGCGCGTAGGTCTCGATCGTGTCCACGAGCGGCCCACCCGGCTCGAACTTGCGGATGAGGTGACCCCCGCGGCGCGCCGCGTAGAGGTAGCCGCGGTCGTCGGTGCCGAGGTCGAGCAGCGTGTCGGTCGCCTCGCCCTGCAGCTTCTCGAAGGTGTACGCGGGCCCCAGCTTTCCGTCGGCGTGGACGCTGCGCACCTTGCCGGCGGTGGCGTCGCTCAGGTACAGCGTGCCCTCGCGGCTGACGTGGAAGCCGTCGATCACACGCATGCCGGGCTGGTCGGCGGCCAGGCGGAAACCCCAGCGCGTCTCGTACGCCCCGTCGGCGCCCAGCCGCTGCACCTGCCGGTTGCCGTAGTCGAGCACGTAGACCTTGCCGTCGGGACCGACCGCGACCCCGCGCGGGTCGTTGAAGGTGCCCTGCCCCGGGCCGCGTCCGCCGAAGCCGCTCACGAAGTGGCCCTCGCCCGTGAAGCGCTGCACCACGTGGCGCTCGGCGTCGAGCACCAGCACGGTGCCGTCGGGCGCGCAGGCGATGGCGGTCGGGTACAGGAACTCGCCGGGCTTCATGCCGTAGCCACCGAACGACAGGATCGGTTTGCCGTCGGGCGTCAGCTTCTGCAGCATGCGGTGGTGGGCCTGGTCGACCCGGTACTCGAACGTGGCCAGGTAGATGTGGCCCTCGGCGTCCGCTGCGACCGCCACCGGCGCGGTCGAGAAGGCGCCGTCACCGACGCCCAGGTCGCCCATCGAGTGGTGCAGGTTGCCCTCGGTGTCGAGCACCCGCACCACGCCCTGACGCGCGTTGACGGTGAGCACGATGTGGCTGTCGAGCGGCTCGTCGCCGCTGGCCACGAGGTCGGCGCTGTCGAGCGTCGCCACCACGTCGGCGAGCGAGGGGCGTTCGTCGGCCTCCTTGGCGATCATGCGCATCACCAGCGCGTCGAGCGGCTTGGGCACCGACAGGTTGAGCTGACGCGGCGGCGGTGGCGTCTGGAAGATCTGCTGGTGGACGATCGCCTCGTAACCGCCCTTGAAGGCCGTCTGCCCGGTGAGCATCTCGTAGAACACGAGCCCCAGCGAGTAGATGTCGGAGCGGTGGTCGATCTTGAGGCCGCGCGCCTGCTCGGGCGACATGTAGACGGGCGTGCCCACCCGGGCGCCCGTCATCGTCAGCCGCGAGAGCACCTTGCCGCCGGCGATCCCGAAGTCCATCAGCTTGACCGCGTCGTCGCGCACCTGCGGACCGGTGCCCTCGTCCACGACGCCGCCGCGCACGATCATGACGTTGGCCGGCTTGATGTCGCGGTGGATGATGCCGGCCTGGTGGATGTGCTGCAGCGCCTCCGCCACCCGCCGCATGACCTGGACGCCCAGGTCGATGGTGAGGTCGCCGGCCTCGATGTAGCCCTCGAGCGAGCGACCGTCGACGAACTCCATCGCCATGAAGTGCTGGGTGCCGAGGCTGCCGTGCTCGAACGTCCGCACGATGTTGACGTGGTTGAGCCGCTGGGCCACCTCGGCCTCGCGGTGGAACCGCCGGATGAACTTGGCGTCCGCCACGTACTGCTCCATCGGCACCTTGAGCGCCACCACCTGGCCGTCGTCGCGACGCGCACGGTAGACCGACGCCATGCCGCCCGACCCGACCTTCTCGAGCACCTCGTAACCCGGGATCTCGAGCGCGTCGCCCACGCCGGTCAGAACGACCCCGGCGCCCCCCTTGGTGCTCGTGCGACGCTCGCGTTCACCCTCGCGCGGCGGCCGCGCGCCGTGCGGCATGCGCCGCCGCATCGACGGCGCCACCCGCGAGCTGCGGGCGATGGCGGTGCCGGCGGGGACCAGCAGCCCTAGGGCCAGCGCGTAGGCGATGAGCGGGCCGGTGGCGCGTTCGAGCCCGCCGAACAGCAAGCTGCCGGCCGCCAGCACCACCGAGAGGCCCAGCACCAGCAGGCTCACCCACTGCGGCAAGCGCGCCAGCAGGAGCCCCAGCAGGGCGGCCACGCCGAGCAGCAGCCAGATCATGCGGGCATCTCGGCGACGACGAGGGTGATGTTGTCGGGCCCCCCGCGTTCGTTGGCGAGGCCGATGAGGTACTCGACGGCGTGCTGGCGGTCGCGGGTGCGGCGGACCTCGGCCAGCACCTCCTCGGGTTTGACCAAGCCGTGCAGCCCGTCGCTGGCGATGACGATCACGTCGCCGGGCTGGATGTCGGTCTCGACGAGGTCGGGGACCACCTGGGGACGGGTGCCGAGCACGCGGGTGATGAGGTTGCGCCATTCATGCGTCTCGGCTTGCTCGGGCGTCAGGAGCCCCTTCTCGAGCTGCTCCTCCACCCAGGAGTGGTCCTTGGTGAGCTGGTAGATGGTGCCGCCGCGCACCAGGTAGGCGCGCGAATCGCCGACGTGGCCCACGTAGGCCTTGTTGTCGAGCACGGCCACGCAGGTGAGCGTGGTGCCCATGCCGCGACGCTTCTCGGTCTGCGCGGCCTGGTGGATGCGGCGGTTGGCGAGGCGCATGGCCTTGTCGAGCAGGGTTCCCACCGCCACCACGCGGGTGCCGTTGCCCATCTGCTCGGCGTAGCGGCCGACGGCGTCGTCGAGCACCTCGACCGCCATCTTGCTGGCGACCTCACCGGCGGCCGCGCCCCCCATGCCGTCCGCGACGGCGTAGAGGTACAGGGCACCACGGGCGAGTGGGAACTGCCAGACCCGATGGTAGTCCTCGTTGAGTGGTCGCACCCGTCCCGCGTCGGAACCGTGCCCCACCTTTGGTGTTCCTCGCACGCCGCGAGTGTACCGCCTGGACGACCCGTTGCGTTCGGTCAGTTCCGTTTCGGCCTGGGACGTCCCACCATCTCGACGTAGGGGAACTCCTCGAGCAGACCGCGGTAGGCGCGGAACAAGCGCACCGCTTCGGCCACGTCCACGGGCAGGTCGCGCACCCGCAGGTAGGCCACGGAACCGTCGCCGAACAAGAACGTGGGCGTCCCGAAGACGTCGAACGCGGTCGCGCCGAAGTGTTCTTGCGCCAAGCAGGTGCGCAGTTCGGGGTCGCTCAGGTCACGCTCGAAGCGGGCCAGGTGCAGCCGCACGTCCTCGGCCACGCCGAGGATGGTGCCGAGCGTGAAAGGCGCGCCCTCACGGTGACGGGCGCGCATGAGTCGCAGACGGAACCGGTCGAAGGCCTCGGGGCCCTGGCGACGGGCGGCGCAGGAGGCCAGGAAGGGGCGCAGGCCACGCGCGCCCATGGGGTCGTCGGGCTCGAGGCGCTCGTTCCAGAGCTGCCAGCCCTCGCGGACCGGGTAGTTCGCCTGGAACAGGCTGAAGTGGCGCCATTCGAACCGGAGGCCGAGGGTGTCGGCCACCTGATCGGCGACCTCGGCCCCACGCCAGGCGTAGGGGCAGAGGTAATCGAAGTAGACGACGACGTTCTCGCGCATGAGCGCCATGAGACCACCGACCACGCGACGAGGCCGTCGCGCGGCGCACCAGGCTCAGTTGGTGACGTCGGGGCCGTCCTCGCTCGGCCGCGGCGGCAACGGCCGCTCGGGGATCGTCCCGAAACGCTTCTCGTAACGCGACACGTTCTCCGCCAACGTCCGCAACAGCGCCTTGGCGTGCTGCGGGCTGGTGATGACCCTGGTCTGCACCCGCACCGGTTGCTGCGGGTAGGCCAGGGCCAAGTCCAAGAAGAAGGCGTCGTCGGTGTGCGTCACGATGGCGGCGTTGGCGTACACGCCCTTGGCGACGGCGGGGTCGATCTCGAGCTTGAGCGTGCGACGCGGGTCGGCCGGACCGGCCGGTTTCGGGGTCGTCTTGGTGGGGTCGTCGTCGGCCATGATGGGCTCCTTTGGACGTCGGGGGCGGCGGGGTCGGGCCGGGACCTCAGGGTGTGCCGGGCGGCGGCTCGTCGCCGGCGTCGGCCTCGCCCGCGTCGGCCTCGCCCGCGTCGGCCTCGCCCGCGTCGGCCTCGCGCCCCGCGACCGCGGCGACCGGCGCCGCGGCCACCAGCAGCCGCGGCAGCTCGAAGCGGGCGCGGCCCAGGTCGGCCAACGTCCTCAAGCGCAACACGAGGACATGTGAGGGGCTCTCGGACGCCGCCTCAGCAGCGCTCACGGTGTCGGCGTCGGCGCCGTCGGCCCCGACGGCGTCCGGCGCGAACGCCAGCACCACGGGCCCGGTGCGGTACTCGAGCACCGCTTGGCTGAGGCCGCCGCCCAACGGTTCCGAGAGGACGCGCGCGGCCGCCAGCGCGGCGGCCAGTTGTGGACCGGCGTCCTCGAAGCCAGGCGCCTCGGCGGTGGCGGTGGCGAGCAGTTCGCCGTCGCCGCTCAGGAGCGCCGCGGCCGTGACGCCGGGGACCGTCAGCGCCGACGCCAGCACGTCGTTCACGACCCGACCGCCGTCACGCGACGACCGCCGCCAACGCCGCCGAGGCCGCCACCAGCGCCGCGCGCGCGGTCGGCAGGTCGACGTCGGGGTCGGCCCACAGAAGCGCGAACCAGTCGTCGCCGACCACGCGGCTCATGGCGATCCCGCCTTCGGTCACCAGGATCAGTTCGACCGCCGACCCGCCGGCGAGGTGTTCGGACGAGGCGCGGATCGCCGCGTTCCAGGCGTGGGTCAACTCGACCACGGTCCCGTCGAGGTCGACGGGGGCGGCGGTCGACTCGGCCGGGGCGGCCTCGTCGACCAAGAGCCCGTCGAAGCCCGCCAACGCGGCGGCGCGCGCGCCAGGCGTGGCCGCGAGGGTGGCGAGCACGTCTTCGAGGCGTGGCATGCACGAGTGTACCCGCCGGGCGCTGGCGGCTGCCCCGGCGCCGTGGGGCGTCGCGGCGTATCCTGGCGCCGTGACCCAGCTCCACCTCCACGCCCAGCCCGGCGACGTCGCCGACGTCGTCCTGCTGCCCGGCGATCCCAACCGCGCACGCCGCATCGCTCACGAGTTCTTCGACGAACCGGTCCAGTACAACGAGCACCGTCAGCTGCTGGGGTACACCGGCCGGTACCGCGGCCTGCGCGTGAGCGTCCAGACGACCGGCATGGGCTGCCCGAGCCTGGCGATCGTGGTCGAGGAGCTCGTCCGGTTGGGCGCCAAGACGCTCGTGCGCGTCGGGACCGCCGGGATCGTCAGCGACGCGATCGCACCGGGCGACCTGATCGTGGCGTCGTCGGCCGTGCCCAACGACGGCACCACCCGCCAGTACCTGGCCGGCGCCGCTTACGCCCCGACGGCCGACGCCACGGTCGTGCGCGCTCTCGCCGACGCCGGTCGGGCGCTCGGCACGCCGCCGCACGTCGGCCTCATCCAGACCGAGGACGCCTTCTACGCCACGTCCCCCGATCACGTGCCCGCCCTGCGCGACCGCGGCGTGCTGGCGATCGAGATGGAAGCCAGCGCCCTGTTCCTGATCGCCGCCCTGCGCGGTGTCCGGGCGGGATGCGCGCTGGTGGCCAGCAACCGCATCGGGGACAGCGCGTTCGTGCCGCCCGAGGTGCTGAGCGACGGGGTGGCTCGCATGACACGCATGACGCTCGACGCGGCGGTCGCCCTGGCGGCCGCGGAGGCCGGCGCATGACCGACCGGTCCGAGGAGGACACCATGGCCGAGCACCCGGACGAAGGCTTCGAGTTCGATCACCTGAGCATCTCCGTCGAGGACGGCGTCGCGGTCGTCACGATCGACCGACCCGACGCCCTCAACGCGCTCAACGCCGAGCTGCTGTTCGAGCTGGCGGCGGCGTTCGACGTGGCCGAGAGCGACATGGCCGTCCGCGCACTGGTCATCACCGGCTCCGGTCGGGCCTTCGTGGCGGGCGCCGACGTCGCCAACCTGGCCAACCTGTCCGACGCGTTCAGCGGGCGCGAGGCGTCGCTCTCCGGCCAGGACGTCATGAACCTGATCGCCGCCCTCCCCTTCCCCACGATCGCCGCCATCAACGGGTTCGCGCTCGGTGGCGGTCTCGAGCTGGCGCTGGCGTGCGACCTGCGGGTGGCGGCCAAGTCCGCCAAGCTGGGTCTGCCCGAGGTCGGCCTGGGGCTCATCCCCGGCTACGGCGGCACCCAGCGCCTGCCGCGGCTGATCGGCGCGGGCCGCGCGCTCGACCTCATCCTCACCGGTCGCCACGTCGGCGCCGAGGAGGCGCTGACGATGGGCCTGGTCAACCGCGTCGCCGACGATGCGCTCGAGGAGGCGGTGGCGCTCGCGCGGCTCATGTTGCGCAACGCCCCGATCGCGATCGGCCTGGCGAAGGAAGCCTTGGTGCGCGGACTGGACGTCACCCTGCCGCAAGGGCTCGAGATCGAGGCCGACCTGTTCGGTCTCGCCTCCACCACCGAGGACATGAAGGAGGGCACGAGCGCCTTCCTGGAGAAGCGCACCGCCGAGTTCGAAGGGCGCTAGTTCGAACGGCGCGCGCAGGACCGCGCGGCCGCGGGGGGCGAACGCCACTGGCGTGACCGCCGGCCGAAGCGCACGCTCGCGGGGTGCCACGCCCGGCCTCCACCCCGCCCGAGCTCCTGTCCTGGCGCGCCGAGATGGAGAGCGCGGCGCTCTACCGTGGACTGGCGGCGCTCGAGCGCCACCCGCGCCGTCGTCGGGTGTACGAGCGGCTCGCGGGGATCGAAGCGGGCCACGCCCACGTCTGGTCCGACCGGCTCACCGCGGCGGGCGTCGTACCCGCGCCCTTCCGTCCCGCCTGGCGCACACGCGCGCTGCTCTGGTGCGCGCGTCGCTTCGGCACGGCCGCCGTGCTACCACGCGTGGCCCGTTGGGAGCACGACGACGCCGTGGCTTACGCCGGCGCCGCGGCCGCCGAGACCGTGGCGGAAGAGGAGCGCGCGAACGCGGCGCTGCTCGCCGAGTTCAGCCAGCGCGAGGTGGCGGAGTTCTTCAAGAAGGCCCTGCTGCGGCTCCGCGCCGGCGTCGTGCTGCTGGTCGGCGGGACGCTCTTCACGGTGTCGCTCCTGCTGGCGCGCAACGCCCAACTGGAGGGGCTCTTCTTCGGTCTGCTGACGGGCGTCGTCGTGGGGCCGGTGGTCCACTACGTCCTCGGCAAGCTGATCGTGGCGCTGCCGTTCGGCCGCGTCTGGTGCGGCTGGGCGTGCTGGACCGCCGCCGTGATGGACCAGTTGCCCTTCCGGAGCAGCGCCGGTTGGCTCCCGCTGCCCTACCGCCGCCTGCGCTACGTCCACTTCGGGCTCAGCCTGACGCTCGTGGTCACGCTCGTGGTGGGCTTCGGCTACGGCGCTGGGGCGGTCGGCACGAGCGCGGCCGCCTGGTTCGTGGTCGGCAACGTCGTCTACTGGCTCGTCGCCGTCGCGCTGGCCGTGGGGCTGCGGGACAACCGTGCGTTCTGCAAGTACGTCTGCCCGGTCGCCGTCATCCTCAAGCTCACTGCGCGGCCGGCGCTGCTGAAGATCGCCGGCGACGCCCAGGCCTGCCACACCTGCACCTCGCGCGCTTGCAGCACGCTATGCCCGATGGACATCGACATCCCCGCCTACGTCGGCGCCGGCAGCCGCGTGCTCTCGAGCGAGTGCATCGTGTGCCAGCAATGCGTCGCCGTGTGCCCGCCGAACACCCTCACCCTGTCGTTCGGTCTGGACCTCTCCGGGCCGGATCGGCTGCAAGAGCGGCCTCGACGAGCCGCTCGAAGTCGTCCACCCGTACCGCGGTGACCGCGAGCGCGTCCGACCAGAACGCGGCGTCCTCGACGTCGATCCCGAAGGCGCGGCCGAGCTCGGCCACGCTCATCTGGCCGGTGTTCGCCAGCAGCTCTTCATAGCGACGGACGAAACCGTCGGGCTCGGCCCGGTAGCGGGCGTAGACGCCCAACCCGAACAGGTAGCCGAAGGTGTAGGGGAAGTTGTAGAAGCTGCGCCGCGCCGAGTAGTAGTGCGGCTTCTGCGCCCACATGCGCGGGTGCCGGGCGTCCGGGTCGAGCGCGTCGCCGTACGTGGCGTCCTGCGCCGCCAGCATCAGCGCGTCGAGCTCGGCGACCGACAGCTCGCGTTCCGCCCGATGCTCGAAGACCCCCTGCTCGAGCCGGAAACGACTGTCGATGTCGAGCGTGAGCTGCGCGCTCGAACGCAGGTCCTGCTCGAGCACCGCCAGGCGGGTGGCGTCGTCGCTGTCGGCCAGGAGGGCTTCGGTCACGAGCGTCTCGCAGAAGATCGAGGCCGTCTCGGCCAGCGTCATCGGCGTGACCGCTTGCAGCGGACGGCGACCGGCGCGGTACGTCACGTCGTTGTGGAAGGCGTGGCCGAGCTCGTGCGCGAGCGTGAACACGTCGTCGAGCCCGCCGCCGAAGTTGAGCAGCACGCGCGACACCTGCGTCCCGGGCGCCCCGGTGCAGAACGCCCCGTTGCGCTTGCCCACGCGCGGCAGCACGTCGATCCAGCCTTCGGCCACCGCCCGCCGCGCGAGCGCGCCGAGCGACGGCGCGAAACCGTCGAAGCGCGCGACGACGAAGGCCACCGCCTCGTCCCAGGTGAACGTCTGGGGCGCGCCGGTCTCGACGGGCGCCAGCAGGTCGTACCAGGCCAGGCGCTCGAGGCCCAGGAAGCGCGCCTTGGCCAGCAGGTAGCGGCGCTGGTCGGGGAACGCGGCGCGCACCGCCGACTGCAGCGCGTCGAGCGCCTCGACCGTGATGCCGTTCTGGAAGCGGGCGGCGGCCAGCGGCGACGGCCACCCGCGCCGCTCCGCCAACGTGCCCACCTGCCCCTTGACCCCGTTCATCGCCGCTCCGAACGCGACCGCGTGGAGGTCGAGCAGGTCGAGCTCGGCCCGGTAAGCGCGCGCCCGGACGGACCGGTCGGCGTGCGCCTGCCACACCCGCAACCCCGCCAGCCCGGTGGCTTCCGGTTCGTCCGAACCGGGCGAGGTGAACGGCACCGTCACGCGGCCGGCCAGGTCGTCGTGCAGCTTGCCCCAGGCGTCGCCACCGCTGGGCGTCAGCGCGGCCGCCAGGTCCTCCTCCGCAGCGCCCATCAGGTGCTGCGCCGCTTCGGCGGTGCGGCGCAGGTAGTGGGCGTACGGCGCCAGCGCCTCGTCGTGGCCGGCCAGGAGGGCGTCGACGTCGAGCCGGCCGATCCACGCCGTGATCCGCGCGTCGATGGCACCCAAGCGGGCGGTGAGGCGCCGCAGCGTCGACGCTTCCGCCTGCGCCACGTCGTCGAACGCGTCGACGGCCACGTGACCCGTCAGGAACACGCCGACGTCGCCCAGCCGCTCCGCCAAGGTGTCGCGCGCGTCCAGCAACCCGACCAAGCGGGCATGCACGTCCCAGGTCGACGGCGCGACCTCGTCCCCGCCCGGTCCGGTCTCGACGACCGAGGTCGGGGGCGCGTCGAGCGCGCCCTCGGCGAGGGTGGCCTCGAGCGCGTCGACCCGGTGCACCAGGTCGGCGCGCGCGGCGCGGTAGTCGTCGCCGCCGAACCCGGAGAAGAGGTCGTCGAGGCGCCAGCGCACGTCGTCGTCGGCGCGGGTGGGAGCCGCCGGCGGCGCCGATCGATCGGGCTTCATGTGAACCGGGACTCGAGGTGGGCGAGGACGGCCGGATCGATCCGGTCGCCGGGTCGCAGCCGTTCCTCGAGGTTCTCGACGCCGGCCACGTCGTTCAGCGCCGCCCGCCCCGCGTCGCCCCAGGCACTGCCGGGCGACCGACCCGCGGCGCGCAGGACGGCCAGGACGCGGGTTTCGACCTCGCCCTCGATGGCGAGCAGCTCACCCTCGTCGACGCTGTCGAAGTAGAGGCGTTGCAGCGCCAGGTGCGCGCTGAGGCGGGGGACCGGGTCGACGTCGTCGTCGACCCGCAGGTCGATGTAGCGATCGTTCTGCCCGCCGTAGCCACCGCGCTCGCGCACCACCAGGAGCGCCGCGGATTGGCGTCCACGCTTGTCGCCCCCGGCCCGGTCGGCAGCCAGCAGACCCGCCAGCAAGCGCTCCGGGAAGCGGCCCTCATGCGCCTCGTAGCCGGCCACCAGAGCCTCGATGACCTGCGGCCCGGCCAACAGGTTCCCTTGCGCGGCCAGGCCCGGTCGCGCCACGCCGCCCGCCCACGGGTGGCAGCCGTCGCCGGTGAAGGTGACGCTGGCGCCGTCGGCGTCCACGATGCCGTACTGCCGCACGTCGATCTGGTCGTCGGTGGCCCGCAGCCCCCCGTCGATCGCGTCCAGCGGCATGCCCGCCCGCAGCGCGTCGATGGTGCGGGGGCCGAAGGAGGTGTTGGCGTGGCTCTGGGTGGCCACGGCGGCGATGCCGGCGACCGCGAAAGGGACCACCGCGCCGACGGCCAGGAACTTCGAAGCGGTGGCGACGCCCAGGTCGCCGGTCTCGGGGTCGCGCGCCACGATCGAGAAGGTGTGGATCCTACGGGTCATGGCGCAGCGTACCAGCGGCGCGCGACGTCGCCGTCGGACCCGCGCGTGGTGTGATGCGTCGTGCCGTTCCGCATCAAGGTCTCCCTCTGGATCCTGGCCGTCCTCCTCGTCACGGTCCTCGTCGGTCCGCTCCTGTTCCCGGTGCCGCCGCTCGAAGGCACCGTGCCCGTTCGCGACCTGGCCTGGCCCGGGTCGGCCTGGTCGACCGCCAACGGCCTCGACGTCCACGTCGAGGTCATGCAGGACGGCGTGGCCGTGACCGACCTGGCGACCCTCGACGCCACCGCCGAGCCGGCCGTCGTGTTGCTCCACGGTTTCGGCGCCAGCACGCGTTCGTGGGCCTCGACCTTGCCCTGGATCTCGGACCCCGACGTGGCCGCCAGCCGGGCGGTCGCCTTCGACCGGCCCGCCTTCGGCCTCACCGAACGGCCGCTCGGGCGCTGGCCGGCCGGGTCGAACCCGTACGGTCCCGAAGCCCAGGTGGCCACGACGGTCGCCATCATGGACGCGATCGGCGCCGATCGCGCGGTGCTCGTGGGCCACTCCGCGGGCGGCGCGATCGCGCTGCAAGTGGCGCTCGCGCACCCCGAGCGGGTGGCCGGCCTGGTCCTGGTGGCGCCCGCGGTCTACGAGGGCGGTGGCGCGCCGGCGTGGACCAAACCGCTGCTGCGCACGCCCCAGGCCGCGCGCGTGGGCCCGCTGCTGATGCGGGAGCTGGGCGGCTCGTCGGGCGAGGACTTCCTCCGTGCCGCTTGGGCCGATCCCGAACGCATCGACGACGCCACCTGGGAGGCGTACCGGCGACCGCTGCGCGCCGAGAACTGGGACCGGGCGCTGTGGGAACTGGTCAAGGCGAGCCGGGAGCCGGACCTCGTCGCGCGCCTGTCCGAGGTGGACGTGCCCGTGCTGGTGATCACCGGGGACCAGGACCGGGTGGTGGCACCCGCGTCGAGCCGCGACCTCCAGCGCGACCTGACCGGCGTACCGGGGGGCGCGGACTTCGTGGAGCTCGAGGGTTGCGGCCACCTGCCGCACGAGGAGTGCCCGGCGGCGTTCGAGGACGCCGTCACCGGTTGGTGGGCCGCACACCTGCGCGAGTGACCGCACGCCCCTACCGATTGGATCGGGGCACCGCCGGCGACCACTAGGCCAGCGCCGAGGGCGCGTCCGAGCGCGACGAGCTCGATGCTAGACTGCCGCCGTGGTCATCGGCATCCTGTCGGACGTGCACGCCAACGTGGTGGCGCTCGAGGCCGCCTTGCGCGCCATGCGCGAGGCCGGGGCCGGCACGGTGATCTGCCTGGGTGACCTGGTCGGCTACGGCCCCGCGCCCAACGAGACCCTCGACCTGCTGCAGCGGGCCAACGTCCAGTGCTGTCTCGGGGACGCCGACGAACGCATCGCCTTCGACTTCGCCAAGCGCGCGGGCCGCGCTGGCGTCGCGGACGCCACGCTCGAGTGGACGCGCGGCGTCATCGAACCCCGCCACGTGGAGTGGTTGCGCACGCTGCCGGTGCAGCGCCGGGTGGACACCCCGGTCGGTCGTTTGCGCGCCTTCCACGGCAGTTCCGACGACCCCGGCGCCCGCACCGACCTCCATCAAGACCCGGTGAGCCTCACGCGCCTGCTGCAGCGCCACCGCTGCACGGTGCTCACCGCCGGCGGCAGCCACGTCCCCTACCTGCGCAAGGTGGCGGGCGCGGGGTGGGTGGTCAACCCCGGTTCGGTGGGGCTGTCGCTCAACGGTGAACCCGGCGCCGACGTCTGCTTCCTCACCATCGACGACGACGGCATCGACATCCGCATGGACAAGATCGAGTACGACTTCGCCGCCGTCGCCTTCGACATCGTGGCGTGGGGCCTGCCCAAAGTGGTGGCCGACGCCGTGCAGCGCGGCCGCATGCCCGAAGGCGACGTGGCGCGGCCCTGAGGCCGCTCGCTCGGCGGCCTCCCCGCCGCTCGGCGGCCTCCCGCCGCTCGGCGCCTCCCGCCGCTCCCTGGCCCGCAGCTACACCCGCTCGACCGCCAACGCCAACGCCTCGCCGCCGCCGATGCAGATCGCCGCGATCCCGCGGCGTCCGCCGCTCGACGCCAGCGCGTTGAGGAGCGTCACCACGATGCGCGCGCCCGACGCGCCGATCGGATGCCCGAGCGCCACCGCGCCGCCCAAGACGTTCACCTTGTCCTCGTCGAGGCCGAAGGTGCGCGCGGCCGCCATCGGGACCACCGCGAACGCCTCGTTGATCTCGAAGACGTCGACGTCGGCGGGCGCCCAACCCGTCTTGTCGAACAGCGTCCGCAACGCGCCGATGGGCGCGGTCGTGAAGTCGGCGGGCGCCTGGGCGTGGACGGTGTAGGCGACCACCCGCGCCTGCACGGGCGTGCCGCGCCGTTCGGCCTCGGCTTCGTCCATGAGCACCAGGGCGGCGGCCCCGTCGTTGAGCGTCGACGCGTTGGCGGCCGTGACCGTGCCGCCGGGCTCGAAGGCGGGCCGGAGGGTGGGGATCTTGTCGAAGTCGACCTTGGCCGGTCCCTCGTCGGTGTCGACGACGACGTCGCCCTTGCGGCCGGCGACCGTGACGGGCACGATCTCGCGGGCGGCGCGCCCGTCGGCCGTGGCCGCCTGGGCGCGGCGGTAGGACCGCGCCGCGTAGGCGTCTTGCGCCTCGCGCGAGAGGTCGTGGTCGCGCGCGCACGTCTCCGCGCAGCTGCCCATGTGGCGCCCGTCGTAAGCGTCGACCAGCCCGTCGCGGAGGATCGAATCGACCACGGCGGCGTCGCCTAGGCGCAGGCCGGCGCGCACGCCCGGGAGCAGGTAGGGGGCCTGGCTCATCGACTCCTGACCACCGGCCACCACCACCCGGGCGTCGCCGACGGTGATCGCACGGATGGCCTGGATGGCGGCCTCGAGCCCGCTGCCGCACATCTTGTTGAGCGTCACGGCCGGGGTGCGGTCGGGCAGACCGGCGCCGCGGGCGGCCTGGCGGGCGGGCGCCTGTCCGGATCCGGCGGCGAGCACCTGGCCCATGAAGACCAGGTCGACGTCGTCACCGACGAGACCGGCGCGCTCGACGGCCGCGCGGATGACCGTCGACCCCAAGGCAGGGGCGGCGACGGGAGCGAGGGCGCCTTGGAAGGCGCCGATCGGGGTGCGGACGGCGCTGGCGATGACGACGGCCATGGTGGGACCTCCAGGGGGTGCGGGTGGCGACGCGTACCGGCCCATCGTACCGAGCCCCTCGCACGCCGGCGTCCCGGCCGGCCCCGCGCCTCAGCGGCGCAGCGTCCAGGTGCCGCTGGCGCCCGCCCAGCGGAGCGTCAGCGGCCGGCGCACGTCCAGGTCGGGCGGCAGGAACGCCACCGCGACCACGGGCGCGGCCGGCGTCACCCGCTCGGGGTCGCCGTCGAGCACCTGCACCGCGAACGGCGCCGACAGCAGCGTCTCACGGCCGTCCTGGATGACGAACACGGCCGGCTGCCAGGCGGCGTCGGCCACCGCGGTCACGACGAGGAGCAGCGCCTTGGCGTCGCCCAGGTCGCGCAGGACCGCGTCGAGCGCCGCCTGCTGCTCGGGGAACGCCAGGCCCACCAGCCCCAGGTCGACGGCGAGCAGGCTCACGGCCGCCTGGCCCGCCACCCCCTCGGCGTAGAGCCGCAGGCCCTCGACGGCCGGGCCGAGCGCCACCACCTGACCGGCCGCCGCGGCCGCCACGGGCGCGCGCTCGAAGGCGAGCGGACGCCACGTGCCGTCCGGCAGCTGCACCGCGTCCCCGTCGACCGCGACGTGCAGCACGTCGAGCAGGTCCTCGGGCAGGAACCAGCGGCCGTCCCGGACCGGGACCGGCAGAGCCGACCAGGTCGAGGTCGGCTCCACGGCGCCCGCCGCTTGCCAGAGGGCGTCGGGCTGGTCCGCGAACACGGTCAGCACCCCGCTCGGGAGCCGCAGCGTGAAGGCGCCGTCCTCGGCCGACGTGGTCGCGCCGAGCGCCCGGGCCAGGTCGTCGGCGGCGACGAGGGTCCAGGGGCCGTCGGCACGGGCGGTCAGCGGCGCGCCCACCACCACGGGCGCCACGGCCGACGGCGGCGCCTGGGCGACCGCGAGGGCCCACGTCAAGAGCCCCAGAAGCGTCCCCCACAAGCGCACCGATCGCGTCACCCGCGAAAACTACCACGTGCGCCAGACACGTCGCCGGACGCCGAGCGCGTGCTACTTTGACGCCATCGACAAGGTCCATGGCAAGCTCTCAGGCCTCAAGGCCAACCAGGTCAAGCGACTCTCCAACCTCTACCGACGCCGCGTGCCGCCCGAACGCGCGGTCACGCCCGAGCTCGCGCGCGCGATGGGCGAGCTGGCGCTCGAGATCGCCCGGCCCGTCTCGGTGCTCATCGACCGCCGCGGGCGCGTGCTCACGGTGGCGGCCGGCGACGCGGCCGACACGCCGCTCCCGCCCACGGCGGGCGAGGCCGAGGCCCGGTTGCGCGGCCTGCGCTTGGTGCACGTGCACCTCAAGCCGACGGGCCTCAGCGGCCCCGACCTCACCACGCTGTTCCTGCACCGCCTCGACATGATGGTGGCCGTCGACGTGCGCGCCAACGAGCGCGGCGACGTCGTCCTGGGCGCGGCGCACGTGGCGATGGTGGCGCCACCCACCTCCGACGAGGAGGACTGGCTGATCGACCCACCGGTCGACGTGCGCGAGCTCGAACGCGACGACGCCCTGCGGCGCATCGCCGCGCTCGAGGAGGAGCTGGCACGCTCGTGGCAGGCCCGCGACGTGCGCCGCGGCTCGGAGGAGCGCGCGGTGCTCGTGGGCGTCGACACCGGCGAGGGCGAGGCCGAAGCGACCGCCCGCCTCGACGAGCTGGCCGAGCTGGTGCGGAGCGCCGGTGGCACGGTGGCCGCGCGCAGCCTGCAGCGCCGCCCGAACCCCGACCCGCGCACCCTCGTGGGCCGCGGCAAGCTCGACGAGTTGGTGTCGGCCGCGTACCACGAGAACGCCGACCTGCTCGTGTTCGACCGCGAGCTGACGCCGGCCCAGACGCGCGAGCTCGACCGCTCGACCAGCCTCAAGGTGCTCGACCGCACCCAGGTGATCCTCGACATCTTCGCGCAGAACGCCAAGGGGCGCGAGGCGCAGGTGCAGGTCGAACTGGCCCAGCTGCAGTACCAGCTGCCGCGCCTGGCCGGTCGGGGCAAGGCGATGTCGCGCCTCGGCGGTGGCATCGGCACGCGCGGGCCCGGTGAGACGAAGCTCGAGGTCGACCGGCGCCGCATCCGCGCCCGCATCACGGCCCTCGAGGAGGCGGTCGACGCCATCTCCAAGCGCCGCAGCGAGACCCGCAAGGGGCGCACCGCCGGCCCGGTGCCGGTGATCGCGCTGGTGGGCTACACCAACGCCGGCAAGAGCACCCTCTTCAACGCGCTCGCCAAGAGCGACGTGCTCAGCCGCGACGCGCTGTTCGCCACGCTCCGGCCCACCAGCCGCGAGGGTTGGCTGCCCGGCCTGGGGGCGTGGGGGGCCAAGGTCGTCTACACCGACACCGTCGGCTTCATCCGCGACCTGCCCGACGAGCTGGTGAACGCCTTCCGCGCCACGCTCGAGGAGCTGCACGACGCCGACCTGTTGCTGCACGTGGTCGACGCCGCGGCACCGGGCGCCCCCGACCGGGTGAGCGCCGTCGACCGCATCCTCGACGAGCTCGAGGTCACCCGGCCGCGCCGGGTGGTGCTCAACAAGTCCGATGCCGCCGACCCGCTCGTGCTGCGCGACCTGGTGACCCGCTACGACGAGGCGCCGGTCGTGTCGGCGGTGACCGGCGCGGGCCTGGAGGCGCTCAAGGAGGACTTGGCCCGGCTGGTGGGTCCGCTGGCACCCGCCGACGATCCCCTGGCGGTCGCCGCGCTCGGCCACGGCTGATCGGGGCTCCTTTTCGGGCCCGAAAGTGTCCACGGACCGGCATGGGCCGCCCGAACGTCGGTACCATGCGGCCATGCATGCCGACCTACGACGCTTCCTGAGCTTCCTCGAGGCCAACGGCGAGCTGGTGCGCGTGCCCGACCGCGTCTCCGCCGACCTCGAGATCACCGCCCTCGCCGACCGCGCGGTCAAGTCCGGCGGTCCGGCGCTCCTGTTCGAGGACGTCGACGGGAAGGGGATCCCGGTGGTGATCGGGTTGTACGGCACCCGCCGCCGGATGGCGTGGGCGCTCGGGCTCGACGACCTCGACGACCTGACCGGCCGTCTGCAGGCGCTCCTGGACGTGCGGGTGGGCGGCGGCCTGATGGGCATGGCCAGCAACCTGCCCAAGCTGCGCGAGCTCGCGGCGCTGCCGCCCAAACGGGTGCGCCGCGCGCCGGTGCAAGAGGTCGTGTGGCGCGGCGACGAGGTCGACCTGGGACGGCTGCCGGTGCTGAAGTGCTGGCCCCAGGACGGCGGGCCCTTCATCACCCTGCCGCTGGTGATCACCAAGGACCCCGACACGGCCGACGTCAACATCGGCATGTACCGCATGCAGGTCATGGGCCGCGACGTCACCGGCATGCACTGGCAGCGGCACAAGACCGGCGCGCGCCACCTCGAGGCGGCGAAGCGTCGCGGCGAGCGGCTCGAGGTGGCCGTCGCGCTCGGCGGCGACCCGGCGCTGACGTACGCCGCCACGGCGCCGATCCCGCCGGTGCCCGGGATCAACGAGTACAGCTCTCGACGGGCTACCTGCGCGGACGCGGCGTCGAGCTCGTCAAGGGGATCACCGTCGACCTCGAGGTGCCCGCCCAGGCGGAGATCGTGCTCGAGGGCTACGTCGACCCGAACGAGGACTGGGTGACCGAGGGACCCTTCGGCGATCACACCGGCTTCTACACGCTCGAGGACCTCTACCCCACCTTCCACGTCACCGCCATCACCATGCGCCAGAACGCCATCTACCCGGCCACGATCGTGGGTCGGCCGCCGATGGAGGACGCCTACCTGATCGAGGCCTCGGAGCGCCTCTTCTTGGTGCCCGCCCAGCTGATCCTGCCCGAGATCGTCGACTACCACATGCCCCCGGCGGGGATCGCCCACAACCTCGTCAACGTGGTCATCCGCAAGTCGTACCCGGGCCAGGCGTACAAGGTCGCCAACGGTCTGCTCGGCCTGGGCCAGATGATGTTCGCCAAGGTGGTGCTGGTGACCGACGCCGACGTGGCGCCCCAGGACCACGCCGGCTTCTGGCGCACGATCCTGGCGAACGCCGTGCCCGGCCGCGACAGCGCCTTCGCGAAGGGCCCCATCGATGTGCTCGACCACGCCAGCCGCGCCTGGAGCTACGGCAGCAAGCTGCTGATCGACGGCACCGTGAAGCATCCCGAGGAGGTCGTGGGCGGCGCGCAGGAGTGGACGCCCGGACCCGAGCGGGACGGCAAGGACCTGCCCGCCCACGCCGAGGTCCTCGACCAGCACCAGCCGGGCGGCGGCTTCTGGTTCTTGACCACGCAGAAGACGCGCGCCGGCCAGGGGCGCCACCTGGGCGAGTGGGCGGTGCGGCAGGCGGCGGCCGAGGGCGTGCGCTGGATCGCCGTGGTGGACGAGACCACCGACCCGCGCGACTTCGAGGACGTGGTCTGGACGATGCTCAACAACATCGACCCCGAGCGTGACGTGCAGGTGATCACCGGTCGCGATGGCCCGACCTGGGTGGTCGACGCCACCCCCAAGACCGCCGCCGAGGGCTTCGAGCGCCGCTGGCCCGACAAGATCAGCATGCCGCTCGAGCTCACCGAGCGCGTCGCGCCGATCGCCGAGAAGTACGGTTTCTAGTCGGCCCCCGAGGGTCCGGACGCGTCAGTCCGGCGTCACGATCTGCTGGCGCACCAGGTTCCGGCCGGAGCGTTTGGCCAGGTAGAGCGCCGCGTCGGCGCGGGCGATGAGATCCGGCGCGCGATCGCCCCGGCGGAACGCAGCCACGCCCAGGCTGACGGTCAGGCGGTGGCCGTTCCCCAGCGCGTGACGCGCCAGGTGATCGCGGATCGCCTCGGCCAAGTGCACCGCGTCGGCGACGTCGGTCTCGGGTGCCAGGACCACGAACTCCTCGCCGCCCCAACGACAGACGGTGTCGCTGCCCCGCACCAGCCCGGTGAGGCGGCGGGCGACGTCGGTGAGCACGTCGTCCCCAGCGCGCCGGCCGTGCTTGGCGTTCAAGCGCTCGAAGCGGTCGAGGTCGAGCATCAGGACCGCGAACGAGCGACCGTACCGCTCCGCCCGCAGCAGCTCGCGCGCCATGAGCCCCTCCGCCTGCCGGCGGTTGGCGAGGCCCGTGAGCGCATCGGTGTGGGCCAGCTCGTCGAGCGACCGGGCGCCGCCCTCGAGGGCGGCGCCCGGTCCGTGCAGGTCGGTGAAGAAGCGCATCCCGGCGATGATCACCAGGTACGCGCCGAACGCCTGGACCGTCACGAACGCCTCGTCGACCAGGCCGACGCCCGACCGAGCCAAGCCCATCGGCAGCGCCAGCGCCAGGACCGCGAGGGCCAGCGCGCCCGACGCGTAGGTCGCGGTGCGACCGTCGAAGGCGATGAAGCAGAAGGCGAACACGATCGGCACCCACGACAGCGTCGCCAGCGCACCGGCCGGGACGCCCACCGCGTCGGGCGACACCTGCAGCGCGTAGACGAGCGCGCCGAGCAGCAGCCCCGAGCCGGTGCCCACGACCCACCAGGCCAGCGTCGCCAGCCGCACCCGTCGCACCCGCGCAACCGCCGCCAGCAGCGCGAGCACGACCACCGCGACGGCCGTGACGACGGCCACGCTCGGGTCCGCCACCTCGCGCGCCAGGTTGACGCTGAAAGCCAACAACGCAGCGGCCGCGCCGAGCACCAAGAACGCCACGGTCACCGACCGCTTGCGGTCGTCGGCGTCCGCCAGGGCGGCGCTGCGTACCAGGGCCGCGGCGTCGAGCGGACCTGACTCAGGGGCCATGCGTCAGTATCCCACGGATCGCGTTCCGCTCACGGAACGCTCAGACGGCGCCCAGACGTCAGCGGCGCGGGAAGACCGCGGCGACGACGAACACCGCCGCTTGCGTCAGGATGATGGCGCTCCCCGTCGGCACGTCGACCAGGAACGACGCCAGCACGCCCATCACCGTCGTCACCGCGCCGATCGTCATGGCCCGCGCACTGGTGCCCGCCAGCGTCCGCGACCACAGACGAGCGGTGGCCGCCGGGATGACGAGGTAGGCCGCCATCAGCACGATGCCCACCACGACCGCGCTGACCGACACGACGAGCGCGGCCACCGCGAACAGCAGGTACTCGAGCGCGCGCGTGCGGACGCCGTCGGTGCGCGCCAGCTCGTCGTCGAAGGTCGCGTACGCCAACCGCCCCCAGGTGGCACCGAGCGTCACGAGCACCAGGACCGCGGTGATGGCGATGGCCAGCAGTTCGCTCTGGCGGACGGCCAGGATGCTGCCGAACAGCAGGTCGAGCACGTCG
Organism: uncultured Trueperaceae bacterium; assembly: GCA_963839375.1. Taxonomy (GTDB): domain Bacteria; phylum Deinococcota; class Deinococci; order Deinococcales; family Trueperaceae; genus JAABTL01. The sequence goes on along the minus strand of CAWIUY010000037.1, from coordinate 35,415 downwards.
ACGCCCAGGTCGGCGTCCGGCGGGATGCGCGAGAAGAAGAGGACCCCCAGGGCCACCGAGACCGCGAAGAAGACGCCGATGGCGGTGTCGCTCGAGAGCTGGGTACGGTCGCGCACGAAGGCGATGCCGAGCGCGGCCACCACCGAGAACGGGATGGCCAGCCACAGCGGGTCCTGCAGGACGCCGGCTTCGAGCAGACCCGTCGACACGACCACGAACGCGCCCAGCCCCATGCCGCCGAAGGCCGCGTGGGCCAGCCCGTCGCCCAGGAACGACAAGCGCCGCTGGACCACGAAGGTGCCCAGGAGACCCGACATCAGCGCCACCAGCAGGCCGGCCGCCAGCGCCCGCTGCATGAAGGCGTAGCCGAGGACGTCGCCGAGCGCCGCCATCAGAAGGCCACCGCGTGGACGTGGCCCACGTGTCCGAACGCCTCCTTGAGACACGCTTCGCACAAGACGTCCTCGGGCAGTCCGAAGCCGTGCAGGCGGCGGTTGAGGACCAGCACGCGCGTGGCGTGGTAGCGCGCGGCCGCCAGGTCGTGCGTCACCATCGCCACCGTCGCCCCGCTGCGCGCCTGGTAGCGCTCGAGCAGGTCGTAGAGGTCGTGTTCGGCCAGGAAGTCGACGCCGGTGGCGGGCTCGTCGAGCAGCACCAGGTCGGGCTCGCGCACGAGCGCGCGGGCCAGGTAGGCGCGCTGGAGCTCGCCGCCGGAGAGCCGCGCCAGCGACCGATCGGCCAGACGCTCGGCACCGACGTCGGCCAGCACCGCCAGGGCGCGCGCGCGCTCGTCGCGGTGCACGCGGATCGGCCACACCCGTCGCGAGCCCGATACCACCAGCTCCACCGCGGTGGCCGGGAACGAGCGATCGAACGTCTTGAGCTGGGGCACGTACCCGATCCGCTCGGGGGCGACCCCGGCATCGACCCCGAAGACCGCCGTGTGACCCTTCACGGGGGACACCAGGCCGAGGATCACCTTGACCAGCGTCGACTTGCCGGCGCCGTTGGGACCGACGATGGCGAGGAAGTGGCCGGCGTCGACGTCGAAGCCGACGTGATCGAGCACCGTCGCCTCGCCGAAGCGGACGGTGACGTCGTGCACGTGCAGGGCGGGGGTCGGCGCTCGCGCAGCGGTGCGGGAGCCCGGCGCGCGCGGTGGCGGCCGGGTCATCGCGCCGACCTCATCGCGCGCGACCGCCCGCCGAGGTCATCGCATGCCTTCGAGCAGCACGTCGACGTTCCAGCGCAGCAGCTCCTGGTAGCGCTCGCGGCCTGCGACGCCGCCGAGGGGGTCGAGCACGTACAGTGCCACGCCCGCCTCGTCGGCCACCACCTCCGCCGGGCGCCGGTCGAGTTGGGCCTCGCCGAAGATGGCCGCCGCGCCGCTGCCGGCCACGAGGCCGAGCGCCTCGGCGAGGTAGGCGGGGCTCGGCTCGCGCCCCGGGAACGGTTCGATCTCGACCACCAGGTCGAGCCCGTAGCGCGCGGCGAAGTACGGCCAGGCGTCGTGGAAGGGGACGAAGGGAGCGCCCGCCACCGCCGCCAAGCGCTCGGCCAGCTCGGCGTCGAGGTCCTGCAGCTCGGCCACCAGCGCCGCGGCGCGGTCGGCGTAGCCCTGGGCACCCTCGGGGTCGACGGCCGCGAGGGCTTCGGCGATCGCGGGCACCGCCGCCACCATCGTCGGCGGGTCGAGCCAGACGTGCGGGTTCCAGGCGAGGAGGCTGCCGCCCGCGGCGGGCACCAGGTCCGGGAAGTCCTCGGTCAGCCGCGCCTGGACCGCCTCGAGCCCGAGCAGTTCGAGCCGGATGGCGTCGCCCCCGCTGGCGTCCAGCAGGTCGCGCAGCCACCGGTCGACACCGCCCACCGTGACGACCAGGTCGGCGTTCACGAGGCGGGCGACGTCGCGCGGCGTGGGGTCGAAGGTGTGCGGCGAGGCGCCCACCGGCAACACGCGCTCGACGTCGGCGGCGTCGCCGGCCACCTGGCGCACGAGGTCGTACACCGGGTGGATCGACACGACGACCGACGGGCGGGTCTGGGCGGCGCCCGTCGACACCAGACCCAAGACCGCCGCGACGAGGAGCGTCGAGCGGCTGAGACGAAGTCGAGAACCGATTCTCATAACGTGGCAGCCTACACCCCCGTGCGCAGGGGCCGCAAGGGCGACGACACACGACGACGGACGCCGCTCGCGCGGCGTCCGTCATGGTGCGGGCGGCGCCGGGCGCCGCGGTCGCTTACTTGCCGGGGTTGACGAGCAGCGTGGGGTCGAGCTGGCGCAGCGCCTTGGCGCTGATCCACACACGCTGCGACTTGCCGTCGATCCAGAGGGTCTTCTTGACCAGGTTGGGCTTGAACGTGCGCTTGTGCACGCCGACCTGCTTCAGGCCGACCCCGCCCTTGCGCTTGGGGGAACCCTTGCGCTTGCTGGTCGTTTGGCTCATCGTCCTCTTGCCGGTGATCGCACAGACGCGCGGCATGGTGATCCTCCTGGGGGGCCCGGAACGTCCGGGGGATTGCGGGTCGCAGCCGATCCGCGTGGACCGGACGACCCGGGCGGGCCGCGGGGCGGACCCTTCGCCGAACGGACCCCTCGAGGGTCCGCGCGAGTCAACCTTGGAACTCTAGCACGATTCGTCGGAACGCGGTGAAGGTGCGTTCGGCTCGGCGTCCAGCGGCACCAAGCGCTCGGGGGCCTGTTCGACCGCCCAGGCCAGTTGGTACCAGAGGCCCCGCAACAGGGTGACCTCGTCGGCCGAGGGAGCGGAGCGGCCGACCAGCGTCCGGTACTTGCGCAGCACGGCGGTCTCGCGCGCGGCGTCGGTGTAGCCGACGCGTCGCAGCAGCACGCGCAACTGCTCGAACATCGCCTCGACCTGCGCGCGCTCGGGCGGCGCGCCGGGCGCGGCGGGGACGACGGCCGCCGGTGCCGACGGGGTGACCGGGACACCGTCGCCGGAGACCGCGGTGGGGGCGAGGTCGCCCGCGCCCGCCACCGGCGTCGCTGCGTCCACGTCCACGTCCGCCGTCGGTCCCGCCGTCGACCGGTGCCAGACGTAGCCGAGCACCACGACCGTCTGCGCCAGGTTGATCGAGGAGGCGCCGGCGGTGGGCACGGTCACGACCGCCTGGCAGCGGTCGAGGGCGTCGTTGTCGAGCCCCGACTCCTCGGGTCCGAACACCAGCGCCGCGCGGCGGCCCACCATCGTGGGCAGCACGCGCTCAGGATCGGCGGCCGCGTGCCCGTGGTGGCGCCGCCGCCGGGCCGACGTGGCCACCGCCCAGTCGCGGTCGGCGAGCGCCTCGTCGAGCGTGGCCACCTCGACCGCCGCGTTCAGCACGTCCTCGGCGTGGGTGGCCAGGGCGTAGGCCTCCTTGTCGAGACGGCAGCGCGGCGCCACCAACCAGAGCGGGCCGAGGCCGAAGTTGGCGATCGCGCGGGCCGCCGCGCCGACGTTGGCAGCGTGCTTGGGCGACACGAGCACGACGCGCGGCGCCGAAGCGTCGCGCGTCGTGGGTGTGGGAGTGGACGTGGCGATCGACCTGGGCCGGTTCAGCCCTGGGCGGCGTCGCCTTGCAGCGCCCGGAGGCGCTTGGCCAGGCGCGACTTGCGCCGGGCGGCGGTGTTCTTGTGCAGCGTCGAACCCTTGGCGGCCTTGTCGACCAGGCTCTGCACGACCTTCTCGAACTTGGCAGCCGTGGTCCCGTCGCCGCCCTCGGCCGCCGCGACGGCCTTCTTGGTGAAGGTCCGGATGGTCGACTTGCGGGCCTTGTTCGCCAGCCGGCGCTTCTCCGACTGCTTGTGGTACTTCATCGCCGATGCGTTGCGCGCCATCGCTCTGTGCTCCTCGGTGGCCTTGGGGCCAGTGAACGTCTGCGGCGGGGCCGCTGGGTGCGGCCGTGCCGCTCGGAACGCGTGACCGGATCGAGCCCGGTCCAACCGCAGAACTCTAGCACACCGCCCCGCCCCGCTCAAGCCGAGCGGGACGGCGCGCTAGCATGCGCGCATGGACCGCCACGCCCTCGCCACCGCCGTCTTCGACCACGCCCACCTCACGGGCGAGTTCTTGCTGCGCTCGGGGGCCGTCAGCCACGAGTACTTCGACAAGTACCGCTTCGAGGCCGAACCGCACCTGCTGCGCGAGATCGCGTCGGCCCTGGCACCGATGGTGCCCGAGGACACCGAGGTCCTCGCCGGTCTCGAGCTCGGCGGCGTCCCGCTGGCGGTCATGCTCTCGCAGCTCACCGGGATCCCGACGGCGTTCGTGCGCAAGAGCGCGAAGCCGTACGGCACGCGCCGGCTCGCCGAGGGTGCCGAGGTCGATGGCAAGCGCGTCCTGGTGATCGAGGACGTGGTGACGTCGGGTGGACAAGTCGTGATGTCCACGGCCGACCTGCGCGGAGCCGGCGCCGAGGTCGACCACGTGCTCTGCGTGATCGACCGACAGGCGGGCGGTGCCGACGCGCTCGCCGAGGCGGGCGTGGCGCTGCGGGCCCTGTTCACGATGGCCGACCTCAAGGGGGCGACCGCCGCGGTCTGACGTCCGCGCCCGCGCGAGGCACACGGGGTGGGTGAGCTTCTCCCGTCGCGAACGTCCGATCTCGGCGGCGCCACGACCTGAGAATCACCTCTCATTCTCAAGACGGCGCTCGTCCAACACCACGGGGTCGCACGCCCGTCGAGCGGGAGGCCCGCCCGACCCGGGGGCGCTATGCTTCGTCATGGACACCGACACGCTCTTCCTCAAGATCGTCCGCGGCGAGATCCCCGCCGACGTCGTCTACCGCGACGAGCTGGTGACCGCCTTCCGCGACCGCCACCCGCAGGCGCCCGTCCATGTCCTGATCGTCCCCAACCACGTGATCCACACGGCCGCCGACGTCACGTCCGACGACGAGGCCGCGCTCGGGCGGCTCTTCCTGGCGGCGCGCACGGTCGCCGAGGAGGAGGGGATCGCCGAAGACGGCTACCGTCTGATCGTGAACTGCAAGGCGCACGGCGGCCAGGAGGTCGACCACCTGCACGTGCACCTGCTCGGTGGCGAGCCGCTGGGGCCGATGCGCCCGCGCCACGATTGAGGACGGGTCGTCGAGAACCGGTTCTCGACCTTGACGGCGGCCGACCACCACGGGTGGTAGGCTCGGCGCGAGATGCGTCAGACCGTCCAACGCCGCGCCATCCTGCAAGCCCTCGACGACGCGCGGGGACCTCTCACCCCCAACGAGGTGCTGGAGCGGGCGGCGCACCATCACGACACCCTCGGTCTCGCCACCGTCTACCGCAACCTCAACGCGCTCGAGGCGCACGGCGAGGTCGTGGCCGTCCACCTGCCCAACGAGTCGACGCGCTACGAGCGCGCGGGACGTGGCCACCACCACCACTTCCGCTGTGAGACGTGTGGCCGCGTCTTCGAGCTCCACGCCACCTGCCCCGTCGCGGTGCTGCAGGGCGTGACGCTGCCCGGCGGCTTCGTGGTGCGCGACCACGCTCTCACGCTCTACGGCGTGTGCCCCGAGTGTCGACCCGCGTCACCCTAGGGCGTGCGCTCGGCCTCCTGTGCGCCCTCTGGGCGCTGGCGTCGCCCGCCCACGCCCAGAACGCGCAGGACGCGCAGGACGCCGAGACGGGGTACGTCGAGGGTCGCATCCTCGAGCTGGTCGAACGCAGCCAGCCGCCCGACGGCGCGCTGGTGCTGCTGCCCGACGGACACGTCATCAGCGCCGACCTGCCCGCAGCCGACCCGAGCGGCACCTTCGAGCTGCCGGCGTACGAGGCGGGCGAACGCGTCGAGCTCTACTTCTCCCCCAGCCCCGGCGGCGAACGCGTCTACGTCGTCGTCGACTGGGTCCGGCGGCCGGCCCTGGGATGGCTCGTGGCCCTGTTCGCGGTCGCCTCGTTCGCGGTCGCGGGTCTCAAGGGCCTGCGGGCGGTGGCGGCCACGGCGGTGAGCCTGGCCATCGTCGTGTCGTTCATCGTGCCGCGCATCCTGGATGGTGGGGACCCCGTCGTCGTCTCGTTGGTGGGGGTGGGCGGCATCCTGCTCCTGGCGATCTACTTCGTGCACGGCGTGAGCTGGAGCACGACCGCGGCGCTGGCGGGGACCTACGCCGCCGTGGCCGTCACGATGCTGCTCGGGATCGGCTTCAGCGACGCGGCGCGGCTGACGGGTCTCGGCAACGAGGACGCGATGTTCCTGCTCTCGGCGGCGCCCCAGGTGGCGCTGCGGGGACTGCTGCTGGCCGGGCTGCTCATCGGCGCGCTGGGCGCGCTCACCGACATCACGATCGTGCAGGCCAGCGTCGTGCGCGAGCTGGCCCACACCGACCCCTCGCTGGGACTCCGCGAGCTCTACCGCCGCGGCATGAACGTCGGCCGGGACCACGTCGGCTCGCTCGTCAACACGCTCGTGCTGGCGTACACCGGGTCGGGGTTGGCGCTGTTCATCCTGCTGAACCTGGGCGAGGTCCCGCTGGCGCGGGCGGTGAACCTGGAGCTCGTCGCCAACGAGGTGGTGCACACGCTCGTCGGCTCGATCGGGCTGATCCTGGCGGTGCCCATCACCACCGGCTTGGCCGCCTGGTGGTTCCGCGGCGACCGGATCCCGCTGGCACCCGGCGAGCTCGCCCATGGTCACCGCCACTAGAGCCGTGAGGCACGTCCAGGACGCGACCGACCCGGGTGCTAGGGTGACCGCATGAGCCTGACGGAACTGATCGGGGGCGCCTTGGCGCTCGACCCCGAGGCCTTCCGCTCGCTGGTGACCCTCGACCCGAGTCGCCTGCGCTTGGGACTCGTCGTGGCCTTCCTCGCCGGGCTCTCGTTGGCGACCGGGCAGAGCGTGGCGCTCTTCGCCGTGGGCGTGGCCCCCCGCCGCTTCCTCGCCAGCCTGCTGCTGCAGGCGGCGCTGTTCGTCACCGGCTTCGTGGTCTGGGCCACGTCGGTGTGGTGGCTCGGCGGGGTCGCCTTCGACGCCGCCCGGCCGTGGCGGGACGTGGTCGCGGCGACGGGCCTCGCCCACGCCCCACAACTGTTCGGCGCGCTCGTGCTGGCCCCCTACTTCGGGGCCGCGCTGTACGTGGGCCTGTCGATCTGGACGCTCTTGGCGAGCCTGGTCGCCACCGCCACCCTGCTCGACCTCAGCTTCACCCAGGCGGCGGTCTGCGCCGCCGGGGGCTGGCTCGTGGCCCAACTGCTGCAGCGCACCATCGGTCGGCCCTTCACGAGCGTGGCTCGCTTCCTCCGTCGCCGCATCGCAGGCACCGCGTCGCCCGAGAGCGCCGACGTCCACTGATGGGCGTCGACCTGACCTTCCTGGCACTCGTCACGCTGGTGGCCGTGCTCATCGCCGGCGCCCTGTCGCCGCTCGAGACGCTCGGCTGGTGGGCGGGTTGGTTCGGCGAGGGCGCCACCGAAGGGGACGTCGACCTCGACGACCCGGACGACGCCGACGACGACGCGACGCTGACGGCCACCGCCTTCGACGAACCCGTGCGGGCCGCGTCCGACGCGCGACCCGCGACGTCCGTCGACCCGTGGCTGGTCTTCCTCAGCGGCATCCACGCGGTGGGCCCGGTGACGCACGCGCGCCGCGAGGCGAGGCTGGTGGCCGCGCTGCGGCGCGCCCTCCCCGACGGTCGCGTGCTCGAGGTGTTTCCCTACTCGGTCACCAACCGGGCGCTCACCGGTGAGCGGGTGTTCGCGCGCGTCTGGCGCTGGGCGCTGCGAGGCAAGCTGAGCAGCCGCCGCCTGGGACAGGTCGCCGGCTTCCTCATCAACGCCCGCAACTTCTGGCAGGTGCTCGTGTCGGTCGACCGTCGCTACGGCCCGTACTACAACCGGGGCAGCGCGGCGCTCGTCCTGCGCTCGTTGCGGCGCCGCGGCTACGGCGGCCGCGGCGGGCGGATCGTGCTGGTGGGCTACAGCGGGGGTGCCCAGGTGGCGTTGGGGACCGCGCCCTTCCTCAAGGAGGCGACCGGCGCCGAGGTGAGCGTCGTCATGCTCGGCGGCGTCATGGCGGCCGATCCCGGCGTGCTGGAGGTGGACCACGCGGTCCACGTCTACGGCGACCAGGACCGCATCCAGCGTTGGGCGGCGTGGTTCTTCCCGGGTCGCTGGCCGCGCGTGACGTGGTCGCCATGGAACGTCGCGCGAGCGCGTGGGACGCTCGACCTGGTCGAACTGGGACCGTGCGACCACACCGGCGTCCACGGCTACCTGGACGAGGACGCGCACGTGGCCGACGGCCGCTCGTACCTGGAGCTGACCGTCGACGTGCTCGCGGCCCTGGCGCGCGGGCAGCGGACGGGTCTGCCGACCGCTCCCTGACGCCGCTTCAGGGCCGGTGCTCGCCCCACACCTCGCGCAAGGCGCCGCACACCTCACCGATCGTGGCGCGGGCGCGAAAGGCCTCGCGCAATCCCTCCATCAGCGTCTCGGAGCCCGCGGCCTCGCGCCGCACCCGCGCCAGGGCGTCGGAGGCGGCGACGCCGTCGCGTCGCTCGCGCAGACGCCGCACCTCGGCCACCCGCTGCGCCTCGACCTCGGGATCGATCGCCTGGACCGGCACGTCCACGGGCGCCGCGTCGTCGAAGCGGTTGACGCCGACGACCACCCGCTCGCCGGCCTCGATCGCCCGCTGGTGAGCGTACGCGGCCTCCTCGATGGCGTGCTGCAGGTAGCCGTCCTCGATGGCGGCCACCGCGCCACCGCGCGCCTCGACCTCGTCGAAGAGACGGCGCGCCTCGGCCTCCAACGTGTCGGTCAGACGCTCCACGACCACGCTCCCGGCCAGCGGGTCGACGTGCGCCGGGACGCCCGTCTCGAACGCCAACACCTGCTGGGTGCGCAGCGCCAGGGTGGCGCTGGCCTCGGTCGGCAACCCGAGCGCCTCGTCGTAGGCGTTCGTGTGCAGGCTCTGGGTGCCGCCCAACACCGCCGCCAACGCCTGGTAGGCGGTCCGCACCACGTTGACGAGCGGCTGCTGCGCGGTCAGCGTCGAACCGCCCGTCTGGGTGTGGAAGCGGAGGGTCTGCGAGCGGGGCTCGCGGGCGCCCAGCAGGTCGCGCGCCAGGTACGCCCACAGGCGCCGCGCGGCGCGGAACTTGGCGACCTCCTCGAACAGGTCGTCGTGACAGGCGAAGAAGAACGACAACCGCGGCGCGATGTCGTCGACGGCCAGTCCGGCGGCCTCGGCGGCGCGGACGTACGCGACCGCGTCGGCGAGCGTGAAGGCGATCTCCTGAGCCGCGGTGCAGCCGGCCTCGCGCATGTGGTACCCGCTCACGCTGATCGTGTTCCAGCGCGGCGTGTGCGCTGCCGACCAGCGCATGAGGTCGACCGTGAGCCGCATCGACGGGTCCGGCGGGAAGATGTACGTCCCGCGCGCCACGTACTCCTTGAGCACGTCGTTCTGCACGGTCCCCGCGAGCGCCGCCAGCGGCACGCCCTGGCGCTCGGCCTCGAGCGTGAGGAGCGCCAGCAGCATCGCCGCCGGGGCGTTGATCGTCATCGAGGTGGTGACCTCACCCAGCGGGATGCCGCCGAAGAGGGTGGCCATGTCCTCGACGCTGGCGATCGACACCCCCACCCGCCCCACCTCGCCGAGCGCGCGTGGGTCGTCGGGGTCGAGGCCGAGTTGCGTGGGCAGGTCGAACGCCACCGACAGCCCGGTGACGCCTTGCGAGAGCAGATGGCGGTAGCGGGCGTTGGTGGCCTCGGCGCTGCCGAACCCGGCGTACTGGCGCATGGTCCACGTGCGGCCGTCGGCGTACATGCGCTCGTGGACGCCGCGGGTGTAGGGGAAGGCGCCGGGCGCGCCCAAGCGCTCGGCCAGGTCGGGCGGCAGGTCGACCGGGCGGACGGCGTCGTCGTCGTTGGGCATGGCGCATCCTACCGACCCGGCGGTCGCCCCGACCGCCACGGTCTGACAAGGACGCTTGACTTTTGGTCAAGTGTCCTTGATACTCCGTCCATGGCCACCCCCTCCCGTGCCGCCGGTTGGCGCACCTTCAACACCGGCATGTTCCTGTACGCCTTCCTCGTCATCGCCGCCAGCTTCGTCGTGAACCGCACCGATCCGGGTACGGGCGTACGCGTGGCGCTCGCGCTCGCGCCCGCCGGCGCCTTCTTGTGGGGCATGCACGGCTGGCTGAACGCGCTACGGCGACTCGACGAGCTCGGGCGACGCATCCACGTCGAGGCTGCGACGATCACCTTGGCGGTCATCGTCGCGGCCTCGCTCACGTACGGCCTGCTGCAAGCCTACGTGGGCGTTCCCGCCCCCCACGCCTTCGTCGTCTTCGGCGTCGGCGGCCTCACCTACGCCCTCGGCACGCTGATCTCCACACGGCGCTACCACTGAACCGTGCGCAACCACTTGCGGGTCTTGCGCGCCGAACGCGGCTGGTCGCAAGCCGAGCTCGCCCAGCGGCTCGGCGTGAGCCGCCAGACCGTCAACGCCATCGAGACGGGCAAGTACGACCCGAGCTTGCCCCTCGCGTTCTCGCTCGCCGCGCTCTTCGAGCGCACGATCGAGACCCTGTTCGAGCCCGATCCACCGGGTAGCGGAGCCTAGGGCACGATCTCGAAGGGCGAGCCGTCGAGCGCGCGCAGCACGTCGAAATGCCGGTGGTCGAGCGTGAGGACCGTCCGCGTGGCGTAGCGATCGGCGAGCACGACGATCGACGCGTCGGTGACGCCGATCGCCTGGTCGACGTAGCGTTCCATCACGTCGCCGATGACGTGGAGATCGTCCTCATCGATGGCAACCAACTCGTAGGCGCCACCGGCAAACTCGCGCACGACCGTGATCGCAGCGGCCGCACCGACGCGCGTGGCCATCAGATGATCGACCTCCGCGAGCACGAACGGCGAGACCACGAGGGGCCCACGGTGCGCGCGCAACGCGTTCACGAGGGCGGCATGGCTCGGTTCGGCCCGGTTGAACAGCGCGATCAGACCACTCGTGTCGGCGACGATCACCGTTCGCCGAACCCGACGAGCAACTCGTCGACCCGTTCGGCGAACGGCTCGGCCTCGAACAGGCCAAGGGTGGGTTCCGGGCGGACGACGGCGTCGCGCAACGCCGCCCGGATGACGTCGGCCTCGGACACGCCACGACGCGCGGCTTCCCGTTCCAGGGCCGCCTTCAGGTCGCTCGGCAGGTAGACGCTCGTCTTGCGCATGCCGCACTCTACCCTACGTCGTGCCCTACCTCGTTGGACGCGCGCTGGTCGTCTTCGCTCCGGCCCGCCCGGTACCATGCAGGACGGAGGCAACCCTGATGATCTATCGCAGACTCGGCCGTGCCGGCATGAAGGTGAGCGCCATCAGCCTGGGCGCCTGGACCACCTACGGCGGTTCCGTGAAGGACAAGCAACTCATCACCGACATCGTGGCCAAGGCGTACGAGTCGGGCATCAACTTCTTCGACAACGCCGACGCCTACGCCCGCGGGGCCGGCGAGACCTTCATGGGCGAGGTCTTCGCCGACCTCGACCTCCCGCGACACCAGCTGGTCTTGTCGACGAAGGTCTTCTGGCCGATGTCGGACGGCATCAACGACCGCGGCCTGTCGCGCAAGCACGTGCTCGAGTCGATCGACCGCTCGCTCGAGCGGCTGCAGACCGACTACGTCGACCTCTACTTCGCCCACCGCTACGACCCCGAGACGCCGCTCGAGGAGATCGTCGAGGTCTTCAGCGACGTCGTGCGCAGCGGCCAGTCGCACTACTGGGGCACCAGCGAGTGGAGCCCGGCGCAGATCGCCGAAGCCCACGCCTACGCCACCTCGAACGGCCTGGTGGCGCCGGTGACCGAGCAGCCGCAGTACTCGATGCTGTACCGCGAGCGGGTCGAGGAGCAGATCCTGCCGACCACCGAACCCAAGGGCATCGGCCTGGTCGTCTGGAGCCCGTTGGCGATGGGGATGCTCACCGGCAAGTACGACGACGGCGTTCCCGAAGGGTCGCGCTTCGCCGACAACGACGGCTTCCGCGAGCGCTTCCTCACGGACGCGAACGTGGCCCGCGTGAAGGCGCTGAAGGCCGTCGCCGACGACCTCGGCATCACCCGTGCGCAACTGGCGCTGGCGTGGGTGTTGCGGCAGCCGGGTGTGGCCAGCGTGATCACCGGCGCCACCAAGGTCGCTCAGCTCGAAGACAACGTCGCCGCCGCCGACGTGACCCTCGACGACGCCACGCTCGCGCGCATCGACGAGGTGTTGGCCGGCTGAACGACCGCTCGCCCACGTAGTGGGGCCCCACGTAAAGTGGAGCATGCACCTCCTCCGCGCGCGCGACGTCGCGGCGCTCGACGCGGCCGCCGAACGAGCCGGCCTCCCCCCCGACGTGCTCATGACGCGCGCCGGGCGCGCGGTGGCCGGCTTCGCCGTGCGGTGCTGGCCGGCCGCACGCCGCGTCGTCGTGCTGGCAGGACCCGGCAACAACGGCGGCGACGGGTACGTGGCTGCCGCCGAGCTCGCGCGGCGCGGCCGCAGCGTGACGCTGGTCGAGCTCGTCGACGCGCCCAAGACCGCGCCGGCCGCGGCTGCCCGCGCCGCGCTGGACGACCTCCCAGCGGCCGCCCGGGCGCGCGTCGACCTCCGCCTCGGCCCGCCGCCCGCCGCCCTGCTGGCCGACGCCGACCTGGTGATCGACGCGCTGCTGGGCGCGGGGCTCGGCCGGCCCGTGGCGGGACCCTTGCTGGCGTGGCTCGAGGTCGTGCGGCGAGCCCGCCGACCCGTCCTCGCCGTCGACGTGCCCACCGGCGTGTCGGCCGACCGCGCCGTCGCGCTGGGTCCCACCCTCGACGCGACCTGGACGCTGCAGCTCAGCGGCGTCAAACCGGCGTCGTGGCTGGCGCCCGCCCGCGACCACTACGGTCGCTGGGCGCTCGACGACCTGGGTCTGCCCGACGACCTCGTCGCGCGCCACGCCTGCGGTCTCGTCTGGGACGACGCGGCGGCGGGCGCCGCGCTGCCACGGCGGGCGAGCGACGTCCACAAGTACCGGGCCGGCGCCGTGCTCGTGGTGGCGGGCTCGGAGCGTTACCCCGGCGCCGCGGAGCTGGCAGCGCGCGGCGCCTTGCGGGCCGGTGCCGGCTACGTCACCTGCGCCACCCGTGGCCGCGCGCCGGGGCCCGCCGAGATCGTCGCCATCGATTGGTCGCCGACCCCCGCCGGTGCGCTCGCACTGGCCGACCACGAGGCCGCTCGTCGGGCGCGCGCCCTGGTGGTCGGACCGGGCCTCGACGTCGACGTCGCCACCCTGGCGGCGTTGCTCGGCGCCGTCCAGGTGCCGGTCGTGCTCGACGGCGGGGCGCTGCAGCCCGACCTCGAGGCGGCGGTGCGCGCCCACGGCGACGTGGTGCTGACGCCACACGCGGGCGAGGCGGCGCGCTGGTTGGACCGCTCCGCCGGCGACGTGGCCGCCGACCCGCTCGGCGCGGCCGCCGACCTGGCCGCACGGAGCGGCGCGATCGTCGTCCTCAAGGGTCCCGGCACGGTCGTCGCGACGCCGAACGGCCGGCTCGGGCTGGTACCCGCTGGCCCGCCCGCCCTGGCCACGGCCGGCGCGGGCGACGTCCTGGCGGGCGCCATCGGCGCGGTCCTGGCGGCCGCCGCCGCCGGGGCCGCCGCCGACGGCGCCGACGCGTCGGCGCCCGGGGACCCGCGGCCGCGCCTCGACCGGGTGGCCGCCGCCGTCGCGCTCCACGCCGCAGCGGCGCGCCTGGCCCTGGCCCCTCATGCGCGGGCGGGCCGCCCGCCCTCCGCCGGGATCAGCGCCGGTGACGTCGCCGAAGCCTTGCCCGCGGCCCGCGCCGTCCTGGAGCACGCGGCCGGCCGGAGCACCTGAACCGCGCCCGTGGGCGGATGCTAGGCTCGGCCGGATGGCGCCCTCGCCGCTCACCGTCCGCGTGCCCGCCACCAGCGCCAACCTCGGACCCGGCTTCGATTGCCTCGGTTTGGCGCTCGACCTGTGGCTCGAGGTGAGCGCGCGGCCGGCCGAGCGCGACCGTTTCAGCTACCGAGGCGAGGGCAAGGTGGCCGATCGCGGCGACGGTCTCGTACACACCGGCTTCCGCGCCGCCTTCGAGCGCTTGGGGCGGTCGGCCCCGACGGTGGCCTTCGACGCACACAACCCCATCCCGCTCGCGCGCGGGCTGGGCTCGTCGTCTGCGGCGCTGGTGGCCGGAGCGGCCCTGGCGGACGCCTGGTGCGACGGCGCGCTGGGGCGCGACGGCGTGTTCCAGTTGGCGGCCGAGCTCGAGGGTCACCCGGACAACGTCGCACCCGCCGTCTACGGCGGCTTCACCGTGTCGGCCGCGCGCGCCGAGGGCGGCTACGCCACCGCCGTCCTGGCGGTGCCGCCCGCCTGGCGGCTCCTGTTCGGCGTGCCGATCTTCCACCTACCGACAGCGAAAGCACGCGCGGCGCTGCCGACGGCCGTCCATCGCGACGACGCGGTGCGCACGGCGTCGCGGGCGGCGCTGTGGGCCCTGGCCGTCGCCCGTGACGAGCCCGACCTGTTGCGCACCGCCTCGATCGACGTGCTCCACGAGCCCTACCGCGAACCGCTGGTGCCCGGTCTGCGCGACGCCCGTCTCGCCTTGCGCGAGGCAGGTGCCTTCGCGGCGTTCCTGTCCGGTGCCGGTCCCACCATCGGCGTCGTGGTCGACGAGGACGCCGAGGGCGCGTGCCGGACGATCCTGAGGGCCTTCGTGGGCCCGCGCGGGCGGGTGCTGAGCCTGCACGTGGCGACCGGCTACGAGGTGGGCGACCGGACGTCGCTCAAGGCGCGCGCCGCGCCCACAGGACCTTGAAGGCGCGCTCGCCCGCCGGCGTCGCGTCGCCCCACGCCGCCCACGGGGCGAGCTCCGCTTCGTAGGGCAGCGCGCGGTTCGCCACGAACCAGGCCTCGCCGCCGGGCCGCAGCGCCGCGTGGGCGGCGGCCACGAAGGCGCGCGACAGGTCGCCCACGACCTGGCGTCCCACGTGGAAGGGCGGGTTGCACCAGACCGCGTCGAAACCGAGCGGTCCCAGCCCGTCGAGCAGGTCGCCGTGATGCACCCGGGCGCGCGCGTCCCCCGCCAGCTGGCGCTCGGCGCTGCGCACGGCGGCCAGGTCGTCGTCGACGGCCACCACCTCGGCGGCCCCCAGCTGCAGCGCCCGTCGGGCCAGCAGACCGGTCCCGCAACCGAGATCGAGCACCCGGGCGCCGGCCACGGGCGCGTCGAGCAGGCTGCGCAGCAGCACCGCCGTCCCCAGGTCCTCCTTCTGCGCGGCGAAGGCGCCCGCGACGCCGCTGGCGGCCCCGTCGGCCGCGTCGAAGGACGTCGTCACCGTCGGCTCCGGGCCCGGACGCGGACCCCGCAGGGCCGCCAGGCGCCAGCCGCCCGTCCGCGCCACCACCGCCACGTCGTCGAACCGCTCCGCGGCCGCCCGCTCGCCCCGCTTGGCCCCCTCGTCCTTGTGCTGCAGGGCCCAGACCGTGCCCTCGGCGGTCACGCGCTCGGCCACGGCCGCCAGCTCGGCGGCCACGCGAAGGGTCCCCCGGTCGGCGGGCGGGCGCCACACGATCGTGTCGAAGCGGCCGGGAACCTCCCACGGCAGCGCGACCACGACCTCGACGTCGTCGCGCCCGCCCGCGAACGCGTCGGTCTCGAGCGTCGCCTCGGCTGCGCGCCGCGTCGCCGCCGACGAGGTGGCCACCGTCCACGCCGCCGACACGCCCTGCAGGTGCGCCCAGGCCGGCAGGGCGGCCGGGGCTCCGGTCAGGTCGAGCACGCGGCCCCGCAGCGGCAGGCGCTCGCGGCGCAGCGCGTCGGCGAGCGCCACCAAGGCGCCGTCGACACCGGGGAACCCCCGCACGCCGACCTTGGTGCAGAGCGGCACCTCCAGCTCACCCACCCGCCAGACGACGCTCTGGGTGAGGGCGTGACGTTCGAGGAGACGCGCGCTGTCCATGGGGTCCAGCCTACCGGCTGCGCACGGCGTATCGTGCCGCCGTGCACGTGCTCGGGATCGACACCTCCTGCGACGACACCGGCGTCGGCATCGTCGACGGCGCGCGCGTGCTGGCGAACGTGGTCGCGTCGCAGGCGGCCGTGCACGCGCCGTTCGGCGGCGTCCTGCCGGAGCACGCCAGCCGTGAACACCTGAGCGTCATCGACGCGGTCGTCGCGCGCGCTCTCGGCGAGGCCGGGTTGGGGGTCGCCGACCTCGGCGCCGTGGCGGCCACCTACGGCCCGGGGCTGTCGGGGGCGCTGCTCGTGGGGCTGAGCTACGCCAAGGGGCTCGCTTGGGGTCTGGGCGTCCCGTTCGTCAAGGTGCACCACCTGGAGGGGCACGTGGCCGCCAGCGTGGCGACCGGCGAGGTGGAGCCGCCGTTCCTGTGCCTGGTGGCGTCCGGCGGCCACACCGTCCTGTTCGACGTGCCCGCCTGGGGGACCTACGTGCCACTGGGGCGCAGCCTCGACGACGCGGCCGGCGAGGCGTTCGACAAGGTGGCCCGTCTGCTCGGCCTGCCCTACCCGGGCGGCCCGGCCCTGGCGGCGCTGGCGGCGACCGGCGACGCGAGCGCCGTCGACCTGCCCGTGCCGTTGGCCCACCGCGCCGGCTTCGACTTCAGCTTCAGCGGCCTCAAGACGGCGGTCGCCGTGCGCCTCGAGCGCGACCCCGGCCTCGCGCCCGCCGACGTGGCGGCGGCCTTCGAAGGGCGGGCGGTCGAGCACCTGGTGGGCGTGGCGACGCGGGCGGCGCACGAGACCGGGCGCGATCGTCTGGTGGTCGCCGGCGGCGTCGCCGCCAACGCGCGTCTGCGCGCCGCGTTGGACGGGGCGGGACTGCACGTCCACCTGCCCCCGCCGGGCCTCGCCACCGACAACGGCGCCATGATCGCGCTCGCCGCCGCGCGCATCCTGGCGGCCGACACCGTCGACCCCGCCGACCTCGACGTCGACGCGACCCCCTACCTGCCGCTGACGACCGGTCTCGGGCGACCCCGCGACGGCACCCGCCGCTGACCGTCGCGACGACGCCGGCGGCGCCGGCGGCGCCTCAGCGCACCCGACCCCAGAGCCCGGCCAGGAACGCCTCTTGCGTGACGACCCCCAGCACCTCGTCCCCGTCGACCACCACCACGAGCTGCTCGTGCGACAGCGGCCGCCGCAGGTCGGTGACCGCGACGTCGCCGGCCACCTTCACCAGTTCGTCCCACGAGGTGATGCGCTCGCGTCGGATGCCGCTCACGCCGATCGACACGCCCTCCTCCTGAACGATGACCACGCGGTGGTCGGCGAGCGTCTGCAGCGCACCCGACGCGTCGACGAGCGGCACGCGCTCGGCCACCCGGCGGGCGGTCGGGGGCGCCAACAGGCCGAACGACAGCAACGTGGGACTGGGCAGCCGCAACGCCGAGCGCTCCCACCCGAGCGCCGTCACGAACGCCGCCAGGAACACGATCCCCTCGACGAGCCCGGCCAGGTTGAAGCTGGCGAAGCCGAGGCGACCCTCGCGTCCGAAGGCGAGGAAGGCGAGGAACGACATGAACAGGGCGAAGCCCACCGCCGCCGTGGCGGCGAAGAACGCTTGGGTGCGGAGTTGGTCGGGACGGCGCATCGGGTCGGGGGCCTCCGGGGCGGTCAGGTACCCGCCAACGGGGGCAGGTCGAGGGTGGCGGGCAGGTGGTCGGGCGCGTCGACGTCGGCGGCGATCGCCGCGTCGGACGACACGAACGCCCGCGCGCTCACACCCAGGATGTGGCTCACGCGCGCCTCGAGCGTGGCGATGCGTGCGGTGCCGGTGATCAGCGCCAGCAGCGTCCCCCAGCCGACCATGCTGGCCAGCGCCAACGGCCGCTTGCGGGCCAGGTAGGCGGTCTCGATGCGCGGCAAGAGCGCGGGCACCGCCCGGGGCGCGAGCAGGACGGCGTTGCCGCCGCTGTACCGGCCCTCGGCGAGCCGCACGAAGGTGCGGCGCTGGTCGGGGAAGCGGGCGAGCGCCACCTGGCGCTCGACCACCGGGTAGACGAGGTCGACGTCGGGTGCGCCCGTCACGAAGTCGCGCACCCCAGCCGCCGTCCACCACGGCACGTCGGCGGTGACGACGAGCAGGCGCGCCCCGGGGGACCGACCGAGCGCCGCGCCCAAGCCGAGGGTCAGCGAATCGACCAACCGGTTGCCGGCGGGCAGCACCGCGTCGACGAGGCGCCGGACGTGGCCGTCGGCGGGCCCCACCCACACGACGTCGGCGACCGCTCCGCTGTCGCGCAGGGCGGTCGCGACGTAGGCGCCCATCGGCACGTCCCGGAGGGGTACCAGCGCCTTGCTGGCCGCGCCGACGGTGCGGGCGAGTCGATCGTCGCGGTCACCGCCGGCCAGGACGATGGCGACGATCCGATCGGAGTGTCCCATGTGGACGCACGATACCGCGCGCCCGGCCCGGGCGGCGCCCGAAAGCGCCGCCCGGGCCGCGTGGCCTAGAAGCGGTTCTGACGCAGCGTCACGCTGGTGCTGCGACCACCCGAGATCGACACGTCCTGGATCGCGGTGCGGTAGCCGGGCGCGACCACCGTGACCTGGTAGGTCCCGGGTTCGAGATCGCGCACGGTCAGTCGACCGGTGCCGTTGGCCACCGAGCCGACGTCGCGGCCGTTGAGGAACACGCGCGCGCCGCCGACGTTGGCGGTGAGCTCGAGGGTCCCGGTCTGGCGCCGCAGCTCGGCCGAGACGCGCGTCTCGCGGTCGGCCTGCACCTCGAAGGGCACCCGCGCGGTCTGGAAGCCCTCGCGGCGGAACTCGGCCTCGTAGCGGCCCACGTCGAACGTGAGCGACGAGATGGGCGTCGTCCCCTCGAAGCGTCCGTCGACGTAGACCTCGGCGCCGGTGGGTTCGCTCGAGAAGCGGGCCGAACCCGTGCGCACCCGCGGCCGCAGGGTGGTGAAGACCTCGGTGGTGCGGTCGGGGCGGATCTGCACGCGCTCGTCGTACGTGCGGTCGTTGCCCACGATGCGGACGTTGTAGTTGCCGGGGCGCAGGCCGTACTCGAGGGGCGTGTAGCCCACGAACGAATCGTCGACGTAGACCTCGCTGCGGCGTGGCTCGCTGTCGACCGAGAGCGTCCCGTAGGGGGCCTGGCTCGGTCGATCACCGACGAAGTAGAGCGCGGTGTCCGACACCCACGCCTCGCTGGGCAGGGGCCGGACGATGATGCGCAGGGCGCGGGCGAAGGCGTCCTCGCCGGCGCTCGAGGTGGCGAAGTCGGCTTCGGTGCGGAAGCTGGCGAGCGTGGAGACGTCGAGCGGCTCCTTGCTCGCGACGCCGATCACCTTGGCGAAGCCCCGGGGTGGCGCCACCTGGAAGGTGTAGCGCGCCCCCTCGGGCGGGAAGGTGCGGGTGCTGCCGGCGCGCACGAAGGGGTCGCCGGAAGCGCCGTCGAAGCGGTTGGGCAGGACCTGGACGAGCTCGCCGTCGGCCGAGAAGCTGAACAGGTAGATGTAGGCGTCCTCGGACGGTCGCACCGAGATGCGCACGTTCTCGCCGATGTCGTAGACGGGCGTCTCGGATCCCGAGCGGCCCTTGTCGACCCAGACGTCGAGTTCGAAGCCGGGCACGGGGTTGACGACGATCGAACGTGGGCTGATGACCACGTTCTGCGCCGCGGCGTGACCACCGAGCGCGACGAGCACCATCGCCACCAGCGTGAGGAACGCGGATACGTTGCGGGTTGAGGTTCGGAGCATGGGCGCCCCCTTTCGTCCGTCACCGTAGCACCGGCCCCCCGGCCCGCTCGGTGCGGAGAACCTGAAGACGCCTTCACGGTCGCGTCGTCGAGCACCTCATCGCCCACGCGCGATACTGGGGTCATGTCCACCGACCGCGCCCACGCCCCCCGCGCCCACATCACCGTCGCCCTCGCCGCCGTCGCCGTCCTGGCGGCCGCCCTCCTCGGAACCGGAGCCCGCGCCCAGTCCTTCGACGTGGACGAGGTGCTCTCCGCGCTCGAGGCCAGCGCCGCTGCCGTCGTCGACCTCGCCTTCGTGCTCGAAGGACAACTGATCGACGCGGACGGTCAGCTCTACCGGCTCGAGGTCGAGGTGCTGGCGCTGCCCGACGTGCCCGCCGCCAGCCTCTACATCCTCCAGCCCGACGCCATCGCCGACAACCAGGTCGTCGTCGAAGGCGACGAGGTGCGCAGCTACACGTACCTGACCAACCAGGTGAGCGTGTTCGACATCGACGACCCCGACGCCTTCGGCGGCCTGATCGACGTCGAAGCCGGCGGCGCGCTCCCCACCAGCCTCGACCTCGCGGCCGTGTTCGAGGGCTGGGACGCGTCGCTGGTGGACGAGGAGGACACGGAGGCCGGGACCGTCGTGACGGTGCGCTTCGACAACCGCGACGCCGACGCACAGATCGCCTACGTGCTGGTGCGCGTGCTGGCCGAAGGCTGGGACCCGCTCCAGTTGACCTTCTACCGGAGCGGCGACGAGCTCTTCGCCGACCTCCACATCCGCGACCTGGTGCGCGACCAAGGCCTCACGCTCGAGGACGTGACGTACCTGCCCGAGGACGCGGAGGTGCTGGATCGGCGCCGTTAGCGACCCAGCATGCGCTCCGGGACGACGGTGGCGTCGAACTCGGCTTCGGTGAGGTAGCCGAGGTCGAGCGCTGCCGCCTTGAGGGTGGTGCCTTCGCGGTGGGCCTTCTGGGCGATCTCGGCGGCCTTGTAGTAGCCGATCGTGGCGTTCAGCGCGGTCACCAGCATGAGCGACTCGTCGAGGTGCTTGCGCGCCCGCTCGGGGTCGGCCTCGATGCCCACCACGCAGTTGTCGGTGAAGCTCTCGGCGGCGTCGCCCAGCAGGCGGATCGACTGCAGCAGCGCGTGGATCATGACCGGCTTGAACACGTTGAGCTGGAAGTGGCCGTGCGTGCCCGCCACCGACACCGTGGTGTCGTTGCCGATGACCTGCGCGCACACCATCGTCAGCGCCTCGGCCTGGGTGGGGTTCACCTTGCCCGGCATGATCGACGAGCCCGGCTCGTTCTCGGGCAGGCGGATCTCGCCGATGCCGCAGCGCGGCCCCGAGCCCAGCAGGCGGATGTTGTTGCCGATGTGCATCAGCGCCACCGCGGTGCGCTTGAGCGCGCCCGAGGTCTCGACCACGGCGTCGTGCGCGGAGAGCGCCTCGAACTTGTTCTCGGCGGTCACGAACGGGTGGCCGGTGAGCTCGGCGATGCGCGCCGCGACGCCCTCGGCGAAGCCCTTGGGGGCGTTGAGACCGGTGCCCACCGCGGTGCCGCCGAGCGCCAGCTCGGCCAGGTGCGGCAACGTGTGGCGAACGGCCTCGATGCTCTTGGCGACCTGCGCCGCGTAGCCCGAGAACTCCTGCCCGAGCGTGATGGGGGTCGCGTCCATCAGGTGGGTGCGACCGATCTTGACGACCTCGTCGAAGTCGCGCGCCTTGGCGTCGAGCGCCGCTTGGAGCCGCTCCAGACGCGGCAGTAGACGCTCGACCACCTCCCCGTACGCCGCGATGTGCATCGCGGTGGGGAACGTGTCGTTCGACGACTGCGACTTGTTGACGTCGTCGTTCGGGTGGATCGGGTCCTTGCTGCCGAGGACCCCGCCCACCTTCTCGATCGCCCGATTGCTCACCACCTCGTTCACGTTCATGTTCGACTGCGTGCCCGAGCCGGTCTGCCAGACGACGAGGGGGAAGTGGTCGTCGAGGGCGCCGGTGGCGATCTCATCGCACACCTCGGCGATCTGCGCCGCCTTCTGGGCGCTCAGCACCCCCAGGTCGACGTTGGTGAGCGCGGCCGCCTTCTTGAGGGTCGCGAACGCGCGGATCACCGGCAACGGCATCCGTTCGCCGCCGATGCGGAAGTTCTCGAGCGAACGTTGGGTCTGCGCGCCCCAGTAGCGGTCGTCGGCGACGCGGACCTCGCCCATCGTGTCCTTCTCGATGCGGTGGCTCATGCTGCGGATCGTACCGCGGTGCTCGCGGGCGTCGCCGTCTACGCCGACGCGTCCGCCGGCGGTCGCAGCGCGGCCGCGAGGACCTCGGGCAGACCGTCGCGCCAACAGCCCCAGTTGTGGCCGGCCGCGCGCTCGGAGAACGTGACCTCGACGCCGCGCGCCGCCAGCGTGTCGCGAACCCGTCGGTTGACGGGGGCCAACCAATCGAGGCTGCCCACGTCCAGGACCCAGCGCAAGCCGTCGCCGGCCCCCGCCTCGACCCGCTCGGCCACCCACGCGTGCTCGACGCCGTGATGGCGCCGATCGTGGGGCGAACCGAGGAACGCGCCGCCCTGGGCGACCACGCCCGTCCAGCCGCCGGGGTCACGCAGCCCGAGCGTCGCCGCCGCCAAGCCCCCGAGGCTGGCGCCCATCGCCCACCACGCGTCGCCCGTCGGGTAGCGCTCGCGCACCAGGGCGCGCACCTCGTCCTCGACGAACGCGAGATGACGCTCGTCCCAGGCGTACTCCACCACCCGGTCGACCGGCTCGACGAACACGAGCAGCGCGGGCCGCGCCCGCCCCTGCCGCACCTGCTCGGCCAGGACGTCGGCCGTGCGCGCCAACCGCTGGTACGCGACCCCGTCGTGGAGCACCACCACCGGCCACGGCCCACTGCCCTCGGGCGGCGCCACGACGGTCACCCGACGCGTGTCGCCGAACGCGCGGGCGTCGAGCCGGTGGCGCTCCACGGGCCAGGACGCCGGCGGCGGGTCGGCCAACGGGTTGGGCACGTACGCCGGCCCACGCACCTCGGTGATCTCGCGGAACCACGGGTTCGACCCGGTCGCCCCGCGCTCCGGGTCGGCGCGCACCGCGCCGCTGGTGTCGAGGAAGGCGTACTCGAAGCGCACGTCGTCGGGAAGGTCCAGGGTGAAGCTCGACACCTTCGTGGCGTCCACCGGGTGCGGCGCCCGCTGCATGTCGGTGAGGTCGCTGATCACGGCTTGCGCCCAGGCGGGGACACGGACCTCGAGTCGCATGCCACGAGGGTACCAGCGGCTTCCTGCACGCCCGGTACGATGGATCCATGCCCATCGATCCTGCGCTCGCCTTCGACACGGCCACCGAGTCCGCACTCCGCAGCCGGCCCAGCGCCAAGTGGACGTACTACGACGCCGACGTGCTGCCGCTGTGGGTGGCCGACATGGACTTCGAGGTGGCGGCCCCCATCCGCGAGGCGTTGCATCACTACGTCGACCACGGCAGCTTCGGTTACTCGCCGCGCGGCGGGCTGCCCGGCCTCGTGCCCGCCGTCGCCGACCGCCTCGCCACCCGTTTCGGCTGGACCGTGGAGGACGAGGACGTGCACGTGGTGGCCGGCGTGCTGCCCGGCGTCGTCCTCGGGCTGCTGGCGACCACGTCCGCCGACGACCAGGTGATCTTGCAGCCGCCCGTCTACCCGCCGTTCTACAAGGCGATCGAGCAGACGCAGCGCCGCGTGCTCGAGAACCCGCTCGTGAACGGTGACGACGGCTACCGGCTCGACCTCGAGGGGTTGCGCGCGGCCGTCACCCCCACCACCCGTGCGTTGCTGCTCTGCAACCCGCACAACCCCACCGGGCGGATGTTCACGCAGGCCGAGCTCGAGGCGCTCGCGGAGGTCGTGCTCGAACACGACCTGTGGGTGATCAGCGACGAGGTGCACGCCGACCTGGCGCTCGAGGGCATGCACGTCCCGTTCGCGTCGGTCTCGCCCGAGGTCGCGCAACGAACGCTCACCGTGTACGGCCCGACGAAGGCGTTCAACCTGGCCGGGCTGGGCGTGAGCTTCGTCATCTCCCAGAACGCCGAGCTCCTCGAACGCGCGAAGAACCAACGCACCCATCTGCTGCCGGGCCCGAACGTCTTCGGGCAGGTGGCGGCGTTGGCCGCGTACCGCCACGCCGACGCCTGGCGCGAGGCGGCGCTCGACTACATCCGCGCCAACCGCGACCACCTGCTGCAGCGCCTGCGCGACGAGGCGCCCACCGTGAAGGCCCACCCGGCCCAGGGGACGTACCTGATGTGGCTCGACTTCCGCGACACCGGCCTCGACGACGATCCCGCGGCCGCCTTGCTGAGCCTCGGGCGCGTCGCGCTGAACCCGGGCCCCAGCTTCGGGACGGGCGGCGCCGGCTTCGCACGGCTGAACCTGGCGACCTCGCGCCAGATCCTCGACGCGGCCATCGACCGGATCATGCACGTCGTCGGCATCGGCTGATCCGGATCCCGGAGGTCCACGCGACGCGGACGTGAACGTCGTGTGAGACCTCCGTCATAACGCCGTGACAGACGGCTGCTAGGCTCATGTCACGAGGCGATGTCTCGTGCGCGAAAGCGAAGAAGCCTGTCCTCGGATCTGGGCGCTCGAGACGGGTGGAGCGAACCGCGCGACCGGTCGTGGAGTCTCGTCCCCCTCCCCGTCCGGACGGCGCCCAGAGGCTCCCCGAGCGGGAGCCCCGCACGGCCCGAGTGGTTCGGGCACCGGTGCGAACCCCTCCACCCCGATCGGGTGGGTGAGGCGACCACCGCATCATTGGACGCGATGAAGTCTGTCCTGTATCTGGGCGCTTGGGGCAGATGGAGCGAGTAGCGCAACCGGCCAATGGGGACGAACGTCGCGGGTGGACCCGTGCGGTAGCCGGTCGAGCGCCCCAGCACCCCCTCCGGGGGCCAGGGGTTCCCGATGTCCGCCCTCTTCGTGGCGTTTCGAACGGCCGGTCGACCCGACCCGCGGCGTGCTCGTGCCTCCTGGCGGAGCCTCCGCACGATCGGCGCCGTCCTCGCCATCACCCTCATGACCGCCTGTGCCAGCCTCGAGGGCGTGGCGCCGACGATCGAGGTCGAACCCGTCGCGCTCGCCGAGCACGTGGCTTTCGGCGCGTTCACGTACGGCGGCGTGTGGCAAGGCATGGAGCCGGTCGTCTCCCTCGAGACCGAGCTCGGTCGACCGCTCGACGTCGTCCACTGGTTCATGAACTGGGACCACGCGTACGACCCGCGGATGGCGGCGGCGGTGGCGGCCGGGGGCCGCACCCCCCTCATCTCCTGGCAGCCCATGCGGCAGGACGTCGGCGACATCGCGGCCGGGGTCCACGACGACGTGATGCGCAGTTGGGCGCGTGGCGTGCGGACCGCCGCGCCCGGCTTGGTCTACCTGCGGCCCTTCCCCGAGATGAACGGTGATTGGGTGCCATGGAACGGCGATCCCGACGCGTTCCGCGCCGCCTGGCGGCGCATGACCGCGGTCTTCGAGGAAGAGGGCGCCGACAACGTCCGCTGGGTGTGGAGCCCCAACGTCACCGACGGGCCGCGCACCGAGGCCAACCGCATGGAGAACTACTACCCGGGTGACGACCAGGTCGACGTCCTGGGCCTGTCGGGCTACAACTGGGGCGAGACCCGACCCTACATCGGCTGGCGCAGCTTCGAGGATGTCTTCGCGTCCGGGTACGCACGCATCACGGCCCTCGGACCCCAACCGCTCTGGTTGACCGAGTTGGCGAGCAGCGACGAGGGCGGCGACAAGTCGGCTTGGGTGCGCGAGATGTTCGCCTCCACGGCCTTCCCCCGCATCGCCACGCTGGTCTGGTTCGACGAGCACAAGGAAGCCGACTGGCGCCTGCGCTCCGCCCCCGAGGTGGTCCAGGCGTTCCAGGAGTCGCTCGGGGTGGCGCCGGTCCAGGCCGCCCGGCCCTGAGGGCCGCGGACCGGGTCGCGCAGCCGTTGTCCCACGCCGCGTCCGGGTGGTAGGGGTGGTCGGATGACGCGCTCGCCCATCCCTCACCGACTGCTGGCCCTCCTCACGGCGCTCGTGTTCGCCGGGTTCGTCTGGGGACAACCGGCCGCCTCCTTCGGCACACCCGCGCGCGCCAGCGAGCGGAACCTGCAGGTCGAGGTCTGGCTGGACGGGCTGACGCTCCCTCTCTCGATCGCGCACGTGCCCGACCACCCCGATCGCTGGCTCCTGGTCCAGATGGAGGGCCACGCGCTCGCGGTCACCGGGCGCGACGTCGCGCCGACGCCGTTCCTCGACCTCTCGCGCCGTGTCACCGCCCTGGAGGGCGAGCAAGGCTTCTTCTCGGTGGCCGTCGAGCCGCTCGCCCGCGCGGCCGCCCGCGGCCGCGCCCGTCACGTCGTCGCCGCCTACACCGAACGCGACAGCGGCGACCTGTTGATCTCGGCCTTCCCGGTCGACGAAGAGGCTTGGGTCGCGGACGAGACCGCCGAGATCGAGGTGTTGCGCATCCCCATGCCCGAACCGTTCCACCACGGCGGTCAGGTGCGCTTCGGCCCTGACGGCGACCTGTACGTGAGCGTCGGCAACGGCGAGTCCTCCAACCGCTTCCTCGACGTGCGCCCGTGGACGTCGGCGTCGCTCGACACGCTGCGCGGCAAGATCCTTCGCATCGACCTCTTGCCGACCGCGTCCGCGACGCCCGCGTACCGCATCCCCGACGACAACCCGTTCGCCTCGACGCCCGATCCGACCGTCCGCACGGAGATCTGGGCGCTCGGCTTCCGCAACCCCTGGAAGTTCACCTTCGCTCCGGAGACCGGCGAGCTCGTCGTGGCGGACGTGGGCAACGACCGCTGGGAGGAGGTCGACCGCGTGGTGGCCGGCGGCAACTACGGCTGGCCGACGCGCGAGGGCCACGAGTGCTTGCGCTGGCCCGACCGACCCGGAACCGTGGACCCCGACTGCGAGGCGGCCGACCTGCTGGCACCCTGGATCACGTACGGCCACCTGGCCCTCGACCCGGACGGCGGCCAAGCCGTCACCGGCGGGGTCGTGGTGCGCGATCCAGCGCTTCCCGACCTGCTCGGCCGCTACGTCTTCGGGGACTTCGTCACCGGCACCGTCTGGGCCTACGACCCCATCGACGACGTGCGCGAACGGCTGCTGAACGCCGGTCCCGGCATCACCGCCATCGACGAGGGCCCGCACGGCGAGGTGCTCATCGTGGGCATCCGGGGCGTCATCGATCGGTTGGTCCCCGCCGCGTCGCCGTGAGCGCCGCCGGCGCCGGCGCCGACCGCCCGTGATAAACCTGGAACGGCATGAGAGAAGCTTCACGTCAGGGCCGTCGCCCCTCACAGCCGGCGGTCGCGGCCGACGCGCCGCGGACCACGCGTCGCCCATCACCGCCGGTCGCGCGCGGCGTGGCTCGGAGCGCACGTCTCCTCCTCGCGCTCGCGGCCGCCTGCTGCCTGTTGGCGTCGTGCGCCGAGCTGAGCGCGGACGCGCCGGCCTCCGCCGGAGCCGGTCTACGGCTCGTGGGCGCTTTCGTGCCCGGCGGCGTGTGGCGCGATCAGGCGGCCCTGCGCGACCTGGAGGCACAGGTCGGGCGCCCCTTCGACGTGGCGCATTGGTTCACCTCCTGGGACCACGCGTACGACGACGACGCGGTCCATGAGCTGCTCGCCGCCGGTCGAACGCCGCTGATCAGTTGGCAGCCGCACGGCTACGACGTGCGCGACATCGCCGCCGGTCGCTTCGACGCTTACCTCCGTGGGTGGGCGCGCGGCGTGCGCGAGTCACCCGGGCTGGTGTACCTCCGCCCCTTCCCCGAGATGAACGGTGACTGGGTGGATTGGAACGGCGATCCTGCGGGCTTGCGCGCAGCTTGGACCCACATGACCTCGGTGTTCGAGGCGGAGGGGGCCGTCAACGTCCGTTGGGTCTGGAGCCCGAACGTCCGTGACGAGCCGGCGACGGCCGCGAACCGGATGGAGAACTACTACCCGGGGGACGACCAGGTCGACGTCTTCGGCCTCTCCGGCTACAACTGGGGCGACACCCGCCCCTACATCGGCTGGCGCAGCTTCAGCCAGATCGTGGAGGCGCCCTACGAGCGGCTCGTGGCGTTGGGGCCGCAGCCGATCTGGGTCACCGAGACGGCGTCGAGCGAAGACGGCGGCGACAAGGCCGACTGGATCCGTGACATGTTCGCCACCGAGGGCTTCCCGCGGCTCGAGGCGATCGTCTGGTTCAACGAGGCGAAGGAGGCCGATTGGCGCCTGGAGAGCTCGGCGGCGGCGCTCGCCGCCTTCGCCGAAGAGGTCGGCAAGCTCGACGGCGACCACGACGTCGCCGTGACCCGGCGGCCCGGTGCGTCTGCTGCGGCGGACCCGCGGCGTCAGCGCGATCGCGCGAGCTCGAACGGCGCCATCGCGGCGCTTTCGCGGTCCTCGCCGTAGAGACCCGCCACCACGCGCGCGTAGAAACCGGGGTCGCGGATCCCGAGCGGTTCGGCGAGCCCGGCCAAGCGGCGGTAGGCGAGCTCGACGCCGCCGTCCACCCCGTCGACGCCGTGGTACAGGTCGAGCAACGTCCGTTCGACCGGCGTCACGCGCAGCCGGTCGACGCGGTACGCGACGATCGCTCCGGCGAGAGCCTCGGCCATCGGACGCACCGCCACGAAGGCGTCGACCAACGGCCGATGACGCGCGCTGACGTGACCGTCCACGACGCCGTCCAAGGGGTTGATGTAGCGCGCGTAGGCGATCTCGTCGTCGTCGCCGTTCGGTAGCTCGCGCACCCAGGCGAGCTTGGCCGCGCCGGCGCAGATCGAGAAGTCGGGATCGAAGGCGCTGAAGGCGCCCGCGAACAGCGCCCGGTTCTCGAAACGCGACCCGCGCGTCGTCGAGATCCTGCGCAACAGCGACAGCGTGTCGGACGTGACCTGCGAGAGGCCGAGGTCGTCGGTCGGGCCCACCGCCAGCGGGTCGAGGTACGACTCGTTCAGCAGCAGCTGGAGCAGCAGGACCGGCGGGATGTCGTAGGCCGACGCGGCCTCCTCGACCAGCGCACCGATCGGTGCGAGCCGCGCCAGCGTCAGGACGCCCCAAGGCGACAGGGGCTGGTACGCGGGCGCCGCCTCGTCGAAACGACGCGCGACGTCGGCGGACGCGGCGACGCCCGTCGGACCGCAGTAGGTCGACCCGCCGGCGTGCGTGGGCGGCTCGGCCGCGACCATGAGCTCACGACGATCGTGCGCCGGCACCGCCGGGACGGCGGCCACCGCGGTGGGCAGCACCGCGTGCACCATCAGGTCGACCCGTGGACCGGCGTGGAGGTCGCGCCAGGCCTGCGTGTCGATGGGGCGCGTGTCGGCGGACACCCGCGCGGCGACGAGGAAGCCCGCCAGCGCCAGCGTGACCATCACCGAACCGACCGCCGCCGTCCGGCTCCGGAGGCTCTTGCGGATCGCGCGAGGACGCTCCCACGTGACGTTGACGCTCGGCTCGGCCAGCGAGCGCAGGACGAACCTCGGCACCACCCGCGTCGCCGCGGTGGCGTAGGCCACCGCGTTGAGCGGTCGCAACAGCAGGAGCGGCAGGACGCCCAGGGCCACCCGGCGCAGGGCGACGCCCGCGGCCGTCGCCCGCCCGCCCCCGCCCGCTCGCGCCTGCAGGAAGGCGCCGAGCGCCACGAGCGCGCCGGTCACGATCGCGTCCGCCAGCAGCCAGGCCCCGACGCCGCGCAGCACGGCGTCGGACCCCGCCCACGGCCACCAGAGCCCGAGCGCGGCCGGCAGGGCCAGGAACAGCAGCATGCCGACGAGGTTCTCCAGTTGGGCCGCGAGGACCGTGAAGCGGACGTTGGGCGTCAGGCTCCGCCGCCGCTCCGGGTCGACCAGGCGCTTGAGCCCGTTCTCGAGGCCGCCTCCGATCCACCGCTCGATCTGGCCGACGTACGCGCTCAACCGCGGCGGGTCCTCGGTCCGCATCGTCGCCCCGGCCTCGAAGCGCGCACCACAGGTGGTGCGCCACGTGAGGGACGCGTCGTCGATCACGTCGGCGAGCGGCCGCGGCCGTCCGTCGACCACGACCCGGAAACCTCGCGCGTGCAACGAGTCCACCTCGATCGCGCGTTCCGAGGAGCCGCCCTCCTGCACCTGCAAGGTGAAGTCGTGGTCCTCGGTCATGGTGTCCGAAGGCATCGGGAAGGCGGCGCGGCGGGCCACGAAACCGCAGCCGACCACGGTGTAGAGGCGCGACGCCCCGAAGGTGGGGCCGCTTCCCAACCGCGCCGTCTGACCGCGACGCATGAGCGTGGCGAAGGCGTACTCGGCCGAGCGCGCCGCCGACACCAGCCGCGCGGCCGCCCCGCCATCGACGGGCCAGAGCGACGTGACGGCACCGGACTGGACGGCCAGGTCCTCGAGCACCCAGCGCATGCGGCCCCCGTGACGCTCGGGCCGGAGCCGGTAGAAGGCGTCGCGCAACGCGGCGACGAAGCCGTCGTCCAACACCGTGTCGCCGTCCATCACGAGCACCCGTTCGGTCGACACGAGCCCGCCCGCGACCACCAGGTTGATGCTGTCGGCCTTCGAGACCGGGCGCGGATGCACCAGGACGACGACCGGCGGTCGCGCACCTGCGCCGCGCCAGCGCCAGCGCGGCACCTCGCTGGGCCCCCACGGTGCGTCGGCCTCGCAGGCGTACCCCGCAGCCGCCAACGTCGCCGCCACCACCTCGGGCGTGCGATCGCGGCCGCCGTTGATGCTCACGACCACCTCGTCGACCGGCTCGCGCTGATCGAGCAGCGACGTCAAGGCGCGACCGGCGCCCAGCTCCTCGTCGAACATCGGCACGACGGCCGTCAGGCGATCCGGACCCCGCACCGGGAGACCACGGTCGGGGACGAGCCCGAGCGCGGCGTTGAGGAGCGTGGTGGGCATCGCGACGATCCCGGGGGTCTGAGGCACTGGCGGGAGACTACCAACCAGCGAGATGAGGGGACCGTCGCGCTCGCTGCCGGTACCATGTCGTGCGTGGCGCCCACCTTCGACCCCGATCCACCCGCGCTGACCCGTTGCCGCCGCTGCCCGCGGCTGGCCGAGCACCGCGAGGCGGTGGGGCGCGTCAAGCGGCGCGCCTACGCGGACGACGACTACTGGGCCGCGCCGGTCCCCGGTTTCGGGGATCCCGAGGCCCGCCTGCTGATCGTCGGGCTGGCCCCCGGCGCCCATGGCTCGAACCGCACCGGCCGCATGTTCACGGGTGACGCCTCGGGCGACTTCCTCTTCCCGGCGCTCCACCGCGCCGGCCTCGCCGACCGGCCCGTGTCGGTCGACCGCGACGACGGTTTGCAGCTCCGTGGGGCTTGGATCACCGCGGTCGCGCGCTGCGCGCCGCCCGGGAACCGTCCCACCCCGGCCGAGCTCGACGCCTGCCGACCCTGGTTCGCGTACGACGTCGACGGGCTGCCCCGCGTGCGCGCCACCCTCGCCCTCGGGCGCATCGCCCACGACGGCGTGCTGAAGCTGTGGCGCGAGCGCGGCCTGCAGACGACGCTCGCGGCCCATCCCTTCGCCCACGGGGCGGAGCACGACCTGGCGCAGCTGCCCGGCGCGGCCCAGGCGGGCGTGGTGCCGCTGGTCGACTCGTTCCATGTTTCGCGCCAGAACACGAACACCGGTCGGCTCACGGCGGCGATGTTCGACCGCGCCCTGGCGCAGGCGGCGCGATGGGCGGGGCTCGACGTCGCCGACCTGGGATGATGCCTCCATGGCCCTCCCCGTCATCCGCCTCCCGTCGAACCTCGAGCACACCCTCGCGGCCGGACACCCGTGGGTGTACCGGGATCACGTCCCGCGCGGTGTCGACGTCGACGACGGCGCCTGGGTGCGGGTGGAGGCCGGGCGCGCGGCGGCCGTCGGTCTCTGGTCGGCGGCGGGCGCCATCGCCGTGCGCGCGTTCCGTCGCGCTCCGGTGTCGGCGCCGCTGGCCGCGCCCGACCGCGCCTGGGTGACGGCGCTCGTCGAGCGCGCGGTGGACCAGCGGGCGAAGCTCGAAGCGAACGGCACCGATGCGTACCGGCTCCTGGCCGGCGAGGGCGACGGCCTACCCGGTCTCGTCGCCGACCGCTACGGCAAGTTCATGATCGTGAAGACGTACGTGGACGCGTACCGGCGAGCGGGTACCGCCGCCCACGCCCTTCGTGCCGACGTCGTGCGCGCCCTCGCGACGGCGGTGGGCGCCAAAGGCGTGCTCGCGGCACCGCACGAAGGCGAGCCGCTGGCCGCGCTCTACGGGCAACTGCCGCCGCCCGAGGTCACCGTCTTCGAGCACGGCCTCGCCTTCCTGGCCAACCTGCACGAGGGCCAGAAGACGGGCTTGTTCCTCGACCACCGCGACAACCGCGCCACCGTGTGCCGCTTCGCCGAGGGCCGACACGTGGCCAACCTGTTCGCCTACAGCGGCGCCTTCTCGGTGCACGCGCTCGCGGGCGGAGCGGCGCGCGCCGTCGACGTCGACGTCGCGCCCGCCGCCCTGCGCGACGCCGAACGCAACGTCGCTGCGAACGCCGCCGCGCTCGGGGCCGGGGCCGAGCGACACGCCACGCTGGCGCTCGACCTGCTCGCCGATCCGGCCGCCGCGCTGCGCCACCCGCTCCTGACGGGCACCGATCTGATCGTCCTGGACCCGCCGTCGCTGGCGCGTCGCAAGGGCCAGCGCCATGCCGCGCTCAGGGCTTACCGCCGCCTCAACGCCGCCGCCATGGCGGCGCTACCCGACGGCGGTCTCCTGGCGACGGCGTCGTGCACCGCACAGGTGAGCGCCGACGCGTTCAAGGGCGCGCTGGCGGAGGCCGCGACCGAAGCCGGCGTCGACGCGCGCGTGCTGCACGAAGCCGGCCACGCGCTCGACCATCCGGTCCCGGTGGCCTTCCCCGAGGGCCGTTACCTCAAGTTCATCGTGCTCCGGATCGACCGACCCCGCTGACGCCGACCACCGCCTCCGGCTCGGATCCCGGCAGCCGCTCGTCGAGCCAGGCCAACACGTGGCCGAGCACGCGGTCTCGCAACGGGTCGTGGAACAGCTCGTGGGGACCGTCGTCGTAGAGCAGCAACGTCGCGTCGCGAGCGTGCAGCGTCCGCTGCAACTCACCCGACGCGCTCGGGTCGGCCAGCGCGTCGGCCTTGCCGTGCACGATGAGGAGCGGCACCTGGACGCGCTCCGCGTCGGCCAGGGCGATGCGGCCGTGCTTCGTCATCTCGGCCGCCATGCGCGCCTTCACCGGGCCGTGGAACACCGCCGGGTCGTGGGCGTAAGCGGCGACCTCCTCCGGGTCGCGCGAGAGCGCCTTCGGGTCGATCCGCACGGTCGGTAGCGTCGGGAAGGGTTCGGCGAGCGCCGCCAGGACGCGGCGCACCCACCGCGGCACGTCCATCCCGTCGCGCAGGGCGGGCGAGGAGAGCACCAACAGGTCGGGGCGCACCGCGCCGCTCTCGACCGCCCGGATGGCCACCAGGCCGCCCAACGAGTGGCCGAGCAGCACCAGGGGCACGTCGGGATGCGAAGCGCGGACGCCCCCCACCACGAGCGCCAGGTCGTCGAGCAGGTCTTCGAAACGGCGCACCTGGGCGCGGGCGCCCTGGGCGTAGCCATGACCGCGTTGGTCGTAGCCGTGGACGGCGTAGCCCGCCCGCACGAAGCGGGTGGCCAGCGCGTCGTAGCGACCGACATGCTCGCCGAGCCCGTGCACGAGCAGGATCGCCGCGCGGGGGTCGTCGTCGTCGGGCAACCACGCGCGGGTCGGCAAGCGGAGCCCGTCGCGGCTCAGGAGGTGGTCCGATGCGGCGCGCACGTCAACCGACCGCAGCCGACGCCACCTCGCTCAGCTCGAAGGTGGCGTCCTCCATGACGGGGTTCGAGAGCACGCGTTCGACGATCTGCGCGAGCTGGCGTTCCACCTCGCCCCGTTCGCCCGACAGCGTGAGCTCGATCCGTTTGCCCACGCGCAGGTCGGCGACGTTCGCGTGGCCCAAGCGCCGCAAGGTGGCCTCGACGGCGCGTCCTTGCGGATCGAGGATCGCGCGACGGAGCATGACGTGGACGACGGCATGGAACTCAGGCATCGGATGCCTCCTCGGGCTCGCGGGGCTCGGCGCCGCGCGGGCCGCGGTCGCGTACGCCACCGTCGGCCTGACGGTGATCGTGGTCGTGATCGTGGTCGTGGTCGTGGTTCGCGATCTTGGTCGTCGGCGAACACCAGCGGCTGACCGACGGTGGCCTCGAGCCGCCGTCGCACCTCCTGGTAGGCCTCCTCGACCCGCCCCAGGTCGCGGCGGAAGCGGTCCTTGTCGAGCTTGTCGCCGGTCGCGGCGTCCCACAGCCGACACGTGTCGGGGCTGATCTCGTCCGCGAGCACCAGCTGGCCCTCGGCATCCACCCCGAACTCCAGCTTGAAGTCGACGAGGTCGAGCCCGGCCACCGCGAACCGAGCGGTGAGGAAGTCGTTCACCTCGGCGGCCAGGTCGAAGAGCGTCTCGAGCTCCTCTTCGCTGGCGTGGCCGAGCGCCACCGCCGTGGCGGCGTTCATCGGCGGGTCGCCCAGGGCGTCGGACTTGAGGCAGAACTCGATCACCTTGGGGTCGAGCGGCAGGCCCTCCTCGACGCCGTAGCGCTTCGCGAAGGTGCCGGCGGTGCGGTTGCGGACGATCACCTCGACCGGCACGATGCGCACGTGCTGGACGAGTTGCTCGCGGGGTCCGAGGAGTCGCACGAAGTGGGTGGGCACGCCGAACGCGCCGAGTTCCTCGTACAGGAGCGCGGTGACCGCGTTGTTCACCTCGCCCTTGCCCAGCACGGTGCCGCGTTTCTGGGCGTTGAACGCCGTGGCGTCGTCCTTGTAGCGCACGATGACCTGGTGCGGGTCGTCGGTGGCGAAGACCTGTTTGGCCTTGCCTTCGTAGAGCAGAGCGCGGGCGGCGGGCTGGTTCACGGGGGGAGGATACGCCACGAGGTGCCCGAACGGGTCCCGCGGCTAGGCCTGGGCCGAGCCGCACAGCCTCCTCAGAGGCCGAACCGCGCGTAGACCGCTTCGACGTGGCGCAGGTACCACGCGGGGTCGAACGAAGCCGCCAAGGCCTCGGCCGAGAGCGGGCAGCCGGGGTCGTCGGCGAGCACCTCGCGGAGCGGTCGACCGGTGTCCCACGTGACGAGGCTGGCGCGCTGGACCACGTCGTAGGCCGCCTCGCGGCTCAGGCCGTGCTCGATCAGGGCGTGCAGCACGCGCTGCGAGTAGACCAAGCCGTGCAAGGCGTCCAGGTTCTGCTGCATCCGCTCGGGCCAGACCACCAGGTCGCGCAGCACGCGCGTCAGCCGCCGCACCGCGTACGAGGCGAGCGTCGTCGCGTCGGGGAGGATCACGCGCTCCACCGACGAGTGGCTGATGTCACGCTCGTGCCACAGCGCGACGTCCTCCAGGCCGGCGCCGGCGTAGGAGCGCAGCAGGCGCGCCGCTCCCGTGAGGTTCTCGCTGGCGATCGGGTTCTTCTTGTGCGGCATCGACGAGCTGCCCGTCTGCCCCGGTGCGAACCCCTCTTGCGCCTCGCGCACCTCGCTGCGCTGCAGGTGGCGGATCTCGAGCACGACGCGTTCGACGCTCGTCCCCAGC
>CAWIUY010000036.1:0-8041 GCA_963839375.1 uncultured Trueperaceae bacterium | reverse complement strand
GTCCGGGGCCATCATCGCGTGTCCGGTGGCGAGGGGTGCCGCGGGACGCGCGGTGGCTGCCGATCGCCGAGAGCACGCGTGACCTTGACAGCGGGCCCCCTGCGTGCAATCGTTCATACAGCAAATCAATGAACGACGGAGGCCGGGGTGACCCGAACGCCCAGAGCGACGACGAAGGACGCGGTACGGCTCCTGAACCAGGACGCGGTGTTCCAGGTGGTCCACCGTCACGGCCCGGTCTCCCGCATCGACATCGCGTCCCAGTTGCGCCTCAGCCCGGCCACGGTCACCAACATCACCAGCGACCTCATCGAGCGGGGGCTCGTCTTCGAGGCGCGCAAGGCCGACGCGCCGGGGGTGGGCCGCAAGCCGATCCTCCTCGAGGTCGACTACCGCAGCGCGTACGTCGCGGGCATCAAGCTGAGCAACGTCGGCCTCACCTGCGCCCTCACGAACCTGAACGCCGAGGTGGTGCACGCCGAGACGCACCCCCTCATGGCCACCGATCCCGATCACGTCGTCGACGCGATCGCCGCTGCCTTTGACGCGCTGTGCGCGCGAGCCGACAAGCCTGTCCGGGCGTTGGGTGTCAACCTGCCCGGCCTCGTCGACGCCGACCGCTCGACGGTGCGCCACTCCCCACTCCTAGGCTGGGACCACGTCCCGCTGGGTCGTTCGCTCGTCGACCGCCTGGGCGTCAGCGTGGTGGTCGAGAACGACGTCAACGCCTTGGCCCTGGCGGAGGCCTGGTTCGGCCGCGGGCGCGCACACGAGAGCTTCCTCGTCGTCACCCTCGGTCGCGGCGTGGGCCTGGGCATCGTGCTGAACGGCGACGTGTACCGGGGCCCCCATGGCGGGGCGGGCGAGTTCGGTCACGTGCTGCTCGATCCCGCGGGACCGGAGACGCGCTACGCCGGCCGTGGCACGATCGAGTCCTACCTCTCCGACGACGCTCTGGTGCGTGAGGCGCGCGCTCGGATCGCCGGCTTCCCGTCTGACGCGCCCGCCGAGCACGTCGCGGAGCTGGCGGGTGCCGGGAACGCCGACGCGCTGGCGGTCTACGCCGACGCCGGCCGCGCGCTCGGGCACGCACTCAGCATCCTCGTCGACATCCTGGCCCCGAGCCTCATCGTGCTGAGCGGTGAGGGCATGCGTGGCGCCGACTACTTCTTGCCGACGGCGCGCGACGAGCTCCGGCGCCTGGCGTTCGGCGACCTGGCCGAACGGATCGAGCTCGTCGTCGAGCCCTGGGGCGACGACGCCTGGGCCCGCGGCGCCGCTGCGCTCGCCGCCAGCCGTTACCTCACCGACGCCGTGACGTCACCGAGAGGAGACTGACCCGACCCGAACGCACACCCCTTCGGCCCGACGCGGCTTCCGCCGTGACACCCTGCCTTGGAGGCACCCGCATGAAGACCCTTCGCCTGCTCACCGCGCTCCTGCTCGTCGCCGGTCTCGCGCTCGCCCAGACCACCGTCGACTATTTCTCGTTCACGACCGACCAATCCCACGTCGACGAGCTCGAATCGCTCATCGACGCGTTCGAAGCCCAGAACCCCGGCATCGAGATCGCCTACACGACGGCGCCCTTCGCCGACTACTTCACGAAACTGCAGACCGACTTCGCGGCCGGCAACCCGCCGGACGTGTTCGAGCTCAACTACGAGAACTTCGTGACCTTCGCCTCGCGCGACACCCTCCTGCCCGTGGGCGATCGTCTCGCCAACGACGACGTCATCTCCAGCGACACCTTCTATCCGGCCGCCCTCGAGGCGTTCGCGTTCGACGACACCCAGTACGGTCTGCCGATCACGTTCTCGACGGTCGTCCTGTACTACAACAAGGCGCTGTTCGACGCCGCCGGCGTCTCGTACCCGGACGCGGACTGGACCTGGGACGACGTCATGGCCGCCGCCGAGGCCATCTCGAACCCGGCCGAGCGCGTCTGGGGCATCTACCAGCCCGTGCAGTTCTGGGAGTTCTACAAGGTCGCGCAAGCCGCCGGTGGCGGACTCGACGTGGGCGCCGACGCGATCGCGATCGACACGCCCGAGAACCGCGCCGCCCTCGAGTACCTGGTCGGCAAGGTCGAGGCGGGCGTCATGCCCACCGACGCCCAGCTCTCGGGCATGGCCAACGAGGACCTGTTCCTGAACGGCCAGCTCGGCATGCTGGTCTCCGGGATCTGGATGTTCGATCGGTTCAGCCAGGCCGAGTTCGACTGGGACATCGCCGTCGAACCCGGCAACGCGCGCCGCGCCACCCACTTCTTCGCCAACGCCGCCGTGATCGCGCGGACGACGCCGAACGCCGACGCGGCGTGGGCGTGGACGCGGTTCCTCGCGGCCAGCCCCGAAGTGGTCGCCGCCCGTATCGCCAGCTCCTGGGATCTGCCCGCCCTTTCGCTCGCCAACGCCGACGTGCTCCAGCCCTACCTCGAAGCCGGCATGCCCGAGAACCGCGAGGCCGTGTTCGAGTCGCTGGCGTACGCCGTGAACCCGCCCGTCGTCGACCGGCAGCCCGAGCTGCAGGACGTCGTGAACCAGGAGCTCGAAGCCGCCCTGCTCGGCACCAAGACCGTCGAAGAGGCGCTCGCCAGCGCGCAGCGGCGCGTCGAAGCGCTCTTCGCCGACTGATCGTCCAAGCGACCGGCGCCGTCTTTTGGCGCCGGTCGCCCACTCCCTATCTACGCAGCGAGGTCCTATGTGATCGACCACCGTCCCTTCGGCATCGACGACCCCTACAAACGTCTCGCGACGGAACGCCACCCGCGCGACGCCCAAGCGGGCGACGCCCCACAGATCGGGTTCCGCACGTCGTCGACGGCGAACGAGGCGTGGGTCGTCCTCCACCACGACGGTCGCACCAGCCGCCATCCTGCTCAGGCCGTCTCCAACGACACGTGGACCGCCCAGCTTCCTCCACTCGACGCCGGCGCGTACGCCTACACGCTGCATGCGCGCGGGCCCGAGGCCGACGAGGACGGCGAGCCCTTCGACCTGCCCGTCGCCCGCTGGCGCGAGGCGACGCGGGTGCTCGAGGCCACCCCGTTCGAACGCGGGCTCCGTCTCGCCCTGGAGGGTGACGACGGGGCGCGCGCCACCGTCGACGTGACGGTGCCCGTGGCCGGTGTCGCCCGCACGCGCCTCTCCCTCGGCGCGCCCGACGACATCGCGAGCGAGGGCCATCCGTGCCGCGTGGTGCGCGACGACATCGGCTGGACGCTCCACGCCGAGGGCATCGAGGCCCGGCATCGACGAGGCCACGCTCGCCCTGACGGTCTCGCGACCTGGCGGCGGCGCCGTGGGTCGGACCGACGCCGCGCCCGCCTGGCTCGAGCAACCCGACGGCACCGTCATCGCCTACCGGAGTCGGGTGCATCCGGATGCGGACGAGGCGCTCCACGGTCTGGGCGAACGCTTCGCCGCGCCGGGGCTGCGTGGCAGCGTGTGGGACACACGCGTGTACGAGGAGTACAAGGAGCAGGGCCAGCGCACGTACATCCCCGTGCCCTTCTTCGTGTCGCAACGCGCCTGGGGCGTCTGGTTCGCCAGCGACGCGCCCGCCCGGGTCGACGCCCGCGGCGCCGACGTCGTCGTCACCGTCGAGGCGGCCCCCAGCGACCGGCCGACCTTCGACCGCTGCCTGATCGTGGCCGACACGCCCTACGAAGTCACGGCCGCCTTCACCGAGCTCACCGGCGCCATCGCGTTGCCACCCCGCTGGGCGTTCGGACCGTGGATGAGCGCGAACCCGTGGAACGATCAGGCCAAGACGTCGTCGCAGGTCGAACGCACACTCGCCGAGGACGTGCCGGCCACCGTGCTGGTGATCGAGGCCTGGAGCGACGAGTCGACGTTCTACGTCTGGAACGACGCCACGTACGAACCCGTGGCCGGCGGCGAGCGCCTCACCCTGGACGACTTCCGCTTCGGCGGCCGTTGGCCGGACCCGAAGGCGCTCATCGATCACTGTCACGCCAACGGCATCCGCGTGCTGCTGTGGCAGATCCCCGTCCAGAAGAAGCTCGACGCCGAGCACGCCCAACACGCGGCCGACGAGGCGCACATGCTCGAGCGGGGCTACGCGATCGCGTACGCGGATGGCACCCCCTACCGCAACCGGGGCTGGTGGTTCACCGACGCACTCGTGCTCGACGTCACGAACCCGGACGCCTGCCAGTGGTGGTTCGACAAGCGCCGCTACCTGTTCGACGAACTCGGCATCGACGGCCTGAAGACCGATGGTGGAGAGCACCTCTGGGGCCGTGACCTCGTGGCCTGGAACGGTCAGCGCGGGACCGAGCTGGTGAACCGCTACGCTCAGGCGTACGTGGACGCCTACCACCACTTCGTGCAGCGCATGACGGACGGCGACGGCCTCACCTTCTCGCGCGCCGGCTACCACCGGCGCCCAGCGCTCGCCGGCGCATTGGGCGGGCGACGAGAACAGCACCTGGAGCGCGTTCCGCTCGAGCATCCAGGCGGGGCTCACGGTGGGTCTGGCCGGGGTGTCGATCTGGGGCTGGGACATCGCCGGCTTCAGCGGCGAGATCCCCACCGTCGAGCTCTACGTGCGCTCGACGCAGATGGCGGCGTTCTGCCCCGTGATGCAGTACCACTCCGAGCTGCACGGAGCGACCGAGAACCGCGACCGCACCCCGTGGAACATCGCCGAACGTCATCGGGACCCGCGTGCCCTCACGATCTACCGCGCGTACGCCCAGCTCCGTATGCGGCTCGTGGACCACGTCGCCTCGGAGGCCGAAGCCCTCGCCGCGGTCGGCCAACCCCTCATGCGGTACCCCGCCCTCGTCTGGCCCGAGCGCCACGACGAGCTCTTGGCCGATCCGGCCACGTACCTGTTCGGTCGCGATCTGCTGGTCTGCCCGGTGCTCGAGAAGGGGTCCGAGACCCGTGCGGTGAGACTGCCCCCGGGGACCTGGGTCGACTTCTGGTCGGGGGCGCGTTTCGAGGGCGACACCACCGTGATCGCTCCGGCGCCCCTCGAGCGCATCCCCGTGTTCGTGCGCGCGGATTCACCCCGTCTCGACGTCCTGCTCGACGTCGGTCGGAGCTTCGAGGTCGTCTGATGTACGAGCGCGGCGCGGCTCGCTGGTTGACCCTGGCGCTCTTCTTGGGCCCCAGCGTCGTCGGCGTGGCCGTGTTCGTGGCCGGCCCCATCCTGGCCTCGATGGGGCTCGCCTTCACGTCGTGGGACCTGCTCACGCCGCCGCGCTTCGTCGGCCTGCGGAACTTCGAACGGCTCGCGGCGGACGTCGAGTTCTGGGCCGCCCTGCGCCACACGCTCACGTTCCTGGGCGGCTACATCCCGATCGTCATGGTCGCGGGTCTGCTCGTGGCCGTGGCCCTGTCGGGCCGCGTGCCGGGTCGGCAGGCGTTCCGAGCGATCTACTTCCTGCCCGTGGTCAGCTCGTGGGTGGCCGTGGCGCTCGTGTGGAAATGGCTCCTGAACCCTTCGTTCGGACTGCTCAACAGCCTGCTCGCGCGGATCGGCGTCCAAGGCCCGGCTTGGCTGTTCGATCAGGACTGGGCCATGTTCTCGGTGATCCTCACCAGCGCCTGGAAGGACGTCGGCTTCGTGATGGTGATCCTGCTCGCTGGACTGCAGGGCATCCCGCGCGTCTACTACGAGGCGTCGAGCATCGACGGCGCCACGCGCTGGCAGCAGTTGCGCTTCGTGACGATCCCGTTGCTCGCGCCGTCGCTGTTCTTCGCGCTCACCATCAGCCTGATCAACTCGTTCCAGGTCTTCGACCAGGTGTACGTGATGACGGGCGGCGGTCCGGCCGGCGCAACGACGGTGCTGGTCGAACGCATCGTGAAGCAGGCCTTCTCCTTCAGCCGGATGGGGTACGCCGCCGCCATGTCGTGGGTGCTGTTCGCGCTGATCTTCGTCACCACGCTCGTGTTCTCGCGGCTGCAGCGCAGGTGGACGTGAACGCCCCAGGACGGACGGTGGACGGGCGCGCCGTCCTGAGCACGCTGCTGATCGTGATCGGCGCGGTCGTCATGCTGGTCCCCTTCGCGTGGATGCTCGCCACCAGCCTCAAACCCGCGTCGAGCCTGCTGACGCTGCCGCCGACGCTGCTGCCCGAGGAGCCGACCCTGGAGCCGTACCGGCGGGTGATGACGGCCTTCCCGATGGCGCGCGTCTTCGCCAACTCGGCCTTCGTCGCCATCGCGAGCACGGTGGGGCAGCTGGTGGTGGCGTCGACTCAGCGGCTACGCGTTCGCGCGCTTCCGATTCCCCGGCCGGGACGCGCTCTTCTACGGATACCTGGGGACGCTCATGGTGCCGTTCGCGGTGACCGTCACGCCGTTGTTCATCATCGTGCGCACGCTCGGCTGGACCGACGGGTACGCGGGTCTGATCGTGCCGACCATGTTCACCGCCTTCGGCACGTTCCTCATGCGCCAGTTCTTCCTCAGCGTCCCTCGTGAGCTCGAGGAGGCGGCCACGCTCGACGGGGCGAGCACCGTGGCCACGTTCGTGCGCGTGATCCTGCCGATCTCCGGCCCCGCCTTCGCCACGCTCGGCATCTTCAGCTTCATGGCCTCCTGGAACGCCTTCCTGTGGCCCCTCCTGATCGTCAGCGACCGCCAGTACATGACGCTGCCCCTCGCACTGTCCACGCTCCAAGGGCTCTACCCGGGCCAGACGGAGTGGAACATGGTGATGGCGGGCGCGGTGATCAGCGTCGTTCCCATGATCGTCGTGTTCCTCTTCGCCCAGCGCTGGGTGATCGAGGGCGTGACGTCCTCCGGCCTCAAGGGCTAGAAGTGAGCGTTTCGATGCAGGGTCCCCTCGACGCCGACGTCCAGGTCCTCTTGAGCCATCAACACGTCGACGGTGCCTACGTCGCGAGCCCATCGTTCTCGCAGTACCCCTACGGTTGGTTGCGGGACGGCGCCTTCATCGCCCACGCGCTCGACCGCGTGGGACGGCGCGATAGCTCGGGCGCCTTCCACACCTGGGTGGCGTCCGCCGTCCTGCGGCTCGAACCCCGCGTCCGCGACCTGATCGCACGGCGGGCGACCGGAGCGGCCGTCGATCACGATCTCATGCTTCCGGCACGGTTCACGCTCGACGGTCGACCGGACGACGCGGGAGACTGGCCGGACTTCCAGCTCGACGGCTACGGGCAGTGGCTCTGGAGCCTGGGCGAGCACGTCCAGCGCGGCGGCGC
The DNA here is from genome assembly GCA_963839375.1 of uncultured Trueperaceae bacterium. GTDB lineage: Bacteria > Deinococcota > Deinococci > Deinococcales > Trueperaceae > JAABTL01. The sequence continues at coordinate 831 of CAWIUY010000036.1, read as the reverse complement.
CATGACGAACGCCGTTTCGAGCGCCGCGCGTCTCGTGGCCGATTACCTGGTCGCCTTCTGGGACGAGCCCTGCTACGACGCGTGGGAGGAGGGCCGCACGCAACATCACACGAGCACGTTGGCGTCGGCGTGCGCGGGTCTACGCGCCGCCGCGCGTCTGCTCGACCCGGTGTACGGAGCCGCGGCGGACGGGGTGTGGCGGTTCATCGAAGCACGCTGCGTGGAAGGGGGCGCGTTCGTCAAGTGCGCTCGCAACCCCGCCGTCGACGCGTCGGCCATCTGGTTGGCGACGCCGTTCGGTCTGGTCGAGGACGACGATCCGAGGTTCGTCCGCACGCTCGAGCGCGTGGAGCACGAACTCGTCGTCGACGGCGGGGTGCTGCGGTACCGAGCCGATACCTTCTACGGCGGCGGCGCCTGGGCTCTGCTCACGGCCGGCCTCGCCTGGCATCATGCCCGCTACGACCGGGTCGACGCAGCGCGAGCACTGCTGGCGACGGTGGACGGTTGGCGGGCTGCCGACGGCGGGCTGCCCGAGCAGGTGCCCGTGTCGACCACCGACCCGTGGTTCCTGGCGTACTGGACCCACCGGTGGGGTCCGTCAGCGGCCCCCCTGTTGTGGTCGCACGCCATGGTGGTCGCGGCTCGGGTCGAGATCGACGAGCGGGCGGCGCGGATCGCGCTCTAGACGTGCCCTGCCCTGGCCTCCAACGCCTCCTCGAGAGCGCGCGCGTGGGTCGGCTCGAAGGCCACGAAACGCACCAGCCGAACGACCTCGAGCGACGGTGCCAGGTCGACGGCCGTGTCCACCGCCAGGCGCGCCGCGTCGTG
>CAWIUY010000035.1:0-9029 GCA_963839375.1 uncultured Trueperaceae bacterium | reverse complement strand
TGACCCCGCGGGCGCTGTCATACCTGCGCGATGCGGAAGCCGTCGTCCTCTCGTAGGCAACGGAACTTCTGCCAGCGTTCGAAGTCGTGGAGCACGACGATACGGTCGAGATCGCCGTTGACCTCCTCCATCATGCGATCGATCACCTTCAGAGACTCGACGTGGCTGCCGACGCCGAAACCCAGCGGGATGTACATGCCGTTGCCGTCCATTCCGGTGAAGTTCGCGTAGCTGTAGGCACAATCGCCCGCTATCACGACCGGCCCGCGCGCGTCGGTGTCGATCACCACGTACTGCGACCCGAAGGTGTGGGAGTCGGCCCCTAGCACCACGTGGATGCCAGCCAGGAGGTCGCGGCGGTCTCCGTCGAGGAGCGTGAGGCGGTGTTCCTCCGCGGCCCGCAACGCCGCGTGAATGTCCTCGACGTCCAGCGCGCTCGTCAGGAAGCCGAAGCGCTCGGGCAGCGCCATCGCCTCGACCCACTGCAGCAACTCGCGCTTCTGCAGATACAGCCGCGCCTTCGGGAACTTGTCGATGGAGCCCATGTGGTCGTAGTGCGCGTGCGTGAGCACGATGTCCGTGACGTCGCGGGCCTCGATGCCAAGCCGCCGTAGCTGGTCGAGCGGGGAGACCCAGGCGTGGATGTTGAACTTCCGCGCCATTTCCTCGCCGCTGCCCTCGCGCATGAAGCCGGTGTCGATGAGCACCGTGCGCTCCGCGTTGCGCGCGACGACGAACGAGAAGGGGAGGTCGACGGCACCTCGGTCGTAGACCCCGAGCAGCAGGCTGGCCACGGGTTGGTCCTTGCTGCGCGCGTATTCGACGATGAAGACCTCGTAGGTGGTGTGGGGCGACGTCATGGGAGTGTCTCCTTGCTCCCTCCGGGGCTCGCGGCGGGCGGGTAGTCGCTGACGAGCAGACGGTAGGGCGCCTCGTCCTCGTCGACGGTGGCGTAACGGTGCCCACCGCCGAGGAACAAGTTGTCCGTCAGGTCGTCGTTCAGGCTGGACACCTCGCCCGCGATCACCGTGCCCCCCTCCGCCCAGAAGCTGTGAAAACAACCCGGGACGAGGGTAACGCTCTCGCCGGCGCCGAGCGCCAGACGCTGGCCGGGCGAGAGGTGCCGCACGACGCCGTCGGTCCACACGTCCACGACGTCCTCCGAGCCAGGCGGTGCGGGACCGAGCTCGACCATCAGTGTGCCGTCCCCGGCGCGGTGGATGATGTCCTCGGTCTTGCGCGCGTGCGTGTGCATCGGGGTCAGCTGACGGTCCCGAACGATGAGCACCTTCTCGGCGTAGCTCTTCACGGGCAGCCCACCGGAGGGGGCCGCCAGCCCGTTTCGAAGGGTGAACAGCGTGAGGCCCGCGCGGGCGAAGTCGCCACCGCCGAAGTCGGTGACGTCCCATCCCAACCTCGGGAGGACGATCCCGGAGATGTCGCCGCCCCCAAGCAGGCGGTCCGGCGCCCAACGCGCGAACGGGGGCAGGGCGACGGCGTGGGCGGCGAGAAACGCGTCGGCTTCGCGCAAGGCGGCATTGATCTCGGAGCGTCGCACGCCGCCTACCGGATCGCCAGGGCGTTGGCCGGGGAGCCGGCCCCGCCCACCTTGTTCACGGGCGCCGCGGTGAACAAGCCGAGGTAGTCGCCGTCTGCCGCGCAGGCACCGGCGAGTGCATCGAGCACGAACATCTCGCCGACGGCGAGCCCGAGCAGGGGGATGATCCGGAAGTGCAGGTAGCTGTCGTACGTCGCTTCCGGGTCGGGGGCGTTCCACGGTCCGCTCGGTAGCACCTCCAGTGCAGGCACGTCGCACGCGACGGCCGCCACGTGGTGGTTCCACAGCCAGGCTGCCATCTCCTCGCTTCCCTCAAGACCCGGCGTCCGCAGGTCCTGGCCCGCGGTTGCCAGTGCGCGCCGTGTCGCCTCGTCCTGGCGCTCATACCACCCCACCCAGCCCATCCTTATCAGGAGGATGTCGCCGACCTCGAGGGGTGTTCCCTGCATCGCGAGGGTGGCGTCGAGGTCGCCGGGCGTCACAGGATCCGCTTCGTCGTGCCGCAGCGGGCGCCGGGTCTTCGCCCTGTACAAGTCGACGTCGGCGAGCACGAAGCGTCCGACGATGCCTCGGCGGGCCCAATGCTCGATGCCGTTGCGGCTGCCGGGGCGCCCCGTGATGTCGGCCTGGCTGCGGCCGTTGTAGTAGCCGTAACGCGGGTGCGGCATGTGGCACAGTGCATCCCACTGGCTCGAGGCCTGGGGGTAGAAGCGGTCGTAGTAGTCGTCGGCGCCCGGGTGCAGATCAATGATGTGGTGCTCCAGCGCGCGCCGGCCGAGGATCGGCGGGTCGGGGCGTTCGACGTCCCAGTTCAAGGCGTACACGTTGCCGCGGAGCGGCAGTGCGAGGGCCGCTCGAACACGTTCCGGCGTCAGGAGGTTGATGGTGCCGAGCTCGTCGTCGGCACCGAACAGACCCCACGCGCTGTGGGGCGGCTTCCCCGGCTCGAGTGGGAGATCGTCGTAGTCAGGAAGCGGATCCCGAAGGCGGGAACTCATCGCTTGGCGTACCTCCGCGCGACCGTGCTCAGTCCGACGGCGGCGATCAAGATGGCGCCCTGGAACACGTACTGATAGAAAGTGGGAGCGCCGAAGATGGCCAGGCCGTTGAAGCCGATGCCGATGATCAGGACGCCGATGAACGTGCCAGGTACGTGGAACTCGCCGTCGCGCAGGGTGGCCGATCCGAGGAAGACGGCCGCGAACGAGTTCAGCAGGTAGGCGTCGGCGGCTGTGGTGGTGCCGCTGCCGATGAGCGACGCGAGCAGGATGCCGGTGAACGCCGCCGCTGCGCCGGCAACCACGAACGCCAGGATCTTGATGCGGTCGACTCGGATGCCAGAGAGGCGGGCCGCCTCGATGTTGCCGCCCACCGCTCGGATCCGCTGCCCCGTCTCGGTGCGGTTCACCAGCAGCCACAGCAGAGCCAACACGGCCAGCATGAACAGGATGTTGTTGGGTATGCCCAAGGTGGTGCCGAGGGAGATGTTGGTGAAGCTGCGTGGCACCCCTGTTGCGATGGGCGCGCCCGTCGAGTACGCATAGTTCAGGCCGACGATGACGCTGCCGCTGCCGAGGGTGGCGATGACGCTGTTGACGCGCAGCTTGGACACCACGAGCCCGTTGAAGACGCCTACGATCGCGCCGACGATCACCACCAAGACGATGGCGAACACGAGGTTCAGGCCCTGATGCACCATCATGCCGGTGACCAGCACGCCCGCGAACGAGGCATTGTAGCCGATGCTCAGGTCGAGCTCGCCTACGATCACGGCCACGGTCAGCCCGCCCGCGATGATCGCCGTCAGCGACGCTTGGTTGAGGATGTTGACGAAATTCGAAACGGTGAAGAAGTACTCGGGCGCAGCGATGGAGAACGCTACGATCATGAGCGCCATGCCGACGAGGGTGCCGTACTTCGCCAGCCACGAAAACACGCGCCGCTGGCGCGCGCGTACGCCTGCGCGTCGCGTCGACGGCGCGCCGTCGGGTGCGGTGGAGGGAGTTTCCATGCTGTCCTTCCTTAGGCGTCGTGGCGGTAGCTGAGCTGTAGGATCGCTTCCTTCGTGATGGCGGACCCCTCCAGTTGGCCCGAGAGGCGCCCCTCGACCATGACCAGCACGCGGTCGCACAGACCCGGTAGCTCCTCGTGGTCCGATGAGATCACGAGTACGGCCGAGCCTGCCTCGGCAAGCTGTCGGATGATGCGGTGGATCTCTACCCGGGCGCCGACGTCGACGCCGCGCGACGGCTCGTCGAGGACGAGCACCTTCGTGGCCAGCGTGAGCCACTTGCCGATCACGACCTTCTGTTGGTTGCCGCCGCTCAGCTCGCGCACGGGCGTGTCGACGCTCTGCGCCTTGATCTGGAGGCGCTGCATGATCTCGCGCGCCCGTTGGTTGCTGCGCCGGCTGCTCACCAGTGGGAGGCCGCGTAGCAGGCGAACGGGTTGCAGGAAGGGAAGGTTGAGGTTGAACGACAGGCTCTGGTCGAGCACGAGACCCTCGGAACGACGCTCCTCGGGCACGAGGACCACGCCCGCCGCCACAGCGTCGGCCGGCGCCCGCGGGCGGTAGGGGTCCCCGTCGAGCGCCATGGTGCCCTCCTCGGGCGCTTCGACGCCGAAGACGAGGCGGGCGAGTTCCGTGCGACCGGCGCCGACCAGGCCGGCCAAGCCGAGTACCTCGCCGGATCGGAGGGTCAAGGACACGCCGCGCACGCGCGGCGCGCGCGCGAGTTCGCGGAGCTCGAGCACCACCTTGCCCGAGCCGTGCTTGCCGGCTCCGGCCGGCGTCAGCTCGGCCAGCTCGCCGCCGACGATGCCGCGCACGAGGGACGCCCGCGTCATCTCACTCCGTGGCTGGTGGAGCACCCGCCGGCCGTCCTTGAAGACGGTGGCGGCGTCGCACAGCGCGAGGACCTCGTCGAGCCGGTGGGAGACGTAGAGAATCGAGATGCCATGACCGGACAGCTCACGGATGACGTGGAACAGCCGGTCACTCTCCTCGGCCGAGAGCGATGCGGTGGGTTCGTCCATGGCGATCAGGCGCGCGCGCCTGATGAGGGCGCGGCCGATCGATAACGTCCACTGCTCCGCCACGCTGAGCTCGGCTGTTGGCGTGTCGAGGGGGAACTCGATGCCGAGGCGCTCGGCCACGCGCTCGACCTCGACCTGGACCCTCCGCCAGTCGATGAGGCCGAGCCTGGCCGGCTTGGTGAGGCCGAGCGTCATGTTCTCGATGGCGCTGAAGTGGGGGACCAGGTTCAGCTCCTGGTGGATGAAGCTCAACCCGAGGGCGGTCGAGCGCTGCGGATCCGGGATGGCGGTGGGCCGCCCGTCGAGTTCGATGACGCCGCCGTCGGGTTGCTCGACGCCGGCCAGGATCTTGATGAGGGTGGACTTGCCGGCGCCGTTGGCGCCGACAAGCCCGTGGACCTCACCCGGATAGACCTCGAGATCGACCCCCTTGAGAGCCTGCACGCCGCCGAACGCCTTGACCAGGTCCCGGACCCGCACGATAGGACGTGTTGCGGGCGGCGTCTCCGGCAGCCCGCCGGGCGATGCGGCGGGCGAGGCGAGTGGAACAGGGATCATCGTGCTGCCGCGACCACGGGGTCCGGCGTCAGTTGCCGATGGCGTCGGGATGGTCGACAATGAACGCGTCGACGTTGTCCTTGTTCACGAGCAGCGCGGTCACCTCGATCGACGTCGGTTCGAAGGCGTTCCCGGCGGCCATCGCCTCGGCGGCGTCCTTGAGCGTGCGGACCATCAGCTTGCCCTCCTCGGTGCTCTGCTGGAAGGCTGTGGCCGTCATCCAACCGTCGCGCACCGCGAGGATGGCGTCGGCGTTGCCGTTGACACCATAGACGAAGACGTCGTCACGGTTCTGCTGTTTCATCGTCGAGATGGCGCCGAGCGCGGGGTCGTCCCAGCAGCCCCAGATCGCCAGCGGCTCGCTGTCCTTGGGGTGGGAGGCCAGCCACGCAGCCGCGTATTGGGCACCGTCCTGAAGGTAGCCGGGGATGCGGACCTCGTTCTTGGTGACGTGGATGTCGGGATGGTCGGCGAGCATCTTGTCGAGCTCGACCTCGCGTTCGCGGCACACCTGCCCAGTGTGGTAGGTCAACTCCAGGATCGAGCCCTTGCCGCCGAGATCCTGGATCATCTGCGCGTTCACGGGGATCGTCATGGGGCCGCCGGAACCGTTCACGGCCACAACCGCCGTACCGAAACCGCCGCCCCAGGTGCCGACGGGGATGCCCGCACGGTCGGCCGCCGCCAGACCGGCGCCGAGGGAGGTGGTGGGGAAGACCATGTCGACGATTGCACTGGCCCGACGCGTTACCAGGTTCTGGATGGCGCTGTTGGCCTGATCGGCCGCCCCCTGGGCGTCGATCACTTGGACCTTCCAGCCGAACGCGTCGGCCTGCTCGGTGGCGCCCTTGATGAAGCGCGCGTTGTTCGCCTCGGCGGGCGAGATCGAAACGATGCCGAGGAGGAAGCTGTCGTTCTGTGCGAGGGCCGTTGCGGCAAGGAGCGCCGTGGCGAGGATGGCGAGCACACGCTTCATGCGTGGACCTCCGGTGCGGGGACGAGATCCCCGCGGTGTGGGAGACGAGAGGGTGCGATCGAGCCGACGCTCGACGGCTGTGTTGGGAGGCCGTGGTGCGGGCCCAGGTCGTGCGCCGGGGGGCCCCGCGCGGTGGGCCCGAGTCTAGGCGAGACAGCAACTCCTTTCCTCCGCAATACGGCGACGGGCTTGCTCGGAACCGTCCCCGGGCTGAATCGCCGTCTTGCGCCCTGCACTCGGGGATGGTAAGGTTAACATTGCTGTTAAGGTTAACAATACGGGCGTAGCATTGAGGATGTCAAGGGGCGTCTTCGAGGGTGCCGAAGGGTGGGGTTTCCGAGCGGCATGAGCAACATCGTGGACGTGGCGGCGCGTGCGGGCGTGAGCGTGATGACGGTGTCGCGCTACTTCAACGATCCGTCGAAGCTCGCTGCCGCCACCCACGAGCGCGTCCGGCACGCCGTCGAGGAGCTGCAGTATGTGCCCAACGCCGCGGCTCGCTCGCTCATCCGCGGGCGCTCCGACACCGTCGCGCTGGTGGTGGCCGACATACGCCACCCGTTCTTCATCTCCGTTGCGCGCGGCGTGGAGGACGTAGCGCAGGCGGAGGGTTTCACGCTGTTCCTGGGGAACTCCAACGAGACGTTGGCGCGCGAGCGCCAGTACCTCGGCGCGGTCGTATCGCGCCGCGTCGACGGCGTGATCCTGGCGCCGACCCACGGCAAGCGCCACAACATCGCGGTCCTGCGACGCAGAAGCGTGCCGACGGTGATGATTGATCGGCGGCTGCCCAGGCTCGAGTTCGACGTCGTGCGCGGCGACACGTACACCGGGGGGCGACTGCTGACCGAGCACCTCGTGAGCGAGGGATACGAGCGCATCGCCTTCATCGGCGGGTACGCCGGTGCCTCCTCTCTCACAGACCGCCTGAGCGGCTACCAGGACACGATGGTGGCGGCGGGGCTCCAGCAGCGGGTGGAGCTGGGACGCTATGACCAGCAGAGCGGCCGCAGCATCGTCGAGGCGATGGCCCGCGACGCCCGGGCCGGGCGTGCGCCCATGCCTGAGGCGCTGGTCGCAGCCAACAACATGGTGGCGCTCGGCGCGCTACTCGCCCTGCGCGAGGTCGGGTTGGACGTGCCCGGCGACGTCGCGCTCGCTGCCTTCGACGACTTCGACATCGCCTCGCAGATCGACCCGTTCCTGACGGTCGTGCGGCAGCCCGCCTACGAAATTGGTCGGGAGGCGATGCGCCTTCTGCTGGGCCGCCTGCGCAACGGCGTGCGCGCCCCGGAGGAGCGGGTGTTGCCCGTCGAGCTCGTGGTGCGGCGCTCGACGCGACGGTCGGGTCCCAGGTCGTCCGGCGGGCGCGAGTTGCGGTAGGTGAAACCGCGGACGTCTGCGGCCCGCCACACCGGGCCGCGGAGGGAAGGGAATCATGCTTCGAGGTTCGTTGACCCACCCCGAGCTCCTGGCGGCCCTGGCCGCGTCCGGCCACGGCACCCGGGTCCTCGTCGCCGATGGCAATTACCCGTTCACGACGGGAGCACCGGCAACGGCCCGGCGTGTGTTCCTCAACCTCCGCCGCGGGCTGGTGAACGTGCCCGATGTGGTGAGCGCGATCGTCGCCAGCGTTCCCATCGAGGCTGCCGAGGTCATGGTGCCGGACGACGGTTCGCGCCCGGAGGCGCACGATGCGATCGCGGCGTTGCTGCCCGACCTGGTGCTGATCCAGCACGAGCGCTTCGCGTTCTACGAGCGCGCCCGCGAGCGCGACGTCGGCGTCGTCGTCGCGACCGGAGAGGCACGTGTCTACGCCAACGTGCTCCTCACCCTGGGAGTGCTGGAGGGTTGAGGACCGAGCGTCATGGCTCGAGCACGATCTTCCCGAGGGTATAGCGCCGCTCCACCTCACGATACGCGTCGCGCACGTCTTCCAGCGGGTAGACGGCGGCGACCCGTACCTCGAGCTCGGCGCGGTCGATCCGCGCCGCCGGCTCGGCGAGGACCTCCGCGCTCGCGGCGGCGGCCGTGCCGTCCATCTTCACGCCGTGCTCGCGGGCAGCGGCGAAGTTCGCGATGGTGTCGATGCGGCGCGGCGGGACCCCCAGTCTCAGGGCCGCTCGACGTAGCCGGAGCCGAAGCAGTCGATGAAGGCGTCCACGCCGCCGTTGGCCACCGTGCGGATACGCTCCTCGACGCCCTCGCCGTAGGCGACCGCGACGGCGCCATGCTCGAGGAGCCAGGGGTGGTGGGGTTCGCTCGCGAGCCCGATGACGGTGGCGCCGGTCGCCCGCGCCAGTTGCACCGCCAGCGAACCCGCCCCCCGCCCGCGGCGGCGGACACGACGACGGTGTCGCCGGCGCCCGGCGCGACGGCGCGTACCGCGGCGTACGCGGTGGTACCTGCCACGAACAGCGACCCGGCCGCGTGCCAGGAAACGCCGGCCGGCTTGGCGGTCAGGTTTCCGGCGTCGACGTCGACCGTCTCGGCCTGGCTGGCCCGCTCGTGCGTGAAGCCGAGCACCTCGTCCCCGACGGCCAGGCCGCTCACGCCCTCGCCGACGTCCTCGACGACGCCCGCGAGGTCGCTCCCCTGTCCCGAGGGGAAGGTGGCCGGCCAGCGCTCGTGCAGCTTCCCCTCGCGGATGGCGGCCTCGCCGGGGTTCACGCCCGCTGCCTTCACGCGCACCACCGCTCGGCCGGGGGAGGCGGTGGGGCGCTCGACCTCGACCACCTTCAGCGCCTCGACGCCACCGTACTCATCGAATCTCACCGCACGCGGCATGGCTCAGCGCTCCCTTCGCGTCGGATCCCGCTCGCTTCGGTCGTTGGAGCGCCGCGCCCGCGCCGCTCGGCACCATGCTACGGGCGCGCCGCGCCCGCGCCCGTTCCCGCGGCG
>CAWIUY010000034.1:0-44469 GCA_963839375.1 uncultured Trueperaceae bacterium | reverse complement strand
CCCGGGATGAAGCGTCCGTCGTCGCGTGCCCGAGGCGCTTGGGCGAGAGGATTCAGCGGCACCGGCACCGGTGCGGTGCGGCGGACGGCGACCCCGAGCGTGTCGAGTTCGCCCGCCACGCGTCCGACGGGCAACGTGACCGCCGCCGTGTCGGCCGCTCCGTTGGCGTCGGTCACCGTCAACCGGACGGTGTACGAGCCGACGCTGTCGTACGTGTGCTCGACCACCTCACCGCTGGCCGCCGCGCCGTCACCGAACGACCAGTCGTAGGAGAGGCCGCCACCCACTGGGTCCGCCGAACCGCTCGCGTCGAAGCGCACGCTGGTGCCGTCGTAGGTCGTGTCGAACGAGGCGCTCGGCGTGCCGCTGCCGCCGGAGCTCGGACCGCCACACGCGGTGAGCGCGGCGAACGCGGCCACCGCCAGGAGCGCACGGAGGAAGGCCTTCACGTGCCCTCCCGAGACGCCCACGCCGCCGCGCCGGCCTCGTCCAGCGCCGCGAAGTCCTCGTCGGACAGCTCGAGGTCGGCGGCGGCCACGTTCTCCTCCAGGTGCGCGACCTTTCCGGTCCCCGGGATGGGCAGCATCACCGGGCTGCGCCGGAGCAGCCAGGCCAGCGCCACCTGACCGTGGCTGGCGCCCAGCCGTGGCGCGATCTGGTCGAGCACACCACCGGGGCGGGCGAGGTCACCGGCCGCCAGCGGGAACCAGGGGATGAAGCCGATGTCGTGGGCTTCGCAGTACGCCAGCACGTCCTCGCTGTCGCGTCGGGCCAGGTGGTAGAGGTTCTGAACGGTGGCGACCGGGAAGTAGGCGCTGGCCGCCTCGATCTCCTCGACCCCCACCTGGCTCAGGCCGACGTGTCGGATCAGGCCTTCGTCCCGCATCGCCTGCACGACGCCGAACTGCTCGTCGCGGGGGACCGCGGGGTCGATGCGGTGGAGCTGCCAGAGGTCGAGCCGCTCGACGCCCAGCCGACGGAGGCTCATCAGCACGCACTGGCGCAGGTACTCCGGACGTCCGACGGGCGCCCACTGGTCGGGACCGTGCCGGGTGAGACCTCCCTTGGTGGCCACCAGCATGCCCTCGTAGGGGTGCAGGGTCTCGCGGATGAGGTCCTCGCTGACGTCCGGGCCGTAGCTGTCGGCGGTGTCGACGAGGTCGACGCCGAGGTCGGGTAGGCGTTCGAGCACACGCCGAGCCTCGGCAGGGTCGTTCGGCTCGCCCCAGATGCCCGGGCCGGTGATGCGCATGGCGCCGAAGCCGAGACGGTGGACGGGCAGGTCGCCGCCGATCGTGAAGGTTCCGCTGGCGTTCGCGGTCGGTTGAGGCATGGTGGTCCTCCTGCTCCCCATCCTGCGACGGTCGCGCCGGCGCTCCGGTGACGGTCGAACCTTCGGTCCTTCACCGTTCATTGGGCGTCCGACAGCCCCTCCCGGAGGGCGTAGAGTTCGCCAATGACCACCATCGTTGGCGGGGCCGCGCACCCCACCGCCTCCGTTCGGCGCTGGGCGTGGGGTCTCCTCTTCCTCCGGACCGCCACGTTCCTCGCGGCGCAAGCGCTCGTCGTGCTCGGCCTCGCGCTCACGGGCGCGCGCGAACCGTGGTGGTCGTCGGCCGCCTGGTGGCCGGTCACGGCCACGCTGGCGAACCTGGTGGGCCTGGTGCTGCTCGATGGGCGCCTCCGCGCCGAGGGGCTGGGCTGGCGCGACCTGCTGCAGCTGCGGCGCGAGGGCACGGGTTGGGGCCGCGAGGCCCTCGCCCTGCTCGTGACGCTGCCGATCATCGCGGTGGCCGCGGCGCTCCCGCCGGCTTGGATCGGCGCCGCCCTGTGGGGCGACCAAGCCGTCGGACAGGCGCTCCTGATCGGGCCCCTGCCGCTCTGGGCCGCGTGGGTGAGCCTCATCGCGTTCCCGGTGACCACGGCCGCGGTCGAACTGCCGACCTACGCGGGGTACGTGCTGCCGCGGCTGCGGGCCGGCGGCCTACCGGTCGTCCTCGCGGTGCTGCTCGTGGGTCTCGTCCTGGGCGTGCAGCACGGTGCCTTGCCCTTCCTCCCCGCCAAGCAGTTCTTCATCTGGCGCACGACGATGTTCATCCCGTTCGGTCTGGCGATCGTCGGCGCCATCGCCTGGCGCCCGCGGCTCCTGCCCCTCTTCGTCGTCGTGCACGGGCTGCTCGACGCCGCGGCTGGGGCGCTCGTCTGGCTCGCCTCGACCTGAGACGTCGTGCCGCTCCGCTCGATCGCTCTGCCCATGGCCGACGTCGCCTACCCCTTCACGCTGCCGTGGCTCGGGGCGACGCGCACGCTCGACCTGGACCCAGGCGTGAACGTGTTCGTGGGCGAGAACGGCAGCGGCAAGAGCACGCTGCTCGAGGCCCTGGCGATCGCCGTGGATCTGCCGACGGCGGGCGCGGTGGACCTCGCGCGCGACCCCACGCTCGACCCGGTCCGCCCGCTCGCCGACGCGCTGGGCCTCGCCTGGAGCGCTCGCAGCCGACGCGGCCTGTTCCTCCGCGCGGAGGACTACTTCGGCTACGTGCAGCGGCACCGTCGCGCCCAGGCCGACCTGCGCGACGCCGCCGACGAGGTCGCGCGAACGTCGGTGGGGGTCTTCGACCTCGAGCGTCAGCGCCGGATGGCGCCGTACCTCGGTCCGGCGCTCGCGGCGGACGCACGGTACGGCGGCGACCTCGACGCGCGATCGCACGGCGAGTCGTTCCTGGCGTTCTTCCGGGCCCGTTTGACGGGTCCAGGTCTCTACGTGCTGGACGAACCCGAGGCGGCGTTGTCGCCGCTCCGGCAGTTGGCGTTCCTCACGCTGGTGAAGGACGCCGCCCTACGCGGTGCGCAGTTCGTCATCGCCACCCACGCCCCGATCCTCATGGCGGCCCCCGGTGCGCGCCTGTTCGAACTCCGCGGCGACGGCATCCAACGGCTCGCGTTCGACGACGTCGACCACGTGCGCACGTTGCGCGCGTTCCTGGCCGATCCGGACGCGTTCTTGCGCCACCTCTAGCTCAAACGGGGCGCTTCTCCCAGCGGAGCAGGCGACCGTCGTCGTCCTCGCGTTCGTCGACGAACCGGAACCCCAGCTTCTCGATCACGCGGACCGAGGCTGCGTTGTCGACCCGGCACTCGGCGATCACCGCGTTCACGTCGGGCCGCTCGAGCAGCCACGCCACGAAGGCACCGCCGGCCTCGGTGGCGATGCCCCGGTCGCGCTGCGGCGCGTTGGTGGCGTAGCGGATCTCGACCGTCCCGTTCTCGTCGGGAACGTCCGTGCACCCGACCTGACCGATCGCCTCGCGACCCTTGCGGGCGACGATCGTGCCGCTCCAACCTTCCGGCGCGTCCTCACGACGGCGCTTCAACCACGCCTCGAAGTCGCCGACGGCGTCTCCCGGCCAGGTGGGCGGGAAGTGCACCGACGCCACCCGGTAGCCCTCCTCGGTGGCCTCCGGACCGAGGTCCACGTCGGCGAAGAAATCGTCGTAGCGCAGCCGTCTCTCGATCACGTCCGTCGGGGTCCGCACGATGATCGTGCGGGGCGTGACGATGCACAGGTCGCTGGAAGCGGGCATCCGGACTCCTCTCGTCGCGGGTCGGACCTCAGGGTACGACGCCGCCGGCACCCGCCTCGCGCACCGCGGACGCCCACAGCCGCAGGATCCCAGCATGCACGCGCGCCGCCTCGGTCGGGTCGCCGAGCGTCAAAGCGCCGCGCCACGCGGCCCACACCGCCGCGGCGAGCGAACCGGCGTCCGCCTCGCCGCCCGGCCAGGCCCGCTGCACCGCGGCCTCCACGGCGGCGCCCAGAGTCGCGGCGGCGCCCGAAGTCGCGGCGGCGCCCGAGGCTGCGGCGGCACCGACGGCCGCAGAGGGCACGGCGCCGGCGTCCGACGCGCCCGCGGCCGGCTGGCCCCCGGCGCCGTCGGACGCGGCGGCCGCTCCGTGCGTCAACACCAGGTCGCGATGGTGGGGACGCATGCTCGCCACCTCGAGCAGCGCGAGCCCCGTCGCGTCGAGCCAGGCGATCGGATCGGGGTCGGAGCGGGTCAAGGCCTCGTCGATCCACCGCTCCGCCTCGCGCTCGGCGAGCGCCGTCAGCAGGCCGGCCTTCGTCCCGAAGGCGGTGTAGAAGACCATGGTGGAGCAGCCGGCCGCGTTCGCCAGACGCCGCATGGAGATCCCCGCCGGGCCCTCGGCTGCCAACCGCGCGTCGGCCAGGTCGAGCAGGCGTTCGGCCACGGCGTCCCGACCGGCGCGGCGCGCTTCGTCGTAGGCGGCCGTCGTCTCGCCGCTGTCCACCGTCATGGCGGCAGGTTATCACGCCGTTACACTTCTCGTACTGCCGTCTCGCCTCGCGCCTCGCGCAGCCGCAACCCCTTGACCACGTAGCGACGGGCGTAGCCGGGAGCCACGTACGGGGTCGAGATCGTGCGCCACCCGCGTCGGGCGTAGAGCCGCGCGCCGGCGTTCTCCTCGTCGTCGAGCGTGGTCAGCAGCGCCTGAGCGGCCTCGACCCCGGCCAGGAGCGCGTCGTGCAGGCTCGACCCCCAGCCCCGTCCTTGCCAGGCCGGGGCCACGGCCAGCTCGCACACCAGGAACGCGTCTCGGCACCAGCGGACACGACCTGCCGGTGACAACTGTGCCACGACCGCATCGACCCACGGCAGGCCGCGCTGCACGGCGTGGCCGTAGGCGAAACCGATCAGCCGCTCGTCGGCCCACACTCCCTGGGCGCGCCATCCGGGTGCCCGCTGGTGGCTGCGCCAGCGTGGCGCGAAGCGCGCGCCCGCCAACGGCCCCTCCTCGTACGGCGGCCGCTGGAACGCCTCGGCGTACACCTCGACGACGTCGGCCTCGAGGGCGGACGCCTCCTCGAGCGCGATCTCACACCGTCGCACGCACGCCTGCGGCATCGCCCTCAGCGTACGGTCTCGTCTGGCCCCCGAAGGTGCAGGCGAGGTGCGCGACGTGGCGCATGCCACAACCCCGCTGGCGACCGTCGGTTTTGATAACCCGCATGACGCTCGTGCCGGCCGACAAACAGGATCCGCTCGCCCGCACCGAGCAGCTGCACCGGTGGGGCGAGGCGGCGCTGCGCCGGTACGCGATGGAGGCGGCCGGCGAGCGTGACCTCGAGAAGCTGTGGCGCCTCGTCGAGGCGCACCTGACGCTTCACGGCGCCTCGGGTGTGGGCACCTCGGCGCACACGCTGCGCGCCTACCGCCGCGGCATCCAGGAGCTGCTCACGCTCTGGGCGGGCGAGTCCCTGCTGCGGCCGGTGCGGGACGCCGGCGCCCTCTACGTGCAACGCCTGCGGGCCGGCGACCGCGAACCCGTCCACGCCGAGGCCGACGCGACCAAGCGCGGGCGTCGCCCCAAACGCGGTCCGCTGGCGCCGGCGACCGTGGAACTGCGCCTGGCGGCCGCGCGCGCCCTCTACGACGCGCTGCGCTGGGCGGGCGCGACGGAAGCCGATCCGTTCCGCGACGTGCGCACCGGCCGCGACGTGGACCGCGAAGAAGACGTGGCCGGCCTGAAGGTCTACACCGAGAACGAGCTCATCGAGCTGCTCGGGCGCGCCGAGGACCCCGAGGACCGGGTCATCGTGCTGCTCGGCGCGCACGCGGGCCTGCGCGTGAGCGAGATGCTGGCGCTGCGTTGGGACCGCGTCGACCTGGCCGGACGCGAGTTGCTCGTCAAGGGCGGCAAGGGCAACAAGACCGCCCTGGTGCAACTCACGCCGCGGCTCGCGAGCGAGCTCGAGGGCTGGCGACGCGTGCTCCTGGCGCGCGCGCCCTCCGAGGTGTTCGTGCTCGGCCTGCGGTCGCAGTACGGCGTCTACCGACGGCTGCGGGGCTTGTGCCTGCGCGCGGAGGTGCGCTTCAAGGGCGTGCACGCTCTGCGTCACGCGGCGGGCACGAAGCTGTACCGGCAGACGGGCGACCTCGGCCAGGTCCAAGACCACCTGCGGCACGCCACGCTCGACATGGCGCGTCGCTACGCGCGCTCCGACCGCCGCAAGCTGCGCGGCAGCCTCGACGACTGGTCCTGAACGCCTCCGAACCGCGCGCGAGCAGCGTCGGCGTATCATCGGTCATGCTGCCCCAGCGCCTCGAGGCCGCGACCGCGCGGTGGAGCCGTCGCACGTGGGACCCGCGCGGGTCCCCGCGGTGGGCCCGCCCGTGTCCCGCCGGCGGGAGGCCATGACGCGAGCGGCGACCGAGACGGGGCGCGACCCGTTCGCCACCGTCGTCGAGCCGCCCACGCCGATCCGCGGTCCCGCCTGGTGGACGTTCCCGTGGGCGACGCTGGCGGGCCGCGTCTACGCGCTCATCTTCCTGGCCGTCCTGACGCTGATCGCCTTCGCGCTGGTGTACGAGCGGCGGGAGGCCGACCTGGCGCGCGAGTTGCAGGTGACGCGCGCCGAGACGTGGCTGCGCCAGCTCGTCGTGGGCGACGCGGTGGTCGCCGCCGACCTCGACGTGCTGCGCAGCCGCTTCGCCGAGCTCGGCCTCCCCCCCGACGCGAGCCTGGCGGTCGTCGACGACGCCGGCGTCGTCCTGCTCGACGTGCCCGCCAACGTCCGCGCGGGGGGCACGCTCGACGGGTTGGGCGCGTCTTCCGGACCGTTGACGGGCCTGGGGCAAGGCGTCGACGCCGGTGCCGGTGCCCCCGTCGGCACCCGAGTCGGTTGGACCACCGACGAGGACGGTGACCGGCGGGTCGTGGGGGTGAGTCCCATCGTCGTCGGGGGCGTTCCTGGGGCACTGGTCCTCTCGGCGCCCGCCGACGCCCTGCTGCCGCCGCGGTCGCTCGGCTTGGGCCGGGCGGCCGCCGTGCTGGCGATCGTCCTCGTCGGCCTCTTCGCGGGCGCCTCGCTGGCGCTGTCGCGGCTCGTGTTCCGACCCATCCGCGTGCTCGAGCTGGCGATGCTGCGGGTGGCCGACGGCGACCTCACGAGTCGCGTGGCACCGGCCGCCCGTCGCGGCGAGCTGCGTTCCCTGGCGGGGGCGTTCGACGGCATGACGCGCGCCTTGCGCCACCAGCGTCGCGCGCTCACCATCGCGTCCGACGCGCTCGCCGACCGTGAACGCGAGCTGCGGCTGCTCACCGACAACATCGTCGACCTGGTCAACGCCACCGACGCCGACGGCCGACTCACCTACGCGTCGCCGTCGTACCGCGACGCTCTCGGTTACGACCCCGCCACGCTCCTCGGTCGCGACGCCGCGGAGCTGCTCGAGCGCGAGGACGCGGCGCGACTCGACGCACAGCTCGACGACGACTTCCGTCGCGGGGAGCGCCGGGTGCGCATCGAGGTGCGGCTCCGCGGCGTGAGCGGCAACCTGGAGTGGTACGAGATGCTCGTCAAGCCGCGGTTGGACGCCGACGGACGCTTCGTCGGCGCGCAGAGCACGCTGCGCGAGATCAACGAACGCAAGCACCTCGAGACGCTGCTGGCCGAGCAGGCGCTGCACGATCCGCTCACGGGTCTCCCCAACCGCCGCTTCTTCGCCGAGGTGGTCACCCGGCTGCTCCTGCACGCCAAGCGCTCGGGTGAGACCGTGGCCATCGGCTTCGTCGACCTCGACGACTTCAAGGAGGTCAACGACACGTACGGGCACCAAGCCGGTGACGCGTTGCTCCAAGAGGTCGCCGACCGGCTCCGCAGCGCGGTGCGCGAAGGCGACGTCGTGGCGCGACTCGGCGGCGACGAGTTCACCGTGGCGCTGCGCGGTCTGCAAGACGAGTCGCACGCGCGCACGATCGCCGAACGCATGGCGGCCTCGTTCGCGGTCCCCTTCGACCTGGGCGTGACCACCATCGCCTCCCACGCCAGCATCGGCGTGGCGCTCTACCCCGCCCACGGCACCGATCTCGAGGCCCTGCTGCGCTCCTCGGACCGCGCGATGTACCGCGCCAAGCACGACGAGACCGGCTCGGTGGCGTTCGCGTCCGTCCCCGATTGACCGCTCCCGACGCGCCTTCGGGCCTCCCACCAGCGGTGGTAAGCTCGTCGGGGTCGAGTTCGACGCCCGGCCGCGGCCGCCCGCAGCGACGGCCCTGGGCCCACCGATCCTCGAGCCGACGGCAGGAGGTGCCGGTGATCGATCCAGCGTCCCGAACCCGCACGGCCGCCGACCCTGCCCCACCCTCTGCGTGCCGCCCGTGAGCTCGACGGCCGTACGCACCGGCTTCGTGGCCGTGGTCCGACCCGCCTTCAAGGGAGACGGGGAAGCCGTCGCCCGGCGCGCCCAGCGTGCGGTGCACGACCGCGCCGACGAGCTGGGGATCGACCTGGTGAGCGTCGAGGGCGTCGTGCGCGACGCCGCCGACGCGACCGCGGCCGGCCGCCGCCTGAGCGCCGCCGACCTCGACGTGCTCATCGTCCAGCACGCGACTTTCGCCACCGGCGATCTGCTGGCGCCGCTGTTGGCGGCCGCCCCGCGCGTCATCGTGTGGGGGGTGCCGGAGTCCGCCGGTGGGCATGCGGCCGAGGCGGGGGCCACGGCGGGAACCACGCCGAACGCGGGCGCGGCGCGGGCGATGCCCGACGGTCGCAGCGGCCCGCTGCCCCTCAACAGCCTGTGCGGCCTGAACATGACGCTCTCGTTCGCGGAGGGCCCACGGGGTGGGGCGCGCGGACCGGTCGGCTGGTGCTACGGCGACGTCGACGATCCGGCGCTCCACGAGCGGCTCCGCACGCTCTTCGCCGCCGAGCGCGGCGCGCTGGCCTTGCGCCGCGCCCGCGTCTTGTCGATCGGCGGCACGGCGCCCGGCTTCTACGGACTCGACGACCCACGGCTGCCGCCGGGCGCCACCGTGATCGAGCGCCCGCTCGCCGACCTGTTCGACCGCGTGGCCGGCGTGGCCCACGACCGAGCGTCGGAACGCGCGGCCGCTTGGCGGCGTGAGGAACCGCTCGAGGCGCCGCTCGAACACCTGGTGCGGGCCGCGCGGATCGACCTGGCGCTGGCCGACATGGCGCGCGAGGCGCACGCCGACGCGCTGGCGGTGCGTTGCTGGCCGGAGTTGCCCGATGCCTGCGGAGCCATGGCGTGCGCCGCGATGGGCCGCTCGGCCGACCGTCGGGTGCCGGCGGCGTGCGAGGGCGACGTCCTGGGCGCCTTGTCGATGCTCGCCTTGCAGGCGCTGGCCGACGCTCCGGCGGCGCTCCTCGACCTCAGCGACCTCGACCGCGAACGCGATCGCCTGTTGCTCTGGCACTGCGGCAACGCCCCGCGGGCGCTCGCCGCCGCTCCCGGCACCCGCTTGACCACCCACTTCAACCGCGACGGCGTCGGCGTGGTCCGCGACCAGACGCTGCGTCCGGGTCCGGCCACGGCCTTGCGTCTGCTCGACGGCGGACAGCGGCTGGTGGCGATCGGTGGCGTGGTCGCGGAGGCCACCGCCCCGTCGTTCGACGGGGTGCGTGGCTGGTGGGGCGAGTTGGTCTGGGGACGCCAGCGCGTCAGCGCCGAGCGGGCGGTCGCGAGCGTCCTCGACCTGCGCCTCCCCCACCACCTCGCGCTCGTCGGCGGCGATCACCGGGCGGCCCTGATCGCGCTCTCCGAGCGCCTCGAGGCCGAGCTCCTGCCGCCCAGCCCCGGTTGGGGCGTCGCGTGACGCCGGCACCCGCGCCGCAGACCGGCGAGGGAGCGCCGGCCCCCGCAGCACCGCCGACCGGTTGGGGAGCGCGAGCGCCGGCCGTGGCCTGCGTCGGCCTCTCCTGCCGCGACCATGTGTGGCATGTCGAGCGCTTCCCGCCCGTCCACTCGCGCACGCACGCCAGCGACTACCGCAGTCAGGGCGGCGGGCCGGCGGCGACCGCCGCCGTCGCCGCCGCGCGCCTTGGCGCCGATGCGCGCTTGTGGGCCGTGCACGGCGACGACGAGGCCGGGCGTGAGAACGCCGCCGACCTGGGCGCCTGGGGCGTCGACCTGCGGGGCACCCGCATCGTGCCGGGCGCCCGCTCGTTCGTGAGCGCCGTCTTGATCGGACCGGGTGGCGAGCGCCACCTCTTCCCGTACCGCGGCGCCGGCATCGAGGACGACCCCGAAGCGCACCCGTGGGGGCCGTTCGACGGCGTCGGGGCCATGCTCGTCGACGCCCGTCACCCGCAGTTGTGCGCCCACGCACTGACCCTGGCGGCCGCCGCCGGCGTCCCGACGGTGGGCGACTGGGGCGACTTGCGCCACCCCGAGCTCCGCGCCCGCGTCGACCACCTGGTGGCCAGCGAGGAGGCGGCGCAGGCGGCCGCTGCCGCCGATCCCGAACACGCGCGCACGGTGCCGGAGCAGCGGCCGACGACCTCGGCCGCCGGTCGCCGTGCGCGCGCCGTCGCAGGTGCGCACGCCCTGCTGCGCCTGGACGCGCTCCAGCGCGCGCACGGGGCCCCGGGCGCGGACGCCGGCGCCACGGCGGCCGCCCAGCGTGGACCGGGTGACGTCGGCACGCGCCAGGTCGTGGTGACCTTGGGCGAGCTCGGCTGCGTCTGGCTCGAGGCGGGGCGCGCGTGGAGCCAGAGCGCCCCCGACGTGGCCGTCGTCGACACCAACGGCGCCGGCGACGCCTTCCACGGCGCCTACGCGGCCGCCGTCGCCGCGCGCTGGCCGCTCGTCGCCGCCCTGCGCTTGGCCACCGCCGTCGCCGCCTTGAAGTGCACCGGCCTCGGCCGTGACGCGCTGCCCGACCTGCCCACGGCGCGAGCGCTGGCCGAGCGCCTGCCGCCGCCCGTCGCGCTCGCCGATCCGCTCAGCGACCCGATCCCCGATCCCACCGCGTCCGCGCGGTCCGGAGGCGTCCGATGAAACCAGCCGCCACGCCGTCAGCCCCGACCTCTTCGGCGCCCGCCGCCCACGCGTCGGGCCCCACGGCCGCCAGCGCCGGGAAGCTTCGCGCGCTCGCCACCTTCGCCGACGATGCCGGGCGATTCACGATGTTGGCCGTCGATCAGCGACCGCCGATCTTCGCCGCCATCGCGCGCCACGGCGACCGCGATCCGAACACCGTGCCGTACGACGAGATCGCCGCCGTCAAGGGGAAGCTGCTGGAGGTGCTGGCACCGCACGCCAGTGCCGCCCTGATCGACCCGATCTGGTCGCATCCGGGGCACGTGTTGCAGGTGCCTGGCCGGGTCGGGCTGCTGTCGACGCTCGAGGCGCACGCCTTCGAGGTCGTCGACGGCGAGCGTCGGTCGCGCACGATCGAGGGCTGGAGCGTCGAGCAGATCCGGCGCACCGGAGCTCTGGGCGTCAAGCTGCTCGTGTGGCATCGACCCGACCTATCCGAGGCCACGCACGCTCACCAGGACGCGCTCGTCGAGGACGTCGGTCGCGCCTGCGCCCAGCACGACCTGGCCTTCGTGCTCGAGCTGTTGACCTACCCGTTGCTGGGCGAGGACCCGGAAGGTGAGGCCTTCGCCCGCGCGAAACCCGAGCACGTGCTCGCCAGCTTGCGGCGCTACGCCGATCCCCGCTTCGGCGTCGACCTCATGAAGCTCGAGTTCCCGGTCGACCTCGCCCGCGTCGACGGTTTCCACGCCGGCGCGCTCGACGGGGTCACGCGCCCAGCGCTCTTCGACCTCGACGAGGTGAACGGCCGCTTGCGCGAGCTCGACGCCGCCTCACCCGTCCCCTGGGTGTTGCTCTCGGCGGGTGTCGGTCCGCGGGCGTTCGCGCTGGCGGTCGAGCTGGCCGTTGCCGCCGGGGCCAGCGGGATCCTGGCCGGTCGCGCGGTCTGGTACGACGCCCTCGCCGCCTACCCCGACCTGGTCGAGGTGGAGCGGCGCTTGCGCACGCGCTCGGTGCCCTACCTGCACGGGCTCACCGCGCTCGTGGAGCGCGCGACGCCGTGGTTCGCCCACCGCCGCTTCGGGGGCGCACCGGTCGTCGCCGACGCGTCGCCTACGTGGTTCAGGGGTTACCGATGATGCCCGAGACGCCGCTCACCGTCGTCGTCGTGGGCGCGGGCGACATGGGCGCCCGCCATGCCCGCCACTGGCAGACGGCGGGCGCGCGCGTGGTGGCGATCGTCGATCCCGACGCCGACCGGGCAGCCGCAGCGGCGGCCGAGACCGGCGCCGAAGCGGCCGTGAGCCTCGAGGCCGCGCTCGCGCTCCACCCCTCGGTCGTCAGCGTCTGCACCCCTACCTTCTTGCACGCGCCCACCACCATCGCCGCCCTCACGATGGGTGCGCACGTGCTGTGCGAGAAACCGGTCGCGCTGACGCTCGCCGACGCGCACGCCATGGTGGCGGCGGCCGAACGCCACGACCGGCGCTTGCGCTTCGGCTTCATGCGCCGCTTCGACCCCGCCTTCGCCACGCTGGCCGAAGACGCGGCCGCGGTCGGCCGCCCCCGCTTCGTCCAGGCCAACGTCACCGCCGGCGTGCGACCCAAGACGCTCATGCACGACGCCCGTGCCAACGGCGGCCCGATCCTCGACATGGCCTGCCACCTGTTCGACATGTGGGCGACCTGGTTCGGCGGTCCGGCGACGGACGTCGACGCCCGAGGCGCCATCCTCGGGGCCGACAAACCGCAGCTCGCGGGCCTGCGCGAACGGGCCATCGACACCGCCCTCGTGCACCTCACGTACCCGGACGGCACCCAGGTGCAGCTGCAGATGTCATGGGGTCTCCCGTGGGGGGTGCCCGCCGAGGAACACCACCTCGTCGTGGGGCCCGACGCGCTGGTGCGGGTCGAGTGGCCGAGCCTCATCGTGCGCCGCCGCGCGCTCGAGGCGGAGACCTGGACCAACCCCGGCGGCGACCCATGGGAGGCCGAGATCGCCTCCTTCGCCGCCGCCCTGCGGGCGGGCACGCCCGACCGGCTGGCCGACGCGCAGGCGGGCATCGACGCCTTGAGGACCTCGTTGGCCGTGCTCCGCTCGATCCGCTCGGGCACCCCGGTCGTCGTCGGCGACGTCCTCACCGACGACGTCGACCCGCACACGCTCTTCGATCCGCGCGCGATCGCCGAGGCGCGCCCTTGAGCGCGGCGGGACGGGCGGCCGACGAGGCCTGGGGCCTGGAAGCGAGCGCCCTGGGGCTCGACCCCGAGAGCCGGGACGCCGAGACCCGCACGAAGCTGGCGCGCGTCGGCACACGGCTCGACGAGCTCGAGGCCGACGTGCTGGTCATGCGGCGCGCCGAGAACTTGGCCTGGCTGACCGGCGGTGCGAACCTGCTGGTCGATCGCCAGGGCTCGCCGGTCGCGGAAGCGGTGGTGACACGCGACAAGGTCGTCGTGGTGACCAGCCACATCGAGGCCGGCCGGCTCGCCGACGAGGAGCTGCCGCCGGGCGTCGACCTCGAGGTGGTGGATTGGTACGACGCCGGCGCGCGCGAGCGCCGGGTGGTGGGGCTGATCCAAGGCGACCGGGTGGTGACCGACCGCGACGTCGACCTGACGAGCCTGCGCCAACCGCTCCTGCCGGTCGAGACGAGGCGCTTCGCCGCCGTGGGCGGCGCCGCCAGTCGCGCCCTCACCGACGTCGCAGACACGGTCCGGCCCGACGACAGCGAGCGCACGGTGGCCGCCAAGCTGCAGGGCGCGCTGGGCGCCGCGGGCGTCGACCTACGGGTGGTGTTGGTGGCTGGTGACACCCGCTTCGGCCACGTGCGCCACCCGGTGCCCACGGATCGCCCGTTCGGCCGCGTGGGGCTGCTGGTCGTGTGCGCCTCGCGCTTCGGGCTGGTGGCCTCGCTGTCGCGCACGATCGCCTTCGGCGCGGTCCCCGAGCGGGCGGCTGCAGCGCTCGAGCACGTGTTGCAGGTCGAAGCGGCGATGCTCGACGCCACGCGACCAGGCGTCGCCGCCCGCGACGTGTTCGCCGCCGCTCAGGCGGCGTACGCCGCGGAGGGCGTGCCCGACGCGTGGCGCGACCACCACCAGGGCGGACCCGCCGGCTACCTGCCACGCGACTGGCTGGCGACACCCGACGAGGGCCGCTCGATCGAGAACGGCTCCGCCGTGGCGTGGAACCCCTCGCTGCCCTGGGCCAAGAGCGAGGACACGTTCCTGCTCCGCGACGGCGCGCTCGAAGCGCTCACCTGGGACGAGCGCTGGCCGCACACGGTCGTCGCCGGCCGAGCACGCGCCGTCGTCCGGCAACTGTGACCGACGCCCACGACCGCCCACTGCGGGTGGGCTTGGTGGGGGCCGGTCGGTGGGCGAGCGCGCATCAGGCCACCCTGGCAGCCGCCGACGCGGAGCTGGTGGGCGTCGTCACGGGCACCGCCGAAGGCGCCCGGAGGGCGACGGCGGCCTGGAGCGTGCCGGCCACCACCGACCTCGACGCCCTGCTGGCGGGTCCCGCCGAAGCCGTCATCATCGCCAGCCCCAACGACCAGCACGCCCCCCAAGCGCTGCGCGCGCTGGCCGCGGGGAAGCACGTCCTGGTCGAGAAACCGATGGCCATCACGGCGGCCGACGCCGACCGGCTGGTGGCGGCGGTGCGCGCCAACCACCGCGTCCTCGCGGTGGGCCACGTCATGCGCTGCTTCGGCTGGGTCGACGCGGTGCGCCACCACGTCGACGCCGGCACCATCGGGCGGCCGCGCCACCTGCGGCTCGACCTGTGGCGCCGTCCCTACCGGAGCGGCGCCGGCGGTTGGAAGGCCGACCCGGCGCGGCTCGGCTCGAGCGTCCTCGAGGAACCGATCCACTACCTGGACCTGGCCGCCTGGCTGCTCGGACCGCCGACCACGCTGTTGGCCTGGGCCTCGTCGCGTCCCGGGCGGGAGCACCTGCACGAGGACCTCGACGTGCGCTTGGGGTTCGCCGACGACCGCTGGGCGACGCTCACGCGGTCGATCGCCGCCGATGGCTTCACGGTGGACCTGCGTCTGTCGGGCGACGCCGGCGCCCTGCGCGCGTGGTGGCGGGGTTCGCACGACGCCGACCCGGCGCCCGACGTGGGGCTCGTCGTGCACGACGCCGCGGGCACGCGCTCGGTGACGTTGCCCAGCGCCACCGGCCACGCCCACGACATGGTGCGGCAGACGCGCGCCTTCGTGAGAGCGGTGCGCAGCGGCGGTGCGCCCCCCGCCGACGTGGAGGCGGGGCGTGAGGCCGTGCGGCTGAGCCTCGCGGTCGAGACGTCGCTGGCGCGGTCGGCGCCGGTGCCCGTCTAGACGACCGGCGTCCGCAACGGCTCGCCTCGGAGCACCCGCAGCACCTCCTCGGCCACGTGCCCGGACGCGCGCGCGTTCGCCTCCACCGTGACGCCGGCGACGTGCGGCGTGAGCACCAGCCGCGGCGCGTCCCGCAGCGGGTCGTCGGCGCCGGGCGGCTCGCTCGCGCGCACGTCGAGGACGGCGGCGCGCAGGTGCCCGCGGCCGAGCGCCGCCGCCAGGTCGGCCTCGTCGACGAGCTCCCCACGCGCGGTGTTGATCAGGACCGCGTCGGGGCGCAGACGCGCCAGAGCGGCGGCGTCGATCAGACGCCGGGTCGAGGGCAGCAGCGGGACGTGCAAGCTCACCGCGTCGCTGGTGCTCAGCAACGTCTCGAGGTCCACCAGCTCGACGCCGAACTCCTGGACCGCGAACGAGGCCTCATGCACCACCGGATCGGTCGCCTGCACGCGCAGACCGAACGCCGCCGCCCGTCGCGCCACCCGCGCGCCGATGTCGCCCAGGCCGACGAGGCCGAGGGTGCGCCCGAACGCCTCGGTGCCCATGAAGGCCTGGCGGTCCCAGCCGCCGCCACGGACGTGCGCGGTGGCGCCGTCGAAGCGGCGCCAGACGTGGAGGAGCGCGCCGAGCACGTACTCCGCAACGCTGGCGGCGTTGCTCCCCGGCGCCCAGGTGACCGCCACGCCGGCGGCCCGCAAGGCGGCCAGGTCGAGGTTGTCGAGGCCGACGCCGACGCGTCCGACGACGCGCAGGCGCGGCGCGGCGGCCAGGGCGGCGGCGTCGACGCGCGTCTGGTTGCGGACCAGCCAGGCGTCGGCGGTCGCAAGGGCCGCCTCCAAGGCGGCGCGGTCGCGGTGCAGGTCGCGGTCACCCACCAGCTCGTGCTCGGCGGCCAGTCGCTCGAGCGCCGCAGGATCGATCCATTCGGACACCACGATCGTCGCCACGTCGACCTCCGTCGCCCGATCGTACCGTCGGGGTCGCACGCGCGTCCGGGCTCGGGCCTTGTCGCGCGCGCGGCCACGTCTTACGGTGGGTCGATGGGCGGCGCCACGCACGCCATCGGGAGGTCTTCATGTACGCCAGCTTGCTCGCCATCCACAACGTCACGCGCTGGTTGGTCCTGATCGCGGCGGTGGTCGCGCTCGTCGTGGTCATCCGCGGCCTGGTCACGCGCCGGCCCTGGGACGGCACCGCCCGCGTCGCCAGCCTCGCCTTCGTGTCGCTGATGGATCTGCAACTCGTCCTTGGCCTGCTGCTCTACGTCGTCAGCCCGATCGTGCGCACCGGACTGGGCGACATGGGCGCGGCGATGGCCGACACCCAGGTCCGCTTCTTCGTCGTCGAACACATCTCGATCATGATCGTCGCGGTCGTCTTCGCGCACGTCGGCTCCGCCACCGCACGGCGGGCGCCCGATCACCGGGGCCGCTACACGCGCAGCGCGCTCTGGTTCGGCCTGTCGACGCTCGCGGTGCTGTTCGCGATCCCGTGGTGGCGGCCGCTCTTCCCGGGACTCTGAGGGTCGACGACGTCCGCCGGGCCACAAAGGTTGGACCCCGCGTGGGAGGCGCGGGGTCCGGTGTTCGGAAGAGGGCGGGAGGTCCTGGGAGGAGACCTTTGATCCACAAACGAAGTCTACGCAGGGGCTCTTACGGGCTTCTTACACGGGTGTGACGGACGTCACGGCGCACGTCGCCCGGCGCGTGCCCTTGGTAGCCTCAACCGTGATCGACGCGCCCCGCTACGCCGCCTGGGACGAGGTCCCACCCGGTCTCCGACCCGAGAACGACCTGCGGTTCGCCGGCCTGATCCCGCGCGGCGGGCCTGTCGCGTGGCTCGTCCTGGACGGCCGCGAGGTGCCGCTCTACCGCGAGGCCGACGCCATCCCCAAACCCCCGAAAGCGCCCGCGCCGCCCTCGGGTTCGATCGACCCGTCGCGCTCCAACACGATCGAACCGGGAAGCGCCGGCTCGCGCGCTGCCACGGGCGTGCGCCGCGACGTGGTCCATCTGCCCGGCGCCGGGGGGCTGCGGCGCGCCACGGTCCGGACCGACGCCGACCCGGCCTCGGGCGCCGCGGCAGCGTTGGCCTGGCTGCGGGAGCTGCTCCTGGACGACTTCGTCGTTCTCGACACCGAGACCACCGGGCTCGGCTACGCCGACGAGGTCATCGAGGTCGGCGTGATCGGCTCGGACGGAACGGTGCGGCTCTCGTCGCTCGTGCGCCCCTGGTCGGGGCGGGTGCCCGCGATGGCCACCCGCGTCCACGGCCTCACCATGGCCGACCTGGCCGACGCGCCCACGTTCGCCGACGTCTACGACGAGCTCTTGAGCGTCACGGCCGGCAAGCGCGTGATCGCCTGGAACGCACCGTTCGACGAGCGCATGGTGCGGCAGTCGGCGACCACCTGCGGCCGGCGCGAGCGCTTGCGCGGTTTCGAGTGCGCCATGCGCGCTTACGCGCTCGCGCGCGGTCTGCGGCACGGCCGCGCCAAGCTCGAGCGCGCCGCCCTCGAGACCGGCGTCCTGGCCGGGCGCGCCCAGCGCCACCGCTCGACCGACGACGCCCTGCTGACCCTGCAGGTGCTCATGCGCACCGTGGGGCGCTGAGGGGTCTCAGTCGGGCCGCAACGTCGTCGACTTGCGCGTCAGGCGCTCGACCAGGTCGCGCTTCAGCGTCACCCCGATGCCCGGCCCGTCGGGCACGTGTTGGACCCCGTCCACGGCGTCGAGCAGGGGCTCGACCACGTCCTCGTCCCAGTAGCGGCTGGCGCTCGAGGTGTCGCCCGGCAGCACGAACCCCTCCAGGGTGGAGAGGTGCAGGTTGTGGGCACGGCCGACGCCAGACTCCAGCATGCCCCCGCACCACACCGGCGCTCCGAAGGCGACCGCCACGTCGTGCAGGCGCTTGGCCTGCACGTAGCCACGCACCCGCCCGACCTTGACGTTGATGACGCGTCCCGCGCCGATCTGCAGCGCCTTGCGGGCGTCCTCGGCCGAGTGGATCGACTCGTCGAGGCAGATCGCCGTGCGCAGCTGCCGCTGCAGCTCGACGTGGTCGACGAGGTCGTCGTAGGCGAGCGGTTGCTCGACGTAGGCGAGGTCGAAGTCGTCGAGACGGCGCAGCGTGGGCGCGTCGACGAGCCGGTAGGCGCTGTTGGCGTCGACGGTCAGGTCGACGTCGGGCAGCGCCTCGCGCACCGCGGCGACCGGCGCCAGGTCCCAGCCCGGCTTGATCTTCAGCTTCACCCGCCGGTAGCCCTCGGCCACGTGGGCGGCCGCCAGGTCGACGGTGGCCTCGGCGCTGGCTTGGATCCCCAACGACACACCCACCGGCACCTCGGTGCGCACCCCGCCCAGGAGGCGCCAGAGCGGCGTCTCCAACGAACGCGCCCACAGGTCCCAGAACGCCATCTCGACCGCGGCGACGGCCATGTTGTGACCTCGGACGAACCGCAGCGCGTGCAGGAGTTGCGCCGGCGTGTCGAAATCACGACCGAGCACGGCCGGGGCGACGAAATCGGTCAGCACCCCCCAGGCGGTGTCGTTCGTCTCGTAGCTGTAGCCCGGGAACTCGCCGGCGACGCACTCGGCCACGCCCTCGCCACCCTCGCCGCGCACGGTGACGAGCAACACCCGGCGGTCCTGCTCCACCCCGAAGCTGGTCTCGAAGCGGAAGCGGAGGCGTAGGTCGATCTCGCGGAGTTCGATCTCGTCGATGCGCATGGGCGCATGATGACCCGGCGCGGCGCCGCGGGTGCGCACCGCCGCGCCGGGGTGCGTTCAGGCCGAGGGCCGTTTCGAGGGCCGCCAAGGCGGCCGTCTCACCCGCGTGCAGGTCGCGCAGCCGCTCGGCGAGGTCGGCGCGCAACGCGGCGACACGATCGGCGTCGTCGGTGAGGGCGCCGACGGCGGCCGCACGCGCACCCTCCTCGCCGTCGCCGGCGACGGTGTCCGAAGCCTCCGCACCACGGGGCGCGGTCGACGCGCCGTCGTCGAGCGCCGCCCAGCGCGACTCGAGCGACGCGGCCCAGTCGGCGAGCGCCGGCACGTCGGCGGGCAGCGCGGCGTCGGCGAGAGCGCTCCAGCGCGCGCCGAGGTCCTCGTACCGGTCGGCGACGGCGGCGAGCGCGGGCCGCTCGAGGCGGGCGGCCGCGTCGCGCAACCCCACCGCGGCCAGCGGCCGCAGCAGACCACCGCCCGTGAAGCGGTGCACGACGTCCTCGTGCAGGGAGGTGAGCGCCGCGAGCAAGCGCGGGCCGGCCGGGAACACGGCGTCCCAGGCGTTCTTGCCGCCCTTGCCGGCCACCCGGTCGGCCAACGTGGCGAGCGCGTCGAGCTTGAACGCCGCCGACATCGAGCCCATGCCAGGATCGGCCAGCCCCGCCGGCCACGCCCGCAACCCGTCCTCGAGCGCCTGCGCCAGACGCGCCGCGTCGAGGGGTGCAGCCTCGCCGAGCGCCCAGAGGCGGTGTTTGTCCTTGCGGATGCGGCCACGCGCCGCCGCGAAGGTGGCCTCGTCGACGTGCACGGGGGCCAACCCCACGTCGCCGAGCCAGACCCCCTCGGCGTCGCGACCCAGCACGCTGACCACGTGGTACGCCTCCGCCCCACCGCGATGGGAGAGGGTGGCGAGGTCGACGAACGCGACGACGGGCGCCCCGCGCGCGAGGGCCGCGTCGAGGTGCTTGCCGGCGGTGGCGGCGCCGCCCGTCTCCCAGACGAGGGGATTGTAGCCGAGGCGCGCCGCGGCGCCGTCGAGCCACTCGGCGGGGGCGTGCCAACGGTGGCGGCCGGCCAGGAACAGGCTCGAGAACTCGGGGTAGCGGAACGCGAACACGCCCAGGCCCAGCCCGCCGCCGACGAGCAGGAGCGTTGCCTCCGGCAGCCGTGCGCCGGTCGAAGGATCGACGACGCCGGCCGCCGCGAGCAGCGTGCCGAGGGCCGTGGTCTCCGGATGGACGCCGGGACGGTGCCAGCGCGCGCCGCGGAACGGCGCCTCCGCGCCGGTCGCTTCGCCGTTCGGATCTTCGCCGGTGAGCAGCGCGCGTCGCGCGCTCGTGTAGCGTTCGCCCGTGCGCGCCATGCGCTCACGGACGCGCCGCTTGAACTTGTGGTCTCGGGTCACGGGTCCTCCAGCGCCGTCGGTCGCCTCGGGCCCGCGCCCCTGCGTCCTCGGCGTCGAAGAAGGTCGTGGATCGGTCGACTCGTTCTTGCCCGAGGCCTCGGAGCCCCTTGACCCCCGTGGACCGCGGCGCGGGCGTGGCGACGGGGGGACGCGCGGGCGTGCGCAGACGCCGAATCTAGCACGCCGTCCGGGCCGGACCGGCGCGCGCCGCCCCGCTGCGCCCTGCTAGCCTGCGGCGATGCGCGCCGTCGTGCACGTCGACATGGACGCGTTCTACGCTTCGGTCGAGCAGCGCGACGACCCGCGCCTGCGGGGCCGACCCGTGGCGGTCGGCGGCGGCGGCGACCGCGGCGTGGTCATGACGGCGTCGTACGAGGCGCGCGCCTTCGGGGTCGGCTCGGCGATGCCCACGTCGGTGGCCCGCCGCCGTTGCCCGGACCTGCTGGTCGTGGCGCCGCGCTTCGACGCGTACCACGCCGCCTCGCGCGCCGTGCGGACGGTCTTCGAACGCGTCACCGACCTGGTCGAGCCGCTGGCGCTCGACGAGGCCTACCTCGACGTCACCCATCCCCTCGGTGCGGCGACGGTCGGCGACCCCGCCCCGGTCGGACCGCTCGACGTCGACGGCGCCGCCCGTTTGGCGCGCGACATCCTCACGACGATCCGGACCGAGGTCGGACTCAGCGCGTCCGCCGGCGTGGCGTCGGGCAAGTTCGTGGCCAAGGTCGCTTCGGCGGCCCACAAACCGGCGGGCCTCACCGTCGTACGCCCGGACGAGGCCGAGGCCTTCGTGGCGGCGCTGCCCATCGAACGTTTCTTCGGCGTGGGCCCGAAGACCGCGGAGCGCTTGCGCGCCTGGGGGGTCGTCACGGGCGCCGACCTGCGCGAGCGCTCGCTGACCGACCTCGAAGGCTTCCTCGGCAAGCTCGGGGCGTTCCTCCACGCGATCGCCCGGGCCTACGACCCGCGCCCCGTCGTCGCCGACCGGGCGCGCAAGTCGATCGGCGCCGAACGCACCTTCGCGCACGACGTACGCACGGTCTCCGACGTCGCTCCCGAACTGGCACGCACCTGCGCGGTCGTCGGCGATCGCCTCATGCGGGCGGGCCTGGTGGCGCGCACGGTCACGGTCAAGGTCAAGTACGCCGACTTCCGTGTGATCACCCGCTCGACCACGCCCACGCGCCCGGTGGTGAACGCCGCCGACCTCTGGGACGTCGCCGAGTACCTGGCGTTCACGACGCCGCGGCCGCCCGGCCCGATCCGCCTCGTCGGGGTCTCGGTGTCGGGGTTGCTGAGCGTCGCGGGGCTCGCCGTCCAGGGCGAACTGTTCGCCCCGCCGTCCTAGCGCCGGCCGGACCGGACGTCAGCCGGAGCGGTCGAACCCGCGCGCGTCCTCCAGGTCCTGTTCGATCAGGCGACCGTCGCCGGCGAGCGACTCGACGTGGTGGCGCAACTCGTGGGTGAGCGTCTCCCAGGCCTCGTCTTCCCAGTCGAAGGCCGGATCGCCGTCGGCCACCGCCACGAAGCTGCCGTAGTACAGCGCCACGTGTCGTCCCAGACCCTCGCCGGCGCCCAAGAAGTCCTCCGTCCCGGGGTCGAGGTACTCACCCAGGCGCCAGACGTCGACGTACCCCTCTTCGGGTCGCGCCCCCTCCAGCACGTGCACCCCTTGCAGGTCGCGCAGGAAGACGTCGGGGATCTCGGCCACCATCTCCTCGACCAACGCCTCGAACGCTGGGAAGGTCATGGCGGGACGGCTGCGCCCCGTGCGACGTCGCTTGCCGGCCATGTCGTGGTCGCCCCCTCTCAGGCGCGGCTCAACGCCTGCCGCGCCTCGTCCAGCCGACCCTCGTCGGTCAAGTCGAGCCGCAGCGGCGTGAGGGAGACGAAGCCTTGCTCGACCGCCCACCGATCGGTGCCCTCCTCGACGCGTTCACGCGGCTCCTCGCCGAACCAGTAGTGGGTGCGCCCCATCGGGTCCTCGCCCGGGATCACGAAGCCCTCGTAATGGCGCACCGACATCTTGGTCCACCGCAACCCCTGCGGCTGCTCCGGGAAGTTCACGTTGAGCAGGGGTAGGTCGGGGTGCGCCAGGAACAGCTCGATGACCTCTTTGAGGTACGGCTCGTAAACGCTGTAGTCGATCTCACCCTCGATCCACGGCGCACTGAAGGCGATCGCCGGGATGCTGAGGAAGCTCGCCTGCTTCGCGGCGGCCACCGTCCCCGAGTGCCAGATGTTGTGGCCGATGTTCAGGCCCAGGTTGATGCCGGTGAGCACCAGGTCGACCTTGTCCCAGTGGTGGGCACCGAGCGCGATGCAGTCCGCGGGCGTGCCGTCGACCTTGTACGCCTCGAGACCGTCGAGCTTCAGTCGGCCGTAATGGAGGGGGCGGCGGACCGTGATGGCATGACTCATCGCGGACTGCTCGACGTCGGGGGCCACGACCCGGACGTCGCCGTAGGCTTGCGCCACACGCGCCAGGGCCGCGATGCCCGGGCTGTAGACGCCGTCGTCGTTGCTGACCAGGATCTTCATCGTCCTCGATGGTACCGCGGGGGGCGCGGACGGCAGGTCCTGCTGACGCACCCGACCCCGCCACCGGCGGCTCGAGCGGCCGTCGTCGCACCCGGGCGAGGGACGTTCGCGCCGTTGTGGCCGGTCCCCCCCGCGGGTAGGCTGACGCCATGACGCCGTCGCCCCACCGCCCGTGCCCGACGAGGTCCACGTGGGCGCGCTGACGCTCGGCCCGCTGGTGCTGTCGCTCGACCGCGCCTACGCCGGGCTCGGTTTCCTCGTGCTGCTCTTGGGCGCCGAGCTGTGGGCGCGCCGCGAACGGTCGACGGTGAGCGCGTGGGCCTGGCGCGCGGCGATCGCCGCCTTCGTGGGGGCGCGGGTCGGCTTCGTGGTCACCTACGCCGCCGACTTCGCGAGCGCGCCGCTCAGCGCCTTCGCGTTCTGGCAGGGTGGGTTCGCCCCCTGGTGGGGGATCGCGGCCGCCGCCGTCGTCACGCTCTTCGACGCCGTGCGGCGTCCCGCGTTGCGTCGCGCCGCACCCACGCTGGGCGCGGCCGCGCTGCTGGCGTGGTGGTTGCCGGCGGCGCTGCTCACCCCGGCGGCGGACGCGGGCACGACGGTGACGGTCCCGCCGCTGGTCCTCGAGGACCTGGCCGGGGCCCCGGTCGCGCTCTTCGAACCCGGGTCGCCGGCGATCGTCAACGTCTGGGCCACGTGGTGCCCACCGTGCCGCCGCGAGTTGCCGCTCCTGACGGCGACCGCGGCCGAGGCGCCCGACGTCCGCATCCTCCTCGTGAACCAACGCGAGGACGCCGACACGGTGCGTGCCTACCTCGAGCAGGCCGGTCTGCCGCCGGCGGGCATGCTGCTCGACCGGCGTGGGGAGGTCGGCGAGGCGTTGCGGGTGGCGGGTCTGCCCACGACGCTGGCGTTCGACGGCGCCGGTCGCCTGGTCGACGTGCACGTGGGCGAGATCTCGCCGGCGGCGCTGCGCGCGTTGGTCGACCGGGTGCGCTGAAGCTCTCCCGGCTCAGCCCTTGCCCTCGAGCCAGTTCGGCGCCAGCGAGGCGTCGACCCGCAGCGGCACCCGCAGCGGCAGGGCGCCCTGCATCTCCTCCACGACGGCCTTGAGCGCGGCATCCGCGTGCGCCTTCGGCGTCTCGAGCACCAGCTCGTCGTGCACCTGGATGAGCATGAGCGCACCGGTGCCTTCGCGCGTCAGGCGGGCGTCGAGCTGCACCATGGCGCGCTTGATCAGGTCGGCGGCCGACCCCTGGATCACGGTGTTGATGGCGAGCCGCTCGCCCAGCGCGCGTTCGTTGAAGTTGCGCGACCGCACCTGCGGGATGGGGCGGCGGCGTCCCAGGATGGTGCGCACGTAGCCGGTGTCGACGGCCTCGTCGACGCAGCGGCGCAAGAACCGGTCGAGGCCGACGTAGGTGCCCTTGTAGGTGTCGATGAACGCCTGCGCGTCGCCGGGCGGGATGCGCAACGTGCGCGCCAGCCCGTAGGCCGTCTGCCCGTACACGATGCCGAAGTTCACCGTCTTCGCCACCGACCGCTGCAGCGGCGTGACCTCCTCGAGCGGCACGGCGTAGATCTGCGAGGCCACGAAGGCGTGGATGTCGCGGCCCTCGTGGAACGCGCTCATCAGCGCCTCGTCCTCGCTGAAGTGGGCCAGCATGCGCAGCTCGACCTGCGAGTAGTCGGCCGAGAGCAGCAGGTGCTCGTCGTCGCAGGCCACGAAGGCGCGGCGGATCTCGCGGCCGGCGTCGCTGCGGATGGGGATGTTCTGGATGTTGGGGTCCGACGACGAGAGCCGGCCGGTGGCGGCGCCCGTCTGGTGGAACGAGGCGTGCAGGCGGCCGGTGTGGGGCGACACGTACCCGGGCAGCGGGTCGACGTAGGTGCCGAGCAGCTTGGTGAGCTCGCGGTACTCGAGCACCTTCTCGGGCAGCGGGTGGCTCGTCTCGGCAGCGAGCGTCTCGAGCGTCTCGGCATCGGTGCTCGAACCGGTCTTGGTCTTCTTGACCACGCGGAACCCGAGCTGCCCGAACAGCACCTCGCCCAGCTGCTTGGGGCTGTCGACGTTGAAGGTGCACCCGGCCGCTTCCATGACCTCGGCCCGGAGGCGCTCGATGCGGGCCTGCAGGTGCGCCTTGTACTCGACCAGGCGGTCGACGTCGAGCGTCACGCCGGCGCGCTCCATCGCCGCCAGCACGCGCACCAAGGGCATCTCCAGGTCCTCGAAGAGGCGCCGGAGGTCGTCGTCGGCCGCGTCGAGCTCGCCGCGCAGCCACGTGTAGAGGCGCCACGTCACGTCGGCGTCCTCGGCAGCGTAGGTGCTGAGCGTGTCGAGCGGCACCTCGAGCAGGCTGATCTGCGACTTCCCCTTGCCGATCAGGTCGGTGATCGGGATGCAGGTGTGGCCGAGCAGGTCGCGCGCCAGGTCGTCCATGCCGTTGCCGCGCCGCTCCGGGTTCAGGAGCGCGGCCGCGATCATCGTGTCGAACAGCGGCCCCTTCACGCAGATGCCCTCGCGCTCGAGCACGCTGAGGTCGAACTTGAGGTTGTGGCCGACCTTGAGCACGCCCTCGTCCTCGAGCGCCGGCCGCAACGCCTCGCGCACGAGGTCGGGGTCGAGGACCGCGCCGGTGTGGCTGCGGACGGGCACGTAGTAGCCGTGGCCCGTCTGCCACGAGATCGCGTAGCCGACCAGGTCGGCGTCGACCACGCTGAGGCCGGTGGTCTCGGTGTCGATCGCGAAGGCCTTCTGCTCGGACAGCGCCGCGACCAGCGCCTCGAGCGCCTCGGGCGTGTCGACCTGGTGGTACTCGACGCTCACGGCGACCGGCGGCTGGGGGGCCGCCTCGGCCTCGGGCCCGTCGTCGGGCACCTGGTCGAGCAGCGTGCGGAACCCCAACGTCTCGAACAGGTCGCGCACCTGCGCCTTGCGCACGGTGGGGGTCGCGCACGCGGTGAGTTCGAAGTCGAGTGGGACGTCGTTCTTCAGCGTCACCAGACGCCGCGTGAGCGCCAGGCCCTCGGCGCCCGCCAGCAGGTTCTCGCGCAGCTTGGGCGTCTGCTCGTCGGCATGCGCGATGACGGCGTCGGCCGTGCCGTAGAGCTCGATGAGCTTGGCGGCGGTCTTCATCCCCACGCCCTTGATGCCGGGGACGTTGTCGGTGGGGTCGCCCACCAGCGTCTGGATCTCGACGGCCTGCTCGGGTCGGTAGCCACGCTTCTCCCACAGCTCGTCCGGTCCGATGACCGAGCCGTCGGTGGGGTCCCAGAGCACCACCCGTGGGGTCAGGATCTGGTGCAGGTCCTTGTCCTTGCTGACGATCCGCAGCTCGACGTCCTCGCCGTCGTCGGCCAGGCGCTTGGCGATCGTGGCGATCACGTCGTCGGCTTCCTGCCCGTTGACCATGAAGGTCGGCACGCCGAGCGCGTGGACGACCTCGAACACGCGCTGGAACTGCGGGCCCAGGTCGTCGGGCGCCGCCTCGCGTTGCGCCTTGTAAGCCGCGTAGTCGCTGCGCCGCTCGGTGGTGGCGTCGGCGACGTCGAAGGCGATCGCCAGGTAGTCGGGCTTCTGTTTGTGGATCAGGTTCAGCAGCAGTTGCGTGAAGACGTGCACCGCCTTCACGCTCTCGCCCGAGGGGCTGGTGAGCGGCCGGAACGGGGCGTAGTAGGCGCGGAACACCTGGGCGTGGCCATCGAGCAGGTAGAAGGTCTTCACGACCCGACCAGCGTAGCCCGGGAGGTGGGCCCGGGGTCGTCGCGCGGTCGCTCCGCGCCTCGGAGCGCCCCCGGCGCTACAGTGCGGGCATCATGGACTTCGAGAAGCTGGGCACGTTCTACCTCGGGCGCGAACTCGAGGCCGACGGGCGCACCGACACCGATCGGCTGCTCCTCTACGACGCCAAGGACCTCACCACCCACGCCGTCATCGTCGGTATGACGGGCTCGGGCAAGACCGGTCTGGGCGTGGGCCTGATCGAGGAGGCCGCCCTCGACGGCGTGCCCGTGCTGGCGATCGATCCCAAGGGCGACCTCGCCAACCTGGCGCTGGCGTTCCCCGACCTCGCCGCGGAGGACTTCGCTCCGTGGGTCGACCCCGCCTCGGCGCAACGCGCGGGCGTCGACGTCGCCGCCTACGCCGCCGACCAGGCGACGCGCTGGCGCGAGGGCTTGGCGTCGTGGGGTCAGGACGCGGCCCGGGTGGCGCGCTTCCGGGACGCCGCCGACGTGCGCGTCTACACGCCGGGCTCGACGGCCGGCCGGCCGCTGTCGATCCTGCGCTCGTTCGCGCGTCCCGACCCGGGCGTGCTCGACGACCCCGAGCTCCTCGCCGAACGGCTGACGGCCACGGTCGGCGCGCTGCTCACGCTGATCGGTCGGCCCTCGGACCCGACGGGCCGCGACCACGTGCTGCTGGCGACGCTGCTCGAGCACTTGTGGCGCGCCGGGCGCGACGTCGGCCTGGCCGACCTGGTGCTGGGCGTGCAGGACCCGCCGTTCCGTCAGGTGGGCGTGCTCGACGTCGACACCTTCGCGCCCGCCTCCGAGCGCGCCAAGCTGGCCATGGCGCTCAACGCCGTGCTCGCCTCGCCAGGGTTCGCGACCTGGCTGCAGGGCGAACCGATGGACGTGCAGCGCCTGCTCTTCCGCGAGGACGGCCGGCCACGGGTGGCGGTGGTGTCGGTCGCGCACCTGAACGACGACGAGCGCCTCACGGTGCTGTCGCTGCTGCTCAACGAGATCGTGGCCTGGACGCGCGCCCAGAGCGGCACGGGCAGCCTGCGCGCGCTGATCTACGTCGACGAGCTCTTCGGCTTCATGCCGCCCGTCGCAGCGCCACCCACCAAGGCCCCGCTCCTGACGCTGCTCAAGCAGGCGCGCGCGCACGGGGTCGGGTTGGCCCTGGCGACGCAGAACCCCGTCGACCTCGACTACAAGGGCCTCTCGAACGCCGGGACCTGGTTCGTCGGTCGACTGCAGACCGAGCGGGACAAGGACCGCCTGCTCGACGGATTGCTGGCGGCCGACGGCGGCGGGCGGCTCGACCGAGCCACGCTGTCGGCGACGCTGGGCGGGCTCGGGCCCCGCACCTTCCTGCTGCACAACGTCCACGAGGACGCGCCGGTGCTCTTCAGCACGCGTTGGGTGATGTCGTACCTGGCGGGGCCCATGACCCGCGACCATCTGCGCCGCCTGCCGCCCTCGGTGGTGGGCAGCGAGGGGGCGGCGGCCGCGACCGTCACCGAGCTGCGCAGCAGCATGACCGGCCGCCCGGCGCTCCCGACCAACGTGACCGAGCGCTTCGTCCCCGCCATCGCCACCGTGCCCGACCTCACGTACCATCCGCTGGTCGCCGGCGTGGCCGACGTCCGCTACACCCACGGGACGTACGGCATCGACGTGGCCACGCGCGTTGTGCGGGCGGTCGAACCGAGCGAGGGTGCCGTCGCGGTCGATTGGAACGGCGGCGAGCCGCTCGACCTCGACCCGGACGACCTCGACGAGCGGCCGGTCGAGCCCGCGGCGTTCGAAGCGCCGGCCGCACGGCTCGACGCCAAGACGTGGGCCGAGGTCGAGAAGGACTTCGCTCGCTGGATCCGCTCGGATCGTCCGCTGACGCTCTACCGGCACAAAGCGCTCAAGCTCGTGTCGGACGCCGAGGAGGACGAGGCCGCGTTCCGCGTCCGGGTGCGTCATGCGGCCCACGAGGTGCGCGACGCCGAGGTCGAGAAGCTGCGGTCATCGTTCGCCAAGAAGGTGGCCACGCTC
This sequence comes from uncultured Trueperaceae bacterium, assembly GCA_963839375.1. GTDB lineage: Bacteria > Deinococcota > Deinococci > Deinococcales > Trueperaceae > JAABTL01. Next base: position 15,875 of record CAWIUY010000034.1, on the reverse strand, counting down.
GAGGAGCGCGCCCGCAAGGCCGCGCAAACGGTCGAGCGCCACGAGCAAGCGGCCCAGCACCGCCGCTTCGACGCCGTCGTGCAGGTCGGCAGCACCCTCCTGGGCTCGTTCCTGGGTCGCCGCAGCCCGTCGGCGACACGCCTGTCGACCGCGCTCCGGAGCGTGAACCGAGCTTCGGGCGGGGGCTCCGAGGTCGAGCGGGCGAAGGAGACGGTCGCCGCGATCCAGGAACAGATCGCCGGGCTCGAGCAGGAGCTGGCCGGCGAGCTCACCCAGGTCGCCGCCGGCGTGGTCGACGAGAACGACATCGAGACGCTGCCGGTGCGCGCCAAGACGACCGACATCGCGGTGCGGGCGGTGGTCCTGGTCTGGCGCCCGTTCGGTCGCGACGCGACCGGGGCGTGGACCGACCTGGGTCGCGACCGGGTGGCCGGGCCGCGACCCGCGGCCACGATCGGTCGGCCCGGCGTCTGAGCGGCAGCGCGCCCGCGGGTAAGCTGCCCACGCGCGCCGCCGTCGCGGCGCAGGAGGTCCCCGTGCGCACCCACCGACCCCGCCCGACCGCCGTCGGCTCCGCCGCGTCCCGCCCTCAGACCCGTGGTGGGCGTCGTCACCCGCTGTGGGCGCTGGCGCCGCTGGCGCTGACGGCGCTGCTGCTGCTCGTCGCCTGCGATCCGCCCGACGACCGTGCGGACGCAGACCCGCGCCGCTCGATCGGCGTCGCCCTCGCGACCACGCCCGCCGCCGTCGGCGCCGCGGTGGTCGAAGTGCGACCCCTGCTCGACGACGTCCCGGTGGAGGGCGCCACCGTGCAGGTCGTGGGCGACATGACGCACGCCGGCATGGCGCCGGTCCAGGCCGCGGCGCAGCCGGACCCGGACGGCGCGTACCGTACCGAGGACTTCGCCTTCACCATGGCGGGCGACTGGGTGCTGTCGATCGACGTCACCTACCCCGACGGGACGGTGCGATCGACGACGATGAACGTGAGCGTGGAGCGCTAGCGCCGCCTTCGGCGGCCGCCATCGGCGGGCGCCATCGGCGGCGACGTTCGGGGGGGCGACATTGGCGGCGACATGCGTGCGGACGAGGCTTCTCACAATCCAAGGGACTTTTGTCCCAACGCACGACGGCGCGGTCGGCGACGATGGAAGGGCATCGCTCGTGAAAATCCGCCCGAGGCTGCCGGAGGTCGTGCCGTGCCCGTCGTTCGATCATCACCAACGTTCCGAACCCTGCGCGATCATCGCGCGGGTGACGTCGTCGAGCTCACGTTCGTCCGCGACGCTCACGCCTTCATGGCGGGTCGCAACGAACCGAGCTGGTTCGCCCGCGGCAGCACGGTCACCGGTCACCTGATCCGGGTGAACCCGACGATGCGGCGCGTCGTCGTCGCGCTCCCCACCGGCCTCGCAACGTTCCAAGAAGAGGACGTCGAACCGCTCTAGGGAGCGGGTCGGACGCGCTCGGCGAAGCGCGAGGGGCGACGGCAGCCGCCCCTCGCGCTTCGTGCCGTGGGGTGTGTCAGGATCGTGGCACGTACCGACCCGGGGCGCCCGAGAAGCCGAGCGCGGCCGGCGGCAGCAGCGAGCCGCCGCGAGCACCGGTCCGTGGCCCGTGCGAGCCCTGGACCCGGCGGCCCGAGGCGCGCGCGGCTCCCGGCGCCGCGGCTCCGCGCACAACAGCCGATGGCGCATCCAGCCCGTGGCGCGGCGCGTATCAAGGGATAGGAGGACGATGGACGTCGAAGGCGAGGCCCTCCGGCGCGTGGCGGCCGGTGATCCCCACGCGCTCCCCGAGCTGTACGACGCCCTCGCCCCCGCGCTGATGGCGTTGGCGTTGCGCCTGACGGGTCGGAGGGAGGACGCCGAAGAGGTGGTGCAAGACGTGTTCGTTCGACTCTGCCGTGAAGCGCCGCGCTTCGACCCACGTCTCGGGAGCGTGCGCGCGCTGGCGTACACCATGGCGCGCAACCTGGTGCACTCGCGCGGGCGCGCCATCGCGGCGCGACCGCAAGCGGTCGACGTCGATCCCGACGGACCCGCGGGCGCCGTCGACCCGCGCGACCGGCAAGAGGCGGGCGCCATGGTGAGCCACGCGCTGGGCCACCTCGGGGCGCTCGATCGTGCCCTCGTCGAGGGTGCGTACCTGGAGGGGCGCAGCCATCCCGAGCTCGCCGCCCGCCACGCGATGCCCTTGGGCACCGTGAAGAGCCGGTTGCGGCGCGCCCTGCTGCGTCTGCGCGCGCACTGGGAGGAAGCGTGAGCGCCCACCCGGCCGACTTGCGCGCCTACGCCCTCGGCGACGTCTCCGCCGCCGAGGCGGCCACGGTGGAGCGTCACCTGGCCACGTGCCGCACGTGCCGGCGCGACGTGCGACGGTGGCGCGACGAGCTCGCCTGGACGGTGGCGGCGTTGCCCCCGGTGGCGCCGAGCGCGCCCGCCCGGGAACGGGCCTTGGCGGCGGCTCGCGCGGCGCTCGCGGAGCGGGCGGCGGCGCATCCCCACGGATCCCCGGAACCGGCGCGCCGCGACGCGCGAAGCGCGCGCCCGACGGCGACGGGAGCCGTGCGTCCGCGGCGGCCGTCCGCCGCGTTGCGGCGACCGCTGGCCTGGGCCAGCGCGGCGGTCGTGACGATCGCCGCGCTGGCGGGCACCGGCGGCCTCGCCTGGCAGCGGCACGTGGCCTGGCGCGCGGTCGACGCCGAACGCGCCCTGGTGGCGGCCTGGTTGACGCGCGACGACGTGGTGACCCGCGCCCTACCGGCCGCGCCCGGCGCGCGCAGCCCGGGCAGCGTGATGGTGGCCGAGGACGGCGTGGTCCTGGTGGTCATGCGCGGCGCCGCGCCTCCCGGCCGCTCGTACCAGGCCTGGGGTTACGACGATGCGACGGTCGTGTCGCTGGGCACGCTCGCGGGCACGGTGCTGCGCACCGACGCCTCGCGTTTCGGCGCGGTGTCGATCTCCGTCGAACCGACCGGCGGAAGCCCCGCTCCCACCGAGCCGCTCGGCCGGATCCCGCTCGGTTCCTGAGGCGGTTGCATCCACCGGCGGGCGCACGGCGCGTATCGGAGGGTGGAGGTCCCTCATGATCCGATCCCGCCCCCTCGTCCTCATCGCCACCCTCGCCACGCTCCTCGTCGGGCAGGCCCTCGCACAAGCGGTGACGCCACCCGTGCAGGTGCGGTACGACGCCCAGCTCGGCCACTTCCTCACCGACGACGCCGGCATGACGCTGTACGTGTTCTCGAACGACGAGCCCGGCGTCTCGAACTGCTCGGGCAACTGCGCGGTCAACTGGCCGCCGGTCGATCGTCGACAGCGAGGCCGTGATGACCTCACCGCTGGCGCTGCCCGGCGCGTTCGCCACGTCCGCCCGCGAGGACGGCAGCCTGCAGCTCACCTACGACGGCTGGCCGCTGTACGGCTGGGTGAACGACGCCGCGCCCGGCGACACCACCGGTCACACCGTCGGTGGCAACTGGTGGGTGGCCAACCTCAACCCGGTGGTGCAGGTCGCGACGCACCCGGTCCTCGGCGAGATCCTGGTCGGCCCCACGGGCATGGCGCTCTACACGTTCGCCAACGACACCGCGGGCGTCACGAACTGCAGCGGCGGTTGCGCCACGGCGTGGCCCCCGCTCGTGGGCGGCTACGACCCGGCTGGCGTGGTCCCGAACGTCGGCGCGGGCGTCACGGGCGAGGTCTCCTGGCTCGTGCGCGAGGACGGCGGCACGCAGATCCTGATCGACGGGATGCCGCTCTACTACTGGCGCAACGACAAGGTGCCCAGCGACGCGACCGGCGACGGCGTGGGCGGGAACTGGAACATCGCGCGTCCCTGACGAACGTCTACCGGCTCGGCGACGCCCCGGGGGGACTTCCTCCCGGGGCGCGCGCGTGGAGCGTGGCGGGTGTCAAGCCGGTGGGCGGTCCGAGCCACTCGGACACGAGCTCCACCGTCTCGGCACACGAGGCCGCGCGGCCGTTGACCAACACGGCCAGGCGCCGCCGCCACCGCGTGACGAAGAACACGGCTCCTGTTCCGCGTACCGTAGACTTTACGGCATGTCCCGCCCCCCGCCCCGCGGCCGCGGCGCCGCCGTCGACCCCGCCCAACGCTTCACCGGACGCGAGCTCGTCCTCGACGGCGACGAGCTCGATCACGACGCGGCCACCGGCGAAGGGGCCGCCGAACGTACACGTGTGTTCCGCGACACGAGCCGGTCGGTGGTGAGCCACAACGACTCGCCCGATATCCCGTTCGACGTGAGCCTCAACCCGTACCGCGGCTGCGAGCACGGCTGCTCGTACTGCTACGCCCGGCCGACCCACGAGTACCTGGGGCTCTCGGCGGGCCTCGACTTCGAGCGCCTGCTCTTCGCCAAGACCGACGCTGCAGCGCTGCTCGCCCGCGAACTGGCCAAGCCGAGCTGGAAGCCGCAGCACATGGCGCTCTCCGGCGTCACCGACCCCTATCAGCCGATCGAACGTCGGCTCGGGATCACGCGCGGCTGCCTCGAGGTGCTGGCCGCGCACCGTCATCCCGTCGGCGTGATCACCAAGAACGCGCTCGTCACCCGCGACGTCGACCTGCTGGCCGAACTGGCGGCCGCGAACGCCGTCCGGGTGACGTTGTCGATCACCACCCTCGACGAGGATTTGCGCCGACGGCTCGAACCGCGCACCAGCACCGCCGCCGACCGGCTGAGCGCCGTCCGCACGCTCGCGGACGCGGGCGTGCCCGTCAGCGTCAACCTGGCACCCATCATCCCGGGCCTGAACGACCACGAGATCCCCGCCCTCCTGGCCGCAGCCGCCGACCATGGCGCCCAGGGGGCCGCCTGGCTGCTGCTGCGCCTGCCCGGCGCGGTCGAGCCGGTGTTCCTGGCGTGGCTCGAGGCCCAGGCTCCCTTGCGCGCCGAACGGGTGCTGGCGCGCATCCGCGAGACGCGCGGCGGGCGGCTGAGCGACCCGCGCTTCGGTCACCGCATGCGCGGGCGGGGCGTCTACGCCGAGCACCTGCGTCAGACCTTCGACCTCCACCGCAAGCGGACGGGGCTCGACCGGTCGTTCCCACCGCTGGACACGTCCGGCTTCCGGGTCCCAGGGCGCGGCGTCCAGGGGGGCCTGTTCGGTTGACGGACGGGGCGAACGGCTCGTCACGCGCGCTAGAGTGCGGCCATGACGCCTGACACCTGCCGCGCCGGCGTGCGCGGCGCCCGGTGACGCGGCCGCCGCCCATGGACCGGCCCAGCCTCTTCCAGCGCGAGGACGACCAGCCGCTGGCCGCCCGCATGCGGCCGCGCACGCTCGAGGAGTTCATCGGCCAGGACCACATCCTGGGGCCCGGTCGCCTGCTGCGGCGCGCCATCCAGGCCGATCAGCTCTCGTCGGTGCTGCTCTACGGCCCGCCCGGCACCGGCAAGACCACGCTCGCGCGCGTGATCGCCAACAGCACACGTGCCCGCTTCACCGCGCTCAACGCGGTGCTGGGCGGCGTGAAGGACATCCGCGAGGCCGTTGCCGAGGCGCAGGAGGAGCAACGCGCCGGGCGCCGCACCATCCTCTTCGTCGACGAGGTCCACCGCTTCAACAAAGCGCAGCAGGACGCGCTCCTGCCGTGGGTGGAGAACGGCACCGTGGTGCTGATCGGCGCCACCACCGAGAACCCTTACTTCGAGGTCAACAAGGCGCTGGTGTCGCGTTCGCGCGTCTTCCAGCTCAAGCCGCTCACCGACGGCGACCTGCGCCGGGTGGCGGCCCAGGCGCTGGCGGAGCCCGCCCGCGGCTTCGGCAAGCTCGACGTGCGGCTCGACGACGACGCGCTCGAGCACCTCGTGGCGGTCGCCAACGGCGACGCTCGGTCGCTTCTCAACGCGCTCGAGCTGGCGGTCACCACGACGCCGCCGGACGCGAGCGGCGTCATCCACGTGACCCGGTCGGTGGCCGAGGAGTCGATCCAGCAACGGGCGGTCCTTTACGACAAGGAGGGCGACGCCCACTTCGACACCATCAGCGCCTTCATCAAGAGCGTGCGCGGCAGCGACCCGGACGCGGCGCTGTACTGGTTGGCGAAGATGGTGTACGCGGGCGAGGACCCGCGCTTCATCCTGCGGCGGCTGATCATCCTCGCCAGCGAGGACATCGGTCTGGCCGATCCCCAGGCGCTCGGGGTCGTGACCGCCGCCGCCCAGGCCTACGACTACGTGGGGCTGCCCGAAGGCCGCTACCACCTGGCGCAAGCCACCCTCTACCTGGCCACCGCGCCCAAGTCGAACTCGACCATGGGCTTCTTCGACGCGCTCGATGCCATCGGCAAGGAGCGCGAAGGCGAGGTCCCCAACCACCTGCGCGACGGCAACCGCGACGCCGAGGGGTTCGGCCACGGTGCCGGCTACGCCTACCCACACGCCTACCGCGACCATTGGGTGGCGCAGCAGTACCTGCCCGACGCGCTGCAGGCGAAGGTCTTCTACCAGCCCTCGGACCAGGGTCACGAGCGGCAGGTGCGCGACGACGTCGCCCGCCGGCGTGAGGCGCAGCTCGCCGCCATGCTCGAGGACGACGGCCGGCCGCCGGTCGAGGTACTGACGACGTCACCCACCGACCGCGCGCGCGACCGCTGGCTCGAACGGACCGTCTCGAGCGCCGGGACCCGACTCGCCAGCCTGCGCGACGTGCTCTTCGAGGAGGCGCGCGTCCAGCGCCATCACGTGGTCCTGGACGTCGCGGCCGGCTCCGGGTTGCTGACCTGGGAGGCGGTGCGGCGCACACCCGAAGGCCAGGTGTGGGCCGTGACGGGCGACGCCAAGCACGCCGACGCCCTGCGGCAAGCGGCGACCCGGCTCGACGACCTCGAGCGGCCGGTCGTGCTCGAGGCGCCGGTGACCGGCGCCGCCGCGGCGGTCGCGGTGCGCGACGCCTCGGTGCGCTTCGACCGGGTGCTGGCGCGCAGTGCGCTCACCGAGGTGCCCGACGCGGCCGCCACCCTGGTCGACCTGGCCGCGCTGCTGACACCCGAGGGCGCCCTCCTGCTGGCCGAGGTGGACGCCGCGCGGGCGCAACGGTTGTCGGCACTGGTGGACTGGCGCGACGCCGAAGCGCTGGCCGCCCGGGTGCGGGCGGCGGAGGCGAAGCTGTACGAGGACGTGACGCCGTGGAACGAAGCGCGGTGGCGGCGGCTGGCCGCCGATGCCGGCCTGAGCCTCGCGGCCAGCCGCGACGTCGTCGTGCACGGCGATCAGCGGCTGAGCGTCGACGCCGTGGCCCATTGGTTCGGGACCGCCAGCGAGCCGGGCCGTTACGCCCGGGCGCTCGCGACCACCCTCGACGCCGACGAGCTCGAGGACGTCGCGCGCCGCTACCGGACGCGCTTCGCCGGGCAGGTGGTGCCGTGGCGGACCGTGGTCGGCGTGGCGCGCTTGGAGCGGCCTGCGGGCGCCTGAGCCCGAGCGCCCCCCTTGCCCGCCCGGTGCGGGTTCAGCCCCGGTCGAGCCGCCCGTAGGCGTCGAGTTGGCGCAGGGCGTCGAGCGTGAGCACGCCCGCCCACGCCTGCCGGCTGCTGGCCCACGCGTCGCCGTCGGCGCCCTCGCCCCACGACCACTCGGGCCACCAGGCGCCCTCGTCGCCCTGGCGGGCGATCAGGTGATCGAGCTGGGCTTGGACGGGTTCGCTGAGCACGCCCGCCAGGGCCGAGTCCGGTCGCGGTGCCAGCGCCAACGGCTTGAGCCCGTACCCGTCCCAGTCGTCGGGGCTGCGCCCGACCGAGGCCTCGGCCACGGGGGTCACGAGGGTACGCAGCCGTCCGCGCAGCGCGGGCGAGACGTGCGGCGCGTCGAGCAGGTGCGCCACACCGATGAGGTCGTGCATGTCGAGGCCAGCGGCCGCCCGCGCTTCGATCTCACGCACGACGTCCTCGGCCAGGCCGTCGAGCCAGCCCTCGTCGGCGGCGGGTCCGAGCGCGTAGAGCTGGGCGATGAGGTCGGCCTTGGGGTTGAGCACGAACCCGTGGAAGCGCTCCTCGAGGCCGTCCTGATGCCACCAGGGGGCGTGGGGGGCGTCGTCGGTCTCCGGCGGCACGATGCGCCACACCCGCGTGGTGGGATCGAGCGTGCGCTCGAGGTACGCGACCGCTGCTCGGACGACAGGATGGCTGGCGGTGACGTTCACCTCGGCCAAGCGATGGAGCGCGACGCTCGTGGCCAACGCGCCGCTGGCGCCGGTGATCGCGTCCGGCTCCAGCCCGTGGCCGAAACCGCCGTCGGGGTTCTGGAAGCGGGCGACGGCATCGACGACGGGCCAGGCGGGCGCGTCCTCGAACTGGTACTCGAACGCGTACCGCTCGAGCCGGCGGGCGCGGTCTTGGAGGAAGGCGCGGGCAAGCAGGTAGCGGTCGTGCGTCAGACGAGACATGAACCAGTATAGGCGGGGGGTTCCGGGCATCGCGACGCCGCTCGGCCCGTGCCCACCGTCTCCCGGCGCATCCCCCCCTCGCCGCTCAGGCGAAGGGCCGCAGGCGCCAGGCGTGGCCCGAGGGCGCGTGCAGCGTCTTGGCTCCCTCGTGCACGTCGGCCGGCGCCCGCTCGAAGCGCTCGCCCGGCACCCGGGCCTCGATGAGGCACAGCCCGTGGTCACGCTTCGGGTCGGTGGCACCGACGCCGCGGCGCAGACCGACGTGGTGGTGATAGCCGTCGGCCGCCAAGAACGTCCCCCAGGGCCCGAACTGAACGATCGTCTCCATGCCCAGCACGCGCTCGTACCAGTGGGTGTCGGCGCTCACGTCGTCGGCGAACAGGTGGACGTGGCCGACGTCGGTACCGGCGGGCAGATGGACACTCGGACTCGGATCGGGTCCGAGCTCGGCGAGGAGGCCGTCGAGGTCGAGCGGCTCGGTGCCGATCGCCAGCTTGCCGCCGGGGTAGGCCCAGACCTCGCGGGGGCGGTCGTGCATGATCTCGAGACCGTGCCCCTCGGGGTCGGGCAGGTAGAGCGCCTCGCTCACGAGGTGGTCGGCGAACCCCTCCACCGGATACGCGTCGACGGCCACGCGCCGGACGGTGGCCGCCAGATCACGGCGGGTCGGCACACGCAGCGCGACGTGGTACGCCCCGCGCCCCGCCGCGTCGACGGCCACCGGGTCGGCGACGAGGCGCACGACCGGCGGTCCGGCACGATCCCTGTCACCGCCCGGCCACAGGTCGGCGGCGTCCTCGCCGTCGCGTCGGGCCACGAAGCCCAACCCTGCGTAGAAGGCGAGCGCGCGCCGCAAGTCGTGGACCCGCCAGGTGACCGTGTCGAACGCGAAGGTGCGCTCCATGCGCTCAAGGTACGCCACCCCGACGGGCGGCGCGCGTGCGGCGGTACCGGCCTCAATGCCGACATCTCCACTCGGGAATCCTCGGTACACTGCGACGCGCATGGACGACACCCCCCCAACCCCCGTCGTCGAGGTGACGTCGCTCACCAAGCGGTACCGGAGCCCCGGCCATCTGGCCGTGCAGGACCTGACGCTCGACGTCGCCGACGGCGAGATCCTGTGCCTGCTCGGCCCGTCCGGATGTGGCAAGACGACGCTGCTGCGACTCATCGCCGGTTTCGAGGCGCCCGATGCGGGCACCGTGCGGATCGCGGGACGCGAGGTGGCGGGCGAGCGCACGTGGCTGCCCCCCGACCGGCGCCGGATCGGCTTCGTGTTCCAGGACTACGCCCTCTTCCCCCACCTCGACGTGCTCAACAACGTGGCGTTCGGGGTGCGGGGCGCGCGCCGGGCCGAGCGTGAGCGCCGCGCCGCCGAGGTGCTCGACCTGGTCGGCTTGACGATCTTCTCGGGGCGCTACCCCCACCAGCTCTCCGGCGGTCAGCAGCAACGCGTGGCTCTGGCCCGCGCCCTGGCGCCCGCGCCGGCCGTGATCCTGCTCGACGAGCCCTTCAGCAACCTCGACGCCGCGCTGCGCGGGGCCACCCGCGACGAGGTCCGCCAGATCCTCAAGCGCACCGGCACCACCACCGTGCTCGTCACCCACGACCAGGAGGAGGCGCTGACGTTCGCCGACCGGCTGGCGGTCATGCGCTCCGGGCGCGTCGAGCAGGTGGGCGTGCCCGAGGCCGTCTACCTGCGGCCGCAGACGGCGTTCGTGGCGAGCTTCCTGGGGCGCACCAACCTGTTGCGCGGCGAGGGTCTGGGTGCGATGGCGCGCACGGGCCTCGGCGAGGTCGCCCTCAGCCGTCCCGCCCGCGGGCAGGTCATGCTCTCCGTGCGGCCCGAGAGCCTGTCGTTCCGACCCGGCGGCGAGGGTGTGCCGGTGCGTGTGCTCCAGCGTGAGTTCAAGGGCCACGACCTGACGTTCACCTGTCAGTCGACGGCCGACGAGGCGCTGCGGCTCGTCGTGCAGACCGGTCCCGAGTGCGCGGTGCGGGCCGGCGACACGGTGCCGCTGGTGGTGGGTGGCGCGGCCGTACCGCTCGAGGGCAGCTCGGCGATGGCGCGCGGCTGAGCCTCAGCGGGCGCCGGTCAGCAGCCCCGCGTACGCGGCCGCCAGGCCGGCCGCCAGCAGCGCGAGCGCCTCGAGGAACGCCAGCCCCCGGCGGCCCGACCGCCAGGCGAAACCGAGTTCCACCATCCACGTCGAGAACGTGGTGAAGGCCCCCAGGAAGCCGATCCCGACGAGCGTCGTCCAGTTCGGCCCCAGCGCCGCGCCGTGCGCCGACCAGAGCCCCAGCAGGAAGGCGCCGAGCAGGTTCACGGTCGCCGTGCCGGCGCCGCGCCGGTGCCAGTGACGCTGAACCCGCCCGCTCAGCCAAGCGCGCGCGACCGCGCCCAACGCACCGGCCGCCAGGGTGGCGACGACCACGATCGGGGTCACGCTCGTTCCGCCACCGGGACGCCGCGTCCCAGCCCCCAACCCCACGCCGCCGCCAACGCGCCGCCCGTCAGGCTGAGGGCTGCGTAGATGAGCCCCCAGCCGGGTCGCGTGGTCGCCAGGGTGGCGAGGTCGACGGCCAGGGCCGAGAAGGTCGTGAACGAACCGAGGGCGCCGGTCCCGAAGAAGGGCGAGTGCCAGAGCGCCCTGGCCCGGCCGCGCGCGACGAACCCGAGCAGGAGACCCAGCGCGAACGCGCCGCCGACGTTGAGCGCGAGCGTCGTCCAGGGCAGCGTCGCCCCCTCCACGGGCCACAGCCACAGCAGGCCGGCCCGGGCGCCGGTGCCGAGCGCCCCGCCGGCAGCCACCGCGATCCAATCGGTTGGCGTGTAGGACGGGGGAGCGGGGCGCGGGACGGGGTGCACGTCGCCGGAGCCTACCTCTCACGTCCGGCCACGCGCCCACCCTGGAGGATGGAGCGCCGGCCGCTCGGCACCGGCGCTCGCGACCGCCCACGCACCAGCATCCAGGCGAACACGGCGGCGCCGACGAGCGCGGTGACGAGACCGCTCGGCAGCTCGCGCGGCGCGAACAGCGAACGACCGATGACGTCGGCCGTGGTGACGAGCAGCGCTCCGAGCAGCGCAGCGACGGGCAACACCCGGACGTGGCGCTGGCCAACCCAGGCGCGACTCAGGTGCGGCGCCATGAGCCCGACGAACGACAGCGAACCGACCGTGGCCACCGCCGCAGCCGTGAGCGCCACCGACAACGCCAACCAGCCGAAGCGGGCGCGCTCGAGCGGCAGGCCGAGCGAACGCGGCAGGTCGTCACCGAGGGCGAGCAGGTCGAGCCGCCGCGCGGAGAGCGCCACGGGCAAGGCCAGCAGCGCCAGCCACGGCCACAGGCTGGCGACGTCCGACCAGCCACGCGCGTACGTGCTCCCAGCGAGCCAGGTGATCGCAGACGCCACCCGCAAACCCGCCCCCACCACCAACATCTGCACGAGGGCGGCCAGGAAGGCCGACGCGGCGAGCCCCACGAGCGCCAGGCGCAGGGGTGCCACCCCGCCGCGCCAGGCGGCTACGTAGACGATCGCGAAGCTGATCACGCCGCCCACGAAGGCGGCGACCGGCACGATGGACGCCGGCGCGGACGGCACCAGCAGCAGGAACGACAGCGCTGCGAAGGCGGCGCCCGAGGTGGTGCCCACCACTTCCGGCGCCGCGAGAGGGTTGCGAACCACGGCCTGCAACAGCACCCCGCCCACGGCCAGCGCGGCGCCCACCAAGGCGGCCACCGCCATCCGCGGCCACCGCAGGTCGACCACGACCTCTCGCACGGTGGCCTCGCCGCCGCCGGCGAGTATGGCGCCGAGGTCCGACCAACCGACGTCGGCGGCGCCCACCACGCTGCCGACGGCCACGGTCGCGAGGAGCGCGAGGGCCAAGCCGACCAGCAGTGGGCCCGCCGAGCGGGCGGCGGCGACGGGACCGCTGCCGGCGCCGCGCGGATCGCCCCCCGAGCGGTGACGTCGCGCCAACACGATGAGGGCCGGCGCCCCGAGCAGCGCGGTCACGGCGCCGACCGGGACCGGCGTGGCGCCCGCGGGCAGCAGCCGCGCCAGCACGTCGGCGCCCACGAGCACCAGGCCGCCGACGACGAGCGTCGCGGGCAAGGCCACCGCGTGCCGACGCACGCCCGCGAGGCGCACCAGGTGCGGTGCCAACAGACCGACGAAGCCGATCGGACCGGCGACCGCGACGGCAACGGCGGCGAGCACCACGGCCAGGGCGCCTGCAGCGAGGCGGATCAGACCGACGCGCGCCCCGAGCCCGCGTGCCACGTCGTCGTCGAGCCGCAAGAGGTCGAGGCTGCGGGCGAGCGCCAGGGCCGCGAGGACCGCTACGCCGACACGCGGCGACGCGAACGCGAACGCCGCGCCATCCGCACGCAGGAGGCTGCCGGCCCCCCAGAGGAACAGACCCTGCGTCTCCTGTTCGAACACCACTTGCATCGCGGCGGTGGCGGCGGCCGCCGCGAGCGCGACCGCCATGCCGGCGAGCGCCAACCGGGCGGGCGCCGCGCGGGCGCCGCCGGCCATGACGATCGCCAGGTTCGCGGCCACCGCACCACCGCCGATGGCCACCCACCAGCCCCACCCCGCCAGCACGCTCGGTGCGACGACACCGACCACGACCAAGGCCAGGTACGCACCCGCGTTGACGCCGAGCGTGGCGGGCGAGGCGAAGGGGTTGCGCGTGGCGGTCTGCATGAGGGCGCCCGCGAGACCCAGAGCGGCGCCGCACACGAGCGCCAACCCCAGGCGTGGCAACCGCACGTGCTGAACGACGGCGCTCGTGAGGTCGTCGCCGGGCGCCACGAGCGCACGGAGCACGTCGCCAGGTGCGAACCCGGCCGGACCCTGCAGCAGGTGGACGAGCGCGAGGGCGAGGCCGGCGAGCAGGACGCCCGCCAGCGCCACGCCCCGTCGAACGTGGAGGGAGCGCGGCGGGCGCGGGCTCAATCCAGCAACGCGTCGACGGCGCGTTCGGCGAGTTCGAGCGCCGATTCCGGCCCACCGAAGACCCACGTGTCGCCGGCCAGCGCCTCGGCGTCGGCGCGAGCCACGACGTCGAACCGGCTCCACAACGGGTCGACCCCCAGCGCCGCGTCGAACGCCGCGCGATCGGCGTCGCTCACCACGTAGAGCAGGGTATCGGCGTCGGCCACGGGCACCAGGGCCTCCACGCCGACGGTATCGAACCCGAACGGTGCGTACGCGCTCGGCCAGGCGTTCTCGAGACCCAACCTCGCGAGCACCTGTGTTGCCAACGCGTTGTCGGTGAACACCCGCAGCTGGGGCGCGCCCTGGAGCAGGTACGCCTGGACGAGCAGCACCTCGTCGCCGGCGCGACCCGCCGTCTCGAGCCGCCCGCCCAAGGCGGCGAACGCGGCGTCGAGCTCGGAGAGGACGGCGTCCGCAGCCTTCGACCGGCCCACGGCCTCGGCGAGCGTCCGGAAGGTCGCCTCCATCTCGGCATACTGGTCGCCGGCACCCTCGACCGGGTACGGATCGAACAGCAGCGTCGGCGCGATCGCCTCGAGCCGGTCGACGATCGCCTCATGGCGGAAACGCACGCCGACGATGAGGTCCGGGTCGAGCGCCAGGATCGCCTCGAGGCTCGGCTCTTGGCGCGTGCCGACGTCGGTCACGCCGGCGAGGTCCGCGTCTGAGTCCACCCAGGCGCCGTAGCCGGTCGGGTCAGCGGCCCCGACGGGTGTGGCACCGACGGCGAGCAGGTCCTCGAGGTACGTCCACTCGAGCACGACCACGCGCTCGGCGGGCGCAGCGAGGTTCACGGTCCGCCCCAAGGCGTCCTGGAGGACGAGGGGTTGTGCGGCGGCCGGCGTGGCGAGGAACAGGAGAGCGAACGCGATGAGCAGGGCAGGCAGCCCGAGACGTGGCGCGGGGCGTGACATGGTGTCTCCTTCCGAAGGTCGGAGCGACCCCCGCGGGCGGCCGACGGGCGGCGCGCGGGCGGCGTTCGCGGCACCGTATCCAGCCCTCGTCGCTCATGTCAACTCACTCACTCAGGATTCATCTGTGCGTCACCGACGTGATTCGGAATAATTCCGAGTTATTCGCTCTGGATTTGACGTGAGACACGTCGGGCCGTATCGTCGAAGGCGATGGCGCGCCTCAAGACCGACCACCTCGAGCTCGGCTACGGCGACCGTGTCGTCGTAGCCGACCTCTCCCTCACGCTGCCGAAGGGCAAGATCACGGCCCTCGTCGGCGCCAACGGCAGCGGCAAGTCGACGCTGCTGCGGGCCCTCGGACGGCTGATCGCACCGAAGTCCGGCAGCGCCTCGCTCGACGGCAAAGAGATCCAGCGGTACGGCGTGCGCGACCTCGCCCAGCGGTTGGCGCTGTTGCCGCAGGCACCCGAGGTGCCCGCAGACCTGACCGTGCGCGAGCTCGTCGCGTTCGGACGGCACCCCCACCACCGACCCTGGCGCGGTGCGGCGCCCGAAGACGCGGCGGCGCTGACGCGCGCGCTGGCGGCGACAGGCATGACGGCGTTCGCGGAACGGCCCATGGGAGCGCTTTCCGGCGGGCAACGCCAACGCGCTTGGATCGCCATGGCCCTCGCCCAAGGCACGGACGCCCTGCTGCTCGACGAGCCCACCACGTACCTCGACATGGCGCATCAGCTCGAGGTCTTGCAACTGCTGACCCGCCTGAACGCAGAGGAAGGGCGCACGATCGTGATGGTGCTGCACGACCTGAACCAAGCCAGCCGCTACGCGCACCATCTCGTGGCGATCGCACAGGGACGCGTGGCCGTCGAGGGACCGCCCGACGTGGTGATGAACCCGGAGATGCTCCGCCGCGTGTTCGCCGTCGAGGCCGACGTCCTCGTCGATCCTCGGAGCGGCGCACCGATGTGCGTCCCGCACGCCCTGCGACCGCACGGAAATCCCAAAGTGGGGTTGTGACGAGGGGGCGGCGGTGACACGGTCCAGCCCGATCCCGCGGGGCGTTCTGCTCGGCGCCTCTGCGAGCGAGCCGACGGTCGGCTGCGCGCTCGCCAACCTGCGTGCCGACGAGGACCCGATCGGGACCGCCACGCCGTTCGACGTCCTGGTGTTGCTCGAGGTGCCGCCGCCGTGGCCGTCGGTGGCGTTCCAAGACCCGCGGGTGCCGGCAGAGGTGCGCGCGGGTCTCGGCGAGCTGGCGCGCGAGGACGTGCGCGGCTCGGCCCTGCTGGTCGATCGGGACGAACCGGCGCCGGACGACGGGTCGGTGGGCGTCACCGTGTGGAGCGCCGCGACCGCCGGGCGCGACGCGACGACGGACGGAGCCCCCCCGTTGCGCAGGGGCACGAACGCGTTCGTCGGCATGCGGGCGCGACGGCGCCCGGAGGATCTCGTCGGCTTCATTCGCGCCGTGATCGCGGGCTCCGCACTCGGTGCGGACGCTCGTCCAGCCGGACCGACGTGGCTGGTG
>CAWIUY010000033.1:0-124134 GCA_963839375.1 uncultured Trueperaceae bacterium | reverse complement strand
GCCCTTCCCGCCGTGCCCGCGGAAGCTGCGGGTGGGCGAGAACTCGCCCAGCTTGTGCCCGACCATGTTCTCCTGGACGAAGACCGGCACGTGCTGGCGGCCGTTGTAGACGCCGATCGTGTGCCCCACCATCTCGGGGATCACGGTGCTGCGGCGGCTCCAGGTCTTGATGACCTTGCGGTCGTTGGCGGCGTTGGCGGCGTCCACCTTCTTGAGGAGGTGGCCGTCGATGAACGGACCCTTCTTGAGGCTGCGTCCCATCAGGTCACTTCTCCTTCCGTCGGCGAACGATGAAGCGGCTCGAAACCTTCTTCTTGTCGCGGGTCTTGAGGCCCTTGGCCTGCTGGCCCCACGGGCTGACCGGCGGACGGCCCCCGGAGGAGCGCCCTTCGCCACCGCCGTGCGGGTGATCGACAGGGTTCATCGAGCGACCGCGGTTGTGCGGCTTGCGTCCGAGCCAGCGCTTGCGACCGGCCTTGCCCAGCACGATGTTCTTGTGCTCGGCGTTGCCGACGGTGCCCACCGTGGCGTAACACTCGCCGTGGACGCGCCGCGTCTCACCGGAAGGCAGCTTGAGGGTGACGTAGTTGCCGTCGCGGCCCTGGATCTGGACGCCCGTGCCCGCCGAACGCGCCATCTGCGCGCCCTTGCCGGGGGTGAGCTCGATCGCGTGGACCACGGCGCCGACCGGCACGAACCGGAGGGGCATGGCGTTGCCGACGACCGGTTCGGCCTCGGGGCCCGCCACGATGCGGCTGCCGACCACGAGCTTGTCGGGCGCCAGGATGTAGCGCTTCTCGCCGTCGAGGTAGTGCAGCAGGGCGAGCCGGGCGCTGCGGTTGGGGTCGTACTCGATCCCGGCGACCTTGGCCGGCACGCCCGCCTTGTCCCGTCGCACGAAGTCGATGATCCGGTAGCGGCGCTTGTGGCCGCCGCCGATGAAGCGCGAGGTGATGCGACCGCGGTTGTTGCGGCCGCCCGAGCGCGGACGAGGGGCGAGGAGCGACTTCTCCGGCTTCGACTTCGTGACGTCGGCGAAATCCGACGTGGTCATGAAGCGACGGGAGGGCGTGTACGGACGGTACTTCTTGGTGGCCATGTGCTCCCTCCCTTAGGTGAGGCCGTCGAGCTGTTGGATGCGTTGACCGGGGGCCAGGGTGACGAGCGCCTTGCGACGGGCCGCCGTGCGCCCGGCGTACTTGCCCAAGCGCTTCTCCTTGCCGCGGACGTTCAGGACGTTCACCCGGACGACCTCGACGCGGAAGACCCGCTCGACGGCGTCCTTGACCTGGGTGCGGCTGGCGTCAGGATGGACGAAGAAGGCGTACTTGCCGTTCTCGATCTCGCTGACGGCCTTCTCCGAGAGGACCGGGCGTAGGAGTACGTCGTGCGGGCTCACGCTTCGGCCTCCTCTCCGAAGATCGCCGCGTCGGCGATCAAGCGCTCGTGGCGCAAGACGTCGTAGACGTTGAGTCCGCGCGAGGGCAGGGCGGTCACCCACGGCAGGTTGCGGGCCGCGCGGCGCACCATCTCGTCGTCGGTGACGAGCAGGATGCGGTCGCTGCCGTCGAAGCCGTTGTCCTTGGCCCAGGCGACGAACTGCTTGGTGCGGCCGTCGCTGACGCCGAACGACTCGACCAGGGTCAACATGCCGGCTTGGGCGCGTGCGGCGATGGCCATCTCGAGGCCCAGCCGCCGGACGCGCTTCGGGAGCGTGTACCCGTAATCGCGCGGCTGGGGCCCGAAGGCGGCCCCCCCACCGACGAAGATGGGCGCCTTGCGGCTGCCGTGGCGGGCCCGGCCGGTCCCCTTCTGGGGGTAGATCTTGGCCGTGCTGCCCGACATCTGACCGCGGGTCTTGGTGGACGCGGTGCCGCGCCGACGCTTGCTGAGCTGCCAGGCGACGACCTCGTGGAGGACGGCCTCCTTCGGCTCGGGCAGGTCGAGCACGACCTTGCGACCGCTCCCGATGACGTCGATCGTGACCGCCATCAACTCACCTTCCTCTTCGAATCCTTGACGATGACGAGGCCACCGGTCGGGCCCGGAACGGCGCCCTTGATGAGCAGGAGTCCGTCGTCGGTGCGGACCTCGACGACCTCGAGGCCGACCGTGGTGACGCGCTCGGCGCCGTAGTGGCCCGCCATGCGCTTGCCTTTGTAGACGCGACCGGGCGACTTGCGCTGCCCGATGGAGCCCGGCGAACGGTGCTTCTTCTTGACGCCGTGCGAGGCGGGCATGCCCGAGAAGCCCCAGCGCTTGATGACGCCGGCGGTCCCGCGGCCCTTGCTCGTGCCGGTGACGTCGACCTTCTCGCCGGCCGTGAAGATGTCGACCGTGACGGCCTCGCCTTCGGGTGCGTAGTCGCGGAACTCCACCAGGTGGCGTTGCGGCTTCACCCCCGCCTTCTTGGCGTGGCCCACTTCGGGGCGGATGGCGGCCTTGGCCGTCTTCTCGACCCAGCCGAGCTGGACGGCCGAGTAGCCGTCCCGGTCGGGGGTCTTGCGTTGCACGACGGGGCAGGGACCGGCGAGGACGACGGTCACGGGGACCAGCTTGTCGCCCTGCCAGATCTGGGTCATCCCTACCTTCGTGCCCAGGATGCCTTTCACGTTTACCGGCCTCCGACCGTCTTGATCTCGATGTCGACCCCGGTGGGGAGCTCGAGATGCATGAGGCTGTCGATGGTCGACTTGGTGGGCGACTTGATGTCGATCAGCCGGTTGTGGGTGCGGATCTCGAAGTGCTCGCGGCTGTCCTTGTCCGAGAACGGCCCGCGCAGGACGCAGAAGCGTCGGATGCGGGTGGGCAGCGGCACGGGGCCGGCCACCTTGGCGCCGGTGCGGCGCACGGTCTCGACGATCTTGGTCGCGGAGCTGTCGAGGCTGCGATGGTCGAACGCCTTGAGCTTGATGCGAATCTTGGGGGTCGCCATGGCGCTCACTTCGTGATGGACGTGACGACGCCAGCGCCGACCGTCCGACCACCCTCCCGAATCGCGAACCGCAACCCCTCCTCCATCGCGATCGGCTTGATCAACTCCACCGCCAACTCCACGTTGTCCCCCGGCATCACCATCTCCACCCCATCCGGCAACGACACCACCCCCGTCACATCCGTCGTCCGAAAGTAGAACTGCGGACGATACCCCCCGAAGAACGCCGAATGACGCCCCCCCTCCTCCTTACGCAAGATGTACACCGAACCCAAGAACCCCGTATGCGGCGTGATCGAACCCGGCTTCGCCAACACCTGCCCCCGCTCGATGTCATCCCGCCCCACACCCCGCAACAGCACACCCACGTTGTCCCCCGCCATGCCACTGTCCAACGTCTTACGGTGCATCTCGACCCCGGTCACGACCGACTTCACCGTGTCCTTCAAGCCGACGATCGACACCTCGTCGCCGGTCTTGACCACACCGCGCTCGACACGCCCAGTGGCCACCGTCCCACGACCCGTGATCGTGAACACGTCCTCCACCGGCATCAAGAACGCCTTGTCCACCGCCCGCTCCGGCGTCGGGATGTACGCATCGATCGCATCCAACAGATCCCAGATCCGATCCACCCACTCGTTCTCACCACGCTGCGTCGACGGGTTCGCCTGCAACGCTTCCAACGCCTTCAGCGCCGAACCGCGCACCACCGGCACGTCGTCGCCCGGGAACTCGTTGGCCGACAGCAGATCGCGCACTTCCATCTCCACGAGCTCCTGCAGCTCCTCGTCGTCGACCATGTCCACCTTGTTCATGAACACGACCAGGAACGGCACCCCCACCTGCCGCGCGAGGATGATGTGCTCGCGCGTCTGCGGCATCGGACCGTCCGCCGCCGACACCACCAACACCGCCCCATCCATCTGCGCCGCACCCGTGATCATGTTCTTCACGTAATCCGCATGCCCCGGACAATCCACGTGCGAGTAATGACGCGCCTTCGTCTGATACTCCACATGCGCCGTGTTGATCGTGATCCCCCGCGCCTTCTCCTCCGGCGCCTTGTCGATCTGGTCGTACGACATCGTCGTCACCGACGGATCCGCCGCAGCCGCAGCGAACGTCATCGCCGCCGTCAACGTCGTCTTCCCATGATCCACGTGCCCGATCGTCCCCACGTTCACATGAGGCTTCGTACGCTCGAACGTCGCTTTCGCCATGTTCACAATCTCCTGAGGTCGCGGCGCACGCCTCTCGGCGTGCCCCGGAAGGGGTCCCTTACTGCTTGACGAGCTGGTCCTGGATGTTCTTCGGCACCTGGGCGTAATGGTCGAGGAACATGGTGAAGGTGGCGCGCCCCTGGCTCATGCTGCGGAGGTCGGTGGCGTACCCGAACATCTCCGAGAGCGGCACGTGGGCGTTGATGACCTGAGCGTTGCCGCGCGGTTCCATGCCCTGGATCTGACCCCGGCGCGCGTTCAGGCTGCCGATGACGTCGCCCATGTAGTTCTCGGGCGTGACGGCCTCGACGCGCATGATCGGCTCGAGCACGGCGGCGCCGCCTTGCCGCATGACCTCTTTGACGGCCATGCTCGCGGCGATCTTGAAGGCCATCTCCGACGAGTCGACCTCGTGGTACGAGCCGTCGTAGAGGCTGACCTTGACGTCGACGATCGGGAAGCCGAGGAGCGGACCGTTCTGCATCGCCTCTTCGACGCCCTTGGCGATCGAGTTGATGAACTCCTTCGGGATCGTGCCCCCGACGACGACGTTCTCGAACTCGAAGCCCTCGCCGCGCTGGCGCGGTTCGGCCTTGACCTTGACGTGACCGTACTGGCCGCGACCGCCGGTCTGACGGACGAACTTGCCCTCGACGTCGACGGCCCGCGTGATCGTCTCGCGGTAGGCCACCTGCGGGGCGCCGACCGTGGCGTTGACGTGGAACTCGCGCCGCAGGCGGTCGACGATGATCTCCAGGTGGAGCTCGCCCATGCCCGAGATCTTGGTCTGACCGGTCTCGGGGTCGGACTCGACCCGGAAGGTCGGGTCCTCCTCCGAGAGCTTGACGAGGCCGTTGGCGAGCTTGTCCTGGTCGGCCTTCGAGTTCGGCTCGATGGCGACCGTGATCACGGGCGCCGGGATCTCGATGGACTCGAGCACGATCGGATGATCGGGGTCGGCCAGCGAATCACCGGTGGTGGTGTCCTTGAGGCCGATGACGGCGCCCAGGTCGCCGGCGCCGATGCGCTCGACCTCTTCGCGGCTGTTGGCGTGCATCTTGAGCAGGCGTCCGATGCGCTCGCGCTTGCCCTTCGTCACGTTGAGCACGTAGGAGCCGGCCACCAGCACGCCCGAGTAGACGCGGACGAAGGTGAGGCGACCGACGTAGGGGTCGGTCATGATCTTGAAGGCCAACGCCGAGGAGGGTTCGGACTCGGCCGGCATGCGCGTGAGCGGCTCACCGTTGCTCGGGTCGAGACCCCGCATGGGGGGCACGTCGTGCGGGCTCGGCAGGTAGTCGGTGACGCCGTCGAGCAGGCGCTGGACACCCTTGTTCTTGAGCGCGGAGCCGGCGTACACCGGGAACACCTTCATCGTGATGGTGCCCTTGCGGATCGCCGCGCGCAGCACGTCGGCGGGCACGTCCTCGCCCTCGAGGAACAGCGTGGCGACCTCGTCGTCGACGTCGGCCAAGCGCTCGACCATGTCGTTGTGCTTCTCGGCGGCGATCTCCTGGTACTCGGCGGGGATGTCGATCTCGTCGATCGCCGTGCCGAGGTCGTCGCCGTAGGTGAACGCCTTCATCTCGACGAGGTCGATCAGACCGGCGAACTTGTCCTCGACGCCCATCGGCCACTGCACGGGCACCGCGTTGGCGCCCAGGCGCTCGGCCATGGAGTCGAGCACCATCTGGAAGTCGGCGCCCGTCTTGTCCATCTTGTTGGCGAAGGCCAAGCGCGGCACGCGGTACTTGTCGGCCTGGCGCCAGACGGTCTCGCTCTGCGGCTCGACGCCCTGGCTGGCGTCGAACACCGCGATGGCGCCGTCGAGCACCCGCATGGAGCGCTCGACCTCGATCGTGAAGTCGACGTGGCCGGGCGTGTCGATGATGTTGATGCGGTGCTCGCGCCAGAACGCCTGGGTCACGGCCGAGGTGATGGTGATGCCGCGTTCCTTCTCCTGCTCCATCCAGTCCATCTGCGAGGCGCCTTCGTGCGTCTCGCCCGTCTTCCGGATGCGACCCGTGTAGAAGAGGATGCGCTCGGTGAGCGTCGTCTTCCCAGCGTCGATGTGGGCGGCGATCCCGATGTTCCGGGTCGTGTGGAGGTCGATCGATGGGGTCGTGGCCATGGGTTCCTTCGTTCCGGCGCCGGCGCTCACCAGCGGTAGTGGGCGTAGGCGCGGTTCGCCTCCGCCATGCGCTCGACGTCATCCTTCTTCTTGACGGCACCGCCGCGGCCCGCCGCAGCGTCCAGCAGCTCGCCCGCGACCCGCTCGACGGCGGTGCGTTCGGGGCGCGCGTTCGACGCGGCGACCAGCCAGCGGAGGCTGAGGCTGTGGCCCCGGCGCGGGCCGACCTCGATGGGGACCTGGTACGTCGCCCCACCGACACGGCGGCTCTTGACCTCGATGCGCGGCTTGACGTTGTCGACCGCCTGGCGGAACACCTTGAGGGGCTCCTGACCACTGCGGTCCTGGATCAAGCGGCACGAGGCGTAGAAGATGCGGCTGGCGAGGTTCTTCTTGCCATCGCGCATGAGCTTGTTGACGAACGCCGTCACGGTCGTGTCGCTGTAGACCAGGTCGGGATCGAGTTTGCGGACTTCGGCTCTACGTCGGCGGGCCATGATTTACCTCGTCACTTCGCCTTCGGCTTCTTGGTGCCGTACTTGGACCGGCCTTGGTTGCGCTGCACGTAGCGGCCGACACCGACGCCCTGGGCGTCGAGCGTGCCACGAACGATGTGGTAGCGGACCCCGGGCAGGTCCTTGACGCGGCCGCCGCGGATCAGCACCACCGAGTGCTCCTGGAGGTTGTGCTTCTCGCCGGGGATGTAGGCGGTGACCTCGTACCCGGTCGAGAGGCGCACGCGGGCGATCTTCCGCAGGGCCGAGTTGGGCTTCTTCGGCGTCTGGGTCTTGACCGCCGTGCAGACGCCGCGACGCTGCGGGCTCCCCTTGAGCGCCGGCACCTTGTTCTTCTTGCCGAGCTTGTTGCGCCCCTTCCGGAGCAGCTGGTTGACGGTAGGCAGAACGATCAACTCCTTCGTACGTCCGGCGCCGAGGGGAGCTCGGAACCGGCTGAGACGTCCCCGCCAGGGGGGACCCGAACGGCCCGCCGGAGGATCGATGCCCTGCGGCGAGGCGGGACCTGCTCGCGGTGGTGGGAGGGGCGCGGCGTCGACGGGCCCGGCGTGAACCGGTGCTTGCCCACGTGCGATCGCGCAGCCGAAATGCAGCCGAAGCGCAGCCGACTGTAGCCCCGGACCGATCGCTGCCGGTCTGGGGGTCCCAAACTTCGTGATGTTAGCGCATGAAGCGCCTCAGGCGCAAGTCACGGGGAGGCCGGCGCGCGCTAGATCAGCCACATCCGGTCGTAGGGTCGCAGCTGGACCCGGCCATCGCTCACGTCGACGAAGCGCTGCTCGAGCTGATCGAACGGCTGCGTCAGCCCGAGCGCCGCCAGCGGCGCCGCGTCGAGGACCTGGCTCGACTCGGTGACGTTGAACAGCCCCACCATCGGACCCAACGGGTGCCGCCGCAGCGTCGCGAACACCCGCGCGTGGCCCAGGTCGAGGATCTCCTGCGCCGTCTGCGCGTGCAGGTGCGGCGTCCTCGCCCGCGCCCGCAAGATGGCCACCAGCCCTTGGAAGACGCGCGCCTCGACGGTCCCCGGAAGGTGACGCCGATCGGCGGCCGTCCAGTCCATGTACGGGCGGTGCATCCAGCGGTTGTCGGTGCGATGGTCGGGGTCCTGCAGGTACGCGTGGTCGTTGCGGAGGGCGAGCTCGTCGCCCATGTACACGAGCGGCACGCCACCGAAGCCGGCCGCCAGCGCGTACGCCCACAGCAACCGTTCGATGGCGAGGGCGAGCGCACCTTCGTCGCCGGCCTCGATGGCGCCCTCGATGCCGGTCAGGCTGGCGGCGGTGCCGGAGATGCGACGGTCGCCCGTCGTCGGGTTGTACTGGAACACTGCGCCGCGGGCGAAGGTGCCCGGGAACTGACCCGAGTAGAAGTCCGACAGGAAGCTCCGGTGGGCGCCGCCGGAGAGCCCGACCGCTGCGGCGTCCTCGTCGGTGATGGCCCAGCCGATGTCGTCGTGACCGCGGACGTACAGACCCCACGCGATCGAGGGGGGCGTGGGCGGGAAGGCGGCGAGCGCGCGCGTCATGAGCCGCGCGTCGCGGCTCGCCAGCGCCGACCAGGTGTGCACCATGAGGCTGTTGTGGTAGGCGATGTTGGCGACCTTGCCGTAGCGACGGCCGGTGCCGAAGTAGTGGATCAGGTCGTGCGGTGAGACGATCGCTTCGGCCTTGTGGGCGACGGCCGGGGTGGCGATCTTGGAACACGCGCGCAGGGCCTGCAGCAGGTCGTGGACCTCGGGCTGGTTCTGGCTGTCGGTCCCCAGGCGCTTCCACAAGAAGGCGACGGCGTCCATGCGGAAGACCTCGATGCCACGATTGGCGAGCTCGCCCAGGATGCGGACGATCTCGAGGAACACCTCGGGGTTCGACCAGGCGAGGTCCCACTGGTAGGCGTTGAAGGTCGTCCACACCCAACGTCCGAGGTCGTCGTCCCAACTGAAGTTGCCGGGCGCGAAGTCCGGGAACACCTCGGGCAGGGTTCGCTCGAAGGCGTCGGGCTGGCTGCGGTCCGGGTACGTGTAGTAGTAGTCGCGGTAGCGCGTGTCGCCGGCCTTGGCCGCCAGCGCCCAGGGGTGCGTGTCGGCGGTGTGGTTGAGCACCAGGTCGATGCAGGCGGCGATCCCGCGGGCGCGCAAGGCGGCGCAGACCTCGACGAGGTCGTCGATGGTGCCGAGTCGCGGGTCCACGTCGAGGTAGTCGGCGATGGCGTAGCCGCCGTCGTTCTCGCCCTCGCGCGGGCGCAGGACGTACATGAGGTGAACGTACGTGACGCCGAGCTCCTCGAGGTAATCGAGGTGGTCGAGCACGCCCTCGAGCGTGCCGGCGAAGCGCTCGACGTAGAACACGTACCCGACCATCCGCTCGCGCTGGAACCAGTCGGGGGCCAGGTCGCGTTCGATGTCGAGACGCTTGAGGGGTTCGGGTCGCGCCACGCTCTGCTGCGCGAGCAGCCGCACGAGACGCTCCAGGAAGACGTCGTAGGTCTCGAGCCGGCCGTAGACGGCACCGAGCCCGTCGTCGAGGTGTTGGAACCAGCGTTCGAGCCGCAGTTCGAACAGGTCGCGATCGCGCTCCGGCAGCGGCGCCAGCACGTCGACGACGCCTGCGAGGCAACGTTCGAAGCGGGCGCGGGTCTCAGAGGTCAGATGGAGGACGTTCTGCATGCGTCGGTGGGTCCGCCTCTCGGGTCATGGGCCGCCCGGATCAGGGTGGGTTCGCTCGGCCGCCGCCCGCGCCCGGCGCACCAGGGCCTCGGCGACGATGACATCGCCGGCGACGGCGCTGAGGTGACCCATCTTACGGCCGGGTCGCGCCACCGCCTTGCCGTAGAGGTGGAGGCGCACCCCGGGGACCGACAGCGCCGCCGACCAGTCCGGGTCGCCCGAAGCCCACACGTCGCCGAGGAGGTTGGCCATCGCGCCCGGACGCACGAGCGACGGGTCGCCGAGCGGCAACCCGCAGACCGCGCGCAGCTGCTGCTCGAACTGGTCGACGCGACACGCCTCGATGGTGATGTGGCCCGAGTTGTGGGGCCGCGGCGCGACCTCGTTGACGAGCACGCGCTCGTCGTCGGTCACGAAGAGCTCGACACAGGCGAGCCCCACCAGGTCGAGCCCGTGGGCGACCTGCACGGCGAGCTCCGTCGCCCGCGCCGCCACCGGCTCGGCCACCCGGGCCGGCACCGTGGTGACGTCGAGGACATGCTTCGCGTGGCGGTTCTCGAACACCGGGAAGGTGGCGACCGTACCGTCCAGCGCCCGCGCGACGACCACGCTGAGCTCGGTCTCCAGGACGACCAAGGCCTCGAGCACGCACGGTTCCTTGTCGGACAGCGCCCGCGCCGCGGTGGGTACGGGACCCGAAGTCGGGATGCGCACCTGGCCCTTGCCGTCGTAGCCGAAGCCCGCGGTCTTGAGGACCGCCGGCCGACCCACGGCCGCCAGCGCCGCGTCGAGCTCGGCCCCGACCGGCACCAGACGCCACGGTGCCAGGGGCAGGCCGAGCTTCGCCAGCGCCTCCTTCTCCCGCGCCCGATGTTGGGTGGCGGCCACGACGTCGGCCGAGGGGCGCAGGGGACGGCGCGCGCCGATGGCGTGCAGGGTGGCGGCCGGTAGGTTCTCGAACTCGACGGTCGCCACGTCGACGGCGGCCACGAAGCGCTCGAGCGCGGCCGGATCGTCGTAGGGCGCGACCAGTGCCAGGTCGGCCAACGCCAGCGCCGGCGCCTCGGCCGCGTCGCTCCAGACGCTGACGCCGTAGCCCAGCCGGCGGGCCGCTTGCGCCAGCATCCGTCCGAGTTGCCCACCACCGACGATCCCGATGCGGCCGCCGGGGAGCACCGGTGCTCGCTCGGCCCCGAGGGCGCCGCTCACGGTTCGAAGCGGTGGGGCGTGGCGAGCGGCTCGGACAGCGCGCGGTCCGCCTGCGTCCGGCGGTACGCGTCGAGCCGGTCGGCCAGCGCCTCGTCGCCGAGCGCCAGCACCGCGGCGGCCAGCAGCGCCGCGTTGGTGGCACCGGCTTCACCGATCGCCAGCGTCCCGACCGGGACGCCGCGGGGCATCTGGACGATCGAGAGCAGCGAGTCCCAGCCACTGAGGTGGCGTGAGGCGACGGGCACTCCGAACACCGGGAGGCGCGTGTGGGCGGCGAGCATGCCGGGCAGGTGGGCGGCGCCGCCGGCGCCGGCGATGATCACCCGGACACCGCGCTGGGCCGCGTGCCGCGCGACGTCGGCCAGTCGCTCGGGGGTCCGATGGGCGCTGACCACCGCACAGCCGTGCTCGATCTCGAGCTCGGTCAAGGTCGCGTCGGCGGCCGCCAGGGTCGACCAGTCCGAGTGGCTACCCATGAGCACGAGCACCGCCGGCCAGCGGCCGGGTGCGTCGGACGAGGGGTCGAACGTGGCGGGGTTCGGGTCGAGCGACGGACGATCGTCGGTCACGGTCCCTCCTCGGGGTCGTACGCGGGATGGGTGGCGCGCGCCAGTCGGTCGGCGACCGCGCGCCAGCGGGCGTCCAGCGGGACGTCCTCGATCCAGACCGCACGCGCGGCGGCACCGTCGAGCTCGCGCAGGAGCGCGTAGAGCGCGTGGGCGGCGGCGTCGGGTGCGTCGGGCAGGACCGCCCAGGGGCCGGTGTGGCCGGAGGGCGCGGGGCGCCGTGCCAGCACCGCCACGTCCGCGGGCGCCCTGTCACCGGCGCCGACGCGCACCGTGAGCGCGGGGGTCTGCGGGGCGTAGTGGCGCGCCAACGCGCCGGGCACCCGCACCGTGTCGAGGCCGAACGGCGTGTCCTGGCCCTCGCCCAGGCCGGCGGCTGCGGGTGCCGGGCGTGGCACCTGGCGCCACGCCGACGCTGGCGCCGAGCACGCCTGCGAGGGCCTCGGGGGTCACCGCGCCGAGGCGGCGGACGAGCGGCCGCGTACCGCTGAGGTCGACGATGGTGGACTCGATGCCCACCGCGCACGGACCGCCGTCGACGACGAGCAAGCGGTCGCCGCCGGGCGCGTGCGCCAACTCGTCCGCCACGTGCTCGGCGCGCGTCGGGCTGAGGTGGCCGAAACGGTTGGCCGACGGCGCTGCCACGCCGTCGCCGAACGCCCGCAGCAGCGCGCCCGCCACCGGGTGGCTCGGCACGCGCAGGGCGATGGTGGGTTGTCCGCCGGTCACCACCGACGGGACGTCGCCCCGTCGTCGCAGGACGATCGTGAGCGGCCCGGGCCAGAACGCCCGCGCGAGGCGCCAGGCGGCGTCGGGAACCTCGCGGGCCCAGGCCGGCAGCGCCTCGGCGTCGGCCAGATGGACGATGAGCGGGTGGTCGGCGGGACGCCCCTTGGCCTCGAAGACCGCGGCGACCGCTCGGGGGTCGCGCGCGGCGGCCCCGAGGCCGTAGACGGTCTCGGTCGGGAAGGCCACCAGTCCACCCGACCGCCAGGCGGCGGCCGCTTCGGCCGCCGCGGCCATCCGTTCGCTGGAGGTTCGGGCCGGGACGGTTCGCAGCACGTCCACGAGGTTAGCGCGCGCGGCCGACGATCACCACGCGGAGGTCGTTCACGTTCGTACCGGTGGCGCCGGGTACGAACAGGCTACCGGCGCGCTCGAACACCGTGGCGCTGTCGTGGTCGCGCAGTGCCGCCTGCGCCCAGCCGCGGTCGACGCGGCGCCACAGGTCCGGGTCGACGAAGGCACCGGCGTGGGGACCGGTGCCGTCGATGCCGTCGCTGTCGGCGGACAACGACCAGACGGGGACACCGTCGGGCAGCGCGAGCGCGAACGCCAGCGCCAACTCGCTGTTGCGGCCCCCCCGCCCCGAACCGTGGACGGTGACGGTGGTCTCGCCCCCCGTGACGAAGGCGCACGGAGGCTGGGACGGGCCGACGCCCTCCGAGGCAGCGAGCGCGATGCGCGCCAAACAGGCGCCGACCTCGCGCGCCTCGCCCTCCAGGTCGGACGCCAGCACGGCGGTCGGCAGGCCCGCCCGACGGCAGCGCGCCGCCGCCGCCCGCAGCGCGCGCCGGGCCGACACCACCACCGTCGTCCGCACCCGCAGCCAGGACGGGTCGGTGGCGGCCGGTGCCGGCGCGAGCGCGCCCGCGCCCAACCGTGCGCGCGCGCCGGGCGCGGCGATGTGGTGGCGATCGAGCACCGCCAGGGCGTCCGCGTCGCTGGTGGGATCGGGCACGGTGGGACCGCTGGCGATGTCGGCCGGGTCGTCTCCCACGACGTCCGAGACGACGAGCGCGGTGACCTGCGCGGGGGCGGCGCGAGCGGCGAGCCGGCCTCCGGCGGCCGCACCCAGCCGACGCCGCACCACGTTCATCGCACGCACGTCGGCGCCGCTCCGGAGCAGGGCGCGCACCACCTCCTGGAGGTCGGCCAGGTCGAGCCCGGCCGGCGCGCCCAGCAAGGCGCTGCCACCACCCGACACGAGCACCAGCACGTGATCGTCCGGACCGGCCTCGTCGGCCCAGGCCAACAGCCGTTCGGTCGCGCGCTGGCCGGCCTCGTCGGGGACCGGATGGGCCGCCTCGTACACCTCGAGGGCCGCCAGGGACGGCGGGGGCCCATCGCCATCCGCGCGCCGCACGACGACCGCGCCGACGACCCTGACGCCGCTCGCCGCGTACGCGTCCTGCACGGCGCGCGCCATCGCGAACGAGGCCTTGCCCGCGCCGAGCACGATGAGACGCCCCGACGGCGGTGCGGGGAGGTGTCCCGCCATGGCGGCCCGGGGGTCCGCGGCCGTGACCGCCGCGTCGAACGCGGCCCGGAGCAGCTCGAGCGGGTCCTCACGCATGCGTTCAGGGTACACTCGTCGTGTGTTCGGTCTCTTCCGCCGGCAAGACCCGCGCTTCCGCGACGACGGCCAAGCCCTGTGGGCGCGTGTCCGGACGGCGCGCCATGGCGAGGTCATCCAAGTGCGCCTGTCGAAGATGAGCGAGATGAGCAGCGTGGGCGGCGGCTACTTCGTGCGCAAGGCACTCGTCGGGTCGCGCACGCTCGATCAAGCGACCCTCGAGGTCACCACCACGCGCAACCACAAGGTGACGCTGGCGGTCGTCGAGGGTGGCGACCTCATCCCCGTCCGCGAGTGGCGCGACGAGGACCTGCACACCTGATACCATCGGCAGCGACCGATGGAACACGACCCGATCCTGACCTTCCGCGCACCCGCCCGTGAACCCGGACGGGTCGATGCCGTCGTCTCCCCCGTCCTGGAACTCGCCTACGCCGCGTTCTTCGTCCAGAAGCGCGGTCGGGCGCCCGCGGCGGTGCCCTCGACGCCCCCCTGGGCGCACCAGCTCGCCGCCGACGCCCCCGAGGTGATCGACGCGCTGCTCGAGGCGGCGGCTGCCGCCGGTGGCGGCGGACCGACCGTCGAGACGTTCCTGCTGGCCGCCCGTTACGGTTACGTCCGCGACAAGGATCCGGAGCGCTTCTTGCGCGACGTGGGCGCCTTGGCGCGCCGCTACCTGGCCGAGGGCGTCCAGCGCACGTCGATCGAGGACGTCGAGGCGATGACGGGGGTGATCGAGCGGCTCGAGCGCCTGCAGGAGCCCACCACCGCCGCCGCCTGGGCGGACGCCCATCGCGGCCTGTGGCGGGCGCTCGGTCCGCGCTGGGAGCGCGAAGGCCGGCCGGCGGCGACGGCCGCGGTGGAGGCCTTCCACCGCAACTACGGAGCGACCGGCAGTGTGCACGGGGCGCTGCCCGCCCACCACTTCGTGCAGTTCGAGGCCGGCGCCCAATCGATCCGCAAGGCCGAGGCCGAGGGCCGCGTGCTCGTCGTGCCCCTCGGCCTGGCGGTCGCCGGTGGCTTCCACTTCGACATCGACGGCACCCTGTACATCGGCTACGGCCTGCA
Organism: uncultured Trueperaceae bacterium; assembly: GCA_963839375.1. Taxonomy (GTDB): domain Bacteria; phylum Deinococcota; class Deinococci; order Deinococcales; family Trueperaceae; genus JAABTL01. The sequence continues at coordinate 109,466 of CAWIUY010000033.1, read as the reverse complement.
GGCCGAGAGGCTGCACGAACACACCGCCGAGCGCATGGGCGCGCTGGCCCAACGCATGAAGCCGTTCGCGGACCCCACCCGCGTGATGCTGCTCACCCTGATCGGCCGCTTCGCCGGCCTGCAGCTGACCGTGGGCGACCTCGCCGCGCAGGTGGGCGTGAGCCAGCCGACCGTCAGCGGCCACCTGCGGCTGCTGCGCGACGCCGGCCTGGTCCACCTCGAGAAGCGCGGCAACAAGGCCTACCACCGGCTGGACGTCGACGCGCTGCACGAGGTCTTGACGGCGTTCGAACGCGCCGTCGTCGACGGGCCCGACCTCGAACCGACGTAGGATCGGCCTCCGCCTATGAAGGGTTGACATCAATCGGCCCCTTCCGATAGTATCTGCATCGGAGGTGCCCGATGTTCAACGCTCCTGGCCTGATCCGCATGCTGGCCGACGCACGTCTCGCCGAACTGCGGCGACCGGTCCGACCCCGCTGATCCATCTGGTCCATCGGTCGTCTGCTATGCTCCGTCCATGATCTCGCCCCCGACCGCCACGTCCGTCCTCGATGCCGCCCTCGATCGCGGCGCCGATTTCGCCGAGCTCTACGCCGAGCGGTGGCGCCGCCGCCGCCTGCGCACGATCGACGGCCGCGTGGCCGACGCCACCAGTGGCATCCAACTGGGCGTCGGCCTCAGGCTGTTCTTCGGCCACGACGTCGTCTACGCCTACACCAACGACCTCTCCGACGCCGCGCTCACCGAGCTCGTCGAGACGCTCACCCGTCTGCGGGGCAGTGAGGGCGCGCCGGACCGCCAGGGTCGAGGCGGCCTCGACCTGCGCCGACCGGCGGCCGGGGCCCACCCGCACGCTCCCGCCATCGCCTTCGACGCCCAGCCGAAGTCGTGGCGCTTGGACCGGCTGCGCGAGCTCGACGCCGGTGCCCGCATCGACCCAGCCGTCCGCCAGGTCGAAGGCAACCTGATCGAGTGGGAACAGGACGTCACCATCGTCAACAGCGACGGCGTCTGGGTCGACGACCGACGGGTGCGCACCCGCCTGGTGGCTCAGGTCATCGCCAGCGACGACACCGAGACGCAGACGGGCTTCGACGGCCCGGGCCTCTCGGTCGGCCTGGAACTCCTCGATCGCTTCCCGCCGGCCGACGTCGGTCGGCGGGCCGCCCAGCAGGCGCTCGTGAACCTGCGCGCCAAGAAGGCCCCGGCGGGCACGATGCCCGTCGTGATCGGCAACGCCTTCGGGGGCGTGATCTTCCATGAAGCCCTGGGGCACCTGCTCGAGACGACGGCCGTCGCCCGCAACGCCTCAGCGCTCAGCGGCAAGCTCGGCGAGCGCATCGCCAGCGACGTGGTGACGTACGTCGACGACGGGACGACCCCGCACGGCTGGGGCTCGTCGCGTTTCGACGACGAGGGCGCGCCCACCGAACGCACCGTCCTGATCCGCGACGGTGTGCTCGAACGCTACATGGTCGATCGCTGGGGGGCACTCGAGACCGGCTACCCGATCACGGGCTCGGGCCGGCGCCAGGACTACACCTTCGCGCCGACCTCGCGCATGCGCAACACCTTCATCGAACCGGGTGCGACGCCCCACGAAGCGCTGTTCGAGGGCATCGACCTCGGCCTGTACGCCAAGGCCTTGGGGGGCGGACAGGTGCGCCCTGGGTCGGGTGAGTACAACTTCGCCGTCATGGAGGGCTACGTCATCCGCGACGGTCGGATCGAGGAGCCCGTGCGCGGCGCCATGCTGGTCGGCAAGGGCCCGGACACGCTGCGCAAGGTCGAGGCCGTCGGCGACGACCTGAGCACGGCGCCGGGCATGTGCGGGTCGATGTCGGGCTCGATCCCCACCGAGGTCGGCCAACCGCACGTGCGCGTGCGCGAGATCGTCGTGGGAGGCGAGGCATGACCGTCGAACAGGCGAAACGGTGGTTGCTCGAACGCGCCGGGCAACGCGGCGTGGACCTCGAGGTGTTGGCCACCACGGAGCGGAAGCTTGAGGTCGAGGCCCGGGATGGGCGCGTCTCCGACATCACCAACGCCACCCAGGGCGGCGTCGGCCTGCGCGTGATCCACGCCGGTCGCACCGGCTACGCGTCGACCGAAGAGCTGAGCGAGGACGCGCTCGGCTGGGCGCTCGACGAGGCGATCGACAACGCGGCGTTGCAGGACGCCGACGAAGCCGCGCTCCCGGTGGGCCGTGCGATGGGGCGCCACGACCTGATCGGCGAGGGTCTCTCGGCGGGCGTCGACGCCAAGGGCGCCGCCGCCGTGGACTTCGAGACGGGCGTGCGCAGCGACGCGCGCGTCCAGTCGATGCAGACCGCTCGGTACAGCGAGACCGAGTCCGAAGTGGCGATCGGCTCGACGCGAGGCGCCGACGGGGGCTACCGCAACGGCTACGCCGCGCTGATGGGCGTCGTCGTGATGCGGACGGGCGAGAGCGTCAAGCAGGGTTGGGAGGTCGACCTGGGCAAGGAGTTCCACGCCCTGGAGCCCGGCCGGACCTCGCAGGAGCTCCTGCACAAGGTCGGTCGGCACTTGGGTGCACGTCCGCTGCGAACCGGCCGGCGCCGCGCCGTGCTCGAACCCGAGGTCGTCGCCACCCTGCTCGGCCTGTTCACCTTCGCGGTCTCGGGCAAGTCCTTGGCCGAGGGCAAGAGCCGCTTGGCGGGCAAGGTCGGGGCGCGCGTCGCCAGCGACCTGGTCACGATCGTCGACGACCCGACCCGGAGCGACGGCCTGGGCAGCCGACCCTTCGACGCCGAGGGCACGCCGGCAGCCCGGCTGGTCGTCGTCGAGCAAGGCGTGTTGCGGAGCTTCCTGCACAACAGCGAGACGGCGCGCCGCACCGGTCAGTCGACCACGGGACACGCCGCCCGCAGCTACGCGTCGACGCTCGGGGTGGGCGCGACCAACCTCGTGCTCGAACCGGGCACCGGCGTCCCCGCGGGCGACGGCGTGACCATCACCGACCTGATGGGCGTGCACGCCGGCGCGAACCCGATCACGGGCGACGTCTCGGTCCAGGCCATGGGTCTCGAGACGATCGGCGGCGAGACCGTGGCCGTCGACGACTTCGCGATCTCGTTCAACCTGTTCGACCTGCTGCTGCGGATCGAAGCGGTGGGCACCGATCTCACCTGGCTGCCCAAGTCGGCGATGATCGCGGTCCCGAGCGTGGCGGTGGCCGACCTCAGCTTCGCCGGGGCCTGACGCCCCGGCTACTGCGCGCTGGTGAGGTCCGGGCGCAAGCCCTTGGCGCCCCGCAGGTAGACGTGCACGATCTCGTCTTGCGTCTTGGTGGTGTTCAGCTGGAGCATCACCCGGACGGCCTTGCCCACCCGACCGGGAACCGGGATCTCGGTGTTGCAGATGAGCGGCACGCGCTGCATGCCCAGCTCGCGGGCGGCCTCCGCCGGGAAGGTCGAGACCAGGTCGTGCGTGGTGGTGAAGAAGATCGCGGCGATCGGCTCGAAGCTGACGATGCCGTTCGCCTCCAGCATCGCGCCCAGCAGCTCCCGGGTCGCCTCGAGCACGAGCTCCGGGCGATCCTCTGCCACGGTGGTGGCGCCACGGATGCCACGTACCCAGAAGCGTCGCGTCATGCGCGCGACTCTACCAACCGACGACGAGCCGGTCGCGCCGGGCGCCCTCGCCGGCGACAACGCCGTCAGCGTGACCACGGCCGTCGTCTCCGGCGCCCGCGACCCGCGCCAGTGCCTGCACGATGCGTTCCGGACCCGCGCCGGGCCGGCTCGCGCCCTCGGTCAACGTGCGCCGCCACGCCCGGCCGCCCGGCACGCCGCGCATGAGCCCCACCAACGGCTTGATCAACGGGTTGAGCGGTGTGCCTGCCTGGCGTCGGGCCTCGACGTACGGCAGGTAGTCGAACACGGCCGCCTCCCGGGTGGGGATCGGTTCGGCATCGCCGAAGACCACGGCGTCGGCTTCGGCGAACAGGTACGGGTCCTCGTACGCCGCGCGCCCGATCATGACGCCGTCGACCTCGTCGAGGAAGCGCCGGACGCCGGCCAGGTCGCGAACGCCGCCGTTCGTCTCGACGCGGAGCTCGCCGAAGGTGTGTTTGAGGGCGACGACGCGCTCGTGCTGCAGCGGGGGCACCGTCCGGTTCTGCTTCGGCGACAGCCCCTGGAGCCAGGCCTTGCGGGCGTGGACGATCACCCGGTCGACGCCGGCGTCCACGAGCGCGCCGACGAAGGTGTGGAGGTGGGCGTCGTCGTCGAGGTCGTCGATGCCGAGCCGATGCTTCACGGTGACCGGGACCACGACGGCCTCGCGCAGCGCTCGCACGGCGTCGGCCACGACCTCCGGGTGCGCCATGAGGCAGGCTCCGAAGCGGCCACGCTGCACCCGGTCGCTCGGGCAGCCGACGTTCAGGTTCACCTCGTCGTAGCCGTGCGCGACCGCCAGGCGGGCGGCCGCGGCCAGCGACGCCGGGTCGTCGCCGCCGAGCTGGACCGCGACCGGATGCTCCACCGGGTCGAACGCCAACAGCCGCTCGGTGTCGCCGTGCAGGAGGGCGTTGGCGGTCACCATCTCGGTGTAGAGCAGCGTCCGGCGCGTGAGACCGCGCATGAAGCGGCGGTAATGACGGTCGGTCCAGTCCATCATCGGCGCCACCGACAGCGGTCGCGCGGGTCCACGCGCCTCGGGGGCGAAGCCGTCGGTCACGACACCGGCTCGAGCGCCGGCGGGGCCACGCGCTTCGGTTTGCGGAACTCGATGTCCTCCCACTCGCCCTCTTCGACCACCTGCAGGTCGGGGTTGCGGTCTCGGAACCAGGCGACGACCGACTGGACCAGGTCGTCGGGGGTCGAGGCGGCCGACGTGATCCCGACGCTCCGGACCCCGTCGAACTGCGCCGGGTCGAGGTCGGCGACCCCGTCCACCCGCAGGGCGCGCCCGGTCAACGAGGCCGCCAGTTCGAGCAGACGCATGCCGTTCGAGGAGGTGGTGCTCGTCACCACGAGGAACGCGTCGACCTGCGGCGCGATCGCCTTGACCGCGTCCTGGCGGTTCTTGGTGGCGTAGCACAGATCGTCGCGCGAGGGCCGCACCAGGTCTGGGAAACGGTCGCGCAGGACGTCGATCGTGCGCTCGGTGTCGTCGACCGACAGGGTCGTCTGGGTCAGCACGACGACCTTGCTCGGATCGGGCACCGTGACCGTGTACGGGTCGGCCAGGTCCGGGTCGTGATGTCGGTTGCCGATCACGCTCACGACCGTCGTCGCGTCCGGGGCCTCGCCGTAGGTGCCGATCACTTCCTGGTGGCGGGTCGAGTCGCCGATGAGCAGGATGTGGAAGCCTTCACGGGCGTACTTCTTGGACTCGGAGTGCACCTTGGTGACGAGCGGACAGGTGGCGTCCAACGTCGTGAGCCGGCGCCGGGCGGCTTCGGCCCGCACCGCCGGGCTCACGCCGTGGGCACTGAACACGACCAGATCGCCGATGGCGCCGCCGGCCGCCGCGGCGGCGTGGCGCGTCGCGTCGAGGTCGCCGAGCGTCTCGACGAAGTGGACGCGATGCTCGGCCGACAACCGGTCGACCACCGTCTGGTTGTGGACGATCGCGTGGTAGACGGCCACATCGCCCTCGCCGCGGGCGGCGTTCTCGGTCGCTGCGGCGACGACCGCATCGATCGCCATGACGACGCCGGCACAGAAACCGCGTGGTTTCGCGAGGTGGAGGGTCTCGACCATGAAGGGCATGGTACCCGGCGCGTTGACACCCCGAGAGCGCCACGGGTACACTTCCGTCCGGTCTTGGGCGATTAGCTCAGTCGGTTAGAGCGCGTCGCTGATAACGACGAGGTCGGTGGTTCGAATCCACCATCGCCCACCAACCCCAGGTCCCCCCTGGGGCACCCCAGCCTCAGGACTCCACCCCTGAGGCCCGCCTCGGGTCCCCCCCGATCCGAGGCAACCCTCTCGACTCCCACCCGGGAGACGAGACCCTCTCGGCTCCCACCCCGGAGACGAGAGGCGTGCCCCCCGATCCCCCATCGGGGGGCGCACCTTTGGTCTGGTCGTGGCTCTGAGCCGCAGCCCGGTCGAGGCCGCCGCCCCGGACTCGCCGCCCCTGCAGGCCAGGCTAGGGCTGGGTGGCGAAGACCGCCCGGCGCGCACCCAGCTCGAGTTGGAGCCGGAACGTGGCGCCCCCACGCTGCACCGTCAGTTCGACCGATTGGCCGATCCGCTTCCCGCGCACCTCCGCCAGCAGCGACGCGAAGGTCGGCGTCGGGGTCCCGTCGACGGCCACGATCACGTCGGCCTCGACGACGGTGCCGACCCGCCTGCCCTCGCTGTCGAGGATGGGCCGCTCCGTCGCCGACCGAAGACCGGCCAGGTCGGCGGGTCCGCCGGGCGCGACCTGACCGACGATGGGGCCGGGGCGTGGGCCGAACTCGCCCAAGCCGACCTTCGGGTCGTAGTCGCTGCCTTGACTCCACTGGAACCCGATCACGGGGACGTCGCGCTGCTCGCCCGCCACGACCGCCTCCACGAGCTCGGAGCCGACCTGGACCGGCACCGCGTACGAGGCGAACTCTCGGGGCAGGGCCAGGCCCATCAGGAACGGGGGCACGTACGCGTCCGAGGTCATGCCGGTCGGGTTGAACGAGATGTAGGAGACCACCCCGACGGCCTCGCCGCGCACGTTCACCACCGGACCGCCCGAGTCACCGGGGGCCAGGGCGTTGGTCAGCTCGATGGTGTCATCGGCGAAATCCGCCCGGCCCGCCCGCACCCCGAGCCGGGTGACCCGTCCGGCCCGCGCTTCCAAGAACGCACCGCGCGAGTTGCCGATCGCCACGACCGGCGTACCCGGCGTCGGCGACCGCGCCGCCAAGGGGATGAAGGGCACCCGCCCCGGCACCTTCGCCCGCAGGACGGCCAAGTCCATGTAGGCATCGAACCCCACCAGCTCGAGGTCGAACTCCCGCCGTTCCGGGTCGACGCCGACGTACTGCACGCGACACTCGCCGATGGAGCTGGCTGCGTCGACGACGTGGTACGCGGTCAACACGCCGCCGCTGGCGTCGAAGAAGAAGCCGGTGCCCACACCCAGCACCTGACGACCGCCGAAGGCGGTGACGCAGCGCGCCTCGAGCCGCAAGCTGGCGGGGCGCGCCAGCTCGTACGCGGCGAGCAGGTCGCCCGTGGGCGCCGTGACGGCGGGCGGACCCGCCTGCGCATGTTGGAGCTGCGGTTCGGGTCGCGTCAACCACGGCCACGCCACCGACACGAGCAGGGCGAAGAGCAGCAGGGTCTGCACGCGGATGCGGGGCCGACGCGGCTGTGTGGCGTTCGCCTGGGCCGCCCCTTCGTGTCGCCAAGGGTCGTTCATGGGGAACGATACGCAACCGCGGGCCGACGGACCGCGACCTGCCCGACACAGGTGGGCCACCGCCGTGGACGAGAGCCTGCTGTTATCGTCGCGGGCATGGATCCTTCCGCGACCGACGCCGCCCGCGTGGCACGCGCGCTGCTCACCCACTCCGGTCCCATCCTGGTGCTGGCCCACGTCGACCCGGACGGCGACGCCGTCGGCAGTGTCCTCACGCTCGTGCGCGCGCTGCGCCGGCTGGGGCGCGACGCCACGGGTGTGATGACGCCGCCACCACGCTTCCTGCGCTTCCTGGCCGACCCTGGAGAGCTGCTCGAACCGCTCGCGCAGCGCCCCGCGGACGCGCTGGTCGCCATCCTGGACACCAACCCCGAACGCAGCGTGGGCGTGCCCCTCGACGGGGCGGCGCCGGTCGTGAACGTCGACCACCATGGCACCAACCCGGGCGCGTCGGCCGTGGCCTGGGTGGCGCCCGAGTACGCCGCCTGCACCCTCATGGTGGCCGACGTCGTCGACGAACTCGGCGTCGCCTGGGACGCCCACCTGGCGACCCCGTGCCTGGCCGGCCTCCTCACGGACACCGGCTTCCTGCGTTTCGGCAACACGGACCGCCGGGCGCTCGAGGCTGCGGGTCGGCTGATCGAGGCCGGCGTGGACTACGCCGACCTGACCGATCGCCTGCAGTGGCGTCACCCCGACTACTTCGGCATGCTGGCGCGCGTCATGGACACCGTGCGGTTCCGACTCGACGGCCAGGTGGTCCTGATCGACCTGACCCTGGCGATGCGGGCGGCCACGCATGGCAGCGAGGACGACTCGGACGACTTCGTCCAACAGGTCCGCTACGCCGAGGGTACCCGCGTGGCCGCCGTCCTCAAGGAACGCGAGGGGGCCGTGAAGGTCAGCGTGCGCTCCCGCGCGGGCGTCTCGGCGCAACGGATCTGCGTCGCCCTGGGCGGCGGCGGTCACGTCGCGGCGGCCGGCGCCACCCTCGAAGGCGTCGACCTCGCGGGCGCGGAGGCGCGCTTGTTGGCAGCGATCGAAGTCGAGTTCGCCCGCCTCGAGGCCGGCACCGCGGCCGCTGGGTCCGGCGCCACGATCGGGACGACGGCCTAGACGCGGACGGCGACCACCGTGGCGGCACGAGGGGTCACCACGGGGCGCGCTAGCATGGGCGCCGTGCTGCGCACGCTGGAGCTCAGAGATTTCGCGATCGCCGACGACGTCGTCGTCGAGCTCGCCCCGGGCTTGAACGTCCTGACGGGCGAGACGGGGGCCGGCAAGTCGCTCGTCGTCGACGCGCTGGCGCTGCTGGCGGGCGGCCGCGCCGACATCGGCGTGGTGCGCGCCGGTCGCGAGGCCGCGCTCGTGCAAGCGACCTGGGGCCCCGAACCCGCCACGGTCTTCGGTCGGCGCGTCTCGCTCGAAGGACGCAACGTCGCCCGCGTCGACGGCGAGGTCGTGACCGTCGCCGAGCTGCGGACGGCGTTGGCGACGCGCTTGGGCATCTTCGGTCAACACGCCTACCGGACCCTGCTCGACGGCGCCGAGCAGCGCGCGTGGCTCGATCGCCACCTCGACGGCGAGGCGCGTGCGGCCGCCCAGCGGTACCGATCCGATTGGTTCGAACGCGAGACCGTGCGCGACGCGCTGGAGCGTTCGCGCGCCGACGCCGACGACCGCGCCCAGCGGCTCGACCTGATCACCTACCAGCTCGACGAGATCGATGCCGCCCGGCTCGCGCCGGCCGAGGACGTCGAGCTCGATACCCGCCTACACGCCGTACGGCACGTCGAACGCGTGCGCGAGGGCCTCGTCGGCGCCCTGCACGGCCTGGCCGAGGAGGACGCCGGGGCCGCCGATCGGCTCGCCGCGGCGCTGCGGGCTTTGAGCGGCGCCGCCCGCTTCGAGGCCGGGCTGGAGCGGCTGGTGGGCGACCTCGCCACCGCCCAGGACGCCGTCCAGGCGGTGGTGGCCGAGCTCGAGGGCGCCCTCGAGCGGCTCGATCTCGATCCGGGCGAGCTCGACCGTCTCGAAGCTCGCCGCCACCTGATCGACGGCCTGTGCCGGAAGTACGGTCCGGACGTCGCGGCGGTCCTCGCCCGACGGGGGGCGCTGGCTGCGGAACGCGACCGCTTGGCGGGCGCGGACGCGACCGACGCCGAGCTCGTGGCCCGGGACGCCGCGTTGAACCACCGTTTGGCGGCCGCGGCGGCCGTCTGGACCGCGGGGCGCCACGCGGCGGCGGCGCGCCTGGCGCCCGTGGTGAGCGAGGTGCTGCGGACGCTCGCACTGCCACAGGCGCGCTTCGAGATCGCGCTGCCCGAACGGGACACGCTCGGGCCCCACGGGGCGGAGGGGGTCGCGCTGAGGTTCGGCGCCAACCGCGGCGAACCGACCTCCAACCTCCTCGACGTCGCGTCCGGAGGCGAGCTCTCGCGGGTCATGCTGGCGCTCCACGCCGCGGCCGGCAGCGACGTGCCGACGCTCGTCTTCGACGAGGTCGACGCCGGTCTCGGCGGGCGCGCTGGGCGGGCGGTGGGACGGGTGCTGCGCCGGCTCGCCGAAGGCCGGCAGGTGTTGGTCGTGACGCACCTGGCCCAGGTGGCGGCGTTCGCCGACCGCCACGTGCGCGTCGACAAGGTCGAGCGAGACGGTCGCACCGTGACGCGCGTCCGCCACCTGGAAGGCGACGAACGGGTGCGCGAACTGGCGCGCATGCTCGCCGGCGACGACGGTGCCGCCGCCCTGGAACATGCGCGCTCCCTGCTCGAGGACCCAGCCGCCGCCGAAGCCTGAACGCCGCCGCGTCGATCGGCCTCCGCCTGGGCATCGCCAGCGTGTCGCTCGCGCCGCTACAGCGCCGCGACCGCCGCGAGGAACGCGTCGACGTCGCTCGTGTCGGTGTAGTGCAGTGCGCTCACGCGCACGGCGCCGCCCCGCGGCGCCAGACCGAGTTCGGCGTGGATGAGGTCGTACGCGTAGAAGTGACCCGCTGCGACCGCCACGTCCGCCCCGGCGAGGGCCAAGGCGACGTCGTCGGCGGTGCGCTCGGGGTGGTTGAAGGCGACCGTGGCCGTGCGGCCCTCTTCGGTCGGCAGGCCGTAGCGGTCGGCACCGAGGCCGTCGAGACCGGCGAGCAGGCGCCGCGTGAGCTCCGCCTCGTGCAGCGCCGTCCGTCGGTACACCTCGGTCCAGCGCACCCGCTCGGCGCCGGGCGCGACATCCAACGCGTCGGCGGCGTCCTCGAGATGGTCGAGCGCCGCGCCCCAGCCAAGGATGGCCTCGTGCGACGACGTGCCCGGTTCCCAGGCGATGGGGTCGTAGGGGTCGTGGAAGGCCAACCGGGGTGGAGCGAGCCGTTCACGCAGGGTGGACGCCAGGTACAGCACCCCCAGGTGCGGTGCGAACACCTTGTAGGGGCTGAACACGGCGCCGTCGACGCCCCATGCCTGCACGTCGGGCAGCGCGTGGGGTGCCAGGTGCACCAGGTCCACGAAGGCCCAGGCACCGACGGCGTGGGCGACGGCGGCCGCTTCCGCGATCGGCACCAGCGTGCCGAGCGCGTTCGACGCGCCCGTGAAGGCGACCAGACGCGTGCGCGATCCGACCAGCTCCGCCAGGTCGGCCACGTCGAGCGTTCCGAAGGGTGGCCGGGGGCGCCAGGTCCGGACGACCACCCCGCGCGCGGCGAGTTGCCGCCAGGGATCGACGTTGGCATGGTGATCGAGCGAGGTCACCACGATCTCGTCGCCCGCGGACAAGGCGTCGCCCACGGAGCGCGCCAACAACGTGACCAGGGTGGTGGCGTTCAAGCCGAAGGCGACCTCGCCGGGCCGCTCCGCGTTCAGGAACGCCGCCGTCCGCGCCCGGACGGCCTCCTTGCGGGCGGTGACGCGGCGGCTCGGGGCGTAGGCGCCGCCCTTGTTCACCTGCAACGTCACGAGGGCGTCGCTCACCGCCTGCACCACGCGGTCGGGGACCTGCGCGCCGGAGGCGTTGTCGAGGTAGACGACCTCCGCCTGACGGAGGGCGGGGAAACGCGCACGCAGCGAGGCGACCGGGAAGGGCGTCATGTCTCAGCCTACCAAGCCCCTTCTCATCGGGAGACGGCGTTAGGCTGGGTCCATGATCGATGCCGAGGGTTACGACGACGGTCCCCCCTGCCCCGAGTGCGGACACGAACCCACGCACCGGTTCGCGTACGTCGAAGGGTTCGACGAGTTCGAGTGCCCGGCATGCGGTTGGCGCAGCGACGAGGCCGACCTGGCCGACCTCGGCCGAGCGGCCGGCGACCTGCTCGAGCGCGACGGCAAGACGCCGCGACCGCCCGTGGGACGCCCGCTGCGGGCTTGAGGCCCGCGCTCGACCGGGCGACCCGACATGCCGCCCGCGAGCAACGCCTACACTGGTCTTGACCGGCCAGCGTCGCCGGTGGAAGGAGTCAACGCATGGAGGTACGGGTCGTGTTGAGTTCGGATGAGATCGTCCGGGGCCTCAAGCACTACCGCCGCATCGCCAAGCAGGACGTCCTGCGGGCGGCCGAGACACCGGATCCCGACGCATCGCGACGGCACGCCGAAGCTCGCCGCACCCTCTACGCCGAACTGGCCGAGATCGCCGAGCGTTCCGGTCCCCAAGACGTCGTCCACGCCGCGCTCACCACCTACGAGGGCTTGCCGTTCGTGACCGGCAGCCGTGACCCGTCGCACGTCGAGATCCGCGCTCGCGAGAACGCGCTCGAGAACTTCTTCCTCATGATCGGCCTCGAACCCAAGGTGCGCCGTGAGGCGCGCAACAAGCGTCCCCCGCAGGCAGCGACCGCCGAGGTGCCGCCCACCGACGGCCCCGAGAGCCGGGGTGCGACCACGTCGTGACGTTGGCCGACCTCGAGGTTCGGGCCGCCGAACGACCTCCTGCCCTGGCCGACCTGCTCGACCGGCTCGTGTTCGGCGACGGCGATCCCGACGCCGACTTGATGATCGTCGGCGAGGCGCCCGGCGAAGAGGAGCACCTCACGGGGCGGCCGTTCGTCGGGCGCGCCGGGCAGTTGCTCGACAAGGTGCTCGCGTCGGTCGACATCGACCGCCACGACGTCTACATCACCAACCTGGTCAAGTTCCGCCCGCCGGGCAACCGCAACCCCCGCCCCGACGAGATCGCCGCGAGCGCCCCGATCCTGGTCGAGCAGATCCGCCTCGTCCGTCCGCAGGTCATCGTGCCGCTCGGCAACGTCCCGACCCAATGGTTCCTCGACACGCGCGAGGGCATCACCCGCCTGCGCGGCCGCTGGGCCGACTGGCACGGTGTACGTGTGCTACCGCTCTACCACCCCGCCTACCTCCTGCGGAACCCGAGCCGCGAGGTGGGCGCGCCCAAGTGGGAGACGTGGCAGGACATGCGTGGCCTGAAGGCGGTCCTCGAGGAGCTGGGCCCCAAACCCGGCGCTTTCCACGTCGACACCGCGGCCCCTACCCCGCTCTTCTGACGCGTCACGGCTCTGGTCGACCCCGGCGCCCGGGGGGACATCCCGAGGAGGACCCCGTGCCCGATCCACGCTTCATCGGCCTCGTCCACTCGCTCCGCTCGTCGGCCGAAGCCGCCCTCGGCGACCTCGCCTCGCCGCTCGTCACCCGCCTCGCCCGCGACGGCGCGCTCGACCGCAAGACCGCCGTCCGCAGCCTCGACCTGCTCGACATGCTGTACGACAAGACGCGTGGGCAGCTCGACGCCACCGAACGAGAGACGCTCGTGCACGCGCGTGCGGCCGTTCGCGAGGCCCTGACCGCCGCGGCGACGAGCGCCGCCCGTGACACCGACGGCCCCTCCGCCGACGCCGACGCGGGTACGCCCCCGCGCCCCGTCAACTGAGTGCGAGCGCTTCTCCAGCGCGTCCTCCACAGCGAGGTCACGCTCGCCGACGAGGGCGCGGTCGCACCCACCGTCGGCCGCATCGGACCCGGCCTGCTGGTGCTTCTCGGCGTCACCCATGACGACGGCGACGCCGAGGTCGCGTGGATGGCGGACAAGATCGCCCGCTTGCGCGTGTTCGTCGACGATGCCGGCAAGCTGAACCGGTCGGTGATCGAGGCCGCAGGCGAGGTCTTGGTCGTGCCCCAGTTCACGCTCTACGCGAACCTTCACGGGGGTCGAAGGCCCGGCTTCGCCGAGGCCGCGGCGCCCGCCACCGCGCAACCGCTCGTGGCGGCGGTGACGGAACGGCTGCGCACGCACGGCTTGCGCGTGTCGACGGGCGCCTTCGGCCGGGCGATGCACGTCGCGCTCGTCAACGACGGACCGCTGACGATCTGGCTCGACACAGCCGAGCGCTGAGCGCCTAGAGACCGCCCCGGTTCGCCGCCGGCAGCGCCGCCGCCCCCTCGAAGGCGTTGACCTCTTCGATGAAGCGGCGGAACAGGTAGCTGGCGTCGTGGGGTCCCGGGCTGGCCTCGGGGTGATATTGGACGCTGAACACCGGGTACCGCTGGTGGGCCATGCCCTCCAGCGTCCCGTCGTTGAGGTTGACGTGGGTGGGCACGAACTGCCGGCCCGGGATCGAGTCGATGTCGACGGCGTAGTTGTGGTTCTGGCTGGTGATCTCGACCTCGCCGGTGATGACGTTCTTCACCGGCGTGTTGGCCCCGTGATGACCGTGCGTGAGCTTGTACGTCCGGCCGCCGACGGCCAGGCCGAGCAGCTGGTGGCCCATGCAGATCCCGTAGGTGGGCAGCAGGCCGAGCAGTTGCCAGACGGTGTCGTGCGCGTAGCGCGGTCCCCCGGGATCGCCGGGTCCGTTCGACAGGACCAAGCCGTACGGGTCGAGCGCCATGATCTGGGCCGGCGTGGTCTGGGCCGGCACCACGATGACCTCGGCGCCCGCCTGCTCGAGCTTGTAGACGATCGAGTGCTTGATGCCGAAGTCGACGACGACCACGCGCGGGTCCTCTTGGAAGGTCGGTCGCGCGTACGGCAGCGGCGTGGTGACCTCGGGCGTCATGTCGCGGCCGTCGATGTCGGCGTGCGCACGCGCTTCGGCGATGAGCTCGGCCTCGAGCGCATCGTCGGTGGCGCCATGGTGGATGACGCCCTTGACGACGCCCCCCGTGCGCAGCCGACGGGTGAGGGCGCGCGTGTCGATGCCCTCGATCCCGACGATCCGGTGTTGGTTCATGAACGACGGCAGGTCCTGGTTGGCGCGGTGGTTCGACGACGTGCGGGAGAACTCGCGCACGATGAAGCCGCGCGCGTAGGGCCGGTTCGACTCCATGTCGTACACCGACACGCCGTAGTTGCCGATGTGCGGGTAGGTCATCGTGACGATCTGGCCGTGGTACGAGGGGTCGGTCAGGATCTCCTGGTACCCCGTCATGGACGTGTTGAACACGATCTCGCCGACGGTACGGCCGGGATGCCCGAACGCGTAGCCGTAGTACACGGTGCCGTCTTCCAGGGCGAGCACGGCGGGCGGTTTGCGGAGCAGGGCCAAGGCGTTCCTCCGGCCGCAGAGCGTAGCACGGGTCCGCGGCCGGGCCCGTCCACGGGCGGGCGGACGGTGAGACGCGGCGGTCGCTGCTAACCTGGATCGTTGGGAGGCACGCATGGGTACCCCCGAGCCCGACACCGAGACCCCGATCACACGCAGTGGTCTGTACATCGTGATGCTGAGCATCCACGGCCTGATCCGTGGTCGAGACCTGGAGCTGGGACGGGACGCCGACACCGGCGGGCAGACGAAGTACGTCGTCGAGCTGGCCCGAGCCTTGGCCAAGCGCCCCGAGGTCGACGCGGTCGACCTCATCACCCGTCGCATCGACGACCCGAACGTGGACGACGACTACGACCGCGAGCTCGAGGACCTGGGCGACGGGGCGCGCATCGTGCGCCTCCGGTTCGGGGGCGCACGCTACCGGCGCAAGGAGGCGCTGTGGCCCTACCTCGATGAACTGGTGGTGGGCGTCCTCCGCTTCTTCCGCGCCCAGGGACGCGTGCCCGACCTGATCCATGGGCACTACGCCGACGCCTCCGAGGTCGCGCACGAGCTCGCCGCCCGCCTCGATCGCCCGCTGGTGGTGACCGGCCACAGCCTGGGACGCAACAAGCGCGAGGTGCTGTCCGGCGCGGGCCTGGACGCGGCCGCGATGGAAGACCGCTATCGCCTGCAGTACCGGATCGAGGTCGAGGAGCGGCTGTTGCGCGACGCCGACCTGGTCATCGCCAGCACCAAACACGAGGTGGAACACGGGTACGAGCTCTACGAGGCGTCGAAGGACGCCAACTTCGTGGTCCTCGCGCCCGGCATCGACGTCGAACGCTTCTACCCGTACTACTACGACCTCGACGAGACCTTCGATCCCGGCGAGGACGTGCGTCGGGCGCGCGTGCGCATGCAGCGCGAGATCTCGCGCTTCCTCAACCAACCCGACAAACCGCTGGTGCTGGCCATCAGCCGCCCCGATCGGCGCAAGAACATCGAGGGGCTGGTGACCGCGTACGGCGAGGACCCCGAGCTGCAGCAGATCGCCAACCTGGCGATCTTCGCCGGCGTGCGCAAGGACATCCGCGAGATGAGCGACAACGAGCGCGAGGTCCTCACCGAACTGCTGCTCCTCATGGATCGGTACGACCTCTACGGCAAGCTGGCGCTGCCCAAGCGCCATGAGCCCGACGTCGACATCCCCGTGCTCTACCGGCTGGCGGCCGCCAGCGGCGGCGTGTTCATCAACCCCGCGCTCGTGGAGAACTTCGGCATCACCCTCATCGAAGCGGCGTCGTCGGGCCTGCCCATCGTGTCGACGGGCCACGGCGGGCCCAAGGACATCGTCGGCGCCACCGACGCCGGCCTGCTGGTCGACGCGCGCGACGAGGGCGAGATCCAGCGCGCGCTGCGCTCGCTGCTGGTCGACCGCGAGGCGTGGGAGCGGCACTCGCGCGGCGGCGTCGAAGGCGTCCGGCGCACCTTCGCCTGGGCCGCCCACGCTGAGCGGTACCTCGAGGCGGTCGCCCCGCTGCTCGAGAGGACCCCGCCCGCGTCGTGGCGCGGCGACGTGGCGGGACGGCTGCGGTCCGACCGGCCCTGGTTGATCAGCGACGTCGACCACACGCTCGTGGACGACGAGGCACCCGGCGACCCGGACGCCCTCGCGGCGCTCGGTGACGACCTGGAACGCCATGACCTCGTGTTCGGACTGGCGACCGGGCGCTCGCTCGCCCTCCTCGAACGCGCGCTCGCCGCGCACGCCCTCCCACCCCCGGTCCTGGTCATCACCGACGTCGGCACGCAGGTCCACTACGCCCGCCACGACGGCACCGGCGAGGGACCGCGTTGGATCCGGGAGCGCGCCTGGGGCACGCACATCCGGACGGGTTGGGACGGCAGGGCCGTGGCCGAGACGCTGGCGCGGGTGCGCGGCCTGCGCCCCCAGCCCGAGGAGAACCGGACCGACGTCAAGCTGAGCTACGTGGCCGACGACGCCGACGCCATCGCCGACCGCGTACGAGGGGCGCTGCGCGAGGGCGGCCACAAGGCCCAGGTGATCCCGTCCCGCGGCACGCTCCTCGACGTGTTGCCGCCGCGGGCGTCGAAAGCGCTGGCGATCCGTTGGCTGGCGCGCGTGTGGGGGGTCGCGCCGGAGCGCATCGCGGTGGCCGGCGACTCGGGCAACGACCTGGAGATGCTCACCGGCCCCTTCCGCGCGATCGTGGTCGGCAACCATGCGCCCGAGCTCGACGAGCTGCGTGGGCGACGCACCGCGTTCGTGGCCGAGGGCTCCTACGCGGCAGGGGTACGCGAGGGCCTGCGGCACTGGCGCTTCGTGCCGGGCGAGGGCTGAGCGACCGCCGCGGTCGGCGTCGACCGGCGCTCGCGGTCTTCAGTCGTCGGCGAGGAAGGTGCGGCCGACGGCCACCGTGTGCGGCGCGACGTGGGCACCGCCCTCGACGTCGCAGCCGCTGAGGTGCGCGTACGCCCCGATGCGCGCGCCCTCGCCCACCCGGGTGCCGCGGGCCAGCACCACGCCGGGCTCGAGCACCACGTCCACCGACAGGGCCACGTCGGCGTCGAGGAACACGCTCGGCGGGTCGACCATCGTCACGCCGGCGAGCAGCCACTGACGGCGCAGCCGGTCGCGCAGCAGCCGGTCGGCCTGGGCCAGTTGGACGCGGTCGTTGACCCCCACCAGGGCGCGGGTCTCGTCGTCGCTGCGCACCGCGCGGACGCCGGCGCCCGCTTGCAGGTACGCCACCACCAGGTCGGTGAGGTAGAGCTCACCGGCCGCGTTCTCGTCGCGCAGCGTCGGCAACAGGTCCCACAGGCGCGCGTCGAACGCGTACGAGCCCGGGTTGACCTCGCGGACGGCCAGCGTCGTCTCGTCGGCGTCCTTCTCCTCGACGATCGCCCGGACCCCGCCGTCCCGGCCGCGGACCACGCGGCCCAAGCCGCGCGGGTCGTCGACCTCGACGGTGAGGAGCGTCATGCCGTCGCCGCCGGCCGCCGCGTGCGCGTCCACCAGCCGACGCAGCGACGCCCCAGAGACGAGCGGCCCATCGCCCGAGAGGACCACGATCGGCCCGGGATGCCCGGCGAGCACCTCGGCGCACGAAGCGACCGCGTCCCCGGTGCCCCGCTGCACCGACTGCTCGACGAACAGGAGACCGGCGTCGCCGAAACGTTCGCGCACGGCGTCCGCACCGTGACCCACGACCACCACGAGGGGCTCCGGGTCGACGTGCGCGGCCGCTGCCAGGACGTGCGCCAGCAGCGGGACGCCGGCCGCCTCATGGAGCACCTTGGGACGCCGAGAACGCATCCGCGTGCCCTGCCCCGCGGCGAGGACGACGACCGCCGGCGTGCTCACCGCTGCGCCGACCGGACGAACAACAAGTAGGCGGCGACCAGCGCGATCGGGATGCTCACGATCTGCGTCAGCGTCAACAGCCCGACGCCCCCCGACGGGTCGAGGTAGACGGGCCACGGCAGCGGGTTGTCGCGGAACGGTTCCTCGAGGACCGAGCGCAGCACCGAGTACCACAGGACCAGGTGCAAGAAGACCGCGCCCGGCACCCGGGTGCGGGCCAAAGCCCAGGCCACGACACCGATCAGGATCACCCCGACGACCGCACCGTAGATCGGCGTCAAGTGGACCAGGCAGGGCTCGCCCGGGGGCACCGTCCGGCACACCGGGGGCGCGTACTGCCAGAGCGGGGCGCCGAACACCACCCGGCCGAGCGCTCCGAAGGTCTCCGTGCCGGGTTCGGGCCAGTGGAAGCCGATGGCCCACTCGGTGAGCCGGCCGCCGGTGTCGGTGCCGTTCATGAGGTTGCCGACGCGCCCTCCGATGATGCCGAAGGCCGCCACCGGCGACACCACGTCGAGGTACTTCCAGACGTCGTACCCCTTGCGTCGCGCTTGCCAGGCGAGCACCAGGACGATGCCCGCGATGCCGCCGTGGATGCTGATGCCGCCCTCCCAGACCGCGAAGGCACGCAGCGGGTCACCGCCGGGGCCGAAGTAGGCGCTGGGGCTGGTGAGGACGTAGACGAGGCGGGCGCCGACGATGCCGGCGCCCACCATCCACGGAGCCATGTCGAGCAGCCACGTCTCGTCGAGCCCCCGGGCGCGCGCCGCCCGGAGTGCCCAGGCGGTGCCGGCGACGACGCCGAGCGCGATGAGCAAGCCGTACCACCGCAGATCGAGCGGGCCGATCGAGACGAAGATGGGATCCATGCGGTCTCCTCGTGGCGGGGCCGTCGCCGGTCGAGGACCGCCGGCCGCGCGGGCACGGCGGATGCTACCAGGTGCCGCCGCGCCGCCGGTGTCCGGAGTTCAACCCGTGATCAGCCGCCGGAGGACGACGAACGCGATCACGACCACGATCACGAGCTTCCCGCCGGTCCCCGCGAGCGCGCCGAGCAGCGCTCCGACCCCCGCCCGCCACGCCTCGCCGAGGGGCCGACCGACCAGCAGCTCGGCAACGGCCGCTCCGGCCAGCGCTCCGAGGAGGAACCCCCACGGGGGGAACACGATGAGGCCCACGAACGAGCCGATCGCACCGCCCCACAGCCCGGCCCGACCGGCGCCGAAGCGGCGTGCGCCGACCAGGTTGCCCACCACGTCGAACCCCTGCGCCAGGGCGGTCAACACCGCCACCCAGATGATCAGGGTCGCGTCGAGCCTCTCGAAGCCGGTCATCCAGCCGGCCAACACGACCGCCAGCAGCGCGATCGGCACACCCGGCAGGACCGGCAGGACCACGCCCGCACCCGCCACCACGAGTCCCAGCAGCACCACGACCCACGCGCCGACGGTGGCCAGCATGGTCAGGCTTCGTCGGTCTCGGGATGGGCCGTGCGCCCCTGGATCTGGTCGATCGCGTGCTCGAGGACCCCGACCACGGCGGCGAACGAGGAGCGGGCGCCGCCCGGCGAACCGGGCAGGTTGACGATGAGGCTGCCACGGCGCACGCCGACGATCCCGCGCGAGAGCGCGGCGTGCGGGTTCTCGCGCACACCGGCCGCGCGCATCACCTCGGAGAGGCCGGGGATGACCCGCTCGACCACCTCGAGCGTGGCTTCGGGCGTGCGATCACGCGGCGCCAGGCCGGTCCCGCCGGTGGTGAGCACGAGGTCGACGGTGTCGTCCTCGGTCATGATCCGCAGCTTCGACCGGATCATGGCCTGCTCGTCGGGCACCACCTGGTAGTCGACCTCGACGAACGGTCCGGTCGCCAGGACCTCGCGCAACGCCTGGACCGAGCGGTCCTCGCGTCGTCCGGCGGCGCTGCGGTCGGAGACGGTCAATAGCGCGGTGCGGATCATGGCGTCATCCTAGCGTCTCGTAGGACGACCCCGGTCGTCGTGACGGCGAGACGTGCGTTGCGTCCTCGGCGGCCAGCGGGTAGCCTGGAGCGCTCGCGGGCGCCGCACCGAGCGGGCCCCTCGCGCGCTTCGACCGTGACAGGTCCGGCGCTGGTCCATCGACCACCGTGACTCCGGAGCCCGGCACCACGCGTCAGCCGCCGGCCAAGCTGCCCGTTCCGTTCGTACCGACCCCAGGAGGTCCGTCTTGAAGATCCACGAGTACCAGGCCAAGGCGCTGTTGGCCGCGCGCGGGATCCCGATCCCGCAGGGCCGCATGGCCACCACGGTGGCCGATGCGGTCGCCGCCGTGCGCCCGCTCGTCGACGCCACCCGCGTTCCGATCGTCGTGGTCAAGTCGCAGATCCACGCGGGCGGGCGCGGCAAGGGGCGCTTCGCGGAGCATCCCGAACTGGGCGGCGTCCAGGTGGTGCTGGACGGCCGAGGCGGCGATCTCGTCGCCGCCGAGACCCGCGTGGGCGAGCTGGCCGAACGCATGCTCGGCAGCACGCTGGTCACGGTCCAGACCGGCCCCGAGGGCAAGCGCGTGCAACGCCTGTACGTCGAGGGCGGCGTCGACATCGCCCGCGAGCTCTACGTCTCGGTCGTCCTCGATCGGGCGGTCGGCCGCAACGTCGTCATCGCCTCCACCGAGGGCGGCACCGAGATCGAGGAGGTGGCGGCGCACACGCCGGAGAAGATCCTGCGCGAGACCGTCGACCCCGCCGTCGGGCTCACGCCGTTCCAGGCCCGCCGGCTCGCCTTCGCGTTGGGCCTCGCTGGCGACACGCTCACCAAGGCGACCGCCTTCCTGATCGCGCTCGAGCGCGCCGCCGTCGATCTCGACGCCGATCTGGTCGAGGTCAACCCGCTGGTGGTCACGACCGCGGGCGACGTCGTCGCGCTCGACGGCAAGATGTCGATCGATGCGAACGCGCTCTACCGCCACCCCGACGTGGTGGCGCTGCGGGACCTGGACGAGGAAGACCCGGCCGAGGTCGAGGCGTCGCGCTACGGTCTCTCCTTCATCAAGCTCGACGGCACCATCGGCTGCCTGGTGAACGGTGCCGGGCTGGCCATGTCGACGATGGACATCATCCAGCATGAGGGCGGCAGCCCGGCGAACTTCCTGGACGTCGGCGGCAGCGCCACGACCGAGAACGTCACCGCCGCCTTCAAGATCATCACGCGCGACGAGAACGTGCGCGGCATCTTCGTCAACATCTTCGGCGGCATCATGCGCTGCGACACGATCGCCAACGGCGTCGTGCAAGCCGTGCGCGACGTCGGGCTCACGGTGCCGCTGGTGGTGCGGCTCGAGGGCACCAACGTCGATCTGGGCCGGTCGATCATCGAGGAGGCTGGCATCGCCGGGCTCCTGAGCGCCTCCGACATGCGTGACGGCGCTCGCAAGATCGTGGAGGCCACCCGATGAGCCGCTTCGTCGACGCGAACACGAAAGTCCTCGTCCAGGGTCTGGGCAAGACGGGGCAGTTCCACACCGACAAGGCGATCGCGTACGGCACGCAGATGGTGGGCGCCGTGCACCCCGGTCGCGGCGGTACGACACACCGTTTCGAGGGTGAGGCGGACGCCAGCGGCGTTCCCGGCCGCCCCGCCACCTACGCCGTCGACCTGCCCGTGTTCGACACCGTGCGGGACGCCGTGGCCGCCACGGGCGCCGACGTGAGCGTCATCTACGTCCCCCCGGCCGGCGCCGCGGACGCCATCATGGAGGCGGCCGAGGCCGGCCTCCGGTTGACGATCTGCATCACCGAGGGCATCCCCATCCAGGACATGGTGCGTGCGAAGCGGTACCTCGAAGGGCGCGCCACGCGGCTGATCGGGCCCAACTGTCCCGGGGTCATCACGCCGCGGGCGTGCAAGATCGGCATCATGCCGGGTTACATCCACCAGGTCGGCCGTGTCGGCGTCGTCAGCCGCTCGGGCACGCTCACCTACGAGGCCGTCAAGCAGCTCACCGACGTCGGTCTCGGACAGACGACGGCGGTCGGCATCGGCGGCGACCCGGTCAACGGCACGTCGTTCATCGACGTCTTGGCCGAGTTCCAGGCCGATCCGGAAACCGAGGCCGTGATCCTGATCGGCGAGATCGGCGGCAGCGGCGAGGAGGAGGCGGCGGCCTGGATGCGCGAGCACCTCACCAAGCCCGTCGCCGGCTTCATCGCCGGCACGACGGCCCCGCCCGGCAAACGGATGGGTCACGCGGGCGCCATCGTGAGCGGTGGCAAGGGCACCGCGGCCGACAAGATCGCCGCCCTCGAAGCCGCCGGCGTGGTCATCGCCGCGACGCCCACCGACATGGGCGCGGCGGTGCAGGAGGCCATGCGCCGCGCCGGCGTTCTCTGAGCCTGGCGTCACGATGAGCGACACGGCCTCGACCGACCCGGTCCGCGGCCGCTTCGCGCCATCGCCCACGGGCCCCCTCCACCTGGGCAACGCCCGCACGGCCCTCCTCGCCTGGACCAGCGTCCGGGCGCAGGAGGGCGTCTTCGTCCTGCGCGTCGAGGACATCGACGGGCCTCGCACGGTGCCCGCGGCCGTCGACGGCAACCTGGCCGAGCTGCGTTGGCTGGGTCTCGATTGGGACGAGGGGCCCGACGTCGGCGGTCGGTTCGGTCCCTACCGGCAGAGCGAGCGTGACGCGTGGTACGACGCTGCGCTCGCGGAGCTCGACGTTCGCGGGGTCCTGGCCGAGGACTGGCTGTCGCGCCGCGACGTGCGCGAGGGGTCCTCGGCCCCGCACGGTCCCGCCGGTCCCGTCTACGGTCCGGACGAGCGCGCCCGGAGCGCGCGGGTGGCCGCCGGCCGCCGCACGGCCGGCCGCACCCCGACGCTCCGTGCCCGGTTGCCCGACGTGTCGGTCACGGCGCTCGACCTCCGTCTGGGCGTCCGCACCTTCGACGTCGCGGGCGAGGTCGGCGATCCGGTGGTGCGCCGCAGCGACGGCCTGTGGGCGTACACGTTGGCGGTGGTCGTCGACGACGCGGCGATGCGGATCGCCGAGGTCGTGCGGGCCGACGACCTGTGGGACGCGACCGGCAGCCAGGTGGCGTTGGCGCGAGCGCTCGGCTTGCCGCCGGTCCGCTACGCGCACGTTCCGCTACTCCTCGACGCGGCCGGAACCCGTTACGCGAAACGTCGGGGGGACGCCACCGTGGCGGGCTACCGCGCCGCCGGAGTCGACCCCCGGCGTCTCGTGGGCGCCCTCGCCGCGAGCGCCGGGCTGCTCCGCGAACCGCGGCCGCTGGCGCCGAGCGAGCTGGTGCGAGGGTTCGACGTGCGTGCGCTCGACCCCGAGCCCGGCCGCTGGACGGAGGCGCTCGAGGCCTGGGTGCGGCGCCCGTGAAGCCGCGGCGGGCGTGAGGCCGCGGCGGGCGTGAAGCCGCGGCGGGCGTGAAGCCGCGGCGGGCGTGCGGCCGCGGCGGGCGTGCGGCTGGCGTCGGCGGCGAGGTTCGGGTAGACTCCGCGCCATGCAGCCGCGCGCTCGCTTCCGGACGCCCCGCGCCTTCAAGGTGCACCACCAGTTCTGGTGGTCGGGCTCCGTGCCCGACTGACGTCGGCGCCGCTGCCTCGACGCGGACCCGACCAGGCCCCACACCGCCCGGCTCGCCGAGCGGTCCCGATCCTGGAGGAGCGATGTTCCCCTTACCCGATGCCCGTGGGCGCTTCGGCCCCTACGGCGGACGTTACGTCCCCGAAACGTTGATCCCCGCCCTCGACGAGCTCGAAGCCGCCTACGCCGCCGCGATGGCCGACCCGGCCTTCCGGCTGGACCTCGACGGCGTCCTGCGCGACGTCGTCGGCCGGCCGAGCCTGCTCACCCGCGCCGATCGCCTGACCGATCACCTCGGCGGCGCACGGATCTACCTCAAACGCGAAGACCTCAACCATACGGGTGCCCACAAGATCAACAACACCGTCGGTCAAGCGCTGCTCGCGCGGCGGATGGGCAAGCGGCGCGTCATCGCCGAGACGGGCGCGGGCCAGCACGGCGTCGCCACGGCGACCGCCGCCGCCCTCTTCGGTCTCGACTGCGTCGTCTACATGGGCGAGGAGGACGTGCGCCGGCAAGAGCTGAACGTCGTCCGCATGCGTCTGCTGGGCGCGGAGGTGCGACCGGTCACGAGCGGTACCCGCACGCTCAAGGACGCCACCAACGAGGCCATCCGCGACTGGGTCACGAACGTGCGCGACACCTTCTACATCATCGGCTCGGTGGTCGGCCCCCACCCCTACCCGATGATGGTGCGCGACCTGCAGAGCGTGATCGGACGGGAGACCATGGTGCAACTCGAGGCCGCCGAGGGCCGCCGGACGCCCGACCTGGCCGTCGCCTGCGTGGGTGGCGGCTCCAACGCCATCGGCCTGTTCGCCCCGTACGCCTACCTGCCGGAGACGGAACGCCCCCGCCTGGTGGGCGTGGAGGCCGCGGGCCACGGCATCGCCAGCGGGGCCCATGCCGCCAGCATCACGGGCGGTCGTCGGGGCGTGCTGCACGGCGCCATGATGTACCTGCTCGCCGACGACGACGGTCAGGTGGCGCCCGCCCACAGCGTGTCAGCGGGCCTCGACTATCCCGGCGTCGGCCCCGAACACGCCTACTTCCATGACGCGGGCCTCGCCTCGTACGTCGCCATCGACGACCGTCAGGCGCTGGCCGCGTTCAAGACGGTGTCGCGGCTCGAGGGCATCATCCCGGCGCTCGAGACCGCCCACGCCTTCGCGTACGTGATGGAGGAAGCGCCGCGTATGGGGCGCGACGAGGTCATCGTCGTGAACCTGTCTGGCCGTGGCGACAAGGACGTGAGCGAGGTCATGCGGATCGAGGACGACCTGCGCCGAGCGGCGCCGGCCGAGGCGCGCTCATGAGCGTCGCTCGCGTCGAACGCGCCTTCGCGAACGCGGCGGCAGCCGGCCGCGCCGCCTTCGTCCCCTTCCTCACCGCCGGGTTCCCCGACGACGAGCGGGCGACCGCCGCCGGCCGCACGCTGCTGCGCCACGCCGACCTGCTGGAGGTGGGTCTGCCCTTCTCCGATCCGCTCGGCGACGGTCCGACGATCCAGCGTGCCTCGGAGACGGCGTTGGCGGCCGGCGCGACCACGCAACGCACCTTCGACCTGGTCCGCCGCCTGCGCGCCGACAGCGACGTCCCGATCGCGGTGATGACCTACTTCAACCCGATCTTCGCGTACCGGGGTCGCTCGGGCGACGGTGAAGGCGCCTTCGTGCAGGCCGCCGTCGATGCCGGCGTCGACGCCTTGATCCTGCCCGACCTACCGCCCGACGAGGGTGGGACGCTGATCGAGGCCGCGCGCGCCGTCGACCTCGCCACCGTCTTCCTGGTGGCACCGACCTCGACCGACGCCCGGCTGAAGACCGTCACGGCCGCCTGCCGGGGGTTCGTCTACGCGGTGTCGGTCACCGGCGTCACCGGGGCGCGAACGGGCTTGCCCGTGGAGCTGGCGGGTCTCGTCGACCGCACCCGGCGGGCCGGCGGCCTGCCCGTCGCGGTCGGCTTCGGCGTGGCGGACGCCGACACCGCCGCCGGCGTGGCCGCCGTCGCCGACGGTGTGGTCGTGGGATCGGCGCTCGTCGAACGCGTCGGGCGGATGCAGAACGCCGACGACGTGGCCGACCTCGACGCCTTCGCCGCAACCTTGGCGGCGGCGACCGTGCGCGTCCAGGTACCTCCCGTCTAGCGGGAGGTGCCGCCACCCATGCGACCCGGTCTCCTCAGTCGGCGGCGACGCTGGCGACCGGACCGAGCGCCAGGTAGAGCTCGGGCGCCACGTACAGGTCGGCGCCCGTGCCCGCCTCGCCCGACACGATCCGCACCATGACCGGCTCGGAGGCCCGCTCGGACGCCAACAGGAGCAACTGTCCGGGAACGTGCAAGCGGGAGCGGGCCTCGAAGCCACGCAGATCGGCGGCCACCGCCAGCCGGGCGTTGCCCGAGGTCTCCAGCACGTCGACGCGCACGTCGATGACGCCGCGACCGATGGCGCCGAGCTGTTGGGCGGCCGCCCGGGAGAGGTCGATCACCCGCCCCGGCGCGAACGGTCCACGATCGTTGATGCGGACTTCCACCGACGACCCGGTCGCCAGGTCGGTGACCCGCACCCGCGTCCCGAACGGCAAGGAACGGTGGGCGGCGGTGAGATCGGCGGGATCGAACACGTCGCCGCTGGCGGTCCGCCGCCCGACGAAGCCGGGGCCGTACCAGGACGCCTCGCCGCGGAACGAGGTGGCCGACAGGGCCGCGTAGACGGTCTCGCTGGCGGCGCTGGCGGGCGCGGTCGTCTGCGTCGGCGCACAGGCCCCCAGCACGGCGGCCGCCAGCACGAAGGCCACCAGCGGGCGGGGACGGAACGGAACACGCCTCATGACGCCGACGATGGCACGAGCGATGACCCGAAGAGATGAGAACGCCCACCGCGCGGTCGCGCGCGGCGGGCGTCAAGCGGTCGAGGTGTGGCGCGTGGGAGCCCCACGCGTGGGGTTCAGGCCGACCAGGTCCGGCGGACGATCTCCTTCTGGGCCAGCACGAAGGCTTCGTAGTCACCGATCTCCGCCGTGCCGTCCGCGATGGCGCTCTCGCATCGCACCATGATGCGGTTGAGGTCCTCATCGCTGAGCGCGCGGAGCGGCTCGGGACGGTTGAAGCGTTCTTGATACACGGCGACACCTCCGGACTGAGGTCGTCGGGCGTCCGCGGGAGGCGGCTGGGCCGATCGACGCCATGAAGGTAGCGCGGCGACTCTGACGAGAACCTCACTCATGAGAGCGCACCGGTATGGTGGGGCGTGATCGACACCCACTGCCACCTCGACCGACTGAGCGACGCCACGACCGCCGCCGCCGAGGACCTGAGCACGCTCATCACGGTCGCTACGGGTCCGGACCGCATCGACGCCGCGCTGACGGCGGCGACCGCGGACCCCGGCACCTTCGCGGTGATCGGCGTCCACCCGAACGAAGCCGCCGTCGTCGACGACGCTGCGGGGCGCACCGCCGTGGAGACCGCGCTGAGCCACCCCCGCGTCGTCGGCGTCGGCGAGACCGGCGTCGACCTCTACTGGGACCGGGTGCCGCTGGCCACCCAACTGGCGGCCTTCCGCTGGCAGGGTGACTTGGCACGCGCCCACGACCTACCACTCGTGCTCCACGTCCGCGACGCCGAAGGCGCCCGCTGGGGGGCCGGCGACGAGGCGTCGCGCGCCGCCGCCGCCATGATCGTCGAGCTGGCGCACCGTCGCGGCGTGTTGCACTGCACGAACGGCCACCCGGACCTGGTGGCCACCGCGCTCGACCACGGCTGGTACGTCAGCTTCGCCGGCAACCTGACCTACCCGAAGGCGACCGCGATCCGCGAGGCCGCCACCGCCGTGCCCGCCGACCGGCTCCTGGTCGAGACCGACGCCCCCTACTTGGCACCGCGGCCGCATCGCGGTCGAGCCAACCGCCCCGGCTTCGTGCATCACACCGCCGCCGAGCTGGCCTTGCTGCGCGGCGTCGATGCTGCCGACCTCGAGCGCCAGCTCGACGCCAACGCTCGGCGCGCCTTCGACCTGCCCCACCCTTGAAGCGCGCGCGGCCGGCGCGCACCGGCGAACGTCAGCCGCGCCCTCGTTCACCGCGGCCACGTGGACCGGTGGTCCGGGTCAGCGGCTCCGCGCGGTCGTGGCGCAGCAACTCGGCGAGACGCTGCCGCGAGATCACGCGGTGCGGGTCGCGCGGCACGAAGGCGGTGACCACGTCGACCCAGCGCGGCCGATCGTAGGCGGCGACGACGTGGAGCGGCAGACGCACGGCCGCGCTCACGGGCAGCCATCCCAGCACGAGCAGGCGGTGGTCGTCGAGGTACCGCGCGAGTTCCCGTCCATGGAGCAGCGTCATCACGACGTCGCGCTCGTCGAATCCCTCGGTGTGGGCGTGGCGCACGGCATGCGGGCCGAGCCGGTAGCGTCCGTCGCGGACGTGGGGGCGCAAGTCGTCGAGGGTGCGGCGGGCGGGCCTGCGGCGCGGTTCGGACTCCGGTGGACGCGGCATCGACCGACCTCCTCCGGTCGAGGCTACCAGAGGGTGCCCCCGAGCCTGGTGCCGCGCACGCGGCCGCACGCCCGCTCCCGACGTCCTACGATGCGCCCATGACGACGCCCACCGACCCGGATCTGGAGGGCCCTGACGTGGTCCGCTTCTTCGAGCTCGCCGGCCCGGCGGCTCGCACCGTCCTCGAGCCGTTGGGGCGCGCCTGGCGCACGGCCGGAGCCCAAACCGAGCTGCTCGCCTCGCTCGACCGGGCCGACTTGTGGCTGCTCGTCGTTCGTGGCGGGAGCGGCGCCGAGCGCGCCGCTCCCGACGACCCCGCCCTCCGCACGTGGCGCTTCCGGCAGGTGACACCGTGAACGACGATCCGCGGCCGACCGACACCTACCTCGACGACGTCGCCCACGTCGTGGTCGACGGCGCCGACCTGTACGTCGAACAGGTCGGATCGGTCGACGCGCCCGTCGTCTACACGCTGCACGGCGGCCCGGGCTACTCCTCGCACACCCTTCGTGAGCTGCTCGGGGACGAGCTGGAGCGGTACCGGGTCGTCTACGCCGACCAACGGGGGGGCGGGCGCAGCTACACGGATGCCCCCTTCGACCTCGACGTCCTCGCCGACGACGTCGCTGCGGTGCTGCGGGCGCTCTCGATCGACCGCGCCACGCTGCTCGGGCACGGCTTCGGCGCGGCCATCGCGGTCCGCGCCGCGCGCCGCCATCCACGTCAGGTGCGCGGCTTGGTGCTCGTCAACCCGTGGACCTCGATGCCGTTGCTCGCGCGCACGCTGCAGCGTCAGGCCGCCCAGCGCACCGGCCATCTCGAGCAGGCGCTCCCGCCCGAGGCCGGCCTGGCCGACCCCGACGCCGTCGATCCGCAGGAGACGGTGGACGAAGCGTTCGGCATGATGTCGGGCAAGGTCCTGTTCGACGCCCTGCTGTTCCCGGCCGCGTCGAGCCGGCTGCGCCTCGAGCACGCCGATGCCACGGCCCTGCACGGTCCGACCGAGACCGTCGAGCTGGGCGAGCCCTGGCGCGTCGACGTGGGCCCCGACCTCGCCGGCCTGCAGGTGCCGGTCGCCGTGCTCGTCGCCACCGCGGACCTCAGCTCCTACCCCGATCAGGCCGAGCGTGTGCTCGAGGCGCTGCCCCACGCGGTGACGGCGCTGGTCGAAGGTGGCCACTACCCCTGGCTCGACGCCCCCGATACGTTCGTGCCCACGCTACATGAGGCCTTGGCGCACGCCGGCGCGCAGCCGTCAGCGTCGAGCGAAGCGACGTGAAGAGCTTATCGGGCGGGTCCCGGAACCCGTGCTAGCATCGCCCGATGCTGAAACCGGACCTTCATGTCGCGTCGGTGACGGACGTCACCCTGGAGTGGCTGCGGTCACGCCAGGTTCGCGGGGTCTTGGTCGACGCCGACGACACGATCGTCACGCGCTCCGCGGGGCCGGTCGACCCGGCGTTCGTGGCGTGGCTGCAGGGGTTGCTTCAGGCGGGCCTCCGGGTCGCCGTGCTCTCCAACGGTGATCGCCAGCGCGTCGTCGCGCTCGGCGCCGAACTCGGGATCCGGGCGTTCGCGTTGTCGGGGAAACCACTCGGCATGGCCTTCCGTCGCGGCGTGAAGGCGCTCGGGACCACGCCCGCGACCACCGCGATGGTGGGCGACCAACTCTTCACCGACGTGCTCGGCGCCAAGTGGGCGGGGCTCGTGTCGGTGCTCGTCACCCCGCTCACGCCCGGCCGGCATGCGCACACGCGCGCGGCGCGGCGGCTCGAACGTTGGGTGTTGTCCGGAGGTGACCGTGGCCGTCCTGTCGATCGGTGACAAACGCCTCGGCGCCGTGCTTCTCGAGCGCGGCTACGTGAGCGACGAATCCTTGCAGCAAGCGATCGGCCGACACACCGAGGTGGGCGGTCGGTTGGCGGACGTGCTGGTCCAGATCGGCGTCATCTCCGAGCAGCGCATCGCGCGCGCGGTCGAGGAGTCGATCGGCATCCCGCTGGTCATGCTGCCGCGCGTGGACGTGATGCCCGAGGCGCTCGCGAAGGTCGACGGCGACACCGCGTTCGAGGTGGGCGCCTTGCCGTTCGCGCTCGACGGCACCCGCCTGCGCGTGGCCTTCGAGGACCCGCTCGACGCGCTCGCGCTCGAGGAGATCGAGGACGCGTCGGGCTGCGTCGTCGAGCCCTATCAAGCGCTGCGCAAGGAGCTGCAGTGGGCACTCGCGACGTACTACCCCGAACTGGGGCTGACGCCGCCCGCCGATCTCCAGGTCGACACGAGCCAGCGTCTCGGTGCCTTGGCGGTGGAACGCGGTCTCCTGAGCGACGAGGAACTCAAGGATGCCGTCGCCGAACAGCACCGCACGGGCGGCCTGTTGGGACGCATCCTCGTCAAGCGCGGCCATCTGAGCGAGGACGTGCTCGCGCAACTGCTGGCCGAGCAGATGGGGCTCCCCTACCAAGGCTCGCTCGAGGGCGTCCCCTTCGACGAGACGCTCGCGAGCCACTTGCTGCGTCTCGACGCGGTCCAGTTCGCGGCGGTGCCGTTGCGCCTCGAAGGCGACGCGCTCGTGGTGGCGATCGCCGACCCGCGCCGCGTCGGCGACATCGAGTCGATCGTGCAGGTGCCGACGACCTTCGTCGCGGCGCCCGAGAAGCAGGTCCAGCTTCGCATCGACCTCATGTACGCCCAGGACAAGGGCCGCTTGGGCGAGACGCTGCTCATGAACAAGAAGCTCAAGCGCGAGCAGCTGCGCAAGGCGCTCGAGGAGCAGGCGAAGCTCGGCAAGGTCAAGCCGCTCGGCGAGATCCTCATCGACCTCGGGTACGTGACCCAGCTCGACGTCGACGAGGCGCTGAACAAGCAGCGCTCGGGCGGCGGCCGGCTCGAGGACACGCTCGTGCAGTCGGGCAAGATCTCGCCCGAGATGCTGGCCAAGAGCCTCGCGATGCAGCTCGGCTACGACTACGTCGACGAGGGGACGGTCAAGGTCGACCCCTACGTGATCACGCTGGTCCCGGAACCGACCGTGCGCCGGTATCAGGCGATGCCGATCCGGGCGGAGGGCAACACGCTGGTGGTCGCCATGAAGGACCCGCGCCACGTGTTCGCGCTCGACGACATCCGGCTGATCACCGGCAAGGAGATCCAGCCGGCGGTCGCGACCGAGGAGACGCTGTCGCACCTGATCAACCGCTTCTACCGCGACGGGGCCGACATGGACGAGCTGGCGCGCGCGGTGCTCGAGGAGGTCGGCGGTCAGACGGTGGTCGAGGAGGACACCTCCTCGATCGACGACAACGCGCTCGTGAAGGTCGTCAACAGCATCATCCGCGAAGCGCTGCTCAACGACATCTCCGACATCCACATCGAGCCGCGGCCCGATCGGGTGATCGTCCGGGTGCGCAAGGACGGCAGCCTGCGCGAGTACATGACCATGCCGAAGGCGACGGCCGGCGCGCTCGCGGCCCGCATCAAGATCATGGGTGGGCTCAACATCGCCGAACGGCGCATGCCTCAAGACGGCCGGGTGCGATACAAGGACAAGTCGGTCGAGGTCGACCTGCGCCTCTCGACGCTCCCCACGGTCTACGGCGAGAAGGCCGTCATGCGCCTCCTCAAGAAGGCGACCTCGATCCCCGAGATCGAGCAGCTCGGCTTCGCGCCCCACAACTTCCAGCGCTTCACCGACGTCATCCAGAAGCCCTACGGCATGTTCCTGATCACCGGCCCGACCGGCTCGGGCAAGTCGTTCACCACCTTCTCCATCCTCAAGCGGGTGGCCACCCCCGACGTCAACGTCTCCACCATCGAGGACCCGGTCGAGTACGAGATCCCGGGCATCAACCAGACGCAGGTCAACCTCAAGGCGGGACTCGACTTCGCACGCGCGCTCAGGGCCTTCCTGCGCCAGGACCCCGACATCATCATGGTCGGTGAGATCCGCGACCATGAGACCGCCAAGATCTCGATGGAAGCCGCGCTCACGGGGCACCTGCTCATCGCCACGCTGCACACGAACGACGCCGCGGGCGCCGTCGTCCGCCTCAGCGAGATGGGCATCGAACCGTTCAACGTCTCGGCCTCGCTGATCGGTGTCTTGGCGCAACGGTTGGTCCGTAAGGTGTGCAAGGATTGTCGGGTCGAGTACACACCCGAGCCCGACATCCTGCGTCGGCTGGGCATCGACGTCGGCGACGTCCGGAGCAAGAAGCTGTTCCGCGGTGTCGGATGTGAGAAATGCGGTGGCAGCGGTTACAACGGTCGTTACGCTATTCACGAACTGCTCATCGTCGACGACGAGCTCTCGACGGGCATCGTCAAGGAAGCGTCCGCGCTCGAGCTCAAGGAGATGGCGATGAAGAACGGCATGCGCACCCTGCGCGAGGACGGCGTCATGAAAGCCTTCGAGGGCATCACCACCCTCGAAGAGGTCTTGGCGCGTACCGCCGAGTGATCGACGTTCACGGAACGAGCGACGCTCACGACGTGAGCCACGCTCGCATCTCGAGGAGGAGGCCCTGATGGCCGACCAGATCCGCGCGACACAGACCCAGGTCGACATCGTCGATCTCCTCAAGCTCGCCGTCGAACGAGGCGCCTCGGACCTCGTGCTCACGGTCGGCCTGCCGCCCATGATCAAGATCCACGGCGAGTGGCGCCCCACGGAACACGACACCCTGACGCCCAACATCACCCGACGCCTGATGTACTCGATGATGGACGAGAAGAAGCAGCGCAACTTCGAGGAGTCCAAGGACCTCGACTTCTCGTTCAGCCTCTCGGGCCACGGCCGCTTCCGCGTGAACTGTTTCCAGCAGCGCAACTCCGTGGGCGGGGTGCTGCGGACGATCTCCGAGGACGTCATCAGCTTCGAGCAGCTCGGCTGCCCGTCGGAGCTCGCCGACATCGGGCGCCTCCCTCGCGGTCTGGTGCTCGTCACCGGACCCACCGGATCGGGCAAGTCGACGACGCTGGCGACGATGGTCGACATGATCAACAACGAGTCGCAGAAGCACATCGTCACCGTCGAGGACCCGATCGAGTTCTTCCACAGCCACAAGCGCTCGATCGTCAACCAGCGCGAGATCGGTGAGGACACGCGCAACTTCCATGCCGCGCTCCGATCGGTGCTGCGCCAGGCGCCCGACGTCATCCTCGTGGGCGAGATGCGCGACCACGAGACGATCGGCGCGGCGGTGACCGCGGCCGAGACCGGCCACCTGGTCATGGGCACGCTGCACACCAACTCGGCGCCCGAGGCCATCGACCGCATCATCGACGTCTTCCCCGAGGCGCAGCAGGAGCAGGTGCGGGTCCAGCTGGCCAACAACCTGCAGGCGATCTTCACCCAGCAGTTGGTGCCCAAGGCCTCGGGGGACGGTCGTGTGCTCGCCTACGAGCTCCTCATCGCCACCCCCGCCGTGCGCAACCAGATCCGTGAGGGCAAGACGCACCAGATCCTCTCGTCGATCCAGACCGGCGGACAGATCGGCATGATCACCATGGACGCCTGCCTGGCGGAACTCCACCTGAAGCGGCTCATCACCTTCGACGTGGGGCTCTCGCGGGCCGTGGACGCCAAGGAGTTCGAGCGGCTGGTGGGGAGCGGCGGCATCGCCGGCGCCGCCGAGGGTGCCGCGACGCGCCCCAACCGGGGCCTCGACGCGCCGCCGCGGCCGACGGGTCCGAGCGGCGGTCTGGGACGTCCGAGCGGCGGGACGCCCCCGGTCGGGCGCGGCGGTCGCAGCTGATCGTGTCGCGCCGGTGTCGCGGGCGCGTTGACAGCGCGCGTCGACTTCCGTACGCTCGTGGGATGCAAGCGTTCGCACGTGTTCGCCGGCGTCTGCGCGTCATCCGACGCCGTCGCACCCTGCCCCTACCGAGTCCCGGGGAACGCGCCATCGCGACGCCCTGAGGGTGTCCTGACGTCCGCGTGCGCCCCCGGCCGAACCTCGGCCGGGGGCGTACCCTTGACTCCACGCCACACCACCATCCGCACGATGCACGAGGAGACCCCGTGAACCGACCGCGCCACCTGTTCGACAAGGTCTGGGACGCCCACGCCGTGGGCACCCTGGCCAACGGCCAGACCCAGCTCCTGATCGGCACCCACCTCATCCACGAGGTGACCAGCCCGCAGGCCTTCGGCATGCTCGACGACCTGGGGCTCAGCGTGCGCATGCCGCACCGCACCTTCGCCACCGTCGACCACATCGTCCCCACCGACCAGCGCCAGGAGCCCTTCGCCGACCCGCTCGCCGAGGACATGATCAAGGCGCTGAAGCGCAACTGCGAGCGTCACGGCATCACCTACTTCGACCTGGCATCGGGGATCCAGGGGATCGTCCACGTCGTCGGACCCGAGCAGGGCATCACCCAGCCCGGCACGACCATCGCCTGCGGCGACTCGCACACGTCCACGCACGGCGCCTTCGGCGCCGTCGCCTTCGGCATCGGCACCACCCAGGTGCGCGACGTCCTGGCGACCCAGACGATCGCGATGTCGAAGCCGAAGGTCCGCCGCATCGAGGTGAACGGCGCGCTCGGACCGGGCGTGTACGCCAAGGACGTCATCCTGCACGTCATCCGCCCGCTCGGCGTCAACGGCGGCATCGGCTACGCCTACGAGTACGCGGGCGACGTCTTCGACGCCATGTGCATGGAAGAGCGCATGACCGTCTGCAACATGTCGATCGAGGGCGGCGCGCGCTGCGGCTACGTCAACCCGGACGCCACCACGTTCGCGTACCTCGAGGGCCGTCCCTACGCGCCGGAGGGCGCCGCGTGGGACGAGGCCGTGGCGCGCTGGCAGGCGGTCGCGTGCGACCCGGGCTGCACCTACGATGACCTCGTCGTGATCGACGCGGCCGACATCGCGCCCACGGTCACGTGGGGCATCAACCCGGGCCAGGCGATCGCCGTCGACGAGGACGTGCCGCACCCGGACCGGGTACCGGCCGCCGAGCGCGCCTCGATCCTCGAAGCCCTCGCCTACATGCAGCTCGAGGGTGGCGCGCCGATCGCCGGCACGAAGGTCGACGTCGCCTTCCTCGGGTCGTGCACCAACGGCCGTCTGAGCGACTTCCGCGAGGCCGCGGCGGTGCTCCGGGGCCGCCGCGTCGCACCCGGAGTCCACGCCATCGCGGTCCCGGGCTCCACGCTCGTCAAGGAGGCGTGCGAGCGCGAGGGCATCGACGCGGTGTTCCGCGACGCCGGCTTCGAATGGCGCGCTGCGGGCTGTTCGATGTGTCTGGCGATGAACCCCGACAAGCTCGTGGGCCAGCAGCTGTGCGCGAGCTCGAGCAACCGCAACTTCAAGGGGCGGCAAGGCTCGATCACCGGCCGCACGGTCCTCATGAGCCCGGTCATGGTCGCCGCGGCGGCGGTCACCGGACGCATCGCCGACGCGCGTGAGGTGTTCGGCACCACGATGGCGGTGGCTTGACATGGCCCTCGAACCGATCCAGAGCGTCCGCGGCCGAGGCGTCGTCGTCCCCGGCGACGACATCGACACCGACCGGATCATCCCGGCGCGCTACATGAAGGTGGTGACGTTCGACGGCTTGGGCGACTACCTGTTCCGCGACGTCCGCTACGGCGACGACGGTCGGGCGCTCGATCACCCGCTCGACGATCCGGCCCGCCGTGACGCCACCGTGATGGTCTCGGGCCGCAACTTCGGTTGCGGTAGCTCACGCGAGCACGCTCCGCAGGCCATCGTCCGCGCCGGCTTCCGAGCCGTCGTCGCGGACTCGTTCGCGGAGATCTTCTTCGGCAACGCCACCACCCTCGGCCTCGTCTGCCTGGCCCTCGACCCCGGCGACCTGGCCGCCGTGGCCCGAGCCGTCGACGCCGACCCCGAGGTCGAGCTCGTGCTCGACGTGGAGCAGGAGCGCCTGTCGGTGGCGGGGACCACGTACCTGGGGCGTCTGCCGGCGACGGCGCGCGACGTGCTCGTGACGGGCCGCTACGACCCGCTCGCCGAACTCCTCGCGCACGGCGCCGAGGTCGACGCCACCGCCGCCGCGCTGCCGTACGTCGCCGCGGAGGCGTCGTGACACGGCATCGGGTGGCGGTCCTGGCCGGTGACTTCATCGGCCCGGAGGTCATCGACGCCACGCTGGAGACGCTCGAGGCCCTGGCTCCCAGGGCGGGCCTGGAGTTCGAATGGGACCGTCTCCCCTTCGGTGGTTGCGCCATCGACGCCCACGGCACGCCGCTCCCGGAGGTCACCAAGGCGGGTGCCGCCGCCGCGGACGCGGTGCTGATGGGCTCGGCCGGCGGACCGGTGGGCGACCACCCGTGGAACCGGCTGCCCCGGGCCTTGCGCGTCGAGACCGGCATCCTCGACCTGCGCCGCCATCTGGGCGTGTACGCCAACCTGCGCCCCGTCACCGTGTTCGCCGGCCTGGAACGGCTCTCACCCTTGAAGGCTTCGGTGGCGCAGGGCACCGACCTGCTCATCGTGCGCGAGCTGACCGGCGGCATCTACTTCGGCAAGCCGTCCCAGAACGGCCCCGACCAAGGCGTCTCCACCGACGTGTACGAACGCTACGAGGTCGAGCGCATCGCGCGCACGGCCTTCGAGGCCGCGCGCTTGCGGGGCGGCCGGGTGACCAGCGTCGACAAGGCCAACGTGCTCGACGTCTCGCAGTTCTGGCGCGACGTCGTCGTCGGCGTGCACGAGGCCGAGTTCGCGGACGTGGCGCTCGACCACCTGTACGTCGACAACGCCGCCATGCAGCTCGTGCGCGAGCCGCGCGCCTTCGACGTCATCGTGACGGCCAACCTGTTCGGCGACATCCTGTCCGACCTGGCGGCCGTTCTGCCCGGTTCGCTCGGCCTGCTGCCCTCGGCCAGCCTCGGCGGTTCGGTCGGTCTGTACGAACCCGTCCACGGCAGCGCGCCCGACATCGCCGGACGCGACCTCGCCAACCCGACCGGCACGCTGCTCTCCGCGGCCATGATGCTGCGCTTCTCGCTGGGTGCGAGCGCCGCCGCGGACGCCCTCGAGCGGGCGGTGCGCACGGCTTTGGCCGAGGGCCCCACCCGCGACCTGGGTGGCGAACGCGGCACGGCGGCCTTCACCGCGGCCGTCATCGCCGCGCTCCCCGCTACGGTCGAGCCCGACACCCGATCGGCGGTCGCCTCAGCGTGATCGGCCTCCGACCCGCGCCCGCCACCCGGCTGGCGGGGGGACGGGAGACGGTGTTCGCGCGCTACGCACGCCTGGCCGTGCAGACGGGCGCGGTCAACCTGGGACAGGGCTTCCCCGACGACCCGCCGGCACCGATCGTGATGACGGCCTTCGCGCACGCTGCGGCGGCCGGCCACCAGTACGCGCCGCTGCCAGGGTCGGTGGCGTTGCGCGCCGCGCTCGCGCGCAGCGAGGCGCGCCATCACGGGCGCGCCCTCGACCCCGACACCGACGTCCAGGTCACGGTCGGCGCCACCGAGGGGCTGTTCGCCGCGCTCCTCGGGCTCGTCGATCCTGGCGACGAAGTGATCCTGATCGAACCCGTCTACGACGCCTACGGCGCCATGGTGCGTCTGGCCGGCGGGGTCCCCGTGGGCGTCCCGCTCGACCTCGACGCCGACGGCGGGTGGCGACTCGATCCGCAACGCGTGGCGGCCGCGGTCGGCCCGCGCAGC
Source organism: uncultured Trueperaceae bacterium (assembly GCA_963839375.1). Classification (GTDB taxonomy): domain Bacteria; phylum Deinococcota; class Deinococci; order Deinococcales; family Trueperaceae; genus JAABTL01. The sequence goes on along the minus strand of CAWIUY010000033.1, from coordinate 71,507 downwards.
CGGCTGTTGCTCCTGAACGACCCGCACAACCCGACCGGCAGCGTCCTCGACGCCGAGACGGCGGCCGCCCTCGTCGACGTCGCCGTCGGCGCCGGCCTCGCGATCCTCGTCGACGCGGTGTACGCCCACGTGGCCTTCCGCCCGATCGTGCCGATCGCCGCGCTCGCCCCCGACCGCACCCTCGTCGTGGGCAGCGCCGGCAAGACGTTCGGCGTCACCGGCTGGAAGGTCGGTTGGGTGACCGGACCCGCCGACCTGGTCGGCGCCGTGCGCGCCGTCCACCAGTGGGTCACCTTCGCGGTCGCCACACCCCTGCAGGCGGCCGTGGCCGGACTGGTCGACGGCATCGACCGCGGCGGCGCCATCGACGACCTGCTCGCGGCCCAACGGCGCGACCTGGCGAGGCACCGCGACCTGCTCGTCCGCGGGCTCGACGGGGCGGGGCTGAGACCCACCCAGGCGGACGCCGGCTACTTCGTGCTGGCGGACGCCAGCGGGTGGTCGGCGGGCGCGGCGTTCGCCGACGACGTCGCCCTGTGCGACGCGCTTCCCGATCTCGCTGGCATCGTCGCCATCCCCGGCAGCGCCTTCCGCTGCACCACGTCCGACGAGGGCCGTCGCTGGCTGCGCTTCGCCTTCTGTCGCGACGAGGTCACCGTGCGCGAGGGCGTCCGGCGGCTCATGAGCGCCCGAGGTCCCTGATCTTCGCACCGCCGTTCCCGCGCCCCATCCCCCGATCCCACGCTCGACGCCCGTAGGTACGATGCACGGGCACGTCTCCGGAGGCCCCCATGCCCGACGACCGACCCCTCAACCGCCGCAGCGCGATCGTCACCCAAGGCGACAACCGCGCCCCGAACCGCGCCATGCTGCGCGCCGTCGGTTTCGGCGACGACGACTTCGACAAGCCCATCGTGGCGATCGCCAACGGGCACAGCACCATCACGCCCTGCAACGCCGGTCTCGGCGCGCTGGCCGACGCCGCGGAGGACGCGGTCCGCCGGGCGGGCGGCATGCCCCAGACCTTCGGCACCATCACCATCAGCGACGGCATCTCGATGGGCACCGAGGGCATGAAGTGCTCGCTGGTCTCGCGCGAGGTGATCGCCGACAGCATCGAGACGGTGGTGCGCGGCCAATCGATGGACGGGCTGCTCGCCGTCGGCGGGTGCGACAAGAACATGCCCGGCGCCCTGATGGCGATCGCTCGCCTGAACGTGCCGGCGGTGTTCGTGTACGGCGGGACGATCAAACCGGGTCACCACGACGGACGCGACCTGACGGTCGTCTCGGTGTTCGAGGCGGTCGGGCAGTACGCGGCGGGACGGATCCCGCTCGACACCTTCCGCGCCATCGAGCGCAGCGCCTGTCCCGGTAACGGTTCATGTGGCGGCATGTTCACCGCCAACACGATGTCGTCGGCGATCGAGGCGCTGGGTCTGTCGATGCCCTACTCGAGCACGATGTCGGCGGTCGACGACGAGAAGCGCGCCTCCACCGTGGCGAGCGCCGAAGCGCTGGTGAGGTTGATCGCCGACGACGTCCGGCCGCGCGACCTGATGACGCGCGAGGCGTTCGAGAACGCCATCGCGGTGGTCATGGCCATCGGCGGCAGCACGAACGCCGTGCTCCACCTCTTGGCCATCGCGCGCGAAGCCGAGGTCGCGCTCGACATCGACGACTTCGAGGCGATCCGCCAACGCGTGCCGCACCTGTGCGACCTGAAGCCCTCCGGGCGGTACGTGGCCACCGACCTGCACGCGGTCGGCGGCATCCCGCTCGTCATGAAGATGCTCCTCGAAGCCGGCCTGCTCCACGGCCATTGCCGCACGATCACCGGCCGGACCGTGGCCGAGAACCTGGCCGACGTCTCGGCGACGCCGCCCACGGACCAGGACGTGGTGCTCCCCTTCGACCGGCCGATGTACCCGCAAGGCCATCTGGTCATCCTGCGCGGCAACCTCGCGCCCGACGGCGCCGTCGCCAAGACGTCGGGTCTGGCCCAGACGCGCATCACGGGACCGGCCCGCGTCTTCGAGTCCGAGGAGGAGGCGATGTCGGCCATCCTCGAGGACCGCATCCGAGCTGGCGACGTCCTGGTGATCCGCAACGAGGGACCGGTCGGTGGTCCGGGCATGCGCGAGATGCTCTCCCCCACGGGCGCCATCATCGGCAAGGGGCTGGGCGACTCGGTGGCGCTCATCACCGACGGTCGCTTCTCGGGCGGCACCTACGGCCTGGTCGTCGGCCACATCGCCCCCGAGGCCGCCGTGGGCGGCCCCATCGGGCTCGTCCACGAGGGCGACCTGGTGACGATCGACGCGGAACGCAACCTGCTGGAGATGGCGGTGGACGAGAGCGAGCTGGCCGCCCGCCGGGCGGCCTGGTCGCCGCCCACGCCGCGTTACCGGGTGGGCGTGCTGGCCAAGTACGCCAAGCTGGTGGGGAGCGCCTCGGAGGGAGCCGTCACGGGGTGACCGGTCGGCGCGTGCGCGACCTGGACCGCGACGTCCCGACGGGCGGCGGTACACTTCTGAGCATGGATGCGCTGAAGGTCACCATCTGGAACGAGTACCTCCACGAGGTCGAGCACGAGGTCGTCGGTGCGATCTACCCCGACGGCATCCATGGGGCGCTCGAGAGCGCCATCGTCGAGCGCTTCCCGGACGCCGTCGTGCGGACGGCCACGTTGCGTCAGCCCGACCACGGGCTCTCCGACGCGTTGCTCGAAGACACCGACGTGCTCCTGTGGTGGGGCCACAAGGCGCACGCCCAGGTGGAAGACGCCTGGGCCGAGAAGGTGCATCAAGCGGTGCTCGCCGGGATGGGGCTGATCGTGCTGCACTCGGCGCACTTCTCCAAGCCGTTCCAGCGCGTGCTCGGCACGAACGCCTCGCTGTTGTGGCGCGAGGCGGACGAGAAGGAGCGGCTGTGGAACCTGCAACCTTCCCACCCGATCCTCGAGGGCGTGCCCGCCTTCTTCGAGCTCGAGCAGGAAGAGATGTACGGCGAACGCTTCGACGTGCCCGAGCCCGACGAGCTGCTCATGATCAGCTGGTTCCAAGGCGGCGAGGTGTTCCGCAGCCTGTGCACCTGGCGCCGCGGCCACGGTCAGGTCGTCTACTTCCGTCCGGGCCACGAGACGTTCCCCACGTACCACCATCCGCTCGTGCGTCGCATCGTGGCGAACGCCGCGCTCTGGGCCCGGCGCCGCGTCACCGCGTCGACGCGCCTGTGCACCAACAGCCAGGAACTCGAACCCGTGCCCAACCCCACGAAGGAGCATCTCCGCTGAGCCGCCCCTTGCGCGTCGGCATCATCGGCGTGGGCGGGATCGCTCAGGCCCATCGGGACGGTTACGTCGCGGCCGGAGCCGAGGTCGTGGCGCTCGCCGACGTCCACGCACCGACGCTTCACGCGCGCGCTGCGGCCTGGTCCGTGCCCCACATCTACGGCGATTACCGCGAGATGCTGTCCGACACGGAACTCGACGTCGTCTCGATCTGCGCCCCCACGGCCGTCCACCACCCGGCCACGGTCGCCTGCGCCGCTGCCGGCGTGCACGTGCTGTGCGAGAAACCGATCGCGCTCGACCTGACCGAAGCGGCCTCGATGATCGCCACGTGCCGCGAGGCCGGCGTGGTGCTCATGGTGAACCACCAGTTCCGCTCGCATGGCGCCGCCACGCTCGCCAAGCGGATGCTCGACGACGGCGACCTGGGCATCCTGGCCCACATCCGGCTTCGTCAGGCCCACGACTGGGCCGGCGCCCGCGAGGTCGGGCCGTCGTTCTCCACCAAGGTCGTGGCGGGCGGCGGCAGCCTGTTGGACAACGGCACGCACCTCATGGACTTCGCTCGCTTCATCGGCGGCAACGTCGACGAGGTGTTCGCCCGGATGGCCCACCGGAAGTTCGACATCGAGGTCGAAGACACCGGCCACGTGTCGATGCGGTTCGTCAGTGGTGCGCTCGGCACGGTCGAGGTCGCGTGGACGGCCACCGGCTGGGAAGAGGGTTGGTGGATCTACGGCACCGAAGGGGCCCTCGAGTACACCAACCGCCTCGGCGAACCGGTGCTGCGGCACGTCCACCGCACGTCGCCGGGCACCACGTGGGGCGAGACCGACGTCACCGAACACCGTTTCGGGGGCGCCAAACCGCACGCCCGCCACGTGCGGGCGTTCCTGCAGGCGGTGCGCGGTGAGCGTGAGGTCGTGTGCACGGGTGAGGACGGACTCGAGGCGGTGCGCCTCATCCTGGCGAGCTACGAGAGCGCCGACCGTGGCGTCCCCGTCCGCGTCGCCCAGGACTTCGCTTCCCTCTAGCGCCAGTCGCCGTTCGTGCCTGCCGGTATGACGGGCGGCGCCACCGTCGCCGCGCGCACCCACCACCGAGGCCAGCGGGCGCGCAGCGTGGCGGCGGCGAACGCCGCGACGTCGTCGTCGGCGACGATCACGTAGCAGGTCGAGCCGGATCCGCTCATCGCCACTGGGCCCAGCCCGAGTCCACGCAGCGCCGCCAGCGCCGCGGCGACCGGCGCCACCCGAGCGGCGACGCCGGCCTCGAGGGCGTTCGAAGGCGCCCAGCGTCCACCGTTCGCCCAGGCCGCGACACCCTCGTCCATCGGCGCGGTGTCGACCGGTGCGGCCGCCCACCATGCGAACGCCTCCGCGGCGCTCACCTGCACCGGCGGGTGCACCAAGACGACCGGGAGGGGCGGGGCCTCGAACGGGACGACCTCCTCGCCGCGGCCACCGACGCGGGCGGCGGCGTGCCCCGTCAGGCAGAACGGGACGTCGGAACCGAGCGCCTCGGCGAGCGGTTCGAGTCGAGCCCCGCTCGGCGCCAGTCGCGCCACGGCCCGCAGCGCCGCGGCCGCGTCGGCCGATCCCCCGCCCAGGCCGGCCCCCCAGGGCACCCGTTTGGTCAGCCTCGCGCGCGACCCCGGGACCTCGACGGGTACGGCCGCGCGGCGGTACGCGAGGAGCGCGCGCAAGACCAGGTTGTCGCCGGCCAGCGACAGCGGGCGCCGATCGAGCCAGGCGTCGCCGGCCTGGTGGCGTTCGAGCCGGTCGACGGGCACCTCGCTGTCCCCGCCGGAGCCACGACGCAGCGTCAGGTCGTCGGCCAGGTCGAGGTGCGCGAAGAGCGAGTCGAGCTCGTGGAAGCCGTCGGCGCGACGTCCGATCACCCGCAGACCGAGGTTGAGCTTGGCGCGCGCTCGCTCACGCACCTCGGTGATCGGCGCGGCGATCTCAGCCACCGTCCGAGGCGCGCGTCAAGGCCGCCGCCCACGCTTCGGCCAGCGCCAGGTCGGCGGCGGTGGTGACCTTGAAGAGGTGGGTGTCACCGGGCACCCACGCGACCGCGACGCCCAAGCGACGCACCAGGCCGGCGTCGTCGGTCGCCACGATCCCGTCCCGGAGCGCCAACGCGTGGGCGCGCTCCAACAGGCTGCGCCGGAAGCCCTGGGGCGTCTGCACCGCCTTGAGCCGGTCGCGGTCGACGGGTGCGCCGTCGGCCGCCTGGACCAACGTGTCGGCGACGTCGATGGCGACGCTGCAGGCGTCTTGGGCGCGGGCGGCGCTCAGCACGGCGCGCACCGTGGCGGCCGTGAGGAACGGCCGCGCGGCGTCGTGGACGAGCACCACCTCGGCCGCCGTGGCGCCGATCAAGGTCCGCACGGTCGCCTGGCGGTCGGCGCCACCCACGACGACGCGAGCCGTGGCCGTGGCGGCCGTGAGCGCCAGCGTGCGGCGGGCGCGCTCAACGGCGTCGGCGGGTACGGCCACGACCACCTCGTCGACCCAGGGCGCGAGCGCCGTGACCGCCCACACGAGGAGCGGGCGGCCGGCCACCTCGACGAACGCCTTCGGGCCCAGCCCCAAGCGATCACCGCGTCCGGCGGCCGGCACCAGGGCTGCGCTGCGCTCAGCCATCGTCCTTCCAGCGGGGCGCGTGGGCGTGCTCCAGGCCCAGCAGGTCCAGGGTTCGCGCGGTCACGGTGCGAACCAGGTCGTCGATGGTCGCTGGCCGGTGGTAGAAGCCCGGCGACGCCGGCAGGACGATCGCGCCGGCATCGTGCGCTGCCAGCATGTTCACGAGCATCGGTCGTGGGTACGGCGCCTCCCGCACGGTCAGGACGAGGGGGCGACGCTCCTTGAGGCACACGTGGGCGGTCCTCGCGACGAGGTTGTCGGTGAAGCCCTGCGCCACCTTCGCCAGCGTCCCCGCCGAGCACGGGACGATCACCATCGCGTGCAGGCGGAAGCTGCCGCTCGCGATCGGTGCGCCCAGGTCGGTGTCCTTGTGGACGACTTCCGCCAGCGCCTCGACACCCGCGAGGCCCAGGTCGAGTTCCGTGGGCAACACCTGCTTCGCTCCGGCGGTCACGATCAGGTGGCGTTCGACGCCCTCGATCGCGCCCAGGGCCTGCAAGAGGTCGACGGCGTAGGCGAGGCCCGAACCACCGCTGAGGGCGACGACGACGCGCTGGGGCAACGACATGTCCCGAAGCCTACCGTGGGACGCCCGGCCCCGCCCGTCTGCCAGGATGGGCCGCGAGCACGACGGCCACGGGGCACCCGACCGGGCTATCGTGGGCGCATGGACGAGGTGTGGCGCCAGGCGATCGAACGGTTCGAGACGGAGCGCTTCTGGGACGCCCACGAGGTCCTGGAGCCGGCTTGGCTCGCGGCCAGTGGACGCGAACGGGCCTGGTTGGCGGGCGTCATCCTGCTCTGCGCTGCCCTGCACAAGGCGCGCCACATGGGGTCCCCCCGTGGTGGACGACGCAACTACGCCAAGGCCCTGCGCCACCTGGCGGTCGTGTCCGACACGTACGCTGGGGTCGACGTCCGCGAGCTCGAGGCGCGCGTCCACCGGGCGCTGCGCGACCCGGCGCGGCCCGTGTCGTGGCCTTGGGCGAGAGAGGCGTCGGCGTGACGCCGCCGGACCCGCCGACCGAACGCGGTGATCCGCTCCTCCACGCGCAACGACGTGCGCGTCGGCCGACGGGCGCCGACCGCCCCTTGCGGCGCGCGCGCGCCGGACGCCGCTTGGCGGGCGTCTGTGCCGGCATCGCCGGGTTCGTGAACGCGTCGCCCACCACGGTGCGAGCGATCTGGCTGGTCAGCCTGGTGCCGTCGCTCGGGGTGACCGCGCTGGCGTACCCGGTGGCCTGGTGGCTCATCCCGCTCGAGCCGCCGCCGGCTGCTGCCTAGAGGAGCAGCCGAACGGGGGCCTTGAGCGTCTCGGCCACGGCGGCGAGGGCCGCCACGGCCTCCGCCGGGACCTCGTCACCCGACAACGTCAGCCACGCGCCGTCCTGGGTCCCGCGCCCGATCGCCAACAGCGGGGCGTCCAGGTGGACGACGGCTTCATCGAGATCCATGGTGGCCAGGTCGGCCACGACCAACGCTGCCGTCCGCTCGGTCGACGTCGCGGGGTCCGGGTCTGCGCTCGCCGCCGCCAGGGCATCGCGCAGCGAGCCCTGCGCCTCGAGCGCGCACCGCACCGCTCCGCTCGGCGCCCAGCGCCAGGCGTCGACGTCGCCGACCGACCACGCCATCGCGGCGGCCCGCGCCAGCAGCACCTCGGCCACGATCACGGGCGCGACGTCCAGCGCGTCGGCGACCTGCGACACGGTCGACCTGAAGCTGCGGTCGTCGAAGCGTCGGCGCCAGAGTTGCCCGTGGCGCACGAGCGTCACGCCTCCGCGCGCCATGGCGTCGACGCCGGACGCCGACCCGGTGGGGACGGCGATCGGCCGGAAGGCCGTCTCGTGCGGTGTCCGATCGGCCTGCGTCCCAGATGAGGCGCGGGCCGTGGGCGCGGCGTCGCCGTTGCCGGCAGGTCGGGGCAGATCGGGAACCTGCGCGAACGCACCGCTCTCGGGCTCTGCGGGCACGGACGGCCCGTCGGCGTGGGCCCAGGCATCGTCGCGCGCGCCGGATCGCGCGGCACCGGCGGCCGGCAGGACCGCGTCACCATCGAACGGAGTCCGCCGATCCTCGTCGTCCGCACCGTCGCGGCCGAACGACACGTCGGCCTCGCCGTCCCACGCCGCCCAGGGCTCGCGCGCCGATGGTGCCCGTTCGTCGCCGCGTGCCGCGGGTGCGTCGACGTCGATCGGGTCGTCGAGGAACAGCACGTCGTCGTCCCGCTGTCCCGCGACTGCGCCGTCGTCGGCGAAGACGTCGGGCAAACTGCCACCGTCCGGCTCGGGGCGCCGCGCGTGGGGCGCCGCGGGCACGTCGTCGAACGTGAACGCGGCGAAACCGGTGCTCGGCTCGGTGCGGGCGTCGTCGACGCTCTCCTCGTCCACCAACAGCACGCCCTCGTCGTCCTCTTCGATCCCCGCGAAGGGATCGTCGTGGGAGCCGCTCGCAGCGATCGCATCGGAAGCGAAGCCATCTCGTCCCGCGTCCGCCCTCGGGGCGCTCGTCGCCTCGACGACGGGATCGTCGTCGAACAGGAACAGGTCGTCATCGTCCAGCGTGGCCGTGGTGGAACGCTCGGCGGCGTCGCCGCCGGCGGGTCCCGCCCGGTACGCGGCGACGTCGTCGTCGGGCCAGGCCGCCATGCCGTCGGGCACGGGTTCGGGTGTCGGATCGAGGTCCTCTTCGCCGGCCATGACGCGGGCGAGGAAGGTCAGGACGTCACGCTCCACGACACGACCACCGTCACCCGACCCCGGCAGGCGGCGCCAGTCGACGTTGTTCTCCTCGGCCAGTCGCCGCGCGAGCGGCGCGATGTCGGGTTCGTTCACGCGTCCTCCAACCGACGCGGCGCCCTCGGGCGGCGTCATCCTGCGGTTGCCTTCGAGTCTACGCGCAATGGCAGGGCGTCACGCGCGAACGAACTCACGTGTGGCGGCTCACGGACGCCACGCCTGAAAGAACGAATCGTTGATGAACGTCTGCAGCAGCGGCTCGTCGCCGACCACGCGGACGCTGATCTCCACGCCCTGCCCCGCCGCCAGGTCGCGGTCCAAGACGGTGCGCTCGCCCTCACCGTCGCTCAGCACGACGGTGAGGCGGTACGGCTCACGGGTGAGGCTGGCCACGCCGACGTTGGCGGGATCGAACCGGAACGGGATGACGCGGCTGCCGTCGGCCTCCACGCGCGAGGTCCCAGGCGCTGGCACGGCGTCCTCCGGTACCGCGGCCTCCACCCCGTCGTTCCCGACCGCGTCGCGCGGTTCGTCGCCGAAGAGCCCACGTGGATCGGTGCCGTCGAGCGCGTCCACACCGCGGAGCGCGTTGGCGCGGCCGATCGCGAGGTCAGCGGCCGTGGGTGCGCCGTTCACGGTCAGGGCGATGGGCGAGCCCGCGATCGTGTAGCCCGCCGGCACCGTCTCCACCACACCCTCCGGCAGCGTCGCGTCCTCGACCCGCCGCACCGCACCGAGCTCGAGCTGCGCCGCTCGCAACGCGAGTTGGGCGCGCCACAAGGGCAGCCCCGCCACGGCGGGGACCTGGACCACGCGGGCACCCTCCAAGGCGTAGACGAGCGTGACGGGTGTGGACGGGAACACGCTGGTGCCGGCCTCCGGCCGCTGGTGCGTGACCGACAGCGGACGGTCGAAGCTGAGTTCGGCTGCCACCCGTTCGACCTGCCGCACCCCCAACGACGACAGCTCCGCCGCCGCCTCGTCGATCGGTCGCCCGGTCATGTCGGGCAGGACGATCGGCGCCTCCGCCACGCCGCGGCTCACCGTCAACGCCAGGCTCTGCCCCGGCGCCAAGGCAGTGCCCGCCGCCGGCTCCTGGCGCACGACGGCCCCCGCGCTACGGTCCGACGGGACGTACACCACCGACTCGACGGCCACGCCGACGGCCGCCGCCCGCGCGACCGCGTCGGACTCCCGCAAACCCACGAGCGTGGGCGAGACCCTCGCCTCGGCCAGACCGTTCACGCCCAGCGCCACCTGACGGCCGGGGCGCACCAGCTGACCCGCCGGTGGGGCCTGCGACACGACCGCGTTGGCGGCCGCCCGGGCATCGATCTCCGGGTAGGCCCTCGGCTCGAGGCCCAGCGCCCGAAGCTCGGCCGCGGCCTCGTCGTAACCACGTCCTTCGACGTTGGGCAGCCTCACCTCGCCGGTCTGCAGGTAGCCGACCAGCACCCATATGGAGGCCGCCACGAGGGCGGCGAGCACCACACCCAAGACGATCGTCTTGACGAAACCAGCCCGTGCCTGGTGCGGCAGACTGGGGCGGGTCGAGCTTCGGCGTCGCCCGACCGGGCCCTTCGGCCGCTCCGCACGATCGGTTCGGATCCTCATCGAGACGAGGCTATCACGCGATCCTGAGGGCTCCGTACGCCCACGGCGACGGTCATCGGTAGACTGGTGACATGCCGAAGCCCGATCCAGCCACGATCCTCACCCCCGACGAGAACACCTTCGACGCGGGCATGGGACTGCACGTGGCCACCGGCGGGGGGGAGCGGTCGGAGTGGACGTGGGACGACGGCGACCCGGCCGGTGACCGTGGGACGGAGCTCAGTTGGCTGCGGCGCGCCGAGTCGCTGGGGGTCCCCATCGCCCCGATGGCGGTGGTGGCCGCACAGGTCGAGGCCGCCTACTACCACCTGAACCAGCTCGGACCCCGCATCGAGACGCACTTCGCCCACGTCGACCCGGCCGATCCGGACGAGGACGACCTCGAAGAGCTCGCGCCCGACGCGCTGGCGTGGGTGCTGGAGCACGCCCTGCTCGACGAGGTCGTCGAGGCCTTCTACGAGGCGCTCGACGGGTTGCCGGCCCGTCTCATCGTGCGGCGCAGCGGCGGTCCGGGGTTGTGGGCGCTGCGCGGTCGCCCGGCGCTCTTGGCCGTGAAACGCGTCTGGTCGCGCGACTGGTCGCTCGACACGCTGACGGCGCGTCTGGCGGCGGGCGCCGGCCTCATGCCCCCACCCGGGCCGGTGCTGGTCCACACCGCCGACGTGCACGCCGATCCCGAGGCCGCCCACGCCGCCGGGTCGGCTTTGGGCCGTCCCGTGGGCGCGTGGTGCGACCCGCGCGGCCGCTTGGTGCGGCTCACCCTGGTTTGAAGCGCTCCGACGCGCGCACGTGGGCGGCCACGGCGGCGGCGCCGATCACCCCGGCGTCGCCGCCGAGTTCCGCCAAGCGCACGACGGGCATGGCGTACCCCTCGAGCGTGCCCGCCAAGGCCGCGGCCACGCGATCGAGGTAGAACGCGCCCACGGCCGTCATGCCGCCGCCCAGCACGAAGCCTTCCGGGTCGATGGCCTTGACCAGGTTCCCCAGTCCGAGCCCGGTGAACCGAGCCGCCTGATCGACGATCGAGAGGGCACGACGGTCGCCCGCCCGGGCCAGGTCGAACGCTTCCTCCGTGGAGACGGGCCGTGAGAAGACGTACGTGGCGTCGCGGGCGATCGAGCGGCCGGCGGCGAGCGCCTCCCAGGTTCCGGGGTGGCCGTCGCCTCCGGTCGGCCCGCCGGGGAGCAGCACCATGTGGCCGATCTCGCCGGCCAGTCCATGAGCCCCCCGCAGGACCTCGTTGCCGACGAACACGCCGCCACCGATCCCCGTCGACAACGTGACGTAGACGCTCGAGGCCAGGTCGCGCGCCGCGCCGTACCGGTGTTCGGCGTAGCCAGCTGCGTTGGCATCGTTCTCGAGGACGACCGCCACGCCCAGACGCGCGCTGAGCGCCTCGACCAGCGGCGCGTCCTCCAAGCCGGCGATGTTGGGCGCGAAACGCACCCGGCCGCCCTCGAAATCGAGCGGACCCGGACAACCGATGCCCACCGCTTCGACCGACCCGTCGAGCAGGGGCGTCGCGACCGCCACCAACGCGTCCAGCACGTCCAGGAAACCTGACTGCGGCGTCACGCTGCGGCCGCGCGCCAGGACGACGCCATCGCGTACGGTCGCGGCCGCGATCTTGGTCCCACCGAGGTCGAGCCCGAGGGTGATCACGAAGCCCGCCCGCCGTCGCCGTCCGACCGGTGGCCGACGGCGGCCAGGGCGTCTGCCGCCATCACGCCCTCCTCGTCGGTGGCGATCACCAGGACCGCGACCCCCCCGCCGGCATCGATCCGGGTGTCGTCGCGCAGGTTGGCCGCCTCGTCCAGGACGATGTCGAAGGCCTCGAGTCCGGCCACGATGGCGCGCCTCGAACGCGCGTCGTGCTCACCGATCCCGCCGGTGAAGACGATCGCGTCCAGGCCCCCCATGGCGAAGGCCAGGCTGCCGATCGCCAAGCGAGCTCGGTACGCGAACGCCTGCAGCGCCAGCGCCGCTCGCTCGTCGCCGGCGTCCGCGGCGGCGTGGAGGTCGCGGACGTCGTTGGACAGACCCGACAGCCCCAACAGGCCCGACCGGCGGTTGAGGTCGCGATCGAGATCGGCGGCGGTGTGGCCCAGGCGAAGCAGGTGCAACAGCACGCCCGGGTCGAGCGAGCCCGACCGGGTGCCCATGATCAGCCCGTCGATGGGCGTGAAGCCCATCGTCGTCTCGACCGAGCGGCCCCCCTGGACCGCCGCGGCGCTCGCGCCGTTGCCGAGGTGGAGCGACACGATCCGGAGGGCCTCACGCGGTCGGCCCAAGACCTGCGCCGCGCGCTTCGTGACCCCGTCGTGGGAAGGGCCGTGGAAGCCGTACCGGCGCACGCCGTGCTCGCGGTACCACGGCTCGGGGACGGCGTACCGGTAGGCGTGGGGCGCCATCGTGGCGTGGAAGGCCGTGTCGAAGACGGCCACGTGGGGAACGTCGGGCAGCGCCGCGCGTGCGGCGCGCAGAGCGGCGAGGTTGGCCGGGTTGTGGAGCGGTGCGAGCGGCACCAAGGCGTCGAGCGCTCGCAAGACCTCGTCGTCGACGACGGTGGGAGCCGTGTACGTCTCGCCGCCATGGACCATCCGGTGCGCGACCACGTCGACCCGATCGAGCGGCGCGGCGCCGGGACGATCCACCAACGCCGCGGCCGCCAGCCGCCACGCCTCGACGTGATCGCGTGGTTGGCCGGGTTCACCGATCCGCTCGACGACGACGGCCTCGCCGGACGGTCGCCGGCTCACCTTCAAGCTCGAGCTACCGGCGTTGACGACGAGGACGTCGGGCGCTGCCTGGGGCATGACGGTCTCCTGGGGCGCGGCCGTGCGCGCGTCGGGTTGGGACGAGTTTACCAACGGTCCTGGGCGGCGCCCGGGACCGCGGGGTCATGGACGAGCGTCGGCTTGAACCCGATCCGGTCCGCCGCGGCGAAGACCACGCGGGTCCCGGGCAGATCGGGCAGGGCGACCGGGGCGTCGCCATGCACGTGGCCGAAGACCACGGCGTCGGGTCGCGCCGCCGCGAGCGCCTCGGTGAACCCCGAGGGTTCACCGCGGGCGTTCGTCGGTGGGAAGTGCAGCATGACGACGCGGTAACCGGGCCCCGCCGCCGCCATCGCGGTCAACGAGAGCTGGAGCCGCGTGATCTCGCGGTCGTACACCTTCTGGTCATGGTCCCCGAAGCCATGGGTTCCGGGACAGATCCACCCGCGGGTGCCGCCGACGATGACGTCGCCCACCCGCACCGCGTCGTTCTGCACGGCCAGCATGCCGTGCGGCAAGCCGGACCGGAGCTTGCCGATCGGCGGCCACCAGTAATCGTGGTTCCCCCGCAGCAGCACCTTCGTACCCGGCAGACCGGCGATGGCCTCGAGATCGACCCGCGCCTCTTCCCAGCGCATCGCCCACGACACGTCGCCGGGAACGAGCACCACGTCGTCGGCTGCGACCACCTGGCGCCAGCCGTCGAAGAAGGCGGCCGGGTGATCGGCCCACGCAGGTCCGAACACCGTCATCGGTTTGGGGCTCGCGCCGCTGAGGTGCGGATCGCCGATCGCCAGAACGCGCATCGGGCGAGTCTACCGTGGGCGCTCGCCGTCCCCGGACGCCCGACCTGTCGGTCCCGCCGCGTGCGTCACGCGAAGCTGGCCGCCCTCGGGACGCGTCCGGCCGCCGCCACCCACGTGGCGCTCGCCGCCGCGCCGGCGGGCCGCACCCCCGTGCGATCGCACACGCGTGCCAACGCGGCGATCGACGGTGCCGCCGCAGGCGGGGTGAGGTCCGGACCGGACCGACCCGGCAGGTAGCGCCAGGCCGGCGCCACCTCCGCCCAGGGCACGAGCACGAACGCCCGTTCGTGCGCCCGCGGGTGGGGCAAGACCGGTCGACGGAGACGCGGCCGGCGCCCGCCGCTGCAGCCATCGCGCCAGTCGAGCAGGTCGAGGTCGAGATGACGCGGCCCCCAGGGCTCGCGCCGCACCCGCCCCAACCCCGCTTCGATCGCCAGGAGCGCGGCCAGCGCACGCTCGGGGCACCCCCACGCAGGCGCCGGCCGCCAGCCGACCACCGCGTTGAGGTACATCGGTTGGTCCGGCGGGCCGCCGACGGGATCGGTGGCCCAGAGACGCGACACCCCGTCGACGGAGCCGAGGCACGCCAGCGCACCGAGCGCGGCCGCGAGCGTGGCGGCCGGGTCGCCCAGGTTGGCCCCCAGCGCCACGAACGCGCACGGTCGGGCCGCGCTGCGCGCGGCGGCTTCAGCGTTCGTGGCGCACCTCGACCACGACGTCGTCGACGGCCCCGGGCAGGGGCGCGTGCGGCTTGTGGACCCGTACGGTCACCGCCTGCACGAGCGGCTCGAAGGCCAGCACGTCCCGGGCGAGCCGATGCGCGAGCGCTTCGATGAGCCGGAAGCGTTGTCCGGTCACGACCTCGGCCACGCGCGCGTACACGCGCGCGTAGTCCACGGTGGCCGCCAGGTCGTCGACCTCGGGCAGGTCGGCCTCGAGAACGAGGTCCACGACGAAGGGCGCGCCGAACCGCGCCTCCTCTTCGAACACCCCGTGGTACCCGTGGAAGCGCAACCCCTCGAGCCGGATGCTAGCCATCGAGCCATCCCTGAACGCGCAGGGCTTGGACATGACCGGCGACGTCGTGGACGCGCACCATGGCGGCACCGCGCACCGCGGCCGCCAGATGGAGCGCGATCGAGGCGGGGTCGCGACGGGCCGCCTCGGCCTCGCCGGTGATCTCCCCCAGGAAGCCCTTGCGTGACGCGCCCACCAGGAGCGGCGCTCCGAGCGCCGCCAGCCGCTCGGTCGCCAGCACGAGCGCGCGATGGTGTCGGCCCGTCTTGCCGAACCCGATGCCGGGATCGAGCATCACGTCGGGCACGCCGTCGGCGAGCGCCTCGGCGCGGGCTCGGCGCAGGTCGGCCACGACCTCCTCGACCACGTCGCCGAACGCCGGCGCCAGCTGCATGGTGGCCGGCTCGCCGCGCAGGTGCGAGGCGATCGCGGGAACGCCGGTCCGTTCGCACACCCGGCGCAGCTCCGGGTCACGCAAGGTGCGGACGTCGTTCACGAGGTCGGCGCCCGCCGCCAACGCCGCCTCGGCGACGGCCGGGTCCGAGGTGTCGACCGACAGGCGCGCACGCGGTTCGACCGCGCGCAGCTCCCGGAGCACGGGCACGACCCTGCCCGCCTCGACGTCCGGGTCGACGCGAACGGCGCCCGGCCGGGTGGACGCCCCGCCCACGTCGATCACCACCGCGCCGGCTGCCCAGAGGCGGCGACCGGCCGCGACCGCAGCCTCGACGGTGGGGAACGCGCCGCCGTCCGAGAAACTGTCGGGGGTCACGTTCAGCACGCCCATCACGGCGCACCCCGTCCACGTCCACCGGTAGCCGGCCGGGCCGCGGACGGTCCCCGGTGCCGGACGCCGCCACGTGAGGGCGTGGCTGCGATGCGGCCAGGCCGGCGCCTCGGCAGGGCCCGTCACGTGTCCACGGTCGCCCCGGCCGCGCGCCAGTCCTCGGGCCGTGGCCCGAGCCCCAAGCGCCAGGCGACCGCCGCGGCGACACGGACGCCGGCCCGACCGTCGCCGAAGGGGTTGGGCGCCGCCGCCATCCGGGCCAGCGCCGGCGCGTCCGCCAAGAGGTCCACCAGCGCGTCGCCCACCCGCTCGGGGTCGTTGCCCAGTAGGCGGACGGCGCCCGCGCTCACGCCTTCGGGGCGCTCGGTCACGTTCCTCACGACCGTCACCGGGACGCCGAGCGCCGGCCCCTCCTCTTGCAGGCCACCCGAGTCGGTGACGATGAGCCGAGCCGCCCGCATGAGGCCCAGCATGGCGAGGTAGTCCCAATCGTCGTCGAGCCAGACGTTGGCGCGATCGCGCAGGGCGGGTGTGAGCGCTTCGCGGACGGCCGGGTTGCGGTGCATCGGTAGAACGAACAGGTGGTCGGGGTGCGCGTCGGCGGCGCGACCGAGCGCGGCCGCCAGCCCCGCCATCACGGGCAGGTTCTCGCGCCGGTGCAACGTCACCGCCACGAGCGCCCGACCGGCCGCTCGCTCCGTCACGGCCGCGGGCAAGGTCGCCCGGCGGCTCGCCCACCGCACCGCGTCGACCGCCGTGTTGCCGGTGACCACCATGCGGGCCGGGTCCTTGCCTTCGGCCAGCAGGTGCCCGCGCGCCACCTCGGTCGGGGGCAGGTCGAGGTCGGTCAGCACGTCGGTGAGCCGCCGGTTGGCCTCCTCGGGGAACGGCTGCGCGAGATCGAAGCTGCGCAGACCGGCCTCGACGTGCGCCACCGGGATGCCCTCGTAGAACGCCGCCAGCGCGACGGCGAAGGTGGTCGACGTGTCGCCGTGCACGAGGACGTAGGCCGGTCGCGTCGCGCGGAGGAAGGCGGCCGCCGCGGGCACGATGCGCGCCAGCAGCTCGGGCAAGGCTTGCCGTTCGGTCATCACGTCGAGGTCGGCGTCGGGCACGAGATCGAAGATCTGCAGCATGCGGTCGAGCTGCTGTCGCTGCTGACCGGTGACGAGCAGGCTGGGACGCAGCCGCGGGTGGGCTTGCAGGGCCTGCACCACCGGCGCCATCTTCGACGCCTCCGGACGCGTCCCGAACGCCACCAGGACGGTGGCCGGCGGCGTGGCGGCGGGCGGGTCGCCGCGGGCCGCGCTCACGCCCCGGCGGTCGCCCGCTCCGCTTCGCGCCAGCGCAACAGGCTGATGCCAGCGAGCAGCGCGACGCAACCGACGATCGTCGCGATCACGAGCGGGACGGGCGTAGCCGACAGCAGCATCCCCAGGACGCCGCACACGAGGGTCGCCCCCCACAACAAGTACACGGCGACGCGCGGGCTGCCCGAGCGCTCGCGCAGCAGGTCGTGGAGGTGGTCGTTGGCCGCCAGCGCGGGGTTCTGACGTCGCCGGAGGCGCCGCAGCGTGACCTGGGTCAGGTTGACGACCGGCAACGCCAGGATCAGGATCGGCGCCGCCACGGTCACCGCGGCCGTGACCTTGAGGGCACCGAGCACCGAGACCGCCGCCAGCAGGTAACCGAGGAAGTACGCGCCCGAGTCGCCCATCGTGATCGTCGCGGGGTTCGAGTTGTAGCGCAGGAAACCGAGGGCACTGCCGGCGACGGCGGCCAACAGCAGGACCGACACGCCGCGATCGGGGAACTGGAGCGCGACCGCCAGCAGGCTGAGGCTGGCGATGGCGGCGATGCCGGAGGAGAGCCCGTCGAGCCCGTCGATGAAGTTGAAGGCGTTGGTGAAGCCGACGATCCAGAAGAGGGTGACGAGCACGGCCAACGTCTCGGGCAGGAAGACGAAACGCCCGTCGCCGAAGTAGTTGGTGATGAAGTCGATGGTGACGCCGTTGACGACCAGGATGCCGGCCGCCGCGAACTGCGTGACCAACCGCAGGCCCGGCGACACCTCCCAGAGGTCGTCGACGAACCCCACCAAGGTCATGAGCGCCCCGCCCAAGACGACCGCCAACAGCTGCACGCGGTACGCGTCGAGCTGGGCCGGGGCCAGGATGCTGCCGACGAGGATCGCCGCCACGAAGCCGCCGAAGATGGCGATGCCGCCGATGTTGGGGACGCGACCGTGGTGCAAACGTGTCCCGACGCCGTGGGCGGTCCCACCCTCCTGAACCGCCCCGACGCGCAGCGCGAAGGCACGCACGCGCGGGACCGCCCAGACGACGACGAGCGAGGCGACGAGGAACGTCACCAAGACCAACGGTCCGTAGGTGATGAGGGAGGTCGGGGACACGCGTCAGTCTACCGAGTCGTCGCGCGATCCGATGAGGCGTCCGTCGCGTTCCGAACCGGGTTCATCGCGTCCCGTAGATCCGATCGCCGGCGTCGCCGAGCCCGGGGATGATGAAACCGCGCTCGTCGAGCCGCTCGTCGAGACCGGCCAAGATGATCTCGACGTCGGGGAACGCTGCTTGGACGGCGGCCACGCCTTCGGGCGCGGCGAGGATGCACAGCAGCCGCGGCGAGGCCACCTCGCGCTCGGCCAGCAGCTTCAGGGCGGCGACCGCGGAGCCGCCGGTGGCCAACATCGGATCGAGCACGAAGACGTGACGTTCAGAGACGTCGCTCGGCAGCTTGACGAAGTACTGCACCGGCTCGAGCGTGGCCTCGTCGCGGTACAGGCCGACGTGACCGATCCTCGCGCCGGGGACGAGGCCGAGGATCCCGTCCGCCATGATCAACCCGGCGCGCAGGATGGCCACGAGCGCCAGCTTCTTCCCTGCCAGCCGCCGCACGCGAGCCGTCGCGACCGGTGTCTCGACGGTGACCTCCTCGAGCGGGAGGTCGCGCATCGCCTCGAAAGCCATGAGCATGCTGATCTCGCTGCACAGCGCTCGGAAGTCGCGCACGCTGGTGGTGCGGTCGCGCAGGACGGACAGCTTGTGCTGTACGAGCGGATGCTCCACGATCGTCACGGGCATGGGCGTCGACCTCCATGAACACGCCCGGACCGCGAGGGTCCGGGCGACATCTGGCGGAGAGGGTGGGATTCGAACCCACGGTACCGCATAGCGATACAACGGTTTTCGAGACCGTCCCGTTCAACCACTCCGGCACCTCTCCATGTTGCGGGCGGCGTCCGTCGCCGCCGGAGCCCAGGGAGGTTATCACGCCCCCTGGGCGGCCGTCCAGAGCGTGTATACGTTCAGCTCGTTTGGCTCGTTTTGGGGTTCCTGGTTGGAGTGTACGTCATGGGGGTTTGCATGCCGAGGCTGTGGTGGGGGCGGTGGTGGTTGTAGAAGGTGAGGTAGGTGTCGAGGTGGTCGTTGGCGCTGTCGAGGCCGAGGTGTGGGGGTTCGTAGGCGTAGTGTTCGTCGCGGAAGGTGCGTTGGAGTCGTTCGACGCAGCCGTTGCGTTGGGGGCGTCGGGGAGCGATGGTGACGAGTTCGAGGTTGAGGTCGGCGCAGGCGCGTTCGAAGTCGCCGCGGAACTCGCTGCCGTTGTCGACTTGGATGCTGCGGATGGGGTCGGGCCAGCGTTCGAGGCACTCGCGTAGGAAGCGTTCGGCGGAGCGGCTGGTGGCGCGGTGGTAGAGGCGGGCGTGGGCGTACTTGCGGGTGGGGTCGATGGCGCTGAAGTGGTAGCGGGTTTCGTGGAGGCTGTTCTCGACGAGGGTGTCGATCTGGATGAGTTCGCCGGGTTGCTTGGCGCGTTCGAAGGGGCGTTGGCGGCGGGCGTGCGCGCGGGGTCGTTGGGTGCGCCAGCGGCGTGTGGGGGTCCAGCCGATGCGGTGGATGCGGCCGCGGTTGAGGAGCTCGGTGAGGACGCGTCCGACGGTGCTGGCGCTGACGCGGATGCCTTCGCGGGCGAGCAGGATGGCGAGTTTCTCTTTGCCGCAGGGGTGTTGGGTGCGGAGGCGTTCGACGGCTTCGCGGACTTCGCGGCGTTTCCAGGGGTCGCGGCGTCGGCGGGTGGTGGTGCGGTTGGTGAGGGCGCGGATGCCGTGTCGTTTGAGGGTGGCGCGCCAGCGGTTGTAGGTGCGGGTGCTGATGCCGAGGATGCGGCAGGCGTCGTTGCGGGTGGCGCCGCGTCGGCGGCGTTCGTCGATCCAGGCGACCATCGACGCCCGAGCGCGGGCGTCGTCGGACACGTCGCTCTTGGCGTGTGCGGCGGCGGTGTGGAATGAGCTGGGTAGACCGCGTATTCTCACTGGGGGGTTCCCCTTCCCTAGCAGGACTGGAACCCCCTTCTCTTACCTCACGAGCGAGCCATCCTTAACAGAACTCAAGCAGAGCGGGGCGAACGCGCCGGTGTCCATGTGCCTTGACCTGAGCCGCCCGCTCCGGCTAGCCTGATGGGTGCAGGCGTTGGCCCTTCGTCTAACGGCAGGACAAGCGGTTCTGGTCCGCTCGGTCGGGGTTCGAATCCCTGAGGGCCAGCCAACGCGCAGAACCGGACCCACCACGGGTCCGGTTCTCGTTCATGGTGCGTCCCGAGAACGCGCCACGAGGGCGCCCGGAGCGCCCTCGACCCCCACCCTTCGCGCCCCACACCTGAGTCCGGAGCGCCTTTCGCTCCGGACTCAAGCACACGTTGACGGATAGCGGGCCGTCTCCGTATCATGGCCCGCGTCGCGCACGACGGATCGTTCGCGATGGCCCTTCGTCTAATGGCAGGACAACTGGTTTTGGTCCAGTCGGTCGGGGTTCGAATCCCTGAGGGCCAGCCACGATCGGAAGCGCCCCGGTACCCACCGGGGCGCTTCCGTCATGAGGGGCGGCGGGCCGTCCGCCGTGCGGCCGACGAGGGGTCCTCAGCCCTCGCGCGGGGGGTAGACGTGGTAGCCGCGACCGCTCTTGCGCCCGAGGAAGCCGGCTTCGACGCGCTTGCGCAGCCCTTGGGGCGGCCGGAAGCGTTCACCGAGCGCTGCGGTGAGGGAGTCGGCGATGGCGAGCATGACGTCGAGGCCCACGTAGTCGGCCAGCTCGAGCGGCCCCATCGGGTGGTTGAGTCCGAGCTTGACGGCGGCGTCGACGTCGGCGGCCGAGGCCACGCCCTCCTCGTGCATCCGCATGGCCTCGACGAGCGTGGCCGCCAGGACCCGCGTCGTGACGAAGCCTTGGCGATCGGCCACCTCGACGACCGTCTTGCCACACGCTTCGGCGACCTGGCGGACGACCGCCATGGTGGCGTCGCTGCTGGCCAGACCGCGCACGGTCTCGACGAGACGCATGCGTTCGGGCGGGTTGAACCAGTGCATGCCGGCGACGAGCGTCGGTCGGCTCGTGGTGGCGGCGAGGGCGGTGACCGAGAGTTGACTCGTGTTCGTCGCCAACACGGCGTGCGCCGGCGCCGCCGCGTCGACCCGTCGGAACAGATCCTGCTTCAGGGCCAGCGACTCGGGCGCCGCTTCGATCACCAGGTCGGCGTCCGCGACGGCCTCCTCGATCTCGGCCACGGCGGCGACGTCGGCGTCCGGCGCGCGCTTGGCGACGCGGCCGAGGGCACGCTCACGCGCCTCTGGGTCTGGATCGGCGACGCGCACCGTGAAGCCGTGCTCGGCCAGCAGCGCAGCGATGCCGCTGCCCATGGTGCCGGCGCCGAGCACGGCGACGCGGCGGACGGCGGGAGCGGTGGGAGATGGGGTCATGTGCGAGCCTCCTGTGGGGGGTAGATGTCGAAACGGGTGGTGCGGCCGACGAACGCGCCGCTCGGTGGTAGACCCGCGAGGGGGGGCGCCTGCCGAGGCCGCTTGACCACGACACGGCGGCGGGCGGCGCTCCGGGCCACGTCGAGCAGCGCCGCTTGATCGACGTCGCCGCCGACGAGGGCGCGGGCCAGATGCAGCCCTTCGCCCTTGCGGGCGCGCTTGCCCCGCTCGGGGTACATCGGATCGAGCAGCACCACGTCGGCGGAAGCGTTCGGGAGCAGCGTGAGGGCGTCGCCCACGAGCAGCTCGAGTCGATCGGCCGCGGGGAGCGCAGCGGCGCGCCAGCGCTCGAGCGCGTCCGCGAGCAGCGCAGCCAAGACGGGCTGGCGCTCGATCATGCGCACCCGCCGCCCGGCCGCGGCGAGCACACCGGCATCGCCCGCCCACCCAGCGGTGGCGTCGATGATGTCCGGCCAGGCGCCGACGGCGCGGAGCAACGGCTCACGGCCGCCGGGCCGCGTGCGGGGCGGTTCGGGTCGTACCGGGGCGGCACCCGCTGCGGCCGGGCCACGCAGCGCCAGGCCGTCCTCGTCCACCCACACGACGACCGCGCCACCGGCACCGCCCTCCCAGGCGGAGCGCGGCAAGAGCGGCACCTGCATCCGGGCGGCCCAGGCGCCGGCGCGCGCCTCGTCGGCAGCGGTGGCCGCGACCACCGCGACGGCCCCCTGCCCCATCCCGCCCCCCACCTCGGGTGCGGCCGGGACGAAGGCGGGCACGACGAACGGGGCATGCGGCACCCGCCCAGCGTACCGCCCGACGCTCGGGCGGCCGTCCTGGTCCACCCGACTCCGACCGCCACCGCCGGTCGGGGTTCGCGGTGGGCGCCACCCGTTCGGCTCCCACGGGCACCGTCACCGTGCGTCGCCCGACGTCGTCCGACGCTTGCGTTTCGATGGCGCGAGGCCTCATACTCGAAAGGAACGCAAGCCCGCAGCGCCAGAGACCGTCGGTCCGGAAGCGGGTCAGGAGGTCCCATGAAGAGCCCCGAACTCGCCCGCCGCCGGCACGACGCGGTCGCTCGCGCCGCCTACTCGGTCCACCCCTTCTACCCGCAACGGGCCGAGGGCAGCTACGTGTGGGACGCGGACGGCAAGCGCTACCTCGACTGGTCGGTCGGCATCGCCGTGATGAACGTCGGCCACTCGCATCCGAAGGTCCTGGAGGCGGTCCGGCGCCAGTCGGCCGAGTTCCAGCACCTCTGTTTCGCGGTGGGGATGCACGAGACCTACATCGAGGTGGCGGAAGCGCTCGGGCGCATCGCGCCCGGTCCGTCGCCCAAGAAGACCTTCCTGGTCAACTCGGGGGCCGAAGCCGTCGAGAACGCCGTCAAGATCGCTCGCGTGGCCACCGGCCGTCAGGGCATCGTCGCCTTCACGCACGCGTTCCACGGCCGCACCCACATGGCCCTGTCGCTGACCGGCAAGGCGAACCCCTACAAGGCCGGTTTCGCGCCGCGCGCCGCCGAGGTCTACCGGGCCGCGTTCCCCTACGTCTATCGCAACCCCTTCGGCCTGACCGACGAGGACGCGGTGGCCGACGCGTACCTGGCCCAGCTCATCGACCAGGTCAAGACGACGATCGGCGAGAGCGAGGTCGCCGCCTTCCTGATCGAGCCGGTGGCGGGCGAAGGCGGGTTCATCCCCGTGCCCGAACGTTACCTGCGGGGTCTGCGCGCGTACGCCGACCGCATCGGCGCGCTGTGGATCGACGACGAGGTCCAGTCCGGGATGGGACGCACCGGCCAGTGGTGGGCCGTCGACCGGTTCGGCTTGGAGCCGGACCTGGTCTGCACCGCCAAGGCGCTCTCGAGCGGCTTCCCGCTCTCGGCGGTCGTGGGCAAGGCCGAGGTCATGGACCGCATCGAACCGGGGATGCTCGGCAGCACGTTCGGTGGCAACCCCACCGGCTGCGCCGCCGCGCTCGCCACGATCGGTGTGATCGAGGACGAGGGTCTGCTGGCACGGTCACGTGCGATCGGCGAAGCGATCAGCGCGCGCATGCACGCGCTGCAGCGGCGTGTGCCCGGCCTCGGCGACGTCCGCGGTCCCGGCGCCATGATCGGTCTCGAGTTCGTCCGCGACGAGAACAAGACGCCCGACCCGCAGACGGTCGAAGCGATCGTCGGCCATGCGCGCGACAGCGGCCTCATCTTGCTGCCCACCGGGACGTACGGCAACGTCATCCGCTTGTTGCCCCCCCTGCGTCTCAGCGACGAGGAGCTCGAGGAGGGCCTCACGCTGCTCGAGGCCGCGATCGTCGCGGTCAGCGAGGGAACCCTCGCCGTCGCCTGAACGAACGGACCGGGGGGCCTTGGTTCCGGCGGCTCAGGCCCCCTGCTCGATCGGCGCGCCGACCAGGTTGCCCCATTCCGTCCACGACCCGTCGTAGTTGCGCACGCGTGGGAAGCCGAGCAGGTACTTGAGGACGAACCAGGTATGGCTGCTGCGCTCGGCGATGCGGCAGTAGGCGACGACGTCCTTGTCGCTCGTCACGCCCACCGACGCATAGAGGTCGTGCAGGACCGGGGCGGGCTGGAAGGTCCCGTCCTCGCGCACGGCCTGCGCCCATGGGACACTGACCGCGCCGGGGACGTGACCGCCGCGCAGGGCGCCCTCTTGCGGGTACTCGGGCATGTGCAGCTTCTCGCCGCTGTACTCGGCCGGGCTGCGCACGTCGACGAGCGCCCCCAAGCCGTCCTTCACCTTCAGCACGTGGTGCATCACGTCGGCAGCGAAGGCGCGGATCGAGGCGTCGCGGTACGGCACCTGGTAGCTGGTGCGGGCGACGTCGGGGCGCTCGGTCGTCAGAGGACGGCCCTCCGCCACCCACTTCTGCCGGCCGCCGTTCATGAGCCGTACGTCGACGTGGCCGTTGTACTTGAAGAACCAGAAAGCGTAGGCCGCCCACCAGTTCGATTTGTCGCCGTACAGCACGACGCGCGTGTCGTTGGCGATCCCCTTGCTCGCCATCAGCGCCGAGAAACCGTCGGCGTCGATGAAGTCGCGGACGTCGGGGCGTTGGAGCTCGGTGTGCCAATCCAGCTTCACGGCTCCCGGCACGTGACCCTGGGCGTAGAGCAGCACGTCCTCGTCGACCTCCACCAGGCGCACGTCGGCGTCCTGGCCGTGTGCTTCGACCCACGCGGTGTCGACGAGCGTCTCGGGATGGGCGTACTCGTTCATGGGCTCCTCCTCGGGGTGGCCGAAGCCTACGGCATGACCTGCCCCATCACAAGCGCGGTGCTACGCTCCGATCGTGAACGACGTGCGGATCGCCCCGTCCCTGCTCGCCGCCGACCTCGCTCGCCTGGCCGAGGCCGTCGCCGAGGTCGACGCCGCTGGCGCGGACTGGCTCCACGTGGACGTGATGGACGGGCACTTCGTGCCGAACCTGACGTTCGGCGCGGGTGTGGTCGCGGCCGTGCGCGCGGTGACGCGGACGTTCCTCGACGTCCACCTCATGATCGAGGCACCGGAACGCTGGATCGACGCCTACGCCGACGCTGGCGCGGATGGGATCACGCTGCACGTCGAGGCCACGCCGCACGTCCACCGGGCGCTCGCAGCCGTGCGCGACCGCGGCCTGAGGGCCGGTCTGGCGGTGAACCCGGGCACCCCGTTGACGGCGGTCGAGCCCGTGCTCGAGGACGTCGACCTGGTGCTGCTGATGTCGGTCGACCCGGGCTTCGGGGGTCAACGCTACCTGCATGCCGTCGAGCGACGACTGCGCACCGTCCGGGGCTGGCTCGACGACCAGGGTTCGTCCGCCCACCTCCAGGTCGACGGTGGGATCGACCCGGCCACGGCGCCAGGCGCGATCGCGGCTGGAGCCGACGTGCTGGTGGCAGGCAGCGCGGTGTTCGGTGCCGGCGGCGGCGCGGCGTCCGGCCTCAAACGCTTGCGTCAGGCGGTCGCGGGCACCGTGCGCCCCATCTGACGGAAACGCGCACGCCGCTGCTCGAGCAACTCGCTGGCGCTGAGCGTGACCAGCTCCGCCAAGGCAGCCCGGATGGCGACCGCCGTCGCGTGAACGGCCGCCTGCGGGTCCTTGTGCGCGCCACCCAAGGGTTCGGCGATCACCTCGTCCACGACCCCCTGTTCGAGCAGGTCGGGGGCCGTGAGGCGCAGGGCGTCGGCCGCCTTGGGGGCCTCGGCCGCGTCGCGCCAGCGGATGGCGGCGCACGATTCGGGGCTGATGACGCTGTAGACGGCGTTCTCGAGGATCAAAACGCGGTTGGCCACCCCGATCGCGAGGGCCCCACCCGAACCCCCCTCGCCGACCACGACCGCGATGGCGGGCACGCGCAGGCGGCTCATCTTGCGGATGCTCTCGGCGATGACCCAGGCCTGGCCCTGCTCCTCGGCCGCGATGCCGGGGTAGGCGCCGGGCGTGTCGATCAAGGCGATCACCGGCAGTCGGAAGCGGTCGGCCAGGTCCATGAGCCGCATCGCCTTGCGGTAGCCGCTCGGATGGGCCATGCCGAAGTTCCGGTGGATGTTCTCCTTGGTGTCGCGCCCCTTCTGCTGCGCCAACACCAGCACGCCGTGGCCGCCGACGCGCCCCAGGCCACCGACGATGGCGGGGTCGTCACCGAGCGTCCGGTCGCCGTGCAGTTCGACGAAGCCCTCGACCAACCCGGCCAGGTGGTCGAGCGCCGTCGGCCGGCCGGCGGCGCGAGCGACCAGCACGCGCTGCCAGCGCGTCAGTTGGGCGAACGTCTCGCGCTTGAGCCGTTCGAGCCGCGACTCGAGCAGGGCGACCTCCTCGGTGAGGTCGACGTCCTGCTCGGCCGCGTAGTCGCGCATCTCGCGGACCTTGACCTCGAGGTCCTCGATGGGCTTCTCGAACGGCAGCGCCACGCTCACGCCTCCCGATCGTCGGGCAGACCCGCGCGCAGGAGCCGCACGTAGCTGGCGACCCGGGCCTTGAGAGCCGCCCGTGGCACCACGTCGTCGACCATGCCCTTCAGCAGCAGGAACTCGGCGCGCTGGAAGCCGGCAGGCAGGTCCTGTTTGATCGTCTGCTGGATCACCCGCGGACCGGCGAAACAGATCAACGCGCCCGGCTCGGCCACGATCACGTCGCCCAAGGTGGCGAACGACGCCGTGACGCCACCCGTGGTGGGATCGGTGAGCACGCTCACGTAGGGCAAGCGTCGCTCGGCCAACGCTTCGAGCGCCACGGTCGTCTTGGCCATCTGCATCAACGACTGCGCGCCCTCTTGCATGCGGGCACCGCCCGAGGCAGCCACGAGGACGAAGGCGCGCGACTCGTCGGCCGCGCGCTCCGCCGCCCGCGCGATCTCCTCCCCCACCACCGCGCCCATCGAGCCCCCCAAGAAGCGGAAATCCATCACCGCGAGCGCCACGCTCTCGCCGTCGAGCTGGGCGGCGCCCGTGACGATCGCGTCCAACCGGCCCGTCTTCTTCTGCATGGCCACGAGCCGCTCACCGTAGGACTCGACGTCGACGAACCCGAGCGAGTCGACCGGGGCGACGTCACCCGACCAGACCTCGAACGTGTCGTCGTCGGCCAGCATCGCGACGCGGGCCTCGACCGGCATGCGCTCGTGGAAGCCGCACTCCTTGCAGACGTAGAGGTGGGCCACGAGGTCCTTGCGGTAGAGCTGCGCCTGGCACGACGGGCACTTGAGCCACAGACCGGCGGGGCTCGGGTCGTCCTCACCGCGCGTCGGTCGTTGCCGTCGGAACCAGCGCTCCAGGGCCATCGGTCCTCCTCGGATCGGGTCTCCACGACCCGGCGGGCATGGTACCTCAGGCGCACGGCGTCGGGGTCGGCGACGGGAACGGGTGTGGCCGCCTCGACACGCAGGCCGGGGGGCTGGCTACGACCAGCCGCGACGTCGGAGCCGGCGCGGTCGCCACGCACCGTTTCACACGAGTCGCGTCGTATCATGCCGCCATGGAGCCGGCGAAGGTCGTGTTGGTCACACACGTGGGTCAGGGGTTCGGTCGTGCCGTCGCCCTCGGGTACGGCCAGGCCGGCTACGACGTCGTGTGCGCCGACCGCGACGTCGACCTCGCGGCGCGGACGGCGGCGGAGGTCGAGGAGCTCGGGGGGCAAGCCATCCCGCTCCAAGCCGACCCGACGTCGGCGCTCGACGTGGCCAGCGCCTTCCGCAAGGTGCTCGAGATCTTCGGGGCGCTCAGCGGCGTGGTGCACGTGGTCGCCCACGACAGCGTGACGCCCTTCGAACGCCTGGCCGAGACCGAACTGGCCGAGTTGCTCGACGAGGTGATCAAGAGCAGCGTGCTCGTCCTGCGCGCCACGCAGCGCGCCGCACCCGACGGCTGGGTGGTGCTGGTCGCCCCGCCGCCACGGCCGGGCCGACCGCACTTGGCCGCCGTGGGTGGTGCGTTGGCCCGCCTGGCGGCCGCGTTCCCCGCACCCGACCCCCTAGGCCCCGACCACGACGAAGGGCCGGGCGAGGTGCCCGCCGTCGGCCTGCGCGTGAACGTCGTGGTGCCCTCGCGACCGGCCGCAGACCCGCGCCACGACGTCGCGCTGGTGCAGGCGGTCCGCCTGCTCGGCGGTCGCGCCGCGATCGGCGTCCACGGCACCGAGGTCGCCGTGCGGCTGCCACCCCCGCCACGTGTGGTGGAGGCGCTGTTGCCCGAGGTCCAGGCCGCGCTCGACGACAGCGTGCGCCAGGACGACGAACCCGAGGAACCGGCCTACGCCGGTGACGACCTCGAGGACGTCATGACCGACGACCAGCTCGACGACGCGTCGTTGGAGACCGCCGAGGCGGCGTTGCACCGATGGGCGATCGCGGAGAGCGCCGCCCTCGGGACCGAGCCGTGAAGTGCCCGTACTGCTCGGCGTCCGACACACGGGTGGTGAACTCCCGGCCCTCGGATGAGGGCGCCTCGATCCGGCGGCGACGCGAGTGTGCCGTGTGCCATCGGCGCTTCACCACTTACGAACGGGCCCAGTTCGAGGCGCTCATGGTGCGCAAGCGCTCGGGGCGCATGGAGGCGTTCAACCCGGACAAGCTCCTCGACAAGCTCCGCATCGCGTGCAACAAGCGTCCGATCACCGAGAAGCAGTTGCGTGAGTTCGCGTACGGCTTCGAGGACGAGGTGCAGGTACCCGAGGTCGCGTCCGAGGAGATCGGCTTGCGGACCCTCAAGTTCCTGCGGTCGCTCGACGACGTGGCGTACATCCGCTTCCTGTCGGTCTACCGCGACTTCGATTCGGTCGATCGCTTCGTCGAGGAGATCCAGCAGCTCGGCGACGACGCCCCGGGCGCGTGAGCCGAGGACACCGTCCGGGTCGGACGTCGTCGCCGGTTGTGTGAGCGCGCCGGCTCGTGCTACCATCGCGTTTGGTTTCGCGCGCGTCGGCCCTGGCGAGTCTCCCCGCCACCCCCGATCACCCGGCCGCGCCCCGCTCCGTGGAGCGGGCCCCGTTCCATGGAGCGGATCTGAGAGGTGCGCAACGCATGAGCACGTACTTTCCCAAGGAGCCCACGCCGAGTTGGGTCATCGTCGACGCCGCGGGTCAGACCGTCGGGCGACTCGCCACGCAACTGGCCAGCGTGCTCAAAGGCAAGCACAAGCCCGAGTACACCCCCAACCAGCCCGGCGGTGACTTCATCGTCGTCGTCAACGCCGAGAAGGTCGTCTTCACCGGCCGCAAGCTCGATCAGAAGCTCTACACCCGCTACACCGGGTACCAAGGCGGTCTCAAGACCACCACGGCCCGCGTGATGCTCGACAAGCACCCCACGCGCGTGCTCGAGCACGCGGTGTGGGGCATGCTGCCGAAGAACCGCCTCGGCCGCAAGCTCATCCGCCGCCTCAAGGTGTACGCCGGCGAGGCCCACCCCCACGCCGCGCAACAGCCCACCCCCTTGGAGATCCGTTGATGGAACAGTTCTACGGCACGGGCCGCCGCAAGGCCGCCGTCGCACGCGTCTTCCTCCGCCCGGGCCAGGGCCGCATCACGGTCAACGGCAAGGAGTTCCAGGAGTACTTCCGCGGGATCCTGGTCGGCGTGCAAGCGCTCGAACCGCTCAAGGCCACCAACACCGCCGGTCGCTACGATGCGCTCATCACCGTCGCCGGTGGTGGCCCCAGCGGCCAGGCCGACGCCATCCGCCTGGGCGTCGCCCGCGCGTTGCTCAAGATCGACCCGAGCTTCCGTCCGGCGCTCAAGTCCGGTGGGTACCTGACGCGCGACGCGCGCGTCGTCGAGAGCAAGAAGTACGGCCTCCGCAAGGCGCGCCGGGCCCCGCAGTTCAGCAAGCGCTGATCCGCGCCGCCCGCTCGACCCTGCCCTAGGCGACCCACGTCGAAGACGACCCACGTCGAAGACGACCAACGTCGAAGACGACCCACGTCGAAGACGGCGCCTGCCCGACGCCATCCCTGCGGCCCGGTGACCTCCAGGTCCCGGGCCGCGACGCTGGAACCGACACACCGCCCGCGACCGCGGCACCACGGAGCCATAGGTGGACCTCCTCCAAGCCATCACCCTCGGCATCGTCCAGGGCCTCACCGAGTTCTTGCCCGTGTCGAGCTCGGGCCACCTGGTGCTCGCCAACGCCTGGCTCGGATGGGGTGAAGCGCTGCCACTGTTCGTGGCTTACGCCACGAACACGGGCACCTTGCTGGCCGTGCTCGTGTACCTCCGCCGCGACGTCGGCGTCGCGCTGGCCGGCTTCGTGGCCGGGTTGCGCTCGGCCGAGGGCCGCCGGAGCGAAGGGTGGCGCTGGTCGATGCTGGTCCTGGCCGGCAGCGTCCCCACGATGGCGATCGGCCTCACCATCCGCCCGGTGTTCGAAGACCTCAACTCGGTGGTACCGGTCTCGATCGCCCTGGCGGTCACCGGTGTCGTGCTGTGGTTGGTCCCCCGGAGCGGTCCCAAGGCGACGGTGCACGACCTGACCTTCGCCGACGCGCTCCTTGCCGGCGTGGCCCAGGGGGTGGCGGTGATCCCCGGCATCTCGCGCTCGGGCGCCACCATCGCCACCTTGCTGGCGCGCGGTGCGTCGGCCGACCTGGCGCCCCGGCTCTCGTTCCTGCTGTATTTGGTGGTCTCGGCCGGGGTGGCCGTCCTCGGCTTCGGCGAGATGCGCGACGCCGATCTCGACTGGGGACCTCTCCTCGGCATGACCGCGGCATCGTTCGTCGTCGGCTACGCTGCGCTCGTCGTGCTGTTCGCGGTGCTCCGGCGCGGCCGATTCCGAGTCTTCTCGCCGTACCTGTGGGCCGTGGCACTCCTCACCTTGGTGCGTGCTGCGCTGACCTGAGGTCCACGCACCGACCCCACGGCGTCGTCCAGACGGCGTCGTCGCGGCCGAAACGCCGCGGTACCATGCCCCCTCAAGGAGGCGTTTCCATGGCCGTCGTCACCCGAATCGCCCCATCGCCCACCGGTGACCCCCACGTCGGCACCGCGTACGTGGGCTTGTTCAACTACGCGCTCGCGCGCCAGCACGGCGGCCGGTTCGTACTACGCATCGAGGACACGGATCGTGCACGCTACCAACCCGAGGCCGAGACCCGCATCCTCGAGATGCTGCGCTGGCTCGGCCTCGAGCCCGACGAGGGGCCCGTGGCGGGGGGTCCGCACGGCCCCTACCGCCAGAGCGAACGGCTGGACCTGTACCGCGCCGAGTCCGACCGACTCGTGGCGGCGGGCAAGGCCTACCGGGCCTTCGAGACGAGCGAAGAGCTCGAGGCGATGCGCCTGGAGCACAAGCAACGCGGTCTCGAGCCCGGCTACGACGGTCGCGGCCGCTCGCTGCCGGCCGACGAGCAGGCGCGCCGGGCGGCGGCCGGCGAGCCTCACGTGGTGCGTCTGATCACCCCCGACGCAGGCAGCACCGCGTTCCACGACGTGCTCCGGGGTGACGTCACCATCGCCAACAGCGAGATCCGCGACGCCGTCTTGCTCAAGAGCGACGGCTACCCGACGTACCACCTCGCCAACGTCGTCGACGACCACCACATGGGCGTCACCCACGTGGTGCGGGCCGAGGAGTGGGTGACGTCCACGCCGCTGCACGTGCTGCTGTACGAGGCCCTCGGATGGGAACGACCCGTGTTCGCGCATCTTCCGCTCTTGCGCAACCCGGACGCGAACAAGACCAAGATCTCCAAGCGCAAGATGGACACGAGCGTCGACTCGTACCGCGCCCAAGGCATCCTGCCCGAAGCGCTCCTCAACTTCCTGGGCACCATGGGTTGGAGCATGCCCGACGGGCGCGACGTCTTCTCGCTCGCCGAGATGGTGGACGCCTTCGACCTCACCCGGGTCTCGCTCGGTGGACCGGTGTTCGACCTCAAACGGCTGCGGCATCTCAACGCGCGCTACCTGCGCGAGGTGCTGCCGCTCGAGGCCGTGGCCGAGCGCGTCACGCCTTGGCTCCAGGAGCGTGGCTTCGAGTGGGACGACGCCGAGTACCTGCTCGACGTCGTGGACGTGTTGCGCCCCCGCGCCGAGACGCTGCGCGAGCTGGCGGACCAAGCCGGTTACTTCTTCGCCGACCGTCTCGCCTACGACGTCGACGCCCGCCGCCGTTTGGCCGCCGGGCAAGCCTTCCTGGAGGACCTGGAGCGCGAGTTCTCGCGGCTCGAGTTCTTCGACGACGACGCCATCGACGACCTGCTCCACGATTACGTCCAGCGTCAGTCGGTCCGGCTCGGCGAGGTCTTGATGCCCCTCCGGGTGGCCTTGACGGGAACGGCGCAGGCGCCGAGCGTCGTCGACCTGGTGGCCATCCTCGGCCGCCACCGGACGCTGGAGCGGCTGGGCCACGCGCTGCAAGCGATCCAGGAGGGACTGCCCGACGACGACCCCGAGCGGCTGAAGGCCGAGGCCGAAGCGGCCGCCAAGGCGGCGGAGGCGGCCAAAGGCAAGAAGCGGCCGCCCCTGACCGCCGAGCGAGGCTGACGTGGCCTGGTTCGATCGGCTCAAACAGGGGTTGGCCAAGACGCGCGACATGGTTACGCACGGTGTCGTGCGCCGGGGCGACGATTGGGAGATGGACTGGGACGACCTGGAGTTCGCGCTCGTCGGCGCCGACACCGGCGCGCGCATCGCCCGCGAGGTCGTCGCCGAGGCGAAGGCGAAGCGCGAGCGCGGCGCCACCTTCCGCGAGGCCCTCGAAGAGTCGCTGCTCGAGCAGCTCGAGGGCAACCGCATGCGCCAGAAGTTGCGTCGGGTGGGGTTCGACCTCGACGTGTCGCGCTCGATGGTCGAGCTGCGCGGCAAGGTCCTGGTGGTCGTCGGCGTCAATGGTGTCGGCAAGACCACCACGATCGCCAAGTTGGGCCGCTACTACCAGCGCTACGGCCAGCGCGTCCGGTTCGCTGCCGGCGATACGTTCCGCGCCGCGGGTAGCGCCCAGCTGGCGGTCTGGGGCGAACGGCTGAACATCCCGACGACGACGGGTCCCGACGGCAGCGATCCAGCCTCGGTGGCCTTCGAGGGCGCACGGCAACGGCATGCCGACGGCGCCGACCTGCTCATCGTCGACACCGCCGGCCGCTTGCACACCAAGCACAACCTGATGGAAGAGCTGAAGAAGGTCAAGCGCGTGATCGACAAGGCCGACCCGGGCGAGCCCGGTGAGACCTGGCTCGTGCTGGACGCGGTGACGGGCCAGAACGGCCTGGAGCAGGCGCGCCGCTTCCACGACGCGGTCGAGCTCACCGGCATCGTCGTGACCAAGCTCGACGGCACCGGCAAGGGCGGCATCCTGCTCCCCATCGCGCGCGAACTCGGCGTGCCGATCAAGTTCGTGGGCGTCGGCGAAGCGGCCGACGACCTGCAACCGTACGACGCGGCCGCGTACGTGAAGGCGCTCCTCGGTCTCGAGGCCCCGGCCGCCGCGTGACCCCGTCCGCGGCGGCGGCCGGCGGGAGCGGCGTCGACGTCGACCTCCTGGTGATCGGTGCGACCGAGCTGGAGCTGGCCGGCGTGGTGGCAACCCTCGAAGGTCCACGACCCGCCCCCAGCGCCTGGGGGAGCGCCACGGTCGGTGGCATGGACGGGTCGCCGGTGGCCATCCAGGCGTTGGGTCTCGGCAAGGCCAACACCGCCGCGGGCTTGGCGGTCGCGATCCTCGCGTACCGCCCGCTCGCCGTCCTGCAGGTGGGGGTCGGCGGCGCCTACGTCGGCAGCTTCCTGAGCGTCGGCATGGCGATGCTGGCCGATGAGGACCGTCATCTCGACCTGGGCCTGCGCCAGCCCGAGGGGTGGGCCGACCTCGAGGCGATCGGCTTCGCGCTCGCGCCCGCGCGTGGCGAGCGGGCGGCGCTCGGGGCCGCGGTCCCCACCGATGCGGCCCTGACCGCAGCCGTGGCGGACGCCACCGGGCTCCCCCGCGGTCGCTTCGCCACCCTCGACGCGGTCACCCACGACGTCCACTTCGGCGCCGCGGTGCAGGCGCGTTTCGACGTGTCCGTCGAGAGCATGGAAGGCGCGGCGGCCGCCCAGACCGCCCACCGTCTGGGGGTCCCCTTCGCCGAACTGCGCGCCATCTCGAACGTCGTCGGCGAGCGCGATCGGGCTCACTGGGACCTGCGCGGCGCCGTGCGGGTCGTGACCGATGCGACGCGCGCCAGCCTGCGCGCGCTGGCGGCCGACGGTCGCTGGTCGCGGCGCTGACGACCCGGTGCGGCGCCGGGCCACGAGGCCCGATGGCGATGGCCGACGACGTGTGGGACGGGCGTCGCGGCGGCGCGTGCTAACCTCGGTCCATGCCGCTGGTCACCGGACTCGACATCCTCCGCGCCGCGCGCGACGGCCGTTACGGCGTCGGCGCGTTCAACACGAACGACCTCGAGATCACGCAGGCCATCCTGGAGGCCGCCGAGACCCATCGCAGTCCCGTCCTCATCGCCTTGAGCGAAGGGGGTCTCAAGTACGGGGGCAAGCCCTTGGTCGATCTCGCCCGCGGGATGGCGCTCGAGGCGACGGTCCCCGTCGCCATCCACCTCGATCACGGATCGTCCTACGAGAGCTGCCTGCGTGCGCTCAGGCTCGGTTTCACGTCCGTGATGATCGACAAGTCGCACGAGGACGAGGCCACCAACATCGCCGAGACGCGCCGTGTGGTGGAGGCCGCCCACGCCGTCGGGGTGACGGTCGAGGCCGAGATCGGTCGTCTGGGTGGTGTCGAGGAGCACGTCGTCGTCGCCGACGCGGACGCCATCCTCACGAAACCCGACGAGGCCGAACGGTTCATGGAAGCGTCGGGCGCCGACTACCTGGCGGTCGCGATCGGTACCAGCCACGGTGCGTTCAAGGGCAAGGGCCGACCCTTCATCGACCACGACCGCATCGAAGCGATCAGCCAGCGGGTGTCGGCGCCGCTCGTCATGCACGGCGCCTCGGGTGTCCCGGCGGAGCTCGTGGCGCGTCTGAACGCGGCCGGTGGGGTCATGAAGGACGCCATCGGCATCCACGAGGACGACGTGCGACGCGCCGTGCAGCACGGCATCGCCAAGATCAACACCGACACCGACCTGCGGCTCGCCTTCACCGTCGCGGTGCGCGAGGTGCTCGGTGCCAAGCCCGCCGAGTTCGACCCCCGCAAGATCCTCGGACCGGCGCGCGACCTCATGCGTGAGCTCGTGAGCGAACGCATGCAGGTGTTCGGGTCCGCCGGCCGCGCCTGAGGCGCCCCTGGCGCCGACGGACGAGGCTCAGCCGCGTCCGTCGGCGCCGTCGATCTGGTTGCGGTGGCGGCGGAGCACGCCGAACGCGATCGCAGCGCCCGGGACGAGCGAGAGGAACGAGATCAGGATGGCGGGCTGGACGCCGATCGCCTCCTGCAACGCGCCGATCCCGATGTAGAGCACGCCCGCCATACCCCACGTGAACCCCATCATCAGACCCGAAGCGGCGCCCACGGCGTGCGGTGCCAGGTCCTGGGCGGCCACGATCATGAGCGGCAGCCCGCCGTTCACGAGGGCGCCGGCGAGCCCGACGCAGACGAAGAACGCCGGCCCCCCGGGCGCCACCACGAAGAGCAGCCCCAGTGGCGCGAGCGCCAGCAGCATGCTGCCCGTGATGAGCGCTTGCCGCGGCACCCGACGCTCGGCCGCCCCCGAGGCGATGCCGCCCAGGCCGGCACTGAAGCTGAAGATGGTGAGCGACCAGAACACCACCGGGTCGTCGGCGGCGAAGCCTCGGGTGCTCACGAGCCACAGCGGCACGGCGTTGACGAAGGTCACGAACGAGATCGAGCGCAAGATGCCCGCCAGCGCCAGCAGTCCCACGGGACCCCGGAGCAGCGACAGGTCGAAGAGCTTCGGCCGTTCGGCGCGCGGCGGTCGCGGGTGGGCGGGCACGAGCGCGTAGACGGCCACCGCGCCCACGAGCCCCGGCAGCATGAGCCACGGGCTCAGGTCGAGACGCCCGTTCATGGCCAAGGCACCGATCACGAGCGGACCGACCGCCAGTCCGAGCGTGCCGCCGGCGCTGAACACGCTGACGGCCAGGCCCTTCCGGCCCGCGCCCAAGCCGCGGGCGAGGCCCGTCCCGGCCGGGTGGAAGGCGGCGGACCCGAGTCCGCCCACGAGCAGCAGCGCGAACAACCAGAGCGGTGACGGCGCGACGGCGATGAGGCTGAGCAGGATCGACGACGTCGCCACGCCACCCGCGGCCAGCAGCCGCCGCCCGTAGCGGTCGGCCACGCCGCCGAACAGCGGCTGGGTGACCGAGGAACTGAACGACAGGGTGGCGACGAGCAACGCCAAGGCCGTCTCGGTGAGGCCGAAACGCAGCTGGAGCGTCGGTAGCAGCGCGGCCAGCATCGAAGAGAAAGCGTCGTTGGTGGCGTGGACGGCGACGAGGAGGCCCGAGAGGCCGATCGCGGTGCCGGCGGACACGCGCGCAGCGGTCTGAGCCATGTCGACGAGTCTACCCCCGGGCCGGAACGATGCGAGCCCGGCAGGGCACGCGCCCGAGGGCACCACCCGGGCGGCCCCTTCGCTAGCCGTCCCCGACCAGCACCACCCCCTCAGGCCGAGGACGTGGGGTCGACCCGGTCGACCTCGGAGCGGCGCCGCGGCTGCACCGCCAGCGTGCGCTGGTGCGCGTAGTGGACGGCCCCCGCCGGCATGCCCTTGACCTTCCAGACGTGTTTGCGGAGCGTGTGGTCGACCAGCACCGTGTCCTCGTGGCCGACCTCGGCGTGGCCGGCCGCCAGCTCGGCGGCGAAGCGCAGCGTGTCGGCGGGGAGCTCGCGGCCACCGCTGCGCACGATGACGTGCGCCCCGGTGGCGCCTTGCACGTGCAGCCACACGTCCAGCGAGCGCCCCACCTTGAAGGTGACGGCGTCGTTCTCGCGGGCGTTGCGTCCGATGACGACCTCGAACCCATGCGGTCCGACGACCCGGAGGCCGACGGGGCGCTTGGCGAGCTTCGCGCGCGGCGGATCGAGCCGCTCCGCCAGCGCCTGGAGTTCGTCGTCGGGCAGGTCGACGAGCGCCACCCGCTGGCGTGCCAGGTCGGCGGCT
Source organism: uncultured Trueperaceae bacterium (assembly GCA_963839375.1). Taxonomy (GTDB): domain Bacteria; phylum Deinococcota; class Deinococci; order Deinococcales; family Trueperaceae; genus JAABTL01. The sequence continues at coordinate 34,498 of CAWIUY010000033.1, read as the reverse complement.
TCGCGTTCGACGGCGGCGTGTTGCGCCCGTGCGCGCGCGGCCCGGGCGTCGCGCCGCCGCGCACCGTCGTAACGCCGCTCGGCGTTCGCCGCCGCGCCCAGCGTCGGATCGAGCGTGAGGCGCACGTCGGCCCCGTCGAAGCCGGGCAGCACGACCTCCGCCGCGCCCTTGGGCACCGTCCGCGCGTGGGCCAGCAACAGGTCCGCTTCCGATCGCAGCCGTTCGGCGTCGCCCTCGGCCTCTTCGGCGCGGCGCGCGTCGTCGAGCCGGCGCGCCAACAGGCCCGCCCGCGCGTCGAGGGCCTTGACGGCGCGCGCCTGCCAGCCCGCCCGACGGTCGGCGCGGCGCGCCCGCACCAGGTCCACGTGCTCCTCGCCCGGCATGGGGTCGGCGACGAGCCGCGTCAAGCCCTCGAGGGCGGCCGCCAACGCCTCGCCCTCGAGCGTGGTGTCGGGATCGACGTCGGCCAGCGTCGCCCAGTGGCGGGTGCCGCTCGGTCCGATGCCGTCGATGACCTTGTGGGCTTGGGTGAGCTTGCGGCCGCGAAGGGCGGTCGCCAGGACCTCGTGGTCGGCGCTCCGTGGGTCGAGCTTCTGGTACGGCGGCGGCGGCACGTACGTGAGGCCCGGACGGACCTGACGGTACCGGTTCACATCGGCGCCGACGTCCCGCCAGGCGGCCAGCACCCGCTTCTCGCCGTCGACCAGCACCGCGTTGGCGTGGCGGCCGGTGAGCTCGACCTCGAGGTCGACCGCCTCGGCCGGCACGAAGCCCTCCTCCGACCCGAAGCGGAGCGTGACCCGCCGATCGAGGGCCGCCTGATCGGCGGCGAGGAGCGGGCCGACCGCGCGGGCGGCCAGCGACGCCTGGAACGGGGTGAACGGACCGCCGGGCGGAGGCGCGTCGTCACGCCACGCCAGCCGCGGCGACGGCAGCCGCAGATCGATCCAGAGCGCGCCGCGGGGCACGAGCGGCAGCACGAACGTGGCCGCGTCGGCGAACCGCCACGGCAGCCGCGCCGCGGGCACGACCGCCTGGAGCGGCGCGAGGGCGGCCGCCAGCCTCAGCCCTTCCACGGCTCAGCGCCGTCGATCGTGAGGGGGCATCAGTTCAGCACCCGGTCGTGGCCGCCGAGCAGGCTGCGCGCCCACAGGACGTGACGCTCGAGGGGGATGCGCCACTCGCTGCCGGTCTCGGTGTGCTCGAGCGCGGCCGTCGCATGGCGCAGCACGCGCTCTGCGGCCCGATCGCCCCGCTGCGCGTGAACGTCGGCCAGCATCTGGTGCGCCGCCAACCACGACGGGTCCCCGGTCTGGCTGGCGGCGAGCGCCTGCTCGTACCAGCGCACCGCCTCGTCGAGATGGAAGTACTCGAAGGCCAACCCGCCCAGCACCAGGCACGCCGGCGCCGTCGCTCCCAGCTCCAGCGCCTGCTCCGCGTGCGCTTGGGCCTGATCGAAGTCGCCCATCCGGAGGCGCACGTCCGCCAAGTCGGCCAGCGCCTCGGCGCGATGGGGGTACTGCGGGTCCGAGACGACCTCGCCCAACAACGCCTCGGCCTCGTCGAACCGGTCGGATTCGAGCAACGCCACCGCCGCCTCGTGCTGGGCGAAGGCACGGTGATCCGTGGGCGCGACCTCGATCGCCTCGCCGAGAGCGGCGACCGCCGCCTCGTAGCGCTGCAGGGCGAAGAGCGCTTGGCCCGTCGCGTACGCCAGCGAGAAGCTGGGCTCCGCTTCCGGATCGAGCGTGCGCGCCTCCAGGAAGAGGCCGAGCGCGCGGTTCGGGTTGCCGGCGTCGAGGTGGGCGCGCCCTTCGACGTACCGCAGCGTGGAGCGGTCCGCGTCGTCGAGCGCCGTCTCGTCGACCTCGGCGAGGACGGCGAGCACCTCGCCCGCTCGGCCCAGTTCGAGCAGGCAGCTCGCGTACGCCAGGCGTTCGGGCTCGCGTTCGTCCGCGGGCGCCTGCGCCGCCGCCTGGGCGTACGCGGAAGCCGCCGCCGCCCACTCGCCCAGCTCCTCTTGGGCCTGGCCCACCAGCGACGAGCGGCGCCAAGCGAGGTAGGCGGGCAGCTCCGAGGGTTCGATCGACTCGAGTCGTTTGAGCGCGCTCTTGGCGGCACCGGCGGTGAGGAGCGCAGCAGCGGCGTGGTACGCGGCGATGGGCGGCAGGTCGAACGGGAGCGTCCTCAGGCCCCGCTTGACATCGGACGCCGACCCGCCCCGGTAGGCCTCGAACTCCCAGAAGAGCGCTTGGTACAGCCCGTCGTCGCCCAGGTTGGCGTCGGCGGCGATGGCGGCGCGCAACGCCGGCACGCCGCCTTCGAGCCCGTCCTCCCCGTAGAGCGCGTAACAGGCGGCCAGGTGAAGCCAGTAGCGGGCGGCCGAGGTACGGCCCGCGTGCCGGCGCGCGGCGCCCTCGAGCAAGGCGAACGCCGTCTCGTAGCGACCCTCGGCCAACGCCACCTGGGCGGGCTCGAGCGCGGTCCATGCGTTGCGCCGGAACATCACGCGGCACGCTATCACGTGCCTCGCGCCCGCGGCGGGTCAGTTGGGCACGCGGTCGCCCGCTCGCACGTCGAACGCGAAGCCCGCCGCGCCCGGTTCCACCACCACGGTGTCGCCGTCCTCCACCTCGCCGGCCAGGATGCGCTTCGCCAACGGTGTCTCGAGCTGCTGCTGCAGGGCCCGTTTGAGCGGCCGCGCGCCGAACACCGGATCGAACCCGAGCCGAGCCAGGTGCAGGAGCGCCGCCGGGGTGACCTCGAGCCCGATGCGCCGATCGGCCAGCCGTCGACGCAGACGATCGAGCTGCAGGTCGGCGATCTGGGCGACCTGGGTCTCCGACAGGGCGTGGAACACGATCACGTCGTCAACGCGGTTGAGGAACTCGGGCCGGAACTGCTGCTGGAGCAGGCCGAGGACCTCCTCGCGCACCTCCTCGACCGGGCGCCCGGACCTGGTCGCCTCCAGGATGTGGTGGCTGCCGACGTTGCTCGTCATGATGACGACGACGTTGCGGAAGTCGACGGTGCGACCGTGCGCGTCGGTGAGCCGACCGTCGTCGAGCAGCTGCAGCAAGACGTTGAACACGTCCGGGTGCGCCTTCTCGATCTCGTCGAACAGCACGACCGCGTACGGCTGGCGCCGCACCGCCTCGGTCAGCTGACCGCCCTCTTCGTAGCCGACGTATCCGGGCGGCGCACCGATCAAGCGGGCGACCGCATGCTTCTCCATGTACTCGCTCATGTCGATGCGCACCAGCCGCTCCTCGTCGTCGAAGAGGAGCGCGGCCAGGGCTTTGGCCGTCTCGGTCTTGCCGACCCCGGTCGGGCCCAAGAAGATGAACGAGCCGACGGGACGTTGCGGATCGCCGAGGCCGGCACGCGAGCGACGGATCGCGTCAGCGACCGCGCTCAACGCCTCCTCCTGGCCGACCACGCGACGATGGAGTTCCTCTTCGAGCCGGAGCAGCTTCTCGCGCTCGCCCTCGACCAGCCGGGCGACCGGGATGCCGGTCGCGCGCGCCACGACCTCGGCGACCTCGTTCTCGCCGACCTCGAGCCGCACGTAGCGGGCGTCGTCGAGCGCGCTCGTCAGGCGCCTCACCTCGGCCTCCAAGCGCGGCAGCTCCGCGTAGCGCAGGCGAGCGGCCGTCTCCAGGTCGTACTCGCGCTCGGCGGTCTCGATGCCGGTGCGGGCGCGGTCGAGCTCCTCCTGGGCGCTTCGCAGCGCATCGAGGTCGCGTCGCTCGGCCTCCCAGGCGCTCGTCGCGCCGTCCATGGCGTCTTGCAGCGCCCGCAACTCCTCCTCGATCCGCAGCGCGCGCTGGGCCGACTCGGGGTCGCTCTCGGACTTCAGCGCCTGCCGCTCGATCTCGAGCTGGAGCTTGCGACGGCGCAGGTCGTCGATCTCCTCGGGGAGGCTCTCGAGCTGCACCCGGATGCGGCTGGCGGCCTCGTCGATGAGGTCGATGGCCGAGTCGGGGAGGCGCCGATCGCTCACGTAGCGGTGGGCCAACGTCGCGGCGGCGATGACGGCCGGGTCCGAGATCGCGACCCCGTGGTGCACCTCGTACTTCTCCTTGAGGCCGCGCAGGATGCTCACCGTCTCCTCCACCGACGGCTCGTCGACGAGGATCGGCTGGAAGCGACGCTCCAAGGCGGCGTCCTTCTCGATCTGGCGGTACTCGTCGAGCGTGGTGGCGCCGATCATCCGCAGCTCGCCGCGGGCGAGGGCCGGCTTGAGCATGTTGCCGGCGTCGACCGCGCCTTCGGCCTTACCGGCGCCGACGATCGTGTGGAGCTCGTCGATGAACAGGACGACCTCGCCGGCCGACCGCGTCGTCTCCTCGACGACGCCCTTGAGTCGCTCCTCGAACTCGCCGCGGTACTTCGCACCGGCCAGGAGGCTGCCCATGTCGAGCTGCACCACCCGTTTGCCCATGAGCCCTTCGGGCACGTCCTTGTTCACGATCCGTTGCGCCAAGCCCTCGGCGATGGCGGTCTTGCCCACGCCGGGCTCACCGATGAGGACCGGGTTGTTCTTGGTGCGTCGCAGCAGGATCTGGACGACGCGGCGGATCTCCTCGTCGCGACCGATCACCGGGTCGAGCTTGCCCTCGGCCGCGCGGCCCGTCAGGTCGATGCCGTACTTCTCCAACGCCTCGAAGCTCGACTCGGCGGTGCGCGAATCGACCGTGCGGCCGGCGCGGATCTCGCGCGCGGCCGTCTCCAGGTCGGCGGCGCTGGGCAGGGCGTCGAGCACGGCGCCCCCCTTCCGCCGGACGGCGACCAAGAGCGCGTCGGCAGCGACGAAGGCGTCGCCCCACGAGCGCGCGACGGCGTCGGCCTCCTCCAAGGCGCGCCCCACCTCCGGCGACATGTAGGTCTCCACGTCGCCCGACACGGTCGGCAGACGTTCGAGCGCCGCGTCCAGCGCGGCGTGCACGGCCGCGAGATCGCCGCCGGCGCGAACGAGCACGCGCGCCGGCGGCGCATCGGCGTCGGCCACGAGGGCGCGCGCCAGATGGAGGGCGCCCACCTGCTGGTGACGGCGCGTCTTGGCGATCTGCTGCGCGCTCACCACGAGCTGCAGCGTGGTCTCGGTGAAGCGTTCGGCGTCCATGGCGGTAGCCTAGGACTTGAGCGTCACCGTGTCAAGTTTCCTGATCACGCCTCCTTGAACGCGGCCACGAGCGCCACCATGGTGGCCTTCGCGTCGCCGAAGATCATCCGGGTGGCGTCCTTGGTGAACAAGGAGTTGTCGACGCCCGAGAAACCTGGGTTCATGGAGCGCTTGAGCACGAACGTGGTCCGGGCCCGGTCGACCTCGATGATGGGCATCCCGTAAAGCGGGCTCGACGGGTCTTCCTTGGCGGCCGGGTTCACGACGTCGTTGGCGCCGATGACGATCGCCACGTCCACCGTCTCCATGGTGGGGTTGACGTCGTCGGGCTCCACGAGCTGTTCGTAGGGCACGTTGGCCTCGGCGAGGAGCACGTTCATGTGCCCCGGCATGCGCCCGGCGACGGGATGGATCGCGTAACGCACCTCGGCACCGGCCTTGGTGAGCTGGTCGGCGAGCTCCTTCACGGCGTGCTGCGCCTGAGCGACCGCCATGCCGTACCCCGGCACGATGACCACCGAGGAGGCCGCCTCGAGGATGAAGTAGGCGTCCTCGGGCGTGAGCGGCTTGACCTCGCCGGTCGTCACGGCCCCCGTGCTCGCCGTGACCGAACCGAAGCCGCTGAAGAGCACGTTGGCCAACGAGCGGTTCATGGCCTTGCACATGATCTGCGTCAGGATGAGACCGGACGCGCCCACGAGCGAGCCGGCGACGATCAGCACGTTGTTGCCGATCACGAAACCGGCGGCGGCCGCGGCCACGCCGGAGTAGCTGTTGAGCAGCGAGACCACGATCGGCATGTCGGCGCCGCCGATCGGCAGCACGGCCATGACCCCGAGGGCCAGCGCGACCACCAGGACGACGGCGAACGCGACCTCGGTCCCGGCGATCGTCCCGACGGTCGAGGCGTCGATCACGACGATGGCGCCCGCCACCAAGGCCAGGGCCAACAAGGCGCCGTTCACGATCTTCTGACCGGCGAACAGGAACGGCTTGCCGTCGAGCTTGCCGCTCAGCTTGCCGAAGGCGATCACCGAGCCGGTGGCCGCCAGACCGCCGACGAGCACGGTCAGCACGATCGCGATCGCCGAGATCGGATCGACGTCGGCCGTCCGCACGTGCTCCGCCCAACCCACCAGCAGCGACGCGAGACCGCCCGAACCGTTGAGCAACGCCACCATCTCGGGCATCTCGGTCATCTTCACGCGCCGGGCGGCGATCAGGCCGATGGCGGTGCCGACGACCATGCCGACGAGGATCCAGGTGTAATCGAGCCCGCCGGCGACGAGCGTGGCGACGACGGCGACGAGCATCCCGGCGGCCGAGACCTGGTTGCCGCGGCGGGCGGTGTCGGCGCGGCCGAGCATCTTGAGCCCCAGGATGAACAGGACCGAAGCGGCGATGTAGGCGAGGGTCTGCCAACCTTCCATCGCTCAGCCCTTCTTCCCGGGCTTGAACATGCCCAGCATCTTGTCGGTCACCAGGTAGCCGCCGATCACGTTGATCATGGCGGCCGCGACCGCGATCGTGCCGAGCGTCGTGGCCAAGACCCCACCCTCGCCGGCGGCGATGATCGCGCCGACGATGGTGATGCCCGAGATCGCGTTCGACCCGGACATGAGCGGCGTGTGGAGCTGCGAGGGCACCTTGGTGATGAGCTCCAGGCCGAGGAACACGGCCAGGACGAAGATGAAGAGCAAGAGTACGATCACGCGGTCTCCTCCAGGCGGGCGCGCACGGCGTCGTGGCGCACCTTGCCGCCGTCCGTCAACAAGACGCCCGCCACGATCTCGTCCTCCGCGGGCGGCTTCAAGGCGTCGTCCTGCCAGGCATGGGCCACGAGGTGGACGAGGTTGGCGGCGTACATGAGGCTGGCGTCGCGGGCCACGGACGCCGGCAGCGGGTGCAGACCCAACAAGCGCACGCCTTCGGGCGTCACGACCTCTTCGCCCGCGCGGGTCCCCTCGACGTTGCCCCCCGTCGAGGCCGCGAGGTCGACGACCACGGAACCCGGCTTCATGCCGGCGATGGCGGCGGCGGACAGGAGCCGCGGCGCCGGGCGGCCGAACACCTGGGCGGTGGTGATGACGATGTCGCTCTGGGAGACGACCTTGGCCATCTGTTGGCGCTGGCGCTCCAGTTGCTCCTCGGTGAGCGCCTGGGCGTAGCCTTGGGCCGTCTGCCCCTGCTCGCCCCCGAGGTCGAACTCGACGAATCGGGCGCCCAGCGACCGCACCTGCTCGGCCACGATCGGCCGCGTGTCGTACGCGTCCACCCGTGCACCCAACCGCTTCGCCGTGGCGATCGCCTGCAGTCCGGCCACGCCGACGCCCAGGACGAACACCCGCGCCGGCGCGATGGTGCCGGCCGGCGTCGACATCATCGGCAGCACCTTGTCGATCCGCTGCGCCGCCAGGACCACCGCCACGTAGCCGGCCAGGCTCGCCTGGGACGACAACGCGTCCATCTTCTGGGCGTAGGTCGTGCGCGGCATCAGCTCGACGCACAGCGACCTCAGGTCGCGCTCGGCGAGGGCCCGCACCGTCGGCAACGAGAAGAACGGATCGAGGAAGCCGGCCACGACCGTCCCCGGCCGCAACCCCTCGAGCGCCTCGGGCGCCGGCGGCGTGACCACCAGGGCGAGGTCGGCATGAGAAACCGCGTCCTGTTCGGACGCGATCTCGGCCCCTGCGCGGACGAGGTCGTCGTCCGAGAGGTGGAGCGGGCCTCCATACCCCGCCGGCAACCGCACCTTGTGGCCGAGCTTGACGAGCCGCTCGATCGCGACGGGCACGAGGGCGAGGCGCCGCTCCGGGGGCGGTGCTGGCAAACATGTGATGATCATGTGTGCCATCGTTTCACACCTGGACCGGGACGAGGGCCCCTCCGCGGCGAGCTCCGGCACGAGCGTGGGACGCCGGGACGGTGGCCCCTCCGGGGCCGGCTTCGTCGCGGGCGAGGGAGGTCGGGACGTGGACCGATCACGTCGCCGCCGCGGGACGTCGGGACGGCGGCCCGGGCACCCTCTGATATCGTGACGCCCGATGCATCACCTCGGTGTCCTCACCTCCGGCGGCGACGCGCCCGGCATGAACGCCGCCATCCGCGCCGTCGTTCGCACCGCCATCCACGGGGGGCTCCGCGTCTCGGGGATCTACCGCGGCTACCAAGGCCTCATCGACGGCGACATCATCGAGATGGGCGCCCGGAGCGTCGCCAACATCATCCAGCGCGGCGGCACCATCTTGCGCACCGCGCGCTGCCAGGCCTTCTACGGCCCCGAGGGACGGGCCGAGGCCGCCGCCCAGCTGCGCGCGCACGACATCGACGCCCTGGTCGTCATCGGCGGCGACGGCACCTACCGCGGTGCCGCCAAGCTGCACCAGGAGCACGGCGTCGCCGTCATCGGCATCCCGGGGACGATCGACAACGACATCTACGGCACCGACGTCTCGATCGGCTTCAACACCGCCATCAACGTCGCGCTCGACGCCGTCGACCGGGTGCGCGACACCGCCGCCAGCCACGACCGGCTCTTCCTGGTCGAGGTCATGGGAAGGCACAGCGGCGCCATCGCGCTGTACGTCGGCGTGGCCGGCGGGGCCGAAGCGATCCTCATCCCCGAGGTCCAGATGAGCGTCGAGAAGATCGCCGACACGCTCGCAGCGGCGCACGCGCGCGGCAAGTCGTCGTCGGTGGTCGTGGTGGCGGAAGGGGCGCTCGAAGGCGGCGCGCTGGCGCTCCAGAAGGTGCTCGCGGAGCGGGCCGGCTACGAGGCGCGCACGTCGATCCTCGGCCACATCCAACGGGGCGGGACGCCGAGCACGCGCGACCGGGTGCTGGCCTCGCGGCTCGGCTTCATGGCCGTCCGCACCCTGATGGACGGCGTGAGCGGCGTGATGGTGGGCATCGACCGCCGGGGCACGACGACGGTGCCGCTGCAGGCGGTATGGGAGAACAAGAAGGAGATCGACTGGGAACTCGTCGAGATCGCTCAGGTGCTGGCGATCTAGTCTCGATCCGCGTCTCGCTCCGCGCTCACGGGCGCCAGATCACCCGCACGAAGGCGTTCTTGCCTGACTGGAACACGAACGAGCCGGCCTGGCGCACGTCGAGCAGCGCGGTGCGGTCCTCGAGCGGCACCCCGTCGACGCGCAGTCCCCGGTTGTCGATGAGCCGCCGGGCCTCGCCCTTGCTCTTCGTGAAACCGACGGCGACCGCGAGCGCGGCCGCCTCGACGCGGCCCTCGGAGCTCTCCGACGTGCCGACGTGGTGCTCGGGCAGGTCGGCGGGCACGCCCCCGCGCGCCACCTCGTCGTAACGCCGCTCGGCCGCGCCGATGGGGGCCTCGCCATGGTACAGGCGCACCAGCTCGCGTGCGAAGGTGCGGTGCGCGCCCACTGGATCGGCCGCCGCCTCGGCCCCCAAGCGCGTCAGGTCGAGCTCGGTGCACGAGGTCGCGTACGCCACGAGCAACGGGTCGGGCACCTGCATCGCCTTGATGAACATCACCTCGGGCGACTCGGCGATGCCGATGTAGTTGCCGAGCGACTTGGACATCTTCTCGACGCCATCGAGGCCGACGAGCAGCGGGACGGTCAGCGCCACCTGGGGCGCTTGGCCGTAGGCGCGCTGCACGTCGCGACCGACGAGCAGGTTGAAGAGCTGATCGGTGCCACCGAGCTCGACGTCGGCCCGGACGGCGACCGAGTCGTACGCCTGGGCGAGCGGGTAGAGGAACTCATGGACCCCGATCGGGGTGCCCTCCCGGTAGCGCTTGGTGAAGTCGTCGCGCTCGAGCATCCGCGCGACCGTGTAGGTGCTGGCCAGACGCACCAGCTCGCCGAAACCGAGGGGTTCGAGCCAGGCCGAGTTGTGGCGGATCTCGAGCCGCGCCGGATCCGGATCGAGCACCCGCACGGCCTGCGCGACGTAGGTCTCACCGTGCTGGCGCGTCTCCTCCAACGTGAGCTGCGGCCGGGTCTTCGACTTGCCCGAAGGGTCGCCGATGGTCGCGGTGAAGTCACCGACGATGAGCACCACGAGGTGCCCCAGGTCCTGGAACTGCCGCAGTTTGCGGAGGACGACCGCGTGACCCACGTGCAGATCGGCCGAGGACGGGTCGACGCCGAGCTTGACGCGCAGCGGACGCCCGTCGCGCGCCGCGGTGCGCAGCTTCGCCGCCAGCTCGCCGGCGGGAACGACGTGTTCGGCGCCGCGGGTCAAGCGTTCGAGCGCGGCAGGTACGAGATCAGGACTGGACACGGGGGCCTCCGCAGGCGGCCGGAGGCCGCACGACGGGCGCGAGCCTACCACGGGTGCCGGGGACGGCAGCGCGCCACCTCCTCGCCGCCGACCGGGTGCTAGCGTCGCTGCATGGCCTCGTCCGATCGCCCCCCCGCCGCCACCGTCGTCATCTTCGGGATCACGGGCGACCTGGCCGCCCGCAAGCTGCTGCCGGCCCTCTACGCCTTGTTGCGCGACGAGGAGATCCACCCCGACACCGCTCTGGTCGGCTTCGCGCGCTCCGACATCGCCCCGGACGAGCTCCAGGGCCGCTTGACCGCGGCCGCCCGCGACCACGTCGAGGACCTCGACGAGGAGGTCTGGCAACGGCTGGTCGGACGCCTTCGCTACGTGCGGGGTGGTTACGACGACGCGGACGCGTACCGCCGTCTGGCGCGCCTGCTCGACGACGTCGGTCCGCCGGATCACGTGTACTACACCGCCACGCCGCCCGAGACCTACGCGCCGATCGTCGCCGGCCTCGCCGAGGCCGGTCTCGCCGACGAACGCCACGGTTTCCGGCGTCTGGTGGTCGAGAAGCCCTTCGGGTCCGATCTCGAGAGCGCGCGCGCGCTCAACGCGTTCGTGCTCGAACGGTTCACCGAGGCCCAGGTCTACCGGATCGACCACTACCTCGCCAAGGAGACGGCGCAGAACCTGGCGGTCCTGCGTTTCGCCAACACCCTCTTCGAGCCGGTGTGGTCGAACCGCGCCATCGACCACGTGCAGATCACGATGGCCGAACCGATCGGGACGGAGGGCCGCGGCGCCTTCTACGACGCTGCGGGGGTCGTGCGCGACGTGTTCCAGAACCATCTCCTGCAGCTCCTGGCGTTGGTCGCGATGGAGCCGCCCACGCGCTACGACGCCGACTCGGTGCGCGACGAGAAGGTCAAGGTGTTCCGTTCCCTCAGGTGCGCGGCGCCTGAACAGGCGGTCTTGGGACAGTACGTGGCCGGCCACGGTCACCCCGGCTACCGGGAGGAGGCCGGCGTCGCCGATGGCTCCCGGACGCCGACGTACGTGGCGGCGGCGTTCGAGGTGCGCAACTGGCGCTGGGCGGGCGTGCCCTTCTACCTGCGGACGGGCAAGCGGCTCGAGCAGAAGGCGTCGGAGATCGTGCTGCGCTTGAAGTCGCCGCCCTACGTCCCGTTCGACCTGCCGGTCCCGCCCAAGGCCGACCGATTGGTGCTGCGCTTGGTACCCAACGAGGGCATCACGCTGCTGTTCAACGCCAAGAAGCCGGGTCAAGGCATCGAAGTCGACCGGGTCCGGCTCGAGTTCGCGTACCAAGGCCGCTACAAGCGCCCGAACCCCGACGCCTACGAGACGCTCATCCTCGACGTGATCGAGGGCGACCCGACCCTCTTCATGCGCGCCGACGAGGTGGAGGTGCAGTGGCAGGTGGTGGCGCCCCTCCTGGCGGCCGCCGACGCCACGGAGCCGATCCCCTACCCGGCCGGGTCGATGGGACCGGAAGCGGCGCAGGCCCTGCTCCAGCGCGACGGCCGCCACTGGTACCGGCCGGGGCCCGAGTGAGGGTTCCCATGAACGGTGTGCCCCGGCCCGCGCGGCTGCACGTCATCGGCGTTCCCATGGACCTCGGCGCCGGACGGCGGGGCGTCGACATGGGACCCTCCGCGCTGCGCCTGGCCCGCCTGGGCGACGCGCTGGGAGCGCTCGGCCACGAGGTCCACGACCACGGCAACGTCGAGGTGCCGATCGCGGAGACCGCGCACGTCACCGAGGGCGACGTGCGGGCGCGTTACGTCGACGCCATCGCCGACGTGGTGGCGCGGCTGGCGGCCGCGGTGGCCGACGTGCCCCCCGCGGCGACGCCCGTGGTGCTGGGTGGCGACCATGCACTGGCGATGGGGTCGGTGGCGGGCGTGGTGCGGCGCGCGCGAGGCGGTCGCGTCGGCGTGCTGTGGATCGACGCGCACGCCGACCTCAACACCCCGGCCAGCAGCCCGTCGGGCAACGTGCATGGGATGCCGCTCGCCCACCTGCTGGGCCACGGCGACCCGCGCCTGCTCGCGGCGATCGGCGGGAGCCCGCGCGCCGCCGGTGGGGGTGTGCTGGCCCCCGAGGACCTGGCCTTCGTCGGCCTCCGCTCGGTGGACCCGGCGGAGCGGGCGTTCATCCGCGCCCACGGTCTGCACGCGACCACCATGAGCGACGTCGACCGGCTCGGGATCGCGGCGGTCGCCGAGGCCGCGCTCGCCACGCTCGCCCACGTCGACCATCTGCACGTCTCGATCGACGCCGACGTCCTGGACCCCGCCGTCGCTCCCGGCGTCGGCACCCCGGTCGCAGGGGGCCTCGCCTACCGCGAGGCGCACCTGCTGATGGAGCTCCTGGCCGCGAGCGGGCGGGTCGGTTCGGTCGACCTCGTCGAGGTCAACCCGATCCTGGACGAACGCAACACCAGCGCCAAGGTCCTGGTCGAACTCGCCGCCAGCCTCTTCGGTCGGGTCATCGTTTAGCGGCCAGCCTGACGCGCGGGTGGCGTCCGGACGCGGTTCAGTCGCCGCCGGCCACGGCCACCGGCGCCGCTGCCGCACGCCACCGCTCCAACCAGGCGCCGACGTCGGGCCAGGCACGCTCCATGGCGGTGTCGCCGGCCTCGATCGCCACCTGCGCCCGATCGAACCTGAGCCAGTGGATGGGCGGGCGTGTCTGCACGTGCAGGGCCTCGTCGCCTCCGTCGGGGAGCGCGTCCGCCCCCTCGCTCCAGGCGTCGAGCGTCAGCGCCAGCGCGCGCCCGAGCGTCGGGAACGGACCGACGACCGCCCGGCGCAACGCGCCCGCGCGCCCCACCCGACCCGCCAAGGTGCGCCGCGCCCAGCGACCGGGCATCGACGCCGCCGCCCGTCGCGCCGTCCGCAATGTCCGCGAATCGCGCGCCTCGATCCCGGCGCCCACCCCCACCGCCAGGTCGACGTCGAATCCCTCCAGCGTCGAGAGCGGCACCGGCGCACCGATGCCGCCGTCGATGAGGCGCCGCCCGCCCCAGGCCACCGGTGCGAACAGGCCCGGCAGCGAAGCCGACGCGCGCAAGGCCGTGGCCACCGGTCCTTCGCGCAAGACCACCCGTTCGCCCGTGTCGACGTCGGTGGCCACGATCGCCAGCGTGCGCGGCAAGGCCTCGATGCGGACGTCGCCGACCAGGTCGCGGAAGTACGCCTCGAGCCGGTCGCCGGCGAAGAGCGCGCCGCGGGCCAAGCCGAGGTCCACGATCTTCGGCAACACGTCGCGGCGGCGCAGCAGCTCGGCGTCCTCGCGCAGACGCGCCGGCGTGTGGCCCGAGGCGTACAACGCCCCGATGACGGCGCCGAACGAGGTGCCGACGACGACGTCGGGGGTGAGCGACCGTCGTTCCAGCGCCGCCAGCACGCCGATGTGGGCGTAACCGCGGGCGCTGCCGCCGCCCAATGCGACCCCCACCCGCGGTCGGTGGCGGCCGACGCCGGGGTGCGCCACGACGGTGACGTCGTCGCGGGAGAGGATTCGGTTCGAGGGGAGGCTTCGATCGACGCGCGGCTCGGATCCAGGCACGCCGCAGGGTACGCTCCGCCACCGTCGGACCGGGTAGGCGCTTCATGAGAACCGAGACCGGGGCGCCGCCGCACATGCGATGCTCCGGGCGTGGACGGAGCCGAACTCGAGCTGGTGGTGATCCACCACCGCACGCCGACCCTGCTGGCTCAGGCGCTCGAGCGCCTGGCGCGCGACGCGCCGGCGCTCGGCGTCGTGGTCGTCGACACCGCCTTCGACGCCAGCCTGCCACGGCAACTCGACGGCGTTCACCCGCGGCTCCGCTGGCAGCCGACCGTCAACCACTCCTACGCCCACGCCGTGAACACCGGTCTGAAAGCGACCAGGAGCCCGCTCGTGGCGCTCATGAACGCCGATGTCCTCGTCGGGCCCGCCACCTTCGACGACCTGGCGGCGACGTTCGACGACCCCACCGTCGCTCTCGCCGGGCCGCTGGCGCGCACGCCGGGAGGCGCGCTGCAAGACCTCGGTCTGCCCTACCGCCGTCACACGGCACGCTTGCGCTGGCTCGGGGGCGAGGCCGGCGCCGCGGCGCGGACGGCCGCGGCGGTGACGGTGCCATGGCTGTCGGGCTGCCTGCTGATGGTGCGACGCTCGGCGGTGGCCGCCGTCGGCGGCATGGACGGCAGCTTCCGCTTCTGGAACGAAGACGTCGAATGGGCGGGGCGGTTGCGGCACGGCGGCTTCCGCTGTCGGCTGGTCGCCACCGAGGTGATCCACGTCGGCGGCGCCTCGACCCCGTCGGATGCCCGCTTCCTCGTCGAAGGTCTGCGCGGCGGCTACGCGCTGTCGCGGCGGACGCAGTCGCGCGCCGTGCGGGCCGCGCACCGCTGGGCGGTGGCGGGCTACGCGCTGGTGGCGGCGCACACCGGTCGGGACGCCGCCCGCCGCGACCTGTGGCGCGAGGTCGCGCGGCGCTTCGTGGACCATGACCTGGACGCGAGCCCTTTCGGTCCGACGCTGGCGACGTCGGCCGGCGACCTCAAGCCGCCTGGCGGTCGCGTGGCACGGTGACGCCGAAGGCGTTGCCGCCCTCCCAGCGCCGCCCCCAGGCCGCGCCCCCCCAGCGCTCGGCGATGGAGCGCACCACGTAGAGCCCCAAGCCGGTGCCGCGCGCGTTCACGCCGGCCCCGCGGGCGTGTGGCGCGAACCACGCGTCCATCACCGCTTCCGGCACGGGTCGACCAGCGTCGAGGACCTCGAAGCGCCACCAACCCGGCCGCCGCCCGTCGGGCCCCGCCACGCACCGCACCTCGGCGCCCGGAGGGCCGTGGAGCACCGCGTTCTCGACCAGGTTGAGCAGCACCTGCAACAGCTTGTCGGGGTCGGCCCAGACGTTCGCGGCGGGCAGGTCGCGGTGCAGGCGGACGCCGCGCTCGGTCACCACAGGGGCCAGCAGGTCCTGCACCCGCCCGAACACCTCGTGCCAGGGGACGCTGCGGGCGCGCGGCGGGGCCACGTCCACGGTGAGGTCGTCCAGGAGGCGCACCAACCGCTCGGCCTCCGCCTCCGCGTGCGCCAGGAAGCGTTGCCGCTGGGCGACCGGCACGTCCTCCAGGCGCAGGGCTTCGAGCGCCGACCGGATGGTGGTGACCGGCGTTCGGAGCTCGTGCGACAGGACCGCCAACAGCTCGCGGCCCGTCTCGGCCGCACGGCGCTCGG
The DNA here is from genome assembly GCA_963839375.1 of uncultured Trueperaceae bacterium. Lineage (GTDB taxonomy): Bacteria > Deinococcota > Deinococci > Deinococcales > Trueperaceae > JAABTL01. The sequence continues at coordinate 18,867 of CAWIUY010000033.1, read as the reverse complement.
CGCTGACGTCGCGCAGGGTGAGACCGCCGTCGAACGCGCGGATCGCGAGGTGGCGGCCCTGGGTCGTGATCACCTGGACGCCGTCGGCCTCGGTCAGGCGCTCGATGCGATGGTCGCGCACCACCGTGATGAGCGGCGCCCCGAGGGCGCGCGCGGCCTCGACTTCGAGCAGCGTCGCCGCCGCCCGGTTCAGCCCGGTGACGCGGCCGCCGATCACGAGCACCACGCCCTCCTCGAGCACGTCGAACCACGCGGGCTGGATCACGTCAACCGGCGACGAAGCGGTAGCCCCGCCCCCGCACCGTCTCGATCCGGTCGGCGCCCAGGATGGCCCGGAGCTGCGCGACGTGCTGGTCGACCGTCCGCTCGGTGCCCACGTAGTCCTCGCCCCACACGCGGTCGAGCAGCTCGCCGCGCGCGAAGGCGCGGTCCGGGTGCGCCGCCAGGCAGGCGATGAGGTCGAACTCGCGGCGCGTCAGGTCGACGTCGCGGCCGGCGACCGAGACGCGGGCCGCGGCCACGTCCACGGTCAAGTCGCCGACGACGAAACGATCCGCGGGGCGCACCCGCCGCAGGAGCGCGCGCAACCGGGCGACGAGTTCCGCGGCGCTGAACGGCTTCACCAAGTAGTCGTCGGCGCCGGCCTCGAGCCCCTCGACCCGGTCGAACTCCGATGCTCGGGCGGTCAGCATGAGCACCGGCAGCTCGGCGAGGGCACCGGCGCGCAGGCCACGCAGCCAAGCCAAGCCCGAGAGGCCCGGCAGCATCGCGTCCAACACCACGACGTCCACGCCGTCCACCAGACGGCCCGCTGCCTCGGCGTCAACCGCCTCGCGCACCACGAAACCGGCTCGCGACAGGTGGAAGACGACGAGCTCGCGGACACTGGCGTCGTCCTCGACGACCAGGACCCGGATCTCACGCATGTCGTCGCTCCGCGGGGGTCACGCGCGCATGCTACCGGACGGTTCGTCAGGGCAGGGTCAGCGCCCCGCCGGGCCACGTCGCCGTCGCCTGACAGGGCGCTGACGCCCGCGCTGCACGCTGGTCGTCGTGGTACACCCAAGCATGAACGCGCTCGAGCAGGAGCTCCAAGACGTCAACGCCGCCACCGTCCGCATGCTGAGCATGGTGCGCGAGGGCTTGGGGCTCGCCCGGCGCGCCCTGATCGACGCCGAAGCGGCCGTCCTCGAGGACTCCATCGCGCGCGATCGTGAGATCGACGGCCTGCAGCGCGAGCTCGAGCACAAGTGCCTGACCGTCATCGCGCGACGCCAACCGGCCGCGCGCGACCTGCGCTTCTTGGGTGCCATCGTCCAGTCTTTGGCGGACATCGAACGCGCCGGCGATTACGCGGTCCATGTCGCGCGCGCGGGCGCCGAGTTGGCCGCGGCGCCACCGCTCAAGAAGTACCTCGACATGGCGCGTATCCTCACCGTCCTCGACGAGATGCTCGACGGGACGATGCGGGCGCTGGCGGAAGCGGACGCCGCAGCCGCGCGCGCGACACTGGCGCTGGACGAGGAGATCGACGAGCTGTACGAGCAGCTCCAACGCGAGCTCCTGACCTACATGATGGCCGATCCCCACACGATCACGGCCGCCACACGGCTGTTGAGCGTGGCGCGCTACCTCGAGCGGTGCGGCGACCACCTCGAGAACGTCAACGAGCACGTCATCTTCTGGGTGACCGGCGAGCGCGTCTAGCCGGCCCACGTCCACCGCGTCGGGCGGCGCGCGTACGGGCTTGGTACCATCCGCCCCGTGATCGAGCTTCCCACCACGACCGGATCCGGTGTCCCCGCCCGTCGCGGTCGCTCGCGCATCCCGCGGGGGCCCGACCTGTTGCGGCTGCTGGGCTTGCGCCGCTGGGCGCGGTGGCGGCACGCCCGGCTGCTGGTGCAGCTGCCGCTCCTCGTGCTGGCCGTCTTCGTGATCGTCGATGGTTTCACCGGTCGCCAGCTTGCGCCACGGAACCTCGCCACCACGACGGTCTGGCTGCACTACCGCGGTCTGGTGGTGATCGCGCTGCTCATGGTGGGCAACCTCTTCTGCGGGGCCTGCCCGCTGATGCTCACGCGCGGGCCGACGCGTTGGCTCAAGTCGCTCACACGTGTCGAGCTGCGCTGGCCCCGCTGGCTGCGCTCGAAGGCCCTCGTCATCGGCCTGCTGCTGGCGTTCTTCCTGGCCTACGAGGTGTTCGACCTGTGGCAGAGCCCGTGGATCACGGCCTGGCTGGTGATCGGCTACTTCTTGGCGGCGCTGACGGTCGACGCGCTGTTCCCGGCGGGCACGTTCTGTCGCTACGTGTGCCCGCTCGGTAACTTCAACTTCGCGATCGCCACCGTGGCACCGACCCAGATCGCCACCGTCGACCCGGACGTGTGCGAGAGCTGCGTCCACAAACCGTGCCTGCACGGGCGCGTCACCGACACGGCCGAGCGCGAAGGGTTGTGGCAGGCGACCGACGGCACGTTGCGCGGCGCCGTCGACGGACCACGGCGCGCCCACTTCATCCCCCTCGCCGAGATCGTGACGCCGAACGGCGTCGGTCGCTTCCCGGGCTGCGAGACCGGCATCTTCGTCCCCACCGCGGCCTCCACGATGGACTGCACGCTCTGCCTCAACTGCGTCCGGGCCTGCCCGTACGACAACGTCGCACTGCGCGTGCGACCGCCCTGGTCGGAGGTCGTGCGCGACGGCTGGCGCCACCGTGGCGGTCGCTGGACGCTGCTCCTGGGGGTCGCCCTGGCCTGGTGGGGGCTCCTCAACGCCTTCGCCATGGTGCCGCCCTTCTTCGCGGCCGCGGACACCATCGCCGCCGCCCTGGGAACCCGGTCCGAGGCCCTCGTCCTGGGGGTGCTTTACGCCGCGGTGACCGCGGTGGGCCTGACGGGCACCATCGCCGCCGCGTGGTCGGCCGATCGGGTCGGGGGCGCCCGGACCGGACCGGGTGCCGCCTTCGACCGCTGGGCCATCGTGGTGGTCGTGCTCGGCGTCGGCTTCTGGGCCGCTCACTACATGTTCCACTTCCTGACGGGCGCGGCGTCGATCGTGCCGGTCTTCGAGCACTTCTTCGCGTACCGGGGCGCCGCGATCGACCCGAACTGGCGGCTGGCGCAGCTCGTGCCGACCCGCTGGCTCTTCCCCATCGGGGCCGGGCTCGTCTCCGCCGCCGCCGCTCTGGCGCTCGGCGTGACGGCGCGGATCGCCGTCCGCGACTTCGGGCGGCGCGGCGCCCTGGCGATGTGGGTGATGGGCGCCTTCGTGCTCGTCGTCGCCGCCCTGCAGGTCCTGCTGCTCGGGTTGCCCATGGAGATGCGCGGCACGCTGCTGGGGCCGATGTGATGGCGACGCGCGTCCAAGGCGCAGCCCGGCGCCTCGTCCTGGGGGCGGCCCTGCTGCTCGGAACGGCGGGGCTCGCGCAAGCGTCCGCGCCCGAACCGGCGCCACCGGGATCGGCCGAGGCGCTGCCCGCGTGCCAGGTCGCCGACCGCGTCGTCGCGGCCGATCCCCTCACCGATGCGCGGACCCTGCTGCTCGACCTCACCTGGCGGCTGCCCCCGGGCTGGATGCCCCCGGACCTGGTCGACGTGTCGGCGGCCGGGTTCGAGGGCGCGTTCGAGCTGCGGTCGATCGTGATCGACGACCTGAGCGCGCTTCGAGAAGCGGCCGAGGCGGCGGGCGTGCACCTGGCCATCCAGTCCGCGTACCGCAGCGAGACCTACCAGGAACGCGTGCACCGGGGCTGGATCGACGCGCTCGGTCCCGAACGCGCCGCAGCGGTGAGCGCGCGGCCCGGGCACAGCGAGCACCAGCTCGGGACCGCCCTCGACCTCCGCAGCGCCGCGGGCCCACCGGCCTGGGACCTCGACGACTGGAGCGACACACCGGAGGGCGCCTGGGTGAACCAGAACGCCCACCGCTACGGCTTCGTGCTCAGCTACCCGCGCGACGCCCGCGAGCTGGCCTGCTACGACCACGAACCGTGGCACCTGCGTTGGGTCGGCATCGACGTCGCGGCGGCCGTGCGCGCCGAGGGGGTACCCTTGCGGGTGTGGCTGATCCGCACCCATCCTCCCGTCGAGCGGGTGGCGCCGTGACCCGACACGCCCTCCTGACGCTCGTCCTCGTCCTGTGCGGACTGGCCTCGGCCCACGCCACGCTCGTGTTCGGCGAGCTGACGGTGAGCCCCGACCCCCCCGCGCCGGGCACCCCCTTCCAGGTGCAGGTGACGCTCGAGGACCCGACCGTGACACCGATCGAGGACGCGCTCGTGACCCTCGAGTTCCGCCCGCTCGGCGACGCCCCCGGCAGCGTCTCCGACGACGCCGCGACCGACGCAGCCGAAGCGACCGCGCCGCCCCCGTTGCGCACGGTCGAACTGGTCGAGACGAGCACCGCTCACTACACCGCCGACGTCGCGCTGCCCGAAGCGGGCGCCTACCAGGTGCGCGTCCGCGACCGCACGTTCGCCGCCGAGGAAGCGACCGCCACCTTCGTCCTCGACCTCGACGATCGTCCGGTCGATGCCCTCCCGTTCATCCTGCCCCCCACGCAGGTCGGGCCGCAGGGCCTCGCCACGTGGTTGCTGTGGTTGATCGGGGTGCCGATCGTGGCGGGCGTCGTCGTCACGGCCTTGGTGTTGAGCTCGCCCCGGGGCGCTCGCGTCGACGCGGACGCGGGTCAGGAGGGCGATCGTGCGGCACCTCGATGACACCGAACTCGACCACCTGGCCGACCTGGCGCGGCTCGATCTCACCGGGGCCGACCGCGCCGCCCTGACACGCGACCTCGAACGGATCCTGGCCTACGTCGACCGGCTGGCCGTCGCCGACGACCCGTCGCTGCTGCCGTTGCGGCACCCGGCCCACGACGGTATGCCGCTGCGGCCCGACGACCTGCGCGCCGACGTCGCCCGTCCCGGTCTGAGCCGCGCCGAGCTCGAAGCGCTCACGCCCCTGCAGGACGGTCGCGTGACGGTGCCCCGCACCGTCGACGTCGACGGCTGAGCGCGCCACGCGCAGGCGCCCGGTTCAGTCCAGCCAGGTCCGACCCACGTAAGGCACGAGCGCTTCGGGTAGACGCACGCTGCCGTCGGCGGTCTGGTGCGTCTCGAGCAGCGCGGCGATGGTGCGCGGGAACGCCAGCGCCGATCCGTTGAGCGTGTGGACGAAGCGCGTTCGGCCGCTGCCAGCGGCCCCGCCCGGCCGCATGCGCGCGCCCAGGCGGACCGCCTGGAACGACTCCAGGTTGGAGATCGACGACACCTCGAGCCACCGTCCCTGTCCCGGGCTCCAGACCTCCAGGTCGTACTTCTTGGCTTGCGTGAAGCCCATGTCGCCGGTGCACATGAGCAACCGGCGGTACGCCAGGCCGAGTTCCTCGAGGAGACCCTCGGCGAGCGTCGTCATGGCCTCGAGCGCGTCGTAGCTGTCCTCCGGCCGCGTGAACTGCACCATCTCCACCTTGTCGAACTGGTGGACCCGGTTGAGGCCGCGCACGTCCTTGCCGTAACTGCCGGCTTCGCGGCGGAAGCAGGGCGTGTACGCGCAGTATCGCAACGGCAGCGCCGTCTCGTCGAGGATGTCGTCGCGGTGGAGGTTGGTGACCGAGACCTCGGAGGTGGGGATCAGGTAGGCGCCGTCGGCCACCTGGTACATCTGCCCTTCCTTGTCGGGCAGCTGACCGGTGGCCGTGGCCGAGGCGGCGTTCACGAGCAGCGGCGGGGCGACCTCGACGTACCCCGCCGTCGCCAACCGGTCGAGGAAGTAACCGGCCAAGCCCCGCACCAAGCGCGCGCCCTGCCCCAAGAAGACCGGGAAGCCGGCGCCCGTCAGCTTGACGCCGGCGGCCAAGTCGAACCAACCGCGCGCCTCGCCCAGCACCCAGTGGGGCTGCAGACCGGCCTCCGCGCGCCGCTCACCGCGCTCGTGCACGACCACGTTGTCGTGCTCGGTGGCCCCGAACGGCACCGAGGCGTGCGGGACGTTGGGGATCTCCAGGAGCAGCGCGTCGATCTGGGCCGAGAGGCTGCGGTCGCGCTCCTCGAGCGCCTTGACCTCGGCCGCGAGCTCGCCCACGTCACGCATCAGGTCCTCGGCGCCCTCGCCGCGCCGCTTGCGCTCGCCGATCTCCCGGCTGCGCGTGTTGCGGTCGGCCTGCTTGGCTTCGAGATCGACCCGCAACACGCGCCGACCCTCGTCCGCGAGCAGCAGCTCCTCGAGCTTGGCCGACGCCTCCGGCAGCTGCTTGGCACGGATCGCGCGGCGGACGGTCTCGGCGTGGTCGCGGACGTAACGGAGTTCGAGCATGGAGCCGAGTCTACCCGCGCGGACCCCCGGGCGACCGCGAAGCGGGGTGGTACCGTGAGAGCAGCATGGTCGAAGCCCTCGCGTACCGTCTGACCCATCACGGCCGCCCGGCTGGGCGGCTGCTCGTCCGTTCCGGCGAGCGCGGCCGCGTGGCGGTCGTCGAGGCCCGTCTCCAGCTTCAGGGCGTGCTCGGGCAGGCCACGATCACCCAGACCAGCCGCTCTCACGCCGATCGGCATCACAGCCTCGGCTGGCGCGAGACCAGCGAGGGGCGCGGCGATGGACGACCCTTCGACGTCGTCTTCGATCTCGACGCCGGGATCGTCACCGCCACCGTCGGCCGCCACGACACCGCCAGCGTGCCGTACCTGTTGCCGTACCGCGACCCGCTCTCGCTCATCCGCGAACTCCGGGCCGTCACCGCCTCCACCCGCGGCGGACCCGCGCCGTCGGCGCCGTGGCGCATCCCGCTCCTGGGCAAGGACGTCCAGGTGGCCCGCGTCGTCGACGTCGAGGTCGAGCAGGGCGGCGGGCAGCGCCGGGGCCGTGGGTACGTCCTGCACCCGGGCGGCAGCTTCGTCGTGATCGACCTCGCGCCGCCCCACGTGCCACTGAAGCTCGTCCAGAAGCTTCCCGAGGGCGTGCTGGAGGCGCTCCTGGTCGAGGTCTCGGAGGAGGACGGCATGCCCGGCCTCGGCGATGGGCGGGCCGACGACGACACGACCAAGGCGAGCTCGGGGCGTCGTCGGCCACGCCGCCGCCGCCGCGGCCGCGGGCGTGGCTGACCCGCCGAGCCCGCCGCCCGACCCCACCGAGGAGACGTACCGCGCCGCCGTCGCGTGGCTCGTGGCGCAACGACGCAACGGTCGCCCGCGCGATCCGCATGTGGCCGCCGACCTGTTGTCGCGCTGGGGGCGCCCGACCCCGCCGGCCGTCGTCCACGTCGTCGGCACGAACGGCAAGGGGACGGTCACGCACGCGCTGGCCGCCATGGCCACCGCCCAGGGTCTACGGACCGGGCGCTTCACCTCGCCGCACGTGGAAGACCTGCGCGAGCGGGTGGCCGTCGACGGTCGCGCCCCCGCGCGGGCCGACCTGGTCCGCTTCGTCGAGCGCGCACGCACGTTCACCGCGATGGGCGTCGGCTTCTTCGAGTGGACGCTGGTGTGGGCAGTCGACACCTTCGCCGACGCCGCCGTCGACATGGCCATCGTCGAGGCCGGTGTCGGCGCCCGCTTCGACGCCACGAGCGCCCTGCCGAACGTCGTCGGCACCGTCCTGACGAACGTCGACCTCGACCATCTCGAGACGCTGGGTCCGACGCTGGCCGACGTGGCCCGGGACAAGGCGGCCGCGGCGCGCCCGGGCGTGCCGTTGGTGACCGCCGCCCGCGGCGAGGCGCTCGCCATCGTGACGGCCGCGGCGCGCGCCGTGGGCGCCCCACTGACCGTGCTCGCCCACCATCCCGAGCTCTCCACCTGGCCGGTCGGCGCGCCCGCGGCGGTGGAGGGTTGGCCCGCCACGCGACGCGAGGATGCTCGCCTCGCGCTGGCGCTCGGACGGCGGCTCGGGTGGTCCGAGGCCGCCTTGGCCCATGGGCTCGCGGCGCCGCCGCCCCCCGCCCGCTTCGAGCGCTTCCTGGTCGAGGGTCCCACCGGTCCCGTCCTTGTCGTCCTGGACGGCGCACATGATCCCGCCGCAGCGGCGGCGTTGGTGGCCGCGGTCGCTCCAGGCTACGTGCTGGTGTTCGGCGCCCTCGCCCGCAAGCAGGGTGCAGCCTCGTGGGCGGCGTTGCGGGCGGCCGCGGGCGACGCCGTCCTGACGCGCCCCGACCCGGTCGAACCCGCTCTCACACGGGCCGACCTGCCCGCCACCCACCGCGCCGACCTGGCCGTCCGCGACGACGTCGCCGACGCGCTGACGCTGGCCGTCGCGCGCGCCGACGCGTGCGGGACCTTCGTGCTCGTGGCCGGCTCGCTCTACCTCGCCGGGCGGGCACGCGGTTGGCTGCGGTCGCGGGCGACCACGGCGGCTCCGGCGGCCGTCGACCAGCACGACATGGGCGCGCGCGAACGGGGTGCTATGCTCGGCGGCCGATGGGAACCGTCGGATTCGTCAGCCTAGGATGCCCGAAAGCGCTCGTGGACAGCGAGCGCATCCTCACGGAGTTGCGCGCCGAGGGTTACGACCTCGTTCGCACCTTCGAAGACGCCGACCTCGTGGTGGTCAACACGTGCGGTTTCATCACGCCGGCGGTCGAGGAGTCGCTCCAGGCGATCGGTGAAGCGCTCGAACGGAACGGCCGCGTCATCGTCACCGGCTGCCTGGGCGAACGGCCCGAGGAGATCCTGGCGCGACACCCGAGCGTGCTCGCCGTCACCGGCCAGGCGGACGTGGCCGGCGTGATGCGGGAGGTGCGGGCGGCGCTGCCGCTCGACCCGCGCCCCTTCACCGGTCTCCTCCCCGTGGTGGGCGACGGTACCGGCGGGACGGTCGGTCGCGGTGTCAAGCTGACACCGCGCCACTACAGCTACCTCAAGGTCGCCGAGGGCTGCGATCACACGTGCAGCTTCTGCATCATCCCCCAGATGCGCGGGCGGCAGGCCAGCCGTGACGCCGCCGACGTGCTCTACGAGGCGACGCGGCTGGTGGCGACCGGGACCAAGGAACTCGTCGTCATCGCTCAGGACACGAGCGCGTACGGCACCGACCTGCGCCACCGGACCAGCGACTTCCAGGGCCGACCGGTCGCCGCCCACCTGGTGCCGCTCGTCCAGGAGCTGGCCGAACTGGGCGCGTGGGTCCGACTGCACTACGTCTACCCGTACCCGCACGTCCGTGACCTGATCCCGCTCATGGCCGAGGGCAAGCTGCTCCCCTACCTCGACGTCCCGCTGCAGCACGCGTCTCCGAAGGTCCTGCGCGCCATGCGCCGCCCCGGCGGCGCGAAGAGCCACCTGGCGACGATCCGCGCCTGGCGCGAGGTGTGTCCGGACCTGGCGATCCGCTCGACCTTCATCCTCGGCTTCCCCGGCGAGACCGAGGAGGACGTCGACCTGCTCGTCGACTTCCTCGCCGAAGCGCGCCTCGATCGGGTTGGCGCGTTCACCTACTCCGAGGTTCCCGGCGCGGTCGCCAACGACCTGCCCGGCGCGGTCCCGGAGGAGCTCAAGCGGGCACGTTTCGAGCGCGTCATGGGCGTGCAGCAGGCGATCGCGAGCGAGATCCAGGCCGCCAAGGTGGGCCGCACGCTGCAGGTGATCGTGGACGACGTCGGCGAGCTGCCGGGCGCCATGGTGGGGCGCAGCCAGGCGGACGCGCCCGACGTCGACGGGCGGGTGTGGCTCGAGACGGACGGCACGGTGGCGATCGGCGACGTGGTCGAGGCCCGCGTCACCGGCTCGGACGCCTACGACCTGCACGCGGTCGTGCAGCGGGTGGTGCCTTGGCGCCCGAACGTGCCGACCTGGACCACGCCAGCTGCCCCCGTCGCCGGCGACTGAACCCCGGGTCGGCGTTGCCCGAACACGGGCGTCCCCCACGGACGGCCGCCGCGGCCCGAACGGGGACGCCCGCGAGTCTCCCTCGAGTTCGCCTCAGCCGCGCCCGGCTCCGCGATCTCAGCCGCGGACGCGTCCGCGTCCTCAGCCGCGGACGCGTCCGCGTCCTTAGCCGCGGACGGCTCCGCGGCTGAGCGACATCTTGCCGAACGCCACCGCGCTCTCGTCGTCGTGCTCGCCGCCCGAGCGCTGGGTGATCATCAGGCGCAGCTCGTGCGGGCTGGTGGCGGCGTAGATGGCGTCGTCGAGCGTGATCGCGCCGGCCAGGTACAGCTCGACCAGGTGCTGGTCGAACGTCTGCATCCCGCGCAGGTTGTCCTGCATGAGCGCGTCCTTGATGAGCGCCGTCTTCTCCTCGTCCTTGATGTAGTCGCGGATGAGCGGCGTGTTGATCAGCACCTCGGAGGCGAGCTGGCGTCCGGGACCGTCGGCGCGGGGCAGCAAACGCTGCGACAGGATGCCCAGGAGCGACTCGGCCAGCATGAGGCGGATCTGGTTGCGCTCGTACGGCGGGAAGAAGTCGATGATGCGGTTGACCGAGCGGATGGCGTCGAGCGTGTGCAGCGTCGAGAGCACCAGGTGGCCGGTCTGGGCGGCCGTCAGGGCCGCTTCGACGGTCGCCTTGTCGCGCATCTCGCCGACCATGATGACGTCGGGATCCTGCCGCATGGCGTACTTGAGCGCGTCGACGAAGTCCGACGTATCCAAACCGATCTCACGCTGGATCACCAAAGACTGCTGGTTGCTGTGCAGGAACTCGATCGGGTCCTCGATGGTGATGACGTTCTTGGGGAAGCGCCGGTTGATGAAGTCGACCATCGCCGCCAGCGTCGTCGACTTTCCCGAGCCGGTCGGTCCGGTGACGAGCACGAGACCGCGCGGTTGGCTCGCCAGGTCGCTCACGACCGCGGGCGGCAAGCCGAGCGCCTCGAAGCTCGGGATGGCGTCGGACACGATGCGCAGCACCATCCCGACCGAGCCGCGCTGACGATAGACGTTGCAGCGGAAGCGGGCGACGGCCGGGATCGTGAAGGCGAAGTCGAGCTCGTGCCGGTGCATGAACAGCTCGCGTTGGTTCTCGTTCATCATCGCCAGCGCGATTTGCTCGGTCTGTTCGGGCGTCAGCGGCGGCACGCCCTCGTAGGGCAAGAGGTCGCCGTCGATGCGCAGGTGCGGGGCCGCGCCGGCTTGGAGGTGGATGTCGGAGGCGCCGCGACCGACCATGCTCTTGAGCAGGTCGGCGATGCGGAGTCCCCTGGGGGTGCCGTCGCTCATCGCGGTGCCGCCCTTCCAGTTCGTTTCATGCGGCAGTGTAGTCCGGCCGTCGACACCCCGTTGTGAAGGTCCCCGCGCGGCGCGGGTGGCCCGCTAGCCGCGCTAGAGGATCTTGGACAGGAAGTCGCGCGTCCGGGCCTCCCGCGGGGCCTCGAAGAAGTGCTCGGGCGGTCCGACCTCGACGATCTGCCCGGCGTCCATGAAGACCACGCGGTCGCCCACCTCGCGGGCGAAACCCATCTCGTGCGTCACGACGATCATGGTCATGCCCTCTTTGGCGAGGTTGACCATCACCTCGAGCACCTCGCCGATCACCTCGGGATCGAGCGCGGAGGTCGGCTCGTCGAAGAGCATCACCTTCGGCCCCATCGTGAGCGCCCGCGCGATCGCGACCCGTTGCTGCTGGCCGCCGGAGAGCTGCCCTGGGAACTTCGCCGCCTGTTCGGGGATGCCGACCTTGTCGAGGAAGAAACGCGCCCGCTCCTCGGCTTGGCTCTTCTTCCACTTGCGCACCCGGATGGGCGCCAGGGTGATGTTGTCCATCACCGTCAGGTGCGGGAACAGGTTGAACGACTGGAACACCATGCCCGTCTCGCGGCGCACCTGATCGATGTTGCGCACGTCGTCGGTGAGCTCGGTGCCGTCGACGACGATGCGCCCCTGCTGATGCTCCTCGAGATGGTTGATGCAGCGGATGAGGGTCGACTTGCCGGAGCCCGACGGGCCGATCACGACGACGACCTCGCCCTTGTTGACCGACATCGAGATGTCGCGCAGGACGTGGAACTCACCGAACCATTTGTTGAGCCCCTCGATCTCGATGATCCGGTCGCCGCCAGCGGGGGCGTCGGCGCGAACGGGAGCGGGGGCGGACGCGATGCTCATGCAGGACCTCCGACGGGGCCGACGGCTTCATCGTACGGCACGCTCATCGCGTCCCAACCCCGAGCTGCTTCTCGAGCTGCCGGCTCGCCGCCGACATCCGGTACGCGAAGAAGAAGTAGACCGCGGCGACGAACAGGTACACCTCGAGCTTGACGCCGCCGGTGACGAGCAGCGACGCGGGCTGGACGGACACGAGTTCCGCCACCCGGAAGAAGTCGGCCAGGCCGACGATGAACACGAGCGAGGTGTCCTTGAACAGGTTGATCGCCTGCCCGACGATCGCGGGGATCACGGCGCGCAACGCCTGCGGGAGGACGATCAGACGCATCGTCTGCCAGCCGTTCAAGCCGAGCGCCCGGGCGGCCTCGCCCTGACCGCGTGGGACGGCCTGCAGGCCGCCGCGCACGTTCTCGGCCATGTAGGCCGACGAGAACAGCGTGATCGCGACGTAGGCCCGCAGGATCGAGGGCAGGTTGTTCGGGTCGGTGTTGAGGAGGAGCGGCAGCAACAGCGACGCGATGAAGAGCCACATGATGAGCGGCGCACCACGCACGACCTCGATGAAGACGATGCACGTGACCTTGATCGCCGGCAGCTTGCTGCGGCGCCCGAGCGCCAACGCCACGCCGAGCGGGAAGCTGGGGATGATCCCGGTGAACAGGATGAGCGTCAGCAGGAAGCCCCCCCACTCGCGGGCGGGGACGATGCGCAGGAGTCCGCTCCCGGGTTGGACGCCGTAGAGGACGAAGAACCCGAGCAGCAGCCAGAGTCCCCAGGCGAGCGGCAGGACCCGGACGGCGAGCCGCGGCGCCTGCCGGCCGAAGGCGAAGCCGACGGCCGCCGTCACGAGCACCATCGGCCACAGGAGCCGCACCGACGGCCAGAAGAGCAGGGCGAGGACGGCGAGGACGGCCACGAAGCCCGAGATCCAGAAGAAGGCGCCCCTGGCGATCTTGTTGTCCGGCGAAACGCCCGCCATGGCGCCGAGGAGCCCCATCATCACCGCGGCGATGGAGAGGGGGCGCCACAGGAGCTCGATCGGGTAGCGGTAGACGCCGAAGAGCTTCAGGTTGCGCCAGACCTGCGCCCAGGACGCGTCGAAGAAGATGAACGTGACCAGGTTCGCCAGCGCCATCACCAGCACGACCGAGGTGACCACCGTCAGGAGCGTGTTGGCGGGAGAACTGAACAGGTTGGCGCGCAACCAGCCGCGTACGCCGAGCACGCCGGGTGGTGGAGGACGGGAGGGGATCACTTCGAACACGTCAACGCTCCACGAGGGCCAGCCGGTCGTTCACGAGGTTCAAGACGAACGCGAACACGAGGCTGATGGTGAGGTACGAGACCACAAGGAGCAGCGCCACCGGGATCGACGCGCCGGTCTGGTTGGCCACGATGCCCGACACGACGAAGAGCTCGGCGTAGCCGGCGAGGGGCGCCAGCGAGCTGTTCTTGGTGAGGTTCAAGAACTGGCTGATGATGGGCGGCAACACGATGCGCAGCGCCTGCGGGAACACGACGAGCGTGAAGATCTGGTACCCCGAGAGACCCAGTGCCTGCGCCGCCTCGCGCTGGCCCTTCGCCACGGCTTGGATGCCGCCGCGCACGATCTCGCCGATGAAGGCGGACGTGTAGATCACCAGCGCCAGGAGGAGCGCCAGGTAGTTCACCGTGAACTGCAGGCCGCCTTCGTACGTCGTCACGGGGACGTGAACCGGCGACAGCACGAGCGGACCCGACGGCACGAACTCGACCTCGGCGGCGAGGGGAGCGGCGGTCTCCTCCGCCTCGTCGCCGCCGCGGGCCGCGCCGAAGACGCTGAAGGGGCGTGCCGCCTCCTCCTCGGCACCGGGGTCGCCGACCGGGGCGAGGGCGTCGAATCCCGGCGTCCGCACCTGCCCCTCGCGGTCGGCCACGATGCGGCGCGCGTAGCCCTCGAGGCGCATGACCAGTTCGACGCCGTTCAGGCCCAGACCCGTCTCGGGGTCGCGCTGCTCGCCGCGGTCGAAGACGCCGTCGCCGTCCTGGTCGACGAACACCAGCCCCCGGCTCGGGTACGCGAAGAAGTGCAGGGCGTACCCCTCGGCCTCGGCCGTCGCCTCGTCGACGAAGGCCACCTCGATGCTCTCGGCGTCCCCCTCCCGGATGAGCGGGAAGCGGAAGGTGGCGTCGACGTTCGAACGCGACTCGACCAGGTTCTGGGTCCTGGTGGTGAGCTGAGCCGAGGGCACTCGAACGACCGTGGCGATGTAGGGCGCCGGCGGCTCGTCGCGGTCGCGCACGCCGTCGCCATCCTGATCGTAGAAGACGATGCCGCGACCGCGGTCGACGTTGAAGTCCACGGCCAGATCCTCGGGAAGCCCGGCCCCTACCGAAACCACGCCGTACCCCACGGCCGCCGTCACCGCGAAGGCGATGAGCGGGAAGGGCCACACGCGACCGACCAGGTCGCGACGCTTCAGGTGTCGGGCGCGCAGCACGCCGGCAGCGACGGCCAGGACGATGGCGACCCCCAGCCAAGGCAGCCAGGCGTCGAAGCGGTAGCCGGGGTACGGGAACGGGAAGGCGAGGCCGACATTGGAGAGCAACGCGCCACCGGGGAACTCGATCGGGTTGTTGATGCGAGGCGGCAACGGCAGCAGGATGGCCGTGTACCAGAAGACGATGTGGACCGCGAGCGGGATGTTGCGGAGAATCTCGATGTAGACCATCGCGAGCGTGCGCACCAACCAGTTCGCGGCCAGCCGCATGACCCCCACGAGCACGCCGATGATCGACGCGAGGACGACGCCGACCAAGGCCACCCGCAGCGTGTTCACGAACCCGACGAGCAGCGCCCGCCAGTACGGGTCGTTCACGTCGTACGGGATCGGGGTCTCGGCGATCGGGATCCCGGCACGGTCGTCCAGCCACGAGAAGTCAGCGGGCAGGTTGGCGCTCTGCAGCGCCGTCATGACGTTCGAGACCAGGATGAACGCGGCGCCCACGACGACGAGCGCGAAGACGATCTGCACGACGATGCCGATCGTCTTGACGTTGCGCCACAAGGGGATACGTGCTGGCGTGTCCGGCGACGTCATGCGAACGACCTCAAGGCCTCACCGTCCAAAGGTGGGATCGGGCCGCGGCCCGGTGGCGCTGGAGCGAAGACGTGCCGAGCGAGAGAAGATAGGCCCGAGGGCGGCTGATGGGCCGCCCTCGAGATGATGCCGGATCCGTCGCTTAGCGGAAGGGCAGCCCGTAGAGGACGCCACCGTCGTAGTACTGGGCGTTCAGGCCCCGTGGGATGTCGAAGATCGAGTCGCTGCCGATGTTGCGAGCGTAGATCTCGCCGTAGTTGCCGACGGCCAGGATCGCGTTGTAGAAGGCGTCCGCAGGCAGGCCGAAACCCTCGACGTTGGCCGGGTCGGTCCCCAACAAGCGCTGGACCTCGGGGTTCGGGTTCGTGCGCTGCTCGTCGACGTTCTCCATCGTGATGCCGAACTCCTCCGCGGCGATCAGCGCGTTGACCGTCCACTTGACGACGTCGAACCACTGGTCATCGCCGTGCAGGACGGCAGGCGCGAGCGGCTCCTTCGAGATCGTCGGCGCGAGGATCACGTGATCCGACGGCACCCGCAGGCTGGGTTGGTACGCGGCCAGACCCGACTTGTCGGTGGTCCAGCCGTCACACTGGCCGTCGTCGTAGGCGGCGACGAGCTGCGGCGCCTGCTCGAAGATGACCGGCGTGTACTGGATGTCGAGGGCCGCCATCACGTCGGCCAGGTTGAGCTCGGTGGTCGTGCCCGACTGGACGCAGATCGCACGTCCCTCGAAGTCGGCAAGGGCCTGGATGCCCGAGTCCCGACGGGTCATGAAGCCCTGCCCGTCGTAGAAGTTCACCGGTGCGAAGTTGAGACCGACCGTGGTGTCGCGGCTGCTGGTCCACGTGGTGTTGCGGATGAGGACGTCGACCTCGCCCGACTGCACGGCGGTGAAGCGTTCGCCGGCGGTGAGCGGACGGAACTCGACGGCTTCGGCGTCGCCGAGGACGGCGGCGGCGATCGCTCTGCAGAAATCGACGTCGAAGCCCGAGAAATCGCCATTGGCGTCCACCGTGCCGAATCCGGGCACGGTTCCGTTGACGCCACACCGCAACGCGCCGCGTTCCTGGACCGCTTGCAGCACGCCTTGGGCGTGGACGACGCCGGCCGAGACGACGAGAACGAGAAGGGTCGTGAAGATCTTGCGCATGGAACCACCTTTCGTGGGTTGTGCATACGGCCTGTCATGGCCGCGTGGGGACGTCCGTCACTGTACACGGGTGGTCAAGGCCTGTCAAAGGCCCCTTCCCATCCGGACGCTCGTCGCAGACGAGATCGTTCAGTTCGTGCCGCACGTACCCGCAGGAGGATCAGCGGATCGGGGGTGGCGGCAGGCGCTGCGCGGCCGTCTCCACGGCTTCGCGGATGGCGTTGCGCAAGGAGGTGGCGACCAGCGACTGTCGCACGGTCCCCACCCGCAGCAACCTGAGCGCCTGCTGCACCGCGTCGACGCTGACCTCCGCGTCGCGCGCCACGCCGCGGCCTGTGCCGAGGCCTTCGATGCGGCCGGTGGCGACGTCGACGAAGCGCAGCTCCACCTCGACGGCCACGGTGGTCACCGTCGCCCCGCCGAGGAAGCCAGGTACGACGGCGCTGGCGCGGTCGATCGAGAGTTCCGTCACGGCGCCGACCAGGATCAGATCGGCGCCGAGGAGACGGCCGACCGAGGCGGCCGTCGCGGGATCGAAACGCCCGCTCTGGCCCAGGTCCTGCTCGGCCAGGATGGCGGCGAGGTTGCGGCGCTCCACCAGGTCGAAGCGGTCGAGCTCGAACAGCTCGCGGGTGACGATGTCGCCGATGCCGCTCCCCAGGTCGGTGAACAGTCGCTCGTCGCGTTCACGGGCCGGCAAGAGGCTCACGTCGACGCGGGTGGGGTCGGTCTCGATGTCGTACACGGCGACGAGGTAGCGCTCGGACGGCGGGAGGGGTGGCAGGGTGAAGGCTCGGACGTCGGCGTTGGCCTCGACCGGCGCCACCGATGGGGCGCAGGCGGCGAGCAGGAGCAGCAGGCCACGCCGAGCGGCGCGATGGAGCGGCAGGAGAACGGCATGTCGCATGCTACCCAAGCGACGCGCCGGCACCCGTTCAGGTGCCGGCGCGTCGTCGCTGCCGTCGGTCGAGCGTCGCGCAGGTCTCAGGCCGCCGCGGCGTCGGCCTCCGCTTCCGCTTCGTCGCGGGCCTCGAGCTTGGCCTTGATGCGCTTGAGGACCGTGACCTCCTCGAGCGCGCGCTGGTCGAGCACGCTGCGGATGTCCTTGATCTGGTGGGCGATGTTGGGGATCACCAGCTGCTCGAGCGCGTTGACGCGTCGGCTGGTCTTCTTGATCTCCTCACCGATGCGCCGCAGGCGCGTCTCGGTCGCCGCGACCCGCACGATCGCGGCCGTGAGCGCTTGGAACTCCGCTGCGGCCGCGAGCGTCCGGGCGCCCGCGGCCACGGGCGAGAACGGCAGCTCGCCGCTCTCGAAGTCCGGCGCCTCGACCTGCGGCACCTTCACGCCGAAGAGGTTCTGGACGGTGATGTCGACCTCGAACGAACCCTGTTGCGCCAGCGAGAGGCTCTCGACGGCCTCGGGTCCGTCCCAGGCGTTGGCCAGGAACAGCGACAGGTACGCCTCTTGGCTCGCCTTCGTGAGCGACCGCCGCGCCTCGAGGGCGACCTTGATGAGCTGGAAGAACTCACCGATCAAGGCGTCGCGCTTGCGTTTGAGCAGGTCGGCTCCCCGGTTGGCGCTTGAGCTGATCGCGCCGCTGGAGCAGGTTCGAACGGGTGGGGGCGACGTTGTCGGCCATGGTCTCCTCAGACCCGACCGGAAGTGGCGGAACCCCAGACTTGTCCATCTTGGCGCCGTAGTACTTGTCGATCTGGTCGTTGGCGAGGCGCGTGAGCTCGCTCTTGGGGAGCTTCGACAACGTCACCCAGGCGATGTCGAGCGACTCGTCGATGGTGCGGTTGGCCTGACCCTGGTTCACGAACAGGCGCTCGAACTCGTCGGCGAACGCCAGGTAGAGCTTGTCGTTCTCGGACAGCGCGTCCTCGCCGGTGATCGCCACGAGCCGGCGAAGGTCGAGCCCGTTGGCGTACGCCGCCTGGAGCTGGTCGGCCACGTTCTTGTGGTCGGCGCGGGTCTTGCCCTTGCCGATGCCGTTGTTCATGAGCCGCGACAGCGACGGGCCCGGGTTGATGGGCGGGTAGAAGCCCTTGTTGTGCAGGTCGCGCGCCAGGTAGATCTGACCCTCGGTGATGTAGCCGGTGAGGTCGGGGATCGGGTGGGTGACGTCGTCGTCGGGCATCGTCAAGATCGGCAGCTGGGTGACCGAGCCCTTCTTGCCCTGCACCACGCCGGCGCGTTCGTAGATCGACGCCAGGTCGGTGTACATGTAGCCGGGGTACCCACGACGACCGGGGATCTCGCCGCGCGCGGCGCCGATCTCGCGCAGGGACTCACAGTAGTTGGTCATGTCGGTCAGGATGACCAGCACGTGGTTGTCGAGGTCGAACGCCAGGTGCTCGGCGCGCCGTCAGCGCCATCTTGGGCGTGAGCAGGCGTTCGACCGCGGGGTCGTCGGCCTTGTTGAGGAACAGCACCGACCGCGCCAAGGCGCGGGTGCGCTCGAACTCCTGGGTGAAGAAGGTCAGCTCACGCTGCGTGACGCCCATGGCGGCGAAGACCACCGCGAACTCGGAGTCCTCCCCCACCACGGTCGCTTGACGCGCGATCTGCGCGGCGAGCTGGTTGGCGGGCAGACC
>CAWIUY010000032.1:0-132396 GCA_963839375.1 uncultured Trueperaceae bacterium | reverse complement strand
CCCGAGCGCCTTCGAACCTCTGGCGCCGCTCACGGGCGGACGCTCACGCTGGACTCAGCGGTGCGGCCGCGGCCGCACGGTCACTCGCCGAACCAGGCGAACTCGAGACCGTCGCGTTGGTCGAGACGCTGCAGCAAGCCGTTCAGGTTGGCGGTCGAGGCCTGGGTCGACAGTTCGTCGAAGATCGGCAGCGTCGGCAGGTCCTCCGCCAGGATCGCCATCGCCTCGGCGTAGAGCTCGGCGCGCGCGCCCTGGTCGGCGAGGCCGGCGGCCTCGTTCAGCAGCCGGTCGACCTCGGGGTTGCCGTAGCCGCTGGCGTTGACGAAGTTGGTGCCCGGTTCGGCCGAGAGGTAGATACGGTGGTAGCCGATCGCGGGGTCGCCGCTCGAGGTGAACGACTGCAGCGTCAGGTCGTAGTCGCGACCGTAGACCCGCTCGACCATCACCGAGCGCTCCACCGGCTGGACGTCGAGCGTGATGCCCACCTGGCGCAGGTTGTCGCGCATGATCTCGGCCGCGGCTGCGAACGCGCCACGGGCGGAGTCGTAGACGAAGCGCAGCGTGAGGTCGGACACGCCCGCCTCGGCGAGCAGCTCGCGGGCGCGCTCGGGGTCGTGGGGGTAGAGGGTGCGGTAGTCGGTGTCCTCGGAGTACGCGTACGCGAAGCCGCTGCCGAACGGCCCGCCGGCGACCTCACCCAGACCGCCCTGCGCCTGCTCGACGATCTGCTCGCGGTCGATCGCGTACATGATCGCCTGGCGCACCCGGGCGTCGCCGAGTTGCGGGTGGTCGTTGTTGATGAACATGAAGTAGAGCGAAGGGATGGTGAGGCCCTTCCAGACGTCCACGTCGGGGTTGGCCTCGAGCCTGGCCAGGTCGGAGGTCGGCATGTAGAAGCCCCACACGAGGTCGGCCTCGCCGACCTCGAGCGCGGTGCTGCGCGCGACGTCCTGCGGCACGACACGGTAGATGAGGCGCTCCAGCAGCGCGGGCTCGAGGAAGTAGTCGTCGAAGCGCGCCAGCTCCACGCGCTCGCCGCGCACCCACTCCACGAAGCGGAACGGCCCGCTTCCGACGGGGGCCTCGTTGGCCGGGTTGGTGAGGGGGTCCGTCCCCTCGTACAGATGCTTGGGCAGGATGGGGGCGTCGAAGACGGTGAGCAGACCGAGCAGCGGCGCGTACGGACGGTTCAGCGTGATGACGACCGTGCTCGCGTCGGGGGCCTCGATCGACGCCATCTCGGCGAACGCGCGCTGGAAGCGACCGTGGTTGGGTCCGAGGACGGACGCCATCGTGTAGACGACGTCGGCGCTCGTCACGGGCGTCCCGTCGTGGAAGGTCGCGTCGCGCAGCGTGAAGGTGTAGACGAGGTTGTCGTCGGACACGGTCCAGCCGTCGGCCAACTCGCCGTGGACCGTGCCGTCCGCGTCCTGGTACACGAGCGCGCTGTAGAGGCTCGCACCGATCGCACCCACGGGGTAGCCCGTGCTGATGGCGGCGTTGAGGTGCTCCGGATCGCTGCCGAGGACCACGATGGCGGTCCCGCCGGCCGTGGGCGTGCTCTGGGCGAGCGCCGGCGCAACGAGGAACGCTGCGAGAGACGCGAGAACGATGAACAACCGGGACATGGTCGACCTCCAGGGCGTCCGCGAGAACGCGCGTACGAGAGCGGCCCCAGTCTAGCCCCGCCGCGCGTCGTCTCGAACGGGGCGGCCGAGCGCTGTCGGCACGGCGAGTCAGGGGGCGCCGCGAACGCGCGACCTCAACCGCCCTCGAGCGGTCCATGGCGCCGGTACGGCTGCACGTCCGCTGCGAAGCGCTCCCCGGCGACGCGCCAGTCGCTGGCCGCAGCCTCGAAGCTCCGTGTCCCCTCGACGACGTCCCGCACCGAACCGTCCCCGGTGAGCGCGTCGACGAGAGGCCCCCGCGACGGTTCGTGCCACGGTTCGCCGGCGTCCGGGTCCCGGCTCCATCGCATCGTCGCCGCGTCGACCCAGGCGAACTCGGGGCGGGTGGCCCGCAGGTGCGTCAGGACGCGCACGACGGCCTCGAGGGGACGGAGCTCGCTCGCGTCCGTCACGTGCAGCTGGACGCCCTCGCAGACCTCGCCGGCATGCGTGTCGCTCGTCGGACGGAACGTCACCGGTCGGAAGCGCAGACCGGGCAGGCCGAGACCGGCGAGCTCGTCCGCGAGCGTGTAGCCCTCGAGCCAGGGGGCGCCGAGCAGCTGGAAGGGCAGCGTGGTCCCCCGTCCCTCGGAGAGGTTCGTTCCTTCGAGCAAGACCAGGCCCGGGTAGAGCGCCACCGCCTCGGGGGTCGGCAACCCGGGCGAGGGCGGCACGAAGGGCGCCGGAGGGGCGTCGCCGCGCGCCCAGCCGGCGAGCGGGGCGACGTGCAGGTCGACGCCCAGGTCGCGCGCCGCCCACCGAGCCAGCTCGCCCATCGTCAGCGCATGCTGGAACGGCACGTCGACGTACCCCAGGAACGACCGCAGCGCGGGATCGAGCGCCGGGCCGTCCACGCGCGGACCTAGGAGGTTGGGACGATCGCACACGACCACCCGCGTGCCCGTCTCGGCCGCCGCCTGGCACAGGAGCGCGGTCGTCGTGGCGTAGGTGTAGCAGCGGACGCCGACGTCCTGGAGGTCGACGATGACCGCGTCCACGCTGCGCAGGACGTCGGCGGTCGGTCGGCGGCGCGGGCCGTAGAGGCTGTGGAGCGGCAGACCCGTGCGCGCGTCGCGCCGATCGGCCACGGGCGTGGCGTCGTCGTCGAACCCGCTCCAGCCGTGTTCGGGGGTGAGGAGCGCGACGAGGTCGATGCCGGGCGCCCGGCGGAGCGCCTCCAGGGTGGGGACGCCAGAGGACGTGAGCGAGGCTTGGTTCGCGAGCAGCGCCACCCGTCGCCCGGCGAGGAAGGCGCCCGGGTCGGCGATCAGCGCATCGATGCCGAAGCGCAGGGCGGCGCGCGTTCTCCAGCGCGCCGACCCGTTCACCCCTTGACGGCCCCGGCGGTGAGGCCGGCGATGAACTGCCGCGACATGAGGAGGTAGATGATCAGCAGCGGCAACGACGCGAGCACCATGCCGGAGAACACGAGGCTCCAGTTGATCAGGTGCTGGCCGAAGAAGATCTGCATCCCGAGCGGGATCGTCTTCCACGTGTCGCTCTGGATGAACAGCAGCGGGAAGAAGAAGTCGTTCCACCACGGCACCACGTTCACGATGACCACGGTGGCCAGGCCGGGTCGGACGAGCGGCAGCATGATGCGCCAGAAGGTCTGCCCTTCGGTGCAGCCGTCGATGCGGGCGGCGTCCTCGAGCTCGCGGGGCAGGTTGCGGAAGAACACCGACAGCAAGAAGACCGACATCGGCATGCCGGACGCCGTGTACGTGAGGATGAGCGAGAACGGCGTGTCGAGCAGGTTCAGGTCGCGCATGAGCAGGTAGAGCGGCAAGATGCCCAGCCGGATGGGGATCATGATCCCGGCCAGGAAGAACAGGAACAGCACCGCCCGCAATCGGAAGCTGTAGCGGGCCAAGGCGTAGGCGGCGGGCGCCGCGGTCGCCAGGAGCAGCAGCGCCGAGGTGCCGGTGATGAGCAGGCTGTTGCGCAGGTAGAGGCCGAAGTTGGCCCGCGCCCAGACCTCCCGGAAGCTGTCGAGCGCCCACGACTCGGGCAAGCCGAACGGGTTGCGGAAGATCTCGGGCGTCGGCTTGAAGGCGGTCAGCACCATGAGCGCCACCGGGTACAAGAACACCAGCGCGAGCGCGCCCAGGACGAGGTAGACGACGACGCGCGCGGTGAGACGGCTGGCGGGCGAGGAGGCGGCCACGTCAGTACTCCGTCTGGCTGCGGCTGGTGAAGCGCACGCCGAACGCCGAGGCGATCCCGATGACGATGAGCATGAGCACCCCGATCGCGGCCGCGATGCCGATCTGACCCGGTTCGCCGCCGGTGGTGGGGTCGCCGAAGGCGGTGCGGTAGAAGAACGTCGCCAGCAGGTCGGTGGCGTACGAGGGCGAACCCGACGCGCCCTGCATCACGAACACGAGCTCGAAGGCGTTGAAGTCCCAGATGAAGGTCAGGATCGTCACCATGGCGATGCTGGGGAGCAAGAGCGGCAGCGTCACGAAGCGGAAGTCCTGCCAGGGGTTGGCCCCGTCGACGACCGCGGCTTCGTGGAACTCGCGCGGGATGGCCTGCACCGCGGCCAGGTACACGAGGATCGGGAAGCCGAGCCAGGCCCAGGCGTTCACGAGGATGATCGCGAGCAGCGCCGTATCGCTCTGGCCCAGCCACGGCTGCACCCAGTGGCCCAGGCCCACGCTGCGCAGACCCTGACCCACGGCGCCCCAGGTCGGGTTCAGCAGCATGCGCCACAGGAACCCGACCACCACGAGCGACAGCGTGTGCGGCAGGAAGTAGGCCGCCTGGAAGAACGCGAAGCCGCGCCACTTCTTGGCCAACAGGACCGCGACGAAGAGTCCCAGCGTGGTCTGGATCGCGAAGGTGAGGACGAAGAACAGCGCGTTGTGGCTCATCGCGCCCCAGAAACGCTCGTTGTAGGGCCACTGCGTGAGCACGGTGACGAAGTTCTCGATCCCGTTGAAGCCCTTGCGGACGAAGCCGTCCCACTCGTACACGCTGTACGTCAACGACGACAGCAGCGGGTACGCCATGAACAGGCCGTAGATGAGCAGGGCGGGGGCCAGGAAGACGACCAGGTGGCCGTGCCTCCCCCACCAACGGCGTGTGCGGCGCAAGGGCGACCTCCGAGCGGTGGTGCGGCGAGAGGGCGGAGCGTGGATCCGTTGCGAAGATATGGGGTGGGGGGCGTCGGAAGACGCCCCCCGATCGATCGGCTAGCGAACGCTCGAAACGAGGCTCAGAAGCCCTCGAACCACTCCGCCACGCCGCGCTGGATGTTGGTGACGGCCTCGTCGACGGTCTTGTCGCCCGCCATGACGGCCTGCATCTCGTTCTGCAGCAGCGTCGAACCGCTGGGCGTACCGAAGCGGAAGGCGGTGAGCATGAGGTAGGGGGTCCCCTGCTCGTTCATCATCGCCACCATCTCGGAGAGCGCCTCGCTGGTGGGTTCGGTCCCCGGGACCGCGGAGATCTGCTGCAGCTCCTCGGTGAACATCTGGCCGAACTCCTGGCTGGCGAGGAACTCGATGAACTTCAGGGCCGCGTCCTGGTGCTCGCTGTTGGCGTTGATGCCGTAGGAGCCGTCGACGTAGAAGCTCATGCACGTGTCGGTCGCGGCGTCGTCGGCGGGCACGGCGAAGGAGCCGATGCTCAGGTCGGGGTTGAGCTGCGCCATGTTGCCGAGCTCGTAGGAGCCGCCGACCAGCATGCCCGCCTGCTCGAAGGCGAACAGGGTCTGCATGTCGGTGTAGCCCACGCCCATGTAGTCGGTGGCCAGGTACGGACGCAGTGCCACCATGCGCTCGAGCGCAGCGGCGAAGCGCGGGTCGGTGAAGTCGGTGTCGCCGGCGGTGATCTCCTCGAAGAAGGCGTCACAGCCGTAGAAGGTCGGCGCGACGGCGCCGAAGAGGGTCTCGAGCGTCCAAGGGTCCTTGGCGCCGTTGGCGAGCGCGTTCACGCCCGAGGCCTGCAGCGCGTCGCCGACGGCCAGGAACTCGTCCCAGGTGGTCGGCTCTTCGAGCCCGAGGCGCTCGAACATGGCCTCGTTGTAGAGCACCTGTACGGTCTGCAACGCGAAGGGAACGCCGTAGACGCCGCCGTCGGCACGGTTGGTGGCGCCGAGCAGGATGCCGGGGTCGAAGTCCGCGAGGGCGTCGACCTTGTCGTCGAGGCGGACGAGCAGGCCGGCCTGGGCCAGCGGCTCCATGCCGCCGTACGCGCGCAGGTGGACGATGTCGGGGCCGCCGCCGCCCTGGAGGGCGGTCGAGACGATCGTGTTGTACTCGGTGTTCAGGTACGGCGTGAAGTTGACCTCGATATCGGGGTTGGCGGCTTCGAACTCGGCGATGAACGCCTCGTAGGCGGCGACGTCTTCGGTGCGCCAGCTCCAGAACTCGAGGGTCGTCTGCGCGAGGCCGGCGGCCGCGAACGCGAGAACGAGCCCCATGGCAAGGGTACGGAACGATCGGGACATGGTGCCTCCTGGATCGAGAGTCCGCGGGCCGGCGCCGCCCATGCGGTGGCTCGGCGGCCGCGGTCTTCGCTTCGATCTGACCTCGAAGCGTACCTCTCGTGTACCAGTTGGGTCAACGGGCGTCGTCTTCGACCGCGTCCCGCGGCGCTCGCGGGCGCGGCTCCAACCGTTCGCGGGCGCGCCGCACGCCTCCCTTGCCGTCCGCCTTGACCTCGTACATCGCCCCGTCGGCGGCCCGCATGAGCGCGTCCGCGCTCGCCCCGTCGAAGGGGTACACGGCCGCCCCCACCGAGGCGCCGAGCGTGACGGGCCTGCCGTTGACGTCGAGCGGCTCGTGGAGCGAGGCGCGCAGCTTGCGACCCACGTCCAGCGCGTCGGCGGGTTCGCGCACGCTCACGAGGACGACACCGAACTCGTCGCCGCCCAAACGCGCGACCGTGTCCTCGCGCCGCACCGCGTCGTCGAAACGTCGCGCGACCGCCTTCAGGAGCGCGTCCCCGGCGTCGTGGCCCTCCACGTCGTTGACGGCCTTGAAGCCGTCGAGGTCGAGGTACAAGACGCCCACGGCGTGTCCGTCGCGGCGCGCGTACGCCAACGCCCGCTCCAGCCGGTCCTGGAACAGGCGCCGGTTGGGCAGCTCGGTGAGCGGGTCGTGAGTGGCGAGGACCTCGTAGCGGGCGCGTTCACGCTGCAGGTCGCGCTCGAGCGTGAGCCGCTGGAGCGCGACGGCCACCTGGGAGGAGATGGCGCCGGCGACCGAGGGTGCGTCGGCGTCGAAGGCGTCGCCGTCCTCGAAGTTGTCGAGGTTGAGGTAACCGCGGACCTCGCCCCCGAGCACGATGGGGACCGAGAGCGTCATGCGGATCGTATCGAGACGCCCCTCGTGCCGCAGCACCCCGAGATGCTCGGGACCGATGCCACGAAGGCCCTCGCCCACGCGGATGCGCTCCACCTGCGGCGGCACTGCCCGCGCCAGTTCGGCGGCGTCGAGGCGAACCGAGCGCAGCGCCTCGAGGTCGTAGCCGACCGCGGCCACGTAAGCGAAGCGCTCGTCGCTCGGATCGTAGAGCAGCATGCTGCCGCCCTGGGCGTCGGGCACGAGGGCGATCGCCCGCTCGAGCGCGTGTTGGTGGAAGCGCGCGTCGAGCCGTGCCGACAGGAGCTCGTTGGTGAGGCCCACCAGCGAGCGCGAGAAACCCACCTCGCGCTCGAGCCGGGCGCGCTCCGCCACCCGCTCGGTGACGTCGCGGGTGTTGAACACCGCGCCTCGAAACGCGCCGGCCTCCTCGATCACGTCGATCATCGACTCGAAGTAGCGGACGCTGCCGTCGCCGTGCAGCGTCCGGTGCGTGAGCGTGCGGCCCTTGTGCTCGGCGAAACGGTTGGCCAGGTGGGCCTCGGCGATGGGGCGCTCGTCGGGGTGCAGGACGTCGACGACGGGCCGCCCGATCAGGTCGGCCGGTCGGTAGCCGAGCACGGGCTCGATGCTCGGAGACACGTACGTGATCGTCATCCGCTCGTCGGTCAACACCAACACGTCACGCAGCGACGCCAGGACGCGGCCCAAGCGGCGGCTGGGCAACGCCTCGACGTCGGACTCGAGCGGCGGGTCGGGGCGCGACGACATCGGGCCTCCTCTGAACGCTGACGTCAGACTACCCGACGCCCCGAACCGGTACGGAGCGCGACGTGACACGGGGCACGTCGTGCCCGGCGCCCATGCTGGGACGCGGGAGGCGTCACGAACACGCCTCCCGCGCATCATGCAGCACGGCGTCGACCGCCGCTCCGGCCTCAGTTGAGGCGGGTCGACCAATACGTGCACTTGCCCGCCCAAACCGTCAACGATTTGCTGCGGGTCGGATCCGGGGCGTTGACCGTCACCGTCACGCGGCAATCGTTGGTGACGTCGATGGCGTTGCCGGGGGAGTAGGGCACGAACCTGGCGCTGGTGCTGCCCAGGGTGGTGTTGATCGTCGTGTCGACCCCGGTGACCGTGACGATCGTGCGCCAGTCGTACGTCAGGGCCTCCAGGTCGGGGTTCTGCACCACCACCGCGGCGCTGAAACGCTTGGGTGGCGTGCCGAAGATCGAGAGCGTGCAGCCGTCCTGACGGAGGTCGACGGTCGCCCCTGCGGCGACGGCCACGTCGCCGCATCCGATCAAGACGTTGCCCAAGTAGAGCGAGTCGCGGCCGAAGAGACCGTAGCTGTCGATCAGCGGGTACGGGTTGACGGGCGTGGGTTGCACGTCCAGCGTCACGTTCCGGACGCCGGCCGCGCCTTCGGTGTCGAGCGTCGTGACCCGGACCTGGCGCGCGCCCGTGGTGCCGAAGGTGACCTGCTGCGCGCAACCGGTGGTCGCCGCAACGGCGTCGGGCGCGTCGATCGACCAACTGGTGCGGGTGCACAGCGCGCTGCCGCTCGCCTCGTTGACGTCGGCGATCAGGGCGGTCATCGGGAACGCCACGCCCACGTACGCCGTCCCCGCGTAGGACAAGGTCACCACCGGGGCCGTGTTGCGCACGTCCACGAACAGGTTCGCCGTCGTCCGGCCAGTGCCGTAGCTGGCCTCGAGCGTCAGCGTGCGGACCCCCGTCGTGGTGAAGGTGCGCTTGAGCACCGGTCCGAACAGCGCGTTGGGGTCGGTGGCCCACGAGCCGTTGAAGAGCACCCCGTCGCGGTCGGAGGTGATCTTCAGGGTCACGGCGTGCGCCACCGGGTGCGAGACCGCGAAGAACTTCGCCAGGTCCTTCTCGACCCTGAGGTCGACGACCCCTGGGTTGGCCTTGATCGCGAGACCCGGAGCGACCGTCCCGCCGGGCGTGGTCTGTTCGCTCGACCAGCGACTGGAACGCCTGCCGTCGAAGTCCAGGACGCTGAGGCTGGTGAAGCGCCCGGAGACGTAATCGGCGGGAACGTAGTAGAAGCCCTTGTCGCCCGCACCACAGCCCCACGAGTTCTTGACGATGAAGTACCCGCCGCCGCCGATGTTGGGCGTCACGCCTGCGCGGGTCATCTCGAGGTTGCTCAGGAAGCCGACGATCTGCACGGCGTGCCCGCCGTACGAACCGGCGACCTCGTTGCCCATGGCGTCGAGCCGGGTGCGGGCGTAGTTGCTGACGGTTCCGTCGGCGCCGACGTCGTCCATGAAGCCCTTGTAGACGGGGAAGCTCGCCATCAGGACGTGTCCCTGGGCCAACAGCATGCGGTATCGGCTCAGGTCGAAGGGCTGGCCGCTCGACCAGACCTGCACCGCGCGGGACGCTGCGGGCCCCGCTCCGTCGTAGCTCACGTTCACGTACGAACAGAACTCGAACAGGACGGTCGTGCACACCTGCCGGCTCTGGTGCGCCGTCGGCGAGCAGGTGCCGGAGTAGCCCGTGCACGTACCCGCGTAGGCGGCCGCGTCGCTGCCGCCGCCGTTCGCCCGGTTGGGCGCGGGGTTGTACGTCCAGCCCGCCTCGTTCGGGAAACGTTGCCCACGGTCGGCAGCGGCGTTCAGGGCCCGCTCGGACCAGTACCCGTCGGTGAAGTCGCTGGCGTCCCAATCCTGCTTGACCTTGTTCACCAGGAACTGCTCCGACAGGTCGGCCGCGCTGTCGTTCTGCACGCGCTCGCGGCTCTCCAGGGCGCCGATCGCCGTGAAGGCCCAGCACGTTCCGCGCGCGGCCTGCTGCTTGATCGGGCTGATGAAGTTCTTCAACGGGTACCAGTACAGGCCTGCCAGGTTGGTCGGCGTGCAGGCGCCGTCGTTGTCGGTGCCGTTCCCGGGCACGACCGCGGCGGCCCCCACGGCTCCCGGCGCCTCGAGACGCGCGAACCCCAGCACCGCTGCGTCCGCTTGCGACGCCAGCAGCGCCTCGAGCTGCGCCAGCGCCGCCTGGAGGTCGGCCAGCGACGCACCTTGCAGGCTCTCTGGCGTGGGGAGCTGCGCCTGGAGGGCCACCGGGAGGAGGTCGTAGCTGAGCGTGTAGTCGGCCAGCGCGTTGTCCGGGTCCTGCGCCAGCGCGTCGGACGCCACCTGGTTGCGGAACTGGGTGCCCCACCCGAAGAGCGACACGGTGTCGCCCGTCGGCAGCTCGACCGCCCGTTCGCCCTCGTAGTCCGCCACGCCGCCGGCCTCTTCGAGGAGGGCGGCGACCGCCGGCGAGGCGTCCGCCCGCGCCTCCAGGGCATCGCGATCGTCGTCGAAGGTGGTCTGCCGGTCGGCGGCTTGCTCGGCCAGCATCTCGCCCGTGATCAACGCGAGCTCGCCCGACGCGGTGCGCCGTCGGAACTCCTCCGGTGAGACGATCTCGGCGTCGTCGGGGACGGCGCTCGTCCAAGCGTTCTCCTCGACGAACAGGTTCGTTGGCGCGGTGGGTGCTCCGCAGGCCACCAGGACCAGCAGCGTGGCCACCGTCCAGCTGACGCGCCGCCAGGCAAGCTCCTTGCGTCTCATGTCGACCTCTCATCCCCGAGCGTTCCGTCTCCCTGCGCGGCCGGATCGGCCGCGGTCAGGTCCGATCCGCAGATCGCGCAGTGACGGGCATACGGCGTGTGGATCGCCGACCCGCAGCGTGGGCACCCGGTCCGCATGCGGGCTCCATCGATCGGGCAGAAGAGCTCGTTCGCCGCGTGCGGCGTCGCACGCAGACAGGTGGGACAGATCCGGTAGGTCGTCACCCGTGGCCCCTCATGGGCCGAGGCTGAGACCCGGCTGGTGAGCCGGCGGTTATACGGCCGGTTCGGGTCCGGCGGCGATCACCTGCGGGCGCGCGTCGCACCACGCGCGCCACGATGGGGGGAGCTCCTCGCCAACCTCCGCGAACCGCTCGCGGGCGGCTCCGTAGGCCGCGCTCGCTTCGTCGCTGCGGCCCGCGGCGTCGAGCGCCGCCAGCGCCAGGTGCAGGTTGCGGGACTCGTACGGGTCCGCGCGGAGCAGCAGCAGGCCGATGCGCTTCGCCTCCTCGGGGTCGTGGGGCACCCGAGCCCACGCCGCCGACCGCGCGCCGTGGGCCAAGGCGCCGGCCACGGCCGCGTTCCCCTCGTCCAGATCCTCCCGATAGGGCCCGCGCCACAGGCGCGTGTCCAAGCGTGCCAGGAACTCCTCCGCGTCCGACGACACGTCCCCCAGCGCGTAACCGCTGTGCGATGCCACCAGCACCGGCGCGCCGACGACCTTGCGGGTCTGGAAGACGAGCTGCTTGAGCGAGGCGGCCGCGGCGCGTTCGGGCCGGTCCGGGTAGAGCGCGTCGATCAGCTCCGGCGCGGACAAGCCGTCCGCTCCCGCGATCCGCGCCTCGAGCAGCTGGGTGAGCAGGGCGCGCCGCAGGCGCCCCTGGAGCGGGACCTGGCGGCCATCGCGCAGCACCCGGACGGGACCCAGCACCTCGATGCGGACGGCGGGCGCGACGACCGCTGGGTCGGACGTCGTGCTCGCCTCGTTCGTCGCGGGCAGGAGCCGGCCCGCGTCCCACGGGCTCGACCACGCGCTCCCCACCGGTCCGGCGCGGCGCCGTGGGGCCGCCGTCGGACCGACCGGCGCGACGTCGCCGCCGAAGGCGCGACGTGCCGGCGACGACGGGGTCAGGTCCGGGAAGTACAGCTGCGCGATCTTCACCCCGTTGAAGAGACCGTGCTCCTCGAACCAAGCCACGCGCTCCGCCGCTCGCGTCGCGTCCCCGCGGAGACGATCGAGCTCCAGCCCGATCTTGTGGGCGTACACGTGCCAATCGGATGCGAACGCCAGCGCGATGGCGCGCTCGTGACACGCCTCGGCGGCGGCGGGCTCGCCCACGCCCTCGAGCGCCAGCGCGCGGGCCTCGATCACCTGGTACGTGGTGCGCTCCCGCTCGGGCTCGAGGCGGGCGAGTTCGTCCAGCAGGGCCACGGCCCGCTCGGGGCGGCCGACGCGGGTCTCCACCCGGGCCAAGCAGGTCATCGCCAGCGGCATCTTGTCGTGATCACGGACGCGGTCGGCGAGCGCCATCGCGGCCGAGGCGTGCTTGTGGGCGAGGACCTGGGCGTGCGGTGAGCGCCAGTCGAGGTACAGGCTGCTGAGGTGGGCCTCGCACGTGACGGCGAACGCCGACGGCGGCGCCTGCTGGTGGATCGCGCGGCTCTCCAGCAGGCGGCTCTCGGCCTCGTCGTAGCGACCGACCTCGTGCAGGGTGCGCGCCAGCTTGGTGAGCGTGCTGGCGTAATGGTGCGTGCTGCGCGTCTCGGCGTACAGCCGCAGCGCCTCGCGGGTGTCGGCCAGCATGCCGGGAACGTCGTTCGTCTCCTCGCGCAGCGTGGCGCGGTTGTGGAGCGTCGCCGCCAGGTACGCCTTGTGACCGCTCGCGCGCGCCAGGGCGACCGCCTCCTCCAGCCACGGCCCGGCCCGTTCCGGGTCGCCGGCGTACGCCGCCGCCAGGCCGCGCACGCTGAGCAGCCGCGCTCGCTCGATGGCGGTCAGCGCAGGTCGCGCCAGCACGTTCACGGCGATGGCGTCGGCTTCGTCGAGCCGGTTCAGGACCACCAGCGCGAACCCGGCGCGATAAGCCGTCTCGGGGTCGGGCCGGGTCTTGTCGGGCCGAGCGTGCCATGCCTCGGCGACGGACTGGTGATCGCCCAGCGCGAAACGCAGCTTCGCGTGGCGATCGAGCCACTCCGGGTCGTTCTGCAGGCCGCCGGGGAGCCGTGCCAGGAGCGCGTCCACCGCGTCCTGCCGGCCCTCCAAGGCTTCGAGTTCGGCCAGCAGCAGCAACGCGGCTCGATCGTCGGGCGTCGCGCTCAACGCCAGCATGAGCAGGCGGCGAGCCTCCTCCCGATCGGCGTGCTGGAGCAGCTGCGCGGCGTCGGCCGCCAAGCCTGCCCCCTGCCCACGGGGTGCGAACGGGACGGCCGCGGCGGTCCAACGTCCCGCCTGGGTCGCGTCGCTGTCTCGCACCGCGCCGGCCGCCGCCAGGAGGATCCGCACCGCCTCGGCGTCCGGCAGACCGGCGTCGGGGACGTAGCGAGCCGCTCGGGTCGGGGCGTCGGCGAAGGCGCGGACGGCCCGCTGCGCGAGCTCGCGCCGGCGAGCGGACGGGGTCGTGGCGAGCGTCACTTCTCGGAACAACGGGTGCGTGAAGTCCCCGTCGCGCAGGAGACCGTGAAGCGTCAACGTCCGCTCGGCCGCCCGCAAGGCGCGTTCGTCGACGCGCGCGACGCTTGCCAGCACGTCCAGGGCCACGTCCCGCTCGAGGGCGGCGCGGGCCTCCAGGACGCTGGCGAGAAGCGGCGTGTCGCGCGCCCTGCGGATGGGGTCCTCCAGCAGGGCTTCGACCGTCGTCGGCAGCGAGTCGACACCCGGCCGGCGCCAATGCCACGACCTGCCGTCGCTCCAGAGGTGCCCCTGGCGGGCGAGATGGCGGACGTACTCGAGGGTGAACAGCGGGTTGCCGGCGGCGCGCGCGTGGATCCAGTCCACCGCCGCGTCCGGCACGTGCGCACCGATCTCCGCCTCCAGAGTGGCGTGAACCTCGTCCAGCCCCAGCGGCACGATGCGAATGCCCCTGTAGCCGGCCGGCGGTTCGTGCCGGGTCGTGAGCACCACCGCCGTCCCCCGCACCGAACGCGTGAGCCGCCCGATCTCCACGAGGAAGCGCAGCCGCGCCTCGTCCGCCTCGTGGACGTCCTCGAAGGCGAGGACGAACGGAGTCAGCGACCGCATGAGGTCGGCGAACGCGCCCGCGGCCACCGCCGGCTCCAACGATGCGCCCGCCGCCACCTGCGCCAGGAGCGTGTCGGCGAGGAGCGACAGCGTCCGGGGGCGCTCGGCCGGGACGGCGGTGGCGAGGGGCGCCGTGGCGTGCAGGATCAGGTGGCGACACGGTGCGGTCGTGAGGGCGACGCGGAGCGCGTGCGTCTTGCCGATGCCGGCTTCGCCGAGCAGCGCCACCGCGACGCCGGCCTGTTTCCGGAGAACGGCACCGAGAGCCGTCGACAACGGACCTCGGGCCCACGTCGAAGCGACGGCCCCGGCTGGCGCCACGGGTCACCCTACCCGTTCGGTCCAGGCGGTGGGTCGGCTTCGTGCGACGCGAGGCGCGCCTTCGCGCCCGACGGGTCAGCCGCCGCGTGCCCGCCGGTACGCGCCCAACGTCCCGCCGGCCGCGAGCTCGCGCTGGATCTCGCGGTCGCGCTCGAGGACGTCGGGCACCGACGCCACGACGTCGGCCAGGCGTTCGGACGGGACCACGACGACGCCGTTCTCGTCGCCCAGCACGGCGTCGCCGGGACGCACGACCATGCCCCCCAGCGCCACCGGCACCTGCGTCTCGCCGCGCGAGCCGAAGACGCCGGCCCGCGGCGTCGCGCCCGTCGCGAACACCGGGAAGCGCAGACGCTGGTGCGCGGCCACGTCGCGCACGGGCGCCCCCAGCACCACACCGGCCGCGCCGCGGTTGCGCGCCGACAGCGTCGTGTTCTCACCCCAGAACGCGACCGCGGCCCCGCTGGCGTTCTCGACCACCACCACGTCGCCGGGCTCGGCCAGGTCGATGGCGTCGAACACGGCGGCCAGCTCGGTGCCCGACGTCCGGGCGGTGACGGCGCGACCCACCAGCCGCGCCTCGGGCCACATCGGCCGGATCTCGGGGCCGAGCGCGAAACTGCGTCCCAGCGCGTCGGCCAGGACGCAGGTGAACCCCTCCTCCTCGAGCGCGTAACGTCGCAGGGCGAGCCAGGCGTCGGCGTCAGTCACCCGCCATCGCCCCCGGTAGCCGCGTCAACAGGTCGGCCCAGGCGATGCGCCCCTCGGTGAAGCGGTGCAACCGGAAGAACTCGTTGGGCGCGTGGATGTCCTCGTCGCCCACGGCGAAGCTGAAGAAGACGGTGTCCATGCCGAGGTGGCGCTGGAAGGTCTCGCAGATCGGCACCGAGCCACCCAGGCCGACCACCCACGGCTCCACGCCGTACACCGCGCGGAGCGTGCCGAGGATGGCCACCAGACCCGGGTGGCCGTCGGGCAGGCGGTACGCGCCCGCGCCGTCGACGCCGGGCTGGACGTCGAGCGTGACGCCGGGCGGGAGGTGCGCGGTCAGGTGGCGCTCGAGCTTCGCGCGGAGGTCGGCGGGATCCTGGTCGGCCACCAGCCGGCAGGTGATCTTGGCGTGCGCCTCGCTGGGCAGCACCGTCTTGTTGCCCTCGCCCGTGTAGCCGCCCCACATGCCGTTGAGCTCGAGGGTGGGGCGGTACCACTGCCGCTCGAGGGTGCTGAAGCCCGCCTCGCCGAACGTCGCCGGCGCGCCGACCTCGGCCAGGTAGGCCTCGTCGGTGAAGGGGAGCTCGCGGGCCGAGGCGCGCCAGGCGTCGGGGATCGGCTGGACGTCGTCGTAGAAGCCGTCGACCGCGACCCGACCCTCCGCGTCGTGGAGGCTGGCGACGAGCTCGGCCATGGCGTGGAGCGGGTTGGCGAGGCCGCCGCCGTGGCGACCGGAGTGCAGGTCTTTGGCCGCGGCACGCAGGCCGAACTCGAGCTTGAGCATGCCGCGCGTGCTGACCATCGTGCTGGGGTGATCGGCGCGCCACATGCCGCCGTCGGCGCTCACGACCAGGTCGGCGCGCAGGCGCTCACGCTCGGCAGCGACGAACGGCACCAGCGACGGGCTGCCGATCTCCTCCTCCCCCTCGATCAGGAAGACGACGTTGACGGGGAGGCGCCCGACCGTGCGGAAGTACGCGGCCACCACGGTGATGGGGATGAACATCGGCGACTTGTCGTCCGAGACGCCGCGCGCGTAGAGGCGGCCGTCGCGCTCCGTCGGCTCGAACGGTGGCGACGTCCAGCGCTCGACGGGATCGGGCGGCTGCACGTCGTAGTGCCCGTAGATCAACACCGTGGGCGCACCCGGCGCTCCGTGCCAAGCGGCCGTGACGATCGGATGGCGCGCGGTGGCGTGGACGGCGACCTCGAGCGGCCCGGCGGCGCGCAGGCGGTCGGCCAGGTAGGCGGCCGCCCGCGCCATGTCGTCGCCGTGGCGCGAGTCCGCCGACACGCTGGGGATCCGCACGAGCTCGACCAGCGCCGCCAGGTCGGCGTCGTGGTGGGCGCTGAGGTCGGCCAGGACGGCAGCCGGCGCCAGGAGCGCGGCCGCGTCGGGCGCACTCACTTGCCACCGTCCACGCTGAGGACCTGCCCGGTGATCCAGCGTGCGTACGGCGAGGCGAAGAACACGACCGCGTGGGCGATGTCGTCCGGGGTGCCGAGTCGCTTCAGCGCGATGCGGTCCACCAGCGCCTGCTGGCCCGCCTCGCCGTAGCTCTGCCACTGGCGCTCGGTGGTGGGGTTCGAGCGGACGAACCCGGGCGCGACGTTGTTCACGGTGATGCCCCACCTTCCGAGCTCGTGCGCAAGCTGCCGGGTCAGGCCGATCTGGGCGGCTTTGGCGCTGGCGTAGGCCTGGATGCCGGTGAGGCTGACGCCGAGCCCGGCGCCGCTGGAGATGTTGACGATGCGCCCCGACTCGGCCCGCTTCATGCCCGGCGCCACGGCCTGGGCGAACGCGAACGCGGCGTCGACGTTGATGGCGAAGAGCGCCCGCCACGCCTCGGGCGTGACCTCCTCGAGCGGCACGCCCACCTGCCCGCCGACCCCGCCGGCGTTGTTGACGAGGACGTCGACGCGGCCGGAGCCGGCCTCTTCGGCCTCGGCGACGAGCGCGAAGACCGCCCTCCGATCGGTCACGTCCACCACGCGGGCGGTGAGACGACCGTCCGCGTCGGCGGCCGCCACCTCGGTCTCGGCCAGCGGTCCGGCCTGGACGTCGCACGCCCAGACGTGGGCGCCGCGCGCCGCGAAGGCCAGCGCGATGGCGCGGCCGAAACCGTGCCCGGCACCGGTGACGACGACCGTCTGGTCGTCGAAGCGCGCGATCACGAGGCGGCCGCGGCGCCGGTCGCCGCGCGGACGCGTTCGAGGTCGTCGAGCCTCGCGAGCGAGCGCTGGCGGCGTCCCTCCTCGACCTCGTGCACCAGTTCCAGGACGCGCGCCACCAGCGGGGCGCTGGTGCCGAGAGCCGCCGCCGCCTCCACGATCGGCCCCAGCTGGGCGTCGCCCTCGGTCTTGCGCTTGCGCACGGCCAGGTCGCGCCAGACCCCGCTGTGGGTCTTGGCCGAGCGCCGGTTGAAGGCCACCATGGCGTCGAGCGAGCGTTCGGTCACGTCACGGGGGACACCGGGCAGGAAGGCGGCGGGGTCGAAGCCGTCGAAGGGTTCCGGCGTCACGCCGCGCGCCTGCGCCACCGCCAGGACCTCACGGGCGATGGCCGTGAAGAGCGGGCGGTAGGCGGGCATGGCGTAGCAGTCGGCGATGCCGTCGTCGGTGAGGGCCGTGGCGAAGATCATCGAGCCCACCGCCAGCTTCGACCAGAGGTAGCCCCAGATGTTGTCGGTGACCACGGCGTTCGGCTCGAACGCTTGCACCGCCTCGTGCACGGCGGCGAGACGTTCGGTGCGGCTCCCGTCGAGCTCGCCGAGCACGAACGCCCCGCGTCCGCCGAAATGGATGACGCCGGGCGCCAGGTAGTCGGCGCCGAAGTTGACGAAGCATCCCATCGTCCGCGCTTCACCCACGACCTCCGCGATGACCAGCTCGTTGAGCCCGTTCTGGAGCGACACCACGACACCGTCGTCGGCCAGGAAGCGGGTCAGCGAGCGCGCGGCGGCTTCGGTGGCGTGCGCCTTGACGCACAGGAAGACGGTCTCGAAGGTGCCGGGGACCTCGTCGGGCGTGAACGCGGGCGCACGCACGGTGAACGTGTCGATCGGGCCCTCGATGCGCAAGCCGTCCTGCCGGATGGCTTCGACGTGTTCGGCGACGACGTCGACGAACGTGACGTCGTGACCCGCCCGCACCAGGTAGGCGCCCACGGTGCCGCCGATGGCGCCGGCGCCGACGACGGCGACCCGGAGGGGGCTTGGGCTCATCGGTCCCACGGGCCCTCCAGCAGCCCACGCGTCTCTGCCACGGCGACGGACCAGATGCGCAGCATGTCGGCGTCGGGCTTCTGGTACACGCCGCCGTAGTTGCCGTCGCCGACGTAGGCGCGGACCTCGGCCGGCGGCAGCACCCGCAGGAGGTTCATGTCGAGGGCCTCCTTCTCCTCGTCGGGCAGCTCGACGTCCGGCAACCGGGTCCAGGGGAAGTTCTCCATCCACGAAGCGTGCGACCCGTTCGCGTCGACCTCTTGCACCGCCGCCCACGTCGCCGGCGCCGACCACCAGTTGTGGAACTTGACGCGCATCTCGGGGTGGTCCATGCCGTACTCGATCGCCAGCGCCCCGGCGGGTTGGTTGCCACCGTGCCCGTTGACGATCAGCACCTTGCGGAAGCCGGCGCGCCGGATGCCGTCGAGCAGCTCGCGCACGACCTGCACGTAGGTGTCGACCCGCAGCGTCATGCTGCCGGGGTAGGCCTGGAAGTAGGGCGCCAGGCCGTAGGGGAGCGCCGGGTACACGGGCACGCCGAGCGGTGCCGCCGCCTCCTGGGCCACGCGCTCCGCCAGCACCTGGTCGACGCAGAGCGTCATGTAGCCGTGCTGTTCGACCGAACCGAGCGGTAGCACGCAGCGGTCGTCGGTCTGCAGGTACGCCTCCACCTGCATCCAGTTCATGTCGCGGATGTTCATCGTGCCTCCTGGGGACGGGCGGGTGCGTCGGGCGCCGTGCCGTGGCTGCGCAGGGGTCCGAGGGCGTCGTCGCCCGCCAGGTTAGCCCACCACGCCAGGCCGTCCGAAGGCGGTCCCGCTGGCGGCCGGACACAGCGGAGGCGCCGCTCACGCGCCGTGGTCGGCTCGGTCAGTCGCCGCGCGAGCGCCAGGCCACCACGAGCCGCCCCTCGCCACGAGGGGCGGACGCCACCACCGCCCACGGTCCAGCGGGCAGGCGGATGGGGGCGGTGCGGGCGTTGGCGCGTCCGACGGGGGTGTCCACCGGCAACCGCAGCACCCCGATGCGGCGGCCGCCCGGGTCGACCACCTCGACGGTGATCGGCCCCTGGTCGGCGCCCTCCACCGCCACCCACACCTCCAGCACGTGCGGGACGAGCGCCTCGTCGCCCAGCAGCTGGTCGTCGCCGATGCCCGACCGGAGCCCGACGTCGGCGGCGATGGCGAAGCCCGGCGGCGGCAGGACGGTGACGGTGGCGCCCCCCCAGCGTCCGCCGGCCTCGGTGGCCAGCAGCACCAGCGCCGCGGTCGCCAGGACGAGCGCCCAGGTGCCCGGTCGGCCACCCACCCCGTCGACCGCGCGGACGGCGGCCCAGGCACCCCGCAGTCCCCCGACCGCCCGCGCCATGAACGACACCAGCAGCGCGGCGGCGAAGGCCGCGACGCCCGCCACCAGCCAGGGTGGGGTTCCGCTGCGTAGCAGGAACTGCGCCACCTCGTCGCCGCCCGCCCACCGGTCGCTGAACGGCGACACGATCCATGGCACCGTGGAGCCGACCACCACGATCGCCATCAGCAGCGCCGTCAACCGCAACAGGGGTCCGCGCGGACGCCACACGGCTGCCGCCACCAAGGTGGCCAGCCAGGGCCACAAGACGCCACCCACGCTGATCCACGCGCCACGGCCACCCGAGAGGTCGCCGGCCAAGCGGATCGCGGGTCGACCGAGCGCCCAGGCGTCGAAGCCGACCACACGCACCCCGACGAGCCAGGCGGAGAAGGCGCGGCCACCCTCGTGGACGAGCGCGTAGGCCTGCACGGCCACCATCGCCACGAGCAGCACCTGCAGCACGTCGAGCCAACGCGAACGCCGCCAGCCGAGCCGGCGACCTCGGCCGGCTCCGTCGGCCACCCGTTCTCGACGGCGTGCCACGCGCACCTCCTCACGCTATCCTCGCACCCATGCCGCTCCCTGCCGGTCACGTCCCGACGCCCGCGCTGCTCGTCGACCTCGATCGCGTCGCCCGCAACCTGCGTCGCGGGCAGGCGTACGCCGACGCCCAGGGGGTCGACCTGCGGCCGCACACCAAGACGCACAAGAGCCCTCGCTTCGCGGCCGAACAGCTCGCCGGAGGCGCGGTCGGCCTGTGCGTCGCGAAGCTCGGCGAAGCGGAGGTCATGGCCGATGCGGGCTTCGACGACCTCCTCATGCCCAACACGGTGATCGGGGCCGACAAGGCCGCCCGGGCGGTCGCTTTGGCGCAACGGATCCGCTTCGCGATCGGCGTCGACCATCCGGTGCAGATCGAGGGGCTGGCGGCCGCGGCGGAGGGCGCCGCCCGGCCGCTCGAGGTGGTGATCGAGGTCGACACCGGCGCGGGCCGTGGTGGCGCCTCCCCGTCCGCCGTCGCCGACTTGGCGCGGCGTCTCGAGGTCGCCCCCGACCTGCGCCTGCGCGGCGTGTACACGTACGAGGGCTACACCTACGGTGCGCTCGACCGTGACGCGCTCGTCGCCAGCCACGACGCCGCCCAGGCGACGTTGCTCGCCGTCGCCGCCGTCGTGCGGCCGTTCGTCGACGGGCCCATGGTCGTGTCGATGGGGAGCACCCCGAGCCTGCTGGCCGACGTTCCCTTGCGCCCCGGCATCACCGAGGTGCGCCCGGGGACCTACGTCTTCAACGACCTGCAACAGGTCGGTTGGGCGGGCGGTCTCGAGCACGCCGCGGCGCACGTGCTCGCCTCGGTGGTCAGCGTGCAACCGGGCCGCGCGATCTTGGACGCCGGCAGCAAGACGCTCACGAGCGATCGGCGCCAGGGGCAAGCGGGGCACGGCCTGCTGGTCGACCACGGCCTGAACGTGGTCCGCCTCTCCGAAGAGCACGGCGTGGTGGAGGGGTCGGGCGTCGAGCGGCTGCGGGTGGGCGAGAAGGTGCGGGTGCTGATGAACCACGTCTGCCCCGTCGTGAACCTGTTCCCCGAGCTCCACCTGATCCGCGACGGCCAGGTCGTGGAGGTGCTGCCGGTCGCGGCCCGCGGCCGTCTGGTCTAGCCGCCGCGGACGACCGCGACCGCCGGGGGCGTCTCTTTGCCCGGAGCGCCGGACGTATCATGGCGCCGCACGAACCGGGGCGTGGGTCCAACCGCGCGCACGGCGCGGAGGAGACCACATGCCCTTGAGCCGCTTCTATGACGTTCGACGCGACGAACACGGCGACCGCTTCATCGAACCGTTCGTCGACGGCTTCCAACTCCTGCGGCTGCCGCTCCTGAACAAGGGCACCGCGTTCACCGAGGACGAACGGGGTCGGCTGGGCCTCGAAGGCTTGCTGCCGCCGAACGTCGACACCCTCGACGGGCAACTGGCGCGGCTCGAAGCGCGCTACGTGCTGATCGAGGAACCGCTGGAGCGGCACGTCTTCTTGCGGCTGCTGCAAGACCGCAACGAGGTCCTCTTCTACGCCTTCGTCGCGCGCCACCTGGAACGGACCCTGCCGATCATCTACACCCCGACGGTGGGCCAGGCGGTGCAGGAGGCCTCGGCCATCTACCGGGTGCCGCGCGGCTTCACGCTGACCGCGGCCACCGCCCCACGTGCGGCCGCCGCCCTCGGCAACGTGCCGCTCGACGACGTCCGGCTGATCGTGGCGACCGACGCCTCGGCGATCCTGGGCATCGGCGACCAGGGCTGGGGGGGCATGGCGATCTCCATCGGCAAGCTGGCGATCTACACCGTCGCTGGCGGGATCGGGCCCGACAAGACGCTGCCGGTGGTGCTCGACGTGGGCACCGACCGCTTCGCGCTGCGCGACGACCCGCATTACCTCGGCGTGCGCCAGCCACGGCTCCGCGGCGCGCCGTACCTGGCGGTCGTCGACGCGTTCGTCGCCGCCGTCCGTGAGCGCTACCCGAAGGCCGTCCTGCAGTGGGAGGACCTCTCCAAGGACACCGCCTTCGACGTCTTGGCGCGCTTCCGCGACGTGCTCCCGTCCTTCAACGACGACATCCAGGGCACCGGTGCGGTCGTGTTGGCCGGGATGTTGTCGGCCTGCCGTCTCAAGGGCGAGCGCCTGCGCGACCAACGGATCGTCATCTCCGGCGCCGGCGCCGGTGGTGTCGGTGTCGCCTGGGCGCTGACCGAGGGCATGAAGCGTGAAGGGCTGAGCGACGACGAGGCCCGCGCCCGCGTCGTGCTCCTCGACTCCCGCGGCGTGCTGCACGACGGCCGCGAGCTCGACGCCTACAAGCGCCCGTACGCGCAGGACGCCGCGGCCGTGGCCGGTTGGTCGAGCGAAGGGACCCCCGGCCTGCTCGACACGGTTCGCGGTCTGGGTGCGACGGCGCTGATCGGCCTGTCGGGACAGGGTGGGCAGTTCGGCGAGGACGTGGTGAAGGCCGTTCACGCCAACACGCCGCGCCCGATCGTGTTCCCGATCTCGAACCCGACCGCCAACACCGAGGCGCTCCCGGTCGACGTGCTGACCTGGACCGAGGGGCAGGCGCTCGTCGCGACCGGCAGCCCCTTCGACCCGGTCGTCCTCGACGACGTCACCTACCCGATCGGCCAGGGCAACAACGCCTTCGTCTTCCCCGGGCTCGGGTTCGGCGCCGTGCTCTCGCGCGCCCGCGAGGTCACCGACGCCATGGTCTTGGCCGGCGCCTACGCGTTGGCCGGCTACACCGCCGCCCTGCATGCGACCCGGGTGTACCCGCCGGTCTCCGAACTGCGCGACGTGAGCGTCCAGGTCGCCGCGTCCGTCATCGGGGCGGCGGTCGCCGACGGCGTGGCGGACGAGAGCGCGCTGAACGGTCTCGACCAGGACCAGCGGGTGGCGTACGTGCTCGAACGCTTCTGGGAACCGCGCTACCTGCCGTACCGCATGCCTACCGCGGAGCCGACCGCAGCGCCGACCGCGGACGAACCGCCCGCCTAACCCCCGTCGGCGGGCACGAACGGTCGTTGGCCGAAGCCGGTGAGCGCCACCGCCCCCAGCGCGGTGACGCTCACCAGCAACGCCACCGTGCCGCCCGCCACCGGCAGCCGTTCGATCAGCCCGAGCGCCAGGCCGACGGCCAAGCCGCCGCCGGCCGCCCACAGCGTGGTGCGCGAAGGCGGTGGGAGGGCGCCCGCCGGCCGCTGGCGCCGGGCGACCGCCTCGGCGATCGCGAACCCGAGCGCCCCCCAACCGGTGCCGACGCCGACCAGTCCCGCGGCCAGCAGCAGCAGGCTGGCGGGGATCAGCACGATCGTGAACGCCATCAGGACCGCCAGCACCAGGCCGACCACGAAGACGAGCGCGCCGAGCGCCAGGGCCACCACCGCATGCCGCGTGTTCGCGGCCCCGATCGCGCGCAGGCGACGCGGCGCCAGGCGTCCCCACGCCGCTGCCCAGAGCGCGGTCAGGAGCGCTTGGGCGAGGAGGCGCCCGGCGCCGCCGGCGCCCCCAGCGCCACCGGCCGTCACGGCGTTCGGGAGACCCAGACCGGTGGTCAGCTCGCCCTCGACGACCGCGTCCGGATGACGTTCGAACGACCCGCCGACCCCCACGTCGCCGCGCACGACCGCCCATGGGCCCAGGTCCAACACGCCGCCGGGCGCCAACACGTCACCGTCGACGAGGCCGTCCACCGTCAACGCGCCGCCCGACAGCAGCACCGGCCCGTCGGTCCGTGAACCCGGCGCCAAGATCGCGTGTCCACCCGTGACCACGAGCGCCCCCCGCAGGTACGCCCCGTCGACCACCCGGAACTCGCCGTCGCGCACCCACGTGGCGCCGACCACGTCCCCTTCGCAACCGGCCAACGACGCCACCAGCACCACCGCCAGCGCGACGATGCCGAGACGGGAGCGACGGGTCGCGGGGCGGAGCGCACGACTCATGCGGTCGCCTGCCGGCGCCGCGGCCACACCATCGCGAGCACGAGCGCCACGAGGGCCGGGGTGGCGAAGGCGTTGACCAGCGCGATGTGCCGCTCGAACGAGACGCCGGCCTCCGCCCACCGCAGCGCCAGGCCGGTGGCCAGGAACGTGGCCGTCCACGCCGAAGCCGCCACCCCGAGCGCGGCGTGCAGCCCGATGGTGCGCGGCGTGGACAGGTCGGCCCAGACCGCGAAGGTGACCACCGTGTACAGGCTCACGGCCACCGCGTACAGCATCGGCATGCCCAACGCGCCGCCGTCTCCCAGTCCCGTCCGCGCGTCGAGCTGGTAGCCGAGATGGACGAGCGCGAAGATCCCCAGCACCCAGGCGATGAGCGCGCGCTCGCCCAGAGCGCCGTACAGGACGCCGCCGATCCCGGCCGCGACCACGTGCGTCACGGCGATCGTCAGCCGCGGAGCGAGCGACGTGGCGCCCCACGTCTCGGCCACGTAGAGCGGCGTGTCGACGAGCCGCAAGAAGCCGAGGCTGTCGACGAAGAACACCACGAACAGCAGCGCCAACACGGTCAGCAGCCGCCGCCGCACGCGGGGCCGGCCGTCGACCCCGCGGCGTACGTAGCGCCCGTCCGCGAACGACGGCCGTGTCTGCTGCTGCGACCAGGCGTCGACGAGCCCGACGTCGCACCAGCCGAAGACGGCCAGGACGAGCGTGCCGGGCAGCATGAGCGCGCCGAACGGCAGCGCCAGCGCTTCGACGGTCACGCCGATCGACAGCAGCGGCGCGATGGCGTAAGCGATCGCGGCCACGCCGGCCGCCGCCGTCCCCCGCCAGCGCACGGGCACCAGGTCGACGGTCATGGCGAAGGTGGCGGGCACCGCCACACCGAGCGCCACCGCGGTCACCACCAGCCACGTCAGGTAGCCGGTGTGCGAGGCGACCTGCGGCGCGACGAACGTCGCCACCGTCTGCACGCCGACGGCGAACGCGGTCAGCCGCAGCTTCGAGCGCAAGCTCCGGCCGACGAGGCCGCGCACCATGGCGCTTCCGAGCGCCAGCGCCACGGCGGCGGTCACGAGCGCCAGCACCTCCATGGCGCCGGCCACCGCACGCTCGTCGAGCCCCACGAGGCGGCGCCCGAGGTCGGTGACGCCGAGCTGGACGAAGGTGACGTTGTAGG
Source organism: uncultured Trueperaceae bacterium (assembly GCA_963839375.1). Lineage (GTDB taxonomy): Bacteria > Deinococcota > Deinococci > Deinococcales > Trueperaceae > JAABTL01. The sequence goes on along the minus strand of CAWIUY010000032.1, from coordinate 107,320 downwards.
CGTAGCCGAGCCCCATCAACGCCACGAAGGTGGCCGCCCCGGCGAACGTGGTCCAGGGCGCGGCGCGGTCGATCGGGGCGGCCGCCATGGCCCCCAGGATACGGCGGGGGCGCCGTGTACTCCCGGGACGGGACGAATGTCCCGTCGTCGGTCGATATGTGGCAAGCTGAAGCATGGAACCCGCTGGGACCGGTGACGTCCGGGCCGATCTCGATGCCCTCGTCGACCTCGCTTGGGGCGACGGTGGCACGCCTGCTCTACGCGCCTTCCTGTACGACCGGCTGGTGCAACTCGGGGCGGCACGCTACGCGTCTCGGCATGCGTCCGCCGCCGCCGACCACGTGGTCGTGACGCTGCCCGGGCGCGAACCGGACCGGCGACCCCTCGTCGTGTCCGCCCGCACCGATCTTTCGGGCGCCTCGGCGCTGGCGGGCCTGGCGTCGGTGTTGGCCGCCGTCCCCGGGGTGCTCGCATGCCGCCTGGAGCGCGCCGTGCTCGTCGCGCTCTTCGACGAGACGGCGCCGGCGGCCGGCCGCGGCGTCGCGGCGCGGCACGTCGGCGGTGCGACCCCCGGCTCCGGCGCGCACGGCTGGTTCGAGGACGGCCTGGGCCACGACCTCAAAGCCGCACTGGTGGTCGGCAGCTTGATCCCCGGGCCCCGCGTCGCCGATGACGACGTCCTCGTGATCGCCGGTGTCGAGACCGACGCGCGCCTACCGGACCTGGTGCGGGACGCGGCACACCGCGGCTGCCGACTGGTGCCCACGCGGCACCTCGAGGACGGCCTGCCGTTCGACCGCCACCGCATCCCGTACCTGCGTCTGGGTGCGCCGGCGCTCGGCTCCGCCCGCGCCGCCCGCGTGGACCTCGGCGTCGCCGCGCGGCTGGGCGCCCACGCGGCGCGCCTCGTCGTCACGCTCGCCGCGCGGCTCGACACCGCGCGCTTGCCCGGCCCCTACGGCGCGTTCGACAGCACGGCTTTCGAGCTCGAGGCGACGCAGCGGGCACTGGGACCGGTCCTGGCGCGGTTCGGTGGGGCTCCCGCCGACCGCGCCGACCTCGACCGCTTGGCCGAACGGCTGCACGGGGCCTGAACGCCGGTTCGCCCGCGTCAAGCCGAGTCGACCTCGACGCGCGCGCCCCACGCCGCCAACGCCGGCCGGTGGCTGAGCACGACCACCTGACGCTCGGCGGCGAGCCCGTTCAGCGTCTCGGCCGCGCGTGCCAGACGCTCCTCGTCCCAGTTCAGGAAGGGGTCGTCGAGCACCAGCGGCAAGCGCACGTCGTCGGCCAGCAGGTCGGCAACGGCCAGCCGTAGTGCCAGCGCCAGTTGGTCGCGCGCACCTTGGGAGAGCTGCGCCGGCACGGCCAGGTCGCCGCCGGGTTCGCGCACGCGCGCGCCGAAGTCCTCGTCGAGCTCGACGCGGCGGCCGGGACGACCGCTGAAGCGGCTGAACGAGGCGCCGGCCGCGCGTTCGAGCCGCTGCGCGTGGGCGCCGCGGAAGTCGTCGACCGCCTCGCCCAGGGCGCGCAGGGCCAGGGCCAAGGCGTCGCGCTCCGAACCGAGGCGGGCCACGTCGGCGCGCAGCGCCGCCAGCTCGACCTCGGCGGCGGCCACGTCGATCGGGTCGGCACCCTGGAGCCGCGCCAGGGTCTCACGCGCGTCGAGGTCGGTCCGTTCGGCACGTTCGTGCTCGGCCACCGCCTCGGTCAGCTCGCGGCGGGCGGTCTCGAAGGCGTGCTCGACCCCCTGCACCTTGGCGCGCCGGCCCTCCAAGCCGCGCACGTACGTCTCGGCCGGGTCCCGGAAGGTGTCGGGGTCCGCCGGCGGCAACGACGGGTGGGCGGCGACGAGCTCACGCCACGCGCTCAAGGCCGACAGCGCGTCGATGCTCGCGTCCCGCACGGCGTCCTCGGCCGCCGCCACGCCGTCCTCGAGGGTGTCGGCCGTGATCCCGAGCGCCTGCAGGTGCGTGGCGGCCGCCGCTTCCGCCGCCGCCGCACGGGCGGCCGCGTCGCGGCGCGCGCGCCAGGCGGCGCGGACCGCCTGCGGGTCCTCGTCGACGGGGAACCTGGCCCCCGCGTCGCCGGTGCCCGCGGCAGCGTGGGCGCGAGCCGCCTCGAGATGCGCCGCCGACACGCGCACCGCCTCCTCCTCGGCCTTCACCGCCCGCTCGTGGTGCGCCGCCACCCGGGCCGCGTCCTCCTCGGTTCGCTCGCGCTGGGCAGCGGTGTCCGCACGACGTCGGGCCGAGCGGTCGGCGGCCGCTGCCTCTTCGCGCCAACGGTTCCACGTCGCGGCGCTCAACCGGTCGAGCCACGCCACCACCTCGCCGACCGTGCCGTGGTCGTCGACCGCACCCTGGAAGCGGGCCCAGGCCGCCAGTCGCTGCCCGTCGGGGCCCGCAGTGGCGGCGGCCGTGGCGGCGCCCGCGGCGGCGGCGGGCGCGCTGGCGGCCGGCGCCGTGGCGGGATCCGACGAAGCTGCGCCGGACCCGCCACTGAGCCCCAGGGCGCGGCGCGCGGCGAGGAGCCGCGCTTCGGCCACCCGACGTTCGGCCTGCAGGCGTTCGAAGCGGGCGTGCGCCTGCCCCAGGTCCACGTCCGCGGGCGCGCCCGCGGCCATCAGCGCGTCGCGCGTGGGGGCCCAGGCGGCGTGGAAGGCGGCGGCGCCGTCCTCGATCTCGCGGCGAACCGTCTCGACGTCGTCGTGCTCGGCCGCCGCCCGCACCACGTCGTCGCCCAGCGCGTCGTACGCCTCGAGCCGCCGGGCCAACTCGAGCCGACGCACGTCGTCGTCGGCCGCCGGGTCGAGCGCCCCCTGCCGCGCCAGGACCTCGAGCCGCCGCCGGGCTCGCCGCAGCGCCGGTCGCCGCGGCAGGATCAGGACCCAGAGCAGCGCCAGCAGGCCCCCGACGGCCCAGGCGACGCCGACTGGCAAGGTCCACCCCCACGTCGCCGCCAGCCGGTCGCCCCCCCATCCGAGCAGCGCGACCGCGGCCGCGGCACCCGTCCAGCGCAGCGGCCCGGTCCCGTCGGGGCGCTCCCAAGCCTCTCCGAACGCCCGCAGCGCCGACGCCGTCTCGGTCGGCAACCCGCGGACCGGATCGAAGCGTTCGTCGTGCTCGGCCACGCGCTCGGCCGATCGGGCCGCGGCCTCGCGCACCTGCGCCACCCGCGCCGCCCACGCGTCGCGGGTCGCCGCGTAGCCGCGCAGGTGCGGCACCAAGCCGGGCTCGACCCACTCGAACGCCTCGAGCGGGGCGATCTGGGCGTCGAGCTCATCGCGTCGCGCGGCCGCCGCCCACGCTTCGGCCACCTGTTCGCGCCAACGCACGGCGGCGGCGGCGACGGCGTCCACGGTCGCGGCCGAAGGCGCACCCCACGCCGACCAGTCGCGGGTGGGGACCGGGACCGCGCGCTCGGCGGCCAACGCCGTCGCCACCGCGTCGTGCGCCTGGCGGACGGCCTCGTCGCGGGCGGAGCGCGCGCGGGCGAGCCCCCGGCGGCGCTCCTCGTGGCGCGCTTCGGCCGCGGCCCAGGCCTCCAAGCGGGCCTCGAGGTCGGCCTCGGCGCCGCGCAGCTCCGGGTGACAGGCATCGGCAGCGGTGCGGGCGCGCTCGACCTCGGTGAGCCGGGCGCGGGCGGCCGCGGCGCCGCGGTCCAGCTCGGCGTGCCGCCGCCGTGCACGCAACAGGTGCTCCCGCGCCGCCGTCCACGCCCGCTGGGCGTCGACGGCCGCTGCCAGGGCCGCGCGCCGCTCACGCGCCTCGCCCCGGGCCCGTTGGGCGGTCCGCACCGCCTCCTGGGCTCGCTCGAAGGCGTCGGCCACGGCGCGACCGGCCGCCAGCGCCGACGCGAGCTCGGCCATGCGGGTCTCGGCCTCCTCCAGCTCCCGGTCGATGGTCCCATCGCGCAGCAGGCCGGGTGCCAGGCCCTTGACCCGGCGCGTGCGAGCGCGCAAAGCGTTCTCGAGGCGCTCGCGCGCCACCCGCCAGCCGCCGCCGGCGCCCGCGATCAGCCCCTGGACGTCGCCGCCCAAGGCGTGCGGTCGCCCACCCAGGTCACCTTGGGCCACGACGAAGGTGGCGAGCACGAGCGGCGCCTCGGTGAGCGACAGCGTGGCCTCCAGCCACGGCAGGTACGGGGTGACCTCCTTGCGCGCGATCGGGTTGTGGGTGGCGTCGACCACCACCCGGTCGCCACCGGCTTCGTGGGCGATCACCCGGACCCGGTGGCTGGTGAAGTCGCGGTGGACGGTGAAGCGAGCGTCGCCCGCGCGCAGACCGACCTCACCCCGGTGGGGACCCCCCGACCACGAGCGGAACCGACCCCACGTGAAGCCGTCGGCGTCCTGCACGTGCGGAAGCCCCCAGATCGTGGCGACCAGGCCGAGCAGCGCCGTGGTCTTGCCGGCCTCGTTCGGCGCCGTCCACACACCGAGCCCGGCCGGGAACCGCACCCGCAGGTCGGCGTGACGGCCGAAGCCCTGCAACCGCAGGCGCTCCCAGCGCACCGTGGGACGCGGCGTGGGCCAGGTGTGGGGCGCGTCGGGCACGAGGACGGGCGCGCCGTCGCTCACGACTCGCCCTCGAGTGCGTGGACCCCGTAGCGCAACGCGCGTGTCACGAGGGCGCGTTCGTCGTCGTCGACCGCGTCCTCGAGACGTGCGCGGAGCCGGCGCACGAACGCCCCCAGCACGGTGGGGCGCGCGGCCCAGGCGTCGAGCAGCGCCGGCGCCACGCTCGACGTGACGTCCTCCACCTCCAGGTGGAAGAACTCGCCGGCGGCGCGAGCGTGCACGACCTGGGGATCGAGGTCGAAGGCCACCGCGCCGGTGAGGCGGACACGCACCAGCGCATCGGGGTCCCCGAGCTCACGGACGTGGGCGTGGAGCGCCGCCGCGTCGTCGAAGCCACCGACGTCGACGTCGATCACCTCGAGTCGCTGCACGTCGGCGGGCCGCGTCCGCACGCGTGTGTCACCGGCTGCCAGGTCGACCAGCGTCCAGGCCGACGCGCCGACGTCGTCGAAACCCTTGCCCCCGACGCACCCCGGGTAGACCAGCGGGCCGCGCGCGCCCTCCACGCGCTGGGGCGCATGCAGGTGGCCGAGCGCCACGTAGTCGAAGCCGGCCGCCGCCAGCGCCGACCGGTCGAGCGGCAACGAACGCTCGCCGGCGAAGGCGCCGCGCGTCCCCGGCCGTACCAGCGTGCCGTGCAGCACGGCCACGTGCACGCCCCGCTCGTCGGAGCGCGCGAAGCGGTCGAGCGGCGCCGCGGCCGGGGTCACGCCGCCGACGTAGGCCAAGGCGCTCACGTGCACGTCGATGCCCGCCAACCGCAAGCGGACGACCGGCCCGAAGGTCGGCCGCGTGACGAGGACCCCCGGCCAGCGTTCACCTTCGGTGCGGTACAGGGCGTTGGCGTAGCTGAGCTCGTCGTGGTTGCCGGGCACCGTCACCAGCGCCACGCCGGCGTCCACCAGCCGCCGCAGCGAGCGCAGCGCCGCGGTCGCGGTCGCCTCGTCGGGGCGATGCCGCTCGAACAGGTCGCCGGCGATGACGACCAGGTCGACCCGCTCGTCGAGCGCCACGTCGACGGCCGCCTCGAGCAGGGCGTCGCGCCGCGCCCGCCGGACCGCCGCCCGCGCGTCGGGAAGACCGCGGGGCGTCCAGCCCAGGTGGAGGTCGGCGAGGTGCAGCATCCGTGGCATGGGACTCCAGGTTACCCGCGCCGTCCGGGGCGCGACCAGGCCGGGTCGGCCGGGTCCGGGGGAGCGGGCGCGGGCGGCAGCGGGGCCGCCTCGTGCGCGCCGGCCGGAGCGGGCACGACGGTCGACACCACGCCGGGCACGCCGAGGCCCTCGCCGAGGGCGGCCGCCATGCCCTCTCGGCGCCCGCCACGGTCGCTGAGCACCAGCAGGTCGCGGGCGCGGGTGAACGCCACGTAGGCCAGGCGCCGGCGCTCGGCGACCTCGCGCTCGCGCTGCGCCGCCAGCGCGTAGCGGTACACGGCGCTCTCCCCGGCCGAATCGTACGAGCGCAAGGCGAGGCCCACGTGGGGATCGAGGATCACGTCCGGCGCGTCGCGACGACCGCCTCCCGCGAGGTCGGCCACGACCACCACCGGCCACTCGAGCCCCTTGGCCGCGTGAATCGTGAGGAGGGCGACGGCGCCCCGGGCTCGCAACGGCGGCCGCGCGACCGCGACACCGGCGGCCGCGTAACGCTCGAGCCGCCGCACGACCCCCAGCGCGTCCGCGTGCCCGCCTTCGAGCCGCTGCAGCAGACCGACCATGCCGTCGAAGTCGGCCACCCGGCGACCCCCCTGCGGCAGGTGGGCGAGCACGGCCCGGAACCCGGTCAGGTCGTCGGCGAGCCGCAGCAGGTCGCTGGCGCGGGCCCCGTAGCGCGTCCGCGCCGAGCGCAGGTCCTCGAGCAGTTCGGCCGCCCGTCGCAAGCCGGGATCCTCGGCCTCGTGCAGGCGCCGCCACCAGGGGAGCGGCCGCGACCGGACGCGGCCCGCACCCGTATGCCGCTCGAGGGCGGTGTCGGCACGCAGGGCGGTGGCGAAGCCGACCAGGGCCCGATCGTCGGCGGCGACGAACGGCGACCGCAGGAGCGCCGCCACGGCGGCGCCGTCGGTCGGGTCCACGACCGCCCGCAACAGCGCCCGCACGTCCAGACCTTCGGGTGTCGTCAGCACGTCGCCGCCGCCGGCGTTGAGGACGGGCACACCACGCGCCGGCAAGCGCGCCTCGAGGGTGGCCAAGGCGCGCCGGCCGGCGGCGAGCACCGCGACGTCGTCGACCGCCAGCGGTCGGACGCCACCCGGGGCCTTGGTGTCGTGCACCTCGGCGGCCGGCCGCGCGTCGAGGAGCTCGTGGATGGCGTCGGCGATCGCGTCGGCCTCGGCGTCGGCGCGCGCCTCGGCGTCGCCCACGCCCTCGGCCAACGAACGATGGCGCACGGCGGGGTCGGGCCACGCCGGCATCTCGCGCACGGCCGCCAGCGGCCCCGCCTCGTCCCCCAGGGCCCGCTCGAAGACCCGGTTGACGACGTCGACGAGCGACCGATGGGTGCGGTAGGACGTGCGGAGCTCGACGGCGCGCCCGTCGCTCGTCTCGGCGACGCGCCTGCGCAGACCGGCCAGGACGGAGGGCTCGGCGCCGCGGAAGCCGTAGATCGACTGCTTGGCATCGCCCACGGCCGTGAGCGGGGCGTCCGGGGCACGCAGGGCGTCGATCAGCGCCGCCTGCGTCGGGTTGACGTCCTGCGCCTCGTCGAGGAGTAGGGCGCGCCAACGGCGGTGGACGTCGGCGCGCACGGCCGGATCGGCCAGCGCCCGGGCGGCGTGGGTCTCGAGATCGGCGAACGAGAGCGACTTGGCGCGCCGCTTGCGCCGGTCGACGCTGCGCAGCGCGGCGTCGAGGACACCGCGCACGTGATCGACGCGCCCGGCGGCCACCACGTCGATCGGCCCCCAGGCGAGGGCCACGCCACCCGACCCCTTGGCCCAAGCCGCCTCGGCCAGCGCGCGGAGCCGCTTCAGCGAGGCCTTGACGTCGACCAGGGGCGGCCCCGTCCAACCCGCCTTGGCGCCGAGGTGGTGACGGAACGTGGTCATCGCCGTCCAGGCGTCCGCGACCGCGAGGGCCTCCCCGTCGGCCCCGAGCGTACGCAAGCGGGCGTCGGCGGCGACGGCCGCCGCGCGTGCGAGCTCCGTCGCATGACCGACCGGACCCTCGAACCCGTGGAGGAAGGCGACCTCCTGGCGCCACGCCGGCGCGCCCACGCTCGCCTCGAAGGCCGCCCGCCGCACCGCCGCCAGCGCCTCCCGGACGGCGTCGGGCTCCAGCGCCAACGCTGCGCGCACGCGGGTGGGGTCGTCGAGGGCGGCGCGCAGGGTGGCGCGGAGCAGGGCGAAGGGCATCACGCCGAAGGCCTCGTCGGGCAGCGCGGCGAGCGCCTCGTCGAGCGCCTCCGCGACCCACAGCGCTCCGTCGAGCTCGTCGACGACGCCGAAGTCGGGGGGGACGCCGGCGGCGTCCGGGTAGCGCCGACAGACGGCTTGGGCGAGCGCGTGCACCGTGCCGATCGGGGCCGCCTCGACCTCGGCCAGGACGTCCTCGTCGAGCGCCGGGTCGCGTGCGGCGAGCGCTTGGCCGACGACCTCGCGGATGCGCGCCCGCAACTCCTCCGCGGCGCGCCGCGTGAAGGTCACCGCCACGACCTCCAGCGGCCGCAGCCCCTGCCGCAGGTGGTGCAGGTAGCGCCGCGCCAGCATGTGGGTCTTGCCGGTACCGGCTCCGGCGGTCACCACCACGCTGGCGGGAGCCTCGGCCGCCGCCCGCTGGTCGGGGTCGAGGCTCACGAATCCACCGGCGGCGGCACCCGGTACGGCGGCGGTCGGCGGGCGAGGTGCGGGCCCTTGCGGCAGACGGCGGCCAGATCGCAGAAACGGCAGACGTCGTCGTCGGGTTCGGGGGGGAAGAATCCGGCGGCGAGCGAGGCGCGCAGCCGTGTCAGCAGGTCGGCCAGGTCGTCGGCGTTCGGTGGCGCGGCGCGCACGCGTTCGCGCGTCCGCAGCGACAGGTAGCTGGCGGTCGCCACCGCCTCACCCGGCGCCAGCGCCGGCGCCGCGACGTCGACGTAGAGCGGCAGTTGCAGGTCGACGGTGAGCTTCAGCTCGGCGTCGCGCGCGCCCACCGGCTTGCGGCCCGACAGCTTGTAGTCGATGAGCTCCACGCCGTTCGGCGTGCGATCGATGCGGTCGACCCTGCCGCGCACGTTCCAACCGTGCCACTCGCCCTCGAACCGGCCCTCGAGCGACACGACCTCGTGGTCGTCGGCCAGGAAGTCGGGTGCTTCGAGCAGGGCGTCGAGGTGGGCGAGGTGTTCGGCGCGCAGCCGCGGCCAGTGCGGCACGACCTCGGCCACGCTTTCGCGCGCCTCGGCCGCGGCGAAGGCGGCGGGCAACGCCGCTCGCGCGGCCGCGCGCGCCGCCGCGCCCACCAGCCCGACCGCGGGCGCCAAGGCGACCTCGAGCGCCGCGTGGTAGAGCCGTCCCTGCAGCAGCGGGGTCAGCTCCTCCGGACCCTCCTCGGGCGCCCCCACGCCCAGTTCGCTCGAGGCCCACCAGCGGAAGCGACAGGTGCCCAAGACCCGCAGCCCCGTCGCCGACCAGGCTTTCCGGTCCGCAGCGACGCCCACGAAACCGTCGTCGGGCCCCCATGTCGACCCGGTCTCGCGCCGCAGCGCCTGCGCGTACGCCTGCCGGGCGCGGGCGAGGACCGGCTCGGCGGCATCGGGCACGACGTCGGTGGCGCGCAACGCGGCGGCCCGGAAGGCCTGCGGCGAGGCGGGCGGTGCCGGCGGTGGCGGCCCCGGCTCCACGCCGAGGCGCGCCAGGAACGGGCTCGGCAGACGCGCGTCGGCGCCCGTCTGCGCCGGCACGCCCACCCACAGCCGCTCGGTCGCCGCCCGGCGCGCTCCCCAGAACCTGAGCGCCTCGAGGCGCCCCGCCCGGCCGGCCGTCGTCACCGGCACGCCCGCCGCCACCAACAGGCTGCGCTCCCGGAAGCCGAGGATCGGATCGTCGGGCACCGCCTTGGGTAGGACCCCGTCGACGGCGCCCAGCAGCAGCACGTGCGGAACGCGCGCGTCGCCCAGCGCTTCGAGCGGCCGCAGCCACACGGGAGCGGCGGCGCCCGCACCGTCGGCCAGCGGTCGGCCGGCGGCGGCAAGGTCGACGTCGGGCACCTCGCCGTCGTCGACAGACGGGTCGCCGGGGGGCGCCGAGGTGTCGTCCAGGCGGACGGTGGTGTGGCGCATGGCGTCGCGCAGCGCCCCGAGGACGGTCGCCCGGGACACCCGTCCGCTGGCGTCGGCCGACGCGTCGAGACCCTCGAGCGCCGCCGTCCAGGCCGCCTGCACCGCGACGTCGCGCCATGGCGCCGCGGGTGCCGGTTCATGACCGGCCGCAGCGGGTGGCGTCACGGCCACGCCAGCCACGCCGGCAGGCGCCCCGGCGACCGGCGGCGTGGCGGGCCCATCGACGTACGCGTCGGGCAGTTCCGCGGCGCTCCCGCCGGCGCCCGCCACCTCGCTCGGCCCCAACCGACCCCAGCCGCCCGCCAGACGCTCGCGCCACCGAGCGGCCGAGGCGTCCCTCGGCCAGGCCAGTGCCCGCTGGACGTCGGCGCCTGCCGCCCGCGCCCACGCCCGGTCGTCGCCGGGTCGCCAGCGGCGCACGCGGGCCACGTCGTCCGCGTCGAGCCGGCCGACGGCGGGATGGGCGAGCCAGGCCAGGGTCGGCTCGAAGGCGCCGCGCTGTGCGACCGCCTCGAGCCACGCCATCACGGGAGCGGCCGGTGGCGTGCGCGCCAACGGCAGCCAGCGATCGACGCGCACCGGCAGCCCCACCTCGTCCGCGGCCGCGGCCACCGCTTCGGCGTACGCCGCCACGTCGCGCGCGACGAGGACCACCTCGTCCGCGGCCACCCCGGCGGCTCGCAGGCGCTTGACCTCGGCCAGCGCACCGCGCGCCTCGTCCTCCATGGTGGGCCAGGCGTGGGCGACGAGCGGCGCGAACGGCGCGCCGTCCGCTTCGTGACGGACCGTCCAGCCACGCCCGACGAGGTCGTCGACCGCGTCCCGGTGGGCGTCCGTCCAGGGGGGATCGTGGGGCAACACCACCAGGCTGCCGGGCGCGGCGAGGGCGTCGATCAGCGCCACCTCGTCGGCCGCGAAGGCGGTGTGACCGAGGACGGCGAGGCGCTGGCGCCGGGTCGCCGGGTCGGCCCGGAGCCGCTGCGCCGCGCGCCGCCGCGTCTCGGCCGGGTCGCACCCGCCCAACTCGGCGAGCCGGGCTCGGTAGCGCTGCGCCACGTCCCACCAGCGGCGCGTGCGGCCGTCGATATCGACGGGCGGCTCGGAGCCGGGATCGGTCGCCTGCAACAGGTCGCGAACGGCGTCGCCGGCGACCGCGGCGAAACCGGCCGCGTCCTCGCGACCCAACACGTCGGCCACCGCCTCGACCAGCGCCCGGCGCCGAGCGAGCGGCGCGATCACCACGAGCGGGGGCCGTCGCGCCCACCGTTCGAGGGTGGTGGTCGCCACGTCGCCAGCGAGACCGAACGCCGCGCGCGCCGCCGGCGAGGCCACGAACACGGCCTCGAAGGGCGCCGACGACGGCGCCTGCCGCCAGGCGGCCACCGGGTCCGCGGCCAGGACGAGCGTCCGAGCGGCGCTCAAGACCGGGCGGAGGAGCGGGCGGCGAGGCGGTCGAGGGCGAGCACACCCCACGATAGGCCGCACGTCGCTCGCCGACACGTCGCGGCCGCTTCCTCCCGGGGCGCTCGTCCGGGTAGCCTCGATCGGTGACCTCTCCGTGACCCCCCCGGCCGCTCGCTCCTGGCTCCCCGGCGCCCTCGCCGTGACCGTCCTGACGCTGGCCGCCTACGCGGCCGCCCGACTCCCGGGCGTGGCGCTGCTCGGCCCGCTCGTCCTGGCCCTGCTCCTCGGTGTCGTCGCCGCCGCGCTGCCGCCCGTGCGACGCCGAGCGGCCGAGCTCGCCCCGGGTGTCCGGTTCGCCGCGCGCACGCTGCTGAAGGTGGGCATCGTGCTCCTGGGGGTGCGGCTCGACGCGCGCGCGCTCCTCGAGCTCGGACCGTGGGTGCTGACCGGCAGCCTGCTCGGCGTGCTGGCCGCCTTCAGCGCCATCGAGGTGACCGGCCGCGCCCTGCGCGTCCCCGTGGACTTGAGGCGCGCGGTCGCGATCGGTACCGCGGTCTGCGGCGCGTCGGCGATCGCGGCCGCGCTACCGGTCCTGAAGGCCCGCGAAGCGCACGCCTCGGTGGCGATCGGCGCCATCAGCCTCATCGGCACCTTCGGCGTCGTCGCGTTCGCGGCCTGGGACGCGTTGGCGGTGGCACCCGCGGCGCTGGTGGGCGCCATGGCGGGCGCCACGCTGCAAGAGGTCGGTCAGGTGGTGGCCGCCGGCGCCGCGGTGGGCGGTGCGCCCGGCGATCTGGCGCTGCTCATCAAGCTGTCGCGCGTGGTCCTGTTGGCGCCGGTGCTCGTGGGTCTGGCCTGGTGGGGGCGGGCGACGCCCGACGTGGACGCCGCGCCATCGGGCGCTGCGCGCCGACCCTTCCCCATCCCGCCCTTCGTGATCGGCTTCGTGGCGCTCGGCGTGTTGACCAGCGCCGGCCTGCTCGGCCCGGCCGTCGTGACGCTGGCCACGACGCTCGGCACGCTGCTCACCGCCACCGCGATGGCGGGCATCGGCCTGAGCGTGGACGTCCGTAGCGTCGGTCGCGCCGGTCGGTCGGCACTCGTGCTGGCCCTGGTCGGGTTCGCGGCCCTCATCGTCGTCATGGGCACGTACTACACCTGGGTCTTGCGCTGACCGCCGCGCCGGCCACGGGGGCCGGCCAGCCCGTCACGAGGACGCGGGGGCGCCCGACCTCGTCGGGCGCCCCCGCGGAAGGGGTGGATCGGTGCGGCGTCGCCTCAGCGACGGTTGCCGCGGCCGGAGGACGTGCGGCGGCGGGAGCTCGTGTCCCCGCCGCGGCCGCCCGAGTCGCCGCCGCTCGGCGCCGGCCGGGCGCCCGTCCGCCCGGTCGAACGGTTGCCGCCGTCGCCTCGCCCGCGTGACGGTGCGGGTCGACCACGGGCGGCCCCGCGCCCCTGCTGACCGCCGCCCGCGACACCGCCGCGCTCGAAGCGGCGCTCGTCGGCGTCCAGCCGGGTGGGCGCGGGGACGTCGTAGTTGAAGCCCTCGAGGCTCGCCCGGTCGATGCTCTCGCCCAGGACCTTCTCGATCCGCCGCACCATGTCGTGATCGTCCGGGGTGACGAAGGTGACCGCGTCGCCCTCGGCGCGCGCCCGACCGGTGCGACCGATGCGGTGCACGTACGCTTCCTCGGTGTCCGGCACGTCGTAGTTCACCACGTGCGACACGAGCGCCACGTCGATGCCGCGGGCGGCGATGTCGGTCGCCACCAGCACGTGGATGTCGCCGCGCTTGAAGCCGTCGAGCGCCTCTTGACGCTTGCGCTGCGACAGGTTGCCCTGCATCGACGCCACGAACAAGCCGCGCGCGTCGAGCTTCTCGGCGAGCCGCTTGGCCCGGTGCTTGGTGCGCGTGAACACGAGCACGCGGCGGGCGTCCCACTCCTTCAGGAGCGCCAGCAGCAGGTCGGTCTTGAGGTGCGTCGAGACCGGGTAGAGCGCATGGGCGACGGTCTCCGCCGGGGCCGTCCGGTCGACGGCCACCGTGACGGGGTCGTGCAGCGTCTCGTCGACGAGGTGGCGCACCGCGTGCGGCATCGTCGCCGAGAAGAGCAGCGACTGGCGCTGCCGCGGCAGCTGGGCCAGGATCTTGCGGATGTCGGGCAGGAAGCCCATGTCGAACATGTGGTCGGCCTCGTCGAGGACGAGCACCTCGAGCTTCGACAGGTCGCCGAAACCCTGCGACAGCAGGTCGAGCAGGCGGCCGGGGCACGCCACGATGATGTCGGTGCCGCGGCGGAGGGCCTGCATCTGCGGGTTCATGCCGACGCCACCGTAGATGGTGGCGCTCTTGATGCCGGTGCCCTGGCCCAGGTCGACGAAGCTCTGGTGGATCTGCTCGGCCAGTTCGCGGGTCGGCGCGACGACGAGCGCCCGGGTGACGCCCCGCTTGGGGTCGCGCACCAGGCGGTCGAGGATGGGCAGCGCGAAGGCCGCCGTCTTGCCGGTGCCGGTCTGGGCCAGGCCCAGGACGTCGCGACCGGCCATGACGTGCGGGATGGCCTGCTCTTGGATCGGGGTGGGCTGGGTGTAGCCGATGGCACGAACGCCAGCGACGACGCGCGGATGGAGCGCGAAGGGATCGAAGCTCATGTGGGGGTTCCTCTCGGCGGATCGCTAGCCGAGGCGTACCCTCAACTCATCCGCAGCCGGCCACGAGGCCGGACCGGGCAGTGTACACGCCGGACCAGGCAGGCATGTCGCGCGGATGCGCACGCCTCAGGTCGGCGGTACCTCGGACACCCGCCACGAGTAGCGCACGGTCGGGTCGATCCGCAGCTGCGGCAACGTGGGCACGCCGCGCGGGTAGACGGCCGTCCCGAGCCAGTCGAGCTCCGCCTCGAGCGACGCTTCGACGACGTCGCACCACCAGCACTTGCCCTGTGCGCTCCAACGGTAGCCACGGGCCTTGAGCAGGTCCTTCGTCTCGAAGGGCGAGCGCACGGCCCACAAGCGCACCGTGGCCGCCCGCGCCGACGTCCGCAAACGGTTGAAGGCGAGCTCGCCGTCGCTGCGCAGCGGCCGACCGAGAAGTTCGATGACGGCGTAGCCGTCCTCCACCGCGCGGTGGCCCTCGAAGAAGACGCCTTGGGCCGCCAGGAGCGCGCCCAACGAGGCGCCCTCGAAGCCCTCGACCTCGCGCCAGGCGATGTCGCGGAAGCTGCACGCCCAGGGGAACCCTTCCAGGGCGGGCCACCGCCGCTCGGCGAAGGGCCGATCGAAGCCGGCGTTGTGGGCGATGACCAGCACCGCGCCGTCGAGCAGCTCGGCCACACGATCGTCGGGGAACCGTTGGCCGGCCAGGTCCGCGTCGGTGAGGCCCGTCAACCGCACGATGTCGTCGGACAACGGTCGACCCGGGTCCTCGAAGGCACCCAGCTCGTCGGTCACGCCGAGGATGCGACCCGTCGCATCGTAGGCGAACCGCACCAGGCCGACCTCGATCGGCCGGTCGACGCCCGCGTCGAGGCCGGTGGTCTCGAGGTCGATCACGACCGCCTCGCGAGCGCCGTGGGGCAGCGCGGCGCGATCGACCCTGGCGGCCCGTCGCAGGCGCCGCAGGACCCTGTAATCGCCGCTGGCTTCGAGACGCGCCGCCAGGGCCTCCAGCTCGAGATCATGGTCGTTCATCGCGGCCGACCGTAGCATGCGGTGTCCACCACCGCCGCCGTCCGGCGCCCGCACCCGCCGGACGCGGCGACAGCACCGCGCCACGCCGCATCGGCGGCGCTTGACGCATACCCCCAAGGGGTATTAGGCTCGCTCGTTCAGGGAGGACGCCATGCTGTTCCAACACATCTACGACGAGGACCTCGCCCAGGCCAGCTACCTGATCGGTTGCCAGGCGAGCGGCGAGGCGCTGGTGGTCGACCCACGCCGCGACGCCGACACCTTCGTCGCGCTCGCCGCGCGCCACGGTCTGCACATCGCGCACGTCACCGAGACCCACATCCACGCCGACTTCGAATCCGGGTCGCGCGAGCTGGCGGCCCGCACGGGTGCGCGCTTGCACCTCTCCGACGAGGGCGGGCCGGGGTGGCGGTACGGCGCCGACATGGTATCGGCGGGCTTCCGCCCGTTGCGCGACGGGGACGTGATCCAGGTGGGCAACGTGCGCGTCGAGGCGGTCCATACCCCCGGCCACACCCCCGAGCACCTGTCGTTCCTCATCACCGACGGCGCCCAGACCGACACGCCGGGCTTCTTCTTGACCGGCGATTTCGTGTTCGTCGGCGACGTCGGCCGACCCGACCTGCTCGACGAAGCCGCCGGCGGCATCGACACCCGCTTCGAAGGGTCCGAGAGGCTGTTCGCCAGCCTGCGCGATCGCTTCCTGACCCTGCCCGACCACGTCCAGGTCTGGCCCGGGCACGGTGCCGGCAGCGCCTGCGGCAAGGCGCTCGGTTCGGTGCCGAGCAGCACGGTGGGGTACGAACGCCTCACATCGTGGTGGGCGCCGCTCGTGCGAGACGGGAAGGAGCGGGCGTTCGTCGACACGCTCCTCGAGGGTCAGCCGGACGCACCGCTCTACTTCGGCCGCATGAAGCGGGTCAACCGCGACGGTCCGCCACGGCTCGGCCCGCGCCCACCCCTACCCGAACTCGACGCCGCCACCCTGCCGGCGCGCCTGACCGACGAGCTCGTGCTCGTCGACACCCGCCCGCTCGAGGAGGTCCGGCGCGCCCACGTGCCCGGCGCCTACGTCGTGCCCGAGGGCAAGAAGTTCGCCACCTACGCCTCGTACGCCATCGACCCCGAGCGCGAGGGCCGGGGGCTGGTGCTGCTCGCCACCGACGCGGCGCAGGCCGCGTGGCAGCGCGACCGGCTGGCCTGGACCGGCATCGACGACGTGGTGGGCTTCACGACCTCGGTGGCCGGGCTGACCGCCGGACCGGTCCTCGCGGTCGCCCCCGGCGAGCTCGACGACGTGGCCGACGCTTTCATCCTCGACGTGCGCACCAAGAGCGAGTTCGAAGACGGCGCGATCCCGGGCGCGCGGCAGCGCCACGTCGGCCGGCTCGCCTACCGCTACGACGACCTCCCCCGCGACCAGGCCATCGTCGTGTACTGCCAGACCGGCCCGCGCTCGGCGGTGGCGGCCGGCGTGCTGCGCGCGCTCGGCTTCGACGACGTCCGCGAGCTGAGCGGGTCGTACGAGGCGTGGCTGTCCACGCCCCGCGAGGAGCCGGTCGCGCACTGACGGGAGGGGCGTCGAGGACGGCCGCCGTTGACAGAGCACCGCTCTGGGGCCTAACGTGCAGGCACATAACAAAAGTGGTTGCCGAACCCCGCACGGCGGGAACGCGGCCACCCAGGGGGCCATCCGCTTGCACGCACCGCTGCAGACCGACCACGTTCGAGAGGCCAACCGCCGCGCCGTCTTCAACGCGCTCGCGGGTGGGGGCGCCGCAACACGCGCCGCGCTCGCGCATCGAACCGGTCTGTCGTTGCCGACGGTCGCGGCGATCCTCTCGGAGCTGGGCGCGGTCGAGGTCGTGCGACCGGCGGGCCCCGACGAGGGGACCGGCGGTCGCCCCGCGCAGCGGGTGGCGCTCGACCCCGACGTGCGCCACGTCCTCGCCGTCGACCTGTCGAACACGCACGCCCGCGCCGTCCGCCTCGACCTGATGGGACGGGTCGTCGCCACCCACGTGGGGCCGGCGCTCGGCCCCGACCTCGAGGACGCGCTCGCCAGCTGGCTGGCACCGTTGGTGAACGACCCGGCGGCGCCCCAGGTGGGCCGCGTGGCGGTGGCGGTGCCCGGTGTCGTCGACCCCAGCGACGGCCACGTCGACCTGGCCCCGGCGCTCGGCTGGCACGACTTCGCGCTCGCCGAGCTGTTCGAGCGGCGGCTGCGTCGGCCCGTGGTCCTGGAGAACGACGTCAACGCGTTGGCCTTGGCCGAGCTCTACTTCGGCGCGGGGGCCGGTCACGACCACGTCGTCTACGTCGCCATCGGCAGCGGGGTGGGGGCCGGTCTGGTGGTCCACGGCCGTCTGTACCGAGGTGCGCACGCGGCCGCGGGCGAGATCGGGTACGCGCTGACGCCACCGCCGGCTGCCGGAGCCGGCGACGAGGCGGCACCCGCTGCGCTGGCCGGTGGGGTCGCCGGCGGCCGGGGCGGTCCGCTCGAACGCGACCTGCTGGCGCTCGCCGCGCGCTTCGTCGACGCCGACGGCCGCATCGACCTCGTCGGCCCCGGTCGCGCCGAAGCCTTCGACCGCTTCGTCGAGGGCCTGCGCTCGGTGCTGCACAACCTGGTATGCGCGCTCGACCCCGAGCTCCTCGTGGTCGCCTGGCCCGCGGACGCCACCGGGCTGCTGGCGCAGCGTCTGCGCGAGCGCTGGAGCGGTCCGGGGCCGCTGCGGATCGTCGCCGGTTCGCTGGGCGCCGACGCCGCCGCGCTCGGCGTGGCCCGGATCGCCTTGGAACTGGTCGAGGACGACCTGTGCCGGAGCGCCGGACGGACGCACGACCGTCCGCCGCGCGGCGCTGCCCTGGCTCCTGAGAGGACGCCGCATGCCTGATCTCCCCTTCCCCGTGATCGACGTCCACGCGCACTTCCCGGTCGTGAACTCGATCGGTCGCGAGGGTCCGCCGCCGCAGGTGCACCCCCTGCTCAGCGCGTACGCCCGCGACCGGCAGGCGCGCATGCAGCGCGAGTGGGCCACCGACGACGCCGAGCCGCCCGCCGAGACGCCCGCCGAGATCGACGCCATGGCCGACCGCTGGGCGGCCGAGGTCGCACGGCACGGCCTGCGCGCCATCAACTTCGTGACCGGCCAGAGCAACGACCTGCTGGCTGCCGTGGTGCGGCGCCATCCCGACCGGTTCGTCGGCCTCGCCCACCACCCGATGCGCCCGGGCGCCGGGGCCGAGATGCGGCGCGCGGTAGACGAACTCGGTCTGCGCGGCTACAAGCAGCTCGGACCCATGACCGACCACGCCTTCGAGGACCCGGGCTTGCGCGACCTGTGGACCTTCCTGGCCGAACGCCGTCTGCCGGCCCTGATCCACTTCGGTTTCCTCGGACGCGGTGGCGGGGTCGTCGCCCACCCGCGGATGAGCCCGCTGTCGCTGTTCACCGTGGCGCGCGACTTCCCCGAGATCCCCTTCATCGTGCCGCACTTCGGTGCCGGCTACTGGCAGGACCTCTTGGCCCTGTGCTGGAGCTTGCCCAACATCTACATCGACACGTCGGGCAGCAACCAATGGATGCGCTGGATGCCCTACCCCCTGACCCTCGAGGACCTGTTCCGCAAGGCCTTCGAGACGGTGGGACCCGAGCGGGTCGTGTTCGGCAGCGACTCCTCGGCGTTCCCACGTGGCTTCTCGGTGCGGTACCTGCACGACCAGCTGCGCGCTTGCTACACGCTGAACCTGCCCGAGGAGGACATCGCGCTCGTGTTCGGCGGTAACGCCGCGCGCCTGCTCGGGATCGACCTCGAGCCCGCGCCGTGACCTGGCACCGTGCCTACGTCGAGCGCGTCCTGGCGCCCGACCACGGCTTCGCCGCGCAGCACCTCTACGACGCCTTCCTCGACGCCCTCACCGCCCACGTGCGCACGGTCGCGCGCCTGCCGCTGGCGGGCGCCGAGGCGCCCCGGCTCGCGGCGCTCGAGACGGCCTTGGCGCGCCAGCGCGCGCTGCCGCCGCCCCCGCCCGAGGCCGGTGTGCCCGACCTGTACTTCGGCCTGCAGAAGCGTCTGCTGGCCGACCTGGCCGCCGCGAACGACGGCGACAGCGACGCGGCCGAGCGCACGCTCGCCTGGCTGCGGCTCGGCCTGTCGCGCAACGACCTCGACATGACCGTCTACGTCCTGGCCGCGCGCGACGCGTTGCTACGGGTCGCGCGGCGGGCGTGCGACCTGCGCGCGGCGCTGCTCGACCTGGCCGAGGCCCACGTCGACACCGTGATCATCGCCACCACCCATCACCAGCCGGCGCAACCGACCACCTTCGGCCACTACCTGGCGGCCGTGGCCGCCATGGTGGGGCGTGATCACGAACGGCTGCTGGGCGCCCTCCGGCGTCTCGATCGGTGCCCGCTCGGGGCGGCGGCGCTGGCGGGCACGAGCCATCCGCTCGATCGGTCCTTCACGGCCGCAGCGCTCGGCTTCGCCGAGCCGGTGGCCAACACGTACGACGCGGTCGCCGCGTCCGACTGGCAGCTCGACGTCGCCGGGCTGGGCCAGACGCTGGGCGTGGGGCTGTCGCGGCTCGTGCACGACCTCGTCGCGGCCGCCGCGGACGGTTGGCTGCGACTGGACGACGACCTGGTCCAGGGGTCGTCGATCATGCCGCAGAAGCGCAACCCGGTCACGCTCGAGCACGCCCGCACCCGCTTCTCGCGGGCGGCCGGCGGCGCCCAGGCGCTCGCGTTCAGCAGCCACAACGTCCCGTTCGGCGACATCAACGACATCGGACCCGACGTCCAGGAGGCGCTGCACCTGGTGCTGGACGCCCTCGACGGCGGGCTCGACCTGCTCGTCGCCTGCCTCCTCGGTGCCCACGTCGACACCGACCGCCTCGCCGCGCGCGCCGCGGCCACCGACACCACCGCCACCGAGCTCGCCGACGAGCTCGTTCGGACGGGCGGGCTCGCCTTCACGGCGGCGCACCGCATCACCGCAGCCCTCGTGCACCGGCTGGCGCACGAAGGCCGCCCCCTCCAGCAGGCCACGCCCGAGGACCTCGTCGCGTGCGGCGGCCCCCCACTCGGGGCCGACGTGCTCGCCGAAGCGCTCTCGCCCGCCGCCTTCGTGGCGCGTCGTGACGGACTCGGCGGACCCGCCGCCGCCGCCGTGCGCGTTCACCTGGCGCGGTCGAGGACCGAGCTGGCCGAGTATCATCGAGCCGTCGACACCATGACCGCTCGGATCGACGCGGCGCACCGCGACCTGCGGGCGCCCGGAAAGGACACCCCTTCATGAAGAGTCTCGCCCGCACCCTCCTCGTCCTCGCCGCGATCGCCATCGGCACGGCGCAAGCCCAGGTGACCATCACCTACTGGCAGTACGACTTCGCCGCGCGCATCGACGCGATGAACCAGCTCATCGATCAGTTCAACGCCGAGAACCCCGACATCGTCGTGGTCCAGGAGACCTTCCCGTACGACGCGTACCAGCAGCGCGTGGCCGCGGCCCTGGCCGCCGGTCAAGGCCCCGACGTCGTCCAGCTGTTCTACGGCTGGGTGGGCGCCTGGCAGCGGGCCGGCTACGTCGAGCCGCTCCCCAAGGAGTACTTCCCCGACGCCGAGATCCAGGACTACTTCATCCCGATGATCGAAGCGGTCAACATCGACGGCGACTACTACGGCCTGCCGACCGCCGTGCGCGCGTTGGCGCTCTTCTACAACAAGGACCAGTTCGCCGAGGTCGGTCTCGACCCCGAGTCGCCCCCCGCCACCTGGGACGAGTTCATCGACGCCGCCAAGGCCCTCACCGTCGCCCGCGGCCCGCGCTTCGAGCGCGTCGGCTACGGCATCGCCCCCAACGGCCAGGACCACCACCTGGTGCGCACGGTGCTCATGAACCAGCTCGGCACCCCGCCCTACAGCGCCGACAACACCGAGGTGCTCTACGGCAACGACATCGGCGCCGAGGCGCTCGACTTCTACACCTCCTGGCAGACCGAGCACGAGATCGGCGTCAACGAGTTCATCCCGGGCGCCAACGGCTACCGTGAGGGCTTCCACACCCAAGAGAACATCTCGATGATCATCGACGGCTCGTTCGCCATCGCTTCGGTGCGCGACAACGCCCAGTTCGACTGGGGCGTCGCCGAGCTGCCGACCTTCGACAACGGTGTGAAGAGCAACTTCGGCTCGTTCTGGATGAACGGCCTCACGCCCAACGCCTTCGAGAACGACGCCAAGCTCGAGGCCGCCTCGCGCTTCATCAAGTTCGTCACCAGCGAAGACGCCATGCAGCTGTGGCTCGACGTCGTGGGCGAACTGCCGGCCGCCTCCTCGCTGGTGGCCGACCCGGAGCTCACCGCCGACCCGGTCTACGGTGCGTTCATCGCCGGTCTGGCCTACGCCGAAGCGACCCAGTTCGTGGACGAGGCGGCGCAGCGCGACCTGATGGTCAACGCCATCAACCGCGTCCTCCTCGAGGGTGCCGACCCGTCCGCGTCGATCATGCAGGCCGCCGAGGAAGACCAGGCGCTGCTCGACGAGGCGAACGCGCAGTAAGGCCGTTCGCGGCCCGAGCGTCGCGATCGAGCTCCACGACCTGATCGAAGGGGCGGCCTACCGGCCGCCCCACCCTTCCCCCGGCACCGAACGCGCCGTGGAACCCCCGAGGTCGCCGTGATCTCCAACCCCCCCGACCGCCCCCGCCGCGCCCTGTCGCTCTCCAAGCGCGAGGCGATCTGGGCCTACGTCTTCCTCGCGGTGCCGCTGGCGTTCTTCGCCTACATCCGCTTCTGGCCCGCGTTGCAGTCGTTCTATCTTTCGCTCTACACCTGGCACGTCGACCCTGCCCGGCGCCAGTTCGTCGGCGCGGGCTATTACCAGGAACTCCTGACGAACCCGACCTTCCACCAGGCGCTCTGGAACACCCTCATGTACGCGCTCCTGGTGGTGCCGATCTCCATGGCGCTCGGCCTCCTCATCGCCATCTTGCTCCAGAACGTCGGGCGTGGCCGGGGCTGGTACCGCTCGATCTACTTCGCTCCGTACATCACCCCCGCCGTCGCCGTCGCCTGGGTGTGGGGCTGGATGTACAACTACAACTTCGGCATCCTGAACACGCTCCTCATCGAGTGGTACGTCTTCCTCGAGCGCTTCGGGCTCGAATGGCTGGCGATCGATCCCCAGCGCTTCCTGACCGACCCCGACAAGGCGTTGCCGTCGGTGGCCGCGGTGATCATCTGGCAGCAGCTCGGCTTCCAGGTCGTCATCTTCCTGGCCGGCCTGCAGGGCATCCCGCGCGTCTACTACGAAGCGGCGCGCATCGACGGAGCCAACCCTTGGGACCTGTTCCGGCACGTGACGATCCCGCTGCTCAACCCGGTGCTGGTGTTCAGCGTCGTCATCAGCACGATCTACTCGCTGCAACTGTTCGACCAGATCGTCAACATCAACTTCACCGACCAGGGCGGGCCGCTCAACCGCACCCTGTCGATCGCGGTCTACATGTTCCAAGAGGCGTTCGGGCGCGCTCGCCTCGGCTACGCAGCCGCCGTCACGGTGGTGCTGTTCGTCCTCATCCTCGTCATCACGCTCGTCCAGCTGCGCCTCACCCAGCGCCGGGTGGAGTACTGATGGCGCGCCCCGGAGGCCCCTCATGATCGTCAGCGAACCGACCGTCGCTCGCGGCCTCGCTGCCGACGGCCCCTACGTCCGCAAACGCCGCATCAACGGCTGGGTGGTGCTCTCCTACGTGCTCTTGACCGTCGGGGCGCTGGCGATGGTGTTCCCGTTCGCCTGGATGCTCATCTCCTCGTTCAAGGAGTACCGCGACATCCTGTCGTTCCAGATCTGGCCGGAACGGTTCACGCTGGCCAACTACGTCGAGGTGATCACCCAGACCTCGTTCCCGCGCTGGTTCTTCAACAGCGTGGTCGTCGCCGTCGGCACCACCGCGTCGGTGTTGTTCTTCTGCTCGCTCGTCGGTTACGTCCTCGCCAAGATGACGTTCCCGTTCAAGAACCTCATCTTCATCCTGATCCTCTCGACGCTGATGGTGCCCACCGAGATGCTGGTGATCCCGTGGTTCGTGATGTCGGCCGACAACGGCTGGGTCAACACGTACTGGGGCCTC
Source organism: uncultured Trueperaceae bacterium (assembly GCA_963839375.1). Taxonomy (GTDB): domain Bacteria; phylum Deinococcota; class Deinococci; order Deinococcales; family Trueperaceae; genus JAABTL01. Next base: position 84,253 of record CAWIUY010000032.1, on the reverse strand, counting down.
ATGTTCCCGGGCCTCATCCCCGGCTTCGGCGTGTTCCTGATGCGCCAGTTCTTCCAGACGCTGCCGCGCGACCTGTTCGACGCCGGCCGGATCGACGGCGTGAGCGAGTTCGGTCTGTTCTGGCGCCTCGGGCTTCCGCTCGTCGGCCCAGGGATGGCGGCGCTCGGCATCTTCGCCTTCATCGGCAACTGGAACGCCTTCCTGTGGCCGCTCATCGTCGGCCAATCGGCGGCGATGCGGACGGTGCCCGTCGGCATCTCGAACTTCTCGGGCGAGGCCACCACCCAGTGGAACCTGATCATGGCCGCGTCGTCGCTGGCGATCGTACCGGTGCTGATCGTGTTCGTCATCTTCCAGAAGCAGATCATCGAAGGCGTCGTCCTCACCGGCGTCAAAGGTTGAGCGTGGCGGGGGCCGCGTCACGGCCGCGCTTGATCGTGGCGGGCAACGCCAGCGTCGACCTGCTGTTGGGGCCGGTGCTGCCGTGGCCGACGCCCGGCACCGAGGTGCTCGTCGATCGCGCCGCCTGGCGCGTGGGCGGCGCACTGGGCAACAGCGCCCTCGCCCTGCGCGGGCTCGGCGTGCCGGCGACCCTGGTCTGGCACGTGGGCGACGACGCGATGGGCACCTGGCTGGCGACCGAGCTCGCGTCGGCCGGCGAGCCGCCGCGGCGTGTGGCCGCGCCCACGTCGGTCACGGTCGCGCTCACGCATCCGGACGGCGAGCGCACCTTCGTGTCGCACCTGGGCCACCTGGCCGAGAGCCCGGCCGACGCGCTCGAAGAGGCGATCGCGGACGCCGACGTGGGCGACGTGCTCCTGGTGGGCGGATCGTTCTTGCTGCCGCGCTGGCGCTCCGAGCTACCGCGGCTCCTGGCGCAGGCGCGCGAACGGGGCGTGCGCACCGCGCTCGACACGGGTTGGCCCAACGAGGGCTGGACCGACGCCGTGCGCGCCGAGGTGCGCGCCGCGTTGCCGCACGTCGACTACTTCTTGCCCAACCTGGAGGAGGGCCGCGGCCTGCTCGGTGCGCCCGCCGCGACGCCCGAAGCCGCGCTCGCCGGCGTCATGGCCCTCGGCGTCGGGCAGGTGGTGCTGAAGCTCGGCGGTGAGGGTGCCGCCTTCACCGAGGCTGGGCGGATGGTGCGCTCACCGGCTCGCGCGATCGCGGTGGCCGACACGGTCGGTGCGGGGGACACGTTCAACGCCGCCCTGCTTGCCGCGTTGCGCGACGGGTGCGCCCTGCGCGTGGCCGTCGCGCTGGCGGTGGAGACCGCGTCGCAGGTGGTGGCGTCGTCGCAACGCCGGTACCCGCGCTGGCACGACCTGCGGCGCGCCCACGTCGACGTGGGCGCGCCGCAACGGGCCTGAGGCTGCCACGGTGATCCGCCGGGTGCGACACGCGCTCCCGGCGGACCCGATCGACCGTGACGGTCTGGCCGTCCGTTCAGGGCGCGAAGCCGTACCCCGCATGGTCATGCTGGGCGTGGGTCGGGACGTACGGCGCCCGTTCGACGTCCTCGGTCGACGTGGTGTCGGCGGCCTCTTCGTCCCCGGCAAGGTAGGCGGAGGTGCGTGAGTTCAGCGTGAGCCGAGCGTGCGTCGCACCCGTGCCTACCCCACCCCGAACATCCGCGGGATGACGTCGACGAACCACGGGAAGTACGTCACCAGGATCAGCACGATGACCAGCGGCGGCCACAGGTAGACCATGGCGCGCGAGGCCTCCTCGATGCGGATCCGACCGATGGCGCAGCCCACGAAGAGGGCGGTACCCACCGGCGGGGTCGTGAGACCGAGCCCCAGGTTGAGGAGCAGCACGATGCCGAAGTGCACGGCGCTCATGTTGATCGGGTCGGCGGTGACGATCGGCAGCAAGATCGGCGTGAGGATCAAGATGAGCGGCGCCATGTCCATGATCGCGCCCAGCATCGAGCAGCAGCAGGTTGATCATGGCCAGCAGCACGATCGGGTTGTCCGACACCGACAGGATGCCGTCGGCCAGCACCGTGGGCACGCGCAGGTAGGCCATCAGCCAGGCGAAGGCGCTGGCGGTGGCGATGAGCAGGATCACGATCGAGATCGTGCGCACGGCCTGCAGGGTGGCCTTCCACAACCGCCGTGGGCTCATCTCGCGGTAGATCAGGGTCGAGACCAAGAAGGCGACCACCGTGCCGATCGCGGCGGCCTCGGTGGCAGTGAACCAGCCGAAGGCGATGCCACCGACGATGATCAGGCCGACGCCCAGACCCGGGATGGCCTCGAGCGACACCCGCACCGACTCCCGGACGGGCGGTCGGCTGTCCGACGGGTAGCCGCGGCGCAGGGCGAGCACGTAGCAGGCGATCATCAGCGCGACGCCGACCATGACACCCGGCACGTAGCCGGCCAGGAACAACGCGCTGATCGACACGCCGCCCGCCGCCAGGCTGTAGATCACGGCGTTGTGGCTGGGCGGGATGATGATGCCCTGCACCGAGGAGGCCACCGTGATGCCGACCGTGAAGTCGGCGTCGTAGCCCTTCTTCTTCATCATCGGGATGAGGATGCTGCCGTTGGCCGAGACGTCGGCGACCGCCGAGCCCGAGGCGCCGCCGAACAGCATCGACGCGACCACGTTGACCATCGCCAGGCCGCCGCGGATGGGGCCGACCAGCACGCGCGAGAACTCCACCAGGCGCGCGGCGATGCCGCCTTCGGCCATGATCAGTCCCGCCAGGATGAAGAACGGGATGGCCAGCAGCGGCGTCGAGCTGACGCCGTTGGCCATGCGTTGGGCAACGATGAGCGGCGGCAGGCCCAGGGTGAGGACGGTGACGAGGGAGGCGATCCCGAGCGCCATGGCGATGGGCACGCCGAGCAGCATCATGGCCGCCAGGCCGCCCAGGAGCACGCCCGTCGGTCCCAGCAGCACGTCGAGACCGAACACGACGACGGCGCCGGCGCCGATCGCCAGCAGGATGACGGCCAGAGCGATGCGTACGGTCCAGTTGCCGCGCACCGCGGCGCTCTCGATCACCACGTCGAGGTCGGGTTCGGGTGGCTGGAACAGGTTGCGGACCGAGTACAGGGCGATCAGAACGCCCCCGACCGGGATGCCGGAGTACATCCAACCGACGGGCAGCTGCGTGGCCGAGAAGGTCTGCAGCATCGTGCGGCTCGCCAGCTCGAAGCCGTACACCACCAGGTAACCGCCGAAGGCCGCCACGACCAACCACACCAGCCGCTCCAGACCCTTCTGCAGCCGCTTCGGCAGCTGCCGGGTGACCACGTCGACGGAGAGGTGTTCGCCGGCGCGCACCGCCAGGCCCGACCCGAGCATCGCCAGCCACACCATCAGGATGAGGCTGACCTCCTCGGTCCAGCGGGGCACCCGGATGCCGGGGATGTAGCGCGAGATGACCTGCCACGTGATGATCAGGACGATCCCCAGCAGCAAGGAGGCCGTGGTGACGCGGACGATCTGCGTGAGCACGAGCTCGAGCCGCGTCCACCAGCGTGCCTTCACCACGGGCGGCGCCCCGACGTCGCCTCGAGGCGCGTGCGTCTCACGTTCGGAAGGGGCCCCGTGAGGGACCCCCTCCTGTCGTTCGCGCTCGGTCTCGAGACGGCCTGGCACGATGCGAAGCTCCGTCGACGCTTACTCGGTGTCCTGGATGCGCTGGAGCAGGTCGCCGTAGGCCTCGCCGTACTTCGCGTACACCGGCGCCATGGCGTCCTGGAACTCGGCGATGTCGACCTGGATGATCTCGGAGCCGGCCTCGATCACGGCCTGCTTGCTCTTCTCGACCAAGGCGTCCCACAGCGCTGCCTGCACCGGCACGCTGGCCAGGGCGGCCTCGCGCACGAGGGCCTGGTCGGCCTCGCTGAGACGATCGAAGGTCGACGCGCTGATCATGACGATCTCGGGCACGCGCGAGTGGGCGTTCTCCGTGAAGTAGGGGGCGACCTCGTAGTGGCGCACGCCGTCGGGACCGTAGGACGGGTAGTTGTTCTCGGCACCGTCGATGACGCCGGTCTGCAGCGAGCTGTAGACCTCACCGAACGCCAGCGGCACGGGGTCGGCGCCGAGCGCGTCCATCATGTCCAGGACCACTTGGCTCTGCTGGGTGCGGATGCGCAGGCCCTGCAGGTCGGCGACGCTCCGGATCGGCGTGTTGGCGGTGTAGAAGTTGCGGCTGCCGGAGTCGTAGTAGGCCAGGCCGACCATGTCGGCCGCGCGCAGGCCCTCGAGCAGCTCGAGCCCGATCGGCCCCATGACGACCTTCCACATGTGGGCTTCGTCGCGGAAGATGAACGGCAGGCTGTAGACGCCCATCGGCGCGTAGAACTCGCCCACCGGGCTCGTGCTCGTGCGCACGATGTCGATCACGCCGAGCTGGACCTGCTCGATCGTCGAGCGCTCGTCGCCGAGCTGCCCGCCAGGGAACACCTCCATCGTGATGCGCCCGTCGGACGCCGCCTCCAGGTACTCGGCCATGTGCATCAGACCCTGCACCGTCGGGTAGTCGGCCGGCTGGTTGTCGGCGGCCCGGAGCGTGATCTGCTGCGCTAGGACGTGGCTGGCGACGAGCGCCAAGGCGAGGGCGAGGACGAGAACACGGAACGTGCGCATGCGTGCTCCTTCCCCGGGACCGTCGGGGACGGCCCGGACCGACAGCAGAGCGCGGTCGGGAGTTGTTATCGGTACCGATAGCGGTACCGCCGCGTCCGGCTCTCGGCGTATTGCCCGGAAGGTAGCACGGGCCGTAGGGGGTGTCAACGGACATACGTGAACGACGTCCTGGACGGTCCCTCGGCGCCCTCACCGCGTCCGGCGCCCACCTTGACGCCCCCGCTGCCGCCGCCTATACTCGCGCCACGAACCGAGTTGTTAGCGCTCACGGGAACGCTCACGGAGCGCGCGCCCGGTCGTGAGGAGCCGCCGTGTCCCAGCGCGTGACCATCGCCGACGTCGCCCATCTCGCGGGCGTGTCGACGATGACGGTCTCGCGGGTGATCAACGGCAAGAGCGACGTGCGCTCGAGCACCCGCGCCCGGGTGCTACGGGCGGTGGCGCAACTCGAGTACCGGCCCAGCCAAGCCGCGCGCAGCCTCACCACACGGCGCAGCCACACCCTGGGCCTGCTGGTGCCCGACATCACCAACCCCTTCTTCCCCGCCATCGTGCGGGGCGCCGAGGACGTGGCTTGGGCCGAAGGCTACGCCGTCTCCCTGACGAACACCGTCGAGGACATGGCGCGCGAGCGCGCCGCCATCGAGCACTTCGACGCCCACCGCGTGGACGGTCTGATCGTCTGCAGCGCCCGCCTGCCCGACGCCGAGCTGGCCCAACTGCTCGAGCGGCACCCGGCCTGCGTCCTGCTGAACCGCACCGTCCCGGCCGCCACCCAGGCCTCGAGCCTCGACGTCGACGACGCGCTCGGTACCCGACTGGCCGTCGGCCACCTGGTCGCCACCGGCCGCCGTCGGATCGGCCTCCTCGCCGGACCACAACGCTCGGCGAGCTCGCAGCGTCGCCGCGCCGGGTACCGCGAGGGTCTCGCGGCCGGCGCCCTCGCTTGGCAGCACGACCTCGTGGAGGACACGGAGCCCAGCGAGGCGGCCGGGCACGAGGCGATGCGCGACCTGCTCGACCGCCGTCCCGATCTGGACGCGATCGTCGCCTACAACGACGTGGTGGCGCTCGGGGCGCTGGCGGCGCTCGAGGAAGCGGGCCGGCGGGTACCCGAGGACGTCGCCCTGGTCGGTTGCGACGACGTGCGGCTGGCCAGCGTCGTGACGCCCGCCCTCACGACGTTGCGCATCGACACGTACGCCCTCGGCCGCCGCGCGGCCGAACTGCTGTTCGAACGGATCCGTGGGCAACCGCCCCGACGGGTGGTCGTCGAGCCCGAGCTGGTGGTGCGCGCGAGCGCGCCCGACCACACCTTCCGCGACCGAGAGGAGATCTCATGACGTCGCACGCCGCCATGAACGAGACCGTCGACCGACACGGACGGGACCCGCGACCCGGGTCCGGCCGCGTCCAGGACGCCCTCACCCTGTGGGCCGAGAGCGACGCACAGGACGGGTGGCGGCTGGCCGTCGCCGCCGAAGACGCGTCGCAGCTGAGCGCGTTCGAGGGTGAGGCCACACGCTCCGGGGACCGACTCGTCCTGCGCGGGCCCGCCAACGCGGCCAACGCCGCGGCGCTGCGCGGCGTCCTGCCCAACCTGCGACCGGTCCCCCTCGGCCTGGCCACGTCCGCGGGCTTCGGCGACCGACTCGGTCTGGCCACGCCCGGCCACGTCGATGCGCTGCGCGCGGTGGGCGGCGAGGGGCGCATCGCCCCGATCTTCGCCCAACAGTCCGTCCGCGAGAACGTCCGCACGGGCCGCACCCCGCGCGAGGTCCTGGACGACGCCACCCTCGGCGCCTTCGTGGCCGGCTGGACGCAGCCGGTCGGTGCCGACGCCGACCACCTCAAAACCGAGGCCGACATCGACGCGCACCTCGCGGTCGGCCACTCGTTCTTCACGATCGATCCCGGTGACCACGTCGACGCCGACGCCGATCGGTTGCTGGGGGCGGCGCTGGACGAGGCGTTCCACCAGCGCCCGCCGTGGGGCGAGCTCGAGACCACGCCCGCCGACCTGCGCGCGCGCCTGGCGGGGGTCGACCTCGACCTGGGCGATCGCCGGCTCGGCTTCGAAGCTGGCGACCTGGAGCGAGCGGCCGTGAAGTACGGGGCCGCCCTCGCCCACGTGGTGCGGATGGCGCGCCACATCCGGGCCCACGCCGGCCCCGAGCGGGCCGAGATCGAGGTCTCGGTCGACGAGACCGACACCCCGACCACGTTGGCCGAGCACGCCTACCTGGCGCTCGAGCTGCGCCGCTTGGGGGTCGACTGGGTCTCGCTGGCGCCCCGTTTCGTGGGCGCGTTCGAGAAGGGCGTCGACTACATCGGCGACCTGGGGGCGCTGGCGCGCGACCTCGACGGCCACGCCCGGGTGGCGGCGGCGCTCGGGCCGTACAAGCTGAGCCTCCACTCCGGCTCCGACAAGTTCGCCGTCTACCCGATCGCGACCGCCGCCTGCGCCGGGCGCGTGCACCTGAAGACGGCGGGGACCTCCTACCTCGAGGCCCTCCGGGTGGCCGGCCGCTTCGATCCCGACCTGCTGCACGCGGTGATGGCCCTCGGCCTGGAGCGCTTCGCGGAGGACGTGAAGAGCTACCACATCAGCGGTCGCCCCGAACGCGTGCCCGACCTGGACGCGCTCCCTGGCACCGCGGCGCTGGCGCTCCTGGAGGCCGTCGACGCGCGCCAGGTCCTCCACGTCACGTTCGGTTCCGCACTGCGCGCTCACGGCGAACGTCTGCGGTCGCTGCTGCGCGCCCATCCCGACGCCTACCGCGCCGCCCTGCGGCGTCACTTCGAACGCCACCTGGCGCCGTTCCTGACCGCCGAGACCGGAGGCGCCTCGTGAGCGGGCCCTTCGACCTCCAGGGCCGCGTGGCGGTCGTCACCGGCGGGGCCGGCACCCTCGGCCTGGCGATGGCCTTCGGGCTGGCCGAGGCGGGCGCCGCCGTCGCCGTCCTGAGCCGGCGCGCCGAGGCGGTCGAGGCCGCCGCCGCCCGCTTGCGCGACGCCGGCTTCGACGCCCTGGGCGTGTCGGCCGACGTCTTGGACCCCGATTCGCTCGCGGCGGCGGCCGCCCATGTGAACGAGGCCTGGGGCCGCTGCGACGTGTTGGTCACCGCCGCCGGCGGCAACCGACCCGACGCCATCGTGTTCGGTGATCGCGACCTGTTCGGCCTGAGCCCCGAAGCGTTCCGCGCCGTGGTCGAGCTCAACCTCGACGGCACCCTGCTCCCGATCCAAGCCTTCGCGCCCGCCATGGTGGCCGCCGGCCGCGGGTCGGTGATCACGATCAGCTCGATGGCGGCGCAGAAACCCCTGACCCGGGTGGTCGGCTACGGGGCCGCCAAGGCCGCCGTCGACAACCTGACCCGCTGGTTGGCCGTCCACCTGGCCCGGACGTACGGCGAGGGCCTGCGCGTCAACGCCATCGCCCCCGGCTTCTTCGTCGGCGAGCAGAACCGGGCGCTGTTGCTCCAACCCGACGGCACCCCCACCGACCGCGGTCGCTCGATCCTGGATCACACCCCGATGGCGCGCTTCGGTGAGCCCGGCGACCTCGTCGGCACCACGGTGTGGCTGGCCAGCGACGCCGCCCGCTTCGTCACCGGCGTGGTCGTGCCGGTCGACGGCGGCTACGCCGCCTTCGGGGGCGTGTGATCCGCGCGCGCGCGGTGGCGCCGCCCGGGCAGGCGCTCGCCTGGCCCGACGTGCGCCGCGCGCTCGAACGCGGTCTGGCCGGGCGCTTCGATGACCAGCGGGTGCTGGTGCTCATCCCCGACCACACCCGCACGCTGCCGTTGCCGGCACTGTTCCGCGACGTCGTCGAGCTCCTCGACGGAGCCGCCTCGCTCACGTTCATGGTCGCGCTGGGCACGCACCCGCCCCTCGACCAGGCACGGCTGGACGCGCTCGTCGGGATCACCGCCGACGAACGCCGAGGTCGGTACCGGCACGTCGCCGTGGTCAACCACGGCTGGAGCGAGCCCGGCGAACTCGTGTCGCTCGGCCAGCTGAGCGCGGCGCAGGTCCAGGCGCTCGCCGGCGACCTGTGGCACCCGACCCTGGGCGGCGACGTCGACGTGCTCGTCAACCGGGCACTGCCCGAGGCCGACCACGTGCTCATCCTCGGTCCCACCTTCCCCCACGAGGTCGCCGGCTTCTCGGGCGGCTACAAGTACGTCTTCCCGGGCGTCAGCAGCGCCGGGATGATCAACGTCACCCACTGGCTGGGCGCCCTCACCGGCGTCATCGACACGATCGGCGTGGCCGACACGCCCGTGCGCGCCATGATCCATGCAGCCGCGGAGCTCGTCACCACCCCCACCACGCTGGTGGCCTTGACCGTGGAGGGCGTCGACTTGAGCGGTGTGGCCGTCGGCGATCCCATCGAGGCCTGGCGGGCGGCCGCCGAGCTGTCCAACGAGCGCCACGTCACCCATCTGCCCCGCCCCATGCAACGCGTCCTGGCCTGCGCGCCGCCGATGTACGACGAGCTCTGGACCGCCGGCAAGGCGATGTACAAGCTCGAACCGGCGCTGGCGCCGGGCGCCGAGCTCATCATCTACGCGCCCCATCTCGACACGATCAGCCGCGTGCACGGGCGCTGGATCGAGGAGATCGGTTACCACACGCTGCCGTACTTCCTCCACCAATGGGAGCGCTTCGCACACGTCCCGTTGGGTGTCCTGGCCCACTCGACCCACGTGCGCGGCGCCGGCCGCTGGGAGGACGGGCACGAGGTACCACGGGTGCACGTCACGCTGGCGAGCCGGGTCGACGCCGAGACCTGCGCGCGGTTGAACCTCGGCTACCTCGACCCGGCCACGGTCGACGTCGAAGCTTGGGCGGGCCGCGAGGACGACGGTGTGCTGTTGGTGCGCAAGGCCGGAGAACGCCTCTACCGCGCCCCCAGGACGACGCTGTGAAGACGCTGCGGGCGATCGTGGTGATGGGCGTCGCGGGTGCCGGCAAGACGGTCGTGGGTCGCAGCTTGGCGCGCGCGCTCGGTTGGCGCTTCGTCGACGGCGACGACCACCATCCAGCGGTGAACCGCGCCAAGATGTCGGCCGGCATCCCGCTGACCGACGAGGACCGGTGGCCCTGGCTCGACCGGCTGCGCGCGCTGCTCGACGAAGGGGTGGCCGCCGGGACCGGGACGGTGTTGGCGTGCTCGGCGCTGAAGGCGAGCTACCGGGCGCGGCTCGGCACCGACGACCCGCACGTCGCCGTCGTGTTCCTGGACGGCGACCCCGAGGTCATCGCGTCGCGTTTGCAGGCCCGCCGCGGCCACTACATGCCGGCTTCGCTGCTCGGCTCCCAGCTCGCCGCCCTCGAGCCACCGGCCGACGCCCTGCGCGTGGACGTCGGCGCCGCGCCCGACACCGTCGTCGCCACCGCCCTGGCGGGCCTCGTCGAGCTCGACGCAGCGCGGACGCCGACCGCGACCACCGCCATCCCCCCCGAGGAGGACGCATGAGCACCCCCTGGAGCCTGGATCCCGATCGTTGCTTCGCCCCCGAACGCCATCAGCGCGACCTGGCCCGTTCGCTCTACGAGGGCGTGCGCGACCTGCCGATCATCGCGCCGCACGGTCACGTGCCCCCTGCGCTGCTGGCCGATGACGAACCGCTCGGCGATCCGGCGCACCTGCTGGTGGTGCCCGACCACTACGTGGTTCGCATGCTGTACAGCCAGGGCGTGCCGATGGAGGACCTGGGCGTACCGCGTCGCGACGGCGGACCGACCGAAACCGACCCACGCGCGATCTGGCGCCGCTTCTGCGGGCACTTCCACCTGTTCGCGGGCACGCCCACGGGCCTCTGGCTCAAGCAGGAACTGATCGAGCTCTTCGGGGTTCGCGAGCGCCCCTCGGCCGCCAACGCCGACGCGCTGTACGACCACCTCGTGGCGCGGCTGCGCCAACCCGAGTTCAGGCCGCGCGCCCTGTTCGAGCGCCTGGGCATCGAGGTCTTGTGCACCACCGACGCCGCCACCGACGCGCTCGACACCCATCTGCGGCTCCAGGCGGACGGGTTGCCGGTGCGCCCCACGTTCCGTCCCGACGCCGTGATCGACCCCTCGCGCGACGACTGGTCGGCCTCGTTGGCGCAGCTGGCCGAGCGCAGCGGCCAACCGGTCGACGACTACACGACCTACCTGAGCGCCCTCGAGGCGCGACGCGAGGCCTTCCGCGCCGCCGGCGCGACCGCCACCGACCACGGCGTGCGCACCGCCGACGTCGCCTCGCTCGACGCCGCCGAGGCGGCGCTCACGTACGGACGGCTCCGGCGCGGCGAGGGCAGCGACGACGACGCGCGCCGTTTCGCCAGCCACATGCTCGCCGAGATGGCGCGCATGAGCGCCGACGACGGGCTGGTCATGCAGCTGCACGTCGGCTCGTTCCGCAACCATCACCGGCAGGTGTTCGAACGCTTCGGCCTCGACGCCGGCGCCGACATCCCGATCGCCACCGAGTGGACGCGGGCGCTGCGCCCGCTGCTCGACCGCTTCGGCGCCCACCCCAACTACCGGCTGGTGCTGTTCACGCTCGACGAGAGCACCTACGCCCGGGAACTGGCCCCGTTGGCCGGCCACTACCCGGCCCTGCGGCTCGGGGCACCCTGGTGGTTCTTCGACTCCGTGCTCGGGATGCAGCGCTACCTCGACGCCGTCGTCGAGACGGCGGGAATCGCCAACCTGGCGGGCTTCAACGACGACACCCGCGCCTACCCGTCGATCCGCGCCCGCCACGACGTGTGGCGCCGGGTGACCTGCGACTGGCTGGCCGGACACACCCTCCGGGGTCTGGTCGATCCCGACGTCGCCCCCGACCTGGCGCGCGCGCTCGCCTACGACCAGGCACGCACCACCTACCGCTTCGACACCGCGCCGAGCCCCACCGCGGCGGCTTGAACGCGTGACGCGGCGGCCGCGCGCCCAGCTCCGACCGCGCCCGCGGGGCGCAGCGCGTGCTACGGTCCCGCCCATGCGCTCCGTCCGTCGCGCCCCGTTCGCCTTCGGCGCGGGTGCCCTGCCGCTCGCGTTCGTCCTCGCGTTGACCTGCGCCGGCCTGGCGGGTGGCGCTGCGGCCCAGGCCCTCACGCCGGTCCCCACGCCCGACCTCGCCCCGCGCGCGTTGGGGGCCGAAGAGCTCGACGCGGTGACGCTGGCACGCATGGCGCTCCGCTTCGAGCTCGACGCGGTCGCGCTCGAGGTGCTGGGTCGCAGCGGCGCCCCGGGGCTGATCCTGGGCGTCGTCGTGGAGGGCCAGACCGTGTTCGCCGAGGCCTACGGGTCGGCCGAGGTGGGCGGGCGCGACCTCCCGCTCGACGCGCCGCTCTGGTTGGCGTCGCTGAGCAAGCCACTCACGGCGGTGGGTGTGTTGCGCCTGGCCGCCGACGGCCGCCTCGACCTCGACGACGACGCCTCGCGCTGGTTGCCCCCCGGCGCCCTGGGACCGCCCGCCGACCCCGCCGACGGCCCGGTGACGCTGCGGCATCTGCTGACCCACACGGCGGGCCTCGACGTGCGCTCGCTGGGTCTGACCGTGCCGCCGGACGAGCCGATGCCCAGCACCACGGAGGCCGTCGCCGCCGGCTTGCCGCCACGCGTCGACACGCCCGGCGCCCGGCTCGTCTACTGCAACGCCTGCTACGGGGCGCTCGCGGCGGTGTTGGCGCAGGCGACCGGTCTGGATGAAGCGTCGGCGTACCGCTCGCTCGTCTTCGATCCGCTCGGTTTCGAGGAGGCCACGGTCCTGGCCGATGCCGGCCCGGAGTACGAGGCCGCGACCGTGACGCCACACGCCGTCGGTGCCGACGGCGTGCGCCCGCTCATCATGCCGCGCCTGGTCCAGAGCGGCGCTGGTCGCGTGCGCGCCAGCGCGCTCGACGTGCTGCGCTTCGCCGAAGCCCTCACCGCGCCCACCCCGCCCGCCGTCCTCGCCGACGGCGTGCGCGAGGCGCTGATGACGCCGGCGATGCGCCCCCATCCCGTGGCGCCCGGATGGACGCTGGGGCTGGCGGAGTCGGCGGTGCTCGGCCATCCGGTGGTGCGACACGACGGCGACCTGCCGGGCGTGCGCGCCAGCCTGGTCATCGCCCCCGACGCGCGCGTGGCGGTGTTCGCCTACCTGAACGGCGACCCGATCGCCGACGGTCTGGAGGCGGTGTCGGGCGTGCGCGACGCACGCGCCGTGCTCGTCGAGGAGACGTTCCGACGCTTGCTCGGCGACGGCCGCGACCCGGAGGTCCCCGGGATCGGCTGGCCGCCTGGCGAGACCGCCGGCCTCACGCCCCGACCCGGCGTCTACCGGACCGAGCGAAGCGCCGTCGGCGGGCTGGAGCGCGTCCTGACGGCGGCCGCTCCGTCGTTCCTCGTCCAGGTCGCCGACGACGACGTGACCGTGGTGCCACCGGCCGCCTGGGCCGCCGCCATCACGTTCGAGCAGGACGCCACCGGCACCTGGCGCAGCCGCACCGACGGCGCACCGCTGGTGGCCCTCGCGCCGACCGACACCGACCCGCCGCGCGTCCTCGTGCATCTCGGCGGCACGCTCGGCCTCGCGTGGGTCCCGTGGTGGGAGCGAGCGTGGCTCGTGGCCGCCTCGGTCGCGGCCGCGCTGGCCGCCGCGCTGCTCGTCCTGGTCACCTGGCCGGTCGGCGCCTTCTGGCGCTGGCGGCGGCGCGAACCGGTCGGGGCCGCGCTCCCGGCGACGCTCGTCGTGACGCGCGCCTGGTCGCGCGTCGGCGCCGTCCTCGTGGCCGCGATCGTCGGCGCCCTCGTCTGGTTGGCCTCGCTGGCGCTCGCGACCGGCGACGCGCCGTTGACGACCAGCGCGCCGCTCCTGCAAGCGGCCGCCCTCGGGCTGGCGCTGGCCGTGCTGGCGCAGCTCATCCAGACGTGGCGCGGTTGGCGCCGCTGGCCGCGCCTGCGCGCACGCTGGCTGGCCCATCTGCTCATCGCGGCGGCGTTCGCCGCGCTCCTCGCACAGGGCTGGATCTGGGGCCTGTGGTCGCCGGAAGCGCTGGCGAACACCTGGAGCGCGCTGTCGGCGTGACGTGAGCGCCGGTGGCGGGGCCGACCGTCGTGCCCCCGCCCGCACCCGTAGCATGCGCACATGACCGAGACCCCGCACGACCCGCTCGCCATCGCCACCGTCGCCGGAGGCTGTTTCTGGTGCACCGAAGCCGTCTTCGAGCAGGTCGAGGGCGTGCACGCCATCCAGAGCGGCTACGTCGGCGGCCACCTGCCGAACCCGTCCTACACCCGCGTCTGCGACGGCGACACGGGCCATGCCGAGGCCGTCCGGATCACGTTCGATCCCGCCGTGCTCCCCTACCGCGCCCTGCTCGAGGTGTTCTTCGGCACCCACGACCCCACCACGCGCGACCGCCAGGGCCACGACGTGGGCAGCCAGTACCGCTCGGCCGTGTTCGCGCACGACGAGGACCAGGCCGCCACCGCCCGCGAGCTCATCGCCGAGTTGACCCGCGAGGGCACCTTCGCGGGGCCCATCGTCACCGAGGTCGTCGAACTCGATCCGGACACGATCGCCGGCACCTGGTACCCCGCCGAGGCCTACCACCAGGGCTACTACCGCGCCAACCCGGGTCAGGGGTACTGCGCGGCCGTCATCGCCCCCAAGCTGGGCAAGTTCCGCCAGCGTTTCGCCCACCGCCTGCGCGGCGCCGCCTGAGCCGACCGGCGCGCAGCCGGTGGCGAACGCCGTCACGGCGATCACCGAGGTCCCCGCCGCCGAGGGCGACGTGACGCAGCCGGCGGCCGGCGCCACCCGCTTCCGTCGTCGGACGGTCGACGACGCCCATCCGGGCGCCGTCGTCGACGCCTGGATCGACGCCTTGCAGCCCGGCGACGTCGTGCTACACGCGCGCCGCGGTCCCCGTGGAGAGCGGCGCAGCCTTCGGTTCCGGGCGCCGTCGGCCGTCCTGACGCTCACCGACCCGGCCCGGACCCCGGCGCTGCTCCAAGCGCTCGACGAGCACCTGCGCGCCGGGCGTGCCGTGGCCGGCTACCTCGGCTACGAAGCCGGCGCCGCCCTCGTGGGCACCCCGACGCGCCATCGGCCTCCCTACGCGCTCGGCTGGTTCGGCGTGTACGACGCTGTCGAGGTCGTCACGGCGAGCGCCGGGGGCGCGCCGCTGCGCGCGCCGCGGGTGCCCCACGGGACCATCCACGACGTCGTGGCCGAGCTCGACGAGGACGCGTGGCGGCAACGGGCCAGCGAAGTCGCGCGCCGCCTGGCAGCGGGCGAGACGTACCAGGTCAACCTGACGACCGGTTTCCGCTGCCGTGTCGACGACGTCCGCGAGGCCTACCGCGCCCTGTCGGGCTCCCAAGCCGTGGCCTACGGCGCGCTGCTCGACACCGGCGAGGTCACGATCGCCTCCGCCTCGCCGGAGCTCTTCGTGCAGGCTCGGGCGACCCCCGACGGCGTCGAGCTGCGTACCCGGCCGATGAAGGGCACCGCCGCGCGTGGCGCCGACGCCGCCGACGACGCGTCGCGGTCCGCGGCCCTGCGAGCGGACCCCAAGTCGCGCGCCGAGAACGTCATGATCGTCGACCTGCTGCGCCACGACCTGGGCCGCCTCGCACACGCGGGCAGCGTCCACGTCCCGCGGCTGCTCGACGTCGAGCGCTACCGCTCGGTGCTGCAGCTCACGTCGACCGTCGCGGCGACGGCACCCTCCGACACGGGGCTCGCCACGCTTCTGAGCGCGCTCTTCCCGTGCGGCTCGATCACCGGCGCCCCCAAACGCCACACCATGACGATCATCGACGAGCTCGAGGACACCGCGCGGGGCGTCTACACCGGCGCCATCGGCTTCGCCCTCCCGGCGGCGGCCGCCGCGCCGGCGACGGCCACGGGGGCGGCGGCCGGACGCCTGTCACCCACGGCGCCCTTCGACGAGGCGACCTTCAGCGTGGCGATCCGGACGCTCGTCGTGCACGACGGCCAGGGCCGCCTCGGGGTGGGGGGTGGCTTGGTGGCCGACTCGGACCCGGTGCTCGAGCACGAGGAGATCCGGGTCAAGGCGCGCTTCTTCACGCATCCCGCGCCGCCGCTCCGGGTGTTCGAGACGCTCCTGTGGGCCGACGGACACGCGCCACGCTGGACGGCGCACGCCGAACGGCTGCGCCGCAGCGCCGCCTACCACGAGATCCCGTTCGACGAGGCGGCGGCCACGCAGGCGGTCGCCGCCGCCGTCGACGCTGCCGCCGCCACCGCCGCGACCCCCGGCGCCACCGCGACCCCCGGCGCCACCGCGACCCCCGGCGCCACCGCGACCCCGGGCGCCACCACCTACCGCGTGCGCCTGGACCTGCACGAGGACGGCGGCTGCACGGCGACCGCGACGCCGTTCCGCGACGTCGCCCCGCACGAGCCGCCCGTCCGGCTCGCTCTGGCGCGGCCTCGCATCCGGTCCGACGACCCGCGCCAACGGCACAAGACGACGGATCGCGCCCTGTACGACGACGCGACCCGCTGGGCGCAGGCGCAGGGCTGGGGCGACGTGGTCTTCCTCAACGAACGCGGGACGGTGGCCGAGGGCGCCATCAGCACGCTCTTCGTGCGCGACGGCGACGGGGTGTGGCGGACACCGCCGCTCGACGACGGCGCGCTGCCCGGGGTCCTGCGGGCCGAGCTCTTGGCCTCGGGCGCCGCGCGCGAGGGTACGGTGACGCTTGCCGACCTCGCGGCCCGCGACCTGGCGGTCGGCAACGCGCTGCGCGGGCTCCGACCCGCCCGGTTCGACCCCACGGTCGGCTGGGACGATGCCGAGAAGGGGAACCGATGAGCGACACGCCACCGCCGAAGAGCTACTGCGAAGCCGTGCGCCGCGGCCTGCCCGATCCGCACCGGACGTATCACGACCACCACTACGGCTTCCCGCTCGAGGGGGACGCCCCGCTGTTCGGTCGCTTGCTGCTCGAGATCAACCAGGCCGGCCTCTCCTGGACCACCATCTTGCGCAAGGCCGAGGCCTTCGAACGCGCCTACGACGGGTACGACGTCGATCGCGTGGCCGGGTACGGCGAGGACGACGTCGCCCGCTTGCTCGCCGACGCCGGCATCGTGCGCAACCGCCTGAAGGTGCGCGCGGCGGTGACGAACGCGCAGCGGATCGTGGCGCTGCGCGAGGAGCACGGCAGCTTCCAGGGCTGGCTCGACGCCCACCATCCCTTGCCGCTCGAGGCGTGGGTGAAGGTGTTCCGGCGCACCTTCACCTTCGTCGGCGGGGAGATCGTGCGCGAGTTCCTCGTGTCGACCGGCTACCTCGATGGCGCCCACGACCTCGACTGCCCGGCCCGCGTGCGGGTCCTGGAGGCCCGACCCCCCTGGTCGCGCGGTCGCTGACCGGCGGCGTCGTCGCACGTACCGACGAGCGGCCACCGACGTCGACGCGTGCCACAGTGGTCGTGAGCCGGGCCGCTCCCGGCGGAGGTGGCGCATGCAGCCTCGCCGCTCCAGTTCGACCTCGTTCGCGCGACGCGCCGGCATCCTCGTCGTGCTCTGGGCCTGTGGCGGCACGATGGCCCTCGCGCAAGACGCACCGCCGGTCGACGTCGCCGCGCGACCTCCAGCAGAGGAGCCGCTGGTCGCGCTGGTGCTCGGCGGCGGCGCCGCGCGCGGGGCCGCCCACATCGGCGTGATCGAGGTGCTGACCGACGCCGGCGTACCCATCGACCTGATCCTCGGGACCTCGATGGGGTCGCTGGTGGGAGGGCTCTACGCGGCCGGGTTCGAGATCGACGTCGTGGCCGACATCTTCGCGCGGATCGAGCCCGCCTCGGCCGCCGACCTGCTGATCCCGCCCCGCGGCGGGCTGCTCGACGGTCGCCCGCTGGCGATCCTGCTCGACGGTCTGCTCGAGGGCCGCACGGTCGACGAGACCGTGATCCCCTTCCACGCGGTGGTCACCGACCTCGAGACGGGTGAACCCGGTACCGCCCCGGCGGGTCTCCTCTCCGACGCCATCCGCGCCTCGAGCGCCATCCCGGCCTTGTTCGATCCCGTCGAGCTCGACGGCCGCTTCTACTTCGACGGGGGCCTGAAGCAGAACGTGCCGGCCTCGCAGGCGCGCGCCCTGGGGGCGACGTACGTCATCGGCGTCGACATCACCCGTGAGTCGCCCTTCGACCCCTCGAGCGTGCCGTCGAACCTCTCGCGCATCTTCGTCGACATCGTCGAGAGCTTCACGGAGATCGAGCGCGAGGCCGTCGACGTCCTGCTGGAACCGGGTCTGGACGCCACCTACATGGCCTTCGACCGGACCGAGGAGTTCGCGCTCGCGGGCGCACGCGCGGCCCGCGAAGCCCTGCCGCGCATCCTGGCCGACCTGGCGGCCCGCGGCATCGAACTGCGCCCGCCGGGCGACCCGAACGTGGGCCGTGCCATCAACCTGGGCTGGGAGGCGCGCCTCGCCGCAGCGCGACGCGCCGTCGTGCTCCGGCCGCGGCCCTGGAACCTGAACCTCGACCTGGCGCTCGCACCCGCGGCGCACGGCGAACGGCTCACGCCCTCGCCGGTGCCCGCCGCCAGTCGGCTGCGCTTCGGCGTCGACCTGCGCGATGGACCGCTCGGGCGCGCGTCGGCCGGCGTCGGTTACGCGCTCAGCCTCGACGGCGAGAGCGACGCGGTGACGATCCGGGCTTCGTGGCGCGCCACCTACGCGCTCGAGCCGTTCGCCGACGCGCAGTTCGACGGGGCGGGCGGCAGCCTGGGGCGCGTGGGTCTGCGCGTGCGCGCCGACCCGGGCTGGTCGTTCGAGGGCGCGCTGCGGGTGCCCGGACCGGTGATCGAGACCGCCGCCGGCTGGCGCGGGACCGGCCTGTGGGCCGACGCCGGCGCGGTGCTGGGGCTCGCCCCCGAGTGGGGTCGCGGGCACGCCGAGATCCGCGCCGCGATCGCCCCCTTCTCCCCCTCGCCCGAACCGGTCCTGACGCTGCGCGCACGGCTCCTGGGCGGCGCCGCCACCAGCGAGACGCCCGCGGAGGAGCGCTTCTCGGTCGGTCCAGCCACCGGGCTGCGCGCGCTGCCACCCGATGCGTACCTGGCCACACGCCTGGTCACCGGCAGCCTCGAGCTGGCGTTGCGCCTGCACGCCTCCCAACCGCTGTTCGAGACCGCGCTGGTGACGCCCTCGGTGTGGGTGTTCGTCGACGGCGCCCTGTTCGAGTCGGCCGACGGGCCGGCGAGCGCCTGGGGTACGGGGGCGGGCGTCGGCGTCGAGGGGGCCCTGTTCGGTTTCGTGCCGTTCGACGTGGGCATCGACCTGGGCTACGGTCTGCCGCTGCGCTCGTGGCGGGTGGCCGTGCGCGCGAGCCCGTCGTTCCCCGCCCCCTGGCGTCCCTGACGAGATCGGCGGCGCGACCCGCAGGTCGCGCCGCCGACGGCGAGCCCGGAGCGCGAGCGCTCAGCGGTTCTTGGTCACCTTGTGCAGGTCCATGTAGGTGGCGGACGCGTACGGGTGGACCGACCAGCCCTCGATGTCGTCTTGGACGAGGCCGATCTCTTCGGTGTTGTTGATGAACGCGAACGGCACGTCGTCCATCAGCAGGCGCTGGATCTCCTGGTAGGTCTCGATCGACTGCGGCGAGCCCGGCGGCAGCACCCGACCCAGGTCGAGCAGCTCGTCGACGACCGGGTTGCTGTAGCCGATGTAGTTGCTGTCGGCGCCCGTGCGGAACAGACCGTACGTGGCGTAGTTCGGATCGACGTTGCCCGACCAACCGAGGATGTAGAGGTCGAAGGGGCGCTCAGGGTCGAGGATGCGGTCGATGAAGGCACCGAACTCCTCGACGTTCACCTCGACGTCGATGCCGATCTTGGCGGCCTCGAACTGCAGGATCTCGGCGATGCGCGGGCGCACCGGGTTCTCGTTGGTGTGGAGCCGCACGCTGAAGCCGTCGCCGAGCCCGGCTTCCTCGAGCAACGCTCGGGCCGCTTCCGGATCGTAGGGGTAACGCGCGACGTCGTCGGCGTAGTAGATCGAATCGGGCGAGATGGGGCTGTCGCTCACCGTGCCGACACCGTTCAAGACGCGCTCGACGATGCCTTCGGAGGGGATGAGGTGGTAGAACGCCTGGCGCACCGCCTGCTGGGCCAAGTACTCGTTGCCGAAGTTGAAGCCGAGGTACGTCCAGCCCAAGCCGGTCGTGCGCGACACCCAGTCGGTCTCGGCCTCGAGGCGTGGCACCTCGAGCGGCACCACCTGACCGTGGAACAGGTCGATCTCGCCGGCCTCGAACGCCAGCAAGCGCGTCGCGTCCTCGGGGATGGGGCGGAACACGACCTCGGTCACGTTGCCGACCTCGGGATCCCAGTAGTCGGGGAAGGCCTCGAGCACCAGACGGTCGTCGCGCACCCACTCCACGAACTGGAACGGGCCCGTGCCCGAGGGGTGATCGACGAAGCTGGGGTCGTCGCCGATGTCGGCGGGGACGATCGGCATGCGCGCGAGCGCGTTCATGGTCCAGACGTTCGTCGGATCCAGGTGGATGATCACGGTGTACGGATCGGGCGTCTCGACGCTGGCCATGTCCTGCCACAAGCTGCTGTTCAGGACGGGGTTGTCGGGGTTCTGGAGCCAATCGATCGTGTACTTCACGTCGGCCGAGGTGAACTCCGTGCCGTGGTGGAACTTGACGCCCTCGCGCAGCTTGAAGGTGATGCTGCTGCCGTCGTCGCTGAAGGTCCACGAGGTGGCCAGGCGCGGCCGGTAGGAGAGGTCCTTCTCGAACACGATCAGTGGCTCGAACATGGCGTACACACGCTGGTAGGAGGGGACGTCGTTGACGCGCCGCGGGTCGAGGCCCGAAGCCTCCGCGGTCGCGCCGACGTTCAGCGTCACCTGCGCCGAGGCGCTGCCCAGCACGAGCAGCGAGGCGACGAGACACAAGAGGACGGGACGGATACGCATGCACGGACCTCCGAGGGAACGCCCGGCAGGTGCGCGAAGGCAGCCAGCACGGGTCGTCGGGGTCTGGGCCGCTGCGACGGATCCCTCGGCCTGCGAGGGGGGTCCGCGGGGGACCTCCGGCGCCGGGCGACCCGACCCCCGCAGCGTACCGAAGTCGCGCCCCCCGGGTCGGTGGTTCCGGGGGGCGCGACGGTCATCGTGCGTTCACGGACGGCCGCGGCTGGCGCGGCGTCGAACGGTCGGCGCTAGGCCTTGGCGAGGATCGCCGCCTGGGCCGCCGCGAGGCGCGCCACGGGGACGCGGAACGGGCTGCAGCTGACGTAGTCGAGACCGATCTCGTCGCACAGCGCGATCGACTGCGGGTCGCCGCCGTGCTCGCCGCAGATCCCCACGTGCAGGTCGGGGCGGGTGCGCCGGCCCTCTTCGACCGCGATGCGCAGCAGGCGGCCGACGCCGTTCGGGTCGAGGTGCTGGAAGGGGTTCGACGGGATGACGCCCTCTTCGACGTAGCGGATGAGGAACTTGCCCTCGGCGTCGTCGCGGCTGATGCCGTAGGTGGTCTGGGTGAGGTCGTTGGTGCCGAAGCTGAAGAACTCGGCGGATTCGGCGATGGTGCCGGCCGTGAGCGCGGCGCGCGGCACCTCGATCATGGTGCCGAACTTGAACGTCACCTCGTGGTGCATCTCCTCGGCGACCTCGTGGGCGACGCGGTCGACGATCTCCTTCATGACCGCCATCTCGCCGACGTCGGACGTGAGCGGCACCATGATCTCGGGCATGACGGGGATGCCCTTGCGGACGACCGCGGCGGCCGCCTCGAAGATGGCGCGGACCTGCATGGCGGTGATCTCGGGGTACATGACGCCCAGACGGACCCCGCGCAGGCCCAGCATCGGGTTGGACTCGCGCAGCTCGCGGACGCGGCCGAGCAGGTCTTCCTTCTTGCGCACGTCGGCCAGCGCTTCGTCGATCTCGGACAGCGAGGCGTGGTGCTGGAGGCGCACCTTCAGGTCGGCGAGCTCGAGCTGGAGGTCGTCGTAGCCGGGGAGGAACTCGTGCAGCGGCGGGTCGAGCAAGCGGATGATGACCGGTCGCCCCTCCATGGCCTCGAAGAGACCCTGGAAGTCGGCGCGCTGGACGGGCAAGAGCAGGTCGAGGGCACCGGCGCGCCGCTCGGCCGTGTCGGCCATGATCATCGACTGCACGAGCGGCAGCCGGGTCTCCTCGAAGAACATGTGCTCGGTGCGGCACAGGCCGATGCCCTCGGCCCCGAACTCGCGCGCGCGGCGGGCGTCGGCGGGGTAGTCGGCGTTCGCCCACACGCCCAGGCGGCGGTGCTCGTCGGCCCACGACAACAGCGTCGCGAGCGCCACTTCCTTGGCGACGTCGGGTTCGTGGGTCTCGAGCTGGCCGGCGAAGACCTCGCCGCTGCCGCCGTCGAGGCTGATCCAATCGCCCTCGCGGACGTAGACGATGCCATCGGGCGTGGTGGCCGCCATCGACTTGCGCTCGACGTCGATCTTGAGGGCGTCGGCGCCGCACACGGCGGGCGTGCCGAACTGACGCGCGACCACCGCAGCGTGGCTGGTGGCGCCGCCGCGCGAGGTGAGGATCCCTTTGGAGGCGATCATCCCGTGCACGTCGTCGGGCTTGGTCTCGGGGCGCACCATGATGACGGCCTCGCCGCGCTTGGCCCAGGCCTCGGCGGTGTCGGCGTCGAAGACGGCGCGGCCGACCGCGGCGCCGGGGCTGGCGTTGACGGCCTTCTGGACCAGGCGCTTGCCGGCCTGCACGGCCTCTTGGCGCGTCTCGATCGAGAACTGCGGGTGCAGCAGCAGGTCGACCTGGTCGGGCGTCACGCGCAGCAGCGCGGTGGGCTTGTCGATGAGCTCCTCGTTGGCCATGTCGACGGCGATCTGGATCGCGGCGCGTGCCGTGCGCTTGCCGTTGCGCGTCTGCAGCATCCACAGCTTGCCGCGCTCGACCGTGAACTCGACGTCCTGCATGTCGAGGAAGCGGTTCTCGAGCCGCTCGCAGATGGTGATGAACTCGTCGTACACCGCCGGCATCTCGGTCTTCAGCTTGGCGATCGGCTCGGTGTTGCGGATCCCGGCCACGACGTCCTCGCCCTGCGCGTTGAGCAGGTAGTCGCCGTAGAGCTCCTTGGTGCCGTCGACGGGGTTGCGGGTGAAGGCGACGCCGGTGCCCGACTGCTCGCCCATGTTGCCGAACACGATCATCTGGATGTTGACGGCCGTGCCGAGGTCGTGGCGGATGTTGGTGGCGTTGCGGTAGTCGACGGCGCGCTTGCCGAACCAGCTGTTGAAGACGGCGCGGGTGGCGAGCTCGAGCTGCTTGACGGGGTCCTGCGGGAAGTCCTGACCGGTGAAGGCGCGGAACAGCTTCTGGAAGCGCTGCGTGATCCGCTTCCACTCGTCGGCGTTCAGCTCGACGTCGTCGCGCAGGCCACGCTCGGCCTTGACCTCTTCGATGACCTCTTCGAACGGTTCGTCATCGATGCCCATGACGACGCACCCGAACATCTGGACCAGGCGCCGGTAGGCGTCGTACACGAAGCGCGGATCGCCGGTCGCGACCGCCATCGATTCGGCCACGGCGTCGTTGAGGCCGATGTTGAGGACGGTGTCCATCATGCCCGGCATCGAGAACTTGGCACCCGAGCGGCACGAGACGAGCAGCGGTTTGGACGGGTCGCCGAAGGACTTGCCCGTCGACGCTTCGACCCGCTGCAGGGCGGCCAGTTCCTGTTCCCACATGCCCGGCGGGAAGGCGCGGTCGTGGTCGAGGTAGGCGTTGCAGGCCGCGGTGGTGACGGTGAAACCGGGCGGGACCGGCACGCCCAGACGGGTCATCTCGAAGAGGTTGGCGCCCTTGCCGCCGAGCAGCGAGCGGGCCGCGTCCCAGTCGCCCGGGGGCAGCGTGGCCTCGACGCGATCGAGTTGCTCGAACCCGTAGACCCAGACCGTCTCGTGGGCGTCGGGTGCGCCTGCGTGCGAATCGCGTTCGATGAGAGCGTCGGACATGGCTCCTCCAGCGAAGGTGCGCCGGCCGTACGGGTCCGGCGAGCGCCGAACCCGATGGGGTCCGGCGGGGCGAGGTGGGGCGGTGGGATGGCAGTCCGCCTTTCGGACATCACCATCGCCCTCGGGCGCCACCCGACACGAGCGGCGGTCGTCCGACCCTCGTGTCGGGAAACGTCCTACACGGGGGCTGCGGTATGGTCGATCCATGACCGAACGACCCGATCCGCGCGCCGTCACGCTCGGCGAGGCGCTCGTCGACCTCATCGGCGAGGACGCCGGCGCCGAGCGGGGGGGCGTCGTCTACCACGCACGTCCGGGCGGATCGCCGATGAACGTGGCCGTCGCCAGCGCCCGCTTGGGGCTGCCCACGGCCTTCCTCACCCGCCTGTCGACCGACGCCTTCGGCACGCTGCTGCGCGAGCACGTGACGGCGGCCGGCGTGGACCTGCGCTGGGCCGAGCGGGGGTCGGAACCGACGAGCCTGGCGGTGGTGACGCTCGACCGCGACCGCAACGCCGCCTACGCCTTCTACCGGGCCGGGACGGCCGACGTGGCCTACGACCCGCGCCCGCGTCCGACGCTGCCGACGGCGGTGACCGTCGGCAGCGTCACCGTCTCGCTGTTGCGCGAACCGGCCCGCGCCGCCTTCCGCGACGTCGTCCGTGAGCACGGCCGCGCGGGGCGGGGGCAGATCACTTGGCTCGTCGATCCCAACGTGCGGCCGGCGCTGATCGACGACTGGGGCGCCTTCGAGCGTGACGTCGACGCCTGGGCCGAGCTCGCCGACGTCGTGCGGGTCAGCACCGAGGACCTGGCCGCCCTCGACCGTGACGAGGCGCAGGCGGCCGCGCGCTGGCTCGACCGGGGGACGGTGGCCGTCGTCGTGACGGCGGGCCCCGACGGTGCCCGCCTCCACCGCAGCGGCCGACCGGTCCTGCAGGTGCCGGGCCGGTCCGTGGACGTCATCGACACCGTCGGCGCGGGCGACACGTTCACCGCCGCGCTGCTGAGCGGTCTGGTCGACCGGCCGCGTCCGGGCGCCCTGGACGACGAGGCGTGGCGGTCGGTGCTCGTGCGCGCGGTGGCCGCGTCGTCGATCACGTGCACCCGCCAGGGGGCCGACCCACCGACGGCCACCGAGCTCGACGCGGTCTCGTCGACGAACCCGGGTGGCCCGGCGCGGCGGTAGACTGCGCCTTCGTGCCGCATCACCCCGCCATCCGCACCGAGGTCGCCCGTCGCCGGACCTTCGCGATCATCTCGCACCCGGACGCCGGCAAGACCACCCTCACCGAGAAGCTGCTGCTCTACTCGGGGGCGATCCGCGAGGCCGGCATCGTGGGGGGCAAGACGGGCACCAAGGGCGCCACGTCGGACTGGATGTCGCTGGAACGCGAACGCGGCATCTCCATCTCCTCGGCCGCCCTGCAGGTCGAGTACGACGGCTTCATGCTCAACCTGCTCGACACGCCCGGCCACCAGGACTTCAGCGAGGACACGTACCGCACCCTCACCGCCGCCGACAGTGCGGTGATGCTGCTGGACGCCGCCCGCGGCGTGCAGGCCCAGACGCTCAAGCTCTTCGAGGTCTGTCGACTGCGCGGCTTGCCCACCTTCACGTTCATCAACAAGCTCGACCGCCCGGCCCGCGACCCGTTCGACCTCCTCGACGAGGTCGAGAGGGTGCTCGGCCTCGCGACGTCGCCGGTGACGTGGCCGATCGGCAGCGGCCTCGATTTCCGTGGCGTCTACGAACGACCCTCCCGCACCGTGCATCTGTACGAGCGTGCCGAACGCGGCGGTCGTGCCGGCGTGGTGGCCGTGGGCGGGGTCGACGACCCGCGTCTGGCCGAGCTCTTGGGCCGCGACGCCCACGACCGCCTCGCCGACGAGATCGAGACGGTCGAAGCGCTCCTCCCCGCGGCCGACCCGGCTGCCGTCTTGGCCGCCGAGGTCACGCCGGTGTTCTTCGGCAGCGTGCTGAACAACTTCGGCGTCGACACCTTCCTCGAGCACTTCGTGCGGCTCGCTCCACCTCCAAGCGATCTCCACACGCTCGATGGCGACGTCATCGCCGTCGACGGCGAAGCGTTCACGGCGGTCGTCTTCAAGCTCCAGGCCAACCTCGACCGGCGCCACCGCGACCGCACCGCCTACGCGCGCATCGCCACCGGCACCTTCGAGCGCGGCATGACGGCGACGCACGTGCGGACGGGCCGCAAGCTCAAGCTGACCCGCGCCCACACCCTCTTCGCCGACGAGCGCGAGACGGTCGACCTGGCGTTCGCCGGCGACGTCGTCGGTCTGGTCAACCCGGGCCTGCTGCGCATCGGCGACGTCATCGGCACCCGCGACGGCGTCCACGTGGCGCCGCTCCCGCGCTTCGCCCCGGAGGTCTTCGCCACCGTCCGACCGCGCGACGTGCAGCGCGACAAGGCCTTCCGCAAGGGGCTCGACCAGCTCGCCGAGGAGGGCGTGGTGCAGCGCTTCTTCCCCGCCCAAGGCGCGCGCGACGCGGTGCTCGGCGCCGTCGGGCAGCTGCAGTTCGAGGTCTTCGCGCACCGCATGGCCGACGAGTACACCACCGAGGTCATCCTCACCCCCGAGCCCTACACCCTGGTCCGCTGGCTCGACGCCACCCCCACCAGCCCAGGGCGCTTCGGGAAGCTCGTCCACGACCCCGACGGCGCGCCTGCGGTGCTGTTCCGCCACGCCCGCGAGGTCGACTACTTCCGCGACGAGCACCCCGGCCTCGACGTCCACGGCCTGCCGCACGACTGAGCCGCCGCCGAGGCCGGCGATCCCAGGTGGTACCCTCACGTCACAGACGGGGACGGCGAGGAGGTCACGGATGCGGTCGCGGATGCGCGTAGGGATCGTGGGCGCAGGGTCGATGGGACGGGCGCACGCGGCGGGCTGGCGCGCCGCCGACGCCGACCTCGTCGGGGTGGTGTCGCGCGGGGGCGTCTCGGCCCAAGTGCTGGCCGAGCAGCACGGCGCCCGCGCCTTCCCCGACCTCGACGCGCTGATGCAAGAGGTCGACGTCGTCGACCTGTGCGTGCCGTCCGACCTCCACCATCCGATGACCCTCCGCGCAGCCGCCGCCGGCAAGCACGTCGTCTGCGAGAAGCCCATCGCGCTGTCGGTCGCCGACGCGCACGAGATGATCGAAGCCTGCCAGCGAGCCGGCGTGCGGCTGTTCGTGGCCCACGTGGTGCGCTTCTTCCCGCAGTACCGCGCCGCCGCGCAGGCCGTAGCGGCCGGACGGTTGGGGGGGCTCGGGGTGCTCCGGTTCCGGCGGGTGGCCTACCCGCCCCGCTCCGGCGCCTCGAGTTGGTTCGCGGACGAATCGCGCTCCGGCGGGATGATCTGCGACCTGATGGTGCACGACTTCGACTACGCCATGTCGCTGGCCGGGCCGGTGGCGCGGGTGTTCGCCCGCTCGCTGCGCACGCGCCATCCCGAGTCGAACCGCGACTACGCGCTGGTGACGCTCGGCTTCGAGAGCGGCGCGATGGCGCTCGTCGAGGGCGGCTGGGTGTACCCGACCGGCGTCTTCCGCACCGGCTTCGACCTGGCCGGCACCGACGGCGCCATCGAGTGGGACAGCGACAGCACCGAGAGCATCGGCCGCCACCTGCTGCCCAGCGAGTCCGACGCCGCGCCCGAGGTGGGTCTACCGCTCACCGTGATGGCCGAGGACCCCTACACCACCGAGATCAAACACGTGCACGCGGCGCTCGTCCACGGCACGCCGTTCGCCGTGACGCCGGCCGAAGCGGCGGCCGCGCTTCGGATCGGGCTGGCCGCGCGCGCCTCGCTGCGCACCGGGCGCAGCGTCGCCCCCTCCGAGGTGGTCTGACATGCGCGTCGGCATCCTGAGCTTCGCCCACGTCCACGCCGAGGGCTTCGTCGGCAACCTGCGCGCGGTCCCGGGCGTCGAACTGGTCGGCTTCTCCGACGACGACGCCGAGCGCGCGGCCCAGGTCGCCGCCACCTTCGACCTGCGCCGCTTCGACCGTCCCGAAGACCTGTTCGATGCCGGCATCGACGCGGTCGTGGTCTGTTCCGAGAACGCCCACCACCGGCAAGGGGTCGAACTCGCTGCCGCCGCCGGCGTCCACGTGCTCTGCGAGAAGCCGATCGAGACCACGCTGGCCGACGCCGAGGCCATGCGCGACGCCTGCGAGGCCGCCGGCGTCACCTTCATGACCGCCTTCCCCATGCGCTTCGACGCCTCGGTCGCCGCCGTCAAGCGCTCGCTCGACCGGGGTGAGCTCGGCGCCCTGCACGCCGTCAACGGCATCAACCACTCGGAGATCCCGCGGGCCCATCGCGCCTGGTTCGCCGACCGCGAACTCGCCGGCGGCGGCGCCGTCATGGACCACACCGTCCACCTCACCGACCTGCTGCGCTGGATGACGGGTTCCGAGGTGACCGAGGTGTACGCCGAGGTCGGCAACCCCTTCTACCCGGACGAGGTCGACGTCGACACCGCCGGTCTGGTCACGCTCACCTTCGAGAACGGCGTGTTCGCCGCGATCGACTGCTCTTGGAGTCGCCCGACGACCTATCCTCGATGGGGCCACCTGAAGATGGACCTGATCGGTGAGCGCGGTGCGGTGACCGTCGACGCCTTCGCCCAGGCGCTCACCGCCTACTCGCGCCACCTGCCCCGGCATCCCACGTGGATCGGCTGGGGCGCGGACCCGAACCAGGCCATGGTGGAGGCGTTCGTGGCGAGCGTGCGCGAGGGCCGGCCGCCGCCAGTGACGTGGCGCGACGGCTTCGAGGCGCTGCGGGTGGCGTTGGCCTGCTACGAGTCGGCAGCGGCGGGGCAGCCCGTACGGCTCGAGCGCGCGACGGGGTCCGCTCCTACTTGACCGCCCCCTGCGTCAGACCGCGGATCAGCTGCCGCGAGAAGATCACGTAGAGCACGATGATCGGCACCATCGCCAGCGTCAGCGAGGCGAGGACGGCGTTCCAGTCGTTGACGTACTGGCCGAGGAAGATCTGCGCCCCGAGGATCACGGTCTTGGCCCGCTCGCCCGAGGCCAGCACGAGCGGGAACCAGAGGTCGTTCCAGATCGGGATCATCGTGAACACGGCGACCGTGCCGAGCGCCGGCCGCACCAGCGGCAGGATGAGGCCGTAGATCCGGTACTCGCTCGCGCCGTCGATGCGCGCGGCGTCCTTGAGCTCGCTCGGCACCTGCCGCATGAACGACGACAGGATGAACACCGCGAGCGGGATGCCCTGCGCGGTGTAGACCAGGATCAACGACCAGAGCGTGTCGGTCAGCCCCAGCGCCACCATCATGCGCAGGATGCTGACGGTGCCCAGACGGATCGGGATCATGATGCCCATCGCCAGGTAGAGCCCGAGCCAGGCGTTGCCCCGGAACCGGTACTCGGCGAGCGCGTGCGCCGCCATCGAGGCGAAGAGCAGCACCAGCGCCAACGACAC
Source organism: uncultured Trueperaceae bacterium (assembly GCA_963839375.1). GTDB lineage: Bacteria > Deinococcota > Deinococci > Deinococcales > Trueperaceae > JAABTL01. The sequence goes on along the minus strand of CAWIUY010000032.1, from coordinate 55,176 downwards.
GCCGGTGACGAAGAGGCTGTTCAGGAAGTAGAGGTCGAAGCGGGCGCCCGAGAAGACCGTCTGGTACCCGACGAGGCTGAAGCTCTCGCTGTCGGGCAGCGCGTACGGGGTGCGGAAGATCGCGCGGCGCTCCTTGAACGAGTTGATGACGACCAACACGATCGGGAACAGCGCGATGCCCGAGTAGACCAGGAGCACGGCGTGCGCGCCCAGGACCTGCGCCCAGTGGCCGAAGCCGCGACCGGGACGGGCGGCCTTGGTCACGGTCCCGTCCCCGTGGCACGCCTCGGTGCCTGCCAGGCGCCGCGTCACCTCACAGCTCGATCCGCTGCAAGCGGCGCTGGTAGGCGAAGAGGTAGAGCAGGACGCCGCTCAGGATGATCAGGAACATGACGCCGGCGACCGTGGCGCCCATCGTCGGGTTGCCGGGCTGCAGTTGCGCGCCGAAGAAGGTGCGGAAGAAGAACGTCCCCAGGATGTCGGTCGAGAAGTTGGGCCCCGCCAGCGCCCGCTGCGTCGTGTAGATCAGGTCGAAGGCGTTGAAGTTCGCGACGAACGTCAGGACCCCGACGATGCCGACGGTCGGCAGGATCAGCGGGAACTTGATGCCCCAGAAGACCTGCCAGGCGTTGGCGCCGTCCACGCGCGCGGCCTCGATCAGCTCGTCGGGGATGCCCACCAGGGCGGCCAGGAACAGCAGCATGGGGATGCCCACCCACTGCCACACCGAGATGAGCGAGAGCGTCACGAGCGCCGTCGACTCGAGCCCGAGCCACGGCTGGTTGAGGTGCGCCAGCCCGAAGATCCCCAGGACGTCCTCCGAGATGCCCCAGATGGGGCTCATGATGAGCCGCCAGATGAAGCCCACCAGCACGATCGAGAGCACGGTGGGCAGGAACAGCAGCGTGCGGAAGACCGCCCGGAAGCGGATGACCTGAGAGCTGAGGAGGGCCGCCAGCAGCAGGCCGAGCGGGTTCTGGACCAGCATGTGAACCGCGAAGAACACGAAGTTGTTGCGGATGGCGTTCCACAGGAACGGCGCCCAGTTGGCGTCGGTCACCAGGCGCACGTAGTTGGCGAGACCCGCGAAGGTCTCGGTCCGGTCGGCGGCAGGCGTGAACAGGCTCAGTCGCAACGAGTCGACCAGCGGGTAGATCATGAACGCCGTGTAGACCAGGATCGCTGGCGCCAGGAAGACGACGACGTGCACCGGGAAGCGCTTCTTCGGTTTCACCGCACCGGTAGTCTACCGGGTGTTCGAAAGGGCGGGCGGGCCGAGTGGCCCGCCCGCCCTGCCTGGTCATGCCCTCAGGGCTGCTGCGGTGCGTACCAGCTCTCGAGTCCGCGTTGGACCATCGCGCCCGCTTCCTCGGGCGTCAGCGTGCCGTTGAGCACCTGCGCCGAGGCGTTCCAGAGGTCGTTCTCGTTGTTGGGGGTGCCCCGCGAGAGGATCTGGTAGGCGCTGCGGATGGTCGACTCGCACTCGCTGCGCCAGTCCAGGAAGGTCTGGGCCAGCGGGTCGTCGAGGGTGACGTCGTGGTCGGCGAGCGGGAAGAAGCCCGGGAGCGCGTTGGCGTAGAGCTCCGCGAACTCCTGGGTGGTCATCCACTCGAGGAAGAGGCGCGCCTCCTCCGGGTTGTCGGTGTTGGCGTTCATGCCCAGCGCGATGTCGGTGTGGTCGCTGATGTAGCAGGTGTCCTGGCCGGCGGGCGGCGGCGGCGGGAAGGCGCCCATCTCGAAGTCGACGAGCGGCCGGAACACGCCGATCTCCCAGGAGCCGGCCGGGAAGATCGCGCCGATGCCGAGGGTGAAGAAGTTCTGGGCGTCGGGGTACGACATCGCCTGATAGCCGTCGGGCAGGTACGGGCGCCACGCGGCAAGCGCGCTGAAGGCCTCGACGAAGCCGTCCTCGTCGTAACCCATGGTGCCCTCGATCAGGGCGCGCCGACCCTCTTCACCGTTCCAGAAGTTCGGACCGATGTTCTGGTAGCCCATGGTGGCGGCTTCCCACTGGTCGGTGGTGCCCATGACCAGCGGCGCGTAACCCGCGTCCTGGATGGTCTGGAGCATCGCCAGGAAGTCCGCGTAGGTCTCCGGCTCCGTCACCCCGACCTCTTCGAAGATGTCGCGGTTGTAGATGAAGCCGTGGATGACCGAGGCCATCGGGACGCAGAAGACGTCGCTCCCGTCGTCGGTGACCCAAGCGCTGCGCGCGACGTCGGAGAAGTTCTCCATGCCGGGCAGGTCGTTGAGCGAGGCCAGGTAGCCCTGGTTGAACAGGTCGAGCGACAGGTCGAAGGGGCGGCAGGTGATCAGGTCGCCGGCGCTGTTGGCCTCGAGTCGCGAGTTGAGCACCGCGTTGTACTCGGTCGGCGCCGTCGGCGAGAAGGTGACCTCGATGTCTGGGTAGTGGGCGTTGAACGCGGGGATGATGATGTCGTTCCAGATCCCCAGGTCGTCGTTGCGCCAACTCTCGATGGTGAGGGATCCACTCTGCGCGAACCCGGAACCCGTGACGACGAGCGCCGCGAGGATGAGAAGGAACGGCCGTAGGCGAGCCATGGTTGCCTCCTAGATCGACGTGCTGGACGTAGTTGATTCTACGCCTCGCGCTATCGGGACGCAACGACGCGTGCGGACGTAGGCCGAGCTCGCGTGGGGTCGCGCCGTCAGCTCCGCAGGTTCCGACGCAGGAAGTCGCGCAACAGCTGCCACGCCTCCGCCTGGACCGGGTCGCGCGCGATCTCGTCGACGCTGCCCACGAAGGCGTGCCCGACGTCGTCGAACACCCGCACCGTGTGCTCCACGCCAGCGGCCACCAGGGCGCGCTCGAACGCCGCCACCTCGTCGAGCGGGATCGAGGTGTCCTCGGCTCCGAAGACCCCCAGGACGGGACCGCCCAGCGACCGCAGCTCCGCCACGTCGTCGTCGACGTTGCCGTAGAACACGCCGGTGGCGGTCACCGCCGGCCGCGCGATGGCGTAGCGCAACGCCATCCGGCCGCCGAAACAGAACCCCATCGCTGCGAGCCGCTCGGCGTCGACGTCGGCCCGCCCCGAGAGCTGGGCCACGACCGCGTCCACGTCCTCGCGCACGCGCTCGTCGGGGGTGCGCAACGTCTGCCAGATGGCGGTCGGAAGCCAGCGCGTGCTGTGGCCGCGCATGAGATCCGGGGCCACGACGACGTAGCCGTCCTGCGCGAGCGCCTCGGCCTTGCCGGCGGTGGCCTCGTCGAGACCCCAGAACTCGTGGATCATCACGACCAGCGGGAAGGGGCCTTCGCCCTCGTCGGGCTGGGCGACGTAGGCGTGCAACGGCCCGGCGGGGCCGGTGAGGACCGTGTTGGACACCCGCTCGACGGCCCCGCGCGACACGAGGCGGTCGAGCGGGATCGACACCGCGACCGCGAGCACGACGGCCACGACCGCCACCAACGAACCGACCACCACGCGCCTGAGCCTGGACATGCGGCACGCTACGATGGGTGGCCGGCGCCGACCATGCCCTCGCGCACCGTTTGCCATCCGAGCCCTTGACGCCCACGTCGCCACCGTGTAGGGTTCACGTGTCCTCGGATGGCAGCCAAGCGCTCTCGTTCAGAAGACCCGGCACGTGATTCGCGTGTCGGCAAAGTGATGAACGCCGTGGACACCACGGCGGATCAAGGAAGATAGGTACGACGATGGCTACCGGAACTGTCAAGTGGTTCAACAACGAAAAGGGCTTCGGCTTCATTGCGGTCGAAGGCGGCGGCAAGGACGTCTTCTGCCACTTCTCCGCGATCGCGGGCGACGGCTACCGTTCGCTCAACGAGGGCGACGAAGTCGAGTTCGAGGTCGAGCAGGGCGCCAAGGGCCCGCAGGCCAAGCAGGTCAAGGTCACCCGCAGCGCTGCGCCCTCCATGGGCGGCGGCTCGCGCGACCGCTACTGATCCGATCGAACCTCGCAAGCTGACGGGAACGGCGCGCGGCCTTCGGGCCGCGCGCCGTCCTCACGTTGGGCCGGTAGCATGGTCCCACCTCACGGCAGGAGTCTGATCATGACCGACGCCCCGACCACGCTCCCTCGACCGACACCGACCCGCAAGGGCAAGCCTCGCGACCCGTACGGCGAACTCAAGCAACGCGTCAAGGAAGCGGGTCTCCTGGCCAAGGCGCCGGGGTACCTGATCGTCAAGATGCTCCTGAACTTCGGTCTGCTGGCCGTCGGCCTCGTCGTTCTGTTCACCACCGACCTCTGGTGGATCCAGGTCCTCAACGCCGCCTACCTCGGCTTCGTCTTCGGCCAGTTCGGCTTCATCGCGCACGACGCCGGGCATCGGCAGGCCTTCGCCACGCCGCGGCAGAACGACGCGGCCGGCCTCGTCCACACCACCCTGCTGTTGGGCATGGGCTACGGCTGGTGGCTCGACAAACACAACGCCCACCACGCCAACCCCAACGCCGTCGACCTCGACCCCGACATCGACTTGCCGGTCCTGGCCTTCTCGGAGGAGGACGCGCTGTCGCGCCGCGGCTTCGAGCGCTGGATGGTGGCGCACCAGCGCTACACGTTCTTCCCGCTGCTCCTGCTGCAGGCGATCCACCTGCGCGTGGAGACGGTCAAGTTCCTGTGGCGCGAGCGCACCTGGCGCTACCGCAACCTCGAGTGGGCCCTGTTCGTGGCGCATCACGTCATCGGCCTGGGGCTCGTGTTCTGGGCTCTGCCGTTCTGGACGGCGATCGTGTTCGTGCTCGTCCAGCAGGGGCTGTTCGGGTTCTACCTGGCCTCGGTGTTCGCGCCCAACCACAAGGGCATGCTGCTCATCCGGCCCGAGGACGACTACGACTTCCTGCACAAGCAGGTGCTGACCGCCCGGAACGTCAAGGCGTCGCCGCTCACCGACTTCTGGTACGGCGGGCTCAACTACCAGATCGAGCACCACCTCTTCCCCACCATGGGGCGGATCCACCTGCGCAAGGCGCAGAAGATCATCCGCGACTTCTGCGTGGAGCAAGGCATCCCCTATTACGAGACGAGCGTGCTGCAGTCGTACCGCGAGATCCTCGACGTGCTGCACGCCGTGAGCGCGCCGCTGCGCCGACCGCGCTCGGCCTGAAGACCTGCTCGCGCGGCGTCCTTCGCTCCACCCGTCTCCGAGCCACGGTCCCACGGCCGTGGCTCGTCCGTTCGTGCCCGATCGTGTTGACAACCACAGACCCCTGGCGCAGAGTGTGCGTGTCGAAACGGCGGCAGACGACAGGTCCGGCAGGGCTGCGCAGGAGGCGCAGGGGGTCATGGAACTGTTCCTCGCGATTCTCGGTGCGACGGGCGTCGTCATGGCGATCGCCTCGAACGCGACCTCGGTCGCCCGCTTCATGGGTGAACGCCGGTGCAGGCCGCCGCGCGCCGCACCAAGACCGGCCGCGAGGCACCACGGTCCGGCGAGCCGACGACGCTCGGCGAGGCGGCCGAGGCGCCCGCGCCGGCGGCGGAACGGCAGGAGCCGGCCGTTCGGCCGCCGCCCCCGCTGCCGGCCCCCCTGCCCCAACCGCTCACCTCGCTCGTCGGCCGCGCCGAACTGATCCGGACGCTCACCGCCCTGCTGTTGCGCCCCGACGTGCGGCTCCTCACCCTGTACGGTCCCGGCGGCGCCGGCAAGAGCCGCGTCGCCATCGAGCTCGCCAGCCGGGTGCGCCATGATTTCGGCGGCGACGTCTGCTACGTCTCCTTGGGCCCCGTCCGCGACCCGGCGCTGGTGGCGTCGTCGCTGGCGATCGGTCTCGGCGTCCAGGAGACCGTGGGCCTCAGCACCGTCCAGGCGATGCAGCGCGCCCTGGCCGACCGTCGCGGCTTGCTCCTGATCGACAACTTCGAGCACCTCGTCGAGGCCGCACCGGTGATCGCCGACCTGGTGCAGGCGGCGCCCCAGCTCACGGTGCTCGTCACCAGCCGGTCGGTGCTGCGCCTCTCCGGCGAGGTCGTGTTCCCGATCCCACCGCTGGAGCTGCCGGCGGCCGACGCGCCGCTCGATCCCGAGAGCGTCCTCGCGTTCGGCGCCGTGCGGCTCTTCGTCGACCGCGCGCGAGCGGCCGATCCGCACTTCGCGTTCGACGCCGAGAACGCCGCCGCGGTCGTCGAGATCTGTCGTCGGGTCGACGCCCTGCCGCTCGCGATCGAGCTCGCCGCCGCGCGCGTGCGCGCCCTACCGCCGCCCATGCTCCTCGCCCGCATGACGCGACGGCTGCCGCTGCTGAGCGGCGGCCCCCGGGACGCGCCCGCGCGCCAGCGCACGCTGCGCGACGCCATCGACTGGAGCGTCGCGCTCCTCGACCCCTTCGAACGCACGGTGTTCGCGCGTCTGTCGACGTTCGAGGGCGGCGGGACGAGGGCGGCGATCGAAGCGGTCCTGGGCGACGCGCCCGAGGTCCTGGAGGCCGTGGGATCGCTGATCGACAAGAGCCTCCTGCGACCCGGCGACCACGACGACGAGGACCGGGTCTCGATGCTCGAGACGCTGCGCGAGTACGCCGCAGAGCGCCTGGAAGCAGACCCCGACGCCGCCGACGTACGCGAACGCCACGCTCGCACGTACCTCGAGCTCGCCGAGGCCGGCGGGCGGGCGCTCAAGGGTGGCGAGCAGGCCCAGTGGCTGCGCTGGTTGGTCCGCGACATCGCCAACCTCCGCGCCGCGATGACCAGCTTCCTCGCGCTGGGTGAGACGCTCGAGGCGCTGCGGCTGGCGACGGCGCTGCGTCCGCTGTTCATGGCGCGCTGCCACTACGAAGAGGGCCAGCGGCTGCTGGTGCTCGCGCTGGCCGCCGGCCGCGACCACACCGGCAGCGTTCGGGCCTCCGCGTTGTTGGCCCTCGGCGCGCTCACGTGGCGGCAGGGCGACCTGGCGGCCTCGTTGGGACCGATCGAGGAGAGCCTGGAGACCTACCGGGCGGCCGGTGACCTCGCCGGCACCGCAGCCGCCTTGCGGCTTCTCGGGGTCCACGCCCACAACCTGGGTGACTACGGCTTGGCTCGGGCCCGCTTCGATGAGGCGCTCACGCTCATGAGGCGCTTGCGCGACGACGAAGGCGTCGCCAACACGCTCCTGGGTCTGGGCAACGTGGCCTTCGACCTGGGCGACGCTGCGGCCGTGGCGCACTACGAGGAGAGCCGCGCGATCGCCGTCCGCATCGGCGACACCCTCGGGGTCGCTTACGCGCTGGACAACCTGAGCGCCTTGGCCTGGTGCCGCAACGACCTGACCGCGGCGGCCGCCCGTGCCGACGAGGCCGAGGCCCTCTACGAGCGGCTCGAACATCCGCTCGGGCACGCGAACGTGGCCCATCGTCGCGGGCTGCTGGCCTTGGCACGCCGCGACCTCGGCGAGGCCGACGTGCAGTTGCGGGCCAGCCTGGACGTTCGTGAAGCGATCGGCGAGATCCGCGGGAGCGCCTTCGTCCGCTACGACCTGGCGCGGGTCTCGTTGGCAGCGGGACGGCTCGCGGAGGCGCGCGAGCACCTGCTCGCCGGGCTCGACCTGGCCGAACGCCACGGCGCGCCACTCATCGCCGTGCTGTTGCTCGAGGGCGTCGCCGCGTACCGGTCGGCGGCGGGCGAGCCCGACGAAGCGCTCGAGGTGCTGGCGACGGCGACCGAATGGCGGCGCCGGACGGGCGTGCCGATCTGCCGCGTGAACGAATCGCACCACGCGGCTCTGCGCGCCGTCCTGGACGAGGCCGTCGAACCGGCGGAGCGCCACCGGATCGAGGCGCGCGGCGCGGCGATGGGCGTCTTCGAGGCGGTGGCGCAGGCCCGCGCCGCGGTGGCCGGGTCGAACCGGTCGGCACCGGCCGCGTGGACGGTGGGCGGCCAAGCAGCCTCGGCATGACGAACACCCCGCAGCGGACGCTGCATCGAACGAGTAGCCTGGGCGCCACCGGCCCGGAGTGCGTTCGACTTCCCGGGTGACGTGGTCGCGCAGGTCGGCCAAGGGCGCGACCCTGGAGGCTCGACGATGGCCTGGACACGCTCGACGATGGCACGCTGGACGACGGCTCTCCTGACGTGGCTGCTGCTCACGTCGGTGGCGACCGGCGCGGCTCAATCGCTTCCCCGCGAAGTGCGCGAGAGGATCGTGCAGGCGGTCGTGGAAGTGAACCGCTTCAGCGCCGCCGAGGGCCGCATCGTCGCCGCCGGATCCGGCACGATCGTCAGCGCCGACGGCTACATCCTGACGAACTTCCACGTCGTGGGCGACGTCGAGACCGGCTTCGCCGACGAATGGCACGCGATCGCGACCACCGACCCCGCGCATCCGGATCGCCCCCCCGAGCACCGCTACTGGGCGCGGTACGTCGGCGGCGAACCGCTGTACGACCTGGCGATCGTGCGGATCGTCGAGGACGCCGAAGAGAACGCCCTGCCGCCCGGCACGACCTTCCCGTTCCTGGGGGTGGGAGATTCGAACGGCGTCTACCCCGGCGACCCGGTCTTCGTGTTCGGCTATCCCGGCATCTCGGGCAGCACGATCACGTTCACCCAAGGCTCCATCAGCGGCTTCCTCGGTGAGGACCTGGCCGCCGGCGGCAAGCAATGGATCAAGACCGACGCCAAGCTCGCTCGGGGCAACTCGGGGGGCACGGCGGTCGATGAACAGGGGCTGCTCATCGGGATTCCGACGCTGCGGCACCAGACCGAGGACGGCGGCTATATCGAGGCGCAGGACTACCTGAGGCCGGTGGCCCTGGCCTGGCCGCTGCTCGAGCAGTACGTCGTCAACGTCGCCGACGCTCGCCAGCCCGGGAGCGGCGGCTTGGGAAGTCAGGTGGCGAACGCGGCGCCGGCCCCGCCCGCCGGTCGGGGCTCACCCGGGGCGCTGGCTCCGGCGCCCGCAGGCGGTGGCGGTGGCGCTCTCACGCCGTCGCCGGCCGGATCGTCGCCGGCGGCGGTGACCGAAGACGGACGCCTCACCTTCTTCGAGACGGGCGTCCTCACCACCAGCAGCCCGAAGCTCGACGGGGGCGAGTACGTCGCCGTCTACACACGTGACTTCACGGCCGGCTCCCAGGTCTACGTCGAAGCGACCTCCACCGAGTTCGACGTCTACCTCGTCGTCCTCGACCCGTCCGGCACGGTCGTCGTGGAGGTCGACGACAGCCCGGGGATGGGACTCGACACGGCGGAGAGCTTCGCGGCCCCGACCGGCGGCACGTACACGATCGCGGTGACCAGCTACGGGCCGGACGAGACCGGCACCTTCGCGCTCACCGTCCGCGAGGACGGGGCTCCGTCGGACGCGGTCGCGCCGGGAGCCACCTTCTCGGCGGCCGCCATCGGCAGCGCCAGCGGCTTCGTCGGGTCGCTGCCGATCGGTCAGCTGACGCGCACCACGCTGTCCGGCTCGTCGGAAGGGACGCCCTGGCACACCTTCCGGATCGACGTCCCGGCGGGCACCGCCCGGTTGGTGGTCGACATGACCGCCGACCTCGACCTCGACCTGTTCCTGCGCTACGGCGAGGAGGTCACCAACTGGGGCGAAGACGGCGATTGGGACTACCGGGACATCTCGGTCGAGACGCGCGCCGCCCTCACCGTAGACTCGCCCGCGGCGGGTCCGTGGTTCGTCGACGTGGTCTGGTACGGCGGCGAGACGGGCGAGGCCCACTACTCGGTGCGGGCGCGCTGAGGGCTCGGCTCTGACGTCGCTGTAGGTCACGCCTGTGCAGTGGGAACCCGGCACGTGGCTCATCGGCCCCGCGCCGCCTGGAGGTTCGCCGATGCGGTGCTGGACAAGTTGGACCCCATGCCTCTTGCTGGCCGCACTCCTGGCGGGCGCAAGCATGGGCGCGGCGCAGTCGCTCCCCCGCGAACTGCGAGAGCGCATCGTGCAGGCGGTCGTGGAAGTGAACCGTTTCAGCGCCAGCGAAGGGCGCATCGTCGGTGCCGGGTCCGGCACGATCGTCAGCGCCGACGGCTTCGTCCTCACGAACTTCCATGTCGTGGGCGACGTCGAGACGGGCTTCGCCGACGAGTGGCATGCGATCGCCACCACCGACCCCGCCCATCCCGACCGTCCGCCCGAACACCGCTACTGGGCGCGCTACGTCGGCGGTGAACCGCTGTACGACCTGGCGATCGTCCAGATCGTCGAGGACGCCGAGGAGAACGCGCTGCCACCCGGCACGACCTTCCCGTTCCTGGCGGTCGGCGACTCGAACGGCGTCTACCCCGGCGACCCGGTCTTCGTGTTCGGCTACCCCGGCATCTCGGGCAGCACGATCACGTTCACCCAGGGCTCCATCAGCGGCTTCCTCGGCGAGGACCTCACCGCTGGCGGCAAGCAGTGGATCAAGACCGATGCCAAGCTCGCCCAAGGCAACTCCGGCGGCGCGGCGGTCGACGAGCAGGGCCTGCTCGTCGGGATCCCGACGCTGCGGTACCAGACCGAGGACGGCGGCACCATCGAGGCGCAGGACTACCTGAGGCCGGTGGCGCTGGCGTGGCCCCTGCTCGAGCGTTACGTCGTGAACGTGTCCGACGCACGCGCTGGGCTCAACGCCTTGGGAAGCGACTTCGCGACGATTGCCAGGGCCGTGGGCCCGACCGCATCGCCGCCGGCCCGAACGGCCGGGTTGGGCGACGGGGCCCCATCGACGCCACTCCCCACCCCGGCCGTCCCGACACCGGCGCTGCCGTCCGCAGCGTCCGTGACCGCCGAAGGGCGACTCACCTTCCATGAGGCGGGCGCGCTGACCGCTGCGAGCCCAACGCTCGAAGGCGGCGAGTACGTTGCGGTCTTCGAGCGCCCCTTCACGAACGGCACCCAGGTGTCGTTGACGGCCATCTCCGAGGCGTTCGACGTCTACCTGGTGGTGGTCGATCCGACGGGCGAGGTGGTCGTGGAGGTCGACGACAGCCCCGGCATGGGATTCGACGTGGCCGAGCACTTCGTGGCGCAGACGACCGGCACGTACTTGATCGCGCTGACCTCGTACGCCCCAGGCGAAACGGGTCCCTTCGAGATCACCGTGCGTGAGGACGGAGCGCCATCGGACGCGGTCGCACCCGGAGCGACGTTCTCGGCCGCGGCGCTCGGCAGCGCCAGCGGCTTCGTCGGCTCGCTGCCGCTCGGGCAACTCACCCGTACGACGCTGGCGGGCTCCACCGGACAGACGCCGTGGCACACGTTCCGCGTCGACGTGCCACCGGGCACCGACCGCATGACGATCGACATGACCGCCGACCTCGACCTCGACCTGTTCCTGCGGTACGGCGAGGAGGTCACCAACTGGGGCGAGGACGGTGATTGGGACTACCGCGACATCTCGGTCGAGACGCGCGCCACCCTCGCCGTCGACGCGCCCGCCGCCGGGCCGTGGTTCGTCGACGTCGTCTGGTACGGCGGCGAGTCGGGCGAGGCCCACTACTCGGTGCGGGCGCAGTAGCCGTGCGCCTTGGCGCCCGCGCTGAAGCGCGAGCGCCTTTGGCGCTCGCGCTTCAGCACCCGCGCCTTGGCGCCCGCGCTTCAGCCCCCCGCTTGTTGCGTCCTGTCTTCCAGGCGCGGCAGGGGGTCGAACGCGCGGTGGCGGCACGTCGACGGGTCGAAGGCGTACGCGCCGAAGTGCAGGTGGGGGGGTGTCCCGGCGGCGTTGCCGGCCGTCCCCACGGTACCGAGGACGGTGTCGGGCGTCACCGCCATCCCCTCACGCAGGCCCTCGGCGTAGGCGTCGAGGTGCGTGTAGAAGTAACGGACGCCACCCGCGCCAAGCACCATGACGCCGCGGCCACCCGTGAAACGGTCGCTGATCTCGTACACGATGCCGTGGGTGGCCGAACGGACCGGCGTGCCGCGGGCAGCGAAGATGTCCTGGCCCTCGTGGTCGCGCCCACCGCCCCGCGGCGCCCCCCAGGTGTCGGCCACCTGGGCGACCCGGATCCCGTCGACGGGCATGAGCAAGACCGCGTCCGGATCGACCGGTAAGCGCGCCAGGTAGGCGGGCAGCAGGCGTCGGTAGGGCTCGCGTTCGGCAGCGCGGGCGAGTTGCTCGGCCGTGGGCGGCCCGTCCCACGTCCGGTCCGGGCAGACGAAGGCGAGGAGTTCGGGCTGGAGCACGGGGAGGTGGTCGTCGGGGAGGGTCTGGGCGTGCACGGCGCCGCCGAGGACGAGCGTCGTCACGCACACGCGCACGAGGGGGTGGACGCGAGGCCGAAAGGGGAGCAGGGACACGACACCTCCGTGCGGGCCGATCGCGTCAGGGACGCAAGCGAGGACTCGGCCCGTCGTCAACTCCGACGAGTCTAGCGTGGACTTCCGACCTCGACCGGTCGCGAGCACGGCATCGCGGCCGCCCTCTTCCGAGAGCAGCCGCGAGACCTGGGCCGGCCACGCTCAGATGAACAGCGTCTGCGCCCCGTCGGACAGCTCGATGAAGTCGCTGGCGCTGATGATGCCTTCGACGCGGTCGAACAGGTCGTCGGCCGTCAGCTTGTTCATGTCGGCCGACATGCGGCACGCCCACAGGTGCCCGCCGGCGTCGGCGATCATCGAGAGGAACTCGGGCACCGGCGGCACGTCGAGCGCCGCGATCTGCTGGCGCATCATGCGCGTCGCCATGGCCTGCATCCCCGGCAAGCCCGAGACGGCGGCCGGCATGTGGGTGGCCGGGTTGGCGAGGGGCGAGAACTGCAGGTTGCCCATCGTCTTCTTGTTGATCATCTCGAAGCCCCAGAACGTGAAGAACAAGTGGACCTCGACGCCTTCGCCGAGCGCAGCGTTGCCCAGGATGAGCGCCGGGTAGGCCATGTCGAGCGAACCCTTGGAGCAGATGATGCACAGCTTGCGCCCCGTGGCGGCGTCGTCGTCGAAGCTGGGGATCGGGGCTGGCGCGCGTTCGGTGGTGGTGGTCATGGCAGGGGGCTCCTGATCTGGCGAGGGGGACCGGACGTCAGACGCAGCCGACGGGCTTGGGCAAGCCGGCGACGTACGACATCTTCTTGGCGGGCTTCTTGGGGAACAGCGTGAAGAGCTCCTTGGTGGGCACGCCGCCGACCGAGGTGACGCGCCGCAAGGTGGCCGTCTCGCCCTGGACCTTGAAGTCGTCGCGCAGGAAGCGGATCACCTCGAGGTGCCGGTCCGTCAGCTCGAGGCCGATGTTGGCCGCGAGCGCCTGGGCCACCGCCTCGTCCCACTCGTCGTACTCGGTGAGGAAGCCCTCCTCGTTGACGTGAACGGTCCGTCCGGCCAGGGTCGTCTCCATGATGGTCTTACCTCCAGGAGCGCACGTGCATGAGCGCGAGGCCACGTGCGCGGTTCGAACGGTGCGTGGGGATGCGTTCGAGGACGGTCGCGCCGGTCAAACCGGCGCCGCCCTCAGGTCCTTCCCCGCCATCGACATGTTGGCGGGCAGGGGCAGGTCGTGGCCCGGCAGCAGCAGGTTCCAGTACATCCACTTGAACATCAGCTTCCCGGTGTGGTTGAGGGCGGTCTCCTCGAGCAGGCTGAACGGTCCCACCCCTGGGAGCGGGTACTTGCCGGGCAACGGCTGCGTGTCGTAGTTGAAGTCGAGCAGGAGCCCCTTGCCGTGACCCGATTCGATGAAGCAGTTCGCGTGCCCGTCGTACGGGTGCGTCATCGGCCGCCCTTGGACGTGCTCCAGGAAGTTGTGGGCGAAGTGGTCGATCGAGTAGTGAGCGGTGGAACCCGCCTTGGAGGTGGGCAGATCGGCGGCGTCCCCGAACACGAAGATGTCGTCGTGTGCGGTGGAGAGCAAGGTGTGCTTGTCGACGGCGACGTAGTTCAGTTCGTCGCCGAGACCGCTGCGCGCCACGAAGTCGGCCCCCATGTTGAGCGGCACGGTGACGAGCATGTCGAAGGGCACCTCGCGCTCGTCGTACGACACGAGAGCCTTGCTCGACTCGTCGACGCGCTCGATGGCGAAGTCGGTCTCGATGTGGATGTCACGCTCGGCCAGCATGCCCGACAGGCGGGCGGCGGCCACGGGTTTGGTGAACGCGCCATCGAGAGGGGTCACGTAGACCAGCTCGACCTTGTCGCGGAGGCCACGGCCGCGGAAGTACGCGTCGGCCAAGAACACGAACTCGAGCGGGGCGACCGGACACTTGATGGGCATCTCGGTGATGTGCACGACGAGCCGTCCGCCGTCGAACGACTTCAGCGCTCCCGCGAGCGCCGTCGCGCCCTCGAGCGTGTAGAACTCATGGACGCTCTTGCCCCACTCGCTGCCCATCATCCCGGGCGTCTGGTCGGGTCGCGGCGTCGTGCCGCTGGCGATGACGAGTTGGTCGTAGGACAACGTCCGACCGTCCTCGAGCCGCACGCTCTTGGCCTGCGGGTCGACGCGATCGACCACGCCGAGCACGAGGTCGACGCCGCGTGGGATGAAGCGCTCGCGCGGCTTGACCACCTCTTCGGGCTGATACGTGCCGAACGGGATGAACAGGTAGCCGGCCTGGTAGTGGTGATCGTGGTCGCGGTCGACGATCGTGATCTTCCAGTCGGCGGCATCGAGCTTCCGTCGCAGCTTGTTGACCACCATGGTCCCCGCGGTCCCTGCGCCTAGCACGAGCAGGTGTTTCATGCATCGCTCCCTTCGTCGGATGTCGGCCGAGTGGACTCCCCATCGGGATGACCTGCCAGGCGCGACAGCGCTTCAGCGACCCTGGGGAGCGTCTTCAGCGCGCGTTCCCGATCGGTCGAGGTGAGATGGTGGAAGTCGCGGTCGAGATCGATCGGCTCGCCGGCGGCGGGTGTGAGGCCGGCGGCGGGCGTGAGGCCGGCGGCGGGCGTGAGGCCGGCGGCGGGCGCCACGCCACCCGCGAGCACCATGCCGACGAGACGCGGGCCCGAGCGCACCAAGGACCGTGCGCACTCGAAGCCGAAGATGCCCGGCCGGAACCGCGGCTCGAAGGTGAGATCGACGGCCAGGTCGTTCCACTCACGCACGCACGCGGCGGACACCTGGGGGTCGTCGGCCCGCTCGGCGAACCAACGGCAGGGGTTGGCAACGGGCGTCAACGCCCGGCCGTCGAGGTCGGTGATGACCATCATCAGGCCGAGCGCGACCGCCGCGACCTCGACCAGATCCCGTGCGTGGGCGGTCGTCGCCCAGCGCACCGCGTCGTCGGCTGCGACGGGACCCGGTCGGCGATCCGGTCCACGCGCGGGCACCGGGGCCAGCGTGCGTCGTCGGGACGCCGGTCCGGACCGCCTCGCGCAGCGCGCTCGCAGGGAACCGCCATTGACGGCCGATCTTGACGGCCGCCAGCCGACCGTCGCCCGCCATGCGGTACACCGTCGAGGCGTCCACGTCGAGCAGCCGCCCGACGTCTCGGGCGGTCAGCAGTTCGGCAGCGGGTGCATGCGGCTGATGCATCTCATGCACGCTATGCCCGCTCCTGCCTGTCCCCCCAGGGTGGAACGTCCCCGCGGAGTGGCTCCCCGACCTCGGTCGAACACACGACCGACAGCCGAGCCCGGCTCGCGCCATGGTCGAGGTGCTCGCCGGGAGGTGCGAACGACATGCACCAGATGTGCGTCGGCTGTCACAGCGGGGCCGCCGAGACCGACGACACCTTCTTGAGCTACATGGACGACCGACCCGCGCGCAGGCGCACCGACCTCAGATCGTCTCGAAGGACGTGGCGGCGTCCGTCGGCCCCTCCGGGTGCAGGCGGTCGCGGCCGTGGCCGGGGTAGGCTCGACCATGTCGAGCCCAGCGAAGGCGGCCGGCCCGGGTGCGGACCGGCGCCCCGTGGTCCCTCACGCCGAGACCCTCCATGCCGACGTGGTGGTGATCGGGGGCGGCATCGTCGGTCTGGCGACCGCCACCGCGGTGCTGCGCCGCCATCCCGCGTTGCGGCTCGTCCTGCTCGAGAAGGAAGCGGGCGTCGCCCGCCATCAGACCGGCCGCAACAGCGGCGTCGTGCACGCTGGCATCTACTACACGCCCGGCTCGCTGAAGGCGCGCCTGAGCGTTGCTGGCGTGGCGCAGCTGCGCGCCTACTGCGAGGAACACGGCGTGACGTACGACGAGGTCGGCAAGGTGATCGTCGCCACCGACGAGGCCGAGCTGCCCCGCCTCGACGCCTTGCTCGAACGCGGCCTCGAGAACGGCGTGCCGGGGCTGCGCGCCATCGACGCGGACGAGCTGCACGAGCTCGAACCCTTCGCCGCCGGCCTGCGTGCGCTGCATTCACCCCATACCGCGATCGTCGACTACCCGGGCGTCGCCGAGTCGCTCGCCGACGGGCTCCGCCAGCGCGGGGCGCGGGTGGAGACGAACGCACCGGTGGTGGCGATCGCCGAGGACGCGGTCGGGCTCACGGTCACCAGCCCGCGCTTGCGGATCCGCACCCAGCGTCTCATCGCCTGCGCCGGCCTCCACGCCGATCGTTTGGCGCACTTGGCGGGCATCGACACCGAGATGGCGATCGTGCCGTTCCGCGGCGAGTACTACGTGTTGGAACCACACGCGCGCGAGAAGGTGCGTGGGCTCATCTACCCGGTCCCCGACCCCGCGCTGCCGTTCTTGGGCGTGCACTTCACGCGGACCGTGCACGGCGAGGTGGAGGCCGGCCCGAACGCCGTGCTGGCCCTGGCGCGCGAGGGGTACGACCACCGTACGATCCGCCTGGCCGAGCTGGGCCAGACGCTCGCCTTCCCCGGCTTCTGGCGGCTCGCGACGCGCTTCTGGCGCCTCGGCGCCTACGAGTACTGGCGCTCGTTCCGGACACCCGCGTTCGTGACGTCGCTGCAGAAGCTCGTGCCGAGCATCACGGCGGCCGACGTCCGCCGCGCGGGCGCCGGGGTGCGTGCCCAGGCGATCGGCCGCGATGGCAAGCTGCTCGACGACTTCGCCACGGTCGAGACCGAACGGTCCTTGCACGTCTTGAACGCCCCGTCGCCGGCGGCGACCGCCTCCCTGGCGATCGGCGACCACCTGGCCGAGCGCGTCAACGGCTGGTTCGAAGCCTGAACGAACGCGGTCGCCGGGCCTGGGGGCCGGGCGACCGCAGCGAGCGATGGGTGACGTCAGGAACGCGAGATCTCGTCGTCCTCGAGATCGTTCGGATCGGTGGGTGCGACGTCGCCGTCGAGCGCGTGGACGGGCCGGCCGGCAGCGTCGAGCAGCACCGGGGCGTCGGGGTCGTGACGGGCGGCGTCCGGATCACGCGGTTCGGGCAAGGCCGTCGGCTGGGCGGACGGGTCGGCGATGGGCTGCGCGGTCGGCTGCACGGTCGGCTGCGGGGTCGGCTGCGCGGTCGGCTGCGGGGTCGGCTGCGCGGACGGAACGGGGGGCTGGGGCGCGGGCGCGACGGGGGCCGCGGGTTCAGTGGGCGCCGAGGGCGGCGTCGCCGTGGTCACCGTGCTCGTGGGTGCGGGGCTGGTGGGTGCGGGCGTAGCGGTGGGGCCCGTGGCCGTGGGGGCGGGCGGTGCGGGCTGTTGATCGGAACGCAGGCCTGGCAGCGCACCGGAGCGCCACAGCAGGTACACGCCCACGGCGATGAACGCCAGCGGCAGCAGCCAGCCACCCGAGACGGTGGCCGTCATCACGGCCAGCAGCGCCAGGCCGATGGCCGGGTAGATCGCCCACGCTTGCGGCTCGACGCTCAGGCGGGTGAGCGCGTAGAACGTCGCCGCCAACCCGAGCAGGAACACGACGCCGGCGGTGTCGCCGCGCGTCACGCCGTCGATGAGGGCGGTCAGGCCCAGGCTCAGCAGCGTGCCGGCGGGGATGAGGGCCCACCAGCGCCGCGCGTCGTCGCGCCACACGAGCCCGAACGCGAGACCGAGCGAACCGAGGAAAGCGGCGCCGCCGATGGCGGTGGGCGCGACCGAAGCGATGGCCAGGCCGGCCAGCGGGTAGGCGATGGCACGCCACCAGAAGGAGCCCGAACGGCGACCTTGGGCGGCGGCGAAGACGGCTGCGGCGCCGAACAGCATCAGGCCGAACAGGCCGCCCATGCCACCGAGCACGCCGAGGCTGCTGAGGAGCCCGAGCAAGCCCACGACGATGAGCGCGATGGCGCCTAGGACGCGGGGACGATCTTTCGGTTCGACGTTCGTGTTGGGAAGGGACATGCGGGACCTCCTTGAGGGTCGAAGCCAGCCTAGGCCCCGACGTGCGTCGCCCGCGTCGGCCTTCGGAAGGTCGGTCGCTCTCCACCGTCGGGCGGACGTCCCTCCACCTTAGGGTGGAGGCGCCCCTCGGGATGGGACGGTAGTCTGACGCGGGAGGCCTCGTGCCCGATTCGACCGTTCCCGACCCGTCCGCCGCACCTACGCCCAGCCACCGGATCCGCGTGCTGCTCGTCGACGACCACGTCGTCGTGCGCCGTGGCCTGCGGCTCGTGTTCGACCTGGAGGACGACCTCGAGGTCGTGGGCGAAGCGGGCGACGGTCGCGAGGCGCTCGAGCGCGTCGCCGAACTGCAACCCGATGTCGTCGTCATGGACCTGCTCATGCCGATCATGAACGGCGTCGAGGCCACACGCGCCATCCGCACGGCCCACCCCGACGTCGAGGTGGTGGCGTTGACGTCGGTCCTGGAGGACCGGCTGGTCGTCGACGCGGTCGAGGCCGGCGCCGCGGGATACCTGCTCAAGGAGACCCGACCGGACGAGCTCTTCGAGGCGGTGCGCGCCGCCGCGCGTGGCGAGGTCCGGCTCGATCCCCGTGCCCAACAACGGCTCGTGCGCGAGCTCCGCAGCCCCAAACGCCCGACGGAAGCGGCCGAGCCGCTGACGGAACGCGAACTCGACGTGCTGCGCCACATCGCGGCTGGTGCCACCAACAAGGCGATCGCCCGCGACCTGGGCGTCGGCGAGGCGACCGTCAAGTCGCACGTCTCGAACCTGTTGGCCAAGCTCGGCCTCAAGAGCCGCACCCAGGCGGCGTTGCACGCGGTGCGCGAAGGGATCGTCGAGGCGCGGCCGTGACCGCGGCGCCCGGAGCGCCCACACCGCCCAGCGCGCCCGCACCGCGCGCCGGCAGCGAGGTCCCCTTCCTCGACCGTCTGACCACCCGCCTCACGCTGCTGCTGCTGGCGGTGGTGTTGGGACTGGCGGCGGCGACGGGCGTGTTGCTGTGGCGCGGCCTCGATGCCCTGGTCAGCGCCCGCGCCGGCGACCCGTCGCCCGAGTCGCTCGGTGCCGTGCTGCGCAGCTCGCTGGTGAACCTGGTCGTGGTGGTGGCGGTGACGCTGGTGGCCGCGGTGGCCTTCTCACGCTCGCTGTTCGGCGAACCGATCGCCCGGCTCACCGAGGCGACACGAGCGCTGGCGGCCGGCCATCGTGACGTGCGCTTGCGGCTCGAGGACCGGTCGGAACTGGGCGAGCTGGCGCGGGCGTTCGACGGCATGGCGGACGCGTTGGTCGAGGCCCAAGACCGCCTCGAAGCGCGGGTGGCCGCGCGCACGACCGAGCTGCAGGCACTGTTGGCACTCTCGAACACGATCGCGGTCACCGTCGAACTGCAACCGCTGCTCGGTGCCGTGCTCGACCGCTTGAGCGAGGCCGGTGCGACGTTGGCGGCCGAGGTGAGCGAGGCCGAGGCCGACGGGACGCTCGTGGTCCTGTCGCGGCGCGGCCCCATCCCGCTGGCGCCCGTGCAGGATGCTGGCGCCCTGCCGCCCGGCGGCATGGTGGCCGACGACGTGTTGACGCTGCCGCTGAGGGTGCGCGACCGGACCGTGGGAGCGCTGCGCGTGGTGGCACCGCCGGGCCTGGGCTGGGACGACGAGCGGCGCCGCTGGGCGACCGCCGTGGCGGCGCAGGCGGCCGTCGCGATCGAGAACGTACGGCTCTACGAACGCGCCCGCGACGAGGCCGCCGACGACGAGCGCCGGCACCTGGCCCGCGAGCTCCACGATTCGGTGAGCCAAGCGATCTACGCGATCGTGCTCGGCGCCCACGCCGCCCATGGCCACGTCGAGCGGGATCCCGCGAAGGCGCGCCTGGCGCTCGACACGGTCGTCGAGCTGGCCGAGGCCGCCCTCGCGGAGATGCGCGCGCTGATCTTCGAGCTCCGGCCCGAGGCGCTGGCCGACGTCGGCCTGGTGGCGGCGTTGCACCGCCAACTCGACGGGTTGGAGCTGCGCCACAAGCTCACCGCGGCGCGCGAGCTCGAGGAGCTGCCGGCGCTGCCGCTGGCCACCCAACAGGTGCTGCTGCGGGTGGTCCAGGAGGCGCTCCACAACGTGGTGAAGCACGCCCATGCGACGCACGTCACGCTGCGTGCGAGCGCCGATGCGAGCGCCCTGATCCTCGAGGTGGGCGACGACGGTGTCGGGTTCGTCCCGACCGGTCCCTTCCCGGGGCACCTCGGGCTCACGTCGATGCGCGAACGGCTCGCCGCTCTCGGTGGCGTGCTCGAGGTCGAGAGCGCACCGGGTGAGGGGACCTGCGTACGGGCGCGTCTGCCGCTCGCGGCGTCGCTCGAGGACGTAGGCGAGCGTCCGTGAACCCCCGCCGCGCGGGCCTGCTGCTGGTCCTGGCGGGGCTGGCGACGCTCCTGCGCGGGCGCGGCGCCTTGGGTCTGTTGGCCGAGCTGGTGTGGCTGGTGGGCATCGCGCTCGCGGCGACCGTGGCGTGGCGGGGTCTGGAGGGCCGCACCACCCTGATGGTGCGCATCGCGGTTCACGCCGGTCTGGCGGTCGTCGCTGCGGCCACGACCCGCCAGCTCTCGGGACCCGCCTTCCTGGGGATGGCGGCACTGGCGTTCTGGCTCACCTTCGCGCGGCCGCGCGCCGGTCGGCTGCGCACCGGCTGGGCGCTGCTGCCCGCCGGCTTGCTGAGCACGCTGGCCGTTGTCGCCGGCGTCGACACGCTCCTCCCACGCTGGGACGAGGGGGTCGTGTTCCTGTTGGGCATGACGGCCACGTTCACCGCCGTGTACCTGCTCCCCAAGGAGGCCGGTGGCGGGCGCTGGGCGCTCTGGCCGGCGCTCGCGTGGGCGGCCATCACCGTGCTCGCCAACGACCCCACCGGCGGTCTGGCGCGTTGGCTCTTCCCGCTGGCGATGATCGGCGTGGGCGTGGCCGTCCTCGGTTGGACCCGGCGCCGCTGACGCTCCGACCGCGTCATGCTGGCGTCCCTGCGCGCACGTGGCGTACCGCTCAGACCCGCGGAGCGCTGAGGGTCAGATGGGCGCTTCGGCTCTCGGTTCGGGAGCCGCGTCCTCGTTCGACGCCTGACGACCCTTGAGTTCCAGCGACGGCACCAGCAGCGTCGCGATGAGTCCGAGCACGACCACCCACACGAGGGCCGAGAACACCGCCACCACCGCATCGGCGAATCCCTCCCGGACCCCGCGTGAGACCGTCGCGGCCACCGTCTCGGCCTGGGCGAGCAGACGCGTCCGCAGCTGCGCACCGAACGCAGCGGTGGCCGCGGGATCGCCCCGGACGGCAGCGGCCTGGCCGAGGATCGGTGCCCGTGCGGCGGCCGGGATCGGGCTCGCGGCCAAGACCTGCTCGAGCGCCTGCGGGTCCGGGTCCTCCAGGGCGGCGACGAGTTCGTCGGCTTGGGCGGCGAAGGCCGCCTCGATCGAGGCGCCGATGTCCGCACCTCCGGTGGAACTCAGTTCGCTCCCGCTGAAGGCACCCGGGTCGATCCCCTGGAGGGCGGCCGCGGAGCCGAGACCGGCGAAGGCAGCGGTCAACGTGGTGGCCAAGATCGTGCCCATGACGGCGGCGCCGACCGCGCCACCGATCTGCCGGAAGAACTGCGCGGCGCTGGTCGCCTGACCCACCTTGCGGGGGTCGATGGCGTTCTGGATCGCCAACGTGTAGAGCGGCAGGCCCGGCCCGATGCCGATGCCCACCAGGATCATGTAGAGGGTCACGCGCCAGTACGGCACGTCGACGGTCATCGTGGAGAGGAGGAAGATGGCGACCAGGAGCACCACGGCGCCGAACATCATGAGACCCTTGTAGCGTCCGAGGCGCGAGGCGATCTGACCCGAGAAGATCGAACCGGCGACCGCCCCCATCGACAGCGGGATGAGACTCAGGCCCGCGCGTGTCGCGGACACGCCGACCACGTTGACCATGAACAGCGGCAGGAAGATGATCGTCGAGAGGAACACCGCGCCGAGGAAGAACGCTCCCAGGTTGGCGGTGGCGAACACCCGGTTGCGGAACAGCCGCACGTCCAGGACCGGGCTCGACGACGACAGCGAGCGGAACACGAACGCCACCCCGAACACGAAGGCGGCGGCGAACATCCCGAGCGTCAACGGGCCGTCCCACGGGTACACGGTGCGGTCGAGCTGCAGGCCGAGCACCAGCGGCACCAGCGCACCGACCAGGAAGGCCGCGGACACGACGTCAAGACGCGCAGCGGACGCCGCGGGCCGCAACGGCGGCATGCGCGTGGCCACGAACCACACGGCCAAGGCGCCGAACGGCACGTTGACGTAGAACACCCAGCGCCACCCCTCGACCCCGGGGATGAACGCACCGCCGTAATCGGTCAGGAGCCCGCCGATCCAGGGTCCCAGGATGCTGGCGATGCCGAAGGTGGCGCCCACCAACCCCTGGTAGCGCCCGCGCTCGCGCGGCGGGAACAGGTCGGCGATGACGATGAACGCCAGCGAGAACAGACCCGCGCCGCCAAGCCCCTGGATGGCGCGGAACACGATGAGCTGGTTCATGCCGTCGCCTAGGAGCGGCAAGGCCCCGAACTCGCCCGCCAGCCCGCACAGGAACGACCCCGCCAGGAAGGTCGACATCGCGAACAGCACGATCCGCTTGCGCGAGTACATGTCGGCGAGCTTGCCGTAGATGGGCACCAGCACCGTCGACGCCAACAGGTACGCGGTCGCCACCCAGGCGTAGCGGGAGACCCCTTGCAGGTCCGCCACGATCTTGGGCAGCGCCGTGGACACGATCGTCTGATCGAGTGCACCGAGGAACACTGCCAGCATGATGCCGGCGAGGGTGAAGGCCTTGTCGCGGGGAGAGAGGTGCATCCACGGAGCTTACGCCCAACCATCGCAGGGGGGGCATCCTCACATGGCATTCGGCCCTTGTGGCGCGACGGCGCGCGCTTCAGCCCTGGACGCCCGAGTACCCCTTCTCGCCATCGAACTCGTAGAGACCCTCGGTCTTGATGACCTCGAGACCAGCGGCGTCCACGTCGGCGAGGAGCGCGAGCACCTGCGCGAAATCGGCGACGCCGTCGTCGCTGCGCAAGAAGCGGCAGCGCCAGTGGTCGGTGCGCGAGGTCTCCGGGAACCCCCCGGGGTAGACACGCACCCCGCGGTTGGTGATCACCTCCAGGCGCCAGCCGCTGGGGGCCGCCGCCGTCTCGAGCGCCGCGCCGAGCCGGTTCGGGTCCCGTTCGTGATCGGTCCAGTCGAGGAACACGTCGACGCCCCGCCGCGTCTTCTCCACCGCCGGTGGCGGCGTCAGCGTGATGGTGACGTCCGACTTGGCGTAGGTCACGGGCGCGAGGTGGCGCGGCTGCCGGCCGAGGTGCTCGATCACCGCGTCCGCGAAGCTCTCGGTCCCGACGCGCTCACGGCTGGTGCCGGCACGGTAGACGTCGCCGGTGTGGACGCCGTCCTCGAGCGTGCGCAGCCAAGCGTTCTCGACGCGCTCGGCCACGTCGGCCTGACCCACGTGCACGAGCATCTGCACCGCCGCCATGAGCAACCCCGACGGGTTGGCGATGCCCTTACCGGCGATGTCGGGGGCGGTGCCGTGCACCGCTTCGAACATGGCCACGTCGTAGCCGATGTTGGCCGAACCAGCCAGGCCCACCGAGCCGGCGAGCTGGGCGGTGATGTCGGAGAGCACGTCGCCGTAGAGGTTGAGCGTGACCACCACGTCGAAGTCCTCGGGATCGTCGGCCAGGCGCGCCGCCCCGATGTCGAGGATCATGTGGTCGGCCACGACGTCGGGGTACTCGGCCGCCACCTCGTCGAAGACGCGGTGGAACAGGCCGTCGGTCAGCTTCATGATGTTGTCCTTGGTGAAGCACGTGACACGCTTGCGCCGGTACGCGCGCGCGTAAGCGAAGGCGTAGCGGATGACGCGCTCGGCGCCCGGCCGGCTGATCAGCTTGAGCGACTGGGTGACCTCGCGGGTCTGCCGGTGCTCGATGCCGGCGTAGAGGTCCTCCTCGTTCTCGCGCACGACCACCACGTCCATGGCCGGATGCTGGGTGGGGACGTAGGGAGCGTAGGCCTTCGTCTCCCGCACGTTGGCGAAGAGGCCGAGGCTCTTGCGCAACGTCACGTTCACGCTCTTGTAGCCGCCCCCTTGCGGGGTCAGGATCGGCCCCTTGAGGAGCACCTTGTGGCGGCGGATCGCCTCCCAGGCCTCGGGCGGCACACCGCTCGCGACGCCCTCCAAGTAGGCCTGGTAACCGAGGACGATGGGATGCCAATCGATCCGCGCGCCCGCTGCGTCGAGGATGCGGCGGGTGGCTTGCGAGATCTCGGGACCGATGCCGTCGCCCTCGGCGACGGCGACGGCGGTGCGGGGTGCGTTCGCGTCCATGGGCCCAATCTACGGTGTGGCGGCGACCGTCGCGCCCGGACGGCACTCGCGTCGACGGCCGTCGGCGTCGCCGACGACCGCTACATGGTCCCTGGCCGCAGTTCGCGGGCGCGGTACTCGTCGCGCAGCCGACGTCGTCGGGCACGAGCCAGAGCCAGCCGTGGGTCGCCGGGTGGCAGCGCGTCGGCGCACGCCTCCCACAGCTCGAGATCGTCGCCCAACCGCTCGGCGAGTTCGAACAGGACGTCGGCGTCCGCGCCGATCAGCGCGACCTGACGGAGCTGCTCCTCGAGCTCGGCACGCAGCTCCTCGACCCCAGGAGCGGCGCTGGTCGGGAGCGGCGCGCCTCGGAACGCGGCGATGGCGTCGCGCGCCCGGCCGGCGGCCAGGTGCTCGCGCATCTCCTGGACGTCGCAGGCGTAGGGGATCGTCAGGCGGTACGGGGCGTCGCTGACGGGCAACAGCGCGCGCAGGCGGGTCAGGAGGCCGCGCAAGCCCCCGCTCGTGAAGGGTGGCTGGCCGTGTGGGACGAGGAAGTCGTTCAACGCGTCGCGGCCGATGCCGGCCGGATGGAGCGCGAGTGCCAGCGCCACCTCGGCGAGACGCGGCGGCAGCGCGATCGGTTCGCCGTCGAGACGACACCGGACCCCGCCGAAGACGTCGAGTCGCAGCGTCGGTCCGCCGCGGTCCAGCGCGTTCCAGACGCGCTGGAAGACCGGGCGTGGACCGCTGAACACCTGCAACGCCACGGGGTGGGCGGCGCCCAGCGTGGCGGCCAGATCGGCGGGCACGTGGTGGGCGGCCCCACCGCTCGCCAACAGGTAGTGGAGCGCGGCCGTGAGCCTGAGTTCCGCGGCGACCGAGCGCGCGTGCATGACGTCCGACAGGTCCTCGAGCGTCGCGGCGCTGGGCGCCGGCAAGCTCGTCGCCGGCACCGGCAAGCTCGTGGCCGGCACCGCCTGCCCGGCCTCGCCCCCCACCGCGACCGGCGTCGCCGCCACGACCGGGCTCGCGCGCACCGCGGCCGCCATGCCGCGCGCGAGGCGCCCGACCAGCTCGGCGTGCTCGCCCGCGTCGCGGCCGAGTTCGACCGTGTCGGCTGCCACCTGCGCGGCCTCGTCCGACAGGCCCAGCTCGTTGAGCACCCGCACGAGCATGACGGCGTGCTCGCCGCGATGCCTTCGCGGACTGGTGGCGACCACGCTCCTGAGCGGCGCCAGCGCGGCCGTGGGACGGCCTTCGGCCAAATCGAGCGCCGCCAGCGTGCTGCGGTACAGGTGGGCCACGTCGGGCAGCACGCCGTCGAGCGCCAGGTCGGCGTCGGCCAAGCCACGTCGCAGACCGGCGAGGTCACCGGTGAGCAAGCGGGCGTAGGCCAGGTCGTTGGCCAGGAGCAACCGTCGTGGGCCGTCGCGCAACTCGTGCTGGTCGAACGTGTGCAGCGCCCATTGAGCCCAGGCTCGGGCACGTTGGAACTCGCCGGCGTGCAGCAGCCGCGCCGCGAGCGCGCCGGCGTTGCGGGCCACCTCGTACGGCGTCCCCAGCTCTTCGGCCAGGCGCACGCTCTCCTCCAAGAGGACGATGCCGCGCAGCGGGTCGGGATGCAGCCGACCGAGCTGCCACACCGTGAGGGGCGTTCGGCGTGATCGGGCCGCCTCCTCCGCCAGGTTCCAGCCCGACGGATGCGGCAGCGTCCCCGCCCGCCGAGCGCGCAGGTCGGGCGCGTCGAATGCCGCCAGATGCGCGTCCACGTCGGGGGCGACGGCGCTCAACTCACCCGCCGCCAGGGACGCCACCAAGCGCCATTCCAGCGTGCGTTCGCGGGTGGCGTACGGCGGCGGAACGGCCGACAGCAGCAGGTGCAGGCGGACCGTCTGGCCACGCTCCTGATACGCCGGTCCGGCACGTCGCAGCAGGTCGTCGACGAGCTCCGGCACGCTCAAGACCGCCAGCTCGAGCGCGCCGACGTCGTCGCCTGCGCGCTGGAGCGCGCGGACGGCCAGCCCCGGGTCGACGGCCTCGGCGTCGTGGATCGTCACGAGCGGACCCTGCGGCGACGGCACCGTCGGGGCCGGCAGCTGAGCCAGGCGTGCCGACGCGGCCAACAGGTCGCCGAAGCGACCGCCCGCCCGCTGGAGCAGCGCCTCGACGTCCGTCTCCGCCAGGCCGCCCGGGACCACGTGGACCGCCTCGGCGCGCGTCACCGCCAAGCTCGACGGGCCCAGTACCAGCGCCCGGTCGTGCCACGCCTGCGGCACGGACGCGCCCCGCAGGTCGAGGAGCACCCGGTAGTCGTCGCCGTGAAGCTCGAGCAGGTCCAGGGCCAACGGCGACTGTGCGTCGCTGGCCGTCATGGCGATCCACAGCGGACGCAGGTCGGCGGCGTGGTGGCGCAGCGCGCGCAGGTGGGCGACGTGCGGCAGGGCTTGGGCGAACAGCGGCGCCCCTAGTACGGCGTTCAGAGCGGTCGCGAGCGCGTTCGCCTGGCCGATCGGATCGTCGTGCACACGCGGCGAGAGGGCGAACCAGGCGAGGCGTCGGCGCGCCCGGAGGGCCTCGATCAGGTACGGCGTTCCGTACGGTTCACCGCCCTGCAGCACCACGGGCCGGGTGCTCGTCTCGATCCGGTCGAGTTGCCGCGGGAGCCACACGCGCGCACGATAGCCGCTCCCGTCCCCGGCGGTCGGGGCGTTTTCCTGTCCGCGCCGGTCAGGCAGCGCGACCGTGCGCGCTCGGTTGCGGAGCCGACCAGGTCAACGGTCGCTGCCATGCCGATGCGGTCGGGTGCGGTTCACCATCCCGGATGGCGGCGACGGCCTGCAAGACGCCCACGTCGCGGATCCAGACCTGCTCGCCCTGGAACCGGAAGTCGGTGGTTCCCTCCAAACGCTCTCTCGCTTCTTCGTACGTCATGACGACCTCCTCGTTCGGTACGGCGTGAGCCTACGGAGCGGGGCGCTCCATCGCCGCACCATCGTTTCGCCGAGGCATGAAGCGGGTTTGAAGCGCCCCGGTCGGTACCTTCTTCTCATTCCAAGGAGGCCGTCCATGACCCACCTCAAGTCCTTCGCCCGTGCCGCGCTCGTCGCCCTCGCGCTCGCCGGCCTGACCGCCGGCACGTTCGCGTCGCTCCAGCCGACCGAGATCGTCATGGCGGGGAGCTCGGGCAAGCCCGGTCAGTACGACGCCGGCTGAGGCAGGGTCGAACCCGTCGGCGCTGCTACGCCGAAGAAGGTGAGTCCGGGGTGTTCGCTCGATCGCGAACGCCCCTTCCCCATGCGCGAACCCCCCAGATCTCCCGTACCGATCGTCCCGCTCGACGCGCTGCGATTCCAGTTCCAGCCGGTCGTGGCGCTCCATGACGGCGTCGACGGTTGGCACGAGGCCCTCGTCCGCTGGCACCTACCCGACGGCACCGTTCGCGGCCCGCTCGACGTGCTTCCCTACTGGTTGGCCCCCGTCCGGCTGCCCGCCTTCACCCAGTTCACCGTGCAACACGCGGCCGAGTCGCTTCAGGTCGAGCCGGGCGCGCGCTTGAGCGTCAACCTCAGCCCGCGGCAGGTGACGCACCCGGTGGTCGTGCGTCTCCTCGAGGCCCTCTTGCCCGCCGTCCGCGGCCGTCTCATCGTCGAGCTGACCGAGCAGCGCTACCGCGACCTCGCGGGACTCTGGTCGAGCCTGGCGGTCCTCGGGGCCGACCTCGACGTCGTGCTCCTCGACGACGTCACGTGCGAGGACCTGCAGCGCCGTTGGCGCATCGACGCGCCGGTGGACGGCATCAAGCTCGATCGCAGCGTCCTCGCGCGCCTGCTCGATCCGGACGACCACCGGGCCACCGCGCGGCTGGTGCGCGAAGCCGCCGCCCGATACGCCATCGTCGTCGCGGAGGGCATCGAAGACCCGGCGCAGCTCGACGCGCTCGAGGGGCTGGGCGTCACCCACGTGCAGGGTTTCGGGCTCGGGCGGCCCAGCCCGGTGCTCGTCGGCGACGTGAGCGCTCGCGCCCTCGGTCGTTCCGCGGCCACGGGCGCAGCCGCCGAAGCGAGGAAGGACGCTACGCCGCCGAGGTCGCAGCGGGCGACGACGGACTGGGGCGACTGACCCGGACGACGGGCCCGCACACCGGGCCGCGGCGTGTCGCGGACGAGGGCGCGCCGCCCACGCGCGGCCGTCGCCCGCGCTATCGTGGACCTCCCAGCCCGCGTCGATCGTGCCCGCAACGCGAAAGCTCAGGAGGATGCCATGTCCGTCGACAGCGCCACCCGCGTCGCACCGCCCGGCTCGACGACCGCCACGAGCTCGTTGCTCGCGCGCCAGCGGGAGTTCCTGCTGCCCGTCCAGAGCCAGATGTTGTACTACGGCGAGCGGCCGTTGGCCGTGGATCACGCCAAGGACGACTGGGTGTGGGACATCGAGGGTCACCGGTACCTCGACTTCTTCGGCGGAATCCTCACCGTCTCGGTGGGACACGCCAACGACGAGGTGGTCGCTGCCACCGCCGCCCAGATGCGCCGCGCGGGGCACACCAGCACCCTATACCTCAACGAGATCACCGTGCGCGTCGCGGAGAAGCTGGCCGAGCTCACGCCCGGGCGCCTCAAGGTGTCGTTCTTCACCAACAGTGGCACCGAGGCCGACGAGATGGCGGTCCTGGCCGCGCGCACGCACACCGGACACCGCGACGTGGTCTCGCTGCGACACGCCTACGCGGGCCGGAGCGGCGCCATGATGGCCATGACCGCGCACTCGAACTGGAAGCAGGGTGGCGTCTACGACGGCCACATCAAGCAGGTACGCAGCCCCAACCTGTACCGGCGCCCGGCGGGCATGAGCGAGGACGCCTACCTCGACTTCCTGGTCGACGACTTCGCCGACTTCCTGGCGACGTCCACCGACGGCAAGATCGCGGCGTTCATGGCCGAGCCGATCCAGGGCGTGGGCGGCTTCGCGGTCGTGCCCACCGACTACTTCAGGCGGATCGAACCGCTCGTGCGCGAAGCCGGCGGGCTGCTCATCATCGACGAGGTGCAGACCGGCTGGGGCCGGACCGGTAGACACTGGTGCGCGATCGAGCACTGGGGCGTCGAACCCGACGTGATCACGTTCGCCAAGGGCATCGCCAACGGCGCCCCGGTGGGCGCGACCGTGATGACGCCCGAGGTCGCCGAGTCGGTGCGCGGGTTGACGTTGTCGACGTTCGGGGGCAACCCGGTGGCGATGGCGCAGGCGTTCGCCACGATCAGCTACGTCGAGCGTCACCGGCTGTGGGAGAACGCCGAAGCCCAGGGCGGGCGTTTGCGCCGACGGCTCGAGGCGCTGCAGGAACGGCACGCCTGGATCGGCGACGTGCGCGGCATGGGGCTCATGCAGGGGCTGGAGCTCGTGCAGGCCGGCGGGCACGAGCCCGACGCCGCCCGCGCCACCGCCCTGCTGAACGCCGCTCGCGACGAGGGCCTGCTCGTCGGCAAGGGTGGCCGCTACGGCAACGTGATGCGCATCGCCCCGATGCTCAACGTCACCGCGGACCTCATCGACGACGGCTGCGATCGGCTCGAGCGCGCGGCCGCCACCTTGGCATGACGTAAGACGAGCACCGGGACCCGCGTCGATCGCGGGTCCCGGTGCTCGGGTCGATGGCCGTCACCGCCTTCGCTCAGGGTTGACGGACCTCGAACGCCAGGTGCATGGCGGGCAACCGTTCGCCGGGATGGTCCTCGGCGTGCAGCATCGGCACCTGCAGGTAGGTGGCGTTGGCGTCGGGCGTCGCTGGGGCGCCGGGACCCGTCACCTCACCCTGGTAGATGGCCGGGTAGAACGACAGGAAGTGCACGCCTGACTGGCCCGGCGCCTTGAGGTGGATCGTCACGTCCCCTTGGCTGTTGAACCCGCAGCCGTAACCCAGGTAGCCGTTGTCGAGCAGCACGGTGTAGATGTTGGCCGTCTCGGTCCAGCCGACGCCCTTGAGCACGACGGTGACGTCGTCGCCGGGTCCCACCACCGACGGGGTGACGAGCCTCACGCTGGGCGTGATGGTGTAGGTGAAGGTCGCCTCCACGCCATCGGCGCGCGCGTACACGACGTGCTCGCCGCCGAGGTCGTCGGGGGTCGCCAGGGTGTGCGCGAAGTCGCCGTCCATGTCGGTCTGCACCTCGCCCAAGTCGCGCTCGACGACCTCCCAGCCGCCACCGCTGATGCGGTTGCCGCGCACCGACTCGAGCACGAGGCGCACGGCCGAGTTGGCGGGGAAGCCGGCGCCGCGCAACGCGATCGGGCTGTCGACCGGACCCGAACGTAGGTCGGCCCAGAGGCGGGCGCCGGTCGAAGACGGTTCGTCGGCGGCGAGGCGCGGCAACGTCTGCGCCTCGGGAGCGGGCGGCAGCACCGCGTCGCCCTCGGTGATCTCGAACATCTGGTGCACCACCGTGGGAACGGCGGGCTTGTAGTTGGGCGACTGCTGTTGGTTCAGGTACGGCACCGGGTGGGTGCCCGAGAGCGCCTGGATGGTGTGGAGACCGAGGGCACCGGTGGCCGGGATGGTCGCCACCGCGGTGCCCTGGGTGGTGATCGCGGTGAGCATGCCGGCGTGGGCGCCGTCGTACAGGACGTGCCAGGCGATCTCCCAGAAGCGGTAGCCGACGCCCGTCATCGTCATGGTGATCGGTGTGCCGACCGGGCCCGACATCGGTGAGATCGTCAGGTTCGGCACCACGATGAAGCCGCCACGGGCGACCTGCTCGCCCGCCGACTCCACGAACACGTTGTGGACGTAGCCGAAGTCCTCAGGGACACGAAACGCCGTGGTGGCCGTGCCGTCATCGGCGACGGTGGCGGTGCCGACGACGTCGCGCGTCTCCTCGGCGGTGACGCCGAGGAAGCGGCCGTCGGCGACGTTCCAGTCGGCCTCGGCGCTCATCCAGACGACGTCGACGGTGGTACCCGGCACGGCGCCGGTGATCGTCGCGACCACCTCGGTGCCGACGATGCCCTCGGTGGGCTCGAGCGTGAGCTGACCTTGGGCGAGCGCGAGGGAGAACGTCAGAGCGAGGGCGATCAGGGGGACACGCATCTTGGGAACGACCTTCCTGGTCGACGCGAAACGGGCGCGCCGGTCCGGGGATCACCCGGTCCGACGCGCCCGAGGCTTCGCGCGGCGGCTACTGGCCGGCGAGGATGGTGATCGAGCTGAGTCCGGCGCCCTGGCCGATCGGGGTGAACGTGACGGAATGGCCTTCGGCGTCCTGGACCTCGATGTTCCAGCTGTACTCACCCATCGCCATGTCTTCCGGAATCGGCCACGGGCCGCGGAAGAAGGAGATGGCGGGCGGCGCGCCTTCTTCCATGGGAGGGTAGAACATCTCGATGTCGCCCACGCCGTCGACCGTGACGGTGGCGGTGAGGCCGAGCTCCGCGATCTGCTCGTGCCGGAGCTCCTCGCCTGTCGCGGCGTCGTAGACGACCGCCCGGAAGATGACCCACTCACCAGGGTTGAAGACCGCGTTGGCCACGCAGACGGCGCCCTGGGCGCCCTGGGCGCCGCGGACCATGTCGGCGTGAACGAAGTAGGCGGGCGCTTGAGCGAACGCGACCGAGAGGGTGAGGACCGTAGCGAGTAGGACGGCGATTCGTGTCATGGTTCTGCGACCTTTCGTCGAGGTGTGCGTGACGGGACATTCGTCCCTATCGCGTGCGAATGGTAGCACACGCCACGTTCATGGAGGCCGGGTCAGGGCACGGCTTCGCCGCCACCTCACCGGCACCTAGGACTGCCGCTCGTACGATGGGCCGAGGAGGTCGCGATGGTCACCGTGCCGGTGAGCGAAGCTGCTCGAGCCCGAGCCTTGAAGCGGCAGGTGTGGCCCGAACGTCACGTCTTCGAGGCCACGTGTGCCCTGGGCGTCGAGGACCTCCTGGAGGCGGACGTGGCGCGACTGACGGACGTCGCCGACGTCGCCCGCCGCCGCGGGGGCGTCCGCTTCACGGGCCCGTTCGACACCGTCTACGCAGCCCTGCTCGGCCTCCGCCTCGCCGAGACGGTGCGGATCGAACTGCTCGCGGCCGCGGCCGCGGCCACGGTCCCGATGTTGCACGATCACTTGACCCGCGTCCGCTGGTGGCTCTGGCTGCCCGTGCGCTCGTCGACGACGGTGCGGGTCTCGTCGACCAAGTCGCGCCTGCGCGACGATGCCGGCCTCGAACGCACGCTCCGTCGTACCCTGCTGGCCCAGGGCCTGGAGACCGAGGCGGAGGACGCGCCTGCACTGACGCTCCGCCTGCACCTGCATCACGATCGCGCTCGTGTCAGCCTCGACCTGGGGGGGCCGCTGCACCGACGGGCGGGCGACCGCTGGGTCACGACCACCACGATCCGCGAGACCACGGCCGCCGCCCTGGTCGACCTCGCCGAGGTCAGCGCCCACGATCTCGTGGTGGACCCGTTCTGCGGGTCCGGAACGCTCATCGGCGAAGCGCTCGAGGTCGCCTTCGGCGTCGTGCCGGGTCGACGGCTGCGCTTCCCGTTCGAGGCGTCGCCCGCCTGGAAGGACACACGGTTCGCGCACGCCCGGCGCGTGACGGGAGCCGACGCCGAGCGCGCCGCGCCCGCCGCCGGAACCGGTGCGTACGTCGCGCGTGACGTCGACCCCGCCGCCGTGCGCGTGGCCCGTCACAACCTGCGAGCCGCCGGGCTCGGGGAGGCCGCCGACGTGGCCGTCGCGCGAGCGCAGGACCTCGACCTCGCCGAGATCGCATGTCGGAGCGCCGCGCACCGGCCGCTGCTCCTCACGAACCCGCCGTACGGCAAGGGCGCGCGTGCGGTCGGCGGCAGCGCCGACGACCTGCTCCGCAGCCTGCTGCGCACGGCCTCCGGCTGGGACGTCGCGCTCCTCTACCCACGCCCCGACGCGTTGACCGACATGCCGGGTCTCGAGGTGCGGCACGTGCGCCGGGTGGTCACGGGTGGCCTGCGCAACGCCATCGTCCTCGGTCGGGTGGTCGCTTGATCGGCGCCCACCGGCCGCGGTGGGCGTTCGACCCGGAAGCGTCCACCGTGGAGGTGGCGCAGGCGCTGCTGGGCGCGGCGTTGCACGTCGTGGCGGACGACGGTCGACACGCGAGCGGCCGCATCGTGGAGACCGAGGCCTACCTGGGGTTGCGCGACCCGGCCGCCCACAGCTTCCATGGCCGACGCACCCCGCGCGTCGCCTCGATGTATCGCCCGGCGGGCCACGCCTACGTGTACCGGATCTACGGCATCCACTTGTGCTTGAACGTGGTGACCCGCGACGAGGTCACGCCCGAAGCGGTGCTCATCCGTGCGGTGCGACCCCTGAGCGGGCTCGAGGCGCTGCGCGAGCGCCGGGGCGCGGACGCCGACGACGCGTCCTTGGCGCGAGGACCCGGCAACCTGACCAAGGCCTTCGGGATCGAAGCCCACCACGACGGCCACCCGCTGAACCGTGAGCCGCTGTGGCTCGAACCGGGAGCGCCGGTCGCGCCGGAGGAGATCGCCGTGTCGCCGCGGATCGGGATGTCACGGACCCAGCCCGCCCGTGCTTGGCCCTTGCGCTTCTTCGTCGTCGGCGAAGGCGCCGTGTCACGGGGCCGCGGGCTGCCCGAGGCAGGGGGAGGACCCGCCCCGGGCTGACACGCCCCCCGGTGACCGGTCCTCGCCCGGGGCCGGTCAGCCGCCGTCGCAGGTGCAGACGCCGTCCGCCCCGTCCTCACCCGGTTCGCCCTGCGGGCCCTGGGGACCCTCGGGACCGCGCGGGCCCTCGGGACCTTCCGGACCCGCCGGTCCTTGCGGCCCTTCGTCACCCGTGTCGCCCTTGGGTCCAGCTGGACCCGTGTCGCCGGTGTCACCCTTGGGTCCAGCTGGACCCGTGTCGCCGGTGTCACCCTTCGGACCGGTCGGACCCGCGTCGCCGGTGTCGCCCTGCGGACCTTCCGGGCCGCGAGGACCCGTCTCGCCCTGTGGACCCTCGGGACCACGGGGTCCCTCCGGACCCGTGTCGCCCGTGTCGCCCTTCGGGCCGGCCGGGCCGTCTTCGCCCGTCTCGCCCTGCGGACCGACCGGGCCGCGCGGTCCGGTTGGACCCTCATCGCCCGTGTCGCCCTTGGGCCCTGCGGGACCGGCCGGCCCCGTCTCGCCTTGCGGGCCATCGGGGCCACGCGGGCCAGCCGGACCGGTCTCACCTTGCGGGCCCGGAAGACCAGCCGGACCCCGCTCGCCCGGAGCACCGTCCTCGCCCGCCGGACCCTCTTCACCCTGGGGACCGGGGGGTCCCATCGGACCGCGCGCACCATCGGCGCCGTCCTCACCGGCCGGTCCCTGTGGGCCGACGGGACCGGGAGGTCCTTGCTCGCCCTGCGGACCCGTGTCGCCGGGAGGACCCTGTTCGCCCTGGGGACCGACCAACCCGATCGGTCCGGCGGGCCCTTCCTCGCCCTGGGGCCCCGGCTCACCTTGCGGACCCGGCTCGCCCTGGGGACCCTGCTCGCCCTGGGGACCCATGGGGCCGACGGGGCCTTCGGGGCCGGGCGCACCCACGGGACCCACCGGTCCCGTAGCACCGTCGTCACCGGCGGGTCCAGCGGGGCCAGCCGGACCTTCGGGGCCGACCGGACCGATCGGACCGGGCGGGCCGACGCAATCCTCGGCGTTCCAGTTCCCGTCGAGGTTCAGGTCCTCTTCGATGTCGAGTGCGCCGTCGCCGTCCTGATCCCAACAGGCGATCCCGTCCTCGCCCGGTTCACCGGGCGCACCCGTCGCACCGATGGGACCGACCGGGCCCACGGGTCCGATGGGACCTTCCGGCCCCTCCGGCCCCACCGGACCGAGATCGCCGATCGGTCCCGGGGGACCTGACGGGCCCTCGGGTCCCACGGGACCCGGGGGACCCATCTCGCCGATCGGGCCAGGCTCGCCGGCCGGCCCGGCGGGCCCAGGCGGCCCGGGGGGACCCACGAGGTCGCCCTCGTCGAGCGCCTGGCGCAGGTCGGCGACGTCGGTGCGCATCGTGGCCAACGCGTTCTCGTCCACCACGACCTGCAGGGCCTCGACGTCGTCGCGCAAGCGGGGCAGGTCGACGGTCGCGACCACCTCACGCAGGCCCTCGAGCTCGGCCTGCAGCGATGCCAACTGCGCCTCGCTCGCCCGCTCGCCACAGGCGACCCGCGCCTGGACGACCGAGAGCGTACGCGCCATCAGCAGGGCGGTCTGGTACCCACTCAGGTACGCGTTGCCGTCGAAGGTCCCGTCGGGGAAGGCCTCCGCGACGCCCAAGGCCGCGACTTGCGCCACGGCCCCCGCTGCCCAGTGATCGGGGGGTACGTCGGCGAACTCCGCCTCGGGCTCGGACAGCCCCACCAACGGGTCGTCGCAGCCGGTCCGTTCGCCGACCTGATCCAGGAGCCGCGACACGAGAACGGCCGCCTGGTAACCGGTCAATGGTTCCTCTGCCAGGAACGAGCCGTCGGGAAAACCGGTGTCCAGACCCGCGGTCGACAGCTCCTCGACCGCACCGGTGCGCCAATCGCCACCACTCTGACCCTGCACGACCACGACCGGCACAGCGACCGCGATCAAGAGGACCCAAGCGGCGATCCAGCGAAAGCGTGATCGCTTGGTCATTCGCATAGGGACATCTCCTCGCGACAAGCCTAGCCAGCGAGGGGGATCGCGTCTGTGCCCCGTGGCGACCGCGCCGGGAAGCCGACCGGATCGAGTGAGGGCCTCAGGACGGCACCACCCGACCACGAAGCGTGGTCGGGTGGTGCGGGCATGGACAGCGGCCAAGCGTGGCCGCCATCACCTCAGGCTTGCCGCCGTTCCCTGCGAGAAGGATGGGTGTCGACGAGGAGCGCGGGCGCCCTCGTCGAGGGCGCCCGCACGCCTCGCTAGAGGCAGCCGCAGTCGCCCGGCTCGCCCTGGGGACCCTGCGGGCCCTGCGGTCCCTGCGGCCCCGTGTCTCCCTTGTCACCCTTGGGCCCCGTCGCGCCAGGCGCACCCGTATCACCCTTCGGCCCCGTCGCGCCAGGCGCACCCGTATCACCCTTCGGCCCCGTCGCGCCGGCCGCACCCGTATCACCCTTCGGCCCCACAGGTCCGACCGCACCCGTATCACCCTTCGGCCCCACAGGTCCGACCGCACCCGTATCACCCTTCGGCCCCACAGGTCCGACCGCACCCGTCGCTCCGGTGAGTCCGACCGGACCGACAGGACCCTGTTCACCTTGTAGACCCACTGGACCGATCGGACCTTGCTCGCCCGCCACGCCCGGCTCGCCTTGTGGCCCCACCGGGCCGATCGGACCCTGCTCGCCCTGCGGACCGGCTTCGCCTTGCGGACCCACCAGACCGATCGGACCGCGCTCGCCCTGCAGACCCTGCTCACCCTGCGGACCGGTCTCGCCTTGCGGCCCGATCGGACCCGTACCCCCGTCCGCGCCCGCGGGGCCCGTGGGCCCTGCCGGACCGATGGGACCGACGGGGCCGCTGGGACCCGGCGCTCCCACGCAGTCACTCGCATCGACGTCACCGTCGAGGTTCACGTCCTCCTCGATGCCGGCGAGTCCGTCTCCATCGCGATCCCAGCAGGCCGTGCCCGCCGCGCCGACCGCACCGGCGGGACCAGCCGGGCCCGCAGGGCCGGCGGGACCCATGGCGCCCACGGGGCCGATCGCCCCTTCGGGACCGGCGGGACCCATCGGCCCGACCGCGCCCGCGGGACCGACCGGTCCCACCGCGCCCGGCTCACCCGCCGCACCCTCCGGGCCCGCTGGACCGACTGGACCCATCGGCCCGACCGCGCCCGCGAGCCCGGCCTCACCCGCCGGCCCAACGGGGCCAGCGGGACCAGCGGGGCCCGCCGGACCGGCGGGGCCGGCGGGGCCGACCAGCGCGCCCGCTTCGACGTCGGCCCGAAGCGCGGCGAACTCGGCGCGGACGGCCGACAGCTCGGCGTCGCTCACGCGCTCCCCGCACGCCACGCTGGCGTCGACCACGGCCAGCGCGCGCGACAGGAGCAACGCCGTCTGGTAGCCGGACAGGTACGCATCGCCGTCGAAGGAGCCGTCGGGGAAAGCCTCCCCGACGTCGAGCGCTGCCATGTCGGCGACCGCGGCGGCGGCCCAGTGATCGCTCGGAACGTCGACGAACGTCGCCCCGGCTTGCGCCCCCTCGAGCGGGTCCGGACAGCCGGTGCGTTGGCCGACCTGCTCCAGCAAGCGCGACACGAGAACCGCCGCCTGGTACCCGGTCAACGACTCCTCGGCCAAGAACGAGCCGTCGGGGAAGCCCGTGTCCAGGCCCCCCGCCGACAGGTCCTCCACCGCGCCCGTCCGCCAATCCCCACCGCTTTGGCCTTGGACGACCACGATCGGCAACGCGATCGCGACCAACAGGATCAACGCGACCCACCAGCGCTTCCGGACACCTTCGAACACCCGCATGAACACCGCCTCTCGGCCGAAGCCTACCGCCCGATCGTAGTTCGCTCCGACACGATGTTCGTGAGCCGACGCGACGGGGCCCTCATCGTGCTCGGGTAGCATGCAGGGTGGACCGTCGAACCGCACCGAACACGTGGCGTGCCCGACTCGCCGTGACGGTGCGCGTGCTGCTCGTCTCTCTCGCCATCACCCCGTTCGCCGTCGCGCAGTCGCTGCCCGAGACCGCCGCCGCCGAGTTGCGGCGTGCGCAGGACCTTGCCAGCCAAGCGCTCACGACGTACACGAGGCACTCGGCAGATCGACCGTTGTGGGCCGACGCGCTTCAGGCCGGTCGTGAAGCGGCCCGCTTGGCCCCCGAGCATCCCGCACCCCAGCGCTTCTTGGCTCAGGCCTACCTCCAGGTCGGCTTCTACGCGCGCTCCTGGAGCGCCTGGCAGCAATACCGCGCGTCAGGGGGCACGCTCGACGCGTCGGTGCGACGGCAGTTGCTCGAGGTGGCGATCTGGATGGGGTACGCCGCGTTCGACGCGGGACGGCGTGCCGAAGCGCAGACGTACCTCGAGACCGTCCTCGAGATCGATCCGTCGGACCTGGGAGCCAACACGCGTCTGGCACGGCTGTACCTCGAGCGCGACCAGATGGTCGAGGCCCTGCCCTACCTCGAGGCCCTCGCGGGCCGGGTGCCCGATCTGCAGGACGAGCTCGTCGCGGCTCGCCAGACCGCGCTCTACGGCCCCGAAGCGTCGGCGGCGTACGACGCCGGCGTCGAAGCCCGCGGCGCCGGCGCGCTGACCACGGCCTTGGAACGGTTCGAAGAGGCTGCCACGCTGCGGCCCGATTACCTCGACGCCTGGCGCGCGGCGGGCGCCGTGAGCCTGCAGCTCGGCCGCGCCGCGGACGCGGCGAGGTACTACGAACGCGTCCTCGAGCTCGCCCCCAGCGACGCGGCCGCCGTCGCCGGGCTCGGCGAAGCGGCCCTGAGGAGCGGCGACCTGACCACGGCCATCGCCCGCTTCGAACGGGCGGTCGCACTCGAGCCCGAGAACGCGTCGCATGCGGCCGCGCTTGCCCGGAGTGAGGATCTCTTGGCGGCCGAGCAAGCGCGGGCCTTGGCGTTGGCGCAAGCCGATGCCGACGCCCGAGCACGGGCTCAGGCCGAGGCCGAGGCGCGTGCCCGCGCCGAAGCCGAAGCGGCGGCGCAGGCCGAGGCTGAAGCGGCGGCGCAGGCCGAAGCCGAAGCGGCGGCGCAGGCCGAGGCTGAAGCGGCCGCACGGGCCGACGCCGAAGCCGCCGCCGCAGCCCAGGCCGAAGCCGAGGCGCGCGCCCGGGAGGCGGAGCGCGTGCGGGTGGCCGAGACCGAAGCCGAAGCCGCCGCCCGCGCCGAGGCCGCCGCCCGTGAGGCGGCCGCGGCCGAAGCCGCTGCGGCCGCGCGCGCCGACGAGGAGGCCGCCGCGCGCGCGCGAGCCGAAGAGGCCGCCCGGGTCGCGGCCGAGCAGGAAGCAGCCCGACAGGCGGCCGAAGCCGCCGCCCAAGCAGAAGCCGAAGCCGCCGCCCAACGGGAGGCCGAAGCGGCCGCACGGGAAGAAGCCGAAGCGGCCGCACGACGTGCGGCGGAAGCGGCGGCGCGCGCCGAGGCCGAGGCGGCGGCGCGCGCCGAGGCCGAGGCGGCCGCACGCGCGGAAGCCGCCGCGCGCGCCGAAGCGGCGGCCGAGGCGGAACGGGCGCGGGCGGCGGCGGCGGTCCAGGCCGCGGCCGCCGCCGCACCGGTCGCGGTGCCGGGTGGGATCCTCCTCGTGAACCAGGTCCTGGATCACCCGCGCGGCAGCGTGGGTGGGTCGGGAGCGGTCCGGTTCGTGAACACGCCGTGGCTGACCAACGACCTGAGTGCCTTCACGAACGACGTGATGCACGTGCGCATCGAGGTCCTCGACAAGCCGAGCGATGCGCCGGTCCAGTACCAGCTGTGCCTCGTGCCGGACGACATCAGCGTCAGCCCGGCCTGCACCGCGCCGGGACTGCTCACGCTCACCGAGCCCGGCGTCTACGAAGCGCGCCAGGACTGGTCCGCGCTCTCCGGCTTCGGCGCCGTCGCATGGCAGCGCGGGATCCAGAGCGTCATGGCCGTCGCCCGCCGCGCCGACGGTATGCCGCTCGATGGTCCGTTGCCCGGATCGGGGGCGGCGCCCGACGACGCGACGCTGGCCTCCTACCTCCCGATGCGCGTTCGTGTGCAGGCGATGGCGGTGCCCAACGGCACCGCGTTCCCCGGCTGGCCCTGAGCGTCCGGGCCGGCGTTCGGGGTCCCGCCTGACGACGGGGTCCCGCCTGTCGACGGGGTCCCGCCTCGCCTGTCGTCATGCCGGCGAAGCCGTCGGATCGTAGTCGGGCGCTTGGTGCCGGAAGTACGTGTCGTAGAGCTCGGCGTAGGCGCCACCGCCCGCGATCAAGGCGTCGTGGGTGCCTTCCTCGATCACCTCACCACGCTGCAGGACCAGGATCCGGTCGGCGCGGCGGACGGTCGACAGGCGGTGGGCGATCACCAGCGCCGTGCGGCCGGCGAGCGCCACCTCGAGCCCCTCTTGGATGAGCGCTTCGGTGAACGGGTCGACGCTGGCGGTCGCTTCGTCGAGGATGAGCACGGTGGGGTCTTGGAGCAGCACCCGGGCCAGGGCCACGAGCTGACGCTGGCCCATCGACAAGCCGCGCCCGCCCTCGGTGACGTCGGTATCGAGACCACGCGGCAGCAGGTCGAGCCAGTCGCCGCCCGCGACCGCGCGCGCCGCCGCCTCGACCTCGGCGTCGCCGGCGTCCGGGCGGGCGTAGCGCACGTTCTCCTTGACGGTGCCGCGGAACAGGAGCGGCGTCTGGGGCACGATGCCCACCTGGCGCCGGTAGGCGGCCAGGTCGAGCGTGCGCAGGTCGATCCCGTCGACCAGGATGGTGCCCGCCTGGAACTCGTAGAACCGGGCCACGAGCTTGCCTAGGCTCGACTTGCCCGCCCCGGTGTGGCCGACCAGCGCCACCGTCTCGCCGGCCCGGATCGTCAGGTCGAAGTCCCGTAGGACGGGTTCGGTGGGCACGTAGGCGAAGTCGACCCCCCGGAACTCG
Source organism: uncultured Trueperaceae bacterium (assembly GCA_963839375.1). Lineage (GTDB taxonomy): Bacteria > Deinococcota > Deinococci > Deinococcales > Trueperaceae > JAABTL01. Next base: position 14,119 of record CAWIUY010000032.1, on the reverse strand, counting down.
ATGCGCCCCGCCAGCGCCCCCACGCGGTGGTCGTCGCGCTGCACCACGCGCGGCTCGGCGTCGACGAGCGCGAACACGCGTTCGCTGGCCGAGAGGCCCAGCTGGAACTGGCTCCAGAACGAGGCGATGCTCGTGAGCGGGAACCAGAAGAGCGCGACGGCCTGGACGAACAGGTACCACTCGCCGGCCGAGACGTCGCCGCCCAGAACCGAGCGACCCCCGAAGAGGAGCACCAGCGCGGTGCCGACCCCGGCGATGGTGCCCAGCACCGGGAAGATCGACGAGAACACCAGGCCCTGGCGCAGGTTGAGACGGTACGAGCGGGCGTTGACCTCCTGGAAGCGGCGGTACGTGGCGGCCTCCTGACGGAACGCCTTGGCGACCGAGATGCCCGTCACCGACTCCTGGACGTTGGCGTTCACCTCGGCGAGCACCCGCCGCGCCTGCTGCGTGACGAAGCGAGCGATGCGCCGGAACGCCAGCGCCGCGGCCACGATGAAGGGCGCGATGGTCAACGCGATGAGCGCCAGCCGGACGTCGATGAAGAGCAGGACGCCCACGAGGATGCCCACCTGCAGCACCTGGGCGATCAGGTTGAGCGTCAGCGTGACCACGTTCGAGAAGTCCTGCGTGTCCGACGTCACCCGGCTGACGATGCGGCCGGTCGAGAACTCGTCGTAGAACGACAGATCTCGTGCCAGGACGGCGTCCACCGCGTCCTCGCGCAGCGTGAGCACGACGTCGCCCACCACCCGCGCCGTGAGCCACTGTCGGATGAAGTTGAACGTCCAGGAGAGCACGCCCGACGCCAGGATCGCCACGATGAGGCCGCCGGCGCGCGCCCAGAGGGTGGCCCGGTCGAAGCCGTCCTGAGCGATCCGATCGACGCCCGCGGACACGAGGATCGGGAGCAACGCGTCCAGCGCGGCGGTGCCGAGGATGGCGCCGCCCACGAGGAACATGACCGGCAGGTGCGGCCGGAAGTAACGCCCGATGCGCTGCAACAACGCGCCGTCGGAGTAGCTGCGGTCGTAGCCCTCGGCCGAGATGCCGTCCATCACGAAGCCCACGTCACGTCCTCCCGAAGATGCGCCGGTAGGGCGCGCTGCGTTCGAGCAGCTCGGCGTGACGCCCTTGGTCCACGACGCTGCCGCGGTCGAGCAGGATCACGTGGTCGGCGCGTCGGATCTGTGCCAGCCGGTGGGTGATGAGGAGCGTGGTGCGGCCCTCGAGAACGGCGTGGATGGCGCGTTGGATGGCGTCCTCGGTCTCGCTGTCCACCGCGCTGGTGGCGTCGTCCAGGACCAGGACGCGGGGGTCGGTCAGCAGGGCGCGGGCGATGGCCAACCGCTGTCGTTGACCGCCCGAGAGCGTGGCCCCACGCTCCCCGATCACCGTCGCGTAGCCGTCGGGCAGGCGTTCGATGAAGCCGTCGGCCTGGGCGGCTCGCGCCGCGGCCACCACCCCTTCGCGATCGACGTCCGCGCCGAGGCCGAAGCCGATGTTCTCCTCGACGCTGCGCGCGAACAGGAAGACGTCCTGCTCGATCACCGACATTTGCGAGCGCAACGAAGCCAGGTTCCAGTCGCGCACGTCGATCCCGTCCACCAGCACGCGCCCCGACGTGACGTCGTAGATGCGGTTCACGAGCTTCACGAGCGTGCTCTTGCCCGAACCGGTGGTCCCCACGATGGCCACGGTCTGGCCGGGCCGAACCCGGAACGACACGTTCGACAGCCCGCTCTGACCGGGCTGTGAGCCCCCGTACGCGAACGACACGTCCTGGAACTCGAGTTCGCCACGCAGCGGCGCGACGTGACCGGCCGGGTTCTCGTCGAGCTCGGTCTCGGCCTGCATGAGCTCGAGGATGCGCCGCCCGCCGGCGAGACCGAGCTGCACGAGCGAGAACGTGAAGATCGAGATGAACGCGGGGAACCTCAGGACCCCCACCAGGCCCATGTAGGCGATCAGGTCGCCGGTGGTGAGCTCCCCGTCGGCCACCAGCACGAGCCCGTGGGCGAAGGCGCCCGCGAACGCGATGGCGATGAGCAGCAGGGGCAGGTAGCGGGCCTGGACCAGCCCTTGGCGCACGAACAGGTCGCGGTACCGACGCGCGTTCGTCATGAAGCGACGCCGTTCTGCCGGCTCCTGGGCCGCGGACTTGACCACCTCGATCCCGCTGATCACCTCGTTCAGTCCGGCGTTCAGCTCCCCGAAGGCGTGCCGCTGGGCGGCCGTGACCGGGTTGAGCTGGTGCAAGTAGAGGCGCAGCGCGACCGCGAACGTGGCCACGAACGCCAACGGCGCCACCAACAACCTCGGATCGAGCAGCGCGATGAACACCAGCGGCACGACCAGGCCCAGCAGCGACTCGGTGATCAGCGCCACCCCCGGGTTCATCATCCCGTTGAGCTGCCGCACGTCGTTCGTCGCGCGCGCCATCACGTCGCCCACGCGCTGGCGCTCGTGGAACGTCTGGCTCTTGCCCAAGAGCGCCAGGTAGAGCTCCTCGCGCGCGTCGCGCTCGGTGCGCTGCGCCAGCGTCTCGATCGCGAAGGCGTTGGCCAGGTCCAAGGCGCCGCGCACGAGGACGGCCACGAGGACGGCGACCGCCACCATCGTGAGGCGACCCCCATCGGGGCTCGTCTTCAGCACCTCGTCGAACGCCACCCCTGTGAGGCGCGGGACGGCCGACGCGAGGACGCTCACGCCCAAGCTGCCGAGGAAGAACAGGCTCAGCAGGCCCGGGTAGCGGCCGACGTGCGACAGCACCCAACGCCGCGGCCCACGGCGGTCGTACACGTGGGCGGTGTCGACGCGGAACTCGGCGGACGGTCGGGCCGTGGCGGTGGTCAAGGGGTCTCCTCGGTCGGGTCGGTACCGAGGATGGCACGGCGACGGGCTCCGCATCCACAGATGCCGGGCGCGCCGGCCCGGACGCTGCGCTCGACCTGCGACGGATGACGGCCTGGGGCCGACACCAGCAGGCGCGAACGGATCAGGCCGAGACGCTCACGACCTCGAACGCGACGGCCTCATCGCCGATCCGAACGGTGAAGCTCTCCCCCACCCGGCGTCCCAAGGCGGCCGCCGCGACCGGCGCCGGGAACGCCACCTTGCCCTCGGCCGGGTCGGCCTCGTCGACACCGACGATGCGCAAGCGCACCGACCGGCCACCCTGGCGGCGGAGTTCCACCGAGGCGCCGAAGACCACCTCGTCCCCGCCCGGTGGCGGTGGCGGCACGACCTGGGCCGTGGCGATCCGCGCGCGCAGGTCTTCGAGTCGGCCCGCAGCCGATGCCACCGCCCGGGCATCGGCGGCGGCCCGCACGCGCTCGAGGTCGTGCTCGACCTGCTCTCGCTCGTCCTCCAGCGCGCGCAACCCCGCGGCGGTCACCAGGTTCGGAACCCCTTCGGGCAGCGGTGCGCGGGGCGGCACGACGACGGGTTCGGCGTCGGCGTCTTCCTTGACGAACGCGCGGCTCACGTGTGGCACCTCCCGCCCCAGGGTACGTCCGCATCGAGCCCCTGCACGTCCGTACCCGGAGATCGCGCCCCTCACGCCTATGCTCGCGCCAGGCCCCGGTGCGGGCCGGAGGGGGTGACATGGCGCGCAAGGACGGCCCACAACCGCCTCGACCGCCAGAGTTCGGGCGCTCGTTCGACCCCGCTCGGTATCAACTCGTGGGTATCGCCCTACTGTCGGCGTTGATCGTGGCCGCCGTCGCGGGCGCCTTCGGGATCGCCACCGGGCACGCCATCGATCGGAGCGTCGGCCTCACGCTCGTCGTCGACTACCCGGAGCGGTGGCGGAGCAAGGACGTCTACACGATCGAGGTCGACGTGACCAACACGAGTGGCCGCGACCTGCCACGCATCGACGTGGCCTTCGACCGACGCTACTTCCACGCCTACGCCGCCACGCGCTTCGTGCCCCGCGTCGCGTACGTCACCGCCGAGGCCTACGTGGTGGAACTCCATGACGTGCGAGCCGGCGAGACGCGCCTGGTCACCACCGAGGTGAAGGCCGACGCGCTCTGGCTTCAGGACGGCGATGTCGTCGCCTCTGGCGTCGACGCGTCCGCGCGGGTGCGCTTGCGGTCGTTCGTGTTTCCCTAAGGAGCCCTCATGCAGATCGTCCTCAGGATCACGCTCATCTACCTGTTCATCTTCGTGGCCATGCGCGTCATGGGCAAACGCGAGTTCAGCCAGATGTCGCCCATGGAGTTCATCACCCTGCTGCTCATCCCCGAGATCGTCTCGCAAGGGATGGTGGGCGAGGACTTCTCGATCACCAACGCGCTGGTGGGGGTCGCCACCCTGTTCGTGCTCGTGTACGGGATCTCGACCCTCACGCACGTCAGCGAACGCTTCGAATCGCTCGCCACCAGCCGTCCGACGGTCCTGGTCCACCGAGGTCGTCTCCTCGAGGAGAACCTCAACCGCGAGCGGGTGAGCCCCGACGAGATCTACGGTGAGATCCGGCGTGCGGGGCTCGAGCGCATCGAACAGGTGCGTTGGGCGGTCCTCGAAAGCGAAGGAACGATCTCGATCGTCCCCGAGTCGGCGGGTCCTTAGGCACCCGCAGCGCGGCGGCGCGCGGGCGCCACGCCCCGGGCCCCTACGCCCGTGTCGTCTCCATCCGCGAACTCGGCGCGCCGGCCCGCGCCCCGAGCCAGGTGATGAGGGCGCCCACGAGGAGACCGAAGAAGGCCCACATCGACGCGCTCGCCAGTGCGTCGGTGGCTTCCTCACCCGCCACGCGGATGTCGTCCTCGAGCTCGACGAGGCTCGCTTGCGCCTCCTCGTAGCGGTCGATCCACGCATCGACGCGTGCCTCGGCTTCGGCTTCGCTCAACTCGGTGTTGTCGGCGACGACCGCGATCAGGTCTTGACGATCCGCGTCGCTGACCGTCGCGTTCCCGCCCTCGAAGACGTCGGCGATGGCCTGGCTGAACTGGCTGCGGGCGGCCGGATCGGTCCACAAGGGATCGAGCTCGTCGAGGACGTCGTCGGAGAGCGCGACCTGATCCTGCAGGGCCTCTTGGGTCTGCGCCAGATCGGGCGCGATGGCGGCGATCCCGCCACCCACCGCGCCAGCGGCTTGGCCGACCACCCCGAGGGTGCCGCTGATCAGCGCGCCCGCGGCGGTGAACGCGAACCAGAGGCTGGCGAGCGTGAACACCCCCCACGTGAGGAAGCCGTGCCAGAAGACGTCCGATCCGTTGACGCGGTTGGCGAGCCGGCCCGTGGCGAGGCCACCGAGGAACAGGGCGATGGCCATGCTCACCAGGTAGGCGATCGCGGCGCCGGTGCCGATGCCATCGAACGGGTTCGCCTCCTGGGCCGGGTCGATCGCCGAGAACCCCAGCCACAGCATGAGGACCTCGAGCACGAGCATCACGACGAGCGCGACGACGACGCCCGCCAGGATCGCTCCCCACGAGGAGCGGCCCCGCGGCAAGTGTTCGTCGTCTTCGTGAACCACCGTCGTCTTGAGAGGTGCGTCTACAGGTCGGGTCATGGTCACTCCGTTCCGGGGGCGGTCTTGGTTCGCGGCCGGTCGTCGTCACCCAGGTCCGCGGTCGCCGGCCCCACGGTGAGGCTCACGATAGCCACGGCCTCTCCTCTGTCGGGGTGCGAGGCGCACGTCGGGCACGCGTCGGACCGGCAGGCCGCCGCCGCCGATGACGGGCCCCGGTCGCCTAGGAGCGCTCGAAGGGGTCGGGCGTCGGGGTCGTCACGCCCGGCTCGGCAGCCGTGGTCCGGTTGCGGCCGCGCGCTTTCGACAGGTACAGGGCGGCGTCAGCGCGGCCGATCAGGGCCGCCTCCGGCTCGCCCGGGACGTGCTCCGCCGCGCCGATGCTGACCGTCAGCGCGGGTTCGAGATCGAACGCGCCCTGGCAACCGGCCCTCAGGTGCTCGGCCACGATCAGCGCGTCCGCCAGGTCGGTGTTGGGCAGGAGCACGGCGAACTCCTCGCCGCCGAAGCGGGCGACGATGTCCTGCTCGCGTACGTGCGCCCCGAGCGCCAGCGCGACGGCCTGCAGCGCGCGATCACCCTGCTGGTGGCCCCACGTGTCGTTGACGCGCTTGAAGTGATCGACGTCGACGAGGAGCACGGAGAGCGGGGTCCCTTGCCGCTCCGCGACGTGGATCATCTCGAGCAGACTGTTCTGGAAGACGATGCGGTTCTTGAGCCCGGTGAGGGGATCGGTGGTCGCCTGCCGCTCGAGCGTGCGGTTGAGCCGCAACAGGTCGTCCTGCGTCCGTTCGATCTTGCCCAACGCCGACGCGAGCTGCGAGTTGGCTTCGTGTAGGTCGCGCAGCCGTCGCTCGAGCTCGGCGTTCAGAGCCTCGATCTCGGCCTCGTGCCGTCGTCGCGCCGTCACGTCGCGCAGGATCAGCGAGACCGAGTGGATGCGGCCCACCTCGTCGCGGACGGGCGCCAGCGTGACCGAGGCGTGGAACGTGGTCCCGTCGCGACGGCGGCACATCATCTCGTGGTTCCGCACGCTGACGCCCCCGCGCGCGGTGCGCACCAAGGCCATCAAGGCCCCGGCATGGGCGTGTCCCACGAGCAGGCCGACGGACCGCCCGAGCGCCTCGCTCGGCTCCGTCTCGAACAGTTGGCGGGCGCCCCGGTTCCACGTGGCGATCGTGTCGTCGCGCTCGACGGCCACGATGGCGTCCTCCGCGTGCTCGAGGATGCTGACCAGGTAGTGGTTGGTGACGATGAGACCGCGCGGCGCCTCCTGCGGCTCCGGTACCGCCTGCCGGCGTTGGTTGATCCGGTCGAGGGAGGCGCGAAAGGCCAGGCGTTGACGCGTCGAGGCGATGGCACCGTGCACGAGGGCCAGCATGCGGGCGGTGGTCCCCGCCGCGACCGTCCAGTGCATGCCGATCATCGGTGCGCGGGTCATGGATTGAGTGAACACCTCGGCGTCCTCACGTCCGACGAGGAACACCAAGTGCGCGAGGGGCGCGATCTGATGCAGCCCGCGCGCCACGTTCAGCGGGTTCTCGACACCCTCGGCGAAGACCACGACCGCGGGCGCGGGCTCGCCACTCGCCGCCCACTCGCGCCACGACGCGAGCGCGCTCTCGGCGTCCACGGTTCGGACGTCGAGACCTGCGTCGACCAGTTCGGAAGCGAGCAAGGCGGAAGGCCCGCTCCCCGCGTCATCGTCGACCCAGAGGAGCCGTTCGGTCGTCAGGTTCATCGCGAGCGACCGCTCAAAGCAGGGGCAGGTCCAAGAGGGTGCGCGCCGTCCACTGCTTGAGCATATGCGTCGTGGGGGCCATGACGTGGCTTGCGCGGGCGTCCCGGAGGAGTCGCGCGAGGTGGGCGTTCTCCCGGTAGGCGATCCCACCGCAGAGCGTCATCGCCTGGTTGGTGACCGCCACGACCATCTCGGCGGCGGCCGCCTTGCTCATGTAGAGCGATGGCAACGCGGCCGGGTCCCCCTCGTCGCCACGGCGCGCCGCGTCGTGCACCAGGTGTCGACACGCCGTCACCGCCGACCACATCTCGGCGAGCTCCAGCTGCAGCTCCGGCACGTCGGACAACGTGCCGTTGGTGTCCGGTGTCCGCCGCGTCTTCAGGTGCTCGACGGTCAGGTCGAGCGCGGCCCGGGCGATCCCCAGGTAGACGGCCGACATCGCCATCAAGAAGTAGGGGGTGACGACCTCGAACACGTACCAAGCCTGGTCGCCCTCCTCCCCCAAGAGGTTGCGCGCCGGCACGTGCGCGTCGTCGAGGTGGAGCCCCCGCGAGGCGTTGCCGCGCATCCCGAACCCGGCCCACGGCTCTTGCCACGCCAGGCCGTCGGACGCCGCGTCGACGATCAGGCAACTGAACTCGCCGAGCTTGGCGTCGGGCTCGCTCGCCACCGTCGAGAGGACGTAGGAATCCGCATGACCACCGTTGGTGACGAAGGTCTTGACGCCGTTCACCACGTACGCGCCGCCTTCGCGCCGCAGTTCCGTCTGGCTGAAGTACAGGTGGGAGCCGGTCGCCGGCTCGGAGAGCGCCAGGCTCGTGACGTGGCGGCCGGCGGCGATGGCGGTGAGGTAGCGCTCACGCTGGTCGTCGGTCGCCTTGGCGGCGATCGCCGCGGTGCCGACCGCGTGCATCCCGAAGCACATCGCCGTCGACGAGCACGCGCGACCCAGGGCCTCGGTCACGGCGACGAGCCCGAGCAAGCCCTGGCCCTCGCCGCCGCTCGCGCGGGGGACGAGCAGGCCCATCAGACCGGCGTCAGCCAGCGCCTCGAGCGAAGCGGCCGGCCAGCGGGCGTGGCGGTCGACCTCTTCGGCCCGAGGCGCGATCACGTCGTGCGCCACGCGGTCGGCGATGTCGCGAAGCTCGCGCAGGCGAGCCGAGAACAGATGATCCATGTCGGGCCCCCCCGCGGCCGGACAGGAACGGTATCACCACGGGTCGAGAGGTTCGTGTACCGCTGCGTCGGAGCAGCCGGGGGTCAATCCAGACTGCGGGCGGTCGGCTCGTCGAGGACGACCGCTACTCCGCCGCCATCGCCGCCAGCTTCGTCACGGTGTTCAGGTTCCGGCCAGTGCCCGTCCGCGCGGCAGGGATCACGAGCTTCGAGCGACCCATCCCGGCGCCGTAGTGGACGTAGATCTCGGACCGACCGAGCCGCACCTCCTCGCCGTCCCAGCCGCTGATCGTCGTCAGCGTGTCGGGCGCCGGCGGCCCCTCCAGGAAGATCACGACGACGCGGTTGGGGGCGGCTTCCGGGAACGGGTTGTCGTCGCGCACCCGCGCCATCTCGCCCGCGGTGCGCACGAGAACGCCCACCGGCTTGCCGGCGTACGTCTGCAGGCGCGACTGGAGTTCGGATCGCACCGCGTCGGCCGGGGCGTCGGCGGTGAAGACGACGTTGCCGCTGGCGATGTACGTGCGAACGTCCCGGAAGCCGGCGAGGTCGCACATGGCACGCAGCTCGCTCATCGGCAGCTTGCCCGTACCGCCCACGTTGACGGCTCGCAGGAGCGCGACGTACCTGGTGTCGGACATGGTCCGACCCTAACGCGACGGCGGCGTTCGAGGCCTGCCGTATCGTGGCCCAGCTTCCGGGAGTGAGGAGACCGCATGCCCAACGACGTCGCACACTTCGCCATCCACGCCGCCGACTGCGACCGCGCGCGTCGCTTCTACGAACGCGTGTTTGGTTGGCGGTTCGAGCCGTGGGGGCCGCCGAACTTCTGGATGATCGAGACCAGTCCCGGCGCCATCGGCGGCGCCCTGCAACAGCGCAACGAACCGCTCGAGGGCGCCGGGATGCGCGGTTTCGAGTGCACGATCTCCGTCCGAGACGTGGACGCCGTCGCCGACGCCGTCGTCGCTGCCGGCGGCATGATCGTGGCGCCGCGCTACGACATCGCCGGCGTCGGCGCCTTGGTCCGGTGCGAGGACCCCGAGGGGAACGTCTTCGGCGCGATGCAGTACGAGACCTCCGCGGCCTCCTGAACTCGCCTTCACGTCCTGACGGCGTGCATCCGCACGCGGATGTCCGGGTTCCATGACCTACCCTTCGGTGTCCCGACCGAGCCGAGGCTCGCAGTGTCGGGACCGACGCCGTGCGGCCGCCACCGCCGGCGTGCCCCGCGACTTCGAGCGGCGGAGAGGGAGGCCCGTATGAGCCCAGACGACGACCGCAACCAGGCGATCTTCATTCGGATCCAGAAGCACCTCGCCGGCGTCGACTACCCGGTCGACAAGCAGCAGCTGCTCCGCACAGCCACGGACCAGGGCGCCGAGAAAGACGTCCTGGACGTCATGGAACGCATGGAAGACCGGACGTACGACAGCCCAACCGACGTGACCAAGGAAGCCACGTCGATCGACGACGGTTCGAAGCGTTCGTCTTGAAGACGGCGTGAGCGTCGCCCGGCCCCGACCACGAGCCGGGCGACGGCTTGACCCGCCTATGGGGCGACCGTAAGGTAGGCTCTCAGCCGACCGTCGACCGCTGCATCCATCGCCCGGGAGAGCCGAGCGCCTCCCGTGAACGTCAGGAGGAGGCCTCGTGTCCAAGGGCGCGTTGTTCGCCGCGGGTATCGCGCTCGCCGTGTTCCTGGGCACGTTGTGGGTCTCGGTGCGGACGGTGGGGACCGAACGTGGTCGGAACGTGCGGGTGGTCGACCTGCTCCCGGGTGCCGACCCCGACCGCGGGCCCGCCCTGATCGAGGCGTACGGGTGCGGCGAGTGCCACACCATCGGCACCCTGCGTGGCGCCGATGGCATGGTGGGGCCTCCCCTCACGAACGTGGCCCGACGCAGCTACATCGCAGGCAGCCTGCCCACCACGCCGGAGAACCTGGCACGCTGGATCCAGGACCCCCAAGGGGTCGAACCGGGCACGGCCATGCCCGACCTCGGCATCGGCAGCGACGACGCGCGCGACGTGGCCGCCTACCTCTACCGGGCGGCGGGCCTGTGAGCCACGCCATCGCGCCCGCCTTCCGGGCGCGGGTCCCGCGTGCACCCCTGGTCCTCCTGACCCTCGTCTGGACCGGCCGGGCGGCCGCCCAAGCGCCCGAGGGTTGGTTCCCGGTCGCCAACGCGCTCGATCCGCGCGGACCGTACGCCGGTCGCATCGCCGACACCTGGTGGGTGCTGCTCCTCGTGGCCGGCATCGTCTTCGTGCTCGTGACCGCGCTGTTCACGATCGGTTTCCTGCGGCGCGGGCGGACCGTGACCGACGGCAGCGTGACGAACGACGCCCGCACGCACACGTGGATCGTGTTCGGCACGGTGCTCACCGGCTTCGTCCTGCTGCTGACCACCTTGCTCACGTTCGACACGATGGGCGCGCTCGCCGCACCCGACGAGGCGTCCGCCCACACCTTCGAGATCGTCGGCCGCCAGTGGTGGTGGGAGGTGCGCTACGACGGCCAGACCATCGGCGCGAACGAACTGCATCTGCCCGTGGGCGAGCCGGTCCAGCTCCGCTTGACGTCCGACAACGTGATCCATTCGCTCTGGATCCCGCAGCTCATCGCCAAACGCGACCTCATCCCAGGACATCCCAACGCGGTCTGGATCCAGGCGGACGAGGCCGGGGTCTACCGCGGGGTCTGCGCCGAGTTCTGCGGGACGCAGCACGCCAAGATGGGCCTCATGGTCGTGGCCGAGAGCGCGGACACGTTCGATGCCTGGCTCGAACGGTCGCGTTCCGCGGCTTCGGCGCCGACCGACGAGCGGGCCAGCGCAGGTCAAGCGGTGTTCATGGAGGTCGGGTGCGCGAGTTGCCACGCGATCCGCGGCACCGCGGCCGGCGGCGCCTTCGGACCCGACCTGACCCACCTCGCCAGCCGGCTGACGCTCGCTGCCGGGCACCTGCCGAACACCCGCGGACACCTGGGCGGGTGGATCGTCGACGCCCAAGGGGTCAAACCCGGCAACCTCATGCCCCCGCAAGACGTGTCGGGTCAGGAGCTCCAGGACCTGCTCACCTACCTGACGGGGCTCGAGTAACCGTGCCGGTCACCGATCTCCCGTTCGGCGCCTCCACGAAGGACGACGCCTTCCTCGAGACCTGGGCGTCGGCGCGCCGACGCTTCGCCTGGGCGGGGGCCGTCAACAACGGCCCCATCGGCCGCCGCTTCCTGTTGACCGGCTTCGTCTTCTTCCTGATCGGCGGCATCCAGGCGCTCGTCATGCGGTTGCAGCTCGCGCAGCCGGAGCAGGACCTGATCAGCCCCGAGCTCTACAACCAGCTCATGACCATGCACGGGTCCACGATGATGTTCCTCTTCGTGGTGCCCATCCTCGAGGGCGTGGCGACGCTGATCTCGCCGGGCATGCTCGGGACGCGCGACCTCCCCTTCCCACGCCTCACCGCCTTCGCCTACTGGGCGTACCTGTTCGGCGGCATCCTCATGTACGGCAGCTTCTTCGTCGGGGCGATCCCCGACGGCGGTTGGTTCGCCTACGTGCCCTTGACGGGCCTCGAGTACTCGCCCGGTCTGTCGATCGACTTCTGGCTGTTGGGGTTGGAGTTGGCCGAAGCGGCCGGCATCATCTCCGGTTTCGAGCTCATCATCGCCATCCTGGCGATGCGAGCGCCGGGGATGACGCTCGGCCGACTGCCGGTCTTCCTCTGGGCCATGCTGACGGTGTCGGCGATGATCCTCTTCGCGTTCATGACGGTGCTCATCGCGTCGCTGTTCCTGGAGCTCGATCGCAAGGTGGGCACCGCCTTCTTCGACCCGGAGCTGGGCGGCAGTCCGCTCTTGTGGCAACACCTGTTCTGGTTCTTCGGGCACCCCGAGGTCTACATCCAGTTCTTGCCGGCGGCGGGCATCATCTCGATGATCGTGCCGGTGTTCTCCCGCCGACCGCTGGCGTCGTACACCGCGGTGGTGCTGGCGCTCGTGGCCACCGGCGCCCTCTCGTACGGCCTCTGGGCCCACCACATGTTCACCGTGGGCCTGCCGGACATGACCGTGGCGTACTTCTCGACCATGAGCACGGTGGTGGCGATCCCGACCGGGATCCAGTTCTTCGTCTGGATCGCCACGATCTGGCGCGGCAACGTGGTCTGGAAGACGCCCATGCTCTTCGCGGTCGGGTTCTTCTTCATCTTCTTGATCGGCGGGCTCACCGGCGTGATGGTGGGCGTGGCGCCGTTCGACTGGCAGGTCCACGACTCCTACTTCGTGGTCGCCCACTTCCACTACGTGCTCATCGGCGGGGTCGTGTTCCCGCTCGTCGCCGGCTTCTACTACTGGATGCCGAAGATGACGGGCAAGCTGCTCGACGAGCGGCTAGGGCGCTGGAACTTCTGGCTCATGTTCGTCGGCTTCAACCTCGCCTTCTTCCCGATGCACCTGTCGGGCTTCTTGGGCATGCCGCGGCGCGTCTACACCTACTTGGGCGGCGTCGGTCTCGACGTCTACAACCTCGTGTCGACGATCGGCGCGTTCGTCTTCGCCACCGGCGTCATCCTCTTCATCGTGAACTTCCTACGGAGCTTGCGCACGCCGGACGTGGGACCCAACCCGTGGGGCGCCGACACGCTCGAATGGGCGACCGCGTCGCCGGTACCGCCCTACGGCTTCCGCCAGCTGCCGATCGTGCACGACCGGGCACCGCTGTGGACGCAGGACCGGCTCGACGAAGGCGACCCGGAGACGGTCGAGATGGTCGAGACGCTGGCCGAGTGGCCGGTCGCCTGGCAGGGCGCCGTGGTCACCGACGTCTTCAGCGGGCGCATCCGCGAGGTGTTCTGGCTGCCCAACATCTCGTTCATGCCGCTGACCCTCGCCTTCGGTCTGGCGATCGTCTTCGGGGCGCTCATCTTCGACGCCTACCTGGTCGCCGCGTTCGGCGGTCTCGTCGCGGTGGCCGCCTACGTGCGCTGGATGATCCCGCATCGACCGGACGCGCACCACGACGCGGCGGTCGAAGAACGCTTCCGCCGTTTCGGCGTGTCGGTGTACCTGCACTCGAGCCCGACGGTGGCGCGTTGGAGCCTGCTGCTGGCGCTGACCATCGTGGCCGTGACCTTCGCCACCTTCGAGTACAGCTACTTCTACCTGGCCACCAACGCCGCGGGCGCCTGGCCCCCGGAAGGCATGACACCGACCGGGGCGAACGCTTCCTGGATCGTGGCGGCGCTCCTCGTGGCGAGCCTGGTGCCCGCCGCCTGGGCCCACCTCGCGAACGCCGCCGTGAGCGACGCGGCGCAGGTCCCGCGGGGTCGGGTGTTGGCGGGTCTGATGGTGTCGATGGTGCTCGGTCTGGCCGCCATCGTCGTGCAGGTGTGGGCCTACGCGGGCCTCGGTTTCGGGGCGACGGAGCACGCGTACGGATCGATCTTCTACCTGCTCGCAGGGTTCCAGGTGTTCGTCCTCGTCACCGGCCTGACGATGAACGTCATCGCGCAGGTCCGCCTGCTCCTGAACGTCGACCCCGACGAGGTCGCGCGGGTCCGCGTGAGCTCCGGCAACGCCGCGCTGACCTGGTACCTGGCCGTCGCGCTCGCCCTCGGCGTGTTCGTCACGCTGTACCTGTCGTCGGGCGCGATGTGAGGTGCGGGCCATGACGACGCACACGCCCGTCAAGACGCCGCAGGTCCGGCCCCCGCCG
>CAWIUY010000031.1:0-39293 GCA_963839375.1 uncultured Trueperaceae bacterium | reverse complement strand
AGGAGACCTCCGTCGTCTGCCGCGAAGCGTCGGTGCCCGAAGGCGTGCGCGGCGAGCGCGGCTGGCGCGCGATCCGCGTGGCAGGGCCGCTCGACTTCGCGCTCACCGGCGTCCTGCTCTCGCTGGTCCGGCCGCTGGCGGCCGCCCAGGTGGCCGTCTTCGTCGTCTCGACCTTCGACACGGACTACGTGCTCGTGAAGGAGGCGGCGCTCGACGACGCGCTGGCCGCGCTGGCCGCCGGGCACAGGATCGCCCCACCGCTGGGTGGAGGCTAGGATGGCGCCCATGACGGTCCGTGAAGCGCTCGAGGAGCTGGAGACGCTGGGCCGCGACGACGTGCGTGCGCGCAACGCCAAGCTCGGTGCGGGTGACGCGCAGTACGGCGTTCGGCTCGGCGACGTCCGACTGCTGGCCAAGCGGATCGGCAGCGATCACGAGCTCGGCCTCGCCCTCTGGGAGACGGGCAACCTCGACGCCCGCCTGCTGGCCGTCTTGGTCTTGAAGCCCAAGCGCCTGTCGACCGACGACATCAACCCCTTCGTCCGGTCCGCCGACGTCGTCCAGGTCGCGGACTGGGTCAACGCGTACGTCGTCAAGGCCCATCCGGAGAAGGAGACGCTGCGACGGACCTGGATGGCGTCCGACGACCCATGGGCCGCGCGCGCCGGCTGGAACCTGACGGCGGGGCGGATCGCCCGCGATGCCGACGGGCTCGACCTCGTGGCCCTGCTCGACCGCATCGAGAACGAGCTCGCGGACGCCGCCGCGCCCGTCCAGTGGACGATGAACAACTGCCTCGCGGGCATCGGCATCCACCACGCCAGTACGTGCACGACGCTGGCGATCGGCGAGCGCCTGGGCGTGCTCCGCGATTACCCGGTCTCGCGCGGGTGCACCTTCGCCGTTCGCCCCCATCTTGGATCGGCGAGATGGTCGACGCCAAGGCTGAGGGGCGTTCGGTGGCAGGCCGATGCCCGCGAGGCAGTTGTTCATCGTCCACTGGACGGGCGCGGCGGCGTCCGCGAGCTCGTTCTCGATGCGGTCGAGCAGGGCCACGAGGTCGAGCCCGTCGGCATCGCGGGCGATCCGCCCCGCCGTCAGGTTCCAGCCGGCGCGCGCGGCCCATGGGTCGTCGGACGCCATCCACGTCCGTCGCAGCGTCTCCTTCTCCGGATGGGCCTTGACGACGTACGCGTTGACCCAGTCCGCGACCTGGACGACGTCGGCGGACCGGACGAAGCGGTCGACGTCGTCGGTCGACAGGCGCTTGGGCTTCAAGACCAAGACGGCCAGCAGGCGGGCGTCGAGGTTGCCCGTCTCCCAGAGGGCGAGGCCGAGCTCGTGATCGCTGCCGATCCGCTTGGCCAGCAGTCGGACGTCGCCGAGCCGAACGCCGTACTGCGCGTCACCCGCACCGAGCTTGGCGTTGCGCGCCGCACGTCGTCGCGGCCCAGCGTCTCGAGCTCCTCGAGCGCTTCACGGACCGTCATGGGCGCCATCCTAGCCTCCACCCAGCGGTGGGGCGATCCTGTGCCCGGCGGCCGCGAGCGCGGCGAGCGCGTCGTCGAGCGCCGCCTCCTTCACGAGCACGTAGTCCGTGTCGAAGGTCGAGACGACGAAGACGGCCACCTGGGCGGCCGCCAGCGGCCGGACCAGCGAGAGCAGGACGCCGGTGAGCGCGAAGTCGAGCGGCCCTGCCACGCGGATCGCGCGCCAGCCGCGCTCGCCGCGCACGCCTTCGGGCACCGACGCTTCGCGGCAGACGACGGAGGTCTCCTCGTCCGTGCGGGTGAGGGCCACGAAGGACGCGTCGGCCTCGAGCCAGCCCGGCGCACCGCTCCCCGCGGGGAGGCGGCACACGGCCAGACGAGCGGGCAGGAGCGCTACATCGAGCGGGCGCTCGGACGGCGCGTGCAGGGGCGGCGTCAGGTCGATGGCCATCGCGAGCTCGCACCCACGCTCCACGCCTGGCGGTGGCGCATCGGCCGGACCGGTCGTGACGAAGCCGCAGCGCTCGTAGAGCCCCTGCGCCGCCACGTTGTGCTCGCCGACGTCCAGCAGCAAGCGTCGCAGTCCGCGTCCACGCGCCCACGCCACGACCTCGTCCACGAGCGCCGCGCCGATCCCACGTCCCCGCGCCTCGGGCGCCACCCACATCGAGAGGAGGTAGGCCGACGTGGGATCCTCATCGGCGACCGCGCCCCGCACCATGCCGAGGTCGGCGTCGCCTTCGCGCCAGACGAACGTCGGGAGCGCCACGACCTGGGCCTCCCACGCCTCCGCGTCGCGCTTCGCCGCCGTCGCGAACGTGGCGGAGAAGGCCTCGGGGGCGTCGGCCAGGGCCCTCAGCCGGATCGCGCGGAGGCGCGCGCCTTCACCCTGCCGCAGCCGCTCGATCACGCCGTCCTCCGCGATCTGGGGATCCCGTTCCCTCGGGCCGGTCGTCGTGGCACGGTCGCACCTCCCCCTTCGGACCGCTTCGGATCGAAGCGACGCACCGGCCCCGGTCTCGGCGATGCGCGGTCGAGACCGTACGCTACAGTGCACGGCGATGGCGGAAGCAGATGTGAGCGTGGGTCGCGGGTATTACGCCGGCAAGGCCATCCTCGTGACGGGCGCGACGGGCCTGGTGGGCAAGGCCTTGATCGAAGCCGTGCTGCGGACGCTTCCCGACATCCGGCGTCTCTACCTGCTCGTCCGCCCGCGCAGCGACGCGGTGGGCCGCAGCGTGAGCGTCGAACAGCGGATGCTTCGCGACGTCTTCGCCTCCTCGGCGTTCGACGCGCTGCGAGAACGCCACGGCGCGGACTTCGAGACCTTCGCGCTCGCCAAGGTCGAGGTGCTCGAGGGCGAACTGACCCGCGACCGGCTCGGCCTCGACGACGCCACGTACGAGCGGCTGCGCGACGACGTGGACGTGGTGATCGGCAACGGTGCCTTGGCCGTCTTCGACGCCCCGCTGGACCAGGCGCTGCAGACCAACGCCCTGGGTCCGAAGCGGCTGCTCGACTTCGCCCGCGGCGCGGCCCGGCGACCGTTCGTGGCGCACGTCTCGACTTGTTACGTCGGCAACGTGGCGGGCCCCGTCTTCGAGTCGCCCTTGGCCCCCGACTGGACCCCGGCGGGACCCGACGCCACCGATCCCTACGACGTCGACCGGGAGGTCGAGCGGCTGCTGGACCACGTGGCGCGGGTGCGCGCGGCCGGGACCGACGTCGCGCGCAAGCTCGTCGACGACGGTCTGCGCTGGGCGCGGCGACGCGGGTGGCGCGACACGTACACGTTCACGAAGGCCATGGGGGAGCAGCTGGTCGCCCGCCACCGCGGCGACGTCCCGACCCTCATCCTGCGCCCCTCGATCATCGAGAGCGCCTTGCGCTTCCCGGCACCCGGTTGGATCGACGGCTACCGGATGATGGACCCGCTGATCGTCGGGTACGCGCGGCGCCAGCTGACCGAGTTCGCCGGTCATCCCGACGCCGTCCTGGACGTGGTCCCCGTCGATACGGTCGTGAACGCGTTGCTCATGGCGATCCCGTTCACGCACGTCGGTGAGGGCCCCGACGTCTACCAGGTCGCCACGGGCGCCAGCAACCCGCTCTCCATGAGCCGGTTCTGCGGCCTGGTGCACGATCACTACCAGGCCGCGCCGCTGCGGCCGAAGCGGTCGGACGGCCTCGGCGCGCTGCCGCAGCTGAAGCTGTCCGAGACGACCCGCTTCCTGCGCCGCATCGAGTTCGGGCACCTGCTGCCCGTCCGCGCCCTGGAGGCCTCCTACCGCCTGCTCGAGCGCACCGACTGGGGCCGCCGGCGACGCGCCCTCCTGAGCGGCCGCCGTTCGCGGCTCGAGTGGCTCGTGCGCATGGCGCGCATCTACGGGCCCTACGCCGAGAGCCGCTCGCGCTTCATGGCGTTCAACGTGCAGCGCGCGTGGCGGGCGTTGTCCGAGGCCGACCGCACCGCGTTCCCGTTCGACATCCGGACGCTCGACTGGCCGCATTACATCCAACGGGTGCACCTCCCCGGCGTGGAGCGCTACCTGCTGCGGCGGCCCGACCGCGCGGCGCCGGTCGGCCTGCCGGGGCCGACGGGGGCCGAGGCGGGGTCCGGAGCGGGGTCCGAGGCGGGACGCGACGCGGGGTCGCAGCCGCCGGCGCGGCCCGACTCGGGGTCCGAGCCTCTTCCCAGCGCCGCGGTCGAGGCCTTGGCGCAGACGCGATCGGGCTGGCCCCGCGCCGCCCAGGTCCTGGCGCTGACGCACGAGACCGGCCCGGCCGAGGCGACCACGTGGACCACCCCGACGTACAAACGCCTCATCCGACGCGCCAGCCTGCAGGCCATCCGCCTCACCGCGCGCCTGCGCCTGGCGTTGACGTGGGAAGGCCGCGAGCTCGTGCCCGTGCGCGGCCCGTTCATCGTGGTCGCCAACCACACCAGCCACGTCGACACCGGCGTGTTGCTCTCGGCGCTCGGTGCGCTCGCCTGGGACACGCACCCGACCGCGGCCGCCGACTACTGGTTCCGCCGGCCGGCAGTGGCGTGGCTCCTGCACGCGACGCTGGGCGGCATCCCCTTCGACCGGCAGCGTCGCAACGTGGCGCGGGCGCTGTCGCTGCCGGCGCAGGTGCTGCGCAACGGCCACGCGCTCATCTTCTTTCCCGAGGGCACGCGCAGCCTCGACGGGACGCTGCAGGCGTTCCGGAGCACGGTCGGGTTGCTGGCGCTCGGATCGGCCGCGCCGATCGTGCCGGTCGCCATCACCGGCGCCGCCGAGGCGCTCCCGAAGGGGCGCCTGTGGATCGCCCAGCACCCGGTGAGCGTCCGGTTCGGGGCGCCCATCGCCATCGAACCGTACCTGCGCTGCCTCGACGACGAGAGCGTCGCCAGCGTCTCCAGGCGCATCGCTCGAGACGCTCATGCGGCGGTCGAACGGTTGCGATCGTGCAGGACCCTACCCCCCGAGGAGGCGAGCCATGACGAAGCCTGACCCGCGAGACGGGGCCGGTGGGCCGCGGTCCGCCGCCTCCGCCCGTCCCTACGATCCCGTGCCCGGACGCCGTCACGCGCACCTGTGGGGCTACGACGACTCCCGCTTCGAGTTCCTGGACGCGCGGACGGTGCAGCTGACGGGCGAGCGCTACCCGTTGGCGGGCGCCCCTCTGCCGCACCTGATGCCGTTCGTGGAGACGTTGCTAGGGGTCCCGGTCGGACCCGATCAGCTGCACGAACCCGTGCCGCCGCCGCCGCTGCCGACGCCGCTGCGGCACGAAGCGTTCGCGACCGAGCTCGCTCGGGCGTTGCCCGAACTGCGCCTGGAGGACGACGACGGCGCCCGTCTGGTCCACAGCCACGGTCAGCTCAGCGTCGACGAGATCTACCGCTTGCTGGGCGGTCGCGTCCCGGCCCGGCTCGTGGACCTGGTCGTCCATCCCACCACCGAGGCCGAGGTCCAGACCCTCGTCCAACTGGCCGACCGCCACGACGTGGTGCTGATCCCCTACGGCGGTGGCACCAACGTGTCCGGAGCGCTCACCTGCCCGACGACCGAGCGACGGCCGATCGTGTCGGTCGACATGCGCGGTCTGAACCGCATCCTCGAACTCGACCGGGCCAACGGCCGGGTGACCGTCGAGGCGGGCATCACAGGTCAGGAGCTCGAGGCCCGGCTGGAGGCCGAAGGCTTCACCACGGGCCACGTGCCCGACAGCGTCGAGCTCTCCACGGTGGGTGGCTGGATCGCCACCAACGCCAGCGGCATGAAGAAGAACCGCTACGGCAACATCGAGGACGTGGTGCTCGACGCGGTCCTCGTCACCCCGCGCGGCGAGGTCAGCGCCACGCCGGTGGTGCCGCGCAGCTCCACGGGCGTCCAGACCCAGCGGCTGGCGTTCGGCAGCGAAGGCGGGCTCGGCATCGTGACCCGCGCCGTGCTGCAGGTGTGGCCGTTGCCCGAGGTCCAGCGCTACGCCTCGTTCGTGTTCCCCGACTTCGAGGCCGGCGTCCGCTACCTGCAGGCGGTCCAGTCCGCCGGCTACAAGCCCGCCAGCATCCGGCTGACCAACAACACCGAGTTCCGTCTCGGACAAGCGCTCGGGCGCGCGCGCCGCGGCCGGAAGGCGCTCGTGGCGGCCCTCACGAAGACGTACGTCACGCGGGTCAAGGGGTTCGACCCGGAGCGCATGGTGGCCTGCACGGTCCTCATGGAGGGATCGGCCGCCGAGGTGCGGCAACAGACGCGCGGGCTGCTCGGACTGCTCGGCGCGCACGGCGGGCTCTCGGGCGGTCCGGAGAACGGACGACGCGGGTACACGCTCACGTTCGCGATCGCCTACATCCGCGACTTCCTCAACAAGCTCGGCATCCTGGGCGAGACGTTCGAGACGTCGGCGCCGTGGAGCCGGGTCCACGACATCACGCGCGCGGTGGAAGCCGAGCTGTGGCGGCAGTGCGAGAAGCACGGCGTGCCGGGCACGCCCTACCTGTCGTACCGGATCTCGCAGAGCTACCGCACCGGCGTCTGCATCTACTTCACGACCGGCTTCTGCGGGCGCGGCCTGGCGTCGCCGGAGGCGACCTTCGCGGAGATCGAGCATCGGCTGCGCGAGGTCGTCCTCGAGAACGGCGGTTCGCTGTCGCACCACCACGGGGTCGGCAAGATCCGTCAGGACTTCGTCCCTCAGGTCCACTCGAACGCCTCCATCGAGGCCGTCCGCGCCGTGAAGCGTTCGCTCGATCCGAACGACGTCTTCGGCGCCGGCAACCACGCGTTCGGACTGCGGACGACGGGCGGTGACGGCGCGATCGAAGCGCCGGCCGCCAGCGGGACGTCGTGAGTTGACGCGACCGGCGCCCGCGACGAGGTTGGCGGACCGGGTCGTGCTCGTGACGGGTGCGTCGTCGGGGATCGGGGCCGGCCTGGCCGAGGCGTTCGCGTCCGCCGGCGCCGACGTGGCGCTCGTGGCGCGCTCCGAAGCCGGCCTCACCACCACGGCCGAGGCGTGCCGTCGCTTCGGCCGACGGGCCCTGGTCGTGCCGGCCGACGTCACCGCCCCCGCAGAGGCAGCCGCCTCCGTCACCCGCACGATCGAACGATTCGGCCGCCTCGACGTCGTGGTCGCCGCGGCCGGCCTCGGCATGTGGGCGCGCTTCGACGAGCTCGCCGACCCGAGCGTCCTGCAGCGGCTCATGGACGTGAACTACCACGGCGTGGCGAACATGTTCCTGCCCGCCCTCCCGCACCTCAAGGCGCAGCGCGGGCTGCTGGTGGCCATCTCCTCGGTGCAAGGCGTGGTGGGGGTTCCCGGGCGCAGCGGTTACGCCGCGTCCAAGCACGCGGTGCAGGGCTTGTGCGACTCCCTGCGCATCGAGCTGCACGACGACGGCGTCGACGTGCTGACGGTCCTGGCGCACTGGGTGCGCGGCACCGAGCTCCGGAGCCGGGCGCTCGGTCCGAACGGCGTACCGCGGGGCAGCGCCGCGCCGCACCGCGACCGCAGCGCGATCGACGTCGACGCCTTGACGGGCGCGGTGGTACGCGCCGTCCAGCGGCGCCAGCGGCGGGTGTTCGTGCCCGGCTGGCTGCGACTGCTGCCACTGCTCGCCGAGGTCGCGCCGGGCCTGACCGACCGGCTCGTGAACGGCAGGATGACCCGGGAAGGGGCGTCCATGGAGGGCGAGCTCTCCTGAGGATCGGAACGACCAGGCAGACGCATGCGATGCGGCACGTGCTGATGATGTGTAGGATACACATCGTCTGGAGGTCGACCTGCGCTCCCTCGCCACCGTCACCGATCGTCCCCGCATCGCGACGGCCTTGGCGCGCGAGCTGCTCCACTTCGGCCTCAAGAACGCCCGCGCCTGCCTCTTCCCCGTCTTCATCTTCGCGATGCTGGCGCTCTCGCAAACCGTCCCGCTCCCCATCGCCCGCTACGACTTCCTGCTCCTGACCTGCCTGGGCATGCAAGCGCTCATGCTGGCGACGGGCCTCGAGACCCGCGACGAGCTCAAGACCATCACGCTGTTCCACGGGCTCGGACTGGGACTCGAGCTGTTCAAGGTGCACGCCGGCTCGTGGTCGTACCCGGAAGCGGCCGTCGCCATGGTGGCTGGGGTGCCGCTCTACAGCGGCTTCATGTACGCCAGCGTGGCGAGCTTCATGATCCAGGCCTGGCGCCTGCTCGGCCTGCGTTTCCTGCGCTGGCCGCCCGCCGCCCTCGTCGTCCCCCTCGGCGCGGCGATCTACCTGAACTTCTTCACCCACCACGTGCTGCCCGACGCCCGCTACGGCCTGATCGCGGCCGTGCTCATCGTGTTCGGTCGCACCCGGGTGGCGTTCACGCCCGTGGCCAAGGAGCGCACCCTGCCGCTCGTGCTGGCGTTCGTGCTCATCGGCGTGTTCGTCTGGTTCGCCGAGAACATCGCGACCTTCTTCGGGGCTTGGCAGTACCCCCATCAACAGGACGGTTGGCGCGTGGTCAGCCCCGGCAAGCTGTCGTCGTGGTCGCTCCTGGTGATCGTGAGCCTGATGGCGGTCGTGCAGCTCAAGCGGGTCAAGGGTGCGCGCGACCACCGCGACCCGGGCCATGCCATGACGAAGCCCGTGTACGCTCAGCGCATCACGGACAAGGCGTCGACCGAGCCGCAGAGCGGCCGGTGATCCGAGCCAGGTCCGGGAACGGGTGTCCATGCGCCGTCTCTCCCTGCTCGCCGCGACCTGCCTCGTCGTCGTCCTCTCCGCTTGCTCCCAGCAGGCCGCCCCACTGGCCGACCTCGAGCCCGCCGGCGCAGGCGACCCCTCGATCCGGGCCGCCGCCACCAGCAGCGACCTCTTCTTCTCCGAGTACGTCGAAGGCTCGAGCAACAACAAGGCGCTCGAGATCTACAACGGCACCGGCACGCCCGTCGACCTGGCGGCCGGCGGCTACAGCGTCCAGATGTTCTTCAACGGGAACACCGCGGCCGGCCAGACGATCGACTTGACGGGCACCATCGCCGACGGTGACGTCTTCGTGCTCGCGAACTCGGGCGCAGCTGCGACGATCCTCGCCGCCGCCGACCAGACCGACGGTGCGGGCTGGTTCAACGGCGACGATGCGGTCGTGCTGCGGCGCGGCGGCGTCCTCCTCGACGCCATCGGTCAGGTCGGCTTCGATCCCGGCAGCCAGTGGGGTAGCGACCTCACGAGCACGGCCGACAACACCTTGCGGCGGCTCCCCAGCGTGTGTGCGGGCGACCCCGACGGCAGCGACGCCTTCGACCCCACGGTCGGCTGGGCCGGGTTCGCCACCGACACGTTCGATGGTCTGGGCGTCCACCCCACGCCGACCTGCCAGGTCACGCTCGCACCGCCGGCCCTGAACGAGTTCGTCGCCAACCACATCGGCAGCGACACGCATGAGTACGTCGAGGTGTTCGGAACGGCCGTCACCGACTACGCCGCGTACACGATCCTCCAGATCGAAGGCGACACCACGGGCGCCGGCACGGTCGACGCTGCGCTGTCCATCGGCACCACGAACGCCGAGGGTCTGTGGACGACCGGGTTCCTCGGCAACGTGCTGGAGAACGGCACGCTGACCCTGCTGTTAGTCGACGGGTTCACCGGTGCGGTGGGTGACGACCTCGACACGAACGACGACGGCACCTTCGACACGACGCCTTGGCTCGCGGTCGTCGACGCCGTGGCGGTGAGCGATGGCGGCACGGGTGATCTGACCTACGCGGGCGCCGGTGTCGTCCTCACGCCCGACGCCGACGGCGGCAGCTTCGCCTACGGTGGCGCGTCACGCCTCCCCGACGGCGTGGGCGACTGGGTCCGCAACGACTTCGATCTCGCCGGGATCGACGGCTTCCCGGGTTCCCCCGTTCTGGGCGAAGCCCTGAACACCCCTGGCGCCCTCAACGCGGTCGTCGTCGCGGACCCGTGCACGCTCGGCTTCACGCCGACCTACGCGATCCAGGGCAGCGGCCTCGCGGCCGCCATCACGGGCGACGTCACCACCCGCGGCGTCGTCGTGGGCGACTTCGAAGGACCCAGCCCGACGCTTCGCGGCTTCTACCTCCAGGACCCCGACGGCGACGGCGATCCCGCCACGTCCGACGGCCTCTTCGTGTTCAACGGCAACGCCGACGTGGTCGACGTCGGCGACCTCGTCGTCGTCACCGGGAGCGCCGGGGAGTACCAGGGTCAGACGCAGGTCTCGGCGTCGAGCGTGACCGTCTGTGACACTGCCGCCAGCGTCGAACCGGTCGACGTCAGCCTGCCCGTCCCGAACGACACCTACCTCGAACGCTTCGAGGGCATGCTCGTGCGCTTCCCTCAGACCCTGGTGGTCACCGAGCTGTACCAGCTCGGCCGCTTCGGGCAGGTCACCTTGTCGGTCGACGAGCGGCTGCCGCAACCCACCAACGTCGTGTTCCCGGGTGCGGCGGCCGACGAGGTGCAGGCGCAGAACGACCTCGCTCGGATCATCATCGACGACGACACGAACGACCAGAACCCCGATCCCATCGTCTTCGGCCGCAACGGCGACGCGCTGTCGGCGACGAACACGCTGCGCGGCGGCGACACCACCACCGGCGCCACCGGTGTCCTCACCTACACCTGGGGCGGCAACGGTGTGAGCCCCAACGCCTACCGGGTGCGGCCGCTCGGCGCCCTCGGCGGAGGGTCACCGGAGTTCGTGGCGACCAACCCACGGTCGGGCGTGGTCGACGTCGCGGGTGGCGTACGGGTGGCCACCCTGAACGTGCTCAACTACTTCACGACCCTGAACTCGCGCGGCGCCGACACGCCCGAGGAGCTCGAGCGCCAGGCGGCCAAGATCGTCGCCACCATCGTCGAACTCGATGCCGACGTGGTCGGCCTGCTCGAGATCGAGAACGGCACCGACGCGCTCGCCGACCTGGTCGCGCGCTTGAACGCCGCGACCGCCCCAGGGACGTACGCGGCGATCGAGACGGGCACGATCGGCAGCGACGAGATCATGGTCGCGCTGGTCTATCAGCCCGAGCGCATCGCGGCGCTCGGCGGCTTCGCCGTGCTCGACGACACCTTCGACCCCGCCTACCGCGACGCCTTCAACCGCCCGGCGCTGGCCCAGACCTTCGGGGACGCGGCGGGCCCGCGCGCCTTCACGGTCGTCGTCCACCACCTCAAGAGCAAGGGCAGCGACTGCGACGACATCGGCGACGCCGACGCGGGCGACGGCCAGGGGAACTGCAACGGCACCCGCACCGGCGCCGTCGAGGTCATGCTCGATTGGCTGGCCACCGACCCGACGGGCAGCGGCGATCCGGACGTGCTGGTGATCGGTGACCTGAACGCCTACGCGCTGGAGGACCCGATCCAGACCCTGGTGAACGCGGGCTACGTCGACCTGCAGCCGGCGTTCGCCGGCCCAGAGCTCGCCTACACGTACGTGTTCGACGGCCAGTGGGGGTCGCTCGACCACGCGCTCGCGTCGCCGACCTTGATCACACAGGTCGCCGGCGCGGCCGCCTGGCACACCAACGCCGACGAACCGAGCGTTCTCGATTACGACACCGACTTCAAGGAGCCTGGTCAGGTTTCGTCGCTCTACGACGCCGGTCCCTTCCGCGCTTCGGACCACGACCCGCTGCTCGTGGGGCTCGACCTGGACGCGGCGCCCACGTGCAGTGACGCGGTCGTGGCACCGGCGACGCTGTGGCCGCCCCGTCACAAGTTCGTCTCCGTGACCGTCGGCGGTGTCACCGATGCCGAGGGCGACGCGATCTCGGTCGACGTGACGTCCGTGTTCCAAGACGAGCCGGTCGACGCCCCGGGCGACGCCGACGGCTCGACCGCTCCCGACGCCGCCGGGCTGGGGAGCGCCACCGTCGACCTCCGGGCGGAACGCGACGATCGGGGCAACGGCCGCGTGTACCACGTGGCGTTCCGCGCGACCGACGCGAACGGTCAGACGTGCGCCGGCACCGTGCTCGTGAGCGTGCCTCGCAGTCAAGGGCGCAACGGTGCGGCCGTCGACGACGGGCCGCTCTACGACGCAACGCTCGACTGACGCTTCGAGATCGACCCTGACCGTGGCCGGCCCGTCTTCGGACGGGCCGGCCACGTCGTCGAGCGAAACATGGAAGGTGCGGAGCGGACCGGCACGGAAGCACCATCGCGCGACATCCGCCGACGTGCGTCCCAGGAGGGCAGCGTGCCCGGTCAGTCGACGAACACCGGGCTCGCCCACGCCGCCTGGCCGTCGGCTTGCAGCAGCCGCAGGTAGACGAAGCCGCCGGCCGCCGGCGGTTCGATCGTCATGTCGTGGGCCAGCGACCACTCGCGCTCGGGCGCCGCCCGCTGCACGACCAGTGCCGGTCCCGTCACGTCGCTTCCGTAGGCGCCGACGGACGTGGCCACCAGCTCCGGCAGCGTCGCGCCGACCAGGCCCACCTCGCTCGCCACCTCGAGCCGCGTCCGCTCGTCACCGTCGATCTCGAGCAGCATCGTCTGCGGGCCGCCCGCCTGATGGTGGGTGCCGCCCAGGTGACCCGAGGGCACCGCCTTGGAGCGGCACGACCAGGCCACATGGGCGTCGCTCCGCTCCAGCACCCGCTCCGTGGCCACCGTCTCATGGGTGCCATAACCGGGGTAGCGGAAGTACGGGGTCGCGGCCACCAGGTGGCCGTCCGCGACGCGTGCGACCACGTTCCAGTCGGCGATCGTGCCGTGGCGTCCCCAGCCGGTCTCGACCCGCACCAGGTGGCGGCCAGGCACGAACGCCGACGAGGCCCCGACCACGGGCAGCGGTCGCACGCGCCAGCCCGACGCGTCGCCCTCGACGAGCTCGAGACGCGTGATCGTGTCGGTGCCGCGCACGCGCAGGTGCAGGCGCAGGAGGTCCCGGCGCCGCACCACCCCGCCGATGCCGACCCCGTCGAGCTCGAACGCCACATCGACGTTGGGCCCCGTGGACGCGATGGTGCGTCGTGCGCGCAGGGCCTCGAGGATGGCGGCCGGCGTCCGCGCGTCCGCCAGCACCCCCACCCGACCATGACCGTAGTGGCCGGGGTAACCGTCGTGGCTGTCGGTGCCGGCCTGGAAGCCGAAGCGGTGGCCGGCGACCAGGCCCGCGCGGGCGGTCGAGGCCCCCTGACGGAAGCCCATGTTCTCGCCGTAGGGGTAGGGAGCGTCGACGGCTTCCGACGCGCCGTGGCTCGAGAAGACCTCGAGCACCGGCGAACGACGCGGGTCGAAGACGTCCCAGTCGATGCCGCGGTAGCCGGTGGCGTAGCCGATGTGGTGCGGCAGCACGAGCGGGTCCTCGCCGGCGGCGCGCAGCGCCGCCTCCAGACCCGCCGGCGTGGTGGCGTCGAGCAGCGGCAGCGCCGGCGAGCCGTAACAGTTGTGATCGCCGTGCCGGCGCGAGTGCCACTCGAAGCTGGGCAACGCGACCAGCGGGCCGCGCTCGTTGGCCGCGGCGATCGACGCCAACAGGTCGGGCCAGGCCCGCTGCAGCTTGGCGAAGCCGCCCAGGTGTTTGAGGATGAGCGCGTCGTGGCGCTCGACGTCGGTGGGCATGTCGGGCCAGAAGGCGTGCCCGGTGACGCTCGCGAAGTCGAGGTGGGCGGCGGCGTTGGCGAGCGCCCGCTCAGCGGTGCCGAAGCCGTAGGAGACCGCGCAGTGAGCGTGCAGGTCGCCCCAGAGCCAGCTCGGAGCCATGCCGTCAGACCCCCGAGAAGATCGAGAACCCGCCGTCGATCGGCACGACCGTGCCGGTGACGAAACGGCTGGCGTCGCTGAGCAACCACAGCAGCGCGCCGAGCAGCTCGTCGGGTTCGCCGAAACGCCCCATCGGCGTGTGGTCGATGATCGCCCGACCCCGTGCGGTGAGGCTGCCGTCCTCGTTCAGGAGCAACCGTCGGTTCTGCTCGGCCACGAAGAAACCCGGCGCGATGGCGTTGACGCGCAGACGTTCGCCGTGCTGCTGGGCGAGCGTCAGCGCCAGCCAGCGGGTGAAGTTGTCGATCGCCGCCTTGGCCGCCGAGTACCCGGCCACCCGCGTCACCGACCGGACCGCCGCCATCGACGAGACGTGGACGATCGCCCCGGCGCCGCCGGCGGTCGTCCCGGCGCCGCCGGCGACCATGGCGCGGGCGAAGACCTGCGACGGCAGGAACGACCCGAAGAAGTTCAGCTCCATCACCCCGCGCATGGCCTCGGGCGCGAGGTCGAAGAAGGTCTGCTCGGGCGTGAGCGTGGCCCCCGGCAGGTTCCCGCCCGCCGCGTTGACGAGCAGGTCGATGCGTCCCCAACGATCGATGAGCTCCCGGCGCACGGCCTCGAGCGCCGCCTCATCCAGGACGTCGGCGGGGGTCGCCAGCGCCTCGCCACCGCGCGCGCGGACCGCCTCGGCCACCTCCTCGGCCTTGTCGCGCCGGCGGCCGAGCACGGCCACCCGCGCGCCCGCGGCGGCCAGACCCTGCGCCATCACGCTGCCGAGAACACCGGTGCCGCCGGTCAGGACGCACACCTTGCCGTCCAAGCGGAAGTCGGGGCGGAAGCGGTCGGGCGCGTCTGCGCCGACGCGGCGCGCGTCCTGGCTCGGGTCTGCGTTCATGGGGTGCCTCCCTCGTCGTCGCCCGCGCGGGTTCCCGCGGGTGAAACCGGTGCGGCGGCTTCCGGGCCGACCGGCGCGAAGCGGAACATGCCGTACTGGGCGTCGCCCAGCGTGCGGTCGTCGGTGTCGCGCACGATCGTCCACATCCGCGCCGCCAGGTCGCGCAAGGTGGCCGCGTGCTGCGGGTGGTCGCCGAGGTTCGTCCGCTCGAACGGGTCGGCCTCGAGGTCGTAGAGCTCGTCTTGGGCGAAGCCGTTGAAGACGTACTTCCAGCGACCGCGCCACAGCACGCGCTGGGTGTAGCGCAAGCGCTGCCCGTGGAACTCGGCGAACGCCTCGCCCTCCAGGCCGGCCTGCGCCCCGGCCACGCCGTCCAAGTGCGGCGTCAGGTCGCGACCGTGCCCGCCGTAGGCCTCGTCCAAGCACAACCGCAAGACCGTCGCGCCGAGGTCGATGAGGCCCACGGCCGTCGGCACCGTGCGGCCGGCGGGCACGCCCGGTCCGCGCACGATCAACGGCACCCGGTACGCCTCCTCGAACGCCGGCACGCCCTTGAGGAACAGACCGTGCGCGCCCAGGTAATCGCCGTGGTCGGAGCAGAAGACGACGATCGTGTCTTGCGCCTGGCCGCTGGCGTCCAGCGCTGCCAGCAACCGACCGATGTGCGCGTCGAGCGAGGTGCAGGTGGCCGCGTAGCAGGCGATGGCCTGACGCACCTGGTGCTCGCTCAAGCCGTCCCAAGCCCCGCGGATCCGGCCGTACACGGCCGGGCGGTCGCTGAGGTCGTCGCGGAAGTTCGCTGGCAACGGAACGGTGGCCGGGTCGTAGCGGTCGTAGACCTCGCGCCGCGCCAGGTACGGGTCGTGGGGTGCCTCCGTCGACACCACCAGCGCCCAGGGGGGCGCGTCTGCGGCTGCCCCGGCCGACAGGAAGTCGATCCCCAGGTCGATGAGCCGCGCCTCGGGCTCGTCTCCGGCAGCACCATCGTGCACGCCGGCCAGCAAGAACTCGCGGTAGCCGTCGTGCTGCACCGCGATGCGCGGCGACAAGACGCCATCGTGGCCTTGCACGCCGGTGAGCCGCAGCTCGACCTCGTACGTGTCGAAGCCGAAGTCCTCGAGCCGGTCGCTTCGTTCGACGTGCCATTTGCCGAAGTAGCCGGTGCGGTAGCCGGCCGCCTGCAGCCGCCGCGGCCAGAAGGGCAGGTCGGGGGCGAGATCGGCCTGGGTGGCATCGACCGCGTGGGTGACGTCGGTGACACCGTGGGTGTGCGGCAGCAGCCCGGTGAACAGGCTGGCACGGGTGGGCGAGCAGATCGGGTTGGGCGCGTAGCAGCGCGCGAAGCGGGTGCCGGCGGCGGCGAGCGCCTGCAGATGGGGCGTGAGGTACATCCCGCCCGGTTCGATCGTGTCGGCCCGTTGCTGGTCCGTGAGGATCAGCAGCAGGTTGGGAGGGCGGCCCGAAGGGCCGTCGGCGGATCGTCGCGTCATGGCGTCACCTCTCTCGGTTCGGCGCGCTCCAGCACCGGGCGCGCCCAAGCGGCCAGCCACACCGCCTGCACGGCCATGGCGACGGTCAGGGCCACCACGGCGACGTAGACGCCGGCCGCGCCACGCCACGCCACGCCCAGCCCCAACAGCGCGGCCGCCACGACCAGGAACGCGAGCACCGACGTGCTCACGCCGCGCGTGCGCTCGCCGTACATGATCGCCCCCTGGTACCAGCTCTGGACCACGCGCAGGCCGGGGAGCGCGACCGCCAGCAACAGACCGACGCGCGCCACCTCGACGAGCGGCGGCGGCAGACCTGCTACCCGCTCGAACCAGAGGCGCGAGAGCGGCGTCGACGCCACCAGCAGCAACACCGCGGTGACCGTCGCCACGAGACCCCAGGTGAACCGCCCCAGCACCGCCGCCGAGCGCGGGCGGCGCAACAGGCTGATGACCACCTCCGTGTACGCCATCCCCGGGCTCTGGAGCATCATCAGCAGACCGAACAGCACCGGCCAGACCGCGAGCGAGACGAGCGGCTGCGGCATGCGCGCGAGCACGATCGTCACCAGCGTCTGCACCGCCATGGTGAGCAGCGTCATCGTGACCAGCGGCGTGAAGAAGCCGAAGAAGCGGCGCAGCGTCAGCGTCGACGGCTCCCGCACCGGCAGGTGGCGGCGCACCACGGGGCGGGCGCGGATGACGGTGTACGACATCTCCCCCAACACCCCGAGGATGATCGCGGCCGCCGCCAGCGGCGCGCCCGGGAGCAGGCCGAGGCGGCTCCCGACCAGCAGCACGAGCGCGACCGTGCCGAGTCGCACGAAGGTGCCCCAGATCACCACGGTCGAGTGGCCGTAGCGGATCATGACGCCCTGCAGGAAGCGCCTCAGGCCGGTTCCCACGGTCCAGGGCAGCATGACGATCAACGCCAGCCGCGCCGGTCCCGCCACCTCGGCCGGGATGCCCATGACCCCGTCGACCAGCAGCGGGTAGACGGGCGTGAGCGCGACGAGCGCGTGGATCGAGGTCAGGCCGGCGAGCACGCCGGCCGCGTAGCGGCGCAAGCGGCGGAAGGTGGCCCCGTCGTGCGCCAGCGCCGTCGAGGTGGGCAAGAGCGCGGTCGACGGCGACTGCACCAACGTCGAGATCGCGAAGGCCACACCCCAGGCGGCCAGTTGGACCTCCGGATCGGGGAGACGCGCCACCACCGCGGTGACGATCACCAACTCCGAGGCCATGAACAGCCAGCTCGCCGCCAGCGGCCAACCCTGGCGCGCCACGTCCCCCGTCGTCAGGGCCCGGTCGCGTTCAGCTGCGGACGTGATAGCGCTCCAAGGCGTCCTCGCGCAGGGCGGTCCCGGCCCCCGGCCGTTCGGGCGCCACGAAGCGGCCGTCCACCACGGTGGCAGGCTCCACGAAGCAACCGCGCAACCACGGGATGTGCTCGAGCAGCGTGCACGCCGGGTGGGCGATCGCCAGGTGGAGGTGGACCTGCATCATGTCGCCGATGTGGGGCACGACGGGTTTGTGGTGGGCGTGCGCCAGGTCGGCCACCTGCCACCACTCGGTCACGCCGCCGAGGCGGACGGCGTCCGCCTGGACGTAGTGCACCGCGCCCGCGGTCAGGAAGTCGCGGAAGGCGTCGAGCGTGTAGAGCTGCTCGCCCAGCGCGATCGGCGTCGCCAGCGCCCGCGCCAGCTCGGCGTGGCCCGGGAGATCGTCGTACCAGAGCGGTTCTTCGAGCCAGGTGACGTCGAAGTCGGCCAGGTGCCGCCCCACGTGCAGCGCCGTGGCCAGGTCCCAGGCGCCGTTGGCGTCGACCATGAGCCGCGCGCCGGCGGGGAGCGCGGCGCGCACCAGCGCGACGCGGCGCAGGTCGCGCGCCGGGTCGGGGCTGCCCACCTTGATCTTGACCGCGCGGTAGCCGGCGTCCATGCGCGCCCGGGTCTCGTCGAGCAGCACCTCGTCGCTGCGATCGAGCCAACCGCCGTCGGTGTCGTACGCCTCGAGTGGCGCCTCGGCCGACCCACCGAGCAGGCGCCACAGCGGTTCGCCGGCCGCTTGGGCCTTGAGGTCCCAGAGGGCCACGTCGACGGCCGCCAGCGCCAGGTGGGTGAGCCCGCTGCGCCCCACCCACTGCAGCGGTGGGTGCCGGTGGAGCCGCGTCCACAGCGCCTGGGTCTCGCGCGGGTCGTGGCCGAGCAGCAGCGGACCGTAGGCGTGCTCGATCAGTTCGACGATCGCCCGATCGGTGACCGGCTCGGCGTGCGTGCCGGTGTAGCCGGTGCCCACCAGACCGGCGTCGGTATGGACGCGCACGCCGGGCGCCCCCCAGAAGCCGACCCGGTGGCGACCGTCTTCGATGGCGCCGCCCGTCACGGGCACGCGCAAACGGAAGGTCTCGAGACGGGTGATCTTCATGCTCGAGCCCCGCTCGGCGCGCCGACCGTCAACCCTTCACGTCGTCGAACGACCAACCGTTGCCCTCGCACACGACCTTCACGTGCGACTCCCAGGTGGGCTCGTGGGCCGGTCGACCGCCCGGGAAGACGTCGACCACCAGGTACCGGAGCGGCTCGTCGCCCACACAGGGGACGCGGTGCAAGGTCCCCGGCGGCACCCGCACCAAGTCGCCGGGCTCGAGCGGACCCTCGTCGTGCTCGTCGGGTCCGATGAGCAGGCGGCCGCGTCCCGACAGCACGAAGAAGACCTGTTCGGTGTCGTGGTGCACGTGCAGCGGCGGCGCTTCCCCGGGCTCCATCACCGAGATGAAGCTCTCGCTGGCCGTCGCCTCGGCGCGGTCCATGACGAGCAGGTTGGCGTGGGTGGGGAACCGGTAGCGGGTCGTCTGACGGGTGGAGAACACGTACTTCATGTGGTCGATCCTCTCGCGGGAGCGGCTTCGAGGTGGGATGGGGGCAGGTCGACGGGGTGCGCGTCCTCGGTGGCCACCGACCACGCCAACAGGTGAGCGCGCATCTCGGCGATGGTGGCGGCGTGCCCGGGCGTTCGCGCCAGGTTTCGCAGCTGTCCCGGGTCGGCGACGGTGTCGTAGAGCTCGTCGATGTCGCTCGGCGTGGCGGGATCGGTCACGTACGCCCAGCGCCGGGTGCGCACGAGCTTGCGCCGTCCCTCCGCCTCGCGCCAGCGCAAGGTCGCCTTGGCGGCCTCCAGACCGCGGCCGAGGCCGGCGCGGTCCAGGTCGGCGCGGGTGCACGGCGCGCCGCCGGCCCCGTACTCCGACACCACCGCCTTACGTGGTGGGGCGTCGGTGACCGTGGGCAGCCGCCGGCCCTGCATCGCCCTCGGCACCGCCAGCCCCTGCCACGCCAACACCGTGGGCACCACGTCGAGCAGCGACACCGGCGCGCGCTCGACCGCGCCGGCGGGCACGTGGCCGGGCCACGCGACCACCAGCGGCACCCGCACCAAGGCGTCGTAGAAGGCGCCGCCCTTGCGGGTCAGGCCGTGCTCGCCGGCGAAGTCGCCGTGGTCGCTGCAGAACACGACGATCGTGTCGCGCGCCAGGCCGGTGGCGTCGAGCGTGTCGAGGAGGCGGCGCAGACCGTCGTCGACGAAGCGCACCATGGCGTGGTAGGTGGCGATGAGCCCGCGACGATCGGCGTCGCTGGCGTCCTCGAGGCCGATCAGCCGCCGCAGCACGCGGGTGCGCTCGGGCAGGTCGGCGGCGTCGGCGTCCTCGACGGGGGGCACGTCGACGAGGTCGGGGGGCACCGTGTCGGCCCAGGCGCGTGGGACCTCGTAGGGCGTGTGCGGATCCGGGAAGCTGACCCAGGCCGCGAACGGCCGCCGGTCACCGCCGTCGCGCTCGGCCGCGCGGTCGCGCAGCCACCGTTCGGCCTGCGCGGCCACCAGACCGCTCGACGTCGCCTCGGGCTCGACGTCGGACACCGCGTACGAGACGGCCGCCGCCTGGCGCGGCATGGCACGCCGCACCGCGTGCGCGCGCTCGATCCGCGCCGGGTCGACCACCCATGCCATCCCGTGCGCGCCGCCGTCCGCGGGCAGACCCTCGTGCCCGACCTCGCAGCGCACGTCGAACGCGGCCAGGTCGTCGGGCTCGGTGAAGCAGTGGTTCTTGCCGATCAGGGCGGTGCGGAAGCCCGCCCGCTGCCACACCCGGAAGGCGTGCTCGCGACCGGGGGGCATCGGCGTCTCGTTCAGACGCGCGCCGCTCGTGTGCGGCCAGGTGCCGCTCCAGAAGGCGGTGCGAGCGGGCACGCACAACGGCTGGGGGGTGATGGCGAGGTCGAAGCGGGTCCCGCGCTCGGCCAGGCGCGCCAGCCCGGGCGTCGTGCAGAAGCGGTTGCCGTACAGGTGGCTGGCGCTGGCCTTGAACTGATCGGCCATCACCACGAGCACGTTGGGGACCCGGTCCAACGCCTAGACCTTCGCGGCCGAGTCCGGATCGAGGTACAGGGTCGCGTGGTCGACGGTTCGCAACACCGACCCGGGCCGGTCCTCGGACACGGCTTCGGTCAAGCAGGCCCGGACGGCCGCCGCCTTGCGCGCCTCGGGCACGATGCAGAGCACGCGCTTGGCGGCCAGCAGCGCGGGTACGGTGAGGGTGATCGCGTGGGTGGGCACCTCGTCGAAGCTGTCGAAGTGGCCCTCGCCCACCTGCTGGCGTCGGCTCACCGCGTCGAGCGCGACGACCTTGGCCCACACCGGGTCGTCGAAGTCGGCGTAGGGCGGATCGTTGAACGCCAGGTGGCCGTTCTCGCCGAAACCGAGGGCCACGGCGTCGGCCGGATGCGCGCGCAGGGCCTCCTCGTACGCCGCGCAGGTCTCGGTGGCGCGATCGGCCACGCCCGAGATCGGGAAGAAGCGGGCGTCTCCGACGTGATCGAGGAAGTGCTCGCGCAAGAAGCGCGGGAAGCTGGCGCGGTGCTCGGGGTCGATCCCGACGTACTCGTCCATGTGGAACACGCGCACCCGCGACCAGTCGATGCCCTCGCTCGTGCGCAGCGCGCCCAGGAAGGCGAGCTGCGAGTTGCCGGTGGCGAGGATGACGTTGGCCTCGCCGCGGTCGGCGAGCGCCGC
The DNA here is from genome assembly GCA_963839375.1 of uncultured Trueperaceae bacterium. GTDB lineage: Bacteria > Deinococcota > Deinococci > Deinococcales > Trueperaceae > JAABTL01. The sequence continues at coordinate 18,145 of CAWIUY010000031.1, read as the reverse complement.
GCGCAGGATCGCCGCCATGTCGCGCGCGGCCGCTTGACCCATCTCGGCCTCGCTGGCGTACACCCGGACGGGCAGCCGCTCGACCTGCAGGCTGCGGACGGGTTGGGGGTGATCGGGTTCGGTGCTCACGATGGGGCTCCTTCCAGGCCGTGGGCGACGGTCGCGCCGCCGATCACGGTCTCGAGCGGGGTGAGGTCGGGGGCGAAGACGGCCAGGTCGGCGTCCTTGCCCGGCGCCAGGCTGCCGATCCGCCGGTCGAGGCCGAGTAGGCGCGCCGGGGTGAGGCTGGCCGCGCGCACGACCTCGTGCAGTGGGACGCCGAGTTGCCGGGTCACCACCGCCAGCATGCCATCGAGCAGCGTCGTGCTGCCCGCGAAGGCGCTCCGGTCGGGCATCATGCCCACGCCATCGTGGACCTCGTAGGTCATCTCGCCCATGGCGAAGGTGCTGCCGTCGGGCAGGCCGGCGCCGGGGGTCGCGTCGCTGATGAGGCACAGCCGATCGGGTCCGAAGGCCTTCCAGGCCAGCGCCATGAGCGTGGGCGGCAGGTGTTTGCCGTCGGCGATCATCTCGCCGGTGAGCGTGGCGGACGCCAGCGAGGCCTCCAGCAGGCCCGGTCGCCGCCACGGGCCGTCGCGCACCGTGGTCGACTGCCCGCTCCAGAGATGGATGACGTGGTGGAGCCCCCAGGCCTCGGCGCGCGCCAGGTCGTCGACCGTGCCCGACGAGTGGCCGGCGCCGGCCACGATGCCCGCGGCCACCAGCCGTCGGGTGAGCGCCTCGGCGCCCGGCAGTTCCGGGGCGTAGCTCAGGAGGCGGATGGCGTCGGCGTGGGCGAGGATCGCGTCCACCGAGCCGTCGTCGGGGTGGCGCAGGTGGGCGGGGTCCTGGGCGCCGGCCTGGACGACGTCGAAGTAGGGTCCCTCGACGTGGGCCCCCAACACCCGCGCGCCCGGGCGCGGCCGACCCTCAGCGTCGGGCCCCATCCAGGCGCGGGTGAGTTCCAGCGCGGTCAGGATGGCGGGCAGCGGCGCGGTGGAGGTGGTGGCCAACAGCCCGGTCACACCGCGCCGCGCCTGCTCCACCAGGATGGTCTCGAAGGCGGCGTCGTCGCCGTCGAGGAACGACCGGCCGAGCGCGCCGTGGGTGTGGACGTCGATCAGGCCCGGCAGCAGGTAGGCGCCCGCCAGGTCGCGCCGCGGGACGTCGGCTGCGACGTCGGCGTCGCGGCAGATGGCCTCGATACGACCCCCCTCGGTGTAGAGCACCCGGTCGTCGGCGACGCGGTCGGGCAGCACCAAGCGCGCGCCGCGCCAGACCCGAGCGGCCGGCGTCGTGGCCGTCACCGCGTCACCCCGCCGACGTCGGGCCGTGGCGCGGGGGGCGCGACCGGCGGCGGCGCGTCGGGCATGGCGTCGGGTGCCCGCGCGACCTCGAGCGCTCCGATGCCGTCCAGCGACAGCTCCTCGGCCCGATGGCAGGCGACGAAGTGGCCGGGCGACAGCTCGCGCAGGGCGGGCGTCTCGTGCCGGCAGGCGTCGACCGCGTACGGACAGCGCGGGTGGAAGTAGCAGCCGGACGGCGGGTGGGCGGGGTTGGCGACCTCACCCGGGAGCCCGCGCAGGGCGCCGCGGAGGTCGGGATCCGCCACCGGCACGGCCTTCATGAGCGCCGCCGTGTACGGGTGCTTGGGTCGGTGGAAGAGCGCCTCGGTGGGCGCCAGCTCGACGACCTTGCCGACGTACATGACCGCCACCCGATGGCTGATGTGCTTGACGATGCTCAGGTCGTGGGCCACGAACAGGTAGGCGAGGTCGAGGCGCCGCTGCAGGTCGAGCATGAGGTTCAGGATCTGGGCCTGCACCGAGACGTCGAGCGCCGACACGGCCTCGTCGGCGACCACCAGCCGCGGCTCGAGGGCGAGCGCGCGGGCGATCACGACGCGCTGCCGCTGGCCACCGCTGAAGGCGTGGGGGAAGCGGTGCATGTACTCCGGCCGCAAGCCCACCAGGCTGAGCAGCTCGGCCACCCGGTCCATGCGCTTCTGACGGCTCTTCACGCCCTGGACGTAGAGCGGCTCGCCGATGATCTCGAGCAGGTTCTTGCGTGGGTTGAGCGACCCGAACGGATCTTGGAAGATCATCTGCATCTCGCGCCAGACGGGTCGCACCTCACGCTCGGGGAGGCGGGCCAGGTCCAGCACGTCGCCGCGTGCCGTCCGGAACAGCACCTTGCCCGCCGTCGGCTTCAGCGCCCGCAGCACGCACCGAGCGGTGGTCGTCTTGCCGCAGCCGCTCTCGCCCACCAGGCTCAGGATCTCGCCGTCGTTGACGGTGAACGAGACGTCGTCGACGGCCTTGACCTGGCCGACGGTGCGGCCCAGGAAGCCGCCCTTGATCGGGAAGTGCTTCTCGAGACCTTCGACGCGCAGCAGGGGGGGTCGGCCGGGGTCAGTCATGGTCGGACGCCTCCACGTCGTGGTGCAAGAAGCACGCCACCGGCGGGCCGCCGGGAGCGGCGACGAGCGCGGGCATGGCGACGTCGCACCGGCCCGGCATGGCGTCGGGGCAGCGCGGGTGGAAGGGGCAACCGGTGGGGCGCTGCAGCGGGTGTGGGATGCTGCCCTGCACCGTCGGCAGCTCGATGCGCGCCTCGGCGTGCAGGCTGGGCACGCTCTGGAGCAGGGCGCGGGTGTAGGGGTGGCGCGGCCGATGGAAGATGTCGCGAGCGGGTCCCTGCTCCATGACGCGGCCCAGGTACATCACGACCACGTGGTCGGCGACCTGGGCGATCACTCCCAGGTCGTGGGTGATGAACAGGATCGACGAACCGTGGTCCTGCTGCAGTTGGCGCAGCAGTTCCAGCACCTGCGCCTGGGTGGTGACGTCGATGGCGGTGGTGGGCTCGTCGGCGATGAGGACCGTCGGGTTGCACGAGAGCGCCATGGCGATGATGGCGCGCTGTCTCAAGCCGCCCGAGAGCTGCCAGGAGTAGGCGTCGAAGCGCTCCTCGGGGCTCGGCATGCCGACCTCGCGCAGCTTCTCGACCGCGATCTCGCGCGCCTGCGCCTTCGTGGCCGGTTGGTGTAGCCGGATCGCTTCGACGATCTGCGAACCGATCGAATGCAGCGGGCTGAACGACGCCATCGGCTCCTGCGGGATCAGCGCGATGTCGCCGCCGCGGATCTGGCGGATGCGCCGGCCGTGCTCGGGCAGCTGGGCCAGGTCGGCCTCGAGCGCCTTGTGTTTGCCGGCGGGCCGGCGGTAGAGGATCTGGCCGCCCACGATCCGACCCGGCTTCTGGACCAACCGCAGCACCGACTTCATGGTGATGCTCTTGCCGCAGCCGCTCTCGCCCACGATGCCGACGACCTCGCCGGCGTGCAGGTCGAAGCTCACGCCGTCGACGGCGCGGACCACGCCTTCGTCCATCACGAAGTGCGTGCGCAGGTTGCGGATCGACAGGATCGGCTCCCCTCGCCTTTCGACCGACGGGGCGCGGAGTTCGGCGGCGGCGTCAGGCACTGTAGGGGTCTGCTGCATCGCGCAACCCGTCTCCCAGGATGTTGAGGGCGAGCACCGTGACGATGACGAAGATCCCGGGGATCATCAACCACGGTGCGTTCACGACCGACTGCAGGTTCTGCGCCTCCTGCAGCATGACGCCCCAACTGATGGCGGGCGGCCGCATGCCGAGGCCGAGGAAGCTCAGGAAGGTCTCGTTGAGGATCATGAGCGGGATCGCCAGCGTCACCGCCGCGATGATGTGGCTGGTGAACGAGGGCACCATGTGGGAGAAGATCACGCGCGCGCGGCTGGCGCCCACGAGGCGCGCCGCGGTGACGAAATCCTCCTCGCGCAGCGACAGGAAACGTCCGCGCACCTCGCGGGCCAGGCGGGTCCAGCCGAGCAACGCCAAGATCACGGTGATGGCGAAGTAGACCCACGTGACCGGCCACGTCCGCGGCAGCGCCGCGGAGAGCGCCAACCACACCGGGATGGGCGGCAGCGCCTGCAGCAACTCGATGAGGCGCTGGATGACGTTGTCGACAAGCCCGCCGAAGTAGCCCGAGATGCCGCCGAGCAGGATGCCGATGACCGTGCTGAGCGCCACGGCCACCAGCCCGATCGACATCGAGATGCGGGTGCCGTACGTCAGCCGCGACCACTGGTCGCGACCGAGCCGGTCGGTGCCGAGCAGGTTGGGGATCTGGACGCCGGTCGCGCCGGCGAACCCGATCAGGTGACGGTCGGTGGGGATGAAGCCCAGCAGCCGGTACGCGTACCCGCGTGCGAAGAGCTGGAGAGGGTACCGCACCTCGCGATCGATGACCCACTCCATGCGCAGGGTCCGCGGGTCGCGCTCGCCGACGACGCCGTACACGAACGGGGTCCGCAGGCGACCGCCGTCGAGCAGTTGGATCGACTGGGGCGGGATGTAGGCGTGGCGGGCGCTGGTGGCGTACGGGTCCTGCGTGGCGAAGAACTCGGGCATGAGGGCGATCCAGGCGATCAGACCCACGACCCAGAGCGAGAACACCGCCAGGCGGTGCTTGCGGAACCGCCACCAGGTCATCTTCCAGGCGGGGGCGACGTAGACGGCGTTGGCCGTCTTGCGCTCGACGCGCTCCGCACCGGGCGTGGCCGGGGGCGGAGCGGCCGGGGGGACGCCGATGGCCATCAGATGCCCTCCATCCGGATGCGCGGGTCGAGCAGCGCCAGGAGGATGTCGGAGACGAGCGTCCCGATCACCGTGAGGACGCTGAAGATCAGGATGATGGTGCCGGCCAGGTACATGTCCTGCCCGATGAGCGCGCGCAGGAGGAGCGGGCCGATCGTGGGCAGGCTCATGACCACCGACACGACCACGCCCCCCGACAGCAGCTGAGGGAAGTACCAACCCAAGGTGCTCACCACCGGCGCGATGGCCACCCGTGTCGGGTACTTCAACACCAGCTTCCACTCCGGCAGCCCCTTGGCGCGCGCCATCTCGGCGTACGGTTTGCCGAGCTCGTCGAGCAGGTTGGCGCGCACCACGCGGGCGATCTGAGCCGTCCCGGCCACGCCGAGCACGATCATCGGCAGCCAGATGTGGCCCATGAGGTCCACGAACCGCGGCCAGCTCCAGGGAGCTTGGGCGTACTCCGGCGAGAACAGACCGGTCACCGTGATGCCGAAGCGGTCGAAGGCGACCCACATGAGCACCAGGGCCAGCAGGAAGTTGGGCGTGGCCAGGCCGACGTAGTTCAAGACGGTGAAGACGTAGTCGATGAGCGAGTACTTACGGGTGGCCGACAGGATGCCGATCGGGATGGCGACCGCCCACGTGAACAGGAGCGAGAAGGTGGTGAGGGCCAAGGTGAGCAAGAGGCGCTCGCCGATGAGCTCCGAGTTCGCGCGGTTCCACTCCAGCGAGACCCCGAGGTCGCCGCGCAGCAGGCGGCCGAGCCAGGTGAAGTACTGCTCCACCATGGGCCTGTCGAGGCCGTAGGCCACGCGCAACGCGTCGATCTGCGCTTGGTCGACCGAGGATCCACCTTGGGTGAGCTCGGCGATGTAGGAGGTGAGGAAGTCGCCAGGGGGCGCCTGGATGAGCACGAACGAGATGATGGAGAAGATAAACAACATGACGGGCACGACGAGCAGGCGTTTGAGGATGAACCAATGCATCCGGACTCCGTCAGCGTGCGCCGCCGGTCGGGACGAGGTCTCGACGGGCGGCCGGTCCACGCCTACGCGTGGGAGCGGAACGGACGGCGTGCGTCCGGTGGCGATCGCCACCGGACGCACGCACGCCGCTTACGGGCGGTCGAAGAAGAACTGCTCGGGCCGAGCGTCGCCGGGCGTCCGCAGCGGCCAGTCGTTGGCCACCACGAGCGGGACGTTCTTGAGGTCCGAGTTGACCACGACGACCCCTTGGATCATGGGCGTCAGGCCGACGGTGCCGATGCCGTAGAGCTCGCTCGAAGTGATCGTGAAGAGCTCCTTGGCCAACTCGATCTGCTGCTCGACGCCGACGGTCTTGGCCTCTTCGATGATGTCGACGATGCGCTTGATGCTGCCGGTCGGCTCGATGCCGCGCTCGCCGCCGGTGGCGTACCAGGTGCGGGTCTCCACCGCGAAGATCGTGGCGGGCTGGGAACGAGGATCGACCTTCGGGTTGCCGGTGAAGGGGAACGCCGTGGTGTCGTCGTTCCAGATCTCGATCATGAGCTCGTTGCTGTCGCGCATCGTGAAGTGCGCGTTGCGCTCGCGAACCTGGACGTCGGTGCTCAGACCGAGCGCTTCCCAGTTGGCGGCCACCAGTTGGGCCACGTCGGGCCACGGACCGAAGGCGGGCACGACCGAGATCTCAAGCCGCAGCGGGGCGCCGCTGGGCAGCGTGCGCATGCCGTTCGAGCCGCGCTCGAGGCCGAGCTCGTCGAGGATGCGGTTGGCCTCTTCGACGTCGAGATCGGTGTAACCGAAGGCGGCCTCGTCGCCGGGGTAGTACGGGTGCCAGGGAGCGGGAACCGGCTGGCGGATCTCGCCGAGGCCCAGGAACGCGGATTCGCGGATCTCGTCGCGGTCGATGCCGATCGAGAGCGCCACGCGGAAGTCGCGGTTGGCCAGGAGCGCGCCGAGTTCGGGGTCGATCTGGTACTGCTGGTTGATCCAGACGGCGGCGTCGCTGCCCCCGAAGGTGGGCCAGGTCATGACGCGGTAGCCGGAGCGCTCGCCGTTCTCGACCAGGACCGGGTAGTTGGTCATCTGGATGTGGCGCGCCTGGAAGTCGAGCTCGCCCGCGACCGCGGCGAAGTTGAGTGCCTGCTGGTCGGCGAAGAAGCGGAACTGCACCTCGTCGATGTAGGGCAGTTGGTTGCCCGCGGTGTCGACGCCGATGTAGTACGGGTTGCGCCGCAGCGTGAAGATCGGATCGGAGACGGTCGACTCGAACGGCACCCAGGCCGCCATGGTGGGTCGGTCGGGGTTGCTGATCGGCAGCGCCTTCTGCATGAAGAGCTGGGTCCAGCTGGTCACGCCGGCCGCGTCGATCTCGCGCTGCAAGGCGTCGGCATCGGCGAAGTCGGGGTGGAACTGACGCAGGTAGTGGCCGGGCAGGAAGGCCGCCAGGGTGGCATCGCCGCCGTCGCGGAAGGTCAGCTCGGTGAGGAACAGCGTGTTGGGGAAGTCGAACTCGAAGCGGACGGTGTCGTCGTCGACCCGCACCACGTTCGCCACGCTGCCGTCGGAGTTCGCCAACCACACCGGCACGGACGGCGTCAGGTCGGTGTTGAGGATCGTCCCCTCGTACCAGAACATGATCGCGTCCGACGTGAAGGGCTCGCCGTCGGACCAACGGGCGCCGGGCCGCAGCTCGAGCGTCCACTGGTGGAAGTCGTCGCTCGCCTGCCACGACGAGACGATGTGGGGCACGATCTCCGCGCCGGTGGTGTCGAAGCGCACGAGGCTGTCGTAGACGACGCGGACGTAGTTGTTGTGGTCCGCCGGACCGGTGAAGGCGCGCCGCAGCGTGCCGCCGTACCGACCGACCTCGTCGACGGGGACGATCACCAACGGGTTCTCGGGCAGACGCTCGGCGACGGGCGGCAGGTCGCCGGCGGCGACGCGCGCGGCGAGCGACGGGGCTTCCTGGTAGGGCTGGGCGAACCCCAGGGCGCCGAGGGCGAGGGTCGCGGTGAGCGCGAGCACCCATCCGAAGCGTCGGGAGATGCCCTTCTTGAGCGCTGTCTCTTCCTGGATCATGCGAGCTCCTTTCGAGGAGGGCTGGCCGATCGGGTGACGGACGCTGGCCGTGAGCACACACCGTGCTCGGGTCCAAGGGCCGACTCCCGGCGTACCCGGGTGCAGGGGCGCTACGCAGGCGGCCGGGATCGGCCGGGCAACGTTAGCGATAACGGGTTTCGTTCTGTTGCGGAACGTAGCATGCGCCGGCGAGCCCGGTCAAGGAGACGCGGTGGGGGCGCGACCTCTCACGTTCCGACGCCAGTTCCTCGTTCCAGGAGCGACCGCAGGACCCCCGCGGCGGCACCGCCGTGGACCGCCCCGAGCCGTCGCACGACGGACGTTAGCGTTACCCATCCGACCCCCGCGCGACGGGCCGAACGCGGTTGCCGGGCCCGGCCGCCGGGCGCGGTTGCCGGGCGCGGCCCCCGACTCACGCCCGCGTCGTCCGGGCCTCGACCCCCTCGCTCAACAACTCGATGAGCAGCAGCAGGTTGCGGGTGACGTGGTACGGGTCCTTGACCGGCAACCCCACCACCTTCGAGAGCGGTCGTCCCTGGCGGTCGCGGATGTGGATCCACTCCCCCACGGCAGGGTCCGGGTTCGGGAACGTCGCGAACGTGTAGGCGTGGACGCGGTCGTGGAGGTCGCGCAGGGCCGCGTCGCCGGTGACGGTCGCCGCCAGCGCGGCCGCGTACAGCGTCTCCGAGTGGGGCCACCAGATCTTGGTGTCCCACGTCTCGACGATGAGCCGTTCGAAGGCGCCCTCGGGCGCTCCGGTCGGCGCCGGGCCGTCCGCACCCGGGATCACGTAGCGGAACACGCCGCCGTGCGTCGCGTCCCAGCCGGCGTCGAACGAGGCCTGGATCACGCGCACGGCGGTCGCCGCCGCGTCCGACCGGCCGTGGGTGAGCGCCTGCTCCAACACGAACCACATCGACTCGATGGCGTGACCCGGCGTCACGTGCCGCGCGAGCAACGAACCGTCGTCGCCCGGCACGATGACCTCCTGGACGAGCCCATCGGGACGGACGAAACCGTCCAGGACCGCGTCCATGTCGGCCAGGGCGTCGGCGGCGAAGGCGTCGGCGCGGACGTGGCCGGTCGCGCGGGCGGCGCGCTCGAGCTCCTGCGCCACGTTCAGCATGATCATCGGCCAGGCGTGCGCCCGGGCACCGGGCGGCAGCGGGTACGGCTCGCTGCGCACCTCGCCGCTCGCCAGCCGTCGCCGCAGGCCGTCGTAGGCGCTCACGGCCCGCTCCAGGTACGCCCCCTCGCCGGTCGCGCGCGCGACGCCCGTCAGAGCCAGGATGACGAAGCCGTCGGCGAAGAAGCTCAGGTCGTGGCCTTGGCCGGGGAGGAACTCCTTCTTGGCGCCGTCGGCGTCCAGCAAGTAGGCCACCGAACCGTTTGGCAAGAAGGCGTGTTCGAGCAGGAAGTCGGCCGTCCGCCGTGCGTGGTCGCGCAGCGGTTGGGGATCGAGCCGCAGGGCGCCGCGGTCGGCCATCCGCGCCGCGTGGGCCAGCGTCCACGCCCACCGTGCTTGGGACCAGACGAACTTGTCGTCGCTGACACGCCGCCCACTGGCGTTCTCGAGGCACGTGAACACCCCGCCGCGCTCGGGATCGCGCGCCCGCTGCCACCAGAAGGGCCACACGTCGTGCTCGAGATGGTCGCGGTAGAAGTCGGCGAGCGCGGCCGGCGAGGCGCCGGCGGCGACGAAGGCGGCGGGTGGGGTCGGGGTCATGGCCCCATCATGACCGGAACGCTCCGTGGCACCCGCCGGCCCGGTGGCACCGGCGGGACCGATCGGCGCGCGCGTGCGACACGCTTCCATCCGCGCGCGATTCGGCATAGACTCGCCGTTATCGATAACGCACGGGGGTCGAGGGGCGCGCGCAGGCGCCTCCATCCCGTTCGAGGGGAGCCACGGTGAACGCACCGGAACCGACGGTGAGGACGACGCTCGCGGACGTCGCAGCCCGCGCCGGGGTGTCGGTGATGACCGTGTCGCGGGTGGTGAACGAGCGGCCGGGCGTCGGTGCGCTCACCCGCGAGCGCGTCCGCGAGGCCGTCGCGGAGCTCGGCTACCGCCCCAACATCGTGGCCCGCGGCCTCAAGGCCGAGCGCTCGCGCACGATCGGCCTGTCGGTCCCCGACGTCACCAACCCGTACTTCCCCGAGATCGTGCGCGGTGCCGAGGACGTCGCCATCCGCCGTGGCTACATCCTGCTGCTGACGAACGTCATCGAGGACGTCGACCGGGAGATCGCCGCCTTCGAGGCCTTCGAGGACCGCCGGGTGGAGGGCGTCATCGCCTGCAGCCCACGCCTGGACGACGCGCGTCTGGACGCGCTGCTGCGCCGCCACCCGGCTGCGGTGCTGGTGAACCGACGCAGCCGCCCGGACGCCGCCGGCTCGGTCCGCATCGACCACGAGCACGGCGCACGCATGCTCCTACGCCACCTGGCGGCGGTCGGCTGCCGGCGCCTGGCGGTGCTGTCGGGCCCCGACGATTCGCACGCCGGGCGCGAGCGGGCCTTGGGTCTGACGCTCGAAGCGCGCGAGCGCGGTCTCGACCTGCCCGCGGAGCGGATGATCGCGGGCGCCCCGACGGTCGAGGGTGGGAACCGACTGGCGCGCGAGCTGCTGACGTGCGATCCCGACATCGACGGTCTGGTCTGCTTCAACGACCTCGTCGCGGCCGGCGCCCTGCAGGCGGCCGCCGAGCTCGGCCGGGTCGTCCCCGACGACCTCGTGGTGACCGGCTACGACGACATCCTGTTCGCGCGCATGTTCACGCCGCCGCTCACCACCGTGCACGCGCCCACCTACGACCTGGGGCGGCTGGCGGCCACGATGCTGTTCGACCGGATGCAAGGTCGCGGCCGCGGCGTCGACATCGTGCTGCAACCCGAACTGGTGCTGCGCGCGTCCAGCGCGCGCCGCGGCGGGCCCGGGCGCTAGCCGGAGCGGTCCCCCGCCCGGGCCCGCAGGGCTATCCAGGATCGCCGAACACGAACGCCCCGTCGATCATCGTGGCGACGACGGGCACGTGGGCGATCTGGTCCGCCTCGACCTCGAGCGGGTTCGCGCCCAGCACCACGAGGTCGGCCAGCTTGCCGGGGGTGATCGACCCCTTGCGGTCATCGTCGAAGCTGGCGTACGCGGCGTCGAGCGTGAAGGCGCGCAACGCCTGGGCGGGCGTCAACGCCTCCTCGGGCACGAAGGGCTGGCCGCCGTCGGTGCGCTGGTTCACCGCGTCGTGCATGCCCAGGAGCGGGGCCCCGCGGACGACGTAGCGGTCGGAACTGCCCGGCAGCCGCACGCCGCGCTCCACGAAGGAGCGCTGCCGGTAGAGGTCGGGCAGTCGTTCGCGCCCGAGCACGCGCACGAACCCGTCGCCCAACTCGCCGATGAACCGCTGCTGCGGGACGGGGATCACCCCGAGGCGCACGATGCGCTCCAGCGTGGCGGGCGACACCAGCCCGCAGTGCTCGATCCGGTGCCGATGATCGGCGCGCGGCAGCTCGTTCAGCGCCTCCTCGTAGCAGTCGAGGATGAACGTGACGGCGAGGTCGCCGATCGCGTGCACCGCGCACTGCCAACCGCTGCGGTGGGCGCGCAGGATCCAGTCGCGCAGGGTCGCGCGCGGCGTCGCGAACAGCCCCTGGTTGTCCGGGTCGCCGACGTAACCGGCGCTCATGGCCGCCGTCTGGCCGATCAGCGAGCCGTCGGAGAACATCTTCACCGCGCCGAGCCGCAGGCGATCGTCGCCCCAGCCGGTCGCCAGACCGAGGGTCAGCGCGAAACCGCTCTCGCCGGCCGCGCCCTCGAGCGCGCTGAGGCTCTCGGCCCGCACCATCAGCGTCGAGCGGACCCGCAGGCGGCCGCCGTCGACCGCCCGGCGGTAGGCCACGCCCTCGAGGTCGCTCAGGTACCCCAGCCCCGCCTCGGTGTGGCTGGTGATCCCCTCGCGCACGTAGACCTCGTCGGCGGCCGCGAGCGCGTCGACCAGCTCGTCGAGCGGGTGTGGGTGGAAGGCGCGGGTGGCGAGCCCCATGGCGGTCTCGAGCAGGAGTCCCGTCGGCTCACCGTCCGCGTCGCGCACGACGCGCCCGCCGTCGGGATCGGGCGTATGGCGGTCGATGCCGAGCAGGTCCAGCGCCGCCCCGTTGACGACCGCCATGTGGCCCGACGTGTGCCGCAGGTAGACGGGGTGGTCGCGCGTCGCGCGGTCGAGGTCGTGGCGATCCGGATGGCGAGCGGGCACCAGCTTGTTGTCGTCGTACCCGGCGCCCTTCACCCACGCGCCGGGCGGGAGGCTGCCGGCCCGCACCGCGAGCGCGGCGACGAGCGCGTCGAGGTCGGGCGCCACGCCCGCGTCGGCGGCCACCATCTGCAGCTGCAGGCCGAAGCCGATCATGTGGTCGTGGGCGTCGTGGAAGCCCGGGATCAGCGTCTGGCCGGCGAGGTCGACCACCCGGGTGCGCGGACCCTGCAGGCCGCGCAGCTCGGCGTCGCCGCCCACCGCCAGGATGCGGCCGTGGGCCACCGCGACGGCCTCGGCACGCGGCCGGGCGTCGTCGACGGTGAGGACGGTGCCGTTGAGGAACAAGACGTCGGCTGGGCAGGCTGGGGTCATGGGGACTCCTCGAGGTCGGCGTCGGGCTTCACATCGCCGCCCCGCCGTTGAGATGCAGCACCTGGCCGGTCATGAACTCGGCGGCCGGCGACAGCAGGTAGCCGACCGCGCCCGCCACGTCGTCGGGGCGGCCGATGCGGTGCCAAGGGATGAGGTGACGTTGGTGGTCGAGACCGCGGCGCCGCGCCATGTCGGTGTCGATCACACCCGGCGCGACCACGTTCACGGTCACGCGGTGCGGCGCCCACTCGCGCGCCAGGCTCTTGCTGAACGCCACCACGCCGCCCTTGGCCGCGGTGTAGGCGGTCGAGCCGGCGACGCCCACCTGGGCGCTGATCGAACCGAGGTTGACCACCCGGCCGCCGCCGTCGGCTTTCAGCTCGGGCGCGAAGGCTCGGCACGTCAGGAACACCGAGGTGAGGTCGACCCGCAGCATGGTGGACCAGTCGGCCAGGTCGAGGTCCTCGATCGGTGTGCCGACGCCGCCGATGCCGGCGTTGTTGACCAGCGCCCGGACGCCGCCGAACGCGGCCACCACCCGTTCGTGCAGCCCCCCGACCTCGGTCTCCTCGCCCACGTCGGCGACGAACATGGTCACCCGCCGCGCGGCCGCCGCCGGTCCCAGCGACCCGGTGAGCACCCCTTCGAGCTCGCTCAGCCCGGCCTCGTCGAGGTCGACCAACGCGAGCCGCCAGCCATCGGCCACCAGCCGCAGCGCGATCGCCCGCCCGATGCCGCGGGCGGCCCCGGTGACCACCGCCACCGGGTCCCTGGCGTGAGCGGCGGCGGCTCCGGTCGTCACCCCTGGCTCTCCTGCCAGTAGCGCGCCACGTCTCGCAACGGTGCCGCCCACACGTCGGGGTAGCTGAAGATCTCGGACAGCACCCGCTCGAGCATCCGCAGGCGACCCGGCCGACCGATGAACTGGGGATGGACGGTGAGGTTGAAGTGTCCGCCGAGGGCGTAGATGCCCCGGAACTCCTCGAGCCAGGCGCGTTCGACGGCTTCGGCCGGCCAGATCGGTCGCGAGGGCACGCGCGTCTGGAACATGAAGTACGGCGCGTCGTCGAGCAGCCACTGGACCGGCAGCTCGACGATGCCCGCGTCGTGCACGTAGGGCACCAGGTCGTCCATGAGGTTCGACGAGTAGAGGAAGCCGTGTTCGCGCAGCAGCGGCAACGTGCGCGGCGTCAGCTCCCATGCCGGCGAACGGAAGCCGACGGGGCGTTCGCCGGTGACCCGTTCGAGGGCCTCGAGACCCTGCACGAAGCGCGCCGCCTCCTCGTCGGGCCGGTCGGGGTCGGGCCACTCGTGTCGGTAGCCGTGGTGGCCTACCTCGTGACCCATCCGATGGATGCGCGCGACCAGGTCCGGATAGCGTTCGGCGATGGCGCCCGGGACGAAGAACGTCGCGCGCATCACGAACCGCTCCAGCAGCTCGAGCAGCAACGGGGCGCCGACCTTGGGGCCGTACGCACCCTGGGACAGGACCCCCGGGCGGCGGGCGTGCTCGGGGTCGCGCGACAGCCACAGCGTCTCGCCGTCGAGGTCGATGCCGAGCGATACGGCGCAGCGCGCGCCGCCCTTCCAGGTGATCGTCTTCATGCGCTCTCCCCTCGGGTCGCGCCGTGCAGCGCGACCGCGTCCTCCGGTCCACTCCCGGGGATCCCGTAGCGTCCCGCCGACAGACCGCCGTCCACCCGCAGCTCCTGCCCGGTGACGTAGGCGAGGCCGGGGTCGGCCAAGGCCAGCACCGCCGCGGCCACGTCCTCGGGCGTACCCATCCGACCGCACGGCACCATGGCCGTCATCGCCCGGCGGTAGCCGGGCGCCAAGACAGGGCCGTCGGGGACGTCGATGATCCCGGGCGAGACGGCGTTGACGCGGATCCGATGGGGGGCCAACTCCAACGCCATCGTGCGGGTGAGGGCCACCAAGCCGGCCTTCGAGGCGCCGTAGTGGGCGGCCCCGACCCGTGCGAAGCGCGCCGTGCCGGACGCGATCGTCACGATCGAACCACCCTCCCCCCGCGTCGCCATCGACCGCGCGAAGCGTTGACAGACCACGAACGCGGCCCGCAGGTTGACGTCCAAGACCGCGTCCCAGCGCTCGGGCGTGAGGTCGAGGAAGGCGTCGGACGGGTAGACGCCCGCGTTGCTCACGAGGGTGTCGACCCCGCCCCAGAGCGCCTCCAGCTCGGTCGCCCAGGCGTCCACCGCGTGGGCGTCGGTGACGTCCACCTGCCGCCCCGAGGCGCCGGCGGGCAGGTGGGCGGCCACGGCGGCGATCCGCGCGCCGTCCAGGTCGCACACGGCCACCTGCGCACCCGTCGCCGCGAAGGCCCGGGCGACGGCCAAGCCGATGCCACGACCGGCACCCGTCACGGCCACCCGGCGTCGCTCCGTCATCGCCCCCTCCCCTGCGCGAGCGTCCAGCGCACGGCGCGTTCCAGCCACGCCCACTGCGCACCGTGTCCGCCGCCCAGGTCCCAGCGGGCATCCACCGCGTCCCAGCCCAGTTCCAGGTGACAGCCCATGAGCAGCACCTGTCCGCGGCCGTACGCGAAGGTGATCGCGGCCGGCTCCTGCGTGGCCGCGTAGCTCGCCAGGACGGTGGTCGGTTGCGCGGGATGCAGGCGGAAGCTCGGCCCACCCCAGTAGACGGCCGCCTGGCGGTCCTCGCCGTCGTGGACGGGATGGTCGTGCAGCACGAGCTCGGTCGAGCGCCAGCCGTGCCACGGTTCGATCGCGTCGATGGGGCCCTCGGCCAGCCCGCGGAACAGGTCGAGGTCGTACTCGACGAAGCGTCCCTGCCACTTGATGAGGTCGGCCGCGTAGTAGGCGCCGGCACAGACACCCACGTAGGCACCGCCGCGCTCGACGAGAGCGCGGACGGCGCGCTTCCCGGCCGGCGGGACGTCGCGCACGTAAGGCCAGGCCCAGCCACCCGGCCAGTAGACGGCGTCGACGTCGGCCAGGCCCGCCTCGGTCAGGTCGTCGGGACCGACCGCGCGCCACGGGAGCCCCGCGTGCGTCAGGAACGCCTCGATCCCCTCGCGGGTCGGATCGCCCGTGCCCGCACCTCCGTAGACGACGATCATCGGTCCTCCTCAGGCGCCCCGCTGGGTCGGGTCGAGCGCGTCGCGCAGCGCGTTCCCCAGCAGGTTGAAACCGAGCACGGTGAGCACGATGGCGATGCCCGGGACGTTGACCAACCAGGGCGCCCGGCGCAGGTACTCGCGGGCGGCGACGAGCATCGCGCCCCACTCGGGCTCGGGCGGTTGCGCGCCCAGGCCCACGAAGCCGAGCGCGGCGCTGCTGAGCAGCGCGACCGGGAACTGCAGCGTCACGAGCACCAACAGCGGCGAGGCGATGTTGCGGCCGATGTGCTGCAGCATGATGCGCGCCGGCGAACCGCCGAGCGCCCGCGCGGCCTCGACGTACACGCGCTCCTTGACCTCCAGCGTGGCGGCCCGGACCACCCGAGCGAAGCCGGGCACCGACGCCACGCCGACGGCGATCATGGTGTTGGTGAGCCCCGGCCCCAGCACGGCGATGATGGCGAGCGCCAGCAGGATCGCGGGGAACGCCAGGAGCACGTCGACGAGGCCCATGGCGAGCACGTCGAACCAGCCCCCGATGAAGCCCGCCAGCAAGCCGAGCAGGCCGCCGGCGACGAGGGCGATGCCCACCGAGACGACGCCGATCTGCAGCGTCAAGCGACTGCCGTGCACCACCCGCGTGAGGACGTCGCGTCCGAACTCGTCGGTGCCCAACGGGTACACGCCACCAGGCGGCTGCAAGCGCTCGCGCACGCTCATGGCGTAGGGATCGCCCGGCACCACCAGCGGACCCACGAGCGCCACGAGCAAGAGCGCCGCGACCAGGACACCTCCCAGCCAGAACGACGGCGAGCGCGCGAGCCGCGTCAAGCTCTTCGAGCGCCGCGCGGGCGGGGCCATCGTCTCGGTGGTCACGCTCGCACCTCGCCGGACGCGCGCACGCGCCTCATTGGAACTGCACCTGCGGGTTGACGACGCCGTACAGCACGTCGACCACCAGGTTGAGCGCCACCGTGGTCAGCGCCACCACCAGCGTCACGCCCTGGATGAGCGGGAAGTCCCGGAACTGGATGGCCTTGATGGCCAGTTCGCCGATGCCGGGGAAGGCGAACACGACCTCGATGATGAAGGCGCCGCCCAGGAGCGCACCCGCCTGCAGGCCCACGACGGTGATGACGGGCAGCAGGGCGTTCGCCATGGCGTGGCGCCACAACACGACCGACCCCGCGAGCCCCTTGGCGCGCGCCGTACGCACGTAGTCCAAGTGCAGTACGTCGAGCAACGAGGAGCGCACCATCCGGGCGATGGCGGCCGAGAGGATCAGTCCCAAGGTGACGGCGGGCAGCACCAGGTGCCGCCACGATTCGTACCCCAGCACCGGCAACCACTGCAGCTTCACGCCGAACTGGAAGATCAGGATCAGACCCAACCAGAACGCGGGGACCGAGAGGCCGAGCGTGGAGAGGACGGACACGGCCAGGTCGATCACCGTGTCCCGGTACACGGCGGCGACGACGCCCGCCAGGACGCCGAGCACGATCGCCACGAGCATGCCGGCGGCCGCCAGGCGCAAGGTGTTGGGGTAGCGCTGGACGATCTCGCGCGCGACCGGTTGGCGGGTGCGGATCGACCGACCCAGATCGCCGTGGAGCAAGCCGTCCAGGTACGCGAGGTACTGCCGATGGACGGGTAGGTCGAGCCCGAGCTCGCGTCGCAGGCCCTCTTTGGTCGCCTGGTCGACCGCTTGACCGAGCGTCATCATGTCGACGGGATCGCCGGGCAGCAACACCTGCATGGAGAAGACCAGCACCGTGATGACGAGCAACACCGGAACGGTGACGAGCAGACGCCGGATCAGATAGGTCGTGATGGTGGAACGCCTCCCGGTGACGAGGGTCGCGGGTGGCGGCGAAGGCGCCGCCACCCGCGACGGACGGTCAGTTGGTGACGGTCGCGTCGTTGAGCAGCACGAACCCGAGTGCGTCGAGCTTGATGCCCTGCAGGAGGTCGGAGCGCGTGAGGAAGACGCTCCAGTCGGTGGCGATGGGGATCACGCCGACGTCCTCGAGCAAGAAGATCTGGGCCTCCTCGACGATCGCCTGACGGGCCTCGGGGTCGAGCTCGGTGGCCGCCCGGTCGAGGATGACGTCGAGCTCCTCGTTCTGGTACCCGCCGGCCCAACCGGGCGTGCGGAAGACGTAGGTCAGGAAGATCGGATCCCAGCCCGACCACCACATGAAGTTGAGGTGGTGGCGGCGCTCGGCGAGCTGACCGATCATCGACGCGACCTCGAACGTCTGGAAGTCGACGGCGAAGCCTGCCTCGAGCAGCTGCTGCTGGATCATCTGGCCGCCCTTCATGCCGTTGGGCAGCGTGTACGTCCAGAAGATGAGCTCGAGCGGCTGGCCGTCCTTGGCCCACGTGCCGGCGGCGTTCTTCTCGTACCCCGCTTCGCGCAGAAGCTCGGCGCTCTTCTCCAGGTCCTGGTGGTAGCCGTGCTCCTCGCCGATCTCCGCGCGGTAGCCGGTGTTGCCGAGCGGCACCGGCGTGTAGTTGACGGTCGCGTAGCCCTCGTAGGCGACGAAGGCGATGTCGTCGATGTTCAGGGCGTAGGCGATGGCCTGGCGCACCCGCACGTCGTCCATGGGCGGCAGGAACGGGTTGACCTCGATCATGGTGTAGGAGTTGTTCTGCTCGTTGACCACGACCGAGAAG
>CAWIUY010000030.1:0-10201 GCA_963839375.1 uncultured Trueperaceae bacterium | reverse complement strand
TATCTTCCTGGTAAGGCTCCCTTAGGACCCCCATGCTGAGCGGACTAGGTTATTTCACCACCGCGATCTTCGACATGTTCTCGCTGAGCACGCTGTTCAACGTCGCTTGGGCCACGTTGCTCGGCATCTCGATCGGGATGCTGCCCGGCCTGACCGCCACCCTGGGCCTGGCGTTGCTCACCACGCTGACGTTCAAGCTCGCCGCCGGCGATGCGATCATGATCCTCATCTGCATGTACGTCGGCGCCATCTACGGCGGCAGCCGCAGCGCCATCTTGCTCAACATCCCCGGCACGCCGGCCAACGCCGCCACCGCGCTCGACGGTTTCCCGCTCGCTCGCGCCGGTCGTGCCGGCGAGGCGATGGGCATCGCCACCGCCGGGTCGTTCCTGGGGACGCTCGTCGGGATGCTGGCGCTGGCGATCTTCGCGCCGCTGTTGGCCGAGGCCGCGCTCAAGTTCCAGTCCTACGAGTTCTTCTGGCTGGCCGTGTTCGGCGTCGTCATCTCGGGCCGCCTGACCGGCATGGACGATCCGCTCAAGGGCTGGATCTCCGGCTTCATCGGCCTGCTGGTGGCCATGGTGGGGCAGGAGGGCATCCACGCCTACGCCCGCTTCTCGTACGGCAGCACCGACCTGGCCGGCGGTTTCGGGCTGTTGCCGGTGCTGGTGGGCGTGTTCGGCTTCACCGAGATCTTGTGGGTCATGAAGAACCCGGCCTACGAGGCGGTGAAGGACGCCGCCGGGTCGGTGATCCCGAAGATCCGTGACGTGCTCAAGCATTGGGTCACCATCATCCGGTCCGGCATCATCGGCACCTTCATGGGCCTGGTGCCGGGCGTGGGCGAGGACATGGGCGCCTGGGTGTCGTACGCGGTCGCCCGCAACGCCAGCCGCAAGAAAGAGGAGTACGGGAACGGTTCGGTCGAAGGGCTCATGAGCGCGGAGACCGGCAACAGCGCCGCGGTCCCGGGGGCCATCATCCCGGTGCTGACGCTGGCGATCCCGGGCTCGGCGCCGGCCGCTGTCCTGCTGGCGGCGCTGTTCATCCACGGCGTCCGGCCCGGCCCGCTGATCATGATCGAGAACCCGGCCTTCGTCTTCGAGGTCGTGGCGATGGTGTTCTACGCCAGCGTCGCCATCCTGACGTTCGGCTTGCTCCTCACCAAGCCGCTGTTGCTGGTGCTGCGCGTGTCGCACATCCGGCTCATGCCGATCATCTTCGTGCTGTGCACGGTGGGGGCCTTCGCCATCTCCAGCCGCCTGTTCGACGTCTGGGTGATGTTGGCCTTCGGCGTCCTCGGTTTCGGCCTGAGGCTGCTCGGCTTCCCGATGGCGCCGCTCGTGCTGGGCGTGGTGCTCGGTCCGATCCTCGACGTCAACCTGCGCCGCGGCCTGGTGCTCTCGGACGGCAGCCTGACGCCGTTCTTCACGCGCCCCATCAGCTTGCTCCTGGTGGTCATCATCGGCATCACCTTCCTGCTGGGCAGCGAGTGGTTCGTCAAGACCGTCGGGCGCCTCGTGCGGCGGCGTCCACGCGCGTCCGCGAACGAGTGAGCCGCGGCGGACGCCCTGTGGGGCCGCTTGGGTCCGCTGGGGCCTCGATGAGCGGCCCACGCCGCCCGACGACCGCGACCTGAAGGGAGTGACCCGATGCCGTACCTGATGTGCAACGAGGTGGTGCGCGAGCTGGAGTTCGCGGCGCA
The DNA here is from genome assembly GCA_963839375.1 of uncultured Trueperaceae bacterium. Lineage (GTDB taxonomy): Bacteria > Deinococcota > Deinococci > Deinococcales > Trueperaceae > JAABTL01. Next base: position 8,496 of record CAWIUY010000030.1, on the reverse strand, counting down.
GTGCGACCTGGCCGCCGAGCTCGGCTACGACGGGATCGAGCTGGCGCCGTTCACCCTGGGTCCGAACCCGCATCGGCTGGCGGCCGAGCGCGTGGCGGCGTTGCGCCGAGCGGTGACCGACGCGGGCATCCGCGTGGGTGCGCTGCATTGGCTGCTGGTCGCGCCCGAGGGCCTGTCGATCACCTCCGCGGACAGCGACGTCCGGCGCGCGACGCGCGACGTGATCGACGGTCTGGTGACGCTCTGCGCGGAGCTCGGTGGGCGCGTGTTGGTGCACGGCTCTCCCAAGCAGCGGGAGCTGCCCGAGGGGCCGGGGCGCTCAGGCGCGATCGAACGCGCCAAGGAAGCCTTCGCGTGGGCGGGCGAGGCGGCCCGAGCGGCCGGCGTGACCTACTGCATCGAGCCCCTGTCGTCCCAGGAGACCGAGTTCGTCACCAGCCTGGCCGAGGCCGTCGCCATCGTCGACGAGATCGACGTCCCCGCCCTGCGCACGATGATCGATTGCCGGGCGGCCCGCCGGAGCGAGCGTGAGGCCGTCGAGGACCTGATCGCGCGCTACGTGCCGAGCGGCCACGTGCGCCACGTGCACGTCAACGACCGCAACGCCCGAGCGCCCGGCCAAGGTGACGATCCCTTCGCGCCGGTCATCGCGGCGCTGCGCGTGGTGGGGTACGCCGGCGACGTGGGCGTCGAGCCGTTCGTCTACGAACCCGACGGGCCGACCACGGCCGCGCGGGCGATCGGCTACCTGCGCGGGATCGAAGAGGCGCTCGAGCGCGGCTGAGGCGGCCCGTGCTCAACCGAGCACGTGGGCACGTGCTCAGCCCAGCACGTGGGCACGTGCTCAGCCCAGCACGTGGGCACGTGCTCAGCCCAGCACGTGCTGGACGTAGCGTTCGCAGACCGTCGCGATGGTCTCGTCGGCGGGCGCGTCCCAGATCGCCTGGTTGAAGATCTCGACCTCGATCGGTCCTGCTGTAGCCGGCGCGGTCGGCGCTCCGGCGCAGCGCGCGGAGGTCGATCACGCCGTCGCCCATCATCCCGCGCCCCAGGAGCGGATCGGGCAACGGGACGATCCAGTCGTCGACGTGAAAGGCCAGCAGCCGTGCGCCGGCGCTCTCGATCCGTGCGCACACGTCCTCTTCCCACCAGACGTGGTACGCGTCGACGACCACGCCGACCGAGGGCGTGTCGATCCGTTCGGCCAGCGCCAGCGCCTGCGCGAGGCTGGCCACCACCGACCGGTCGGCGGCGAACATCGGGTGCAGCGGTTCGATGCCCAGGCGCACGCCGCGTTCGGCCGCGTAGGGCGCGAGCTCGGCGATCGCGCCCTCGACCATGGCGCGCGACCCGGGCAGGTCCCGGTCGACCACGCCGCCACAGACGAGCACGAGCAGGTCGGTACCGAGGTCGGCGGCCTCGTCGATGGCGCGCACGTTGTCGGCCACGCGTTCGCGCCGCGCAGCGGGGGTGGCGGCGGGGAAGAAGCCGCCCCGGCAGAGGCTCGAGACGCGCACGCCGGTCTCGCGCAGCCGACGCCCGATCGCGGCCGGGCCCGCCGCGGTCGCCTTGTCGCGCCACAGCCCGACATGGGCGATGCCGTGGCGGGCGCACGCGTCGATCGCTTCGAGCGCCCCGAGGCGCTGCACGGTGGCCGCGTTCAGGCTCAGGCGCGCCAGGTCGCTCACGCCACGCCCGCCAGGCGCAAGAAGGCCCGCATGCGCGCCGCCGCGTCCTCGGGGTCGTGCCACAGCCCGGCCTCGTCGGCCAGCACGAACGCCTCGCTGAGGTGCGTCACCGAGCGGGCGCTCTCCAGGCCGGCCACCATCCGCATGTGGTCCTGGTGCCCGTTGACGTACGCCAGGAACACGAGGCCGGTCTTGTAGTAGTAGGTGGGGGCGGCGAAGACGTGGCGCGCCAGCGGCAGGGTGGGCGCGAGCACCTGCCCGAAGCGGTCGGCGTCGCCGTCGTCGAGGGCCCGCACGGCCGTGGCCGCGGCCGGCGCGATGGCGTCGAAGATCCCGAGGAGGGCGTCGCTGTGGCCTTCGCCGTCCCCGAGGAGGAGCTCGTCGTAGTGGAAGTCGTCGCCGGTGTACATCCGCACGCCCGCCGGCAGCCGGCGCCGCAACGCCAGCTCGTGTCCGCGATCGAGCAGCGACAACTTGATGCCCTCGACCTTGGACGCGTGGGCGTCGATGAGCTCGAGCACCGCGTCCATCGCGCGAGCGACGTCGTCCGAGCCCCAGTAACCGCGCAGGGCGGGGTCGAACACGGTGCCCAGCCAATGCAGGATCACGGGCCCCTCGACCTCGGCCAGGACCCGGTCGTAGACGGTGCGGTAGTCGTCGGGACGGCGGGCGGCGGCGGCCAGGTGACGGCTCGCCATCAGCACGACGCGCGCGCCGTGCGCCTCGACGTGATGCGCTTGCTCGAGGTAGGCGGCCGTGATCTGGTCGAGCGTCGCCGCTTCGCCTGCCGGCAACTGGTCGGTGCCCACGCCGCAGGCCAGGGCGCCCCCCACCGACTTCGCTTCGGCCGCGCTGCGCGCCACGAGCTCGCGGGTCGTGGCGTACGGCAGGCCCATGCCGCGCTGCGCCGTGTCCATGGCGTCGGCGACCCCGAGCCCCCAGCTCCACAGGTGCCGGCGGTAGGCCAACGTCGCGTCCCAGTCGAGTTCGGAACGGTCGGCGCTGGCCGTGAGTCCGTTCGCCACGACGTGCGCGGCGGCGTAGAGGCGGCGGCTCGTCAGCGGCGCGGTGGGCCGCACGTGCTCGGCAGGGGGTCCGAGACGGTAGCGCGTCAGCCGCCCGTCGGCCCGGGGCAGGGTGAGTTCGACCGTCACGGTCGGAGCTCCGGCACGTCGACCCAGCACCGCCGCCGCCACGATTCGAGACCGAGTTCCGCCAGTTGGATCCCCTTGGCGCCCTCGAGCAGCGTGTGGGCGAAGGGTTCGTCGAGGACCACGTGGCGCAGGAACTGCTCCCACTGCGCCTTGAAGCCGTTGTCGAAGGTCCCGTTGTCGGGCACGCGCGACCAGTCGGCGGCGAAGTCGAAGGGGTTGGCGATGTCGGGGTTCCAGACCGGCCGGGGGGTCATCGTCCGATGCTGGACACGACACTCGAGCAGACCCGCGACGGCGCTCCCCTCGGTGCCGTCGACCTGGAACTCGACGAGCTCGTCGCGGTTCACCCGCACCGCCCAGGACGAGTTGATCTGCGCGACGATGCCACCTTCGAGCTCGAAGGTGGCGTAGGCGGCGTCCTCGGCGGTGGCCTCGTAGGGCCGACCCGCTTCGTCCCAGCGGCGCGGGATGTGGGTGGCGCCCAAGCACGACACCGCCCGGACGCGCCCGAAGAGCCCGTCGAGCACGTAGCGCCAGTGCGGCAGCATGTCCACGACGATGCCGCCACCGTCTTCGCGGCGGTAGTTCCACGACGGGCGTTGCGCGGTCTGCCAGTCTCCTTCGAAGACCCAGTAGCCGAACTCGCCGCGCACGGCGAAGACCCGGCCGAGCATGCCGCTGTCGATGACGCGCTTGAGCTTGAGCAGGCCCGGCAGGAACAGCTTGTCCTGCACCACGCCGTGCTTGACGCCGGCGGCGTCCGCCAGGCGCACCAGCTCGAGCGCCTCGGCCACCGTCTCCGCGCTCGGCTTCTCGACGTAGACGTGCTTGCCGGCGGCGATGGCGGCCTTGACGGCCGGCACTCGCGCCGACGTGATCTGGGCATCGAAGTAGACCTGGTTCTCGGCGTCGGCGAGCGCCTCGTCGAGGTCGGTGGTCCAGCGGTCGACGCCGACCGCCTTCGCCAGCGCGCGCAACCGCCCCTCGCTGCGTCCCACCAGGGTCGGTTCGGGCCACAGCACGTCGCCGTCGCCCAGGTCGAGGCCCCCTTGCCGCCGGATCGCCAGGATCGAGCGTTCGAGGTGCTGGTTCTTGCCCATCCGGCCGGTCACGCCGTTCATCACGATGCCCAGGGTTCGTCTCGTCACGGCTGTGCCTCCGATTCGCGTTGGACGCCCAGCATACGGTGCCGGGCGTGGGCCCGGGTCTCGCACGTGTCGTGCCCACGGACGTGCCCGACGTGTCCGGAGCCCCGTCGCGGTGGGCTACGATGAGCGAGCCAAGAACCGAGGAGCCCGATGATCCGAACCACCGCCGAACTGGAGCAGCGCCTGGCCGACCCGTCCGCCGCGCTGATCGCCGACGTCGCCGAGCTCGATGGGGACCTGTTGGTGCTCGGTGCGGGCGGCAAGATGGGCCCCAGCCTGGTCCGGCTGGCGCTGCGCGCGATCGAGGCGGCGGGGGTGAGCAAGACGGTCACCGCGGTCTCGCGCTTCGGCGACGCGGACGTGCGCCGCGACCTCGAGGCGGCGGGGGCCCGCACCCTGGCCCTCGACCTGCTGGAGCCGGGCGCGCTCGATGGGCTTCCCGACGCCGCCAACGTCGTCTACATGGTGGCGACGAAGTTCGGCACGTCCGGTCAGGAACACCTGACGTGGGCGCAGAACGCGTTCTTGCCCGGCCTCGTCGGCCGCCGCTTCGCCGCCGCGCGCATCGTGGCGTTCTCGAGCGGCAACGTCTACCCGTTGGTGCCCGTCGCCAGCGGCGGCGCGCAGGAGGGCGACCCGGTGGGCCCGATCGGTGAGTACGCCCAGTCGGTGCTGGGGCGCGAGCGGTTGTTCGAGGACGCCGCCCACCGCTACGGCACGCACTCGCTGCTGTTCCGCCTGAACTACGCCGCGGAGCTGCGCTACGGGATCCTGGTCGACCTCGCCGAGGCCGTCCGCGACGGTGCGCCCATCGACGTCTCGATGGGCCACTTCAACGTGATCTGGCAGGGCGACGCCAACGAGGTCGCACTGCGCAGCTTGGCGCTCGCCGCGACGCCGCCGGCGGTGCTCAACGTCACCGGTCCCGAGATCGTGTCGGTGCGGCGCATGGCAGTTCGATTGGGCGAGCTTCTGGGGCGCGAGCCCATCCTGGTGGGCGAGGAGGAGCCGACGGCGCTGCTGTCGAACGCCGGCCGGGCCCACGCGCGCTTCGGCTACCCGAGCGTCGCCCTCGGGACGCTCGTCGAGTGGGTCGCCGCGTGGGTGGGTGCCGGCGGACCGACGCTCGGCAAACCGACCAAGTTCGGCGTCCGGAGCGGGCGCTTCTGATGGCAGCCACGCTGCCCGACGACGTCCGGCGCCACCTGTTCGCCGGCACCGTCATCCCCGCGCATCCGCTGGCGCTCACCGCCGAACGCCGGCTCGACGAGCGGCGGCAGCGGGCGCTGACGCGCTACTACCTCGACGCCGGCGCCGGCGGTCTGGCGGTCGGGGTGCACACGACGCAGTTCGAGATCCGTCAGGCCGGCCTGTTACGGCCCGTCCTGCGCCTGGCGGCCGAGGAGGCCGCCGTCCGGGCCGCCGATCGTCCGCTGGCGCTCGTCGCCGGCGTGGTGGGCCCCGTCGACCAGGCGCTGCGCGAGGCCGAGCTGGCGCGCGAGCTGGGCTACCACCTGGCGCTGTTGAGCCCGGGGGGCCTCGCCGACCACGACGAGGCCGACCTGCTGGAGCGCGCGCGCCGCGTCGCCGAGGTGCTGCCCGTGTTCGGCTTCTACCTGCAGCCGGCCGTGGGCGGGCGGGCGCTGTCGTACGACTTCTGGCGCTCCTTCGCCGAGATCCCCGGCGTCGTCGCGATCAAGATGGCGCCGTTCGACCGGTACCGCACGCTCGACGTCGTCCGCGCCGTCTGCGCGTCGAGCCGCGCCGATGAGATCGCCCTGTACACGGGCAACGACGACGCCATCCTGGCCGACCTGCTCACGCCGTTCGACGTGGTCGTCGACGACCGGCCGGTGCGGGCCTGGGTGGTCGGTGGCTTGTTGGGTCAGTGGGCGGTCTGGACCCGGACGATGGTCGACGTCCTGGAGCGGGTGAAGCGCGTGCGCGCCCATCCCGATGGCGCCGAGATCCAGGCCCTGTTGGCGCTGGGCGTCCGGCTCACGGACGCGAACGCGGCGGTGTTCGACGTCGCCCACGGTTTCGCCGGCGTGATCGCGGGCGTCCACGAGGTGCTGCGCGGCCAAGGGTTGCTCGAAGGGACGTGGTGTTTGGACCCCGACGAGACGCTGTCGCCCGGGCAGCGCGAGGAGATCGAACGCGTCCGCCGCGCCTACCCCGACCTCATCGACGACGACTTCGTGGCGGAGCGACTCGCGGGTTGGCTCGCGGTGGCGCCCGAGCGCTCCGACGGGCGCTAGGAGGAAGGTCCCATGCTTCGTTTCGGTCTCATCGGCGCCGGCAACATCGCCCGTACCCACGCAGCGGCTCTGGCGGCCAGCGATCGTGCCCGGCTGAGCGCGGTCGCCGGGGGAGACGCCGCGGCCGAGCTGGCCGAGGGGGCGGGCGCCCGCCTTCACGCCGACCCCTTCGACCTCATCGCCGATCCCGACGTCGACGCGATCCTGGTGTGCACACCCAGCGGTGTGCGGCGCGACTACACCGTGGCCGCCGCCGAGGGGGGCAAGCACGTGCTGGTGGAGAAGCCGATCGAGGTGAGCGTCGAACGGGCCCGCGAGATGATCGACGCGTGCGAGCGGCACGGCGTCACGCTCGGGGTCGTCTACCAGTCGCGGTGGAAGCCCCACTGCCAGGCCGTCCACGAGGCCGTCGCGCGTGGCGCGCTGGGCGATCTGGTGCTGGGCAGCGTCGCCGTGAAGTGGCACCGCCCGCCCGAGTACTACGCCAGCGCCGACTGGCGCGGGACCTGGGCGTTCGACGGCGGTGGCGTCCTCATCAACCAGGCGATCCACAACGTCGACCTGTTGCTCTGGTTCGCCGGCGACGTCGCGCGCGTGCGGGCGCAGACGACCCACCGCCTCCACCACGACATCGAGGTCGAGGACACGGTGGTGGCCCAGCTCACGTTCGCGAGCGGCGCGCTCGGGGCGATCGAGGCGACCACGGCCGCGTACCCGGGCAGCGCGCGGCGGGTCGAGCTGCACGGCACCGACGGCACCATCGTCTTGCTCGACGACGAGGTCGCCGAGTGGGACCTGCGTGACGGGACCCCGGCGCCGGGCCACGAGGTCTCGGCCGCGACGTCCTTCGCCCGCGCCACCCACGTGATGTCCGATCACCGGTGGCACCAGCGCCAGATCGAGGCCTTCGTCGACGCCGTGGAGCACGACCGCCCGCCCTTGGTGGACGGGCGGGAGGGACTGCGCTCGCTGGAGCTCGTGCTGGCCGTCTACGCATCCTCTCGGACGGGGGCGCCGGTCGACGTGCGCCCAGCGGCGGGGTGACGTCGGGGACGCACCGGACCGTTTGGCGGCGGAGGTGGCCGGTCGTCCTGGTCGCCTGCGGCGTCTGGGCGTCCGTGGCGTTCGCTTGGACCCCGCTGCCCAGCGACCTGCCCGAACTGTCCGCCCACCCGCTGGAAGCGCGGCTGTTGGAGCTCACGAACGCCGAGCGTCAGGCCGCCGGCGTCGGCGCGCTGGCGACCCACGAGGGACTTCAGCAGGCCGCCCGCCACCACGCCGAGGAGATGATGCGGCTCGGTTACCTGAGCCACGTCAGCCCGACCGAGGGCCGGCGCACCGTCAGCGATCGACTGGCCGCCGTCGGCTCGACGTTGGTGACCGTGGGCGAGAACCTGGCGGCCGTCTCGCCCAACGGGGCCGACGTGCCCGAGCGCGTGATGGAGGGGTGGTTGGAGAGCGAGGGCCACCGCGAGAACCTGCTCGCCGACCGCTGGACGCACGTCGGCTTCGGCGTCGCCGTGTCACGGGACGGACGCGTGTACGTCGTCCAGTTGTTCGCGTTCGACCCGAACCCGATCGTGTTCGCCAACGCTTCACCGGGCGAGACCGAGAGCCTGTCGCTGCGCTGGCAGATCGTCGCCGACGAGGACGGCTGGGTCCAGATGACGTTGGCCGACGTCGCCGCGGAGCCGCTGCCGGTGGCCGCCGGCGAGAGCGTGGACCTGGTGCTGGACGGCGTCCACGCCAGCGACCCCACCCACATCCTGCTTGGTTGGGCGGAGGCATCGGCGGCGGCGCTGGTGGGACAGGCGAGCGGTTGGTTCGATCCCGTCGCCGGGACCTGGACGGTCGATTGGGTCAACGAGGACGCCGTCGCGCGGGTGGTCGACTACCAGGCCACCGACGTGGTGCGGGACGTGGCCGTGCACCTCGCCTTCGATGCGCCGGCGTCGGACCTGGTCGTGTTCGTCGACCGCCGGATGGCGCACACGGAGGTCACGGGGACGAACGTGCGCTTCCCGGTGTCCGGCCGTGAGGGCGTACGCCGCGTCGAGGTGGGCGTCCGGCTCGATGGGGGCCGCGTGCAGACCGTCCATGCCTTCGACGTCGTGGTCGACGGCGAGATCGCGCTGCGCGGCGTGACGGGTCGGTGACGGTACCGCGTCGGTCCCGTGTCGTCGGCCCGTGGACACGATGAGGAGCCCGGCCGACGTGAGCGTGGCCGCTGAAGTGATCGGCGTGTAGA
>CAWIUY010000029.1:0-97306 GCA_963839375.1 uncultured Trueperaceae bacterium | reverse complement strand
CACGAGCCCCCTTGGGAGTAGCCGGCGATGAAGGCGCCCGTCACCTGCACCGCCGGCGCCACCGCGGCCAACGCGTCTGTGGCGGCGCGCAGGCCGTCGAGCACGACGGCGGCCTCGGCCATGGCGACGAAGTAGGGCTGCAGCGCGCTCGGGTCGGTGGCACCGAGGTAATCGGGCAAGACGGTGGGGAAGCCCTGGCCGGCGTACGCCAGGGCCGTGGCGCCGTACGTCTCGAGGCGGCCGCTCGCCAGGCGCTCGTTGGTCGGACTGCACGAGGAGACGAGGCCGGTGGAGCCGGCCGCGAACGCCAACAGACCGTCGTCGACCGGTTGGCGGGGGACGAAGAGTTGGCCGATGGCTTCAGCCGGGGCGCCGTCGGGACCGACGGTGGTGTAGCGCAGCAGGTAGGTGTCGACGCCCGTCTGGGCCCGCGGTGGGGTCTCGCCGTCGCGCCGGAAGCGTCCGCCGATCACGCCGTCGACGTCGGCCGGCGACAGCCTGTCCAGCCGTTCCAGCGCCAGCAGGGCGCCGGGCGAGGCCTGGGCGCTGGCCACGGCCAGGGTCGCGGCCGCGAGGGCGCTCAGGACCAGCGTGAAACCCCAGCGGCTCACGGCGCGACCTCGCCGTCGAGGTAGGTGGCATCGCTCAGGTAACGCACGGGGACCTCCCAGATCACGACCCGCGGGCGCTGTTGCGCCCAGGCGTCGCCGTTCAAGTATTCGAGCATGGGGCGCAGGGGCCCGACGCCGCTGCGGGCGACGTCGAGCACGTCGCGCCCTAGCGCCACGCGCAGGCGGTCGGCCAGGTTCCAGCGCGCGTCGGCGGCGTAACTCGTGCCGACGACGGCGACGGGCAGGTCGACGGCGGCGAACAGGTCGCCGGACGGCGGCGCCGACGACCGCGTCTCGGTGCGGCGCACGAGGTCGGGGCGGGGTCCGAGCCGCTGGGCCAGCGGTCCGAGCGCCAGCAGGCCGGCGAGATCGCCGTAAAGCGGCTCCACGCCGACGTCGAGGGTCTCGTAGGGTTCGGTGCCCGCCAACGTCGGGTCGAGGCCGCGGACCTCGGCCGCGATGGTGCGCGCCGCCGCCGCCGCGCCAGTGGGCGTCCAGTGGGTGTCGGTGCGCAGCCAGGCGGCGTCGCCGAGCGCGGCCAGGGCGGGTCGCAGGTCGACGGCGACGACGTCGCGCGCGGCCAGGTCGGCGAGGGTGGCGTCGTAGCGCGCGGCGCCGGAGGCCGGCAGCGGATGCGGCCGCGCCGCCACCTGGCCGGCCTTCGTCGGCACGAGCGCCACCACCAGCCGCACGTCGTCGCGGGACAAGCGGGCGGCGACGTCGACGATGACGTCCACCCACGCCGAGCGGGTGGTCTCGGCGTCCTCGGGCAGGTCGTACTCCTCCTCGGTGAAGAGCCACCCGTCGCGGCCGAGGAGCACGCCGGTGGGCGCCTGACCGAAGACCGCCAGGTCGATGGCGTTCCACACGGTGAGCGCCACCGGTCGCAGCGGTGACGCGGCGTCCAGCGCGGCCTGGTAGGCGCTCGCCCAACGTCCGGTCCAGAGATCGGCGTCCTGCGCCCGCCCGACGGCCGGGTTCATCAGCGTGCCGAGCACGCCGGCGAGCAGCACGAGCCCGAAGGCGACCGCCGTCACGCGCAGGGAGGGAGACCTGTGGGTGGCGCGGCGACCGCTGTCGCGGGGTTCGGTGGTCGGCGTCGCCATCAGAAGCGGAAGTACAGGAACGGGGACGCGGTGTCGGCGAGCGCGCGTAGCACGCCCAGGACGAAGAGCGGGACCAGGAGCGGCCACGCCAGCCGGCGCTCGCCCCACCAGCGCCGCAGCGCCGCGCCCGCGACCGCCGGCGCCGGGGCGAACGCGAGCAGCAGGCCCGCCGCGAGCGTCCACAGCGAGCGAGGGCTCAGCTGCCACGCGAGCTCGGGGGTCAGCGTCAGCCCGTGCGCGCCCACCAGACCCTGCAGCATGCGCCAGGCGGCGCCGAGGTCGGTGGCGCGGAACAGCACCCAGCCGAGCAGGACCACGAGGAACGTGCCCGCGACGCCCAGGACGCCCGGCAGGCGCGGTCGCTCGGGGCGCACGCCCGCCAGCCGCTCGCCGATGAGCCAGGCGCCGTGCCAGGCACCCCACAGCACGAAGGTCCAGGCGGCGCCGTGCCACAGCCCGCCCAGCACCATCACCAGCGCGAGGTTGCGCAGCGTGCGGGCGGGGCCGCCGCGGTTGCCGCCCAGGGGGACGTAGAGGTAGTCGCGCAGCCAGGTCGAGAGGCTCATGTGCCACCGGCGCCAGAACTCGGCGATGCTGGCCGATCGGTAGGGGCGCGCGAAGTTCTCCGGGAAGCGGAAGCCCAGCATCATGCCCAAACCGATCGCCATGTCCGAGTAGCCGGCGAAGTCGAACAGGAGCTGCACGGCGAACGCCAGCGCGCCGAGCCACGCCTCGACCGCGGTCGGCTGGGCGAGCGCGAAGGCGCCGTCGGCGATGGGGGCAACCGCGTCGGCCACGAGCACCTTCTTGACGAAGCCGAGCATGAAGCGCTCGGCGCCCAGCGCGAAGCCGGCGGCGCTCAGGCGCGGGGCGACGAGGTCGGCGGCGATCGTCTTGTAGCGGACGATCGGACCGGCGATCAGTTGCGGGAACAGTGCCACGAAGGCGGCCACGTCGATGGGGCGCGCGTCGTCGGGTGCGTCGCCGCGCGCGACGTCGGCCACGTAGCTGATCGCCTGGAACACGTAGAAGGAGATGCCGATCGGCAGCACCACCTCCAGCAGCGGCAGCGGGCGGACGCCGGCCGCCGTCAGCAGCGCGTTCAGGCTGGCGACGCCGAAGTCGGCGTACTTGAAGTAGGCCAAGGTGGCCAGGAGGCCGGCGACCCCCCCGACCAGCGCCCAACGCGCCCGCGGCGTGCCGCGCCAGGCGGCCACCAGCCGCCCGGCGACGATCGCCAGAGCCGTCGCGCCCGCGAACACGAACGCGAAGTCGGGACGCCACCAGGCGTAGAACACGTAGGAGCCGACCACGATCGCGATGGTGCGGCGCCGAGCGGGGAGCGCGGCGTAGACGAGCAGGAACGCGGGGAGGAACAGGAACAAGAAGACCGTGGAAGTGAAGACCACCGATCGCCCCGGGCTACTCGCTCGAGGCCCGGAGGACGAACGCCTCCACGTCGGCGCCGGTCTCGGTGACGACCACCGTGTAGGCCACGCCGCGTTCGAACGTCTGTGGCTCCAGACGTGCCAGGACCTCGTCGCCGGCGGTGACGAGCAGCGCCGTCGTGGCGCCCGCGACGGCGAGCGCATCGTGGGCTGCCGGTGGGACCCCGGCGACCACCGGGTTGCCATCCGGCACGCGCAGGTCGAGCGCGGGGCGGTCGGTGAGGTTGAGCAGCCCCAGCAGGCCGCGCGAGACGTCGCGCAGGCCCGGGTCACGCACCACCACGACGCCCGTCGGGGTCGTGGCAACGCTCAAGAACGCCTCGGGCTCGACCTCGACCTCGACGCGCTCGCCCCCCACGTCGACCATCACGCGGCCGCCCTCGACGCGCGCGTAGCGCGTCGCGTCCCCGAGGCCGAGCACGATCGTCTGCGCCTCGCCGACGCGGACGGCGACGCCGCCTGCGACGGCACCGTTGACCACCCGCACCCAGCCGACGTCGGCGGGGGCCTCGGGTCCGTACAGGTCCGGCTGCGCGTGACCGAGGGCGGCGACGGCGAGGGGCGTCATCAGCGTGGCGAGCCAGACGGCGAGGCGACGTGGATGCGGGACGACGGTCATGCCCCGACGGTAGCGAATCCGGCCCGAAGAAACCAGCGCAGCGCCCACACGGCGCGGTGCGAGCGTGGCCGGTGCGCGATGTCGTCCAGGCCACATCGCACCGTAACATCTACGGTACCGTAGCAAATCAGGTAGTCGTTCCCGACTCTCACCGGCAGCGCCGACCAGACCGCCGCCGACCAGCCCACCGCTTAGGAGTGCATCCATGACCGACACGCTGCTGTTGCTCGCGCTCTTCCTCGCCGTGGTCGCCGTCGGCACGCTCGTGACGGCGGTCTACGACGTGCTGGAGCGTTCCTGGTGGGGCACTGCGGAGGCGGCCGTGACGCACGCCCCGGCGCCGGTCCGGTCGTCGTTGCGGACGGAGCGGGCGGCGCCGGTGTCGGTGGTCGTCCGCCAGGCCGCGCCGCGTCGCAGCGAGCCGCGCGTCGTGGCTGTGCGGGTGCGCGCCTGAGCCCACGACCGGGCAGAGAAGCGCAGGGCGGCCGGCTCGGCGCCCTCGGCGCCCGCGCCGCCGTCCGAGCCCGGGCGGCCGCCCGCGCCGTCGACCCTCGGTCGCCGTACGCCCGACGCGGCGCCCGCCCGGCCACCACCTAGACTGACCGCATGAGTGACGCCGTGCTGCCGTCGTCGTCCGAACCGCCCGCCGACACCGTCGCGCGCGTCGCCGTCTTGCGCCGCGAGATCGCCCGCCACGACCGCCTCTACTACGGCGCCGACGCGCCCGAGATCAGCGACGAGGCTTACGACGCGCTCTGGCACGAGCTCAAGGCGCTCGAAGCGGCGTACCCGGCGCTGGTCGTGCCCGAGAGCCCCACCCAACGCGTCGCCGGCGCCCCGGTGACGAGCCTGGAGACCGCGCCCCACGTCGCGCCGATGCTCAGCCTCGACTCGTCGGCCAAGGAGGAGGCCTTCCGCCAGTTCGACGCACGGGTGCGGCGGGCGCTCGGCGAGGAGGTGGGCGTGCGGTACTGGCTCGAACCGAAGCTCGACGGGCTGTCGATCGAGCTCGTCTACGAGGCCGGTCGCCTGGCCCGAGCGGTGACGCGCGGCGACGGCCAGATGGGCGAAGTCATCACCGCCAACGCCCGCACCATTCGCAGCCTGCCGCTCGAGCTCGACGCCGCCCAACGACCGGTCCCGCCGCTCCTGTCGGTGCGCGGCGAGGTCTTCTTGCCGCTGCAAGCGTTCGACGACGTCAACGAGCGGCTGATCCAGGAGGGCAAGCCGCCCTTCGCGAGCCCCCGCAACGTCGCCGCCGGCACCGTGCGGCAGCTCGACCCCGCGCTGACGGCCTCGCGGCCGCTGGCGGTGTTCGCCTACGACGTCTTGGAGGGGGGCGCGGACGAGGAGTCGGGTCACGGCGGGCTCGCCACGCACGGCGAGGTGCTCGCTGCCATGGCGGCTTGGGGTCTGCCCGTCAACCCCGAGAACCGCAGCGTCGCTTCCGCCGAAGAGGCCTGGGCCGCGTTCACGGCGTTCGCGAAGCGACGCGACGGCCTCGCCTACGAGGTCGACGGCCTGGTGGTCAAGCTCGACGACCTCGACGCACGGCGACGCCTGGGCTCCACCGCGCATCACCCACGCTGGGCTTACGCCATCAAGTTCCCGCCGCGCAAAGAGGTCAGCCAGGTCCTGCGCATCGTCGCCAGCGTGGGTCGCACCGGCGTCGTCACCCCGGTGGCCCTCTTGCGGCCGGTCAACATCGGGGGCGTCACGGTCGCCCGCGCCAACCTCCACAACCGCGAGGACGTCGAGCGCAAGGACATCCGCGAGGGCGACACCGTGCGCGTCGAACGGGCCGGGGACGTCATCCCGCAGGTCGTGGAGCGCATCGAGGTCGCGGGCGAGGCGGAGCGCGGTGCGCCCTTCCGGATGCCGGCGCAGTGCCCGAGTTGCGCGACGCCGCTCGAAGACCGCGGCCCGTACTCGGTCTGCCCGAACGCCTTCGGCTGCCCGGCGCAGGCGGTGGCGCGTTTGGTGCACTTCGGCTCGCGTGCGGCGCTCGACGTCGAGGGCTTGGGCGAGGTGACGGCGCGCGCGCTCGTCGAGGCGGGGCTCGTGCGCGAGTTGCCCGACCTGTTCGACCTGCACGCCGCCGACTTCGAGGGCCTCGAGGGGTTCGCCGAGCTGTCGGCGGCCAACCTCGAAGCCGCCATCGCCAAGGCCTCGCGCACGACCATGCCGCGCTTCCTGGTGGCCCTCGGCGTGCCCGAGGTCGGCCCCGCGGTGGCGCGCACGCTGGCCGAGCGGTTCGGTACGCCCGCCGACCTGCGCGCCGCCGACGCACCGACGCTCGCCGCCGTGCACGGCATCGGTCCGATCATGGCCGAGGCGATCGCCGGGTTCTTCGCCGACGAGCGCAACGCCCGGGTCCTCGACGCGCTGCTCGACGGGCGGGTGGAGGTGGCGCCCTTTGAACGCGTGGCGCCGGCCTCGGACGCCTTGGCAGGGCAGACGATCGTCTTCACCGGGGCGCTCGCGCGCTTCACCCGCGGTGACGCCGAGGCGCTCGTGACGCGCCTGGGGGGCAAGGCGTCGGGCAGCGTCTCGAAGCGCACCTCTTTGCTCGTGGCCGGCGCCGACGCCGGCAGCAAGCTCGAGAAGGCTCAGGCGGCGGGCGTCGAGGTCGTCGACGAGGACGGCTTCCTCGCGTACCTGCGCGAGCGCGGCGTCGATCCCGGCGAGCTGGCCGCCGAGGCGAGCGCATGACGGCGCCCCGCGTCTTCTCGAACGCGGCCATCGCTGCGCGCCTGGTCCGGCTGGCCGACCTGCTCGAGCTCAGCGGCGCCAACGCCTTCCGGGTCCGCGCGTACCGCAACGCCGCCGCCACCGTCGCCGAGCACCCCGAGCCGCTCGCCGACCTGTGGGCCCGCGAGGAGCCGCTGACGGCGCTGAAGGGCGTGGGGAAGGACCTGGCCGGCGCGATCGCCGCGCTCTTCGAGACCGGTGAGATCCCGGCCCTGGCCACCCTGGCCCGTGAGGTCCCGGTCGGGCTGCTCGACGTGGTGCAGGTCCCCGGCGTCGGCCCCAAACGCGCCACCACGCTCTGGCGCGAGCTGGGCGTGACCTCGCTCGACGACCTCGAAGCCGCCGCGCGCGCGGGGCGGGTGGCCGAGCTGGCGGGCTTCGGCGAGCGCACCCAAGCGAAGGTCCTGGCCGGCGTGGCGCAGGTGCGGCGCCACCAAGGCCGGCGGCGCTTGGGCGACGTCGACGCCCTCGTGCGACCGGTCGTGGCGGCGTTGGTGGGGCGCGAGGGGGTGCGCCGGCTCGAGCTGGCCGGAAGCGTGCGACGCCGCACGGCGACGGTGGGCGACGTCGATCTGCTCGTCGTGGCCGACCGGCCGGAGCCGGTGATGGAGGCCCTGCGCACGCTGCCCGACGTGGCCGAGGTGCTGGGCAGCGGTGCGACCAAGACGAGCGTGCGGCTCGAGGGTGACCTCCAGCTCGACCTGCGTGTCGTGCACGAGGCCTCCTTCGGCGCTGCCTGGCTCTACTTCACCGGCTCCAAGGCCCACAACGTGGCCTTGCGCCAGCGCGCCATCGAGCGCGGGCTGCGGCTCTCGGAGTACGGCCTCTTCCGCGACGACGAGCCCTCCCGCGCCGCCAGCGGCGGGCGCGAGGACCCGGAGCGGGGCGAGCGGGTGGCGGGCGCGGACGAGGTCGAGGTCTACGCGGCCCTGGGGTTGGCCTGGATCCCACCGGAACTGCGCGAGGACCGGGGCGAGCTCGAAGCCGCCGCGGCGGGCAGGCTGCCACGCCTGCTGAGCCTCGAGGACGTCCTGGGCGACCTCCACCTGCACTCGACCTGGTCGGACGGCCACGACGACCTGCGCACGATGCGCGCCGCCTGCGCCGCGCGCGGCTACGCCTACCACGCGATCACCGATCACTCCCAGGCGCTGAAGATGACGGGCGGTCTCGACGCCGAGAAGCTCGCGCGCCAGTGGGCGGAGCTCGACGCGATCGCCGCCGAGGAAGCGGCCGCGGGCGTCTCCGGTCCGGCGCTGCTGCGTGGCCTCGAGGTCGACGTCCTCAGGGACGGCAGTCTCGACCTCGACGAGGCGTGGCTCGAGCGGCTCGACCTGGTCGTCGTGAGCGTCCACGGGCACTTCGACCTGGCCCAGGCCGAGCAGACCGAGCGGATCGTGCGCGCCGTTTCGCACCCGCAGACGAACGTGCTGGCGCATCCCACGGGGCGCCTGCTGGGCGTGCGCGAGGGCTACGACGTCGACCTGGACGCCGTGTTCGCCGCCGCCGCCGCGCACGGGGTGGCCATCGAGTGCAACGCCTCGCCGAGCCGGCTCGACCTGGGCGACCGTGAGCTCGAGCGGGCGGCCGCGGCGGGCTGCACGATCGTCGTCAACACGGACGCGCACGCCGTGGGCGGGCTCGACGTCCTGCGCTACGGGGTGAGCACCGTGCGCCGCGCCGGCCTGGGGCCCGAAGCGGTGCTGAACGCCTGGCCGCTCGAGCGCGTGCGCGCCTTCCTGGCAGGCGCGGGCGGGGAGGGCGGCTGAGCCCGCTCGACCCGTCCGCGCCCGGGCGCCGACGGCCGGGCAGGGTGGATGCCGGCCGGCGCGGGCGTGTCATCATCGCTCTAGCCCGACGTGCTGCCGTCGCCGGCCGCGCCCCCTCCTCACGGGGTGGCGCCGCCCCGAACCACCATGGACCTGCGCCCCTTCCGCCCCCTCGCCCGCGTCGTCGCGCTCGTGGGCGGCTTGGCGTGCGTCAGCGCGTGGGCCAACGGGTTCGGCGCGACGCCGTACGGCCTGCTGGCCGCCGAGGTGCTCGAGCGTCTGCACGCCGAGGAGGTCGTCTGCCCGGTCGACCTCGAGGCCGCCGCGATCTGCTTCGTGGTCGAGCCGGGGCGAGCGGCGCCCGTCGCGGAGTCGCTCGAGGCCTTCGTCCTGGCCGGCGAGGGCCGGCTCGAACGCGGCGACTGGCGTTCGGGCAACGGTGCCCACCGGGTCACGATCGTCTTCGACGACGACCCGTGGGGCGGGCTCGAGGTGTGGTTCGCCGAGAGCGGCGACGCCCGGGTCGAGGGTCGCCTCGAACACGTCCTACGACGCCGTGACTGAAGCGGCCGCGGCCTAGGATGGGGGGCGACGTGCGGGAGCCCGAGATCACCACCGCCATCGGCGACTACCTCAAAGCCATCTGGCACGTGGGGCAGGGGGGACGGGCGTCGACGAGCGCGCTCGCCGAGGAGCTGGCCGTCTCGGCCCCCTCGGTGTCGGGCATGCTCGCCCGCCTGCAAGCTCTCGGCTGGGTCACCTACGAGCGGTACAAGGGGGTCACGCTCACCGAGCGCGGACTCGGCGAGGCGATGCGCCTCATCCGGCGCCACCGGCTGATCGAGACCTGGCTGATCGAGGACCTGGGGTACGGCTGGGACGAGGTCCACGAGGAAGCCGAGGCGATCGAGCACGCGCTCAGCGACCGGTTGACCGAGCGGTTGGCCGAGCACCTCGACCATCCCAGCCATGATCCCCACGGCGATCCGATCCCCACCCGCTCGGGTGGGCTGCCGAGCACGCCCGACATCGCGCTCGACGACGTCGACGAAGGCGCGTCGCTGACGGTGGCGCGCCTGCGCACCCAGGACCCCACCCTGCTGGCCCATCTCGATCGCTTGGGCGTCCGACCGGGTCAGGTCCTCACGGTCACCCAGCGCGGCGCGAGCGTCGGGGTGGTCCACGTCGACGTGGCGGGGCGCGAGGTGGTCTTGTCGCGCGACCTGGCCCGGGTGGTGCGCGGCGGCCGGCGCCCGAACGGCGAGGCGCCGTGAAGCGGGCGACCGTGAGCGACGGACCCATCCAGCCGGACCTGTTCTCCGGCACCCAGGTGCTCGAGCGCACGCTGCGCGCCTCGGGCACCGTCGTGCGCCTGCGCTTGCGGCCCCTCGGTGCAGGGCGTGTGCGGGTCGAGGAGGCGGCGCGACGCCTGGCGGGGCACAGCCGCTTCGAGCCGTGGCCCGACGAGGAGGGCCGGGTGGTGGCGTTCGAGCGGCTCGGTTTCGCCGACCGGTACGACGCCGTCTTCGGGCCTGGCTGACAGTCGTGCCGCCTGGGTCTAGGGGTAGGCTGTGTCGGTGACGCACGCGCGGTGCGGCCGCGACCCGTGTCGGCGGCCAGCCTGCGGCGTCGCCGTTCCTGGAGGAGGCTCGATGAAGATCCCACGAAGGGAGGGCCGGCCGGCCGTCCGTGAGAGGCTGCGACGGCCCCGACCGCGGGCGTCGCTGCTCGGACGGTGCCGGTGCTGACCTCGGTCTTGCTGACGGTGCTGCTGGCGCTCGTCGCGCCCGCGATCGTGCGCTCCATCGGCGCGCGCGCCGGCTGGCTGCTGGCGCTGTGGCCGGCGGGCCTGACCGCCTACTACCTGTCGTTCCTGCCACGGCTGGCCGGCGGCGAGAGCGTCGAGCACCGCCTCGCCTGGGTCCCCCAGCTCGGCGTCGAGCTCACGATGCGCATGGACGGCTTGTCGCTGCTGTTCGTGCTCATGATCGCGGGCATCGGGACCTTCGTCACGATCTACGCCGGCGGTTACCTGGCCGACGACCGGCAGCTACCACGCTTCTACCTGCTGTTGCTGGCGTTCATGGCCGCGATGCTCGGGCTCGTGCTCACCGACGACCTGGTGACCCTGTTCGTGTTCTGGGAGCTGACCAGCCTCACCTCGTACTTCCTGATCGGGTACAAGCACGAGTCCGAGGGCGGGCGTACCAGTGCGCTGCAGGCGCTGCTGGTGACCGGCACCGGCGGCCTGGCGATGCTGGCCGGCTTCTTGGTGTTGGGCACGATCGGGGGCACCTTCCGGATCAGCGAGCTGGTGGCCGACCCGGCGCTGCTCCAGGCCCACGCCTGGTACCCCGCCGCGGTCCTCCTGGTCGCCGCGGGCGCGCTCACCAAGTCGGCCCAGTGGCCGTTCCACTTCTGGCTGCCGAGCGCGATGGCGGCCCCGACGCCGGTGTCGGCGTACCTGCACTCCGCGACGATGGTGAAGGCCGGCGTCTACCTGCTGGCGCGGCTCGCGCCCGGTCTCGGCGGCACGCCCCTCTGGTTCTGGCTGCTCACGCTGGCAGGGGGCGCCACCATCCTGGCGGCCGCCGGCTTGGGGCTGGTGCAGCGCGACAGCAAGCGGCTGCTGGCGTACTCGACGCTCATCGCGTTGGGCACGCTGGTGCTGTTGATCGGCGTGGGCACGTCGGCGTCGATCAAGGCCATGGTCGTGTTCTTGTTCGCGCACTCGCTCTACAAGGCGCCGCTGTTCATGGTGGCCGGCGCCGTCGACCACGAGGCCGGCAGCCGCGACGTGGCCCAGCTCAAGGGGCTGGGTCGGAAGATGCCGTGGACCTGGACGGCGGCGCTCCTCGCCGCCATCAGCGGGGCGGGGTTGCCTCCCATGCTCGGCTTCGTGGGCAAGGAACTCGCGTACGAGAGCCTGTTCGAGCACCCGTGGCTGTTGGGGGCGCTCATCGCCGCCAGCGCGGTGATGGTGGTGATCATGGTGCTCGTGGCGTGGCGTCCGTTCGCGGGCCGCCGGGTGCTGGCGCCGCTGGTCCCGCACGAGGCCCCGCTGTCGATGTGGCTCGGCCCGCTCACGATCGCGGGCTTGGGCACCGTGTTCGGGTTCGCGCCGGGGTGGTTGCAGGACGGCCTCATGCGGCCCGCCGCGGCCGCCGTGCTGGGACGCTCCTACGCCTTCGACCTCTACCTGTGGCACGGCCTGACCCTGGCACTGGGCTTGTCGGCGGCGACGGTGGCGCTCGGCGTCGTGCTCGTGGTCGGCTGGCCGCGCTTCCACCCGTGGCTCGTGGCGCGGCTCGCGGCGCACCGTTTCGGACCCGCCGCCGGCTACTTCGCGCTCCTGCGCGGGCTGGTGCGGCTGGCCTACGCCCAGACGCGCTTCGTGCAGTCCGACGACCTGCGCCATCACCTGACCACCGTCGTCGTGTTCACGATCGCGCTGACCGGCACCGTGGGCTGGGCGACCGGCGCCTTCCGGGGCTTGCCCGCGGCGCCGACCGGCGAGTACGCCTACGAGCTGGTGGTGCTCGCGGTCATCGTCGTGTCGGTGTTCGGCGCGGTGCGCGCGCATTCGCGGGTGGTGGCGATCACCTCCTTGGGCGTCGTCGGCTTCGGGATCGCGCTGGTGTTCGTGCTCTTCGCGGCGCCCGACCTGGCCATCACCCAGTTCCTCGTCGAGACGCTGGTGGTCATCATCATCGCGCTGGTGCTCGTGAGGCTGCCCGCCGGCTCCCTGCGCGAGGCCGACAACGCCCGCGTGCGGGTGCTCGCCGCCATCGTCGCGGCACTCGGCGGTGCGCTGGTGGCGGCCTTGGCGGTCGTCGTCACGGCGGCCCCGTTCGATCCCGCCCTGACGCGCTTCTTCGAGGCCCAGAGCTACCCGGCCGCGTTCGGCCGCAACATCGTCAACGTCATCCTGGTCGACTTCCGCGCCATCGACACGCTGGGCGAGATCACCGTGCTCGCGGTCGCGGCGCTGGGTGTCTACGGGCTGCTGCGGCGGGTGTTGCCCAAGGCCGGCGGTGGTGAGCAGGTCGACGAGCGGGTGGCGATCACCACCCCCACCCGCGACCGGAGCGGCCCGACGTGAACAGCGTCATCTTGCGCACCGCCACCCAGCTGCTGATCACCGTGCTGTTGCTGCTGAGCGTGTTCTTGCTGTTGCGCGGCCACGACCTGCCGGGCGGCGGCTTCATCGGCGGTCTCGTCGCCGCCAGCGCGCTGGCGCTGTACGCCATCGCCAACGGTCTCGCCGCCGCCAGCCGGCTCCTGCGGGTGCGGCCCCAGGCGTTGATCGGCGTCGGTCTGGCGTTGGGGGTCGGTGCCGGCTTCCTGGCGCTCCTGGCGGGCGAGGGGTACCTGACCGGTCAGTGGTGGATCGGCAGCTTCGCCGGCCAGGAGGTCAAGGTGAGCTCGCCGCTGGTGTTCGACGTGGGCGTGTACCTGGTGGTGCTCGGCGTGGTCCTGACGATGGTGTTCGCGCTGGAGGAGCGCTGACGTGGACGTCTCGTTGGCGATCGTCGTAGGGGTCGTCGTCGGGGGTGGCCTGTACCTGATCTTGCAGCGCAACCTGTTGCGCTTCGTGTTCGGGTTCATCCTCCTCTCGGGGGGCGTGAACCTGCTGATCTTCACCGTCGGTCGGGTGTCGCGGGGGGCGCCGCCGCTCGTGCCCGAGGGCGCGTACGCCCCGACCGGTGAGGTCGCCAACGCCCTGCCGCAGGCGCTGATCCTGACCGCGATCGTGATCGGCTTCGGCCTCACGGCCTTCACGCTGGTGCTGCTCCTGCGCGCCTACGAGCGGCTGGGCACCGTCCGCAGCGACGAGTTCGAGGAGCGCTTGCTCACGCCCAAACCCGTGCCGCTGGTCGACGACGAGGAGGCGCCCGCGTGAGCTGGCTCGTCGTCGCGCCGGTCGTGCTGCCGCTGCTGAGCGCGGCCGTGCTGATGCTGTTCCGCGACCGGCGCGAGACCCAGCGCGTGGTCTCGACCACGTCCGCCGCCCTCGGCCTGGCGCTGGCCGGCGTGCTGCTCGCGCGCGTGAGCGCCGACGGCATCCTGGTGGCGCAGGTCGGCTCGTGGCCGGCGCCGTTCGGCATCAGCTTCGTGGCCGACCATCTGGCCGCGATCATGGTCGTCATCAGCGGCGTCATGGGCACGGCCGTCGCGGTCTACGCCCTGCGCGACATCGACGAGGCCCGTGAACGGCTCGGCTACCACCCGGTGTTCCAGGTGCTGCTGGCGGGCATCAACGGCGCCTTCCTGACGGGTGACCTGTTCAACCTCTACGTCTGGTTCGAGGTGCTGCTCATCGCCAGCTTCGTGTTGCTGACGCTCGGCAACCGTCGCGAGCAGCTCGTCGGCGGCGTCAAGTACGTGGCGCTGAACCTCGTCTCGTCGCTCATCTTCCTGGCCGCCACCGGCCTCGTCTACGGCGCCACCGGCACGCTCAACATGGCCGACCTGGCCGTCAAGATCCCCCTGGCGCCGCCCGCTTTGATGGTCACGATCTCGATGCTCTTCCTGGTGGCCTTCGGCATCAAGGCGGCCGTGTTCCCGCTCTTCTTCTGGCTGCCGGCCTCGTACCACACGCCGCCGGTGGCGATCTCGGCGATCTTCGCCGGCATGCTGACCAAGGTGGGCGTTTACGCCCTCATCCGCGCCTTCACCCTGCTCTTCGTGGGCGACGTGGCGATCACCCACACGATCTTGCTGTGGATCGCCGGCTTCACCATGGTCACCGGCGTCCTGGGGGCAGCGGCCCAGAACGAGTTCCGCAAGATCCTGTCGTTCCACATCATCAGCCAGATCGGCTACATGGTCCTGGGCCTGGCGCTCTACACCCCGCTGGGGCTCATGGGATCGGTGTTCTACTTGGTGCACCACATCATCGTGAAGGGCAACCTGTTCCTCGTCGCCGGCCTGGCGCGCGCGACCGGGGGCAGCTTCGAGCTCGACGAGCTGGGTGGGCTCTACCGCTTCCGGCCGCTGCTGGCGGTCTTGTTCCTGGTGCCCGCCTTCTCGCTGGCGGGCTTCCCGCCGCTGTCGGGCTTCTGGGCGAAGCTCGTGGTGATCCAGGCGGCGGTCGAAGCGCAGGCCTGGACGTTCGTCGCGGTGCCGCTGGTGGTGGGTCTGCTCACCATCTACTCGATGACGAAGATCTGGCAGGCGGCGTTCTGGTCGCCGGTACCGGAGGACCGGGTGTTGGACGCGCCGCCGCCGCGGTTGCTCTACGCGCCCGTCATCGCCCTGGCCACGTTGACGGTCGTGATCGGCCTGTGGAGCGGCCCGTTCATCGCGCTCTCGAGCGCGGCCGCAGCCGAGTTGATGGAGCCCGCCCGCTACGTGAGCGCCGTGCTGGGGCCCGCCGCGGCGGCGCTCCTGCCGGGGGGCACGCCATGACGCTGCTGGCCCTCCACTTGCTCCTCGCGCTGCTGTGGGCGATGGCCACGGGCGCCATCGCCGTGCACAACCTGGTCATGGGGTTCATCGTCGGTGGCATCGTGATGCACTTCAGCGCGCCGGCGCTGGGTGACCCCCGGTACGGGATCCGCATCTGGAAGATCACCCTGCTGGGCCTGTTCTTCATGCGCGAGCTGGCGGTTGCCAGCGTGCGCGTCGCCATCGACGTGCTGCGGCCGACCCTGAAGATGACGCCGGCCGTGGTGGCGGTGCCGCTCGAGCTCACCAGCGACGTGCAGGTCACGCTGTTGGCGAACCTGGTGTCGCTCACCCCGGGCACGCTGTCGATCGACGTGTCCGACGACCGTTCGGTCCTGTACGTCCACGCGATGTACGGCGCCGACCCCGAAGCCCTGCGGCGCAGCATCAAGCACGACTTCGAGCGCCGCATCCAGGAGGTGTTCCGGTGACGCTGTTCGAAGGACCCCTCACCCTGCTCAGTTTCTCGGCCTACGCGGCGATGTTCGCGGTGACGCTGGCGATCGCGATCGCCGCCGTGCGGGTGGTGCGCGGACCGAGCCTGCCCGACCGGGTCATGGCGCTCGACCTCATCGGCTTGATCTCGGTGTCGTTCATCGCGGTGGTGGCCATCGCCTCCGACCAGTCGGTGTTGCTCGACGCGGCGATCGCGCTGGCGCTGATCAGCTTCCTCGGGACGGTGGCGTTCGCCCGCTTCATCCAATGGCACGGCGGGAGCGACACGTGATCGAGGTCATCGCCAGCCTGCTGCTGTTGCTCGGCGGCGCCTTCGTGCTCGTCTCCGCCATCGGCGCCTTGCGCATGCCCGACTTCTACATGCGCATGCACGCCGCCACCAAGGCGGGCACGCTCGGCGCCGGCCTGGTGCTGGTCGCGGCCGCGGTGCTGTTCGGGACGCTGTCGGTGACCGCCAAGGCGCTGGTCGTGTTCGTCTTCTTGCTGCTCACGACGCCGGTGGCGGCGCACGTGTTGGGCCGGGCCGCCTACTACCAGAAGACCCCCAAGTGGTCGCGGACGGGCCTCGACGAGCTCGAGGGACGCTACGACACGGCCACCGCCGATCGCGATGCGCCCGGCGGCACCCGCCCCCGCGGTTGACGGGTCGGCGGCACCCTCCCCGGCGGCTGCGGCTCGGTGGCACCCCGGCGGGTGGCTGAGCGAGCGTCGGTGCGGCCGCGAGCCGCGACCGTGTGCGGCCGGCGGCGACGAGGTCGCCGGAGCGCGCCTCGGCCGTTCAGCGGGTCCCGCCGCGCCGCCGCGAGCACCTGCTACCGTGATCCCATGCGTCCCCCTCGGTTCGCTCCCGTCCCGGCGGCCACGTCGTGACCCGCGCCGCCTCGCGCTTCCTGGAACACGTGCGCGGTCAGCTCGACGCCATCGAGACCGACGGTCTCACCAAGCGCGAGCGCGAGATCACCGGCCAGCAACAGGCCGAGATCACGCTGGCCGACGGCCGCCGCGTCCTGAACTTCTGCGCCAACAACTACCTCGGCCTGGCCAACCATCCCGACGTGATGGCGGCCGCGCAACGCGGCATCGCCGCGCACGGTTTCGGCGTCGCCTCGGTCCGCTTCATCTGTGGCACCCAAGACCAGCACCGCGAGCTCGAGCGCCGCATCGCCGGCTTCGTCGGCACCGAAGCCGCGATCCTCTACTCGAGTTGCTTCGATGCCAACACCGGCCTGTTCGAGACGCTGCTCGGCGACGAGGACGCCATCATCAGCGACGCCTTGAACCACGCTTCGATCATCGACGGGGTGCGGCTGTGCAAGGCCGCCCGCTTCCGCTACGCCAACGCCGACCTGGCCGACCTCGAACGCCAACTGCAGGCGGCGCAGTCGGCGCGCTTCCGGCTGATCGTCAGCGACGGCGTCTTCAGCATGGACGGGGTCGTGGCGCCGTTGGCGGGCATCTGCGACCTGGCCGACCGGTACGACGCGCTCGTCATGGTCGACGACTCGCACGCGGTCGGCTTCATGGGCCAGAGGGGCCGCGGCACGCACGAGCACGCCGGCGTGGAGGGGCGCGTCGACCTGCTCACCGGGACGCTCGGCAAGGCGCTGGGGGGCGCGTCGGGCGGCTACACCGCCGGCCGCGGCGAGCTCGTCGAGCTCTTGCGCCAGCGTTCGCGCCCGTACCTGTTCAGCAACGCGCTGGCGCCGGCGGTCGTCGCCGCGTCGCTCGCGGTGCTCGACCTGCTCGAGGGCTCCGACGACCTGCGCCGCACGCTGCACGACAACGCCGCCTACTTCCGCGCGCGCCTCGACGAGGCCGGCTTCCGCCTCACCGGCGGCGGACACCCGATCGTGCCGGTCATGATCGGCGACGCCGCCCTGGCGGGGCGGATGGCCGACCGTCTGCTGGACGAGGGCGTCTACGTGGTCGGCTTCTCGTTCCCGGTGGTCCCGCGCGGGCAGGCCCGCATCCGCACCCAGGTCTCGGCCGTCCACACCCGGGCGCACCTCGACCTGGCCGCGTCCGCTTTCGAACGCGTCGGGCGCGAGCTCGGCGTGATCGGCTAGCGGCGATGTTCAGCCTCGCCAAGCTCGAGCCGCGCGAAGGGATCTGGAGCCAGCGCGCCCCCGAACCCTCGATGGGCCCCAACGACGTCCTCATCGGCATCCGCAAGACGTCGATCTGCGGCACCGACGTCCACATCTACGGTTGGGACGCCTGGGCGCAGCGCACGGTGCCGGTGCCGATGACGATCGGCCACGAGTACATGGGGGTGGTCGAGGCGATCGGCACCGAGGTGCGCGGGATCGCCGTCGGCGACCGCGTCTCGGGCGAGGGGCACCTCACCTGCGGCCACTGCCGCAACTGCCGCGCCGGTCGCCGCCACCTGTGTCGCAACACCGTCGGCGTGGGCGTGAACGTGCCCGGGGCCTTCGTCGAGCGCTTCGTCTTGCCCGCCAGCAACGTCTTCCGTCTGCCCGACGCCATCCCCGATCGCTTCGGTGCCATCCTCGACCCGTTCGGCAACGCCGTCCACACGGCCCTGTCGTTCGACCTGGTGGGCGAGGACGTGCTCGTCACCGGCGCCGGGCCGATCGGCTGCATGGCGGCCGCGGTCGCGCGCTTCGTCGGCGCGCGGCACGTGGTCGTCACCGACGTCAACCCGTACCGGTTGGCGCTGGCGCGCAGCCTGGGAGCGACGGCGGCCGTCGACCCGAGCGCGCCGGGGTTCGACCTGCGCGACGTCATGGCCGACCTGGGCATGACCGAGGGCTTCGACGTCGCGTTCGAGATGTCGGGCGCGGCGGCCGCCTTGCGGCAGCTGCTGGACGCCATGAACTACGGCGGCAAGATCGCGCTGCTGGGCGTGCCGAGCGCCGACGTGGCCATCGACTGGAACCGGGTGATCTTCAAGGGCCTGGTGCTCAAGGGGATCTACGGCCGCGAGATGTTCGAGACCTGGTACAAGATGGCGGGCTTGCTCGAGACCGGTCTCGACCTGAGCCCCATCATCACCCACGAGCTGCCGGTGTCCCGGTTCCAGGAAGGGTTCGACCTCATGCGCTCGGGTGCGTCCGGCAAGGTGGTGCTGGACTGGGGCTCCGGGTCGCTGCCGTCGGAGGCCTGAGCCCGCTCGGGCACGCCCTGCCGACGATGCAACCTAGATGCAACCTCCGGCGTGGAGGGATGGTGGGTGGCAGGGCGCTTCGGTGGCAGCCTGAGCGCCCCTCGCCGCAACCGACCTCGCCGTCACCCCGCACCCTCGCGCAGGACACCCTCCGGAGCCGGGCCGGCGAGGTCCTTCGTGTCGCGCCGCCGGCTCAGCCGTCCGCGCTCACGTCGATGGGTCGGGCCGGCAGCGGGCCTGCGAGCAGCTCCGTCAACCGTGCGGCCAGCCGTGGTGGGAAGACGCGCGCGTCGCTCACGGCGAGTTCCGCCACCGTCCACCAGCGGTAGCCCGTGAAACCGGCCACCTCGGCCGGCTCCAGCGCGGCCGGCGTCGGTTCCGGCGCCAGCGCCGCCAGGCGCCCGAGACGGTAGGCCTCCTCGAAGCGGCGCACGACGCCGTGCACGCACAGGTCGACCGTCCGCGTCCACACCCAACCGTCCCAGGTGACCTCGACGAAACCCGTCTCCTCCCACAGTTCGCGCGCCAGGCCCTGGACGGGATCCTCGTCCGGCCGCAGCCCGCCGCCGGGCAGGAACCAGGCGGGCGCGTCGGTGGCGAGCGCGCCGGGTCGTCGCACCTCGGGATCGACGAACGCCTGCAACAGCACCCGATCCGCGGGATCGAGCAGCAAGGCGCGCACCGTCGGCCGGCGCAGCGGCGCAGCGGCGCGCGTCACGGTGGACCGTAGGACGGGGTCGGTCGGCCCGTGTCGGGCGTCGCGCGGCAGGGGGCGAGCGGGCTCGCGAGGTCGGTGCGCATCGGGCCTCCGGGAGGCGGCGGGGCGGTCGCCGCAGCGTCGCCGCCAGCCTACCCGGCAGCGTCGCGGGCGTCGGCCGAAGGGTCGTCGCGGGCAAGGTCCGGTCCGATGTCGCGCGGTACATTGGCGACGTGAGGAACGTGGGCGACGCCGTGATCGAACCGTCGGTGGCGCGCGAGCGGGTGCTCGACGTGGCCGGCAGGCTGTTCCAGGAGCACGGGGTGGCGCGGGTGACGATGCGCGACATCGCCGACGCGGTGGGCGTGCGCCAGGCATCGCTGTACTACCACGTGCCCGGCGGCAAGGCGCAGCTGTACCGCGAGGTCTTCGAGCGCATGATCGAGCACCACCGTGCGGGCATCGAGGCGGCCGTTCACGGCGTGGGACCGGCCCTGCGCCCGCGCCTCCAGGCGATCGCCGGGTGGTACGGCCGTCAGCGCCCGATGAACTTCATGCGGATGATGACCTCGGACATGCCGTCGTTGGGGGAGGACGAGGCGCGGTCGTTGGCGGGCCCCGCCCACGCGGCCCTCGTGGCGCCCGTGCGCGACGTCTTCGAAGCGGCGGCGACGGCGGGGGAGACCCGGGCGGTCGACCCGGACCTGATGGCCGGCTCGTTCCTGGCGCTGCTCGACGCGGTCGCCTACGCCGAAGGCATGGGGTACGGCGACCGCGACCAGGTGGCCATGGCACACGAGATGATCGACGTCCTGCTCGAGGGGTTGGTGGCGCGCTCGTGAGGCGCGGGGGTTGGCCCACCTGGACGGCGCCGATGCTGGCGTTCTTCGCCGGCGCCGTGCTCGTGAGCGCGCTCGGCGGGCCGCTCATCCTGGGTCTGCTGGTGGGAGGACTCGCGGCGCTCGTGGCCCGGCCGCTGCGGCGCGACCCGCCCTGGACGGCGCGCGGTCGAGGCGCGTGGCGTCGGCGGGCACGTTTGGTCGGGGACGCCTGGGGCGCCTGGCGGGCCTGGTCGGCGACGCGGACGCGCACCCCGGGTTCGGCCGGCCCGCCGCCC
This sequence comes from uncultured Trueperaceae bacterium, assembly GCA_963839375.1. Lineage (GTDB taxonomy): Bacteria > Deinococcota > Deinococci > Deinococcales > Trueperaceae > JAABTL01. The sequence goes on along the minus strand of CAWIUY010000029.1, from coordinate 77,155 downwards.
GGCCCCTCGGCGCGTGGCTCGGACTTCTGGCCCGTCGATCCGAACGACCAGCGCGAGGCGGCGCGTTTCGACGCCGCCTTCGAGGTGCGCTGCGAGGTCGTGACCGAGCGCCTGCAGGTCTGGCACTCGACCGACACCGGTCGCGCCTACGAGATCGACGCGCGATCCGCGCCTGCCGATGCGCGCCCGGGCGACATGGGCTGGCTCGCGTTCGACGGCGGCCGACCGCGCGTGCGTGCCACCCCGAGCGAGCGGCGCGTCTTGAACTGAGGCACGCGCCGGGCAGCGTGTCACGGCGCCGCCCGGGGCTCCGGTGCATGCTGCGGCATGGACCTGGACGAAGCCCGGAGCCGTCTGGCGCTCGGTGTCGACGCGATCGACGGGGTCGTCGCCGGGATCGGAGACGAGGAGGCGCGCTACCGGCCGGGGCCGGCGACGTGGTCGGTGCTGGACATCCTCGAGGACCTGGCGAGCCGCGAGGTCGATCCCTTCCGCGCCCGGTTGCGGGTCGCGCTGCGCGCGCCCCAACGCGTCCGGTTCCCGCCCCAGCCGCGCGACCACGTCGTGGAGCGGCTGGTGTGCGGCCCGCGCGTGGCCCTGGCCGCCTTCCGTGAGGAGCGCGCCGTGACGCTGGCGTGGCTGGCGGGCTTGCGCGCCCCCGACCTCGACCGTGTGCCCGCCAGCCCCGGTGAGGAGCGCTTCCGGGCGGGCGACGTGCTCGCGGCCTGGGTGGCCCACGACCTGCTGCAGCTGCGGCGGCTGGTGCAGGTGCGCCGCAGCTGGTGGTTGCACCACGTCCGCCCCTACGACGCCGACGCCGCCCGCCGAAGCGGCGGGCGGCTCTGAACACGGTCCGAGGGCGCCTGAGGCGCCCGGCAGGCGTCAGTCTTGCTGGGTGACCTGCACGTCGAGGGTGAGACGGACGTCCTCGGACACCAGCAGCGAGCCGGCCTCGAGGACCTGGTTCCAGGTCAGACCCCAGTCCTTGCGGTGGATCTTGCCGGTGGCGGTGGCGGCGCGGCGCACGAGCCCGAAGGGGTCGCGGATCGGATCGCCGATCTCGGCGTCGAGGACGATCGGCTTCGTGACGCCGTGCATCGTGAGGTCGCCCTGCACTTCGAACCGATCGCCGCTCCGGTGGCGGACGTCGGTGCTGACGAAGGTGATCGTCGGGTGGGCCTCGGCGTCGAAGAAGTCGCCCGAGCGCAGGTGGGCGTCCCGGTCGGCGCTCCCGGTGCTGATGCTGTCGGTGGCGATCTCGACGCGCACCTCGCTGGGGCGGTCGTTCTCGTCGGTCTTCACGGTGCCGGCGACGGTGCCGAAGCGGCCGCGGACGGTCGACAGGCCCATGTGGCGGACCGAGAAGGCGACGTCGGTGTGGGTGGGGTCGATCGCCCAGGTGGCGGGCTTGGTCAGGGTGGTGCTCATGGTGGACTCCTCGAAGCGGGGGTGGGTTCGGCGCGGCCCGCGGGCCGTCCGCTACACAGACGTTAATCTCAAGCGCTCTACAAAGTCAAGCACTCTGAGACACGGAGCGCGTCATCGTGTAGGATGGCGCCATGACGACGCACGACCACGTCTACTGCCCGGTGTACGAGAGCATCCAGTTGCTCCAGGAGAAGTGGGTCCTGCACATCGTGCGAGCGCTGCTCGAGGGTCCGTTGGGTTTCAACGGCCTGGCCCGGGCGGTGGGGGGCGTCAACACGACCACCCTGGCCGCGCGCCTCGACCACCTCGAGCAGCTCGGCGTCATCGACAAGACCGTCGAGTCGACCATGCCGCCCCGGACGCGCTACGAGCTCACCGACGCGGGGCGGGCGCTGCAGGGTGTCATCGACGCCATCGATGGCTGGGCGCGGGCGCACATGCCCGCCGATGCGCCCGGCCGGGTCACCGAGCGGTCAGTTGTGCACGACCCAATGCACGAGTAGGCGCACCCCGAACCCGGTCGCCCCCTTCGTCTGGTACCCCTTGACGTCGTCGCGCATCGCCATGCCCGCGATGTCGAGGTGCACCCACGGGTAGTCGACGAAGCGCTCCAGGAACGCCGCCGCCACCGGCGCGCCGCCGCGCGGCTTGCCGCTCGAGTTCTTGAGGTCGGCCACCTGGCTCTCGAGGTCGGTGAGGTACTCACGCCACAGCGGCAGCGGCCACACGCGCTCGAAGGTCGCGGCCGCGGCTGCGTCGACCTGCGCGGCGAGGGACTCGTCGTTGGCGAAGCGCCCGGCCGCCGTGCCCTGGCCCAGCGCCACCACCACCGCACCCGTGAGCGTCGCCAGGTCGACGACGGCCCGGGGCCGGTAGCGCTGCGCGAAGACGAGCGCGTCGGCGAGAAGCAGGCGTCCCTCGGCGTCGGTCGAGATCACCTCGATGGTGGTGCCGTTGCCGGCCGTGAGCACGTCGGCGGGGCGGTACGCGTGGGCGTCGAGCACGTTCTCGGTCGCCGGCACGAGCGCGACGACGCGACGCGGCGTGCGCAGGCGCCCGAGGACGCGCATGGCGCCGAGGACGGCGGCCGCACCCGCCATGTCGCTCTTCATCGCTTCCATGCCGGCGCGGCCCTTGATCGAGATGCCGCCCGCATCGAACGTCACGCCCTTGCCGACGAGCACCAGCGGCGCCTCTTGACCGCCGCTCGGATCGTGCTCGAGCACGATGAAGCGCGGCTCCTCGCCGGCACCGCGGGCGACGGCCAGGAACGCCCCCATGCCCTGCGCTTCGGCCCACGCCCGGTCGCCGATCGTGACGTCGAACCCATGGTCCGTCGCGAGCGTCTGCGCGACCTCGGCCAGGTAACTGGGGGTGGCGACGTTGGGGGGGAGGTTGACGAGCCGGCGCGCCAGCTCCACCCCCTCGACGGTGGCCTCGGCCCACCGCACCGCGTCTTCGACGCTCTCGACGCGGGCATCGTCGTCGACGCACACGACCAGCTCGTCGAGGCCCGGGTCGCGCTCGTAGCGGTAGAGGCCCAACCGGCCCCCCTCGACGGTCGCGCGCGCCGCCGTCGGTCGATCGAGGTCCGCCAGGCCCGCGCCCAAGGGGGCGACGCCCACCCGGCGCGCGCCCGCGTCCCGGGCGTGCCGCAGGGCGGCCGCCGCCGCGCGCCGGACGGCCTCGGCGTCGAGGTCCGCCGCCACGCCCAAGCCGACGACGATGAGCCGCGGCGCGCGCAGACCCCGTTCGGGGAAGAGCGCCGTCACCTGTCCGACGCCGGTGGCGAGGTCGCCGCGCCCTTGCAGGACGGTGAGGCGACCATCCAGGGCGCGGTCGACCGCGTGGGTCGCCCCGCCGGGGAGGCTGGTGCCGGCCACGACGGGCACGATGATGGCGTCGACGTCGAGGTCGACGAGCGAGCGGGTCTGGACGGTCGTCTTCATGCCCCAGGTGTACCGCGGCTGACCGGTCGCCGACGGGCATCACTGGCGCGGTCTGAAGAACGGCGGCGGGAGCGCCGCCGACAACGTCTCAGCCGAGGGCGCGGACGCAGGCGGTGACGATGACGGTCGCGAGGGCGATCAGGCCCAACAGGACGAGGGTCTCCATGCCGAGCATCCTACGCGGCGCCGGACCCGGCCGTCGCGCCGGCCCGTCACGCGGGGCGGTCGTCGGGGCCGACACGTGTCGCGCCCGGACAGCGCCTACGATGCGAGGGCGCCCGCCGCAGCCAGGGGTGAGGCGGCGGGATGGGTGGGCGGCGTCCGAACGCGGCCGCCGAGGAGGTGTTCATGGCGTGGTTCATGCTGGTGGTCGCCGGGTTCCTGGAGACGGGCTGGGCGATCGGTCTGAAGTACAGCGACGGGTTCACGCGCCCGCTCGCCAGCGTCCTGACGGTCCTGACGATGGTGGTGAGCATGGGCTTGCTCGGCCTGGCCGCGCGCGAGCTGCCCATCGGCACCGCGTACGCGGTCTGGGTGGGGATCGGCGCCTTGGGCGCCGCGGTCCTGGGCGTGGTGCTCTTCGCCGAACCGCTGTCGGCGGCGCGCATCGCGTTCTTGCTCATGCTCCTGGTGGCGATCGTCGGCTTGCGGCTCACGGCCGCGTGAGCGGGCTCGGCCCACGTCGCGTTCGGGCTTGACCCCGGGTACCCCCAGGGGATATACGTGGACCATGTCGCTCCCTCTCCTGCGCTCGCCCGTTTTCCGTCTCGTCGTGGTCGTCGCGGTGATCGCCCTCGCGGTGGTCGGCGTCTCGGTCGTCCGCGGGTCGACCTCCGCGGGCCCGCTCACGACCGTCAGCGTGCACGACCTCCACGCCGCCCTGGCCGACGAGCCGACGCTCATCGACGTCCGCGAACCCTTCGAGTACGCCGACGGGCACGTCGCGTCGGCCGTCCTGATGCCGCTCGCCCAGGTGGTCGACCTGGCGCGTGACCTGCCGCGCGATCAGACCGTCTACGTCATCTGCCGGTCGGGCAACCGCTCGGCGCAGGCGTCCGAAGCGCTGGTGCGGGCCGGCTTCGAAGACGTGCGCAACGTCGACGGCGGCATGCTCGCCTGGGCGTCGGCGGGCTACGAGGTCGTTCGCTGATGCGCGTCGATCTCGGCCGCTACGTCGAGGTCGACGTCGACGAGCTCCACGCCGACGCCGATCCCGACAAGGTCGTTCTGGACGTCCGCGAGCCGGTCGAGACGGCGCAGGGCACCGTGGCCGGCGCCACGTGCGTGCCGCTCGGTCGCCTGAACGGCGTCCTCGGCGAGATCGACGACGACGCCAACGTCTACGTCGTCTGCCGCTCCGGGAGCCGCTCGGCGTACGCGGCCGAGGTGCTCACCGCGGCCGGCAAGACGGACGTGAAGAACGTCGCCGGCGGGCTGATCGCTTGGGTCTCGGCGGGATACCCCCTCGCGCGCTGACGGGCGCCCGGCCGCCGGGGGCGAAGGGCGCGTACAACCTTTGTAAAAGGTGCGATGAACTACGGTGCTGTGCCGGGCGCCGGCACATGCTGCTTTCACGAGGCATGAACGGGTGGTGCAGCCAGAGGCGACCGCACCGCGTGCCTACGAGGAAGCGAGGCACGTCATGCCCATCCGGACCCTCACCCGCTCGCTCGTCGCGCTCGTCGCGGCGTTCGCCCTGGCCGCCTGTGGCACCACCGCGAGCACGACCGAGCCCGACTCGATCGCCGGCCTGGCCGCCGCCGACGGCGAGTTCACCATCCTGGTCGCCGCGCTCACCGAAGCCGGCCTCGTCGACACGTTCGCCGACGCGGCGGCCGGCCCCTTCACGGTCTTCGCGCCCACGGACGCGGCCTTCGCCGACCTGCTCGTCGAGCTCGACCTCACCGCCGCCGAGCTGCTCGCCAGCCCCGACTTGGCCGACATCCTCAGCTACCACGTGAGCCCCGGCACCCAGCTCTTCGCCGACGTTCGCACGAACGACGTCCTGCCCACCCTCAACGGCATGCCGATCGCCGTGGACGGCGCCCGTCTCGACGATCGCGCGACGGTGATCGACGCGGACCTGGTCGCCAGCAACGGCATCGTCCACGTCATCGACCGGGTGCTCCTGCCGACCAAGACGATCGCCGACATCGCCGTCGCCGACGGGCGCTTCTCGACCCTCGTGACGGCGCTCGACAGCGCCGGACTGGTGGGCGCCGTGGCCGACCCCGATGCGGACCTGACCGTCTTCGCGCCCACCAACGACGCCTTCGGCGACGCCCTCGCCGCGCTGAACCTCAGCGCCGCCGAGCTGCTCGCCTCGCCCGACCTGGCCGACATCCTCCTCTACCACGTGGTTCCGGGCACCTTCCTGGCCGCCGACGTGGTGGCTGCGGCGCCCTTCGACGCCCCCACCCTGCAGGGCTCGACCATCGCCGTCACCGTCGACGGTGGGGTCGTGCTGAACGGCTCGGTGAACGTGATCGTCACCGACGTGAAGGCCGTCAACGGCGTCATCCACGCGATCGACTTCGTGCTCCTGCCGCCCACGCCCTGAGCGGCCACCGGTAGGAACGAAGGCGCCCCGCGGCCGATGCCGCGGGGCGTCGTTCATGGAAGGGTTTCGCGTCGAGCGTGGGGTGTGCCCGGCCGGCCGGGCGGCGGCGTCAACCCTTCACGGACCCCGCCAGCAGCCCCTTCACGAAGTAGCGGCCCAACAGGATGTACACCAGCAGCGTCGGCAGGGCGGCCAGGATGGCACCCGCCATGGGCAGGTTCCAGCGCACCGCTTCGCCGCCTGCGAGCTGGGCCAGCGCCACCGTGATCGGCTGGCTCTCCTGGTTGGTGAGCGTGACCGCGAACAGGAACTCGTTCCAGATCTGCGTGAACTGCCAGATGATCACCACCACGAAGCCGGGCAGCGACAGCGGGAACACGATGCGCCCGTAGACGCCGAAGAAGCCGGCGCCGTCGATCTTGCCCGCCTCGAGCATCTCGTCGGGGATCTCGGCGTAGTAGTTGCGGAAGATCAGCGTCGTGATGGGCAGCCCGTACACCACGTGGGCCATGATCAGGCCGGTGAGGCCGCCGTACAGGCCGATGTTGCGCAAGAACTCGAAGAGCGGGATGAGGATCGCCTGGTACGGGATGAACATCCCGAAGAGCATCAGGGGGAACACCACGTTGGCCCCTGGGAAGCGCCACTTCGACAGCACGTACCCGTTCATCGAGCCGAGCATGGCCGACGCCACCGTCGCCACGATCGTCAGCGTGAAGCTGTTGGCCAGCTTGGGTGCGAAGGCCGCCCAGGCTTCGGCGAACGACCGCCAGTGCCAGTTCACCGGCAGCGACCAGGTGGTGGGCAGGTTGATGTCGCCCGGGGCCTTGAGGCTCGTCACCACCACCAGGTACACGGGCAGCAAGAAGAGCAGGCTGGCGATCGCGAGGAGCGCGTAGATGATCCAACGGTTGCGGCGCCAGGTGGTCATCGGCGCGTCTCCCCGCGTAGGCTGGTCCACAGGTACGGCACGATGACCGCGGCCACCATGATCAGCAGGACCATGGCGATGGCGGCCCCTTTGGCGAAGTTGTTGGCGCGGAAGGCGGTCAAGTACATGAGCAGGGCAGGCACGTCGGTGGTGGCGTTGTCGGCCCCCGCCATGGCGAAGATGAGGTCGAAGATCTTGAGGCTGATATGTCCCAGGATGATCATGGCCGAGAGCGTGATCGGCTGCAGCAGCGGCAGGATGACGAAGCGGTACAGCTGTGCTTCGTTGGCGCCGTCGACGCGCGCGGCCTCGCGCAGCTCGCCGGGGATCCCCCGCAGGCCCGCCAGGTAGAGCGCCATCGTGTAGCCCGACATCTGCCACACGGCGGCCAGGATGATGCCGATGAAGGCGAGGTTGAAGCCGTGCAGCTCCGGGAACGGGAGCAACATGATCCCGCGCGCCCAGGTGAGCGCCCAGACGCCCACGAGCGCGGCCGAAGCGAGCGCCACCAGCGTGCGACGGCGCCGTCCGTGGCGCCACGCGGCGATCGCGATGACGACGAGCACCACGGCCACGAGACCGCCGGTCATGCTCGGCAGCGCGTTCCAATCGAAGCGCCAGATCTGCGTGCGGTCGGTGAGCCAGCGGAACTCGAGCGGCTCGAGCCCGATCGTCGTGGGTAGCACGTTCACGCCCCCGCGCGGCTGCAGCATCCAGCGCCAGATGGTGCCGGTCACCACGAACGAGAGCGACATCGGGAACAGGAACAGGGTGCGGAAGAACCCTTCACCGCGGATGTTCTGGTCGATCAAGAAGGCGAGCGAGAGACCGAGGCCGAGACAGCCGGCCAGGAAGAAGATGGTGAAGAAGAAGGTGTTGACGAGGTCCTGTCGGAAGCGGACGTCGATGAAGGAGCTGAACAGGTCGCGGTAGTTCTGGAAGCCGATGAAGTGGATCTCCGGCGTGCGTGAGAGCGCCTCGGCCGGGTTGCGACCCCAGTCCGTGAGCGACGTCCACGCCGTCTGGCCGATGAAGCCGTACACGAAGACGCCGAGCAGCACGACCGATGGCAGGAGCATCAGCATCGCGGTCCAGCGGTCGCGGTTCATCTTCAAGGCGCACCGTCCTTCCGGCGAGGGGAACGGCAGGCTGGGGCCCCGGTGGAGCCCCAGCCGCTGGTCCTACACGTGCTTACTGACCGAGACCGACCTGACCGGCGACCGCTTGGGCCGCGTTGGCGGCGCTTTGGGCGCTGCCGGTGGCGAGGTAGATCTCCAGGATGGTGGCGAAGTCGCTCATGAACGCTTCCTTGGCGACGGCGCCGTGGACCAGGCTGCCGACCACGCGGTTGGACTGCCAGTCGGCGGCGGCGTCCTGCAGGTAGGCGTTGTAGAGACCGAGGTCGGACTCGAGGTGGGGGGCGATCGAACCCTTGAGCGGGTTGAAGGTGTCTTGCCCCTCGACCGAGCCGGCCACGCGCAGCCAGTTCAGGGCGTTCTCGCGGTTGGCGATGCCTTGCGGCAGGCCGAAGGCGTCGGACAGCATCATGAACACGCCGTCGGTGCCGGGGCTCGCGGCCCAGCCGAAGTCTTCGCCGGGCTCGAGGCCGAGCGTGGTGACCATGTAGCCGGCCGCCCAGTCGCCCATGATGTTGAAGGCCGCTTCGCCGCTGACGACGCGGTCGGTGGCTTGCTGCCACGACAGGCCGGCGGCGTCGTCGTTCGTGCAGTCGAGCACCTGGCCGAAGACGTCCCAGACCTCGAGGGCGGCCGGGTCGGTGAAGGCGAGCTCACCGTTCCAGAGTTGCTCGTACTGGTCGGCGCCGAGGACGCCCAACGCGACCGATTCCCACAGGTGCTGCTGGGTCCAGTTCTCGCCGACGACGAGCGGCGTGACGCCCGCGTCTTGCAGCGTCGAGCAGGTCGCCAGGAACTCGTCCCAGGTGGTGGGCACGTCGACGCCCCAGCTCTCGAGGTTGGCCGGCACGTACCACATGACGTTCGAGCGGTGGATGTTGACCGGGACGCTCCAGATGCCGTCCTCGGTGCTCATGAGGTCGAGCAGGCCCTGCGGGTACGCGTCGAACCAGCCCTGCTCTTCGTAGAGGAAGGTCAGGTCTTCCATGCGGTCGGCGACCACCCAGGTGCCGATGAGTTCCTGGCCGGCGTGGACCTGGAACGAGTCGGGCGGGTCGCCGCCCAGCATGCGGGTCTTGAGGACGGCGCGGGCGTTGACGCCGGAGCCGCCGGTGACCGTGGCGTTGATGACTTCGACCCCGGGATGCTGCTCTTCGAACAGGTCGATGAGCGCCTCGAGCGCGGGACCTTCGTCGCCCGCCCACCACGAGAAGATCTCGAGTTGGCCTTGGGCGGTGGCGGCGCCGAGGACGGCGGCCGTGAGGAGAATGGCGAGTCTGCGAAGCATGGGGCACCTCTTCAGAACGACGAGACGACGAGTTCGGCGCCGGCGCGCGTCGCGCCGGTCGTTCGCACTGACCCAGTAGCACCTCCCGTCCACCCGCAAGGGGCCACGGCGGTTACGATCCCGTTCCGTCATCCTAGCAGCGCGTCGAGGGGACGAATCGGACCTGTACGTCGGTCGTGTGACAGACGAGGTTCCTTGCACGCTTCAGGTACATTGAGACGTCCGAGGCGCCGCCCGACCCCGTGCCGAGCGGAACGTCCACGGCCCTCTCGACGACTTCACGCCAGGAGGACCTACCCGGATGTACATCGCACTGTTCGTCATCACACTGGTGCTCACCATGGGTGTGCAGATGTGGCTCCGCAACACCTACGGGCGTTGGGAGAAGATCGCCAACACCTCGGGGCTCACGGGCGCCGACACCGCGCGCGCCATCTTGCGCGCCAACGGACTCGACGACGTCCAGGTCGAGTCGGTGCCGGGGCAGCTCACCGACCACTACGACCCCCGCAGCAAGACCGTGCGCCTCTCCGAAGCACATTTCCGGGTGCCCAGCGTGGCCGGTGCGGCCGTCGCCGCGCACGAGGTCGGCCATGCGCTGCAGCACGCCAAGGCGTACGCGCCGCTGCAGTGGCGCGCCAGCCTGTTGCCCGTCGCCAGCATCGGCTCGAGCCTCGGTCCCTGGGTGGTGATCGGGGGCTTCATGTTGGGCGCGGCCGGTTTGATCCAGATCGGCATCGCGCTGTTCGCCGCCGCCGTCCTGTTCCAGCTCGTCACGCTGCCCGTCGAGTTCGACGCCAGCCGCCGCGCCGTCGCCGAGATGGAGCGCCTGGGGTTGGCCACCACCGCCGACGTCGGCGGTTCCAAGGCCGTCCTCAGCGCGGCCGCGATGACCTACGTCGCCGCTGCGGCCGCCTCGGTCATGTACCTGCTCTACTACGTGATGCAGTTCGCGGGCTCACGCGACTGACCGCCGCGGATCGACGCGCGCGGAGAGGGACGGCCACCCGGCCGTCCCTCTCCGCATCGGTCACCAGCGTAGCTCGGTGACCGGAGGACGACGCTGGACCTGCCGACCGGCCGTCAGTCTCGCGCCCGCCGCGCCAGGCCCGGTGCGAGACCCGCGACGAGCAGCACCAGCGTGGGGGCGCCGAGCGCCCAGACCAGCGTGGTCGGGTCGGGCGGCGGCGCGCCGGTGGTCGCCAGCCGCACCAGCACGGCGGTGTAGGCGACGTACCCGAGGAGGAACACCGCGCCCTCCCAGCGGGCGACCCCCATCCCCGAGACGAAGACCGGTAGGCACACGACCGCCACGGCGAGCATGACCCAGGCGTCGAAGCCGAGCACGCCCGCCGGCACGACCAGGCCACCGGGGGTGGCCAGCGACGCGACGCCCAGGATCCCGAGCAGGTTGAAGACGTTGCTGCCCACGACGTTGCCGATCGCCAGGTCGCGTTGACCGCGGACGGTCGCCACCAGCGAGGTGGCGACCTCGGGCATCGAGGTGCCCGCCGCCACGATCGTGAGGCCGACGATGACGTCGCTCACGCCGAGCGCACCGGCGACACCGGTGGCGCCGTCGACCAACCAGCGCGAGCCGAGCACCAGGAGCGCCAGGCCGCCCGCGACGAGGCCGAGGTCGACGAGGAGGTGCGGTCGTGGGCGAGCGACCGCCGGAACGTCCGGGTCGGGATCGACGATCGTCGCCTCGGCGCTCGCGCGCCGGCCGGCGCGCACGAGCCACGACACGTACGCCAGCAGGCCCGCGACGAGCAGGATCCCGTCGCCCGTGCCGATGCGGCCGTCGGCGGCGAGCCCGAGCGCCAAGGCGCTCGCCGCGATCATCACGGGCACGTCGAGGCGCACGAGCTGGCGCGCCACCACCAGCGGCGCGATCAGCGCCGCCGCGCCCAGGATGAACAGCACGTTGAAGACGTTGCTGCCCACGACGTTGCCGATCGCCAGGTCGGGCACGCCCGCTCGCCCGGCGCCGACGCTCACCGCCAGCTCCGGCGCGCTGGTGCCGAACGCGACCACGGTGAGGCCGACGACGAGCGGGGTCAGGCCCAGCGCCAGCGCCAACCGGCTGGCGCCCCGCACCAGCACCTCGGCGCCGAGGACGAGCACCAGCAGGCCGACCCCGAGGAGCGCCAGGAAGGTCAGCATCCGGGCGCCCCTGCGCCGGGGCCCGGGCGGGCCTTCACGGGTGGCGTTCGCCGGCGGTGACGGCGACGGGCAAACGGTTCTCGAGCGGGGGCAGGGGGCACGTGGCGTAGGGCGTGTGCGCGCAGGGCGGATGGTACGCGCGGCCGAAGTCGATCTCGGTGCGGCCGTCAAGTGGGGCGTCCACCATCAAGAAGCGACCGGCGCCGTAGGTCGTGTGCCCGCTCGTCGCGTCGCGGAAGTTGACGAACAGGCGCTCGCCAGCCTGGGTGGCGACGAGCCGACAGCGTTGCCCGGCGAGGTCGAAGACCAGGCGTCCGGCGACGGGGACCTCGCTCACGTCGCCCAGCACGTTGACCACCGCGAGGCGTTCGTCGTCGCGTGCCGGTTCGAACGTGGCCGGCACGCGCCAGCCGGCGGCCGCCGGGAACCAGGCGACGTCGCTCCGTGGACGGTCGGCGGCTCGGCGCGGGTCGTAGACCCGCACCCCCCGCCGCTCGCCGCGCACGAGCACCGTGAACTCGCACGGCGTCCTCGCCCGGACCGGCCGCGAACGCGAGGTCGCGATCGGTCACGTGCACGTCACCCTCGACGACCCGTCCGTCGTGCCAGAGCGAACCGGCGACCGCCGGTCGCACCCGCACGACGTCGCCCTCGCGGAGGAGGGTGGCGACCTCGTCGGGCGCCCTCGGCGGCAGCGGGACGGCGGCGCCCGGCGCCGAGCCGACGAGGGCGGGACCGTCGTCGAGCCAGGTCAGTCCGGCGATCGCCCACCAGCCGTCGGGGGCGGCGAGGCGCTCGACGTAGGCGCGGCGCCAGGCCTCCAGCTCGGCCTGCTGGTCGGGGGAGAGTTCGGTGGCGAGATCGGTCGGCATGCGTGCCCTCCTAGGCGGCGCACAGCATGACGCGCCGAGCCCTCGTTTCGCGTCGTGCGAGTGCCTCACGGCCAGCGCGATACCGTACGCTTGGACCGCGGCCGGCGCTACCTGCGCCCCCCGGAGGTTGTCCATGCGCATCGTTTCGTTGCTCCTCGCTCTCCTGCTCGGCGTGGCGGCGTCGGCCCAGACGCTGACGACCGCGATCGGCTCGAACCCGCCGACGCTCGACCCGCAGGTGACCTTCAACGGCTACTCGTTCCACGTCACCAACCAGGTGTACGAGACGCTCGTGCGGGTGACGCCCGAGGGCGAGATCGTGCCCGGACTGGCGACCGAATGGTCGTACCCCGATCCCACCACCCTCCGTCTGACGCTGCGCGAGGGCGTGACGTTCCACGACGGCACGCCGTTCGACGCGGACGCCGTCGTCGCCTCGTTCGAGCGCATCCTCGACCCGGCCACCGCCGCGCCCGGCCGGTTCGTGCTGTCGGCGATCGAGACCGTGCGCGCCGTCGACGAGATGACCGTCGAGCTGGTCACCGACCCGCCCTTCGCCCCGCTGCTGGCGCACCTGGCGCACCCGGTGGCCGCCATCGTGCCCGCCGACCAGGCCGCCACGCTGGCGCGCGAACCCGTCGGCACCGGTCCCTACACCTTCGTGCGCTGGGTCGATGGCAGCGAGGTCGTCCTGCAGGCCTACGCCGACTACTGGGGTGGCGAGCCGGCGATCGAGAACGTGGTCGTGCGCATCATCCCCGAGGTCAGCACCCAGGTGGTCGAGCTCCGCTCCGGCGGCGTCGACATGATCTTCAACCTGCCGGCCGACAACTTCCTGGCGCTCGTCGGCGACCCGGCGCTCGAGACGGGCACGCTGCCCGGCTGGGGCAGCGCGCACCTCGGCTTCAACGTCGCGAACCCCAAGCTGGCCGACCTGCGCGTCCGCCAGGCCCTCGCGCACGCGATCGACAAGGTGCTCATCACCGAGGAGTTCTTCCAGGGTCTCGCCGCTCCGGGCGTCGCCCCCATCCCGGGGACCGTCCGGTACGCCGCCGACCTGCCCGAGCCGTACCCGTACGACGTCGACGTGGCGCGCGAGCTGCTCGCCGAGGCCGGCGCCGAGGACCTCAGCCTGACGCTCGACGTCTTCCAGAACCCCGACCTCGAATCGGTGGCGCAGGTCCTGCAGTTCGCCTTCGCGGAGATCGGCGTGGACCTCGAGATCCGCGTGCAGGACTTCTCTGCGTACACCGAAGCGGTCGAGAGCGACGACGTCGAGCTGTACCTGACCTCGTGGGGCACGGTGACGCTCGACGCCGACTACACGCTCTACGCCTTCTTCCACTCCAGCCAGATCCCGGCCAACAACCGCTCGCGCTACGCGGTGCCCGAGGTCGACGCGCTGCTGCAGACCGGTCGTGACGTGCCCGACGAGGCCGTCCGTGCGGCCGCCTACCTCGAGGTGCAGGAGCGCGTGGTGGCCGAAGTGCCGATGGTGACCCTCTACTACCCGCTCTTCACCTACGCCAAGCGGCCGGCGGTCCAGGGCGAGGTGCTGGCGTTCTCGTGGATCTTGCTCGACCTGCGCGACGCCACGCTGGCCGACTGAGCCTTGCTCGGTTACGCGCTGGGCCGGCTGGCGGGCACCGTCCCGGTGCTGTTCGGCGTGACCCTGCTGGTGTTCGCCATGACCTGGGTCACGCCGGGCGACCCGGTGATCGCGCTCCTGGGGGAGTCCGCCCAGGGCATCTCCCAGGAGGCGCGCGACGACCTGCGGCGTGAGCTGGGGCTCGACCGGCCCTGGCCCGCGCAGTACCTCAGCTACGTCGGCGGTCTCGTGCGAGGTGACTTCGGCACCTCGATCCGTTCGCGGCGCCCGGTGCTGCGCGAGGTCGCCGATCGCTTGCCGGCCACCGCCGAGCTGGCGCTGGCGGCCCTGGCGATCGCCGTGGCGGTGGGCGTGACGCTCGGTGTGCTCGCGGCCGTGTACCAACGCACGTGGATCGACGCGGTGGCGATCGCGGTGGCGCTCGTGGGCGTCTCCGTGCCGGTGTTCTGGTCGGGGTTCCTGCTCATGCTGGTGTTCGCCCTCGAGCTCAACTGGCTGCCCGCCAGCGGCCGCGGCACGTGGCAGCACCTGGTGCTGCCGGCCGTCACCGTCGGCGTGTCGTCGGCGGCCTTCATCGCCCGCATCACCCGCGGCGCCACCCTCGAGACCTTGGCCCAGGACTACGTGCGCACGGCCCACGCCAAGGGGCTGGCGGCGCGGCGCGTCGTCGTGCGCCATGCTCTACGCAACGCGCTCCTGCCGATCGTCACGGTGGTCGGTCTGCAGCTGGGAGGTCTGCTCGGCGGCGCGGTCCTCACCGAGACGGTGTTCGCCTGGCCCGGCGTGGGCCGCATGCTCGTCGACGCCATCGTCGCGCGCGACCTGCCGCTCGTGCAGGGCGCGGTGCTGGTGGTATCGGTGCTCTTCATCCTCGTCAACCTGGCCGTCGACCTGTCGTACGCGGCCATCAACCCGAAGGTGCGCTATGGCTGAGGTCGTGGTCGGGTCCCGCCGGGGCCGGCTCCGCGCGGCCTGGGACGCCCCCGGCATGCGCCGCTTCCGGCGCAACCGGGGCGCGTGGGTGGGTCTGACCATCGTGGCGGGCCTCGTCGCCCTGGCCGTCTTCGCCCCCTGGATCGCGGATCGACCGCCCACCCAGCAAGACCTGCGCGCGCGCTTGCGCCCGCCCTCGGCCGAGCAGCCGTTCGGCACCGACGAGTTCGGTCGCAGCGTGCTGGCGCGTGTCGCCTACGGGGCACGTTTGTCGCTGGCCACGGGCGTGGTGCCGGTGACGCTGGCGCTGCTCGTGGGCAGCGCGATCGGTCTGGTCGCGGGGTTCTACCGCGGGCGGCTCGACGCCGTGCTGATGCGCGTGATGGACGTGCTGTTGGCGTTCCCGTCGCTGCTCTTGGCGCTGGCGGTGGTCGGCACGCTCGGTCCGGGTCTGGTCAACGCCGTCATCGCGATCGCCATCGTCGACGTGCCGCAGTACGCACGGTTGGTGCGCAGCGTGGTGCTCGGGACGCGCGAGGAGGACTTCGTGCAGGCCGCGCGGGCGCTCGGCGCCGGCAACGGTCGGCTCATGTTCCGTCACGTGCTGCCGAGCGCCGTCGGGCCGATCGTCGTGCAGGCCACGCTCGGGGTCGGGTTCGCCATCCTGGCGATCGCCGGCCTGTCGTTCCTCGGTCTGGGCGTGCAGCCGCCCACCTCGGACTGGGGCGAGATGCTGGCGCGCGGGCGGCGTTACCTGCCCGACGCCACCTGGCTGATGATCTTCCCGGGGTTGGCGGTGTCGCTGACCGTGCTCGGCTTCAACCTGCTGGGTGACGGCTTGCGCGACGCGCTCGACCCGAAGGCGTGACCTCAGCCTTCAGCGACGCCCCTCGTAGGTGAGCAACAACCCGACGAACAGGCTCGAGAAGACCACGACGGCGGCCGCGAACGGCGCCGCCTCGGGCAGCAGACCCTCGTTCGTGCGCGAGAACACCCGGACCGCCAGCGTCGTGTAACCCGTGGGCGCCAGCAGGTAGGTCATCGGGAGCTCCTTCATCGCCACCATCAGCACGAGGGCGGCGGCGGCGAGCAGCGAGCGTCGCACCAAGCGCAGGGTCGTCTGGAAGAAGGCGGCGGAGCGCGTCCGACCGAGCGACCGGGCGGCCTCCTCGATCCTCGGGCTCACCTGGAGCAGCGAGCTGCGGATCGGGCCGATCGCCAGCGCCAGGTAGGCGATCACGTAGGCGGTGACGAGCAGCGGCAGCGTCTGGTAGAGCCAGGGGGCCGAGCGCAGCGCGAACATGACCAGCGCGAGCGCCAGAGCGATCGGGGGGATGGCGTAGCCGACGTACGTCAGGCGCTCCACCAGGCGCCCGGCAGTGGTCCTCACCCGGGCGCTCATGACCGCGATCGGCAGCGCGAGCAGGGTGGCGACGGCGGCCGCGGGCACGGCCACGGCGGCCGTTCGACCGAAGGTCGCCGCGAGCACCGACCAGGTGCCGGGCTCGGGCGGCACGAGGAGCATCCACGCCACCAGCGTGAAGACCGGCAGGCCGAGCGCGGCGCCCAGGACGAGCACGATCCAGGTCCACGCCACGGGGGCCCAAGCGCCCAAGCGTTGGGTGGGGGCAGGCCGGGAGGCGCCGCTGCCGACGCGCGCGTAGCGGCGGCGGCCCAGCAGGCGCGCTTCGAGCACCACGATCGACAGCGACATGGCCAGCAGCAGCAGCGCCAGCCAGGCGGCGTAGGTGCGGTCGAAGGCGGCGGCGTACTGGGTGAACACCGCGAACGAGAAGGTGTCGAAGCGCATCAGCGCCACCACGCCGAAGTCGCCCAGCACGTACAGGACGATGACCAGCCAGCCGGCCAGGAGCGCCGGCCGGAGCTGGGGGACGACCACCCGCCGCAGCGTGGCGAAGGCGCCCGAGCCGAGGCTGCGGGCGCTCTCCTCGAGGCTCGGATCGAGCCCCAGCAGGGCGTTGCGGACGTTCAAGAAGAGGTACGGGAAGGTGTAGAGCGACAGCGCCAGCGTGGCGCCGAGGAAGCCGCTGGGCCGCGCCACGCTGATGTCGAACAGGCGCGCCAGCAGACCCTGGTGGCCGCCCAGCCCGAGCAGCGCGTAGGCCATGACGTAGCCGGGGATCGCCAGCGGGATCACGGCCAGCCAGGTGACGAGGCGCTTGAAGCGGAGGTCGGTGCGCACGACCAACCAGGCCAGCGGCACGGCCAGCACGGTGGTCAGCGCCAGCACGCTGGCGGCCAGCCCGGCCGTGTTCAAGAACAGCGTGAGGGTGCGGGGCCGCCACACCAAGCGCGCCACGGTCGCGGGGTCGGCCTCGAGCGCGCGCCACAGCAGGTAGGCGATCGGGACGAGCGTCGCCGCCCCCGCCACGAGGGCGGGGACGGCGACGTACCACGGGCCGCGGCGGCCGCGGCGACGTCGCACCGGGACCGCGGCCGGCTGGCTCAGAGGAGGCCGACCTCGCGCAACAGGTCGAGCGTGCCGTCGAGGTCGTCGAGCGTGTCGAGGTCGACGTCGGGGCTCGCTTCGACGACCCGGTCGAGCGACGCCAGGCTGGTGTTGGGCGTCACCGTGGTCGTGACGGGGTACTCGAAGACCTCGTTCGTGAAGTACGTCTGCGCTTCGTCGGACAGCAAGAACGCCAAGAAGCGCTCCGCCACCTCGGGTTCGTCCGCCGTGTCCAGGATGCCCGCGCCCGCCACGTTCACCAGGTTACCCACGTCGCCGTCCTCGAAGAACGATTGCGCGACGGGGTAGTCGGGATCGTTGGCCAGGAAGCGCAGGAGGTAGTAGTGGTTGACGAGCCCGATGTCCACCTCGCCGGCGGCGATGGCCTCGACCTGGGTGGTGTTGTTCGGGTAGGCGGTCACGTCGTTGGCGATCATGCCCTCGAGCCAGCTGCGGGTGACGTCGTCACCGTGGAGGGTGCGCATGGCGGTGACGAACGCCTGGAAGCTGCCGTTCGTGGGCGCCCAGGCGACGCGGCCGCGCCAGGCCGGATCGGTCAGGTCGAAGACGCTTTGGGGCTGGTCGGTGACGCGGTCGGGGGCGTAGGCGTACGTGCGCGCGCGGCCGCTGGTGGCGACCCAGGTCTGGCTGCCACCGGTGTAGATCCCCGGCAGGCCGGCCGTGAGGTCGGCGTCGACGGGCTGGAGGCGGCCGGCCGCCGCCAAGGCGCCGAGCGCGCCGGCGTCCTGCCCCCAGAACACGTCCGCCGGACTCACGGCGCCCTCTTCGAGGATCAGGACCGCGAGCTGGGCGGTGTCGCCGTAGCGGATGGCGACGTCGATGCCGGTCTCGGCGGTGAAACGCTCGACGAGCGGGGCGACGAGCGACTCGCCGCGTCCGCTGTAGACCGTCAGCGTCGCACCGCGGAGGGCCTCGTCGCTCGGCGTCGCGGCGGGGTCGCCTTCGGCGGCCGAGCCGGTGGCCAGGATCGCGCCGAGCGGGGTGGTCTGCGCGAACGCCCCTCCCAGCAGCAGGATGGCGAGGACGAGCAAGTTGCGGGTGTGGTGCACGGCGGGCTCCGTTCGGGCGCGATGCGCCGGAGAAGGTCAAAGATACCCGAGTAACCTTGTCGGGTATGGCGGCCACCCTACGCCCGCGGTTCGAGCGCGTCAAGAGCTTCGGGGAGGTGGCGGCTGCCGCTGCGGCGGTGCGAACGGTGCGGCCGGCGCCGGGGTAGCGTATCGGCGTGCGAGACCCGCGGGGCGTGCGGTTCGTGGTGGTGCAGGTGGCCTTGTTCGTCGTGGTCGCCTACGGCCCCACCCTGTTCGACGCGAGCGTGCCGGCGACGCCTTGGCGCGCGATCGCTGCGGTCCTGATAGCGCTCGGCGCCGTGCTCGGGCTCGCCGCGGGTCTGCGCCTGGGTCGGAACCTCACTGCCTTGCCCGTGCCCGTCGCCGAAGGTCGTCTGGTCACCGACGGCCTGTACGCTCGCGCCCGCCATCCGATCTACGGCGGGCTGCTGCTCCTCGCCCTCGGTTGGAGCGCCTGGCACGCCTCCTGGGGCACGTTGGCCGCCACCGCTGCACTGTGGGCGTGGTTCGAGCTCAAGGTCCGCTTCGAAGAGCGCGCCCTCCACGAGCGGTACCCCGACTACGCCGCCTACCAGTCCCGGACGCGCCGCTTCGTCCCGTTCCTCTACTGATGTCGGCGCCGGGTGTGAATGAGCGGCGCCGGGCGTGAAGGCGGCGCCGTTCGGTCACGCCGTCGTCGTCGGTGCCGGCATCGTCGGGCTGGCCAGCGCGCACGCCCTGGCGCGCGACGGGTGGCGCGTGAGCGTGGTGGACGCCGGCGGCCCCGAACGCGACGGCGCCTCGTTCGGCAACGCCGGCCTGATCGTGCCGAGCCACGTGGTCCCGCTGGCCCAACCCGGCGCCATCGGCCGCTCGCTGCGCTGGTTGCTCGACGCGGAGAGCCCGTTCTACGTGGCGCCGCGGGCCGACCCGGCCCTGGCGTACTGGGCCTGGTGCTTCTGGCGGGCCTCGACGGCCGAGCACGTTCGGCGCTCGGTGCCCGTGCTGCACGCGTTGCACGAGGCCGGCGTGCGGGCCCACGAAGCCCTGGCCGCGCGGCTGGAGGCGCCGCCGCTCGAGCGCCGGGGGCTGATGATGCTATGCGCCACCGAGGCGGGCCTGGCCGACGCGCGGCACGAGGCCGCGGTGGCACGGGCCGCGGGCGTGCGCGCCTTCGAGCGGACGGCGGCCGAGGTCGCCGCCGCCTACCCCGACGTCGACGTGCGGGTGTGCGGTGGTGTCTGGTACGAGGCCGACGCCCACCGTTCGCCCCGATCGCTCATGCGCGCTCTGGAGGCCTGGCTCACACCACGCGTCGCCTTCCACTGGCGCGAGCGGGCGGTCGGTTGGGAGCGTGGAGGCGACGGCAGTGTGCGCGCCTTGCTTCTCGCCAGCGGCGCCCGGCTCGAGGCGGACGCCTTCGTCCTGGCCGGCGGCCACGCCACGCCGACGCTCGCCCGCGCGCTCCGGGTGCGGGTGCCGATCCAGCCCGGCCGCGGGTACAGCGTCACGGTCGCCCAGCCGCCCCAGCGACCCGAGGTGCCCGCCATCCTGGTGGAGGCGCGGGTCGCCATGACCCCGCTCGCCGAGGGGATCCGGTGGGGGGGCACGATGGAGGTCGCACCCGCCGACCGGCCGGTCGACCCCCGCCGTGTCCGCGGCATCGCCAAGGCGGTGGCGCGCACCTTCCCGGCCTTCGAGGCCGACGCGCTGCAGCGGTTGCCGGTCTGGTCGGGGGCGCGGCCGGTGTCGCCGGACGGGTTGCCGTACCTGGGGCGTCTATCGCGCGCGCGCAACGTCGTGCTCGCGGCCGGCCACGGCATGCTCGGCTTCAGCCTCGGACCGGCGACGGGGGAGCTCGTGGCCGATCTGTTGGCCGAGCGGGCGTTGCCCTTCGCGCTCGACGCGCTGGCGCCCGAACGCTTCGCCGGCCGCGGGGCGTCCCAAGCGGACGCCCGCGGCGCCCGCGGGAGCCGGTCGTGAGCGAACCCGGGCCGGTGTCGGTCGTCGACAGCCACACCGGCGGCGAGCCCACGCGGGTCGTGCTGTCGGGGGGCCCCGACCTGGGCCTCGGCACGCTCGCCGAGCGGCGCGCACGGTTCGACGCCGAGCACGCCGACTGGCGCGACGCGGTCGTACGCGAGCCGCGCGGTCACGCGGCGATGGTGGGCGCGCTGCTGGTGCCGCCCGACGACCCGGCCGCCCTCGTCGGGGTCATCTTCTTCAACGACGTCGGCACGCTCGGGATGTGCGGCCACGGCGCCATGGGGGTGCTCGTCACGCTGGCGCACCTGGGGCGTGCCGGTCCGGGGCCACACGTTCTCGACACGCCCGTGGGTCCGGTGATCGCCACGCTGCAGGGCGAGCACACGGTCGAGATCGCCAACGTGCCCGCCTACCGCCACCGCGCGGACGTCGCCCTCGACGTGCCCGGCGTCGGTCGGGTGGTCGGGGACGTGGCCTGGGGTGGCAACTGGTTCTTCTCGGTGCACACGGACCGCACCGACCTCGACCTGGCGCACGTCGGCGAGCTGACCCGCGAGACCGATGCCATCCGGAGCGCGCTCGAGGCGGCGGGCGTCACCGGCGCGGAGGGGGCCCTCATCGACCACGTCGAGCTCATCGGACCGTCGGAAGGCGCGGACGCGCGCACCTTCGTGCTCTGCCCCGGCGGCGCCTACGACCGGTCGCCGTGCGGGACCGGCACCAGCGCGCTCTTGGCTTGCTTGCACGCCGACGGGCGCTTGCCGCCCGGGCGCGTCTGGACGCAGGAGAGCGTCGTGGGCAGCCGCTTCGAGGCGTGGATCGAGGCCACCGACGGCGAGCGCGTCGACGTGCGCTTGCGCGGCCGCGCCTTCGTGACCGGTGAAGCGCGCCTCGTCTTCCACCGCGACGATCCGTTCCGCTTCGGCCTGCGCTGACGGGCGCCGCCGCGGCGCCGCGCGTCAGCGCCGCGCCTCAGCGCACCCCCCCCTTACGCGGCCGCCGCCACCGGCTCGCCCACGAACTGCGTCCGGTGCAGCTCGGCGTAGGCGCCAGCCGCTGCGAGCAGCTCGGCGTGCGTGCCGCGCTCGACGATGCGCCCGTGCTCCATCACCAAGATGAGGTCGGCGTCGACGATCGTGGACAGCCGGTGGGCGATGACGAAGCTGGTGCGATCGCCGCGGAGCGCCGCCATGGCGTGCTGCACGAGCAGCTCGGTGCGTGAGTCGACCGAGGAGGTGGCCTCGTCGAGGATCAGCAGCGCCGGGTCCGCCAGGAACGCCCGGGCGATGGTGACGAGCTGCTTCTCGCCGGCGCTGACGTTGCCGCCCTCGTCGTCGATCACCGTGTCGTAGCCGTCGGGCAGGCTGTGGACGAAGCGGTCGACGAAGGTGGCGCGCGCTGCGGCGTGGATCTCCTCGTCGCTGGCGTCGGGGCGGCCGTAGGCGATGTTGTCGCGGATGGTGCCCTTGAACAGCCAGGTGTCTTGGAGCACCATGCCCACCTGGGCCCGCAGCGCGCCGCGCGACAGGGCGGTGATGTCGACCCCGTCGAGGGTGATGCGTCCGCCGTCGAGCTCGTAGAAGCGCATGAGCAGGTTGACGAGGGTCGTCTTGCCGGCGCCCGTCGGGCCGACGATCGCGATGGTGTGGCCCGGTTCGGCCACCAGCGACAGGTCGTCGATGAGCGGTTGGTCGTCCTCGTAGCGGAAGGCGACGTGCTCGAAGGTCACGCGCCCGCGGGCGCTGGCGGACGGGCGTGCCGCCGCCGCGGTCACGTCGGCCGTCTCCTCGTCGGCGTCGAGGAGCTCGAACACCCGCTCGGCGGAGGCGACCCCCGACTGCAGCAGGTTGATCATCGACGCGATCTGGGTGACCGGCTGGGTGAACTGCCGCGAGTACTGGATGAACGCCTGGACGTCGCCCAGGCTGATGCGGCCGCTCGCCACCCGGAGGCCGCCCACCACTGCCACGACCGCGTAGCCGAGGTTGCCGATGAACATCGAGATCGGCATGATCAGACCCGACAGGAACTGGGCCCGGAAGGCGGCCTCGTAGAGCGCCGCGTTCTCGACCTCGAACGTCGCTTGCAGCTGGCGTTGGCGGCCGAAGACCTTGGCCACCGCGTGGCCCGTGAACGACTCCTCGACGTGGGCGTTGAGGGTCCCCGTTCGGCGCCACTGCTCGATGAACTGTTTGCCCGAGCGCTTCATCACCAGCATCGCCAGCGCCATGGTGATCGGGATGCTCGCCAGCGCCGCGAGGGTGAGCACCGGCGAGATGCTGAACATCATGATCAGCACGAACACGACCGTCAGCACCGAGGTGAGCATCTGGCTGAGCGTCTGCTGCATGCTCTGCGCCACGTTGTCGATGTCGTTGGTGACGCGGCTCAGCAGCTCGCCGCGGGGCTGGTGGTCGAAGTAGCGCAGCGGCAGGCGGTGGAGCTTCGCCTCGACGAGCGTGCGCAGGTCGTACACCGTGCGCTGCACGGCGCCGGTGAGCAGGTAGCCCTGGAGGAACTGCAGCAGCGAGGCGCCGACGTAGATGAGGAGGACGATCCCCAGGACCCCGCCGACCGCGCCGAAGTCGACGCCCTGACCCGGGGTCAGGTCCATGCCGCCGAGCAGGTTGGCCATCTGGTCCTGGCCAGAGGCGCGGGCGCCCGCGATCGCCTGCTCCTTGGTGATGCCGGCCGGCAGCATCTTGCCGACCAGGCCCCCGAAGATCAGGTCCGTCGCGCGGCCGAGCACCCGTGGACCGACCGACGAGAGCGCCACCGAGGCGACCCCCGCCAGCACCACGAAACCGACGAGCAGGCGCTGGGGTGCCAGGTACCCGGCGAGGCGGCGCAGCGACGGACCGAACGCCATCGCCTTCTGACCCACCATCCCGCCGCCCGGGCCGTGCCCCATGCCGCCGCCGCGCACGCGCTCGGTCGTGGCCATGGTCTTCGGCGCGCGGCTCACGCGGCCACCCGGCTCTGCGAGGCGACGATCTCCTGGTACGTCGGCGACGTGCTCAGCAGCGCGTCGTGGGAGCCGAGCCCGACCACCTTGCCGTCCTCGAGCACCACGATGCGGTCGGCGTGCATGACGGTGGCCACCCGCTGGGCGACCACCAGCACCGCCGCCGACGCCGTCACCGGCGCCAAGGCGCGCCGCAGACGGGCGTCGGTGGCGACGTCGAGGGCGGAGAACGCGTCGTCGAACAGGAACACGTCGGGTCGTCGGACGATCGCGCGGGCGATCGCCAGTCGCTGCTTCTGTCCACCCGAGAGGTTGCTGCCCCCCTGCGTGACCTCGGCACCCAGCCCAGCCGGCAGCTCGGCGACGAAATCGCGCGCCTGGGCCACGTCCAGCGCCCACCACAAGTCGTCGTCGCTGGCGTCGGGCTGGCCGAAGCGCAGGTTGCTGGCGATCGTGCCGCTGAACAGGAAGGCCTTCTGCGTCACCATGCCGATCTGGGCCCAGAGCGCTTCGGGGTCGTATTCGCGCACATCGACCCCGCCGACGCGCACCACGCCCGCGGTGACGTCGAACAGGCGCGGCACCAGGTTCATGAGGGTGGTCTTGCCGGCGCCGGTCGAACCGATGACGGCGACGGTCTCGCCGCGCCGGACCTCGAAGCTCACGTCGGCGAGGACGGGGTGGCTGGCGCCCGGGTAGGCGAAGGTGGCGTGGTCGAACGTCAGCAGGCCGGGATGGACCGGGGCCTTCACGCCGGCCGCGGGAGGGCGCACGGTCGGTTCGGTGTCGAGCACCTCGCCGATGCGCTGTGCCGATACGGTCGCGCGCGGCCACATCATCATCAGCATGGTCGACAGCAGCAGCGCCATCAGGATCTGCAGCAGGTAGGCGATGTAGGCGGTGAGGGCGCCGATCTCCATCTGACCCGCGTCGACGCGCAGCCCGCCGAACCAGAGCACCGCCACGGTCGAGAGGTTCAGGACCAGCAGGACGACCGGGAAGAGCGCCGCCATCCAGCGGCCGACGAACAACGCCACGTCGGTCAGCTCGGCGTTCGCGCGCTCGAAGCGGACGGTCTCGTAGGGTTCGCGCACGAAGGCGCGCACCACCCGCACGCCGGCCAGCTGCTCGCGCAGGACCTGGTTGATGCGGTCGATGCGGCGCTGCATCTGCTGGAAGCCCGGCACCATGCGCACGACGATGAAACCGACCGCGGCGGCCAGCACTGGCACCGCCACCGCCACCAGCCACGACAGCCCGACGTCCTCGCGCAGCGCCATGAAGATGCCGCCCACCATCATGATGGGCGTCGTCACCAGCATCGCGAAGGTCATGAACAGCAGCGTCTGCACCTGCTGGACGTCGTTGGTGTTGCGCGTGATGAGCGACGGCGCACCGAACGCGGCCACCTCGCGGCCGGAGAAGTCGGCCACACGATGGAAGATCGCCGAGCGCACGTCGCGCCCGAACGCCATCGCCGTGCGCGCCCCGAAGAAGACCGCCGTGATCGTGGCCGCGACCTGCACCAGCGAGATCAGCAGCATCCAACCGCCCTGGCGCACGATGTAAGCGGTGTCGCCCCGGACGATGCCGAGGTCGATGATGTCGGCGTTGATGCTCGGCAGCAGCAGGTTGGCGATCGTGGCGACGAACTGCAGCGCCACCACCAGCGCGATGGTGCGGCGGTAGGGGAGGGTGAAGCGTCGCAGGAGGCGCAGCAGCATCAGATGACTCCGTTCGAGCGGTCGCGGACCGCGCCGTAGAGCACGACGTCGACGATCTCGGGGCCGTCCAGGCGGGCGGAGCTCGAGGTCCAGGGGGGGCGGCTGGTGAACAGCAGCGCAGTGAACAGCTCGGCGAAGCGCTCCGGTGGCCAGCGGAGCGTGGGGGCGTGCGGTGCCATGAGCGCCGCGAGCCCGCTGCGGATCGCCGCGCTCCACGCGTCGAGGTAGTGCCGGTCGCGCTTGCGGGGGTGGCCGGGCCCCGGCGGCAGCCCGTGCAGCGCCGACGCGAGCGCCCGCACCTCCTCGATGCGGGGCAGGACGACCGCCGCGGCGGCGGTCAGGGCGCTTCGCAGCGACACGTCAGGATCGATGGCGGCGAGGGCGGCGGTCAGCGGTCCGGGGTCGAGGCGGTCCTCGAGCACGGCCAGGATGAGCGCGCGCTTGTCCTCGAACACGGTGAACAGCGTGCCCTCGGCCACGCCGGCCGCGTCCGCCATCCGTTTGGTGGTGAGGCTGGCGCCATGGCTGACCAGGAGCGGCGCGACCGCGTCGACGATGGCGCGCCGGCGGGCGTCCGGCGGGAGGGGCGGGGCGCGGCGGGTGCGGGGCACCGGCGCAGCTTAACTGAGTGAGCGCTCACTCGTGCAAGGTTCGATCGATCGCGTGCCCGCACACCGCCTCCGCACGGGTGTTTCGGCGGCGGGCGCGTCCGCGCTCGCGCGCATCGACGCGCGGGGCGCCTCCGCGTCCGCTTCGCGCTACGCTGGAGGGCAGTCGGGGACGCCCCCCGCGGAGGTCTGCATGACCGTCGACAGGCGCGGGCCTCTCCCCGCGATCATGGCTTCGTTCTCGGACGACCTGCCGCCCGATCACGCCGACCTGGGTGCGTGCGGTGGCGTGTACGGTGCACGGCGCGTCTGGGACGTTCGCGGGGCGTGAGGTCGTCATGACCGACCCGCTGGCGCAGCCGCGCGCCCAGCTCCGGGCGGCCCTCACGGCCGCGGGGTTGCCGTTCACCACGCTCGCGCCGCTGCGTCCGTCGGGCGCCGTCTGGCGCGCGCATGGCCCCGCGGGTGCCTGGACCGTGCGGTTGGCGCGGGAGGGGGAGAGGGCCGCCCTGCAGGCGACGCTCGCGTGGGCGTCGGTCCTGGCGCAGGACGGGCTGCCCGTACCGCGGCCGTGGACGCCGCCGGGCGCGACACCCCATCTCGTGAACGTGGGCACGAGCGCGGCGCTCGTGACCACGTGGTCGAACGGCACCCCGGTCGCGGAGCGCGGTTGGGACGACGCCGCCGCCGAAGCGCTGGGCCGGCTGCTGGCGCGCCTCCACGAGGCCGCGTCCGCCTTGGCGCCGGCCGCCGTCACCGGAGCGCGTCGCTACGACGCCGCCTGGGCGGCGGGCGCCTGGGATCGCCTCGACATCGGCCGCGTGCTTCCCGACCTGGCGCCCCGCGAGGCCGATCTCGTGCGCGCCGGACTGGCCGCGGCGCGCGTCACCCTGGAGGCGGCCTGGCACGGCGGCCCAGGCGGACCGGTCGTGGTCGTGCACGGCGACGTCCACGCCCACAACGTGCTCGAGGTGGCGCGCGACGGCGACGAGGTGCGTCTGGTTCTCATCGATCTCGATCGCGTCGGTTTGGCCCCGGTGCTGCTGGACCTGACCTTCGCGCTCCTCGAGCACGAAGCGTCGACCGCCTGGGCGTTGTGGCGGGGTTACCGGAGCGTCCGTCCCGTCGAACCTGCCGCCGAGCACGCGGTGGGGGCGATGCGGGTGCTGGCGGTCGTCGACAACCTGGCCTTCCTGGCCGGCGACGAGCGCGAGCACGCCTACGTGCGCGAGACCTGGCCGCTGCTGGTGGCGGCCTGTTCGGCGCTCTTGTCCTCGGCGCGGGCGGCCTGAGGACCCCCGCCGGCAGGGTCGTCGGGAGGCACGCGCTGGCCGTCGCGGTCGAGCGACGTCAGGACGTCGGCCAGCTCGGCGTCGAGCGCGCGGAGGCGGGCGCGCGCGTCGGGGTCGGGGGCGCCGATCGGGCGCAGGGGACCGTCGCTGGTCGCGGCAGCATCCGCCATCGGCGCGGGGGGCCGCTGGACCCACGCGAGCTCGCGCCAGACGCGGGCGACCGCGTCGGCGCCGGCGGCGAGGCGCTCGGCGCGCTCGTGGTGGCCACGCGCGCCGTTCGCACGGTCGCCCTCGGCGCGCGCCCACGCCTCGGCCAGGTCGTCCAGGGTCGCGGCGAGCGCGACGATCTCGGCGTCGAGCCGCTCGAGCTGCGCACCACCGAAACGGGCCGGCAGCGGCGCGCCCGCCGCCACGGCCTGCGCCTCCAGCCTCAGGCCGAACGCCAGCGCCGGCACCGGGACCGGCGAGCCAGCGGGCGCGAGGTCGAACGCGACCCGGCCGTGCTTGGAGTGCACGAGCGCGCGTCCGGGTCCGCCGGGAGCGAGAGCGAGGCGCACGTGCGCGAGCGGCCACTCGGGCGGCACGGTGACGGTGTGACGTTCGAAGGCCACCGGTCCCTCGCCCTCGGGCCACGGTTCGCCCCGCTCGATCGGCTGCCAGGGGCCCGTCTCACGGGCGGCGCGCCAGTGCCCGAGGTCGATGTGGTCGACGACGCTCCGCGCCTCGAGCCCGACGCGCGCCGCCCGGAGGTCGGCGAGCTTCATGGCGCCAGCTTCGTGCGCAAGCGCACCAGGGTGTTCTCGTCGACGCCCGCCCGGCGCAGGTACGCCTCGGCGCCACCGAAGGCTCGGTCGAGATGCTCGAGCGCCGGCAGGATCAGGTCGGGTGTGGCGCCCAGCAGACGCGCGAAGTCGTGCGGGTCGACGCCGCGGCGCGTGGCGTCGGCCAGCAGGCGCGCGCGTACCGAGCCGATCCGGTCGTGGGTGAGCGCGAAGTCCTCGACGACCAGGTCCCGGCCGACGCCCACCGCCTCGAGCACCAGCACCGCGAGCAGGCCGGTGCGGTCCTTGCCGGCGGTGCAATGGAACAAGGCTGCGCCCGGCGCCTCGGCCAGCAGCCGCACGCCGAGGGCGAAGGCCGGCTGGGCGTGGTCGAGGGCGGCGACGTAGAAGGCGCTGATGTCCCACGGGTCGGCGGGCCGCGCGCTGCCGGCGTTGACGTGGCCCCAGACGCTCACGTGATGCACGTCCACCCCGGCGCGACCCAGCAGCGCGCTCGGCTCGAGCTGTTGCTCGCCCGCTTCCCGCAGGTCGATCACCGTGCTCAGCCCGAGCGACGTCAGCGCGGCCAGGTCGGCGGCGCTGAGGGACAGGAAGGCGTCGGAGCGCAGCAGTCGGCCGCGGAGGGTGAGGCCGCCGCCCAGGAGGTCGAGCCCGCCGAGGTCGCGCGTGTTGGTCGTGCTCTCGAGCGGCAGGAAGCGGTCGGCGTGGCGGTCGGGAGCCAAGGTCGTCACCTCTGGAGGCTACCGCGCTGGGCGGCGCGACGCGTAGGCTGAACGGGTGCCGGCGCCCCCCTACGACCTTCTCGTCGCCGGCGCGGGCCTGGCGGGCTTCGCGGCGCTGCAGGCGCTCGAACGCGTCGGTCTGGGCGACCTGCGCGTGCTGCTGGTGGACGAGGTCGCACGCCGCGGCGACGACCGCACCTGGTGCTACTGGGAAACGCGGCCGGGCCCCTTCGAAGCGTTGGTGGCCCATCGCTGGGAGGCGCTCGACCTGCACGGGCCCGACGGTTCGGGACGGCGTTTGCGGGTGGCGCCCTACTCGTACAAGCTCATCCGAGGCGGCGACTTCTTCGACGCCATGGACGCCTGGGCCGGCGGTCGACCGGGGCTCGAACGGCGGACGGCGAAGGTCGTCGACGTCCGGACCGAGGGCGACCGCGCCGTCGCCGAGGTCGACGGCGAACGGGTCGAGGCGAGCTGGGCCTTCGACGCCACGGCCGTGCCGCGCGACGTCCCGACGGGCTACCACCGCTTGTGGCAGCACTTCCTCGGCTGGGAGGTGGTGACCGACGACGTCGCCTTCGACCCCGGCGTCGCCACCTTCATGGACTTCCGCGTGCCGCAGGACGACGGGACGTGCTTCGTCTACGTGCTGCCGACGGCGCCCGACCGCGCGCTGGTCGAGTTCACGGTCTTCTCGGCCACGACCTGGCCGCTCGCGGCCTACGAAGCGCACCTGCGCGCGTACCTGCGCGACGTCCGGGGCCTCACGCGCTACCGCGTCGCGCGCACCGAGCTGGGCCTGATCCCCATGACCGACCGCCCGTTCCCGGCCACCCGCGGGCCACGCGTGCTCACCCTCGGCACCGCCGGCGGACGCACCAAGGCGAGCACCGGCTACACCTTCACCCGGGTGGTGCGTCACGCCGACGAGCTGGCGCGGGCCTGGGCCAGCGGCGGCGCACCCGCCTCCCGACCCGCCGGGCGCGGGCGTCACGGCTGGATGGACGCGGTCTTGCTCCGGGCGCTCGCCACCGGTCGGCAGGACGGCGCCGCCTTCTTCACGCGGCTGTTCGAACGCAACGATCCTCGCCGGGTGTTGGCGTTCCTCGACGAGGACACGACCTGGCGTGAGGAGCTGGCGCTGATGGCGAGCGTCGACGTCCCGCTCTTCTGGCGGGTGGGGGCCGAAGTCTCCTGGGCGCGCTTGCGCGCGGCACGCGGCGATAGCATGCGGTCATGAGCCGAGCCATCGCCGACGAACCGAAGCTGAAGGAGTCGACCCTGCCGGGCGTCGGCAAGAAGTACGTCATGTCCCTCGACGAGGGGGGCCACGTCGCCGTGATCGTCAAACCCGACGGCGAGCGGCA
This sequence comes from uncultured Trueperaceae bacterium, assembly GCA_963839375.1. GTDB lineage: Bacteria > Deinococcota > Deinococci > Deinococcales > Trueperaceae > JAABTL01. The sequence continues at coordinate 47,297 of CAWIUY010000029.1, read as the reverse complement.
GCTGTACCACTTCCTCGAGAACGAAGACCGACCCTGCGACGTCGTGACGCTCGAGGCGGCCGAGGCGCAGCAGGTGGCCCTCCTGCTGGGCACGCAGATGGTGGCCGCCCCCGACAACGAGGCGCTGCAGGTGGCGCTGGGCAAGCTCGACCTCGAGTGGGTCACGGTCGACGAGGGCGCGGCCGTCGTGGGCCGCTCGCTGCTCGAGAGCGACCTGCGTCGGCGCACGGGTGCGTCGGTGGTGGCGATCCTGCGCGGCGACGAGGTCTTCGCCAACCCCGACGTCGGCACGCGCTTCGCGGTGGGCGACACGGTCGTGGTGATCGGCACGCCGTCGCAGACCGACGCCGCACGTGCCGACCTGGAAGTCGCGGCCTGATCGCTTCACGGACTCCGTCGTGAACCCGGTTCTCGAGCTCGGCCTGGTCGCGTTGGGGCTCTACGCAGCCGCCTGGCTCTCGGCTCGGCTGGGTCTCGCCACCATCGTCGGCTACATCGTCTTGGGGCTGGCCTTCGGGCCGGGCGGGCTGGTGCCCGTCTACGCCCCGAGCGAGACGGTCCACCTCTTCGGCGAGCTGGGGCTGGTGCTGCTGCTGTTCTTCATGGGCCTCGAGTTCTCGCCCGCCCGCTTCGCCGAGGGCGGGCGTTCGATCGTGGTGGCGGGATCGATCGACCTGCTCAACTTCGGGGTCGGTTTCGGCGCCGCGCTGCTGCTCGGGTACGGCTGGTTGGCGGGTCTGTTCCTCGGCGGCATCACCTACATCTCGTCCTCGGGCGTGATCGCCAAGCTCCTCGCCGAACGGCGGCTGCTGGCGTACCCGGAGGCCGAGCGCACGCTGGGCGTGCTCGTGTACGAGGACCTTGCGATGATCCTGATCCTCGGCGGTCTGGGTCTGTTGACGTCGGCGGGCGGCTGGCTGGACTTCGCCGGCGTCGCCATCGTGCTCGTGGCCTACGGGGCGCTGCTGCGCTGGGGGCGCGGGCCGCTGGAGCGGTTGTTGTCGCGCGAAGGGGAGACGTTCGTGCTGCTGCTCCTGGCGATCGTGGCGCTCGGCGCCATGGGCGCCGACCAGTTGGGGTTCCCGGAGGCGGTCGCCGCTTTCCTGATCGGCATGATGCTCTCGGAATCGTCGCACAAGGAGCGTCTGGAGCAGACGCTGGTGCCTTGGCGCGACGTCGCCGCCGCCGCCTTCTTCCTCGATTTCGGGCTGTCGGTCGACCTGGGCGCGGCGTTGGCGTTCGCGCCCGTGGCGCTGGTGCTGGCCGTCTTGACCGTGATCGTGAACCTGGCGAGCGGGTACGCCGGTGGGCGTGCCACCGAGCTCTCGCATCGGGCCGCGATCGGCCATGGGTTGATGCTGGTGCCGCGCGGCGAGTTCTCGCTCGTCATCGTGGGCTTGGCCGCGTCGGTCACCGTCCTCCCCGCCGACGTGCGGGCCGCGCTGACGGGTATCACCTCGCTCTACGTGCTCGTCCTGGTGATGGTGGGGTCGCTCGTGTTCGTCCGCTACGATCAGCTCAACGCGCGTCTGGCGCTGTGGCTCATGACGCCGGCCGCGCGCCGCCGGGCGCGCGAGCGCCAGCGGCGGCTCGACGACGTGCGGCTCGGGGACTGACCCGACCGCTCCGAACGTCGGGCCGGGCGCGCGGGTAGGATCGGACGCCAGGGCCGCTCCACGGCCCGGTCGGCCCATGAGAGGGGTCCGCATGCTCCGTTCGCCTTCGCGTCTCGCGCTCGCACTGTTCGTCGCCACGTTGGGGTTCGCCGCCGCCCAGCAGCCCGTCCAGAGCCCGATCTACTACGTGTCCACCGCGCCCGCGCTCGTCGAAGGGGTGCCCGTCGCCGGGGAGCTGACGTACGCCAGCGGGCGCAACTTCAAGGACGGCAGCCGCCTCGACGTGCTCGTCCTGCGCGGCGAGCTTGGCGAGAGCGTCGAGGTGAGCGTCGAGAGCGAGGACTTCGACACCTACCTCACCGTGTTCGCTCCCGACGGCACGTTGCTCGACGCCAACGACGACGACTTCGGCGCCAACGCCGCCTACGCCTCGACGTTGCGCCTCGACCTGCCGAGCACCGGCACCTACCTGGTCGTCGTGAGCGGCTACTTCGAGAACGACCTCGGCCGCTACACGGTCACCCGCACGGCATACGAGCGACCCGAGCCGGTGCGCGTCGACGTGGCCCTGCCCGGCCAGTACGAGGGCGGCTTGGCGCCGGAGGGCACCAACGTCTACGTGCTCGAGCTCGCGGCGCCCGCCACCCTGCGCGCCACCTTGCGGTCGAAGGCGTTCGACGCCTACCTCGAGGTCTACGACGCCGACGGCAACTGGCTCAGTGCCAACGACGACTTCGAGGGCACGGACGCGCAGGTGGTCGTCGACCTCGAGGCCGGCGTGTACGAGGTCCAGGTGTCGGCCTACTTCGACTCCGGTGAAGGTGGCTACACGCTCGACCTCGCGTGGTGAGGCCGGGACCGGCGGTCAGGCCTCCAGCAGGTCCACCACACCCTCGCTGAGCACCTCGACGGCGATCGGCAGGGCCGCTTCGTCGATGTCGAAGCGCGGATGGTGGTGGGGGAACGACGTGTGGGGCGCGTGGCGGGCGCCCACGAAGAAGTAGCAGCCGGGCGCCTGCTGCAGCCACAGCGCCATGTCGTCGCCGCCCATGATGGGTGCGCCCGACACCACGCCGTCCTCGCCGACGACGCGCGCGGCCACCCGCCGCAAGCGGGCGGTCGCGGCCGCGTCGTTGACGACCGCCGGCGAACCCTCGGTCCAGTCGATGGTGACGCTGGCGCGGAAGGTGGCGGTGACGCCCTGCGCCACCTCGCGCAGGCGCCGCTCGAGGGTCGTCCGCGTCGCCGCGTCGAAGGTGCGCAACGTGCCCTTGAGCTCGACCGTCTCGGGGATGACGTTGAAGGCGGTGCCGCCGTGAACGCTGGTGACGCTGATGACCGCCTGGTCCACCGGGTCGGTCTCGCGCGCGACGAGCGCCTGCAGGGCGAGCACCAGGTGCGCGCTGACGAGCACCGGGTCGACGGTCTCGTTCGGCTTGGCGGCGTGCCCGCCGTGCCCGTGGACGGTGAAGCGGAAGGTGTCGGTGGCCGCCATCGCCGGGCCCTCACGGACCGACACGACGCCGGTCGGGTGCATGGTCGAGAGGTGCAGCCCGATCGCATGGTCGGGGACGATCCCGTCGAGCGCACCGTCGGCCAGCATGGCCTGGGCGCCGCGAACGATCTCCTCGGCGGGCTGGAACACGAACACCACGCGCCCCCGGCGCGCCGCGCCACGGGCGACGAGCACGTCGGCGACGCTCAGCAGCACCGCCACGTGGCCGTCGTGGCCACACGCGTGCATGGCGCCCGCGTGCTCCGACCGGTACGCCACCTCCTTCTCGTCGGCCATCGGCAGGGCGTCCATGTCGGCGCGGACGAGCACCGTCGGGCCGGGCGCGCCGGTGTCCCAGACCGCGACGACGCCGGTGGTGCCGACGTCCGACCGTGGGTCGAGCCCGAGCGCGCGCAGCCGTTCGACGATGCGTCCCATCGTGCGGCGCTCCTCGAAGGCGATCTCCGGGTATCGGTGCAGGTCGCGGCGCGTCGCCACGGTGTCGGCGGCGAGGGCGAGGGCGTGCTCGTGAACGGTGCTCATGCGACTCCTTCGGGGGTCGAGGACGATCTCGACACGCCAAGCTAACCCGGGCTCACACGAGTCGCAGGAGGAGCGTCAGCACGACGGGCAGGGTGAGGAGCGCCGCCGCCGTGCCGACGACGACCGTGTCGCCGACCTGGGTCGTGTCGCCCTGGAACTCGATCGCGAGCATGGCGGTGTTGACGGCGGTGGGCATCGCCCCGAAGGTCACGAGCACGGCCAGGTCGAGGCCCTCGAGTCCCACCAGACGCCCGGCCAGCACGGCCACCAGCGGACCGGCCAGCAGCTTGACGGCCACGCCCGTCCACACCCGCGACGTGGGGCGTAGGCGGCGCGTGCGGGCGAGCTGGAGCCCCAGGGTCAGCAGCACCAGTGGGATGGCGGCGTCGGCCAGCAACGCCACCGCCCGCGTCAGCGTCGTGGGCAGCGCCACGTGCCAGGCGTTGGCGGCGAGCCCCGCCAGCGCCGCCCACAGCACCGGGAACGTCAGCACCGTGTGCAGCGTCGCGCCGATCCCGCGGGCGCCGCCCACCAGGCTCGGGCCGAGGCCGAACATGAGCAGCGAGGTGACGACGTAGAGCACCAGCGCGCGGGCGAAACCCGCTTCGCCGAACGCGAACAGCACCACCGGCAGGTTGAGGTTGGCGGCGTTGGCCAGCAGGCTCGTCCCGACCAGCGTGCGTCGTGCGGAGGCCGGCCAGCGGGCGCCGATCAGCCACGCCAGCGTGGCGAGCACGAGGACGAACAGACCGTAGCCGGCCAGCAGGCGCGAGACTTCGGCCGCGGCGAGCTGGAGGTCGGCCAGGGTGCGGAACGCCAGCGCCGGCACCGCGGCGTAGAGCGCCACCCGGTTGACGACCGTCACGTCGAGACCGAAGCGGCGTCCGATGAGCGCGCCGATCCCGATGATGACGAAGACGGGCAGCACGACGTCGAGGAGGAGGCCCAGGGCGGCCGGCACGGGTCACCTTACCGCCGCGGGCGGCGCCCGCCGGGCCCGCTGGACGGGAGCGGCAGCGCTCGCCTCATGGCCGCTGACGGGTCCGTCGGGCGGAGCGTGACCCCGGCGATGCGCCGCGAGCTCAGGCGGCGGGCGTCTCCGGGGCCGCGGCTTCGTCGGCCAGCGGCCCCTCGTCGTCGACGGCCGCGGCGGTCTCTTCGTTCGCGGCGGCGTGGAGGGCGGCGTAGTTCTCGGCGACGATGACCTGGAGCGCACCCGGCCGGACGCGCGCCACGAGCGGGGTGGTGCCCACGACGTCGCCGTCGAGGTGAACGGGCAGCGGCGGCTGGGCCTCGACCCGCACCTCGGCGGCGCGGTCGAGCAGCGCCCGGCTGCCCGACCGCGTGACGAGCCGGACCACGCCGCCGAGCGCGCGCCACGGGTTCGACGAGCGCAGCACGGCCACGTCCAGCAGCCCGTCGTGCGGATCGGTGTCGGGTCCGATGGGCACGCCCGAGAGCACCAGTCGACCGGCGTTGAACATGCTCACGGTGTGGGCGCGGACCTCGTGACGCACCCCGTCGAGCAGGATCGCCACGCGCCGCGGTCGCAGCCGCACCAGGTTCCGCGCCGTCGCGCCGACGTACGCCAGGAACCCGAAGCGCGCCTTGGCGCGCGCGTCCGCGTCACGGTTGATGTCGGCGTCCAGGCCGGCGCCCAAGAACAGCAGGGCGGTGCCGCGGATCGGCCGGACGACCTCGACGACGTCGATCGCCTGCACCGTGCCCAGGGCGAGCGCCGCGATCGCGCTGGCAGCGTCCATCGGCAGCAGCAACACCCGCGCCAGCCCGTTGCCGGTCCCCATCGGCACGACGCCGAGCGGTAGCGGGCTGTCGCGCTCCAGCAGGCCGTGCGCGACCGCCGTGACGGTGCCGTCGCCGCCGGCGGCCAAGACGACCTCGAAGCCCTCGTCGGCCGCGCCCGCCGCCCATGTGTGGGCGTCCTCGAGCTGGCGGGTGTGGCGGATCTCGGCGTCGGCGCCAGCGACGTCCAGCGCCGTCCTGATGGCGTGCTCCGACGCGTCGACCCGCCCCCGGCCCGACGAGGGGTTGAGCACCACGAGCACGCGCCGACCGGCCAACATGCCAGTGATCGTACGCGGGGCGGGCCCGTTCGCGCTGCCGACCCGCATGTGCGCGTCGCCGCGCGACCCGGCGCTCAGCGGCTGCGCGCGACCAGCCAGACCAGTTCGCGGCTCTCTCGGAACGTCACGAGCAGGGCGCGCGCGCCGGTCTCGTTCTCGAAGACGACGCGCGTGATGGTGGTGGCGCCCTCCTGCGTGGGTGTGGTCTCGACCCGACCGTATCCCTCGAGGAACAGGTCGCGCTCCACGCCGTAGACGAGCGCACCCTCGAGCGAGGCGGCCAGGCCCGCCGCGGTGTAGACCTCCCAGCCCGTCCAGGCCGCGGCGTCGGGGACGCGCGCGATCACGGCCTCGGTGCCCACGCCCATGGCCCGCAGGCTCCCGGAAGGGAGGCTGAGGCCGGGGTAGAGCTGGCTGGCGATCGCGGTCGTGAGGGTGACCTCGGCGAGCGTCTGCGCGCCCGCTGCGGCCGCCAGCGACAGCGCCAGGAGCGCCGCCACGAACGTACGCTGACATCGGTTCATGCGCGAGCGTAGCAGGCGCGCGGGGCCCTCCGGAGAGGAGCGTTTCACCTCACGCGCCACGCAGGTGACGCACCGTCTCGATCAGGCCCCGGGTCGAGCCGTCGTGCGGACCGATCGGCGCGCCCTCGTCGAGCTCGGGCCGCAAGCGGCGCGCGAGCACCTTGCCCAGCTCCACGCCCATCTGATCGAACGAGTTCACACCCCAGATCACGCCCTGCACGAAGATCTTGTGCTCGTAGAGGGCGATCAGCGACCCCAGCACGCGGGGCGTCAGGAGCGGATAGACGAAGGTGCTCGTGGGCCGGTTGCCCTCGAAGGTCTGCGCGGCGGCGAGCAGGTCCAAGCGCTCGCCCGTCATGCCCGACGCCGCCAGCTCCGCGCGCGCCTCGGCGGTCGTGCGGCCCACCATGAGCGCCTCGGTCTGGGCCAGGGCGTTGGCGACGAGCAGTTCGTGCTGATCGGCGATGGGCCGATGGCTGCGCGCCGCGACGAGGAAGTCGGCGGGCACCAGCCGGGTGCCCTGGTGCAGCAGTTGGTAGAAGGCGTGTTGACCGTTGGTGCCGGGCTGACCCCAGACGATCGGCCCGGTGGTCACCTGCAGCCGCCGGCCCTCGCGCGTCGTCGACTTGCCGTTGCTCTCCATGTCGGCCTGTTGCAGGTAGGCGGGCAGGTGCACCAGGTCGTGGTCGTAGGGCAGCACGGCGTGCGTCTCGGCGCCGAAGAAGTTGGCGTACCAGACGCCGACCAGCGCCATCAACACCGGCACGTTGGCGTGCAGCGGTGCGCGCCGCAGGTGCTCGTCCACCGCCCGAGCGCCGGCCAGCAGCTCGTCGAAGCGATCAGGGCCGATGCTGAGCAGGATCGGCAGACCGATGGCGCTCCAGAGGCTGTAGCGGCCGCCGACCCAATCCCAGAAGCCGAACACGTGCGCGTCCGCGACCCCGAACGCGCGTGCCGCCTCGACGTTGGTGCTCAACGCCACGAAGTGCCGCGCGACGGCGTCCTCGCCGCCGGCGCCGACGAGCCACGCTCGGGCGGCGGCCGCGTTCGCCATGGTCTCCTGGGTGGTGAAGGTCTTGGACGCCACGAGGAACAGCGTCGTGGACGGCTCGAGGCGCGCGAGTGTCTCGCTGAGGTCCGACGGGTCGACGTTCGAGACGAAGTGGCTGCGGACGCGCTCGTGGGCGTACGCCGACAGCGCGGTCGTCACCATCTTGGGTCCCAGGTCGCTGCCGCCGATGCCGATGTTGACCACGTCGGTGATCGCGCGGCCGTCGAAGCCGACGTGGGCGCCCGAGCGCACGGCCTCGCCGAAGGCGCGCAGGCGCGCCTGCACCGCGCGCACCTCGGGCATCACGTCGGCGCCGTCGACGACGATGCGTGCGTCGGGCCCCGCTCGCAAGGCCACGTGCAGGACCGCCCGGTCCTCGGTGGTGTTGAGGTGGGTGCCGGCGAACATCGCCTCGATGGCGTCGGGCACGCCGGCCTCGGTCGCGAGACGCAGCAGCAGGTCGAGCGTCTCGTCCGTGACCCGGTGCTTGCTGTAGTCGAAGGTGATGTCGGCGACCTCGAGGTGCCGTCGTTCGAAACGGTTCGGTTCGCCGTCGAACAGCTCGCGCAGGTGCAGCTGGGCCACCTGCTCGTGGTGCTCGCGCAGGGTCTGCCAGACCGGGAGACGACTCGGGTCCATGATGATCCTTCCCTGGGCGACGGCGCCGTCGCCCGCTCGACCACGGTAGCGCGCCCTTCGCAGCCGGGTCCAGCGCAGGGGTCGCGGGCGAGCGCTAGGCTGGCGTGCAGGAGGTGTGCCATGGATCCGCTTCGCGTGACCGTCCGCAAGACCCTCGCCGAGGTGCGTGCCGACGTCGAGACCGCGCTCAAGTCCGAGGGCTTCGGGGTGCTCACCGAGATCGACCTGCAAGCCACGTTCAAGACGAAGCTGGGGGCCGATCACGAGGGTCACCGCATCCTCGGAGTCTGCAACCCGAAGCTGGCCAAGGGGGCGCTCGACCTCGATCGCGACGTCGCCCTGCTGCTGCCGTGCACCGTGACGTTGCGCGAGGTCGACGGTGGCGTGGAGGTGCGCGTGCTCGATCCCGGGGTCGTGTTCGAGCTGGCGGCGCCCGCCACCCGGGCGGCGCTGGCACCCCTGGCGGCGGACGTGTCGGCCAAGCTCGGCGCCGCGCTGGCGGCGCTCGACGGGGCGCCGGCCACCGCGGGTTGACGGCGCCTCAGCCGAAGGTGACGCCCTCGTCGCCGCGTTTGGCGCGTTTGGCGCGGTACATCGCGGCGTCCGCGTGGCGCGTCAGGGCGCGCTCGTCGACGCCGTCCTGGGGGTAGAGCGCCCGGCCGGCGCTGCAGCTGAGCTCGACCAGGTTCCGGTCGATCTCGAACGGGTGCGCCAGGGCGTCGCGCACCTTCAGCGCGACCGCATCGACGTCGGCCACGTCGCCGACGTGGCGGATCACGAGGAGGAACTCGTCGCCGCCGACGCGGCCGACGGTGTCCGAGGCCCGCACGCAGCGCTCGAGCCGGCGCGCCACCTCCCGCAGGACCTGGTCGCCGACGCCGTGGCCGTACGTGTCGTTCACGGGTTTGAAGCCGTCGAGGTCGATCATCACGACCGCGAAGCGCTCGCCGTCCCGGACGGCGCTCACGATCGCCTGCTGCACCCGGTCCTGGACCAGGGCGCGGTTGGGCAGACCGGTCAGGGGGTCGTGCAGAGCCAGGTGCGCCATGCGCGCTTCGGTTTCACGCCGGACGCCGACGTCGCGGGTCACGCCGATGATGGCGACGAAACGCTCGCCGTCGTACAGGCCTGAGGCCGTGACCTCGGTCCAGACCGTGTCGCCGTCGTGCCGGAGCTGCTCGAGCTCCAGGTGGATGGGCTCGAAGCGCTGGCCGGACGCCACCCGACGCGCCGCCCGTGCCAGCGCGTGGGCGGCGGTGGCGGCCGAGTCCGGGGTGAGCATGTCCTCGAGCCGCCGGCCCACGACGTCCTCGGGCCGTTCGCCGAGCAGCCGCGTCACGGCCGCGTTCACGTACGTGCACCGGCCCTCGAGGTCCATGGTCCAGATGACGTCGCCCGCCTGCTCGACGACCTGTCGATGGAACGCGGGCGCCGTCGCCGGCGGCTGTGGCGGCTCGCCGTCCGGTTGATCGGCCGGGACCGCACGGGGTCTCGCTTCGCTCCGTGCCGCCGCCCCGTCGTCCGTCGCCCCACCGTCCGTCACCCCGTAGCGTGGCGTCTCGCCGGACCCCGCCCACAGCAGCGCCGCACCGAGCCAGGTCCGGCAGCGCAGCGGGAGGGGATGGTTCAGACTCCATGGCATCTTGGGGGTAGGGTACGCGGCCTTCACTCGCGGAACCCTGACCGAGGCCGGGGCCGCCCCGACGCGCCACACGCATGCTGGACACGTGACGGGCGAGCGGCGGCGGCACGCGTGGAACCGGCCCGGGTGCCGACCGCGCCCGCGCGTGGCGCGGGCGACTGCGGGGCGGATGCGTTCGTGGCCGCGTCGGAACCGTCCTGCGACCGTGGTCCGCTGGCGGCGACGGCAGCGGCGGGCTACCCTCGTGGCGACCCCATGACGCCGCTCCCGGTCCCCACACGCTCCGTCGCCCTGGTGCGCCTGCGGCCGCCGCCGGTCCGGTCGGGCGTCTTCGCCCGCCCCCGGCTCGACGCGCGCTTCGAGGCGGCCGTCGGCCGTCGCGTGACGCTCCTGGCGGCGCCGGCCGGCTACGGCAAGACGACCGCCCTGGCCGGCTGGGCCCGCCGTCGGGTCGCGCCGCCGGTGTGGTGGTCGCTGGAGCCCGGCGACGCCGAGGCCGATCGGTTCGTGCGGGGTCTGTGGGCCGCCCTGGGTCACGCGTTCCCCGATCGGCTCCGGCCGCCCGACACGCCCGACGCCCAGCTCCTGCTCGAGGCCCTCTTGGACGCGATCGAGGGGCTCGACCCACCCGTCGTCGTGGTCCTCGACGACGTCCACGCCATCGCCGCGTCCGCGGCGGCGCTCGCGACGCTGCGGACGCTCGTCGACCACGCACCCGCCGGTCTGCGTGTGGTGATCGCCACCCGCGTCGAGCCCCAGCTGCCCTTCGCGCGCTGGCGTCTCGACGGTGCGCTCGACGAGGTGGGCGTCGACGACCTCCGTTTCGAGGTCGAGGAGGCGAGCGGGCTGCTGCGTGGTCTGGATGTCCCGCTGACGAGCGCCGACGTGGCCACGTTGGTGCGTCGCACCGAGGGGTGGGGCGCTGGGCTCCAGCTCGCCGCGCTGGGACTGCGGGGGCGCTCGTCCGACGACGTGGGCGACTTCGTCGAGCGGTTCACGGGCACCGATCCTTACGTGCTCGCGTACCTCACCGAGGAGGTCCTGCAGCGCCTCGATCCCGCCACCCAGGACTTCCTGCTCGTCACCAGCGTCCCCGACGAGATCGACGTGGCGACCGCGGCGCTCCTGTCGGGACGTCCCGACGCCGCCGACCGGCTGCTGGCGCTGGAGCGGGCCAACCTGTTCCTGACGGTGGTCGACGCCGCCACGCGGCGCTACCGCTACCACGGATCGTTTCGCGACCTGCTCCGTAGGCGGCTGGAGGACGCCCACCCGGCCCTCGCTGCCGAGCTGCGCGAGCGGGTGCACGTCGCCCACGGCGGACCGGCGGTGGCGATGCCGACACCGGGTCGCGACGCGCTCTCCGACCGCGAGCGCGACGTGCTGCGCTGGTTGGCGACCGGCGCGGCCAACAAGGCGATCGCCGCGCGCCTCGACGTGAGCCCCAACACGGTCAAGAGCCACGTGAAGCACCTGTTCGAGAAGCTGGGTGTGTCGACCCGGACGGCGGCGGTCGCCCGAGCCCGCGAGTTGGACTGGATGTAGCCGCCCGTCGGGGCCTCCGAATGGGGGAGAGGCGGCTCACCCGTTCGGGTGTCGACCGGTGACCGCGCGCGCGGCTACCGTGACGTCATCGGGATCGCCCCTGGCGGTCCGCTCGGAAGGAGCCCACGATGACCGACCCCCACACGAACACGACCAACCCCGACGCCGCCACGGGTGGCACCAGCCAAACCCACACCAGCGAGCAGGAGCGGACGCTGCGCGAGGAGTTCCGCGTCTCCGGTGAAGCGGTCGTCGCCAAGGTCAAGGAACTGGTGCGTGAAGGCAACGTCCGACGCATCGCCATCAAGAACGACGAGGGCCGCACGCTGCTCGAGATCCCGCTGACGATCGGCGTCATCGGCACCGTGTTGCTGCCCGTCTGGGCCGCTCTGGGGGCGATGGCGGCGCTGGTCGCCAAGCTCACGATCGCCGTCGAGCGGGTCGTGCCGGAGCCGGTCGACGAGGCCACCCCGGCCGCCGCCCCCGCCGCGACAGCGGCCACCACCGTCGCCACCACGCCCACCGACGAAGGGACGCCGCGATGACCGACACCCTGCCACCCACCGACCCGCAGCACCGCTCCGAGAGCGCCGTCCGTCCGCCCGAGGCACTCCGTCGCGCCTGGCGCGCCCTCACCGTGCGCACCCTGATCGCTCGCAAGGACGGCATCGACCGTTTCCGGCTGCCGCTCTCGGCCGCGTTCGTGATCGCGCTGGTGCTGGTGCTGTGGAACTGGCCGCTCACGCTGGCCGCCGTCGTGTTGGCGCTCGTGCTGCGGGTCGACTTCGTGGTCGTCCGCCGCGGGACGGGCAGCGGCCGCCCCTGACGACGCCCCCGCAGCGCGCCCCCGGTACCCCCGCCCCACCGACGCTCCGTCGGTGGGGCGGACGCGTCACGGGCCCTCGCTCGGGTTACCGCGGCGCCGGTCCGCGGGTGTAGGGTCGGCGTCGTGGCCGTCACCTTGCGCCCGCGCGCCGCGCTCATCGGCGCCCCCCTCGCCTTCCTGATCACCAGCGCGCACCTCGCCAACGACGCGTTCAGCAACGTGCTACCCGTCTACCTGCCGACGCTGCAGCAGCGCTTCGGGCTCGGCGAGGTGGCGCTGGCCAGCCTCGTCGCGCTCATCGCCTTGTCGGCCAACGTGCTGCAGGCGTTCATGGGCGCGCTCAGCGACCGCTGGGGGCGCCGCCGGGCGGCCGCGTTCGGGCTGTTGCTCAGCTCGGTGCTCATGAGCTTCGTGGTCGTGGCCCCCACCGTCTGGGCGCTCGTGGCCATGCTGGCCGTCGGTGGGATCGGTTCGGCGATCTTCCATCCGGGTGCGGTCGCCATGATGCGCCAGGTGGGTGGGCGCGAGCGGTCCACGCTCGCGGTCGGCCTGTTCGCGGCCGGCGGCGCGCTCGGCTCGGCCATCATGCCGGTGGTGGCGCTCGCCATCCTGCGCGTGTACGGCCCCGGCTACGTCCCCTGGCTGGCGCTGCTGGGCGTGAGCCTCAGCGTCTCCCTGTTCGTGTGGGCGCCCACCTCGCCGCCGCTGCGCGGCACCGCGCGCCCCAAGCTGTTCGACGCCAAGCTGTTCGCGGGACCGGTCGGGTTGCTGTCGCTGGCGGGGATGATGCGAGCGACCGCCTTCGTGAGCTTCACCAGCGCCATGCCGCTGTACCTGGTCAACGTGCGAGGCTTCGCACCCGACGCCGCGGTGATCGGCGCCACGCTGGCCACCTACGGTGTGGCGTCGGCGGCGGGCGGGATGCTGAGCGGGCTCATCGAGCGGCGGGTCGGCCGCGTCCGCTTGGTGGTCGCCTCGATGCTGCTGGCGGCGCCCGCCCTGACGCTCGTGTTGGCGCTCACGCCGGAGACGCTGCCGTACTACGCCGTCATCGCCGTCGGTGCGCTGCTCACCAACGCGTCCGTGCCGGTGCTCGTCGTGAGCGCGCAGGACCTGGCGCCGCACGCCGTCGGCACCGCCTCGGGCATGTTGATGGGCTTGACCTGGGGCACGGCGGGCGTCGCCTACATCGGCTTCGGCGCCCTCCAGGAGCTGGTGGGTCTGGTGCCCGCCCTGGTGGCCAGCTTCGCGTTCTTGCTGCCTGCGGCCTGGCTGGCGGGGGTGGTGCTGACGCGGCATCGCGAGCGCTGGGCCTGACGCGCTCGTCGCTGCACGAGGACGTCAGACCCCGCCCGCGAACGTGTCGCAGGCCTGCGGGTCGCCGCTGTCGAAGCCGGTGCGGAACCAGCTCGCCCGCTGCTCGGAGGTGCCGTGCGTGAACGTCTCCTGGTTCGCCGTGCGGCCGGCGCGACCGCTGAGCCGATCGTCGCCGACGGCGGCCGCCGCCCCGAGCCCCTCCTCGAGGTCGCCCCGCTCCAGCAGGTCGCGGCGGTCGGCGGACGCGGCCCACACGCCGGCGTAGCAGTCGGCCTGCAACTCGAGCGCCACCGACACGGCGTTCGCCGCCGACGGCCGGGTCTGCTGTTCGTCGCGAGCGGCCGCCATGGTACCCAGCTGGTTCTGCACGTGATGACCGATCTCGTGCGCGATCACGTAGGCCTCGGCGAAGTCGCCGGGTGCGCCGTACCGTTCACGCAGCGTGTCGTAGAAGGAGAGGTCGAGGTACACGTCGCCGTCGGCGGGGCAGTAGAACGGCCCGGTCGCCGAGGGCGCGACGCCGCAGCCCGACTCCACGGCGTCGCGGTACAGCACCAGGTCGGCCTCGCGGTACGTCAGGTCGCTGGCCTGGAACGCTTCGCGCCACGTCGCCTGCAGGTCGTCGAGGACGAACGACACGAAGCGGACGTGCTCCTCCTCGGCGGCCAACTCGGGCCCCGTCGGCGGGGCCGACGGCGGCGGCCCCGTGCCCGGCCCGAGACCGAGGAGGGCGAACAGGTCGGTACCCGTGATGGCGCTGAGGGCCAAGACGATCAGCAGCCCGCCGATGCCGATCGACGCGCCGGCGGCCCGGCCGGGCGCCCGCCGGCCGCGCCGGTCGTCCAGATGGCCGCTCCGTCCTCGGTCCTCCCACTTCATGCGCACCTCCTGGTCGTCGTTCGGTCCGCCCGTCGAGCACGCGGTCGGGCTCGCAGCATAGGTGCAGGGCCACCGTCGCGCCGCGACGGATGTGGACGCGTCCGACCCGAACCGTGCTTCATAGGCCCCCGGGCCCGTGCTACCTTTCGCCCCATGGCCGAGAGGACGGGTGAGAGCTGCTGCGCGCCGGGACGCACCGCCGGTCCGGCCGCCGAGACGGTCCGCGGGACGCCGTCCGCGCGGCCGCGGCCCTTGGCGCCGGACACCGGGGCCGCGCCGGGGTGGGTGGACCTGCCGGGGGGCACCTTCTCGATGGGCAGCGACGATCCGACCTTCCCCGCCGACCGTGAGGGGCCCGTCCGTGAGGTCACCGTGGCACCCTTTCGCCTCGATCGGTGGACGGTGACCAACGCCCGCTTCGCGGCCTTCGTCGACGCCACCGGCCACGTCACCGACGCGGAGCGCTACGGCTGGTCGTTCGTCTTCCAGGCGTTCGTACCGGCCGGTCATCCGCCCACGGCGGCGGTCGCCGGTGCGCCCTGGTGGCGCGCCGTGCCCGGCGCCACGTGGGCCGCGCCCGAGGGACCGGGCTCGACCGTCCACGACCGCGCCGATCACCCGGTGGTGCACGTGTCTTGGCGCGACGCGCGCGCGTTCGCGGCGTGGGCAGGCGGGCGGCTGCCCGGCGAGGCGGAGTGGGAGTACGCGGCCCGCGGCGGCGTCGAGGGCCGGCGCTTCCCCTGGGGCGACCGGCTCGTCGAGGGTGGGCGTCACCACTGCAACGTTTGGCAGGGCACGTTCCCGTCGAACGACACCGGCAAGGACGGCCATCGCGGCACGGCCCCCGTCGACGCCTTCGAGCCCAACGGCTTCGGACTGTACAACGTCGTCGGCAACGTCTGGGAGTGGTGCGAGGACGCCTGGCACGCGCAGCCCCCGGCGCTCGGCGAGGACGGACCGCTGCGCGTGATGAAGGGCGGTTCGTACCTCTGTCACGCCTCGTACTGCAACCGATACCGGCCGGCGGCGCGCACCTCGAGCACCGAGGCGAGCACCACCGGCCACGTCGGTTTCCGCGTCGCCTACGCCGCCTGAGCCGCGACGCCGCCTGAGCCCCTACACCGCCTGAGCCCCTACGCCGCCTGAGCCGCGACGCCGGCGCAGCCCCTACGCGTCCGCAGCGTCCCACGCGGCGAGCAGCGCGCGCTCGTCCTCTTCGGAGGGTCCCGCCACGGCTTTCCCGAAGGCATCGAACCAGGCGAGCGTGTCGTGGATGGTGGCGGCGAGCGGCGTGTGGGTGAGGCCGAGCGACGTGGCCCGCTCGAGCGAGAGCGGCCGCGCGTCCCGGAACGTGAACGGCGCCACCATGGGGAAGACCTCGCCGACCTGGGCGTGGGCCTCCACGAACGACCACGGGAGCCAGGTGAAGCGCGCGTCGGAGTCCGTCACGTCCCGGACCGTCGCCAGCACGCTGCCCCAGGTGGCCGGGTCGGCGGGTCCCGCCAGGTTCACCGCACCGGTCGCGTCGCTGGCGGCCAGGTCGACGGTGAAGCGCCCCAGATCGCGGGCGTCGATGAACGCCACCGGCAGGTCGGCGTCCACCGGCGCGGCCACCCGGCCGCCCCGCCGTACCCGCCGCAGCCAGGACGTGAAACGGTCGGTGTAGTCCTCGGGACCGACGACGAAGGTCGGGCGCAGGGCCAGCACCGGGCCGTCGAAGGCGTCGACGGCCGCGCGCTCGCAGGCCACCTTCAGGCCGCCGTACGACCCGCCGGTCACGTCCTCGGTGGACGGGTCGTCGAGCTCCTTCAGCGGCGCGTCCTCGGCCGTCTCCGGCCGATCGAAGTCGTCGTACACCGAGGCGGTCGAGATGAAGAGGTAGCGCTCGGCCCGACCCGACAACCGCTCCGCGGTCGCCCGGACCTGGCGCGGGACGTAGGCGCTGACGTCGACCACGACGTCCCAGCGACCGCTGAGAGCGCTCAGGTCGCCGTCGCGGTCGCCGATGAGCGAGCCGACGCCGGCGGGCGGTGCCGAGCGGCCGCGCGAGAAGACGTCCACCGCGTGGCCGGCGGCCAGGGCCGCTTCGACGATGTGGCGACCCACGAAACGGGTACCGCCTAGGACGAGGATGCGCATCGGAAACCTCCGGGGGCCGGGGCGGCGAACGGCTCGCCGCCGCACGATGGGGCGCTGGCGGTCAGGGTAGCGCGTGGCGGGGGGACGTTGCCCCGTGGTCGCGCCCGGTGGCCCTCGCTACGCTGTGCCAAACGAGGTGCGGTCGTGACCGTCGTGTTCGCGCCGGGGAGCCGCGCCGTTGTGCGCAGGTCGGAGGTCGTCATGCGGTTCGAGGGCAAGGTCGTCGTGGTCACGGGTGCGGGTTCAGGGATGGGACGCGCCATGGTCGGCAAGTTCGCGGCCGAAGGCGCCAAGGTCGTGGCGGGCGAGCTCGTCGCCGCGCGCCTCGACGAGGTCGTGCAGGAGATCGAGGCGGCCGGCGGGACGGTCACCGGCGTGCGGGCCGACGTGGCCCAGCGGCAGGACGTGGAGACGCTCGTGCAGACGGCGATCGACACGTACGGCGGGCTCGACGTGCTCGTCAACAACGCCGGCATCATGGACCTCTTCGAGGGCGTAGCCAACGTCAGCGACGAGACCTGGCACAAGGTGATGGACGTCAACGCCTACGGCCCGATGGTGGCGAGCCGAGCCGCGGTGCGCTACATGAAGGAACACGGCGGGGGCGCCATCGTGAACGTGGCGTCGGCGGCCGGGGTGGGGGGTGGCGCGGCGGGCGCGGCCTACACGATGTCCAAGCACGCGCTCGTCGGTCTCACGCGGAGCACCGCCTTCGTCTACGCGCAGCAGGCCATCCGCTGCAACGCGATCCTGGCCGGCGGCGTGGCGACCTCGATCATGGCCGGCCTCGACATGAGCAAAGCCGACCAGGAAGCCCTGGGGCAATTGGGCAAGTGGCACGCGGTGATGCCCGCCTCGCTGGAGGCGGCCGACATCGCCAACCTGGCGCTGTTCCTGGCCTCCGACGACGCGAAGATGATCAACGGGGCGCTGGTCGCTGCGGATGCGGGTTGGTCGGCGGCCTGAGGGGTACGCCGGAACCGTGAGGCGTGGCGGCGGCCCTCAACCGCCGCCCGCCTCCGGGCTCAGCACCCCCAGGAACCCCAGGATCAACAAGAGCGCACCCATGGCGTGGACGAACACGCTGACGATCAAAACCACGCCACTGGTGCCGCTTTCGGCCACCTCGGGTCGCGCGCGGCGGCGACGGACGAAGAATCGGATGATGAAGAACGCGCCGCCGAGGAACATCAGGGCGCCTAGCGTCATCGGGATCCAGAACATGAGGACCTCCTCACTCGATTCAGGGTAGACGGGGCCCACGTTCCACGCAAGGACGCCGGAACGACGCGGGCGGGCGCGTGCCGCACGCCAGCACGGTCGACCCCCTCCACCCAGCGTTCCCGAAACGTTCGCGAAACGTTCACACGCTCGGACCTATCCTTCGCTCGAACCCGGCGCTCACCGGGTCGACGATCGGAAAGGTGTGATGCACATGATCCGCAAGCTGCTCGTTCCCGCCGCCGCCGTCCTCTTCATCGGCCTCGCCCTGGCCCAAGGCCCACGCTTCGCCAACGCCCACCAGCCCATGCACGCCGCGCGGTCGGGAGCGGCCGTCGGAGCAGGCTTCAACCGCAACGCCGGCCCCAGTGAGCTCGCTGGTGCCCTGCAGGACGTCTTGCCTACCGCCCTGGGTCTGACCCGCGACGAGCTGCAGGCGCTCAAGGCCGAGGGCGCCTCGATCGCCTCCATCGCCGCCGACCGCGGCGTGAGCCTCGACGAGCTCGAGGTCGCGTACGACGAAGCGCGCGCCGAAGCGATCGCCGAGCTGCTGGCCAACGGCGAGATCACCGAGTTCCAGGCCGAGCAGATGACCGCCCGCGGCGACACGGCCTTCGCAGCCGCGGTCGAGCGCGAGGGGTGCGCCGGTGGCGTGAACGCGGGTGGCCAGCCGCTCTACGCCAACCGCACCGCCGCAGCCCGTGGCCCCAGCGTCGGCAGCCCGATGGCGGGCCGCATGGCGACGGCACCCGGCCGCCCGGGGGCGCGCGCCCGCTGGTGAACGCGACCGCCTCGTCCGCACGGCGCCGCCCGGATCCGATCCGGGCGGCGCCGCGTCGCGTCGAGCCGAGGTCCCGCCGGCGCGGGTGCGCGTCCCGGTGGCGCCCACGCACCGCGCACACCACGGCCACGTAGCATGGGGCGTCATGGCGGGTGAACGGATCCTGATCGTCGAGGACGAGCCGCGGATCGCCGACGTGCTCGAGCGCTACCTGCGGGCCGAGGGCTTCGCGGTCGAGCGGGCGGCCGACGGCCGACGCGCGCTGGAGCTGTGGCGCGCCGCCAACCCCGACCTGATCCTGCTCGACCTGATGATCCCGGCTCCCGACGGGCTGGCCGTCACCCGGCAGGTGCGCGCGTCCTCGGACGTGCCGATCATCCTGGTCACCGCCAAGGTCGAGGAGGTGGACCGACTCGTCGGCTTGGAGCTCGGCGCCGATGACTACGTGACGAAGCCGTTCAGCCCGCGCGAGGTGGTGGCGCGGGTCAAGGCGGTCCTGCGCCGCGCCCGTGGCCTCGCCCACAGCGTTCGGCACCACACCGTGGGCGCCCTCCACATCGATCTCGACGCGTTCGAGGCGCGCTGTGGCGAGGTCGTGCTCGACCTCAGTCCCACCCAGTTGCGGCTGCTGGCCACCTTGGCGGCCCAGGCCGGCCGCGCGCTGCGGCGTCAGGAGCTGCTCGAGGGCACGGCCGACGGCTTCGCCGACGAGCGCACCGTCGATGCGCACGTCAAGAACCTGCGGCGCCGCCTCGGCCCGTGTGGCACGCAACTCGAGACCGTTCGCGGCGTCGGCTACCGCCTTCGGCCGTGAACCTGGCCGCCCGGCTCGTCCTGGCGGTGGCGCTCACGGCGCTGTTCTCCGTCACCCTGACCGGTGTCCTGAGCTACCGGGCGGCCAGCGATCGGGTACCGCGGGCCTTCGGCATGACCATGGGGCCGCGCGGCGCCGGTCCGACCAACGACGCACGGCCGATGCCGGGGGCCGCCAGCGTCACCGCGCTCCTGGGCGAGCTGCAGGGAGCCACCGTCCAGGCGGCCGCGATCGCGTTGGCCGTCGCGCTCGCGGCCGGCGGTTGGCTGGCCTGGCAGACGAGCCGTCCGATCGCGCGGATCGCCGAGGTCACGCGGCGCTACGGCGCCGGCGAGCGCCGTCTGCGCGCCCCGGTCACCGGCCCCGGCGAGGTCGCCACCCTCGCCCGCGTGTTCAACGACACCGCCGATCGGTTGTCGGCCGAGGAGGCGCAGCGCCAGCGCTTCACCACCGACATCGCGCACGAGCTGCGCACCCCGCTCACGGTCCTCAAGAGCGAGCTCGAGGCCATCGAGGACGGCTTGATGCAGGCCGACCCGGAGACCGTGGGACTGCTGCTGCAGCAGGTCGACCTGTTGGCGCGGCTCGTGCAGGACCTGCGCACACTCACGCTGGCCGAAGCCGGCGCGTTGACGCTCCGGCGCGACGTGCTCGACCTGGGGCCGTGGGTGGACCGCACCGTGCGCACGTTCGGATCGCGCGCGGCGGCGAACGGCGTGCGCCTCGAGGTCGACGCCGGCACCGAGCCGTTCCCCGCCGACGTCGACGCCGAGCGGCTGCAGCAGGTCGTGAACGCGCTGCTCGACAACGCCCTGCGCCACACGCCCAGCGGCGGCGCCATCGCGGTGAAGGTCGCCCGCAGCGGCCCGATCGTGGTCGTCGACGTGCTCGACGACGGTCCCGGCATCCCGCCCGAGAGCCTGCCGTTCGTGTTCGAACGCTTCTACCGGGCCGACCCGTCGCGCGATCGGGCATCAGGCGGTTCGGGCCTCGGCCTCTCGATCGCGGCCGCCATCGTCCGTCTCCACGACGGCGCGCTGGAGGCGCGCCGCCGGCCCGAGGGCGGCGCCTGGTTCCAGATGCGCCTGCCCCTGGCCGGCGCCGGCGACACCGGCCCGAGCTCGCCGTAGGCGCGGCGAGCGACACGCCCATGCTGCTGATCACCGACGCCCTCGACGCCTGCCGGCCGCTCCTCGACGAGCCGAGCGCGTGGGAGCCGTTCGCAGAGGCTCTGGTCGACGCCGACGCCCGCCGTTCCTGGGACGCCTTCGGCGCCGCGGGCGACGCCTGGGTCGGACGGAGCGGCGCCCGGCCGGCGCCCGGTCGCGAGCGCCTGGTCGTGGTGCTGGCCGACGCTCCCCGCTCCCAGTTCGACCACATGAACGAGCTGCTGGCGGCCGGCGAGCCGCTGCCGGACGGCTTCGCCTGCGTGGCGTTGGCCGGGTCGCGCTTCCACGGTCAGCGCGGACGCGCGTGGACGGCGCTGCGGGGCAACTTGCACCTGAGCCTGCACCTGACGCTGGACCTCGACGCCGCGCGTCACGCGGTCGGGTTGACGGTGTTGCCCGCCGTCGCCACCGCCCGCGCGATCGAGCGGCTGACCGATGGGCGTCTCACGCCGCGGCTGAAGTGGGTCAACGACGTCTGGTTGGACGGCCGCAAGGTGGGCGGCGTGCTGACCGCGACCCAGGTCCACGCCGGTCGGCTGCGCCACGCGGTGCTGGGCATCGGCGTCAACGTCGCCCAGGTCCCCGACCTGCCGGCGTCGCCGCGCGCCGCCCCGGCGACGGCGCTCGCGTCCCACGACGCCGAAGTCTCCGGCATGGCCGCCGACGGCTGGGCGCGTCTGCTCCCGCTCGTGCTCGACGAGATCGAACGCGCTCGCGCGACGCTGGTCGCCGACGCCGGCGCGGCTCTGCTGGCCGACTACCGCGCGCGGGCGGCGTTCCTGGGGCGGCAGGTCACCATCTGGCCCGTCGACGACGGGGCGGCCGGCGTGCCCTCCGCCCGCGGCCGGGTGCTCGCCCTGAACGACGACCTGTCGCTGGTCCTCGAGGGCCACCCGGCGCCGGTCCACAGCGGGCGGATGACCTTGGACTGAAGGCGGCGCTCGGCGTCGGCCCGCCCGGATCGCGCCGGGGACGGCTGACCCTCATGTCGACGTGCACCCCGAACGTACGATCGAGAGAGCGATCGGGCGGCAGGACGGACCGCGCGCACCGTGCGCCCGCGCCTCCCGTAGGCGTTCTCCCACGTCGTGCCGTCGTGTCGGGAGGCGATCCATGGCCGAACCAGGACTCTGGGGTCTGTCGATCAGCGCGTTCGTCGCGGTGCTGGTGCTGCTGGCGCTGCTGGCGGGTGCGCTGCGACTCCTGACGGCGCTGTTCCGCCCCCCACCGCCACCCGCGGACGCCGCGGTGGTGGCCGCCATCCACGCCACCGTCCAGCGGTGGCTGCCCGGCGGCCGCGTCACCCGCATCGAAGAGACGCGCTGAGAGGGCCCCGATGATCCACGCGCACAACGGCAAGAAGATCCACGTCATGCTGACCGCCTTCCGCGACGGCCTCCAGAGCGTGTTCGGCGGCAAGGTCCGCACCGACGACGTCCTGCCCGCCCTGCAGGTGGCGGCGGACGCCGGCGTCCGCCACTTCGAGTTCGGTGGCGGCGCCCGCTACCAGGCGCCCTACTTCTACGTCGGCGAGGACCCGTTCCAGGCCATGGACAAGATGCGCGCGGTCGTGGGCGAGGGCGTCGAGCTGCAGATCCTGACGCGCTCGGTCTCGGGCGTCACGCTCACCACCCAGGGTCTGCCGGCGCTCGAGCTGCAAGCACGCCTGATGCGGCGCCACGGCACCACCATCGACCGCAACTTCGACTTCATGAACGACGTCGACAACCTGGTGAAGACCGCTCGGCCCATCGTCGACGCCGGCATGCACCACCAACTGTGCGTGTCGATGATGGGCTTGCCTTACCGCTCCGACGACGTGCACACCGCTGCCGCCTACGTCGACGTCGTCCGCCGCGTGCTCGAGGCCGACGTGCGCGTCGACTCGGTCTGCATGAAGGACGCGTCGGGGACCACCGACCCGACCACCTGTTTCGAGACGGCCAAGGGGCTCAAGCGCCTCCTGCCCCCCGAGATCCCCTTGTGGCACCACACGCACGACACCGCCTCGATGGCGGTGGCCTGCTACATGGCGGGTCTCGAAGGCGGCGTGGACGGCATCGACCTCTCGGTCCGGCCGCTCGCCTCCGGCACGTCCCAGCCCGACGTGCGCTCGATGTGGCACGCGCTGAAGGGCACCGGTTTCGAGCTCGACGTCGACGTCGGCAAGATGGCGGAGATCGAGGCGAGCCTCACCGAGGGCCTCTCGGCGTACGCCTTCAACCCGGTGACGCTGGCGGCGGACGCGCGCGTGGTGAACTTCCCGATGCCGGGTGGCGCGATCGGCCCCAACGTCCACATGATGACGTCGGCGGGCATCATGGACCGGTACGGCGACGTGCTGGCCGAGTTCCCGGTGGTGGTCAGGGCCGGCGGCGCTTGGACGAGCGTCACGCCCGGCAGCCAGCAGTACTGGCTGCAGGCGTTCAACAACGTGTTGCACGGCCGCTGGGCGAAGATCGACGGCGGCTACGGGCGCTCGGTGCTGGGCTACTTCGGCCGGCCGCCCGAACCGCCCGACCCCGAGGTCGTGCGCATCGCGTCCGAACAGCTCGGCCTGCCGCCGTTCGAGGGCGACCCGCTCGCGAAGGCCCCCGACAGCCTCGGACCCGCCGAAGCCGCCTTGCGGGAGCGCCACCTGCCGGTGACCGAGGAGAACGTCTTCCTGGTGGCGGCCGCGATCGTCCCCGGCAAGGACATGGAGCTCAACGAGGGCATCCGCTTCCTGACCGGCAAGGCGCGCATCAACCTGCCCCTGAAGCCGACGGCGCCCGCCGCACCCCCAGCCGAACCGGTCGCCCCAGTGGTCGGCCCGCGTGAGGCCGCGCCGCCGGCGACCCCCGCCGCTTGGTCGGAACCGGTCACGACCACCTGCACCGTCGTCGAGGGCGGCACGACCCGCACGTTCCGCGTCACCGTCGAGCCCCCTAGGGCGAGTGGCGGCACCGCCGGAAGTCGCGCCGTGCCCTCGGCGCCCGCGCCGGGCGGCGCCCCTGAGGGGCCGACCGCGACCGCACCGGTGGTGGCGCAGGGCGCGGCGACGCCGGTCTACTCGCCGTTCTCCGGGACCGTCGAGGTCGTGGCGATCCGCGTCCACGAGGGCGACCACGTCGAGGTCGGTCAGGTGGTGGCCGCCGTCGAGGCCATGAAGGCCAGTCACGACGTGCGTTCACCGGTGGCCGGCACGGTGAGCGCGGTGCACGTCGGCTTGGGCGACGAGGTCGGCGCGGGCACGGCGATCCTCACGATCGGCCACTGAGGTGGAGGGCTGGATCGCGCTGGTCCAGGCGAGCGGGTTCGTGGCGCTCACGTGGCAGAACCTGGTCATGTTCGTCGTCGCGGGCGTGCTCATCTACCTGGCCGTGACGAAGAACTACGAGCCGCTGTTGCTGGTGCCCATCGGCTTCGGTGCGGCGCTCGCCAACCTGCCCGGTGCCCGTCTCGGCGCGTCGAGCACCTTCGCCCCGGTCGGCGGCGAGCACGCCGTCCCGCTGTTGCAGCTCATCTACGACGCGGGCATCACCACCGAGCTGCTGCCGCCGCTCATCTTCCTGGGCGTCGGCGCCCTGACCGACTTCCGTCCGCTGCTGGCGCGGCCGATCACGCTGCTGCTCGGCGCGGCGGCGCAGGTGGGCATCTTCATCGCCGCGTTGGGCGCCTACTACCTGTTCGGTTTCAGCCTGCGCGAGGCGGCCTCGATCGGCATCATCGGCGGCGCCGATGGTCCCACCTCGATCTTCCTGACCGCCATCCTGGCCCCCGAGTTGCTGGGCGCCGTCGCCGTCGCCGCCTACAGCTACATGTCGCTCGTCCCGGTGATCCAGCCGCCGATCTTGCGGCTGCTGACCACGCCGGCCGAGCGCGAGATCCCGGTGGAGGAGGAGCGGCCAGTGTCGCGCACCGCCGTGATCCTGTTCCCGATCGTGGTCACGGTGCTCGTGGGCTTGGCGATCCCGACCGCCGCGCCCCTCATCGGCTTGCTCATGTTCGGCAACCTGCTGCGCGAGAGCGGCGTCACCGACCGGTTGGCCAAGACGGCCGGCGGACCGCTCGTCAACATCGTCACGATCTTGTTGGGTCTGGTGATCGGCGCCACCATGGACGGCGCCAGCTTCCTCCTACCCCGGACGCTGTTCATCTTGGTCCTGGGGGCGGTGGCGTTCGTGTTCAGCACCGCGGGCGGCATCCTCCTGGCCAAGGGTCTCAACCTCGTCTTGCCGGCGTCGCAGCGGATCAACCCGTGCATCGGGGCGGCTGGCGTGTCGGCGGTGCCGATGTCGGCGCGGGTGGTGCAGACGTTCGTCGCCGAACGGACCCAGGGGCGCGTCAACCCGCTCATGGCGGCGATGGGACCGAACGTGGCGGGCGTGATCGGTTCGGCGGTCGCCGCCGGCGTCTTCCTGGCCATCCTGCGCTGAGGCGCACCACGCCGGCCGCGTGCGCGTGCATGGCGTCCGAGCCCGCGCCCGCCGCGGTAGCATCGCGCCGGCCCGTGCGCGTTGCAGGCGCCGCTGCCGAACGTCGCACCGGCGTCGCGGCCGCCGCGCGGCCGGGAGGTGCACGTGCTCGATCCCCTCGTTCCCGGGGCGCCCGACGCCCCCAGCGTATCGACCGACGACCTCGGTTTCAGGCAGCGACCGGCCGCGGCGCCCACGCCCACGACCCAGGTGCTCACGGCGCGGCGCCACGGCGATCCGGTCGGCGTCGTCACGTTCGACGACGTCGATCGCCACGACCGCACCGCCTTCGCGACGTGGTCGCCGGTCGCGCCGGCCAGCGAGGACGACCTGACGGAGCTCGCGCTCGCCGCCCTGGACCACGCCTTCGGCGAGCTGGCGCTCGAGAAGCTGTCGTGCGAGGTGACGAGCGACGCCGCCCAGGCGCGGCTCCTCGACCTCGGCTTCCGTCGCGAGGGGACCTTCCGCGCCCAGGTCGTGATCGACGGCGCACGGCGCGACGTCCACCGGTTCGCGCTCGCGGCCAAGGACTGGGGCCTGCGCCGCCCCGACCTGGTCGCGCGCTCGGCGGACCCGACGGCGCCGCGCGGGTCGTTCGAGCCGGGCGCCCACCACGAGGTGCGGTTCACGCTCACGGTCGACGACCTGCAGGCCTTCGCCGACCTCACCGGGGACACCAACCCCATCCACGTCGACGACGCGGCCGCCCGCGCGCTCGGCTTCGAGGGACGTTTGGCGCACGGGATGCTCACCGCCGCGGTCTTCTCGCGCGTGTTCGGCGCCGAGTTTCCCGGCTCCGGCAGCGTCTACGTGCGCCAGGACCTCCGCTTCGTCGGGCCCGCCTACCCGGAGCGCGAGCTCGTCTGCCGGGTGGAGGTGACGCGGCGGGTGGGGCGTTGGGTGACGCTGCGCACGACGGTGAACGAGGCCGGTGGCGGCCGCGTCGTCGAGGGCGAGGCGGAGCTGCTGTTGCCGAAGCCCTGAGACGGGCCCGGGTCAGCGGGCCGTGCCCACGAGCGCGGCGACGCCGGCGAGCATGAGCGCGGCCGCCAGCAGCTTCCGTCCCAGCCGGTCGCGTTCGCCGAGCAGCACGATGCCCACCGCCATGAGGGCCAGCAGCCGCGCCTGGGCGATGAGGATGACGCCTCCCGCCGTGCCGCCGGCCGCGAACGCCAGGATGATGAGCCACTGGGTGAGCGCGAACGTGGCGGCGATGATCCAGGCGGTCGGTCGCCAGAGCGCCGGGTGTGTCAGCTCGGCGCGGCTCGGGCGCGCGACCGCCAGCATGCCGACCCCGGTCAGCACCAGGTTGAGCGCGGTGTAGAGCAGCGGGTCGAACGGCGCGCTGATCGCCTTGTCGACGACGTTGCCGGCACCGAAGGCGATCGCGGCGCCGAGCGCGAGCGCCTGGGTCACCGAGAAGCGCAGCCGCCGTGGCCGTTCGGCGAGCGTGGCCAGCGATCCGAGCACCAACACGGCGCCGCCGAGTGCCGCCGGTGGCAGCGTCTCGCCCAGCGCGAGGGCGCCCCCGAGGACCGTCCAGAGCGCCGACGAGCGCAGGAACAGGTCGATCTCCGAGAGTTGGCTGCGTGCCAGGGCGGCGAAGTAGAGCAGGTTGCCGGCCACGTAGACCAGCGCCATGAGCAGCAGCTGCGGGGCGTGCTCGAGGGCGGGCGCGAGGTCGGCGCCGAGGAAGGGGAGTGCGGCGACGCAGATCAAGCCCCCCATCAGGTGGACCACGCCGCCGAGGGTGGCGGGCCGGACGACGGCCACGAGGCGTTTGGAGGCCCACACGTTGACCGCCGAGGCGGCGCCGGCGGCGAGGGCGAAGAGCGCCCAGCTCACCGTGCCGACCCCCCACGCTCGAGCGGGTGAACGCGCGAGGGGCGGTCTCGCTCCGGTTGCACGACGCGCGCAGCGTACCTCGCGGCGGTGCCGCCGCCAGCGGCGGGCGCGGTAGGCTGAGGCTCGATGAAGCCCTTCACGTCCTCCCGTTCCGCACGGTGCACGTCGGGCCGCGGCCCCGGCCGGGACGGTGTCGCGTGAGCACCAAGGCGGTCGTGTTGCGCCCCGACACGCTGCCGGAGGTCGACCGCGGCGGGGGCGCCAGGACGGTGCGGCTGGTGAGCCGCACGTGCGGGTCGAGCACGCTCCTGAACGGCGTCACGGCGTTCGACGGCGGCGCCGCCATCGCCCTGCACCTGCACGACTGCGAGGAGAGCGTGCTGGTGCTCGAGGGTGAGGCCGTCGCCGAGATCGATGGCGAGCGTCACACGCTCGCGGCGGGCGACGTCACCTGGGTGCCCGCCGGCGTCCCCCACCGGTTCCTGAACGCGTCGGCCACGCGAGCGCTGCGGATCTTCTGGACGTACGCGTCGGTGGACGCCACCCGCACGCTGTTGGCGACGGGCGAGACGCGCTCCATCGACCATGAGCACGCCTGACCCTGCGGTCACCCTCACCTTCTCCGCCGCGCGGCTGCGGCGCTTCGCGTCCGCGGCCTTCGAACGTCTCGGGCTGCCGCCCGAGGACGCTGCTCTCGTGGCCGACAGCCTGGTCCAAGCCGACCTGTGGGGTCACGCCTCGCACGGCGTGATGCGCACGTTCTGGTACGGCGCGCGCTTCGCGAGCGGCGCGGCCGATCCGGTGACCCGCACCAGCTGGAGCGGCGATGCCGGTGCGTTGGCCGTGCTCGACGGGCACGACGGCGTGGGGCAGGTGGTGGCGCAGCGCGCGATGGACGGCGCCATCGAGCGCGCCCGCCGGCACGGGATCGGCGCGGTCGCCGTGCGCGCTTCAGGTCATTTCGGGACGGCCATGTACTTCACCCGGCGCGCGGCGGTCGCCGGCTGCATCGGCTTCCTGGCCACCAACGCCAGCCCCGCCATGGCGCCCTGGGGTGGGCGCGAGAAGCGCGTGGGCACCAACCCGTGGTCGTGGGCCGCGCCGGCGGGCTCGTTCGCGCCGATGCTGGTCGACGTGGCCAACACGGCCGTCGCGCGCGGCAAGCTGTACGTGGCGCAGCAGCGCGGCGAGGCGCTGCCGGCGGGCTGGGCCATCGGCCCCGACGGCCAGGCGACCACCGACCCCGCCCTCGGCATCGCCGGCACCATCCTGCCGATGGGGGAGCACAAGGGGTACGCGATCGCGGTCCTGATGGACGTGCTGTCGGGCGTGTTGAGCGGCAGCGCGTTCGGGGACGCGGTGGTGGGCCCCTACCGGCCCGAGACCGCCAGCGGCGCGGGGCACCTGGCGCTCGCGATCGACGTCGCCGCGGTCCGGCCGCTGGCGGCGTTCGAAGCCGACATGGAGACGCTGATCCGGCAGCTCAAGTCGACGCCGCGGCTCGATGGCGTCGACGAGGTCTTCTACCCGGGCGAGCGCGAGGCCCGCTCGGCGGCGAGGCGCAGCGCCCACGGCATCGAGCTGCCGGTGGCGACGGTGGCCGAGCTCGACGCGCAGGCGCAGCGGCTCGGCCTCGAGCCGCTGGTCTGACGCCGGTCGCTCGGCTCACTCGTAGCGCAGTGCCTCGATCGGGCTGAGCGCGGCCGCGCGTCGGGCCGGCCACACGCCGAAGATGACGCCCGTGGCCACCGATACGCCCAGTGCCAGGGCGATCACCCAGGGGTTCAGCACGAACACGTCCAGGAAGGGCACGGTCGCGACGACGACCCACAGGAGCCCGATCGACAGGAGCACGCCCACCACGCCGCCGATCACCGTCAGCACGATGGCCTCGATGAGGAACTGCTGCAAGATCGTGCGCGGTTTGGCCCCCAGCGCCTTGCGCAAGCCGATCTCGCGGGTGCGCTCGGTGACGCTCACGAGCATGATGTTCAGGATCCCGATGCCGCCCACCAGCAGGCTGATGGCGCCGATCCCGCCGAGGAGCGCCTGGAGGATGACGGTGATGGTGGTGAACAGTCCCAGGGCGCCTTCGATCGATTGCAGCTGGTAGCTCTCGGGTGGGCGGCGCCGATCGAGGATGGCGCGCACCTGTTGCTCGATCGCGCCCGCGTCGCGGTCGAGGGCGATGGTGATCGGCAAGAAGTCGTAGCTCCCGCGGGTGAGGCCGGGGAACTCACGGTAGAGGCTCTCGAGCGGGACGTCGCCGGCGACGTCGTTGGCGAACGCGCCGAGCGCGCCGGAGATGCGCGCCTTGACCCCGATCACGGTGTAGAAGCTGCGGTTGCCGCCGGCGGTCTCGAGCACCACCTCGCGCCCCACCGGATCGGCGACCCCGTCGAACAGCTCCTCGGCCGCGTCGGCGGTCAGCACGATGACCTGGGCGCCGCGCGCGGCGTCGCCCGCGTCGAAGAAGCGCCCGCGGGTGAGCTCGATGGTGCGGTCGATCTGGGGGGCGTTGGCGGTGGTCCCGTTGAGGTTCAGCCGGACGCGTTCCTCGCCCGCCACCGCCCAGACGCGCGCGCTGCGCTGCCGCAAGATCTCGATGGGCAGCCGGCTGAGCGCGTCGATGTCGTCGTCGGTGAAGGCCACGGACGTGGGCTCGTCGGGCACGCGCGACACGAACAGCGACTGGGCGCCGAACGATTGCAGCTCGTTGGTGATGCCGGCGGTGGCGATCTGACCCAGGCTGATCGTGGTCGTCACCGCGAACACGCCGATCACCACGCCCGAGAGCGTGAGCAGCGAGCGCAGGCGGTTGCCGAACAACGCCTCGAGCGCGGTCTTGAGGTTCTCCAGGAGCACCTAGGCCTCCGCCCGCTCGACGGGTCGACGTCGCGTCGTGACGGCTTCGGACGCCTCGACGACGCCGTCGCGGATGCGGATGATGCGCTCGCAGTGCTCCGCCACGTCCTGCTCGTGCGTCACCATCAGGATCGTGCGGCCCTCCTGATGCAGGTCGTCGAACAGACCCAGGATCTCGTCACCGGTGCGGGAATCGAGGTTGCCGGTGGGCTCGTCGGCCAGCAGGATGTCGGGGTCGGTGGCCAGCGCGCGGGCGATGGCCACGCGCTGCTTCTGCCCCCCCGAGAGCTCGTTGGGTCGGTGATGAACCCGGTCGCCCAGGCCGACGCGCTCGAGGGCGCCCAGCGCCCGGTCGCGCCGGTCGCGCAGCGTCAAGCCGCGGTACAGGAGCGGCAGCGCCACGTTGTCGAGGGCGGTGGCGCGCCCCAACAGGTTGTAGGCCTGGAAGACGAAGCCGATGCGCCGGTTGCGGATGACGGAGAGCTCGTCCTCGTCGAGCGCCGCCACCTCCTCGCCGGCCAACCGGTACGAGCCCGAGGTGGGCAGGTCGAGGCAACCGAGGATCTGCAGCAGGGTGCTCTTGCCCGAACCGGAAGGTCCCATGATGGCGGCGTACTCGCCGCGCCGCACGTCGAGGTCGAGGCCCCGCAGCGCGTGCACCTGGAGCCCGCCGCCGAGCGTGTACGTCTTGCGCAGGTCGCGCCCGACGATGACGAGGGGGACGTCAGCCACCGCCGGCGTCCGGGCCCGCGACGACGGGCGGGAAGCCGACGGCGTCACCGTCGCTCAGGGCGTCGAGGTTGATGACCGCGATCAGGTCGCCGTCCGCGAGGTCGGCCTCCACGGCCGCCAGGGTGGCGTTGCGTGCCAGGACGTCGACGTCGACGCGGTGCACCACGCCGCTCGCCTCGCCGGTCGCGTCCACCCGGTAGACGAACGAGCCACCGGCGCTCTCGGTGATCGCTTCGAGCGGAACCAGGAGCGCGTCCGGCAACACCGTGACCTGCACGCGCGCGGTGACGGTCGAACCGGGGCGGGCGTACGCGGCGTCGAGCACCTGGTCGGGCGCGAACGCCAGCTCGGCGCTCACCTGGGCGGCGCCGCCGTCGCGCAACGCCACCGGGCTGATGCGCTCCACGGTGGACGCCAGCCGGCGGTTGGTGTCGGCGTCCGGCACGATCTCGGCCGGTTGGCCCACCCGCAGGTCGGCGGCCCGGTTCTCGTCGAAGCGGGCGCGCACCTGCAGGTCGGACGTGTCGGCGACGGTCAGCACCGGTTGGGTGCCGACCAGGTCGCCGCTCTTGATGTCGACCGCGGTCACCACCCCGTCGAAGGGTGCCACGATGGCGGTGTCGGTGAGGCGGCTCTCGAGGTCGGCCAGGTTCGACTCGAGCTGCGTCACCTGGGCGGCGGCGCCGGCACGCTGCGCAGCCGCCAGCTCAGCGAGGTTGGCCAGGCGGCTGCGCGCCGTCTGCAGCGCCAGGTCGGCCTGGGCCAGGCTCCGTTGCGCGGTCTCCAGCGCGCCCTCGGCAGCCCGCACCTCGTCGCGGGCGGCGGCTCCCGCGCCGAACAGGCGTTCGACGGTCGCCAGCTCGCGTTGCGCGTCCTCGACCGCTCGCACCGCGGTCAAGCGTTGGTCGTCGGCGGCCGCGACGCCCGCCTCGGCGTCCAGGCGATCCACGCCCTGCTGCGGCGCCAGCCGGTCACGATCGGCGCGGGCCGACGTCAGCGAGGTGCGCACCGTGTTGAGCTCGCGCTCCAGGGCGGCCGTGTCCAACTGCGCCAAGGTCTGCCCGGCGGTCACCAGGTTGCCTTCGGCCACCAAGACGGTGGCCACCGTGCCGCCATTGGCGAACGCCAGCGCCCGCTCCTGGGTCGGTTCCACGACGCCCGTCCCCGTGACCTCGCGCACGAACGTGCCGCGCTCGAGCGGTTCGGCCAGCGTCATCGTCGGTGCCGGTCCCTGCAGGCTGCGCCAGCCGATCAGCGCCGCGACGGTCAGCAGCACCAGCACCAAGACGACGATCCAGACGCGCCGACGGCGCCGGCGCGGGGGGCGGGCTGAGGCCTCGGTCGTCATCGAGCGCCGAGCGTGGTGAGCTCGACCTGGCGAACGGCGGCGGCGAGGGCGTGCCGGGCGGCCGCCAGGTTCGCCGCCTGGGTGCGCTCCTGCTGCTCGGCCTGCGCCAGCGTCAGCGACGAGATGCTGCCGGCCTCGTAGCGCACCCGCTGGACGGCGAGGTCGTCGCGCGCGGCGCTCGCGGCCGCCTCGGCGCCCTGGACGCGCGCCTCGGCCGCCAGCGCGGCGTTGTGGGCCTGGCGCGCCAGGAGCGTGAGGCTGCGGCGCTGCTCGTCGCGCTGCAGGCGGGCGGTGTCGAGCCGGTCGCGAGCGGCGGCGATGTCGGCGGGTGCGCTGGAGAGCGGGTTGTCGATCGCGGCGAGCTGGGCTTCGGCCAGCTCCACGGTCTGCTCGGCCGCCAGGACGTCGGCGTTGCGCTCGAGGTCGGTCAGGAAGTCCTCCAGCGGGGCCACCGGCTCGGGCTCCGGCGCCGGCGCGAGCGTGGCGATGGGTTCGTCGAGATCGAGCAGGCTCGCCAGCCGGTCGTAGGCCAGCCGCCGGGCCGCGTTCGCGTCGACGACGTCGCGCTCGGCGCCCTGCAGGTCGTTCTGGGCCCGCTCGACGTCGAGCTCGGTGGCGGCGCCGGCGTCGAAACGGATCTGGGTGGCTTCGAGGGCGGTGGCGGCGATCTCGCGCGCGGCCTCGGCGATGGCCAGCTGGTCGTCGGCGGCCAGCGCGTCGGTGTAGGCGCTGGCGGCGGCGTGACGGGCGCTCGCCTCGGCGGCCTCCAGGCTGGTACGAGCGCGCGCGACCGCGTGTTCGGCCTGCAAGCGGGCGACCCGCAGCGTGGTCGGATCGGCAGCGACGCGCGCCAGGTCGCGCTCCGCACTCGTCACGTCGAGCTGGGCGCTGCGCACCCCTACGGCGGTCTCGACCGCCAACGAGGCGACGTCGTCGAACGTGAGCGACGTTTGGGCGAGCGCCCGGCCGGCGCCGAAGAGCGGCGTGACGAGGAGCACGAGGACGGTCAGGGCAAGCGAGGATGGGCGCATGTCACTCCTGGGGGGCGGGGTCGGCCGCGAGCGCGTCGAGGAGTCGCAGAGCGGCGAGGCGGGCGGCGTCGCGCGCGCGTTCGGCGTCGAGCGCGGCCCGCGCCGCGTCGAGGTGGGCGCGACGCAGGTCGAGTTCCGAGAGGCTGCCGCTGGCGAAGCGGACGTCGGCGAGGTCGGCTGCGGCGCGGGCCAGGTCGGCGCTGGCGAGCGCCAGGTCGACGTCGGCCAGGGCGTCCGCCAACCCCTGGCGCTGCCCCTCGACGTCGAGTTCGGCGCGGGCCAGGGTCAGGTCGCGTTGGGCGCGCGCGCGTTCGCGACCGATGCGAGCGGCGGCGAGCGCCTGCCCGACGGTCGGGTCCAAGGGGATGCGGACGGCGACGGCGACGCCGTACGTCTGGCTGGTGGCGCCGGTGGGCAGGCCCGGCGGTCCGCTGTCGGGGTCGTAGGCGACCTCGAGGCTCGGTTGGAAGCTGCGGGTGTCGATGGCGGCGCCGAACTGCAGGCTGCGGTCGTCCTCGTCGAGCGCCGCGCCGAAACGCACCGATGCGCTCGGCAGGTTGTCGCGCAGGGTGGCGCTGGCGGTCCGGTCGGTCTCGTCCACCTGGAGCGTGGCCGCAAGGACGTCGGGACGTCGCTCCCAGGCGGCCGTCGCGTCGGCGGCCAGCACCGCCGGTGCGGGCAAGGGGCCCTCGGGCGTCCCGATCGGCACCCCGAGCGCGACCTCCAACGCGCGTCGTGCGGCCTCGACCTCGGCCGTGGTGGCAGCGAGGACTTGCATGGCGCGCTCCTCGGCCAACTGCGCCCGGTCCAGCTCGGGCTCGCTGGCGGCGCCCGCTCCTTGCCGCAGGCGCACCGCCTCGCGCTCGAGTCGCGCGAGCTCGAGGTCGTCGAGCGCCAGCGCGCGGGCGGCCTCGCCGCGCAGGGCCCGCTGGAAGCCGTTCGTGACGTCTAGGCGGGCCGCGCGGCGGGCGGCGGCGAGGTCGGCTTCGGCGCGCGCGACGTCGGCCCGCGCCCGCGCGATCGCGTCGGCGCTCGGTCCGATGCCGACGGCGGGGAACGACAACGACAGCGCGATCGGGTCGACGTCGACGTCGTCGAGGTCCTGCAGGCCACCCGCGCCCAGGTCGCGCTCGCCCCAGGTCCACTGGGTGCCGGCGGTCAGCTCGCCGCGGACGGGGGCGGCGGTCACCGCCAGCTGTCGCCGGGCGAGCTCGAGCGAGCGTTCGGCCAGCCGCACGGTGGGGGCGTCGTCAGCCAGGCGCAGCGCCTCGTCGTAGGCCAGCGCCCCCAACATCGGGGGCCCCGACGCCGGGGCCTCCGGCGGGTCGGCGGCCCACGCGACGGCGAAGAGGGCGGCCAGCGCCAGGACGAAGGCGCGCGGCGCATGGTTCGGTCTCGGAATCTTCGGGCTCGGGTTCAACGGGGCTCCTCGACGTGCCGAACGCCCCCTAGCCTACCTAACCTGCCGTAGGTGTTCCGTCATCGGCGACCCGATGTCGGGATGGGGCCGCAGGCGGAGTCAAGCCGCCGCGTTGCGCAGGGCGGGATCGAGCAGGTCGCGCAGCCCGTCGCCGAACAGGTTGAAGCCGAACGACGCCAGGAGGATCGCCAGACCGGCGAACACCGACGTCCACGGCGACAGGAGCAAGTAGTCGCGGCTCTCGGAGAGCATGAGGCCGAGCGACGGCGTGGGCGGCTGGGTTCCCAGGCCCAGGAAGGAGAGCGACGCTTCGACCAGGATGGCGGTCGAGAGCGACAGCGTGATCTGCACCAAGAGCGGTGCGGCGATGTTGGGCAGGACGTGGCGCAAGATGATGCGCCGGCCGGGCGCCCCGAGGGCGCGCGCCGCGGCGACGTAGTCCCACGAGAGCACGGTGAGGGCCGGACCACGGGCGAGCCGCGCGAAGATGGGCGTGTAGACGATGCCGATGGCCAGCCCGGTGTTGAGGCTGCCCGGACCCAGGACGGCCAGGACCGCGATCGCGAGCAAGATGATGGGGAAGGCCAGCAAGACGTCCATGAAACGCATGACGAGACGGTCGGTCCAGCCGCCGGCGTAAGCCGAGACGAGGCCGGCCAGGCCACCGAACAGCGTCGCCAGCGCCACCGCGCCGACGGCCGTCGACACGCTGGTCCGGTACCCGTACAGGATGCGGGAATAGAGGTCGCGGCCGAAGTTGTCGGTGCCGAGCCAATGACGCTCGGAGGGTCCTTGCATCCGTTCGCGGATCGACTGGGCCAGCGGGTCGTGGGTGGCGATGAGCGGCGCGGCGAGGGCGGCGACGAGGACCACGCCACACAGCACCAGCCCGATGAGGCCGATGCGGTTGGCGACGAGTCGGTGCAGGAAGCGTCGCATCAGCTGTACTCCACGCGCGGGTCGATCCAGGCGTAGGCCAGGTCGACGAGCAGGTTGACGAAGACGAAGACGGCGGTCACGACCAGGATCACGCCCTGCACCAGCGGGTAGTTGCGCTCG
The DNA here is from genome assembly GCA_963839375.1 of uncultured Trueperaceae bacterium. Lineage (GTDB taxonomy): Bacteria > Deinococcota > Deinococci > Deinococcales > Trueperaceae > JAABTL01. The sequence goes on along the minus strand of CAWIUY010000029.1, from coordinate 12,255 downwards.
TTGATGGCGCCGATCACGAGGCGACCGAGGCCGGGGATGGCGAACACCTGCTCGATGACGACGACGCCCGAGAGCAGGTAGCCGACCTGCACACCGATCACGGTGATCACCGGGATCATGGCGTTGCGCAGCGCGTGTTTGTAGAAGAGCGTGCGTCGCGCCAATCCTTTGGCGCGGCCGGTGCGGATGTAGTCGAGGCTCAGGACGTCGAGCAGGCTCGAGCGCAGGATGCGGCTGAGGCCGGCGATCATCGGCAGCGACACCGCGAACACGGGCAGCACCATGCGCGCCAGGTTGCCCCACGGGTCGGTGGCGAACGGCACGTAGCCGATGGTGGGCCACGTCGGCAGGTAGATGGAGGCGAAATAGAGGAGGAGAACGCCGACCCAGAACGACGGCAGCGTGAGGCCCAGGATGGCGGCCGACCGCACGAAGACGTCGGCCGCGCCGCTGCGCAGCGTGGCGGAGAGGATCCCCACCGGGAAGGAGACGACCAGCGCCGCCAGCAGCGCCAGCCCGGTGAGTTCGAGCGTGACCGGGAGGCGCGCGGCGATCTCGTCGAGCACGGGGCGACCGGTCCAGATGCTCTCGCCCAGGTCGCCGCGCAGCACCCCGCCCAGCCACTGGAAGTACTGCTCGTGCAACGGCAGATGGAGGCCCAGCGACCGGCGCAGGGCCTCCACCCGTTCGGGCGTGATGTCGATGTTGGCGCCGAGCATGATCGCCACGGCGTCGCCGGGGATCAGGCGGAGCATCAGGAACACCAACACCGACACGCCGAAGAGCACGAACACGAGGTCGATCAGGCGTCGGACGACGTAGGAAGTCATCGAACGGCGACGTCGGCGACGCGGTTCACGAGATCAGTCCAGTTCCACGTTCCGGAGGTAACGCAGGCTGCGGGTGGGCGTCTGCTGGAAGCCGTCGACGTCGTCGGCGATCGCCGTGAACAGCGTGGCGTAGGCGACGTGGACGATCGGGCCGTCGCACGCGAGCGCCCGCTGCAGGTCGGCGTAGATGCCTTGACGCTCGCTCAGCGACACGGCGGCCTGGCCCGCGTCGAGCAGCGTGTCGACCGCTGGGTTGCTGTACTGGAACACGTTCGTCGAGCCGCCCGTGCGGAAGGTGCGGTCGAGGTAGCCGTCCGGGTCGATGTTGCCGCCGTTGAGGCTGACGAACGCGTCGAAGTCGCTGTTGCGCCAGCGCTGGACGAACGAACCGAACTCGGCGACCTCGACGGAGACGTCGAAGCCGGCGTCGGCCAGTTGGGCCTGGACGACCTGGGCCACGTCGGTGACCACGCGGATCGTGCCGAAGGTGAGGATCTCGAAGGCGACGCCGTCCGGGTAGCCGGCGGCGCTCAGGAGCTGGCGCGCGGCGGCGGGGTCGGAGGCGTAGCAGGAGTAGTCGCTCACGGGCGTGGCCCAGTCGACCAGGCCGGGCGAGAGGGGACCGCCGGGGACCGCGTCGCCGAAGTAGACGGCTTCGACGATCTCGTCGCGGTCGATGGCGAGGTTGAGGGCGCGGCGGACGCGTGCGTCGTCGAACGGCGGCCGGGTGGTGTTCACGCCGAGGAGCGTGTAGGCCAGGTCCTGGACGGTGAGCAGCTCGATCCCGGGCACGTTGCCGAGGGTCTGGGCGGTGGCGGGGTCGACGTCGGGGATCATGTGGTAGGCACCCGTACGCAGGCCGGCGGCGCGGGTCGACGCCTCGGGCACGACGTTGTAGCGCACCGCGTCCACGCCCGGCTGGCCCTCACGGTAGTAGTCGGGGTTGGCGGTGAGCAGGGTGTAGGTGTCGGGCACGATCTCGGCGAGCATGAACGGGCCGGTGCCGACGGCCACCTGCTGCAGGTCGCCGTGCTCCTCGACCACTTCTTGCGGCACGATCGCCAGGTTCGGGAGGTTCGCCAGGAAGGGCGCGAACGGCTTCGCGAGCGTGAACTCGACGGTGAGGTCGTCGAGCGCGACCACCGAGGCCACCTGGGCGAAGCGGCTGGCTTGCGGCGAGCCGGTCTCGACGTTGGCGACGCGCTCGTACGAGTACACGACGTCGTCGGCCGTGAAGGGGCGACCGTTGTGGAAGGTGACGTCCGGGCGCAGGTCGAACGTGTACACGAGTCCGTCGTCGGACACGGTGTAGCCCGTTGCCAGCGCCGGTTCGAGCTGCAGGTCGGCGTTGATCTCGAGCAGGCCGTCGTAGATCTGGCCGGTGATCTGGAAGCTCGAGAAGGCCGTGACGAGGTGGGGGTCGAGCCCGGCGGGCGCCGTGTCGACGGCGAGCTCCAGGGTGCCTCCTTGAGCCAGACCGAAGCTCACGAGGGTGGCGAGGGCGACGAGCAGCAGACGTCTGCGCATGGTGCCTCCTCAGGCAGGACCGGCCGCGTGCGCCGGTGGGAGTGAAACATTCGTCCGACACCATACCACTCGTAGACCATTGCGCGGACGCGTGCTAGCCTCGGCCCGTGCAGATCCCATCGAGCGTACGCGCACGGCTCGCCGAGGCCGTCGCCGACGGTGTCACGCCCGGCGCGGTGGTCGCCGTCGTGGACGCCGCCGGCGCCAGCGACGTGGCCGCCGTCGGCCTCGGCCGCCTGGCAGGCGAACCGGTCGGGCCCGAGACCTGGTACGACCTCGCCTCTCTGACGAAGGTGGTCGCCACGTTGCCGAGCGTGCTGCGCTTGGTGGCCGAGGGCGAGGTCGCTCTCGACGACCCGGTCGGGCGCTTCTTCAGCAGCGCCGGCTGGTTCCAGACACCCTCGCTCGCCGACGTGCCGGTGCGCGCGCTCCTGTCGCACACGAGCGGACTGCCCGCCTGGCGGCCTCTCTACGCGCAGCTGAACGACCGTCGGACGGCGTTGGCCGCCGTCCTGACCACCGCTGTCGATGAGCCGGGTGAGGTCGTGTACAGCGACCTGGGCTTCATGCTCGCGGGCGCCATCGTCGAGCGGGTGACCCACGAGCGTCTCGACGCCTTCGCGGCGCGCGAGGTGTTCGCTCGTCTGGGGATGGTGGACGTCGGTTTCGGACCGGTGGGCGGCGTTCCCGTCGCCGCCACCGAGGATTGCGGTTGGCGCGATCGGCTGCTCGAGGGCGAGGTCCACGACGAGAACGCGACCGTGTGGGACGGCGTCGCCGGGCACGCGGGGCTGTTCGGTAGCGCCGTCGGCCTGGTGCCCTACGCCCACGCTTGGCTCGTGGGAGACGACCGCTTGGTGCCGCCCGACCTCCGCGCGGAGGCGTTGCGCGAGGCGGCTGTCGCCCCCGACGGCACGCGACGCGGTCTCGGCTGGCTCCTAGCGCGAGCCGGCGGTTTGGGCGGCGCGGGTGCGACCGGCTTCGGCCACACGGGGTTCACCGGCACGTCCTTGTGGATCGAGCCCGACGCGGGCGTCGCCATCGTGTTGCTGACGAACCGGGTCCACCCGCGGCGCGGGTCGGCGGAGGGCGTCGGGCGCTTGCGGGTCGACGTCCACGAGGCCGTGCGTGCGGCCGCTGCCGGCGAGGGCCCGGCGTGACGCGCTCCGTCGAGGCGGCGCGCCCCTGGCCCGACGACTTGCCGCCGCTCCACGTGCTCGGCGTCATGTCGGGTACGTCGGTGGACGGTGCGGACGCGGTGTTGGCGCGGCTCGAGCGGCGCGGCGGTGCGCTCGACTGGCAGGTGCTCGACCGGCTGAGCGTCGACTTCCACCCCGACCTGCGCGCCCGCCTGCTCCTCGCCATCCAGCCCGGCGGCGTCGACGCGGTCGAGCTCACCATGCTCCACGCCGAGGTGGGGGAGACCTACGCCGACCTGTGCGAGGACGTGGCGTCCCGCCACCCGGTCGACCTGGTGGCGTTGTCGGGCCAGACCGTGTACCACATCCCTCGGCTCGAACCCGAGCGGGGCTGGCGCACGATCTCCACGCTGCAAGTGGGTGAACCGTCGCGGGTGCTCGAGCGCTGCCGCGTTCCTGTCGTCTCGGACTTCCGTCAGAGCGACCTGGCCGCCGGTGGGCAGGGCGCGCCGATGGTGCCCTTCGGCGACCTGATGCTCTTCGGCGCCGCCGGCGTACGGCGCGCGGTCCACAACCTCGGTGGTATCTCCAACGTCACCTGGCTGCCCGGCGACCTCGACCCGAACGCGGTGCGCGCCTTCGACACCGGTCCGGCCAACTGTCTCATCGACGAGGCCATGCAGGCCACCCTCGGCGCCGCCTACGACGACGACGGCGCGGTCGCCGCCCGAGGCCGCGTCGACGAAGCACTCCTGGCGCGGCTCCTGGGGCACCCTTACCTGCGGCTCGCGCCGCCCAAGACCACGGGGCGCGAGGTGTTCACGTTGCGCGAGGTGCTTCCCGAGGGGACCGATGGCTGGGAGCCGGCCGACCTCGTCGCCACGCTGACGGCCTTCACGGCCCGGTCGGTGGCGCAGGCCTACGACGACTGGATCGTGCCCGCCGGGCTCGACGAGATCGTGCTCGCAGGCGGTGGGGCGCTCAACCCGACCCTCGTCCGGATGTTGGCGGACGCCCTGCCGCAGGTGCCGGTGCGCACGTTCGAGGAGCTGGGGTGGCGCTCGAAGGACCGTGAGACCCTCGCCTTCGCGGTGATGGCGTACGGCGCCTGGTTCGGCCTGCCCAACACCCTGCCGAGCGCCACGGGCGCGCGGCGCGCGGTGGTGGCCGGCCGGGTGCTACGCCCCTGACCCCGGCGCCTGGCCGTCTTCGGCCGTGCGGCGCTTGCGCAGCACCACCTCGTGGAGGTCCGGCGCGACGTAGTCCGCGAGCCGGCCGACCTCGGTGTAGCCGTGGCGCGCGTAGAGGCGTCGGGCACCGGCGTTCTCCTCCGACACCAACGTGAACAGGTCGCCGGCCACGGCGAAGGCCGCGGTCTCGACCGCTTCGAGGAGCCGGCCGCCGACGCCGGCGCCGGTCGCCGCCGCGTCCACGACGAGCAGCCGCAGGTACGGACTGCGGCCGAAGGCGCCCTTCGGCGTCCACCAGGCGAAGCCGAGGGCGTGGTCGCCGGACGCGTCCGCCGACCACGCCGTCACGACCGGCTCGCCGCGCGCCATGGCGGCCTCGAGGCTCGTCGCCAGCGCCGCCGGCCGCAGACCGTAGCGCTCGAAGAGCGGGTGGCCGCGCACGAGCTCGGCGAGCGCGGCGACGTCGGAGCGACCGCCGGGACGCATCGAAGCGACGCCGTCGCGGATCAGGGGACCTCCACCGTGCCGGCCACGTCGGTGTATCGCACCGAGCCCGAGCCATCGCGCAGGAAGACGAAGTCGCCGCCCACGCCGCGCACGTCGACGTCGCCGGATCCATCCGCATCGATCCGCACGTCGCCGCGCACGTTCTCGATGCGAATGCCGCCCGACCCGTCGTCGCTCACGCGGACGCTGCCGCCCACGTCGGTGATGTCGATGTCGCCACTGCCGTCGCGCCCGATGGCGAGCGAGCCCGCCACGCCCGTCACCAACAGGTCGCCGCTGCCGTCGCCGACCACCTCGAGTTGCCCACCCACACCGTGGATCTCGACGTCGCCACTGCCGTCCTCGAGGACCAGGTCGCCGGCGACGCCATCGACCCGCAGGTCGCCCGAGCCGTCGGTGAGGCGGAGCGAGGCGACGTCGCCGACCACGACCTCGCCGCTGCCGTCGTCGATCTCGACGGGGAGCGTGTCGGGCAAGGCGACGACCAGGTCGAGGCGGGCGTAGGTGAAGAGGAAGCCGGTGCGCGGGGTCTCGGCGCGGACGACGAGGACGTCCCCGTCGCGCGACGACGACAGGCGCACGTCGTCGAGCAGCGCCCGGCTCGAGGCGCAGGCGCGACCTCGGGCGCTCAGCGCATCGGTGTCGGCCGAGCCGGTCACGCTGAGCGCGCCCGCTCCCGTGACGAGGCGGATCGACCGGACGCCGGAGAGGTCGAGCTCGAGGTCTCGAGGCGCTTCGAAGCGGCACTGGGCGGAGACGCTGCCGAGCACGGCGAGGGTGAGGACGAGCCAGAAGGCGCGGTGGCGCAGGGGGTGGGACATGGTGAACTCCTCGGCGCCTGCGGTGGACCGGCGGCGCGCGGGGCCCACCATACGGGTGGCCGAGGCGAACGGCATCCGCCGTTGGGGGGAGAGCATGGGGGAGGGCATCGGGGAGGGGACCGACGGGAGGCCGCCGCTGCCGTCGCCGGGGCCGCTCGGTGACGGGGCGGACGTGGGTGGCCCCGACCTCGCCCCGCGCGACGGACCGCCGCCGGGCGCGCTAGCCTGCGTCATGGAACCGCACCACGAGCCTGCCGATCACGTCCTCGAGAACCAACGCCACTGGAACGCCAGGGCGCCCGAGTGGGTGGCGTCGGGCGCCGCCGCGTGGACGCAGACGGAACCGACGTGGGGCAGCTGGGGGGTGCCCGAGACCGAGGTGCCGATGCTCTCGGGCCTCGCACCCGGCCAGCGCGCCGTCGAGCTGGGTTGCGGCACCGGCTACGTCAGCGCTTGGATGGCGCGCCGAGGGGCACGGGTGACCGGTATCGACATGTCGATCGAGCAGTTGACGTCGGCGCGTCGCTTCGCTGCGGAGCACGCGCTGGACATCGATTTCGTGCATGGCAACGCCGAGCACACACCCTTCGCGGACGGCTCGTTCGACTTCGCGATCAGCGAGTACGGCGCCGCGATCTGGTGCGATCCGTTCGTATGGATCCCGGAAGCGCACCGATTGCTCGTGCCCGGCGGGCGCCTGACCTTCCTCGGCAACCACCCGCTGGCGATCGTGTGCAGCCCGCTCGACGGCGCCCACGTCGGCGACCGGCTGGCCCGCTCGTACTTCGACCTGCACCGGGTCGACTGGACGGAGGTGCCCATCGATCCGGGCGGCGTGGAGTTCAACCTGCCCGTGTCGCGCTGGATGACGCTGTTCCACGACGTGGGCTTCGAGGTCGAGGGCTACCACGAGCCGCGCCCACCCGCCGACGCGACCGGCGTCCGCTTCACGGTCGACGCGTCATGGGCGCACCGGTTCCCCTCGGAGCAGGTGTGGAGGCTGCGCAAGCGCGGCTGAACCGGGCGGCGCGACGGCGCGTGTCGGCTCGGCGAGGCCGGGCGGCGCTCGCGGGCCGTACCCTCGACGCGAGAACGCGCCCATGAGGAGGCCGCCCATGCAGCGATCCCGCGACCTCGACGACGCCTTCGTCGCCGACCGCTTCCGCGCCCACCGAGCCTGCGCCGGCTGTCCCTCGCCGCAGGACGTCGCCACCTGGCTGGACGAGGTCCTGGGGTTCGTGTTCCCCGAGCTGGCGCTTCGGCGTTTCGACGACCTGGCCGCCTTCCGAGCCCATGGCGACGAGCTGGGCGCGCGACTGGTCGGTCTGGCCCACGACTGCCCCGACGCGGCCGCCTTCGCCGACAGCGTGGCGGAGGGCTTCCTCGCGGGCCTCGCGGCGCTTCACGAACGGCTCGAGGAGGACGCCGACGCCACCTTCGCCGGCGATCCGGCCGCTTGGAGCCGCAGCGAGGTGATCCGTTCGTACCCCGGGTTCTACGCGGTGGCCGCGCACCGAGTGGCGCATGCGCTCCTCGGTCATGGCGCCCGGATGCTGGCGCGGATGATCGCCGCCCACGCCCACCGCATGACGGGGGTCGACATCCATCCGGCCGCCCGCATCGGGCATCGCTGTTGCATCGACCACGGCACCGGTCTGGTCATCGGCGAGACCGCCGAGTTGGGCGACGACGTCAAGCTCTACCAGGGCGTCACCCTGGGCGGGCTCAGCGTCCGCAAGGAGGACGCGCGCGTGAAGCGCCATCCGACGATCGGCGACCGGGTGGTCATCTACGCGGGCGCCACCATCCTCGGCGGCGACACGGTCGTCGGCCACGACAGCGTGATCGGTGGCAACGTGTGGCTCACCCGTTCGGTGCCGCCGTTCTCGAAGCTGACCTACCGGGCGCCGGACGCCGAAACTGCCGTGGGCGCCGCCGGCAGCGCGCCGGCGGCGACGCCCGCGGGTGGTCGGCGATGAGCGTGCTCGACCTCATCGGTGGCACCCCGCTGCTGGAGCTGACCGGGTTCGCGCCCCGGCCGGGGGTGCGGCTGTTCGCCAAGCTCGAGGGCCAGAACCCGGGCGGCAGCGTCAAGGACCGTCCGGCGCTCGCGATGGTGCAGGGCGCCCTGGCGCGGGGCGAGGTGAAGCCCGGCGACCGACTGGTCGAGGCCACCAGCGGCAACACCGGCATCGCGCTGGCGCTGATCGCGCGCCGCTTGGGGCTCTCGATGACGCTGGTGATGCCCGACGACGCCACTGCCGAGCGGGTGCGCACGATGCGCGCCTACGGCGCCGACCTGATCCTCACGCCCGCCGAGCGCACCATCGAGCACGCCCGCGAGGTGGCCGACCGCCTCGTGGCGGAGGAGGGCTACGTGCAGCTCGACCAGTTCGCCAACGCCGACAACTGGCGGGCGCACGAGCGGACCACCGGTCCGGAGATCTGGGCGGCGACCGAGGGGCGGGTCACCCACTTCGTCTCCGCGATGGGCACCACCGGCACCATCATGGGCGTCTCGCGCGCGCTGAAGGCGCGCGCACCACACGTGACCATCGTCGGGACCCAACCGACGGCCGGGTCCAGCATCCCCGGCATCCGGCGCTGGTCGTCGGCCTTCGTGCCGGCGATCTTCGAACCCGGGCGGGTCGATCGGCTGGTCGACGTCAGCGCGGAGGCGGCCCGGGTGCACACGCGGCGCCTGGCCCGCGAGGCCGGTCTGCTGGCGGGGATGAGCACCGGCGGCGCCTTGGCGGCCGCCCTGGCGGTGGCCGCCGACGTCGACGAGGCCACGATCGTGTTCATCGCCTGTGACCGCGGCGACCGGTACCTGAGCGGCGACCTGTTCGCTTGACGTCCGGTCAGCTGGCGGGGTCGCTCGCGAGCATCGCCAACAGCGCCGCGCCGAGCTCTGGGTCGAACTGCGTTCCCGACTTCGCGGCGATCTCCGCTCGAGCCGCCTCCACCGACCAGGCCGGCTTGTACGCGCGCTCCGATACCAGCGCGTCGTACACGTCGACGAGAGCGAAGACCCGCGCCAGGAACGGGATGTCGTCCCCCGCCAAGCCGTCGGGGTACCCGCCGCCGTCCCAGCGTTCGTGATGCGAGCGGACGACCTCGCGCGAGGCCTCGGGCAAGAACACCAGGTCGCGGCTCATCTCGTGGCCGATGACGGCGTGTCGCTTCGCCCACTCGAACTCGGCCGAGGTCGGTCGCGCGGGCTTGAGCAAGATGCCGTCGGGGATGGCCAGCTTGCCCAGGTCGTGGAGGTAGGCGCCCCAGGCGAGCGCCTCGACCGACGTTTCGGGCAGGCCGAGGTGCTGCGCGAACCGGCGGGCGAGCGCCACCACCCGATCGGTGTGCCCGCGCGTCTCGAAGTCACGGTACTCGAGCGCCAGGCCGAGCGCCCGGAACGCTTCCTCGCGACTGGCTTCGACCTGGCGCTGCGTGTGCGTGCGCTCCAGGGCGCGCTCGAGGCGTCGGACGAAGGCGCGCGCGATGGTGACCTGGTCGGGGCGCAGCGGCACCGGGCGGCCGGAGGCGGAGATCATGATCACGTGGGCGACCTCGTCGTGCGAGTGGACGGGCAAGGCCAACACGGTGGCCGTGTCGTCGTTCGCGCGGTCGGTGAGTCGATGGGGCCATGCCTGGTAGGACTCGACGTAGACGCTCTCGCGCGTGTGGGCGGCGCGGCCCACGGCCCCCTCGCCGAAGCGCACGCCGCGGAGCGGCGGCCGGGTGGGATCGCTCAGGACACCCCACGTGGCCGTGACGTCGAAGCCGGTTTCGACCTGGGTGAAGTAGGCGGCTCCGGTCATGCCGAAGGCGCCCATGAGGGCGCGCACCCCGTGATCGACGAGCTCGTCGGCGTCGTCGATCTCCTCGATGCGGCCGCTGAACTCGGCGAGGTCGGCGTAGGCGGCGGCCGCGTGCCGCAGCCGGTCGACCATCCCAGCGTTGTCGACCGCGATGGCCAGCTGCCCGCACACGACGTTCTGGAACCGCGACCAACCGGCGTCGGGCACGAACGCTGGCGCCAGGGTCACCTCCAGGACACCGACGAGCGCGTCGTTGCAGACCAGCGGCCAGGCGCGGTAGGCACCCTCTTCGGGGCCATCCGCCCACTCGGTCGCGTGCGCGGCGCTCAACGGCGTCTGTTCACGTAGAACGTGCAGGGCACCGGCGCTCGCCTTCCGGACGGTGCCGGAGGGGGGCGCGGTGACGGTCGATTCGAGATGTCCTCTGTTGACGTCGAACGGGTAGAGGGTGGCCCGGGCGACACCCGGTTGCCGCGCCACCACCTCGACCATGCGCCTGAGCGTCGCACCACGCTCGCCGCCGGCGGCGACGGCCGCGTCGATGGCTTCGAGGGTGCGCGCTTCGTCGAGGCGGAGCTGCAGGTCGGCGGCGAGACGCTCGAGTTCGACGACCTGCGTCCTGAGCGTGGTGACGTCGCGCAGCGTGGCCAGCACCCGGACGCAGTCCGGGTCCTGATGCAGGACGGAGACCGCGACCTCGACCCACACGCTGGTCCCGTCCGATCGCTCGAGGTTCGCCTGGAACCGGTTCGGCGCACCCGTGTGCACCGTCGTGGTGATCGCGCGAGCGACCATGGCGAGGTGCTCGGGGCTCAGGATGCCGACCACGTTCCAGGCCGTGAGGTCGTGCACGTCGCGGCCCAGGAGGTCGGCGAGGGCCGGGTTCACGACCCGGAACACGGGCTCGCCGCCGCGGCGTGGGACGTCGACGATGGCCACGCCGTTGCTCGTGCCGGCGACCGCGGCGGCCAACAGGTCCGCCTGCATCTCGTGCTCCGCCCGAAGGAGCTTGGCGCCGATGTTCTGGGCGTACAGCCTCAGGGCGTCGGCCATGTCGGGGCCGACGGGCTCGCAGTCGCCGCGGCGTTCGATGTCGATCGCGGCGACGAGCGCGCCGTCGACGACGACCGGTGTGATGAACGATTCGGACATGCCGCTGTCGAGCGAGATCTGGGCCAGGGTCGCCAGCTCCGGATGGCGTTCGGAGAACGCGCGGTTCTCCGACTCGAGGTCGTCTACGACGAACGGCTCCCCACTCCGCCAATCGCGGCCGAACAGCACGACGTCCGCGGGGAGCTCGATCTTCGCCAGCGCCGCGGCGTCGTAGCCACGCACGGCGGCGTAGCGGTAGGTGCCGCGGTCGGTGCGGACGAGGACGGTGCCATGTCGCGCGCCGGGCACGAGCCGCAGCGCCGCGTCCAGGACGAGGTCGGCCACGCCCACGCCGGCGCTGCCCAGGAGCCGTCCGTACGCCTCCAGCAGCGTGTGCTGGACGTCGGTACGCCGCTCGAGGTCGGCTCGCATGCAGGCCGCGGCCAACGCCGCCCGGCGTCGATCGAGCCAACCGGCCACCAGGTCGGTGACCGCAGCCAGGAGCCGGTCCTCTTCGGGCAGGAACGCACGCGCGCTCGCGGCGTCGGCCGACGACGGGTACGTGACCTCGAGGACGACATGGCCCCCTTGGTGCAGGCGCCGTTCGGCGCGCAGCAGGGGACCGTCGCCGGGAACACCCTCGGGGGCCCCGAATGGACCTTCGGGGGCCCCGAGTGGACCCTCGGGGGGCTCCATCATGATCCGAGCCACGGCGGCGTCCGGGTACCGGAACGCCTGGGGCAGGCGTTTCGCGAGCCGGTCGATGACGTCCTCGACGGGCGCGACGTCGTCGCGGAGCAACGCGGCGACGTCGTAGAACAGCTCCAGTTCCTTCATGCGTTCGGCGAGCCGCCACGAGGGCGCCTCGGCCGCCGTGGTGGTGACCTCGACGGGCCTCGCGGTCGCGACCGGGGTCACATCGACCGCGCCGGTTTCGTCTGCGGCGATCTCAGCGGGGGCGGCGGCCGCCGCGGTGTTGTGGATGGCGTCGACTTCGATCGGGCTGGCGTCGACCCGGGTGGCGTCGACTGGGGCGGCATGAACCGCGCTGGCATCGATCGAGTCGGCGTCGACGACGTGGGCCTCCACCTCGCCGACGTCGAGCTGGTTGACGTCCACGTTCCCCACGGAGAGCGACGACGAGCGGGCCACGTCACCCATCGCGTCGTTCCGGCTCGCCGTCGTGCCTACCGTCGTGCCGTCCCCCTGAAGGCATACTCCCTGGAACGTAGCACGCCCTTCCGGTGCTGTCCGTACGCAGATGGGCCACGGCCGGGTCCCGCACGGCACTCGGCCACCCTTGCCGGCGTCGATCTCGAGAGACGTGACGT
>CAWIUY010000028.1:0-104903 GCA_963839375.1 uncultured Trueperaceae bacterium | reverse complement strand
GCTACGAACCGTGGGAGGCGTACGGCTACGCCAAACTCGCGAACCTGCAGTTCGCGCTCGAGCTCGACCGGCGCCTGCGCGCCGCCGGTTCACGGGTGGCGGCGCTCTCGGCCGACCCCGGGTTGTCGCGCACCGACCTCCAGCAGACGACGGCCAAGGAGCTGCCGGGTCCGTCGCAGATGTTCGCCGCGCGGATGGTCCGATGGGTGGGGCAATCGGCGGCTGCGGGAGCGCTCGACCAACTTCGAGCCGGCACCGACCCCGGGGCCGAGGGAGGCACCCTCTACCGCCCGCGGTGGATCAGGTTCGGTCCGCCGGTCGTGGGTGGGATCGCCCCCAGGCTGCGCAAGCCCGAGGACCTGGCGAAGCTCTGGTCGGTCTCGGAGGGGGACGTCGGCGAACGCTTCGACGTCGCCGGCATGGTGAACGCGGCGGGGTGACCGCGGCGCGGCAGCGGGCGTCGATCGCGGGCCGTTCGTCGCTGGGTGCCGTTCACAGCCCCGGCACCGTCCGTTCGATCCAGCGCACGCCCTCGCCCACGCCGTCCTCCGAGCGGATGCTGGCGCCGAGCGCGGCCGCCCGGTCGCGCAGGTCGAGGTCCGTCGTCGCGGCGACCAGCGCGGCCGCCAGTCGCTCGGCGGTGAGTCGCCGCCGCGGCACCGGGGCAGGACCCGCCCCCAGGTCCTGCACGCGCCGTGCCCAGAAGAACTGGTCGCCGTGGAAGGGCACGACCACCGTGGGAACGCCGGCCCGCAGGCTGGCCGCGGTGGTGCCGGCGCCGCCATGATGGACGGCAGCCGCCACGCGCGGTAGCAGCCAGGCATGGGGGACGCTCTCGACGACGTGCACGTTCGCCGGTGGCGCGTCGGCGAGGAGCCGCGCCCAGCCGCGGTGCACGATGGCACGTACCCCGGCGGCTCGGATGGCCTCGAGCACCAGGTTCGCCACCGCGGCCGGGTCCTCGCTGCTCATGCTGCCGAAGCCGACGTAGACGGGCGCCGGCCCGGCCGCGAGGAAGCCCTCGAGCTCGGCGTCCGGTTGCCAGTCGCTCGGCGGATCGAGGAACCAGGTCCCCACGACGTGGCGACTGCTGGGCCAATCGGCCGGCGTCGGCAAGATCGCCGGGCTGATCCCGTACAGCAGCGGCCGCGACGCCGGCAGCAGATGCTCGAGCAACCCCCAGCGCGGCAGCGGTTTCACGCCCAGCACGTCGACGAGCGCCGCGTCGCCACCACCGCGCACGGTGAGCGCCAGCGCCAGTCGGGTGAGCCGGTGCGACAGGCGGTTCGAGGCCGCCCGCGGCCCGATCCGCAGGTCGGGGAATAACGCCCCTGGCCAGGCGGACGTGACGTCGACAGGGACGTTGAGGGCGGGCAGGAAGGGCACGCCCGTGCGTTCGGCGAGCCCGGCGCCGACGGCCACCGCGCTCAGCCCACCGATCACGACGTCGGCGCCGTCGGTGGCCCCCAGGGCGGTCGTGGCCAGCGCGCGCGCACCGGTCCGAGCGATGCGGGCGAAGGCCGCGAAGGAAGCCCCGTGACCGCCGCCCTCGACGGCCCGCTGCGCGGAGCGTTCCGCGAGCGCCGCCTGGACCGAGAACGGCACCGGTTCGACGTCGAGGCCGTGGGCTCGCGCCAACCCTTCGAAGTCCGTCGTCGTCACGAAGCGCACCGTGTGACCCGCTCGCAGCAACCCGTCGGCGAGGGCGACGTACGGCTGGACGTCGCCGCGACTGCCGATCGCCAGGACGGTGGCGATCATGCGCTCGCCTCGTGGGTGGCGCAACCGTCGAGGAACTGGTCGACGATCCAGGCCGCTTCGTCCTCCGGCACCGGTTCGTCCCCCTCGTCGCGGGCGAGCACGCTCGCGCCCACCATCCCCACGAACGCGCGGGCCAGGGCACGCGGATCCCCGCGCAGTTCCCCGGTGTCCACCCGCACCTCGAACCAGCGTGCGAGCTCTACGCGGCCCTCCGCTTCGATCTGGCGCAGGTGCGCGACGAGGGGGCGCGCTTCGGGGTCCGGGGTGAGGGCGAGACCGAGGGCGGAGCGGTGCCCGATCAGGTGCTCGATGGCGTGCAGGGCCAGCGCGTGCAGGAGCTCGCGCAGCGGTCCGGACGGGTCGTCGGTGAGCTCGCCGAGGAGGGCCCGCGGGGTGCGGGCGGCCGCGTAGGCGCTGAGCAACCCCTCGCGGGTGCCGAAGCGGCGGAACGTGCGCGACCCGGCGTCGCCGAGGTGCCTACCTACGATGCGTTCACGCTCCGCGCGACCAGGTTCGCCACGCCGATGAAGCCGAGGAAGAGCCCGCCGGTCACGAACATGGCCCCACGAACGAGCCGCTCCGCCGATCCGCTCTCGGCGAGGGCGCGGTCGCCGAGCCCACCCGAGAAGGACCGCAGAAGCTGCACGAGCCCGACGACGACGCCGAGTGCACCCGCTGCCATCATCATCCAACCCATGCCTCTCCTCGTTCGCCGAACGCGCGGTGCCTGGACGCGACCGCGACACCCGTCACCGTAGCCCGTCCGAAACGATCAGGACCGGCCCTGCGCGTCCCACCAGGCCAACACCCGCAGGGCCCTCAGCGTGATCCACCGCGAGGGAAGGCCAGGACCCTCGTCCAGGTCGAACCACGTGCGGCCCGCGAGGCGCCCGTCGAGGTCCGAGCGGCCGTCGGGGCGCCGACGGCCGCGGACGTGGTCGATCGCGTCCTCCAGCCGAGGATCGGGGCGCGTGCGCCCGACGCGACTCGCCTTTCGGAAGTACTCGAGGCCGCGCAGGACGCTGTAGAACCACCGGTCCATCCATGGGCGGAGCGTAGAGCGAACGGGTGCCCGGCGTCCAACCGCACCATCGACAAGCACCGCGACGCCGATCGCAGGGAAGGGCCCGTCCGTCAGATCAAGCCGAGGTCGCGTGCCCGCAAGGCGGCTTGCGTCCGGTCTTCGGTGCCCGTCTTCTGCAGGATGCGCGACACGTAGTTCTTGACCGTGCCCTCGGCAAGGCCGAGCCGCCTTGCGATCTCGGGGTTGCTGAGGCCGCCGCCGATCGCCGCGAGGATCTCGAGCTCGCGGGCGTTCAGCGGTTCGAGGAGGCCGCCCGGTTCCGAGCTGCCGGTCGAGCGTCCCGCGAAGCGGTCGAGGACCTTGCCCGCGACGGCGGCGCCGATGACGGCTCCACCCGACGCCACGGTGCGCACGGCGGCCGCCAGCTCCTCGCCCGAGGCGTCTTTGAGAAGGTAGCCGGAGGCGCCGGCGTGCAGGCCCTCGAAGACGGTGCGCTCGTCGTCGAAGGTGGTGAGGATCAGGACGCGCACCTCGGGGTACTGCAGGCGGATCGTGCGGGTGGCCTCCACGCCGTTCAGGCCCGGCATCTGCACGTCCATCAGCACGACGTCGGGGCGCAGTCGCTCGACCTGCGCGACCGCTTCGCGGCCGTTCGCGGCTTCGCCCACGACGTCGAGGTCCGCCTCGAGCTCGAGGAGCGTCCGCAGCCCTGCCCGCATGAGTTGCTGGTCGTCGGCGACGAGCACGCGCAGCGCGTCAGGCACGTTCGACCTTCTCGGCCGCCGGCACACCGGCGGTCACGCCGAGGGGGAGCCAAACCCAGAGGCGGGCCCCGCCCCCCGCCCGGGCACCGAGCTCCATGCGCCCATCGAGCGCCGCGATCCGCTCGCCGATGCCCTCCAGGCCGAAGTGCCCCTGGGCGACGTCCTCGGGGTACCCGCGCCCGTCGTCGGCCACCCCGAGGGCGAGCGTGTCGGGCGTCGCTTCGACCGAGAGCCACGCCGCGCGCGCGCCGGCATGCCGTTGCACGTTGGTGAGCCCCTCCTGGGCGACACGGTACAGCGCGTGATGCCGCGCCTGATCGAGCTCCGGCATGGTCTCGGGCAGCTCGACGTGGACGGCGATGCCGGTCGCCGCAGCGAACGCGGTCGCCAGGCGCTCGAGCGACGACGCGAAGGTGGCCCGCACCGGCGACCGCAGCGCGGTGACGGTCTCTCGCAACTCCGCGAGCCCTTCCTTGAGTTGGTCGCGCATCGTGTCCACCATCCCCGCCGCGCGTTCCGGAGCCGTCGGGATCAGCCGCCGCGCGCCCTCGAGCTGCACCACGGCGACGGTCAGGCGGTGGCCGAGGGCGTCGTGCATCTCGCGTGCGATGCGCTCGCGCTCCTGGGCGACCGCGAGCTGCTGCGACGCTTCGGTGAGCGTTTGGAGCCGCTCGTGGGCCGCCTGCACCTCCTGGAGCAAGGCCTGGACGCGCCCGTTCGCGAGCTGCGTCTGCCGCACCGCCGCCGCGAGACCTGCGAAGACGACGTTGCCGCCCGCGGTCGCGACGACGGCGAGCAGCTCGGGACGACCCTTCACGTAGAGGCCGCCCAAGAGGGTGATGGTGGCGAACAGAGCGACCCACGGCAGCGCGCGCCGCCAAGGCAGGAAGAGCACGGCCTGGGTCGTGAACAGGAAGAACATCTGGGCGACGCCGAGCGCGGCTTCTGGCCGCAGGGCGTACACGGAGAGCAACAGCACGGTCTGGACGGCCAGGTACGCCCGCACGGCGGTCGGCGCTCGCCGGTCGGTCAGGAAGAACCCGAGCAACACCCCCGAGACGGCGAGCAGCGTGGCCGAGGTCCAGCGCTCCCAGCCCGGCGCCATCGCGCCCACGACGGGCAGCGCGACGACGAACCACACCAGGTAGGCGCCGAGGCGCGCGAGCCACGGCACGAACGGGAGGCCCGACGCGCGTTCCATCGGAGGCGAGTCTAGCCCCGTTCGTCCACGTCACATGACCGTACCTGCCGACCGGCACTTCCCGACGTGACGACCGCTCCGTCATCGTGCACGGGTCCGGCCCTCCGTGCCGGGACCGAGGAGGTCGACATGGACAAGACCACGCTTCCACGCAAGATCGCCGATGCCGTGCTGTTGGCGGCGGCGCTCACCGCGCTGCTGCTCTGGCTGACGGTGCCGAGCGGGACGGGACGAAACGCGCCCGCCGACCTGGGCGAGTTCGGCACGTCCCTGGCGCAACCGGACGCGGTGCGCTGACGTGCGCGCGCAACGCTGGTTCCCTGGCACCTGGATCGGTTGGTCGACCATGGCCCTGTTCTCGTTCTTGATCGTCCTCGTGGCCGCTCGCTACCTGACGCTCGACCCCGACGTGTTCTTCCCCCAACAGCGCGCCGTCTACGTCGCCAACACGGCAGCGATCGTCGGCCACATCGTCGGGGGCATGCTGGCACTCCTGCTGGGACCGATCCAGTTCTTGCCCGCCGTCCGTCGGCGCTGGCCGCGCGTCCATCGTGCGCTCGGCCGCGGCTACTTGGTCGGGATCGTCGTCGGTGGCGTCGCCGGTCTCTGGATGGCGCGCCTGGCCTACGGCGGACCGGTGGCGCAGCTCGGTTTCGCGGCCCTGGCGCTGGCCTGGCTGACGACGAGCTTCCAGGCGCTCGCCCGCATCCGGGCGGGCGACGTCGCCGCACATCGGGCCTGGATGGTGCGCAGTTTCGCGCTGACGTTCGCAGCGGTGATGCTGCGCCTGGAGCTACCGTTGCTCGTCGCCGCGGGCTTGACGTTCGAGGTCGCTTACGCGGCCGTGGCGTGGGCGTGCTGGGTGCCGAGCCTCCTGATCGTCGAGCTCGTGTTGTCCCGCGCGCGGCGCCGCGCGACCACTCGCGGACTCGCTGCGGTGCGTTAGGAGGTCGCGATCCTGGGACACGCCTCGCGGTCGGCCCGGACGGACCCAGGCCGACCGGGACGCCGTCCGAGCTACGCCGTTCCACGGCCATCTCCCGGCAAGCCGAGGTCGCGCGTTCGTGTACCGTGGATGCCAGGAGGCTCGCCTTGCGACGGTGGCTGATCACGCTCCTCGCCGTGACCTGGGCGGTCGCGTCGAGCGCCCTCGCGGCAGGCACCACCGTGCAGGTGTTCGCCGCCTCGTCCCTGACCGAGGCGTTCGAGGACCTGGCGCGTCGGTTCGAGGCGCTGCATCCGGACATCGACGTGGTCCTGACGTTCGCCGGCAGCCAGACCCTCCGCCTCCAGATCGAGCAGGGTGCTCGCGCCGATGTGTTCGCCTCCGCCGACGAGCGCCACCTGCGCGCCCTCGTCGACCTCGGCGACGTCGCCGAGGCGGACCCCTTCGCGCGCAACGAGCTCGTCGTCATCGTGCCCCTCGACAACCCCGCCGAGCTCGAGACCTTCGCCGACCTTGCGCGGGCGCGCCGCATCGTCCTCGGGACCGAGCGCGCGCCCATCGGCGCTGCCACGCGTGCGGTGCTGGCCGCCGCCGCGGAGCGCCTGGGCGAGCCGTTCGCCGCCATGGTGAGGGAGCACGTCGTCTCGGAGGAGAGCAACGTCCGCCTGGTGCGGGCGAAGGTGGAACTCGGCGAGGCCGACGCCGCGATCGTGTACCGCACGGATGCGCTCGCGTCGAACGCCGTTCGGACCATCCCGATCCCCGACGAGGTCAACGTCAGCACCCTCTACGTGATCGGGCGCGTCGAGCGTTCCCCCGTCGCCGCGGCCGCCGACCTCTTCATCGCGTTCGTCGGCTCGCCGGAGGGCCGCATGCTCCTGCAGGGGCGGGGGTTCGTCGTCGCTCCATGAGCCGGTCCCGGCGTCGCTTCGACGCGTCGCTCCGCTGGACGGGCGTCGGCCTCGCCGTCGTCCTCGTGGCGCTGCTCGCGATCCCGCTGCTGGCGTTGGCGCTGTCGGCGTCGCCCGCGACGCTGGTGGCAGGTGCCGGCGACCGCCTGTTCGCACCCGCCCTCGGCCTCAGCCTGCGGACGACGTTCCTGAGCCTGCTCCTCATCGTGGGGACCGGGACGCCCTTGGCGTGGTGGATGGCAACCTCGAGATCGGCGGCGGTCCGGGTCGTCGACCTGCTCGTCGATCTGCCGATCGTCCTCCCGCCCGCGGTGATCGGGGTCGCCCTCCTGCTGGCCTTCGGTCGCCGTGGGCTCCTCGGGCCGTTCCTGGCGGAGCTCGGCGTCTCGATCCCGTTCACGCTCGTGGCGGTCGTCATGGCCCAGGTGATCGTCTCCGCGCCGTTCTACGTGCAGGCGGCGGCGACCGCGTTCCGCAAGGTCGACCCCGACATGCTCGTGGTCGCTCGGACGCTGGGCGCGCCGCCTGTCGTGGCGTTCTTCCGGGTGGCGGTCCCGAGCGCGTTGCCCGGTCTCGTCGCCGGCGCCGCCTTGGCGTGGGCGCGGGCGCTGGGCGAGTTCGGCGCCACGCTGCTCTTCGCTGGCAGCCTCCCCGGACGCACCCAGACGATGCCGCTCGCGATCTACGCGGCCCTCGAGTCCGACGTCGGCGTGGCGATCACGTTCGCGCTCGTGCTGGGCGGTCTGGGCCTGGTGCTCCTCCTCGTCCTACGACTCGTGCCCGACCTGTGGGTCCGGTTCGGTTCGCGGCCGAGTCGGATCGGCCCCGCCCGTCCGGTCGACGACCGGAGGTCCCACTGATGTGGCGCGTCCGCATCGTCGCCCGCGTCGGGACCCTCGACTTGGACGTGGACTTGGACGGGGACATGCGGCCCGTGGCGCTGGTCGGTCCCAACGGCAGCGGCAAGACGACGCTGCTCCGCCTGATCGCGGGCGCCCAGCGCCCTCGCAGTGGCACGATCGTGCTGGGCGGCGAGACGCTGTTCGACCACGCGGCCGGCGTCGACGTGCCGATCGAGCGGCGTCGGGTCGCCTACCTCCCGCAGGGGTACGGCTTGTTCCCGCATCTGCGCGTCCTCGACAACGTCGCCTTCGGCCTCGCGCACGTGCAGCGACCTCGACCGCGTGAGGAGCAGCGTGCCCTCGCGCGGACCATGCTCGAGGACCTCGGTGCCGGGACCCTGGCCGCCCGTTACCCTCGACATCTCTCGGGCGGCGAGCAACAGCGCGTCGCGCTCGCCCGAGCGCTCGTCGTCGACCCGGCCATCCTCTTGCTCGACGAACCGATGGCGGCCATGGACATCGCTCTCCGACGCAAGGTGCGTCGCTTCCTGGCGACCTGGCTCGCGGCCCAGCGGCGACCCGCGATCGTCGTGACGCACGACGTGCGCGACGTCTTGGCGCTCCGCGCGACCGTCTGCGCGATCGAGGACGGGCAGGTGGTGCAGCGAGGCGAGGTGGAGGCGATCCGGGCGGCGCCGGCCACCGACTTCCTGGCCGAGTTCGTCGGCGCCGGTCTCGACGGCGTCGACGCCGACCTGCACGGGGTCGACGCCCCGTCGTACGATGCCTCGAGCCCATGACCGGACCGTCACGAACCCCCCGGAGCCCGTGGTGACCCGCCCGACCGCCCCCGCGATGATCACGGTCGCGGAGGCGCGTGAGCGCATCTTGGCCGGGCTCGAGACGGTGCCTGGCACGGAGCTCGTGCCGCTGGGCGACGCGCTCGGGCGGGTCGTGGCCACGGCCTACGTCGCGTCACGCGACGTGCCGCCCTCCGACAACAGCGCCATGGACGGGTACGCCCTCCGCACGGACGAACTCGCTGCCGCTGGCGGTGTCTTGCCGCTGGCCGGACGCGTGGCGGCCGGTGACCCTCCGGCGTCGCTCCCGGCCGGCGCGGCGATGGTCGTCCTGACCGGCGCCGTCCTGCCCAGCGGCGCCGACGCCGTCGTGCCGCAGGAGGCATGCGAGGTCGATGGTGACGTGGTCCGTGTGCGCCAGCCCGAGGTGGTCCGCGGCGCCCACATCCGCCCGGCAGGAGAGGACATCGCGCGCGGCACGGTGGCGTTGCCGGCCGGTCGCCGGGTGCGCCCGCAGGACATCGGGGTCGCGGCCTCCGTCGGGGCGACCGCGCTCGAGGTGCGTCGCCCAGTGCGGGTCGCGGTGGTCGCGACCGGTGACGAGCTGGTGCCGGTCGGGGAGCCGTTGGCGCCGGGTCAGCTCTACGACAGCAACGGACCCATGCTCGTCGCGCTGCTGAGCGCCCTCGGTTGCCGGGTGACCCTGGCGACGCGCGTGGGCGACGACTTGGACGCCACGATCCGAACCCTGGACGCGGCCCGAGCCGAGGCCGACCTGGTGGTGACGAGCGGCGGCGTCTCGGTCGGCGAGGAGGACCACGTGAAGGCTGCCGTGCGTGCGCTCGGCCACATCGAGGTCTGGAAGGTGGCGGTCCAGCCCGGGAAGCCGATCGGCTTCGGACGCCTCGCCGCCGTGCCGTGGCTCGGCCTGCCCGGCAACCCGCTCTCGGGCCTGGTCACGTTCCTCGTCTTCGGTGTCCCCCTCGTCCGGCGCCTGCAGGGCCGCGACGTCCTCGTGCCCCGCTCGGTGCCCGTGGCTGCGGGTTTCACGCGGAAGCGTCCCAACGAGCGCGAGGAGTACGTGCGGGTGTCGCTCGAGGGTGAGCGGCTCATGGCGTACCGCCACCAGGGCTCCGGCGTGCTCAGTTCGGCCGCTTGGGGCGATGGCCTGGCGCGCGTCCCCGCCGGCGCCCTCGTCCGCGAGGGCGATGCGTTGGCCTACACGGGCTACGCGGACCTGCTCGCGTAGGCGATGATGGACGGGTGGCATGGCCGCGCCCGCTGGCCGGCCGGGCAGGATCGTCGGCGCGTCGAGGCGGATGGGACGCCGCGCCGTCGACGGCGAGAGGAGGACGAGCGACCCGGGCCGGTCCGAGGCCCCTGGCCGCGAGAACGCCCAACGTAGAACGCTCCGAGCGCGAGCGACCTTCGGTCGTGAAGACCATGGCGACGCGCCGCTGCCCCTTCGACGGGCAGCCGGGTGGTCGGGGAAACCCGTCCGCCTCCCCACCTCGGAAAGGAGTGAACGTGTGAACGAGGGTCTCGTCGATCCCTTCCGCCGGCGGTTCGCCTACCTCCGGCTCTCCGTGACCGACGTCTGCAACTTCAGCTGCGCGTACTGCCTGCCCCACGGCTACCAAGGCGGTCCCCGGGACTTCCTCAGCCGCATGGAGATCGTGCGGCTGGTGCGCACGTTCGCGAAGCTCGGCATCGTGAAGCTGCGCCTCACGGGCGGCGAGCCGCTCGTTCGCCACGACTTCAGCGACATCGTGCGCGACGTCGCGCAGGTGCCCGGGATCGAGCGTCTGGTCATGACGACCAACGCCTACCGCCTAGCGCCGATCGCCGACGAGCTGCGCGAGGCCGGTCTCCACGGGGTCAACATCAGCCTCGACAGCCTGGACGCGGCCACGTTCGAGCGCATCACCGGGAGCCCGCGCTTCCCGGCGGTCACCGCCGGCATCGACGCGGCCCTGGCGGCGGGTCTCAGCGTCAAGGTCAACGCCCTGCTGCTCGGCGGCCTGAACGACGGCGAGGTCCCCGACTTCGTCGAGTTCGTCCGCGAACGACCGATCGCCGTGCGCTTCATCGAGCTCATGCAGACGGGCGGCAACCAGGCCTACTTCACCCGCCACCATCGACGCGGCACCCTCGTGACCGACGCTCTGCAGGCGGCCGGATGGACGCCGCGGCCGCGGGGGCGCACCGCAGGTCCGGCCCAGGAGTACGAGCACCCCGACTACGCCGGGCGCGTGGGCGTCATCGAGCCGTACCGTTCGGACTTCTGCGAGGGCTGCAACCGGCTCCGGGTGACGGCCCTGGGCGGTCTGCGGCTGTG
Organism: uncultured Trueperaceae bacterium; assembly: GCA_963839375.1. Classification (GTDB taxonomy): domain Bacteria; phylum Deinococcota; class Deinococci; order Deinococcales; family Trueperaceae; genus JAABTL01. Next base: position 94,316 of record CAWIUY010000028.1, on the reverse strand, counting down.
CCTGTTCGGCACCGGATCGCACGACCTGCGGCCGTGGCTGCAGCGCGACGAGGATCGTGACGCGCTGGAGGCCGCCATCGTCGCCGCCCTGTTCCAGAAGGGGCCGTCGCACGCTCTCCTGGCCGGTGACTACGGCGACACCCCCCACCTCGCCATGACCGGAGGCTAGCCGCATGGCAACGTCGCAGTTCTCGATGTTCGACGTGGGTGACAAACCGGTCACGCGCCGGCGCGCGCTGGCCACGGGCCGTATCCGTCTGGGACCCGTCGCCTTCGCCCTGGTGCGCGATCGCGCCCTCCCGAAGGGTGACGCGCTCACGCTGGCGGAGGTCGCCGGCGTCCTCGCCGCGAAGAAGACCGTCGACCTCATCCCGCTCTGTCATCCCATCGGGCTCGACCGCGTCACCCTCGCGTTCCGCCTCGACGAAGCGGCTTTCGCCGTCGAGGTCTTCTGCGAGGCCGCCAACTCGGCCCGCACCGGGGTCGAGATGGAGGCCCTCACGGCCGTCTCGATCGCGCTCCTGACGATCTGGGACCTCGCCAAGCCGATCGAGCCGGCTCTCGAGATCGAGGGTGTCCGGCTCCTCACGAAAGAAGGCGGCAAATCCGGCGCTTGGGTCCATCCCGCCGGCCTGCCACAGCTTCCCGAACGCTTCGACCGCAGCACCACCGCTGCGGGTGAGGGGGTCGTGCATGACACGTGAGATCGGCGTTCGACTGTTCGGCGCCTTCCGCCAGTACGCGACGGGCTCGCTCATCACGGTGAGCGTCGACGGCGGCGCCACCGTCGGCGCGGTCCGCACCGCCCTCGACGCCCGGCTCGCCGATGACGGCGCCCGCTCCTTGCTGGCGGCCTCGGCGTTCGCCAGCGACGAACGGGTGCTCGACGACGGCGAACCGCTCTCGGGCGTGCGGGAGCTGGCCGTGCTGCCCCCGGTGTGCGGCGGTTGAGCGTGGGCGAGGCCGTCTTCGTCGGCGTCCAGGTGTCGCCGCTCTCGGTGGAGGACGCGCTCGCGCACTGCGACGCCCCCGGGCACGGGGCCGCCGTCTCGTTCGTGGGCCGCGTTCGCAACGTCAACGACGGCCGCAGCGTGCGCGCCGTGACGTACGACGTGCACGATGCGCTCTGCCGCCGGGAGTTCGCCGCGATCTGTCGAGAAGCGCTGGAGCGCTGGGGCAGCGATCTGCGCTTGTGGCTGGTCCATGCTCAGGGGCGGCTCGAGGTGGGGCAGCCGAGCGTGGTGGTGGCCGCGAGCTCGGCCCACCGCGACGACGCCTTCAGCGCCACGCGCTACCTCGTCGAGCAGATGAAGCTGCGCGCGCCCGTTTGGAAGCAGGAGCACTACGTCGACGGCGACAGTGCGTGGTTGGCGGGACATGCGCTCGTACCCAGCGTCTGACGCGGACGCCTGCACCCGTTGGCCGCGGGCCGCCGTGGGTGGGGCATGAGCGACACCGAACGCTACGCCCGACACGTCCTCTTGCCGGAGATCGGGCCGGCGGGTCAAGCCCGGCTGTCGAGCGCCCGCCTGCTGTGCGTCGGTGCGGGTGGGCTCGGGAGCGCGGCGCTGCCGTACCTGGCGGGCGCTGGGGTGGGCCGGATCACGATCGTCGACCCCGACCGCGTCGACCGCAGCAACCTGCAGCGCCAGGTGCTCTACGGCGAGAGAGATGTGGGCAGCCCCAAGGCGCTCATCGCCGCCGCGCGACTGCGCGACCTCAACCCCGACATCGAGATCGTCGGCCTGGAAGGCCGCCTCGACGCGGCGAACGCCGAAGCGCTGCTCCGGGAGCACGACATCGCCGTCGACGGCAGCGACAACTTCACCGCCAAGTACCTCCTCGCCGACACCACGGCGCGGCTACGGATGCCGCTCGTGTACGGCTCGGCCACCGGCATGGAGGCGATGGTGACGGTCTTCGACGTGCGGCATGGACCGTGTCTGCGGTGCCTCTTCCCGCAGCCGCCCCAGGGCTGGGTGCCGAACTGCGCCGAGGCGGGCGTGCTCGGTCCGCTCGTGGGCATCGCCGGGTCGATGCAGGCCGCCGAGGCGATCAAGGTGATCGTCGGCGGCGGGCCCGAGGCTGACCTGCGGACGCTGGTCGGTCGGTTGTGGCACGTCGACGCGACGGACATGAGCACCCGGTGCGTCGCCATCGCCCGACGCGAAGGCTGTGCCGGTTGCGCGGGGACCGCGGAGCCCGTGGTCGAGGAGGCGGCGCTGTGCGCGGCGCCGCTCGCGATCGGCCCCGGCGCGGCTGCCGACCTGGCGGACGCGCTCTTCGTCGACGTGCGCGAACCGGAGGAGTTCGCGGCCGGCCACGTCCCGGGCGCACTGAACGTGCCGCTCTCGGCGCTGCGCCACGCGCCGGTCACGCTGCCCCCGGCCCCCGCCTACGTCGTGTACTGCTCCCATGGGGTCCGTAGCGTGAGCGCGGCCGATCTCCTCGGCGCCGCCGGCGTCGTCGGCGTCCGGCACCTCCAGGGGGGCTTGGCGAGCTGGCGCGGGAGGCTCTCCGTGAGCAATCCCCGTGCCTTCGACCGGGTATCCTCGGCCCTCCAGCCGCCGGATGGTGTATCGACGAGGAGGAGTGTAGATGATGACGCACGATGAGAAGCGCGTGCTCCGCCTCGGCATGGTGATCGGTCTGCGCGACGACGCGGTCGAGGCGTACCGGCGCCTCCATGCCCACGACGAGGCGGGCGTCCGCGACCTGCTGAACGCGTACCACCTGCACAACTTCTCGATCTTCCTGCAGCGCCTCCCCGACGGCCGCCTCTACGAGTTCGCGTACGCGGAGTACACGGGCGACGACTACGAGCGCGACATGGCCGCCCTCGACGCCGAGCCCCGCAACCGAGCCTGGCTCGCGCGCTGCGACCCGATGCAGCGGCCGCTGCCGGGTGCGACGTCCTGGACCGTGATGGAGACCGTCTATCACAACCCGTGAGGCGCGCCCGAACGTCGTCGTGATCCTCGCGGACGACACGGGGTACGGCGACCCGCCGTGCTACCAGCCGGCGTCGCGCGTGCCGATGCCGAACGTCGACCGCTTGGCCCGGGAGGGCATGCGTTTCACCGACGCCCACAGCGCGAGCGCGCTGTGCACGCCCAGCCGCTACGCGCTGCTGACCGGTCGGTACCACTGGCGGACGCCACGAGACCGCGTACTGGTGATGCCGTACGAAGCGCCGATCGTCGAACCCGAGCGCCCCACGTTGCCGGGTCTCCTGCGGGATGCCGGCTACGCCACGGCTTGCATCGGCAAGTGGCACCTCGGCTTCCGGTACCCCCGGCGCGGTGTCCCCGACGCCTTCACGACGGTCGAGGCCGAGATCGACTTCACGCGACCCCTCGAAGGCGGACCCTGCGACGTCGGGTTCGACACCTTCTTCGGCACCGCCGGGTGTTCCACGTCCGATGCTCCGTACGCCTTCATCGAGGATCGGCACACGGTCGGCGTGCCCGCGGTCCCGTCCACCCCGGAGCTCGAACGCCTGCCGGGCTTCTACCCGGGCCTCATGGTCGAGGGTTGGGACGAGGAGGGCGTCGACGCGAAGCACGTAGAGGCCGCGCTCGCCTTCATCGATCGACATCGTGCGGCTCGGCCCGACGACCCCTTCTTCCTCTACCTGGCGCTCTCGGCACCCCACAACCCATGGCTCCCTCCCGAGCACGTGCAGGGCGCCAGCGACGAGGGCCCGCGCGGCGACATGAACGTGCTCGTGGACTGGTGCGTCGGACGGATCGCCGACGCGCTCGACGAGCGCGGCTTGGCCGACGACACGCTCCTCGTCTTCACGAGCGATCACGGTCCCATGCGCGGCGAGAACGGTCAGGCGTCGGCGGGACCGCTGCGTGGGCTGAAGAACACGGTGTTCGAGGGGGGTCACCGGGTGCCGTTCGTCGCCCGTTGGCCCGCGCGCATCCCGGCGGGACGCGTGTCGGACGAGCTCGTCTGCCTGGCCGACGTCTACGCCACCCTGGCGGACCTCCTGGGCGTGCCCCTCGCCGAGGACGCGGCCGAGGACAGCTTCTCGGTGCTCCCGGCGCTGCTGGGGGAGCGCACCGAGGCGGCGCTGCGACCGCTCCTGATCATGGACGCCGCCGGTCCCGACGGCGCGATCGGCGACGTCGCCGTGCGCGAGGGCGACTGGAAGCTCGTCCTCCTCGCCCGCGCCGACGACGGCACGCTGGCGCCGCGCCGCGAAGCGGTCGAGGACGCCCTCGACGGGACGCTCCTCTTCGACCTCGGCGCGGATCCGTACGAGCGGACCAACGCCGCGAGCGCACACCCTGGGGTGGTGGCGCACCTGCGCCGGCGGCTCGAGCACGCCCGCGCTCGCGGGACCCGGCTCCAGGACGATCCGAACGATCCCGGAGCACGACGAGGAGGAACCGCGTGACCATCGATGGAGACGCTCTCGAGACGCTCGCCCGTAGCTACACGGACGCCTGGAACAGCGGTTCGGCCGAAGCCGTCGCGGGTCACTTCGCGCCGGACGGCCAGATCGTGATCAACCGCGGGACACCGTGGCTGGGCCGGTCGGGCGTCGCCGAGATGGCGGCGGGTTTCTTCGCCGACGTCCCCGACCTCACCCTCGTGTGCGACGACGTTCGCGTCGCCGGCCGCCACGTCCTGTACGCCTGGACCTTCACGGGGACGCATGCCGGCAGCGGTCGCCCGTTGCGCGTCGTCGGGTGGGAGGAGTGGGAGCTCGACGACGAGCTCCGCGTGGCCGCATCGCGCGGCTGGTTCGATGCCGACGACTACGCGCGTCAGACCACCGGCGCCTGAACGGACGGCGGTCGCCGCGCTTAGGCGCGTGACTTAGGATGCGTCATGAGCGCCATCAGCATCTTCAACGACGTCATCGGTCCCGTGATGCGCGGGCCCTCGAGTTCGCACTGCGCGGCGGCGCTGCGCATCGGACGCCTGGCGCGCGACCTGATGGACGGCGACGTCACCGACGTGCTGGTGGAGTTCGACCGCGAGGGTTCGCTGCCGACGACGCACGAGAGCCAGGGCTCCGACATGGGCCTGTTCGGCGGTCTGCTCGGTTGGGACGCCGACGACGAGCGGCTCCCCGGCGCGGCGAGGGCGCTCGACGACGCCGGCATCCGCCTGCGCATCGAGACCGTCGACGTCGGTGACCCGCACCCGAACACCTACCGGCTCACCTTGCGCAACGCGCGCGAAACGCACACGCTGATCGCGATCTCCACCGGCGGCGGCATGATGGAGGTCATCCGTCTCGACGACGTCCCACTCCAGATGGACGGCGGCTACGCCGAGACGCTGATCTGGCTGGACGGCCCGCCGCCCGCTGCGGTCGAACGGCTCGCCGACCGCCTCGGCGCCGACGACGTCCTCCTGCACGAAGTCGATGGTGGGCTGCTGATCCAGGTGAAGTCGGCGACGTTCGTCTCCGACGACGCCATGGTCGACCTGAAGCCGATGCGTGTCCGGCGTCTGGGGCGGGTGCTGCCCGTGCCCTCACGCCAGGGCGTGCGGCTGCCTTTCACCGGCAGCGCCGAACTGTTGGCGCACGACGGCGATCGCCACACGCCGCTGTGGCGTCTGGCCGTCGAGTACGAGAAGGCGCGCAGCGGCTTCGACGAGGACACGATCGTCGCGAAGATGGTCGACATCGTGCGCATCCTGCGGCGGTCGATCGCTCAGGGGATCGAGGGGACGCACTACGAGGACCGCGTCCTCGGGCACCAGAGCGGGCGTTTCCTGGAGATGATGGAGGCGGGTCGATTGCTCGACGGCGGGGCGCTCAACCGCATCGTGCTCTACGTCACCGCGCTCATGGAGGTGAAGAGCTCCATGGGCGTCATCGTTGCCGCCCCCACCGCGGGCGCGTGCGCGGGCTTGCCCGGCGCGGTCATCGCGATGGCCGAGGCGATGGGGCTGGGCGAGGAGGACATGGCCCGGGCGATGCTCGCCGCCGGCCTCGTCGGCGTCGTCTTCACCACCCGCTGGACCTTCGCCGCCGAGGTCGGCGGCTGCCAGGCGGAGGGTGGCGCCGCGGCGTGCATGGCGGCCGCCGCGCTCGTCACCCTGGCGGACGGCACGCGCGACCAGGCGCTGGCCGCTGCGTCGATGGCGCTCCAGAGCATGCTCGGCCTGATCTGCGACCCGATCGCCAACCGGGTCGAGGCGCCGTGTCTGGGCAAGAACGTCATGGCGGCCGCCAACGCGCTCTCGTGCGCCAACATGGCGCTCGCCGGCTTCGACCCGCTCATCCCGCTCGACGAGGTCGTCGACGCGGCGAAGGCCGTGGCCGAACGCATGCCGCGCGAGCACCGCTGCACGTCGCTCGGTGGGTTGGCGGCGACGCCGACGTCGCTGGCGATCGAGGGCCGCTTGGCCATGCTGAGGGGCGGCGGCTGCGTCGGCTGCGGCTGACGTCCTCGCCCGAAGTCGGCGTGCGGCGGTGACGCGTCGCCGCGCGGTACGTTCGAAACATGACCAAGCCGCGCGCATGGACGACGTACCTCGATCGTGAGCAGCCCCGGTTCGTCGAGGAGTACCTCGACCTCTGCCGCATCCCGAGCATCTCGAGCCTGCCGGAACATGCCCAGGACGTCCGGCGCGCCGCGCGATGGGTGGCCGAGCGCGTCACGGCCGCCGGCATGGAGGGCGTCGAGATCCTGGAGACCGGCGGGCACCCGATGGTGTACGCGGAGCACCTGCACGCGCCCGGTCAGCCGACGGTCCTCATCTACGGCCATTTCGACACGCAACCGGTCGATCCGCTCGCGCTGTGGGACGCCGACCCGTTCGATCCGCAGGTGCGCGACGGCCGCGTCTACGCTCGTGGCGCCTCCGACGACAAGGGCGGCATGTTGGCGCCGATCCTGGCGGTCGAAGCTCTGCTGAAGACCGAGGGGACGCTCCCCGTCAACGTCAAGTTCTTCTTCGAAGGGCAAGAGGAGATCGGCAGCCCGACGATGGGCCCGTTCGTGGCGGCGAACCGCGAGCGTTTCGCCTGCGACATGGTCGTCAGCGCCGACGGTGGGCAGTGGGCCGAGGACCAGCCCTCGCTGACGCTGGCGTTCAAGGGTCTCTGTGCCCTGCAGATCGACGTGAAGGGCGCCTACCGCGACCTCCACTCCGGCATGTACGGCGGCGCGGTCGCAAACCCGATCCATGCGCTCTCCCACATCCTCGCCAGCATGCGCGACGCCGACGGGAAGATCGCCATCGACGGTTTCTACGACGACGTCCGCGACCTGACCGAGGACGATCGCGCGCGGATCGCCGCGGTGGGTTTCGACGAGGCGAGCTACATGCGCGACCTGCAGGTCGACGCGCTGTACGGCGAGCCCGGCTACACCACCCTCGAGCGCGCCTGGGCGCGGCCCACCCTCGAGGTGAACGGCATCTGGGGCGGCTTCCAGGGCGACGGCGTCAAGACGGTGCTGCCCAACGAAGCCCACGCCAAGATCACCTGCCGGCTCGTGGCCGACCAGACACCCGCGGCGGTGGCCGACCTGATCGAGGCGCACGTGCGCCAGGTCGCTCCTCCCGGCGTGCGGGTGACGGTGCAGAAGCTCGCGAACTCGGCGATGCCCTACGAGATGCCCTTCGACCACCCGGGCAACGTCGCCGCGGCGGCGGTGCTGCGCCAGCTCTACGGCAAGGAGCCGTACTTCGTCCGGGTCGGCGGCAGCATCCCGGTGGTCGGGATGTTCCTCGAGGCGCTCGGGGCGTACACCGTCGACCTGGCCTTCGGCCTGAGCGACGAGAACGTGCACGCACCGAACGAGTTCTACCGCCTGTCGAGCCTACGGCGCGGCCAGGAGGCGTACGCGTTGCTCCTGCACGAGCTCGCCACGTGACCGCACCGGAGCGCCGACTGCTAAGCTCCCGACCTGGCGTGGAAGACGGCCGGTACGACGCGCCGCACACGCTCGAGGGGAGACGGACGTGGCCATGCCCAAGGAGCTCGAACAGGTCTTCGAGGCGTTCGACCGCAACGCGCGGGTCAACCGTGCGGTTCTCTCGACCCTGGACATGCGCGACCTGGACCACAGCGACGGCGTCGGCGGGTTCACGATCGGCCAGCACCTCGCCGACATCGTCGGGTTCCGACGCGACTGGTTGATGCGTGTGTCGCCCGAGCATGCGCAGCGGATCGCCGACGCGACGGACGAAGCCGCCCCGAACTGGCTGCGGGCCGAGCGCATCGAGGACCTGCAGGCGGCCTTCGACGAGGGCGACGCCGCGATCCGTGACGCCGTGCGGACGGCCGTGAACGAGGGGCGACGGTTCGAGGCCGCCTACGCCTCGCATCCGTCCCAACTCATCGTGCACTGCATCGTGCACGACGCGCACCACCGAGGTCAGGTCCTGGCGCTCCTGCGGCAGGCGGGGCGACCCGCGGAGGAGCGCGAGAGGTTGGAGACGGCCACCTGGCCCATCTGGCGCGAGTGAGACCATGTGGGCCGCGACGGAGGGTTCCGTCGCGGCCCACGAGCTTCCCTATCCGCGGGCTGTGCCGCCTTCGACGTTCACCGCACGTCGAACCGATCGAGCTCCATCACCTTGTGCCAAGCCGCCACGAAGTCCCGCGCGAACGTCTCGCGGGCGTCGTCGGCGGCGTAGACCTCGGCCAGCGCGCGCAGCTCGGAGTTCGAGCCGAACACGAGGTCGACCCGGGTGGCCGTCCAGCGCACCTCGCCGGTCGTCCGGTCGTGCGCGGCGAAGACGTCTTCGCCCTCGCCCTTCGGCGCCCAGCCGACGCCCATGTCGAGCAGGTGCACGAAGAAGTCGTTGGAGAGGACGCCGGGGCGGTCGGTGAACACGCCGTGCGTCGAGCCGCCCGCGTTGGCGCCGAGCACGCGCAGGCCGCCCACCAGCACGGTCATCTCGGGGACGCTGAGGGTGAGCAGCTGCGCCTTGTCGACCAGCAGCTCCTCGGCCGAGACGCTGTACGTGGTCTTGAGGTAGTTGCGGAAGCCGTCGGCGACGGGCTCCAGGGGCTCGAAGGCCTCGGCATCGGTCTGCTCGGGCGAGGCGTCGGTGCGGCCCGGCGTGAAGGGGACGGTGACGTCGAAGCCTCCCTCGCGGGCGGCCTTCTCGATCGCAGCGTCACCCGCCAGGACGATCAGGTCGGCGAGCGAGACGCGCTTGCCGTCGGTGCGTGAGGTCTCGAAGTCGCGGCCGATGCCCTCGAGCACGTCCAGCACCTTGGCGATCCGCTCCGGGTCGTTGCCTTCCCAGTCCTTCTGCGGGGCGAGGCGGATGCGCGCGCCGTTGGCGCCACCGCGCTTGTCGGAGCCACGGAAGGTGGACGCCGAGGCCCAGGCGGTGAACACCAGGTCGGCGACCGACAGGCCCGACGCCAGGATCTTCTCCTTGAGCGCGGCCGCGTCGGCCTCGTCCACGAGCGGGTGATCGACGGCGGGCACCGGGTCCTGCCAGATGAGCTCCTCGGCCGGGACCTCGGGACCGAGGTAGCGGGCGCGCGGGCCCATGTCGCGGTGGGTGAGCTTGAACCAGGCGCGTGCGAAGGCGTCGGCCAGCTGATCCGGGTTCTCGTGGAAGCGCCGCGAGATCGGTTCATAGATCGGGTCCATGCGCAGCGCCAGATCGGTGGTGGCCATCATCGGGGCGTGCCGCAGGTTCGGGTCGTGGGCGTCCGGCACCGTCGTCGCCGCGGCCGGGTCGGTGGGCGTCCACTGGTAGGCGCCGGCCGGGCTCTTGGTGAGCTCCCACTCGTACCCGAACAGGGTGTCGAAGAAGCTGTTGTCCCAGCTCGTGGGGGTGGGCGTCCAGGCGCCCTCGAGGCCGCTCGTGATGGTGTGGACGCCCCGGCCGCTCTCGAAGCGGCTGGTCCAACCCAGGCCCTGTTCGACGATGTCGGCGCCCTCGGGCTCGCGGCCCACCAACGCGGCGTCGCCGGCGCCGTGGGTCTTGCCGAAGGTGTGACCGCCGGCGATGAGCGCGACGGTCTCCTCGTCGTTCATCGCCATACGGGCGAAGGTCTCGCGGATGTCGTGGGCGGCGGCGAGGGGGTCGGGCTTACCGTTCGGGCCCTCGGGGTTGACGTAGATCAACCCCATCTGGACAGCGGCGAGCGGGTTCTCGAGCTCGCGCTCGCCGGCGTAGCGTTCGTCGCCGAGCCAGGCCGCCTCCTTGCCCCAGTAGACGTCCTGCTCGGGCTCCCAGACGTCGACGCGGCCGCCTGCGAAGCCGAAGGTCTTGAACCCCATCGACTCCAGCGCGACGTTGCCGGCGAGGACCATCAGGTCCGCCCAGGAGATGGCGCGTCCGTACTTGCGCTTGATCGGCCACAGCAGCCGGCGCGCCTTGTCGAGGTTGGCGTTGTCGGGCCAGCTGTTGAGGGGCGCGAAGCGCTGCGTGCCGGTGGACGCGCCGCCGCGGCCGTCGCCGGTGCGGTACGTGCCGGCGCTGTGCCACGCCATGCGGATGAAGAGGGGGCCGTAGTGGCCGTAATCGGCCGGCCACCAATCCTGCGAATCGGTCATCAGAGCGTGCAGGTCGCGCTTGACGGCGGCCAGGTCGAGCGCGGCGAAGGCGGCCGCGTAGTCGAAGTCGGGTCCCATCGGGTCCGACGACGGGGCGTGCTGTCGGAGGATCCCGAGGTTCAGCCCGTTGGGCCACCATTCACGGTTCGATCGGGCACGGGGGGCGGGGCTCGAGGTCGGGGTGGTGTGGACCGGGCAGGCGCTGACGTCGCTCACGTTCGCTCCAATCGGCCGCCGCTCCCCTCGAGAGCGGACGCCTCGACGGAGCGGGGGTGTGCATGGGAGACGCCGGCAGCGCCGGTCGCCTCGGGCGTCACCAGGATACGGGGAAGAGGCCCCGCTCCACCGGCCCCCACGTGACCGTTCGCCCTGTCGCGCCGGGCTAGCGGGCCTGTGCCGTCGCCGTCGCTTCCGCTCTCCCCGGCCACGAACGCCACCACGCCTGGAACTGCCGCAGTTGCGCCTCGGCGAAGCCCCGCTGGCTGGCGCTGAGCGCGTCGCTCGGATGCACGGGATGCGCGTACGCATCGTCGCCCAGCAGCGTGGCCAGGTACTTGTAGTACAGCACCAGGTCGGGACCCTCGTCGAAGGTCGACAGCACGTGCAGCGCGTCGTCGAGCTCGCGGGCGAGGCGCGTCGCCTCGGCGTCGCCCGCGGCACCCGCGCGGCTCAACTCGATCAGCCGGAGGACCTCGGCGGGGAGGCAGTTGCCCACGCCCGTGATGGCGCCGACCGCGCCGCAGTGCACGAAGCCGTGGAACACCTGCGTGTCGACGCCGACGAGCAGCAGGAGGTCGTCGTCCGCGTGCGTGATGTGTTCGGCCGCCCGGGTCAGGGCGTCCGCGCCGCCGAACTCCTTGAAGCCCACCAGGTTCCGATGGTCGCGGCGGAGGTCGAAGAAGAGCGCCGGGCCCGTCTCGTACCCGTAGTAGGGGCTGTTGTAGATCACGGCCGGCAGGTTGGGCGCGGCGCCGAGCACGCCGGCGATGTGGTCGCGTTGCGCCGCCGCGGAGGTCCCGCGCGACATCAGCCGCGGGATCACCATGAGCCCCTGGGCGCCGACGTCGCGGGCGTGCGCGGCGTGGGCGGCGGCCCGCGCCGGACTCTGCGCGCCCGTCCCCACGACCACGGGCACGCCGGCTTCGACCAAGCGGCGCACGCCCTCCTGCCGCTGTTCGTCGGTCAGCAGCGGCCAGTCGCCCATCGAGCCGCAGTAGACGACGCCGCGCATGCCGGCGTCGACGAGCTCTCGCGCCTTGCGGACGAGGACGTCGAAGTCGGGCGTCCCGGCCGCGTCGCAGGGGGTCATGATCGCCGTCAGGCAGCCGCGGAAGATCGAGGTGTCCATGGTCTCACGCTCCTCGTGACGGGAAGCCGGGCCAGTCCCGCCTGCCTTCGCCATCGGCGCTGACCATATCCGTCGCGAGGCCCTCGTGCGCGGGGGCGCGCGTGCGGCACGCCTGTCTTGGGTGCGCGGCCGTCCCGCCAGCCGCTAGCCGGCCGACCCCACGACCTCGCGTTCCGGCGCGATCGGCCCGGCCATGAGTCGCTCGAGCACCTCGACGGCGCGCGCCGCGCCGCCTGCGCCACGGAAGCCCGCGGCCACCCGCTCCGCCCCCGCCTTGCGCGACCGGGCTTCGCGGATCGCCGCACGCAGCCGTCGGGGTGTCAGCCGGGCGCGGGGAAGGGTGGTGCCCGCGCCGCTCACCTCGGCTCGGCGCGCCGATTCGCTCTGATCGCGTCCCCATGGGATCACGCACACCGGCACGCCGGCCGCGAGGGCGCGCTGGGTGGTGCCCATGCCGCCGTGGGTCACCACGACGTCGACGTGGGGGATGACGGCCGCGTGGGGCAGGAAGCGCACGATGCGCACGCGTTCGTGCGGCGCGTGGAAGCCGGCGGGATCGAGCGCCGACGTGGTCACCACCACGCTGCCGGCTTCGTCGCGCAGCGCCTCGAGCGCGGCGTCGATGATGGCACCGTCGTCCTGGAACTCGGTCGACACGCTGACGAGCACCCGCGGTCGGGGCAGGTCGTGGAGCCAGGCGGGCGCCTCGCCGGGCGGCGCCCAGAGCCCGGGGCCGATGGCGTGGACGTGGGGGGGCCAGCTCGAGCGCGGGTAGTCGAACGGTTCGGCGGTCAGGTAGAGCAGCGCGTCGGAGCGCAGGAACAGGTCCTGGTAGCCGCCGAGCCGAGGCACACCGAGGTCGTCGCGGAGGGCGCCCAGACGCGCCAGGGGCCGCCGGACGGCGGGGCCGAGCGCGGCCCAGACGGCCCGGTCCCGCAGGCGGTCGAGGGCGTGGCGCGGCGGTGGGAAGCCGGGTCCGAAGGCCGGGGTGTCGCGCGAGGCGACCGGCAGGGCGTAGGGCAGGAACATCGCCCAGCGCCGTCGCTGGGTCTCGGCGAAGGCGGCGGCTCCCCAGGTGTTGGCGTCGACGACGAGCAGGTCGGGCCCGAGCTCGGCGGTGGTGGCGCGGAGGTCGACGACCTCGAACGGCGCGCGTTCGGCCCAGCCCTCGAAGGCGGCCCGGATCTGGGCGATCGGGTTCGCACCGCGGTAGTCGGTCAACGGCAGGGCCTCGATCGCGGGCGCGATCGGTCGGTGCTCGAGCCCTTCGGCGCGCACCCGGTCGCGCTCGTCGGCCAGCGTCTGGATCACGACCCGGTGTCCCGCCGAGCGCAGCGCGCGGGCGACGTCCATCATCGGGTAGAGGTGGCCGCGGGCGGGCGAGGTGTAGATCAAGACGGTGCTCATGTCGGTCCCTTCAGGGCGGCGCGGACGAGGCGGACCATGACCGCTTCGGTGTGGGACGCCGAGCGCCCCAGGTCGAGGCGCAGCAGCTTCCACACGTAGAGGTCGGTGGCGGCGACGAGCGCGTCGACGACGGCCGGGTCGGGGTCGGACGGCCAGGGGCCGAAGAGGCGCACGGCCCACGCGCGGTGGTAGGCGCGCCCTTCGTGGACGGCGCGTCGGGGCGCTGGATCGTCGCTCGCTTCCTGGGCGAGCAGGTTGAGCATCAGGCGCCCCTCGGCCTCGTAATGCGCGACGAGGCTCGCCACCGCACCGTCGACGTCGCCTGGCGTGGTGTGTCCCCGTTGTGCTTCGACGCGCACACGCACGCGCTCGCCCACGGCGTCGAGGCAGCCCTCGCGCGAGCCCATGTGGCGCAGCACGGTCTGGACCGTGACGCCCGCTCCGCGCGCGATGGATCCGAGCGTGACGTCGCCGACGGACACGGAGCCGAGCAGCGCCTCGGTCGCGGCGGCGATGCGCTCGGCGGTCTCGGCGGCCGCGCGGGCACGCCGGGTCATGTCGTAGGTCCGGGCCACGGGATCTCCTCTCGCGTCGGCGTTCATCCTAGGGAACGGGCGTATTGATGTCAATGGGTGTCACATGGAATAGCCGACGACGGGCGGTGACGAATGACCTGGCGCGGCTCGCTAGGCTGGGATTGCGTTCGCGCGCCCGTCGCCCGGACGAGCGCTGCGACGCGCCTGAAGCCTGGAGGTCGCATGACCGTCTTGGTGTGGGTGGCTGCCGTGCTGGGTGTCCTCGTCGCCTTGACGATGGTGATCGTCCTCGGTGCCCTGTTGTCGTGGCTCCGCATCGAGGGGCAATGGGCGCCCGGTGCCGCCTCGGGGTGCGGTCGATGGGGCGTGATCGAGGTCGAGGTCGATCAGGCTGCCGACCGCCTCGTGGTGCGGCTCCTGGGCTGGACCGTGGCGCGCACGTCGTTGCGGCGGGACCGGTCGCCGGCCGCGGATGGCGACGCCGCCGACGATCGCAGTGCGCCGAAGAAGCCGCGGAAACGCACGGACCGGGTTCGGATCTCCTTCGCCGGCTACCGCCGCCTCGCGCGCACCGGTTGGCGTGAAGCGCATCGCGCCTGGCGCCACCTCCACGTCGATCGATGGCACGTCGAGGCCGTCTTCGCGAGCGACGATCCCGCCTGGACCGGCGAGGTCTACGGGTTCGGGTGCGCGCTGCTCGGTGCGCTAGACGGGACCTGGCCGGGCGCCGACGTGCGTTGGGCCGCGGACTTCACGACGACGGAACCGCGCGGCGCCGCGGAGCTCGCGCTCCGATTGCAGCCGGTGCGCTTGGTGCCCGCCGCCGCACGGCTCGGTTGGACCTACTGGCAGGAACGACGGCGATCGCTTCGACGCGCCTAGGCGTGACCCGCGATCGCCTCGAGAGGAGACGAAGACGACATGGTGGCCAAGGAGTTCATGAACGGTCTGATGGCGGAGTTCCGCCAGTTGGCGACGACGGAGACGATCGTCGGAGCCCCGATGACGTTCGCCGACACCACGATCATCCCGGTCATCCGCCTCGCCGTGGGCGTGGGCGCCGGCGGTGGCGAGGGGGAGGGGTCGTCGCCGAAGGAGTCCGGAACCGGCAAGGGGACGGGCGTGGGTGGGGGCGGTGGCGTGCGCGTCGAGCCGGCCGCCTTCATCGTGCTCCGCGGCGGCGACGTGCAGATCATGGCCGCGCCCGGCAAGGGCGGTCGCCTGGCCGAGGCCTTCGAGCACCTGCCCGACCTGGTCACGAAGGTGGTGGCGGCGCGCAAGGAGGCCGGCGACAAGGGCGAAGCGTAGCGACCAGGGGCTCACCCGGTCCGCCGGCGCGGCGCGCGGAGGAGGGGGCGCGCTATGATTCCCGCCGACCCGAAGGGAGCCCCATGCTGTACTTCAACGAGGCGAACACGCCGAGGCACGAGCCGTTCGCAGGCATCGAGGGCGGCGTCGTGCATGCCAGCCAGATGACCCTCGCCTTCTGGGACCTGGCCGACGGCACGCTCCTACCCGAGCACGCCCACCCCCACGAACAGATCCTGCACGTCGTGAGCGGCGCGCTCGAGGTGACGGTCGAGGGCGAGACGCGCCGCGTCGGTGCCGGCGAGAGCGTCGTGCTGCCGTCGAACGTGCCGCACGGCGCCCGCGTCCTCGAGGCTGCTCACGTCATCGACGTGTTCCATCCCGTGCGCAGTGAGTACGGACGGCCGCCCGGCCGAGCCTGAACCGCGGCTCGCCCGGCGTCGTCGCCGCGCCGACTACAGCAAGCCGCGTACGCCCTCGTAGACGAGGCGCAACGACACCAGCGCGATCATCGCGTACATGAACGGGTAGAAGACGGTCGGTCGCATGCGTCGTACGAGGGCGGCGCCGGCCAAGACCGCCACGATGGCCACGGGCAACAGCACGGCGGCCGAGCGCAGGGTGCGCCCATCGAGCTGACCGAGGGCCGAGTACGGTATGAGCTTGGCCACGTTCACGGCGGCGAAGAACACCACCGCCGTGCCCGTGTAGAGCTTCGGGTCGAGTCGGAGCGGCAGGGTGTGGATCTGGTAAGGCGGGCCGCCGGCGTGGGCCACGAACGAGGTGAAGCCGGCCAGGGTGCCCCAGAACGGGGCCGAGAACCTGCGCGGCTTCAGGGAGGCGGCCGCGACCGCGGGCCGCAGCGAGCGCAGCACGAACGCCAGCGCCACCAGCCCCACGATCAGCCGCACGAGGGCGTCGGGCGTGGCTGCGGCGGTGAGCCAACCGAGCCCGACGCCCCCGATCGCGGCGGGCAGCATGGCGCGCAGCGTGCCGCGGTCGAAGTAACCGCGCCACGCCCAGAGGCTGACCGCGTCCATCATGAGCAGCAGCGGCAGCAGCAGCGCGGCCGCCTGCACCGGCGGCATCACCAGCGCCAGGACCGGCACCCCCATCAGCGCGAAGGCCCCGCCCAACCCCCCCTTCGACAGGCCGACGAGCACCACCGCCACGAGTCCGGCGAGCAACGTCGCCGGTTCCGTGAAGTGGGTCTGCGCCAGGAGGTCGGGCAGGTTCAACGAAGCACGCTCACGGGCGCGCACGAGCCGGACGAGCTTGACGCCCTCACGCCGATAGCCTATCCTCCTGGCGTTCGAGGAAAGGAGGTGGAGCCATGGGACACGAACCTGTGCAGACACTCCACCGCCGTTCCGAGACCGTTCCTGCGCGCTGAGCTTCATCGGCCCAGGACGACGGTCCTCGGCCAAGTTCAGCCCTGCGTCGGCCTTCGCCGGCGCTCTGCCCGACGGCGCCTTCGCCTTCGGGTGCGCAGGAGGACCTCCCCTGACACGATCCATCGATCCGGAGTCCCACGACCCTTCGTTCGAGACCTTCGGCCGGCGACGTGACCGGCGCAAACCCCGCGGTCGGCTCCGTGCGGCCGACCTCGTCCCCGAACGCGACGAGGCGGCGCCGCTCGCCGAGATCGCCTGGCTGATCGAGCGCGGCTACCTCGACAGCGTCGAGGGCGAGCTCAAGAGCGGCAAGGAAGCCACCGTGTACCTGGGGCGCACGCGTGCCGGGCTGGCGGCCGTGAAGGTGTACCGCGACCTGGCCGTGCGTTCGTTCAAGAACGACGGCCGCTACCGCGCGGGCCGCTTCATCGGCGATGCGCGGCTGGAGAAGGCCATCGCCCAGCGCTCCGAAGCCGGGCGGCGGGCCCAAGGACGGCTGTGGGCGGCGCACGAGTACGCCATGCTCTGGCGTCTGCGCGAGGCCGGCGTGCCGGTGCCCGAGCCGCTCGTCGGTCCGGACCCGTCCGACATCGGCGCGGCCGGCGAGGTCGTGCTGATGCGCTACGTCGGCGACGAAGCCGGTCCCGCGCCACGCCTGTCCGACCTGCGGTTGTCGCCCGTCGAGGGACGGCGCGCCTTCGAGGACGCGGTCGACGCGCTCGCCAAGATGTGGCGCCACGACGTGGTCCACGGCGACTTCTCGACCTACAACCTGCTGTGGTGGCAGGGGGCGATCGTGGTCATCGACCTGCCGCAAGCGGTCGAGGCCGACCACCGCGAGGCGCGCACGTTGCTGGCGCGCGACGCCGCCTCGCTGTGCGCCACGTTCCGGCCGCATGGCGTCGAAGCGGCGCCCGAGGTGGTGCTCCGACGGGTGCTGGGGGCGGCGTGAGGCAGGCGCCGGCGGTTTCACATGCGGGGACGGTAGCGTGGCCCATGCACGTGTTCCGGTCCCTCGCGCTGGTGGCGCTGGCCGGCGCGCTGCTCACGGCGTGCGGCACGGTCCCGCTCGACCCCGGCGCCTTCGTGGTGGGCGGTGCGCGTCCGGCCGTGGTGGTGCCACCGCCGGGCTTCGACGCCACCGAACCGACGCCGCTCATCGTGGTGCTGCACGGCTACATGTCGAGCGCCCGCAACATCGAGGAGACCTTCCCGCTCGCGGCCGGGGCGGCCGTCGCGGGGGCGCTGGTGGTGCGCCCCGAGGGCGTCCTCGACACCTTGGGCCGGCGCTTCTGGAACGCCGCGTCGGCCTGCTGCAACCTCTTCGGCTTCGACGTCGACGACGAGGCGTACCTGTTGCGTGTCATCGACGAGATCGAGGCGCAGGTGGCCGTGTCCGACGTGCTCGCTGTTCGGCCACTCCAACGGCGGCTTCATGGCCCACCGGCTCGCGTGTCGGTACCCCGATCGGTTCGCCGCGGTGATCACGATCGCCGGCGCGCTCGACGACCCACCGGTCGACTGCGACGCGGGCGGGCCGCCGAGCGTGCTTCTCATCCATGGCACCGACGACGCGGTCATCGCCTACGAAGGGGGACAGCTGTTCAACTTCCCGCCCTACACGGGCGCGCTGGCGACGGCGGAGGCGTTCGCGAGCGGCGCGGGTTGCGGCGCCTTCGTCGCGGGCACGCCGTTCGACTTCGACGGCAAGGTCGACGGCGCCGAGACGGTGCCGCTCGAGGCCACCTGTCCTGAGGGCCGACGGGTGGTGCGTTGGCGCATCGACGGCGGGGGCCACGAGCCGCGCGTGGGCGCCGACTTCGCGGCGCGCCTGCTGCGCTTCGCCGAGGGGCGCTGAGGGGTCAGGTCGGGGGCGCCAAGCGGTCGCGCAGGAAGTCGATCTGAGCGTTCTCGAACGTTCGGGTGATCGGGGCAAGCGGTGCGAACACCACGAACCCGTGTGGCGCCCCCGGCACGTCGTGCCGCACGACCGGCACGCCGGCCGCTTCGAGCCGGCACGCGTACGCGTGCGCTTCCTCGCGGAACAGGTCGAGCCCGCCGACGCCGATCCAGGCGGGCGGCAGGCCCTGCAGGTCCTCACGGCGACTGGCGGCCGCGTAGGCTGGCGGCTCGCCACCGGGCGCCCGACCGAGGTACGCCGACCAGCCCGCGCGGTTGCTGAGGTTGTGCCACACCAGGTGCCCGGCATCGTCGAGGTCGCGCCGGGCGGCCGTCCGGTCGTCGAGCATCGGGTAGACGAGCAGTTGCGCGGCGGGTGGCACGCCGCCCTCGTCGCTCAGTCTTTGTGCGAGGCATGCGGCGAGGCCGCCGCCCGCGCTCTCGCCGCCGACGGCGATGCGGTGGGCGTCCACGCCGCCCGCGTTCAGCAGCCAACGCCACGCGGTCGCCGCGTCGTCGAGCGCGGCCGGGAACGGGTGCTCGGGCGCGAGCCGGTAGTCGACCGACACGACCACGAGCCCGAGCTCGCGGGCGAAACGGGCGCAGCGTGCGTCGTCCATGCTGGGCTGGCCGACGATGAAGCCACCGCCGTGCAGCCACAGCAGCGCCGCCCCCGAGCGACGCTCGACGGGCCGGTAGACGCGGAGACCGACGCCGTCGATCTCCTGCCGGCTCACCTCGACACCCGCCGTGTCGACCGGCCGTGTGAGGCGCAACCCCAGCCGCCAGAGCGGCAGCAGGCGGCGACGGTGGAACGGCACGGTGAAGAAGCGGACGCCGCGGAGATCGGGGTGGAGCGCGGCCGGGTCGCCCGGTCGTGGACGGTCCTCGTCGCGTCTCGTCGTCATCGTCCTCCTCGGCCGCGGGTGCTCCGTACCATGAGGCTACGGCATCGCGCAGGACGGGTGTGGGAACCGCTTCCGCTCATCGCCTCGATCCGCTCGGCCGGCAGCCATCGTGGCGCCGGAGCACGGGGTCGTGCGCGAGGGCCGCGGCTGACGGGCGGAGGAACGTGGGCCCGGCCGCCTCACTCGCCGATGGTCGGCATGCTGACCGGCGCCGCGCCCAGGCGCAGGTCGCCCGGCGCATCGAGCGCTTCGGCCTGGGCCTCCGTCGCCTGCGCCCCGGCCGGCGCCTCGTCCAAGACGAGGGGGGCCACGAGCGCGAGGACCACGTAGACCATCACCGTGGCGGCCAGGACGGTGAGCAGACGTTGTCCGCCCCTGGCCGGGCAATCGCTACGGGACACGCAGGTCGGGGGGGTGTCCGAGGGGCGGTCGGCGCGGGGCGCGGTCACGCCGCCGACCCTACGCCCCCGAACCCGGAACGCGGGTCGCGGCCTCCTGGCGTCGGCGTCTTCACGCGCCCTCACCCCTCATCCCGACGACGAACCGCGCCACCTCGTCCAGCGCCTTCTTGTCGATCCTGGGCACGGTCGCATCGGCGGCCGGGAGCCCCGTCACGACGAGCACGAAGGCCTGCTCGTGCGCCGGTCGCCCCAGGACGTCGCGAAGGAAGTTCATCGGGCTGGGCGTGTGGGTGAGCGTGGCGAGACCCGCATGGTGCAGCGCCGCGAGCAAGAAGCCCGTGGCGATCCCCACCGACTCCTTGACGTAGTAGTGCTTCTCGACGCTGCCATCGTCGTGCACGCCGTGGGCCTGACCGAACACCGCGATCAGCCAGGGCGCCGTCTCGAGGAAGGGCTTGTCGGCGTCGGTGCCGAAGGGCTGCAGCGCGTCGAGCCAGTCCTGTGGCGCGCGGCCGCCGTAGAAGGCGCGCTCCTCGGCCTCGGCCGCCTCGCGGATGCGGCGCTTGAGGGCTGGTTCGGCCACCGCCACGAACGTCCACGGCTGCTTGTTGGCGCCACTGGGCGCGCGGGCGGCCGTGCGGATCGCGCTCTCGATGACGCCGCGGGGCACCGGCGCGTCGGCGAACTGGCGGACGGTGCGCCGTGAGCGCATGGCGGCCTCGAAGGCCTCGGCACGGCGCAGCCGCTCGGCGTCGTCGACGTCGGGGTACCCGATGAGGGGTTCTAGATCGGGCATGGTCCATTCCAGCATGACGGGCCGTGCCGGAGCGCCCGGCCAGGGGACGCACACCTGATCAGGTGGTTCTCGGGGCGGTGTCGGTCGCCCGTTCCCGCGTCGGGCACAGCGACAGCCACAGCGCCACGGCGATCACGGGCACCGCGAGCCCGTTCAACAGGGCGCCTGGCGCGGTGCCGAGTGTCTCGAGCGGTTTGAGCTGCCCCGAGACCTCGCGCAGGAAGGGCTCGACGAGGAAGACGAGCAGGATCAGCGGGACGAAGCCGCGGTATCGGATGAGCAGCGTCCACAGCAACCCGGCGAGCAGCAGCTGGATGGCGCCCCATTGGCCGAACATCGCGACGATGTTGGCGCCCCCCGCCACCGCCACGTCGACCGTGGCGATCGAGCCGGCCCCACCGTCTGGTGCGAACACGTGGACGAGACTGCGCAGCGTGATGAGGCTCAGGTACGCCACGGCGAACCACCGCGTCCCGGCGGGGCCGTCGAAGCGGGTGGGGACGGAGGGGAGCAGCGCCGAGAGTCGCGGGCGCCACGAACGCGGCCACGCACGCCTCACGCCGGTTCCTCGGGGCCGAGCGATCCGTCGCCAGCGACGTCGACCCGGGCGCGTGGCAGGTAACGCCCGTCGTCCCACGTCCGCAAGAACGCCACGAGCTCCTCACGGACGTGGCAATGCAGGTCCCAGGCGGTGGTCGCGTCCTTGGCGCTGCACAGCACGCGCACCTGCAGGACGTCCTCCTTGGCGTCGACGACCTGGAGGCTCGGCGCCTGCTCGCGGTCCCAGTCCTCGGCCGCCTCGAGCACCTCGACGTAGCGGCGCCGCAGAACGTCGATGGGCGTCCGGTAATCGACGTGCAACAGGACCGGCATGATCATGTTCGGGTTGGTCATCTCCCAGTTCTCCAGCGGGTGGGCGATGACGTAGCGGTTGGGCACGGCGATGCGCCGTTGGTCCCAAGTGCGGATGATCACGAACGTGTAGGTGATGTCCTCGATGGTGCCCCAGTTGTCCTCGAAGTACACCGTGTCGCCGATCCGCACCAGTTGCGTCAGGGCGATCTGGATGCCGGCCATGACGTTGCTGAGCGAGCCCTGGGCGGCGACGCCCAGGACGATGCCGGCGACGCCCGCCGAGGCCAGCAGCGACGCGCCCAAGGTTCGGAACGCGTCGAACTGGGCCAGGGCGACCGCCAGGCCGATCAGGAGGACGGTGAACACGATCGCTCGGCGCGCCACCGACAGGTTCGTCAGGTGCAGCCGTGCGCGCGCCGCGTCCGACTCGGCCATGCCCTTGAGCCGTTCCTTCACCACGAACTCGGACAGCGAGTTGACGACGTTCATGGCGAGCCAGGTGACCGCCACGACGAACAGAGCCGTGAGCGAGGTCGACACCCAGCGGCTGAGCGGCCCGGTGAGCGTCAGCAGCGTACCGATGGCCAACCACAACACCGAGACGGTGGCGAGCAGCGCCAGCGGCCGAGCCACGTCCGTCACCAAGCCGCGGAGACGACGGCGTTCCGAGGACGCCAGCCACCGCAGGACCAGCCGCTGAACCCCGAACCCGACGGCCAGCGAGAACGCGGCGACGAGGAGGAGGCCCAGCCACTGCCAGACGGGCGTCGCACCGAAGGTCGCCAACGCCCACGCCGGCGCGGTCCGGTCGAGCCAACCCGGTCCATGATGCTCGTAGAGCGTGTCGATCGAGCGGACCGTGCTCCGCGCGATCAGCCAGATGGGCGCCATGTCGGGGGGTTGGACGCGCTCGAGCCGGATCTCCACGGGGGCGATCCCGGCGGCGATGTCGCCCACCCTCAGGTTGTGCCGGGGCGCCGGCGCGCCCAGCGTTTCGCCGTCGCCCATGAGGGGCGCCGACACGTCCCTGGCGCCATCGGGTCGGTCGGGCACGTCGCGCCAGGGGATGTCGAGACGACGATCGATCACGAAGAAGAGCTTCTGCGCGAGGTCGGGGCCCACGTCGCGACGCTCGCTCGCGGGGACGTCCGAGAGGTTCAGGACCCCGGCGGCTTCCCACCAGCGCTCGTCGGCCGCTGCCTCGAGGAAGGTCTCGAGGGCCGACCGTGGGGTGCGGAGCTCGGCGGCCAGGGCGTCGCCGTGGGTCCAGGGACCGACGTCCGGGACCCTTTCGACGGTACCGCCGGGTACGACGGCCCCCGGCATGCTGGCTGGGAGAGGCTCCTGGGCGGGTGTCGCGGTCGAGGCGAGGAGGACCAGGCCGACGAGCGCCGGCAGCAGCCGGCGTCGATCGCTCCCTGGCCACGCGCGCCACAGCGCGGCGAGGGCGCGCCCCGCTGCGTCCCTCACGCGCGGTGCCGCACGTTCAGGAGCACGATCTTCGTCGAGTGGACGAACGGCGCGGGATCGGCGACGGGCTCACCGCGGCGGGTCGACGGGTATCCGGCGACGTCGGCCGGCACGTCGACGATCCGGTCGAGGGCCAGCCAACCGCCCTCGCACAACGCCTCGATCTCCTGCAGGAACGCCGCCCCGGGCACGAACAGCGAGTTGTTGACCACCGCCAGGGTGCCGCCGCTCGTCACCACGGGCCGCACCTTGTTGATCAACGGCGTCATCCCCTGGTTCAGGTCGACCGTCCCGCCGCGGGTGGAGGAGAAGAAGGGCGGATCGAGGACGACGATGTCGTAACGTTCGCCGCGCAGCTTCAGCCCCTTGACGAACGACCAGAAGTCGCGCGCCTGGAAGTCCCGGCGTTCCACGGGGAAGCCGTTGAGCGCGTACGACGCTTTCGCGACGTTCAGGAAACGCGGGTTGAGGTCGGTCTGCACGACCCGCGCCGCGCCGCCCGCCCGGGCCGCCACCCCCAGGCTGCCCGTGTACGCGAACAGGTTGAGCACCGTCTTGTGCGCAGCGTGGTCGAGGAGCCAACGCCGTAGGCCGCGGGTGTCGAGGTAGAAGCTCGCGTCCTGGTTCATCGTCAGGTCGATGGCGTAGCGCACGCCGTGCTCTTCGACGACGCGGTCCGGGCCCGTGCTGCCCGGGCGCTGATGGGCGATCCGGCCGCGGCGGGCCTCGTCGCTCGCCGCCTCGCGCTCCTTCACGACGACCGTGTCGAGCCACGGGAGGGCGCCCAGCACACGGCCGATCACCGTCGCGAGGTCGTCGGCCACGTTGGCGGTGCGCTCGGCGTGCAGGGTGACCACCAGCGTCCTCGCGTAGACGTCGAGGACGAAGCGCGCGTCTCCCTCCAGATGGCCGTTGAACAGGCGGAACGGTCCGCGGTGGTCGGCCTCGACGAACGGCGTGCGCGCCGCCAGGGCGGCCTCGAGGGGGGAGGGGTCGGCGGTCTCGAGCACGAGGCGATTCTGACACCCTCCACGTGAGGCGTTTCGGCATGCCTTTCATCCATCGAGGCCACGAGGGCGGGCGCCGTCGATGAAAGTCGCCCCCCCACCCCCGTAGGGGACGAATGTCCGTGTCACTCGGACACGTCTATCCGCTTTACTGCCATCACCGAAAGCATCTTGTCGTCGAGGGTGGCTCCGTGAGGGGGTGGATTGTGCAGCGTCATGCATCCTTATCCAACCGGCCCGGTCCCGAAAGGGCCGTGCATCGTGGAATTCCGCTCGAGGTCGTCGCCGAGCCCGACACACGCAGCCTGGATCGTCGCGAGTTCCTGCAGACCCTCGGCATGGGCGCCATCGGGGTCGCCCTGACCGCAGTCGGCCTTCCCGGTCTGATCCGCTTCAGTGCCGAAGCGGTGGGCACACCTCTGCGGCCGCCTGCGCTGCACCACCGCTGGAGCATGGTCTTCGACCTCCGGGTCTGCGACGGCTGCGGGAAGTGCACCGAAGCGTGCCAGAAGATGCACTTCCTGCCCAAGGACCTGCAGTACATCAAGGTGCACAAGATGACGGCGGAGTCGGGGCAGGTGTTCCACCTTCCGATACCGTGCATGATGTGCCACAACGCCCCCTGCTACCGCGTCTGCCCCGTGGGCGCCACGTTCTACGACGACGAGGGCCTGGTTCTCATCGATCAGGACAAGTGCATCGGTTGCCGGGCCTGCATCGCCGCCTGCCCGTACGACGCCCGCTACTTCAACTACGAGGGTTCGCAACCCGACGACTTCACCAACGTGCCGATCGGCGCCGGCCCCGAGTACCCGGGCTTCCAGGCCCGCGGCACGGTCGGCAAGTGCGCCTTCTGCGCCCACTTGCTCCGGCAGGGCGAGCTCCCGGCGTGCGTCGATCGCTGCAGCATGGAGGCCATCTACATCGCCGATTGGGACAACGATCTCGCCACCAACGGGCGCAGCACCGTGCAGCTCTCGTCGTTCCTCAAGGACAACGACGCGTTCCGCTTCAAGGAGGAACTGAACACCCACCCGAGCGTCTACTACATCGCCGGTCACGGCCAAGACCTCTCCTACTACTGAAGGCGCGCCGAGGAGGCGATTCGAAGTGCTGCATGCCATCGACGGAGCCGGCACGGTGACGCGGGCGGAGAGCGCGATCGCGCTGCGCGAAGCCGCCGTGCGGCCGATGGGCCGCGGAGGCTGGGGGTACTGGACCCTGTTCACCTTCCTGACCGCGGTCATCGCCGCGGGAGCGGCGGCCTGGATCTACCAGTTGGTCCACGGTCTGGGCGTCACCGGTCTCAACCAGAACACCACCTGGGGTGTCTACACGGCCGACATCGTGACCTTCATCGGTCTCAGCTACGGGGGCGCCCTCGTGTCGGCCATCTTGCGCTTGACCGGGGCCGCCTGGCGGGCACCGATCACCCGGATCGCCGAAGCCTGCGCGGTGGTGACCTTGCTCATCGGGGCCGCCTTCCCGATCATCCACTTGGGCCGCCCCGAACGCGTGTGGCTCATGTTCGTCGAACCGAACGGCACGTCGCCGATGATCTGGGACACGCTCGCGATCCTCACCTACCTGTTCGCCACCGTCATCTTCTTCTACCTGCCGCTCATCCCCGACCTCGCCACCCTGCTCGAGACCGCGACCATCCGCGTGGGCGCCACCCAGCGGCGGCTCTGGCGGCTCCTGGCCGCCGGCTGGCGCGACCTCGCGGCGCAGCACCGCGCCCTGAACGCTGCGCTCGGCGCCATCGCGGTCCTGATCGTGCCGATCGCGGTCGTGGTGCACTCGGTGTTGGCCTGGGCCTTCTCGGTGAACACCCGCCCCGGCTGGCACAGCACGATCTTCGCGCCGTACTTCGTGATCGCCGCGCTGTTCTCCGGGGTCGCGTTGGTGGTCGTGGTCGTGGCCGTCTACCGGCGAGCCTACCGGCTGCAGGCCTACATCCAGGCGAAGCAGTTCCGCTACCTGGGCTACATCATCCTCGCGCTCGGTCTCACGTACCTCTACTTCACCTTCGCCGAGCTGCTCACCGAGGGCTACGCCAGCACGAGCGAGGGTTTGGCCGTCATCTCGCCGCTCCTGGCCGGTCGCTACGCCATCTACTTCTGGAGCTGGCTGGGGCTCGGCCTGATCGCGCCGCTCCTGCTGATCGCCCTGCCCTGGACGCGCACCATCTCGGGCATCACCGCCGCGTCGGTCCTCATCGTCGTCGGGATGTGGGTCAAGCGTCTGCTCATCGTGATCCCACCGATGGAGCTGTCGCTCATCGGCCACGACGTCGTGCCTTACACGCCGAGCCTCGTCGAGCTGGCCATCACCGCCGCAGCGGCGGCCGCGATCCCGTGGCTGCTCATGCTCGTGTTCCGGTTCGTCCCGGTGCTGCCGATCTACGAGATCGAAGAGGTCGAGCACGGTGGCGGGCACCCGGCCGAGGACGCCGCGGGGTCGTCGACCGTGCCGGCCACCCTGGGAGGGACCGCATGAAGTCGCCTCGGAGCGTGAGCAGGTTCGTCGTGGCCCTCGCCCTGGCCGTCTCGGGCGCGGCGCCGGTGCTGGCGCAGGCGCCGCTGGTGATCGACCTCGAGATCGGGACCGGGCGGACGGGTCGGCCCGAGGTCGTGGCGTTCGTCCACGACGCCGCCGGGGCGCCCGTCACCAGGGCCAGCGTGGCCTTCACCTTGATCCCCGACGATTTCTTCCCCAACGCGGGCAAGCGCACCAACGGCGTGCACCCGGTCGACCTGGGTACCGGCACCACCGATACCGTCGGCCGCGCGGGCACCATGTTCACGCCCCCCTTCACGGGCACGGCGCACATCGAGGCGCGGGTGGTGACGTCCGACGGAACGACGGAGGCGGTCGGCAGCGCGGAGCTCGCGCTCGTCCGCGAGGTGAGCCCGATCCCGACGTCCATCGTCCAGCCACTGGACCAGATCCGCCAGCCGCTCGGCTTCGGCGTGCTGGGGCTCGTCGTGGTGGTGTGGCTGTTCCTCGGCAGCCTGGCCGTCGTCACCGTCCGGCGCATCGCCGTTCTGGGACGCCAACCCGCCGAGGACCGACGCTCGTCTCGCACGGTGCCGGAAGGCACCGTTTGAGAGGACCGGCACGGGGGGCGCACCTGCGCTCCTGGATCCGGCCGATCCGCCTCGGGACGCCTCGAGGCTCCCTTCTCCGCGGTCCTCGCTCGACCGGCCGCGCCGCTCCCTGCTCGAGAGAGGAACCGACCCATGACCTGCCATCGCCCACGCTCCGCCCTCTTCATCGCCACGCTCGCCGTGGTCCTGTTCGGCGTCGCCTTCGCCCAAGACGCCAGCCCGCTCGTCATCGTCACCGACGTTGTGGCCGGGCACGAGAACAACACGCCCGAGGGGACCTGCGTGCCCACGAACCGCTTCAGCGCCGACCAGCAGGTCATCTGGCGCACGAAGGTGATCGACCCGACGACGGGCGAAGCGATGGACGACGCGGCGCTCGAGTCGGTGTCCATCGTCCTGCCAGACGGCGAACGGTTCACGATGTCCTACGGCGGCCACCCGGGCCGCGAACCGGTCGACTACTACTGGACGTACGACTGGGTCGTTCCCGTCGGCTACCCCACCGGCCTGCTCGACTTCGACGTCGAGGCCGTGGCCAACGACGGGCGCACCGGCCGGCTGGTGATGTTCCCGATCGAAACCTCGATGCTGACCATCGTTCCCCAGTAGGCCCCGAGCGAGCGGCGCGGTCGTCACGGCCCGCCGCTCGCCGCCATCCCACCGGCACCCGCTGACGCACGACGGGGCCCGAGAGGTCACGCGCCATGCCCATCCGTTCCGACCACCCCGCACCCGCGTGGGCCGCGCTCCGGCTCGTCTTCCTCCTGCTCGCCATCGTCGCCTGGGTCACCACCGCGTCCGCGCAAGAGTTCCCCGAAGGGTACGTCGGGACGTTGACGGCCACGCCGGCCGCTGCAATCGTCGGCGACCAGGTCACCCTCACCGGCACCGGCTTCGAAGCCGGCAGCGAGCTCACGTTGGTGTGGCAGAGCTACGACGTCGCGTGGGACCTCGGAGAGGTCGACGGCGCCTACGACGGCACGTACCTCGGCCTCGGCGGGCTCGAACCCCGCGAGACGTCGCTTGGGAGCGTCACCGTCGATGCCGAGGGAGCCTTCGAGACCGTCGTCGAGGTGCCCGAGGACTTCGGCGGGACGCGCAACGTGCGCGTGCGGCGCGAGGGCGTCAACCTCAACCAGGTGGGGCTGTTCATCCGAGCCGACCTGCGGTTGAGCCCCGCGAGCGGTCCCGTGGGCAGCGACATCACCGTCCGCATCACCGGGATCGACTCGGGCCAGCCCATGGTCTGGTACCTCCTCAGCTACGACCACGACATCACGGGCTTCGTGAGCGCGATCACCACCCGCGGCACCGCCGAGTTCGTCCTACCCGCCGTCGGCGCGGTCGGCCCGCACCTGGTGCGGCTCGAGGACAGCCCCTTCGGACACCCGTACCTGCCGCTCGACACGTCGCCTTGGGCCCATCTCGAGGTGCCGTCGCGCACCTTCGTGGTGACCGACGGCGAACCGGTCCTGCCGCCGCCGCTCGCGCAACAGGCACTCCCGGCCCGACCCGGGTACGAACCTGCCGCTGACGGCGCCCAGCTCTGGCTCGACCCCTGGATGGCGCCGGTCGGCTTTGCCTCGGTCCTGCGAGGGAAGGGGTTCGAACCGGGCGCCGAGCTCCAGGTGGGCATGTCGAACATGGTCGGTTCGCGGGTCACCGATTCCGGCTTCGCCGCCGTCGACGAGAACCTCACGACGGTCACGGTGAGCGGCGACGGCGCGTTCTCGGTGCCGTTCACCATCCCCGACACCCTCGGCGGTCTCCATGACGTCTGGGCGCGCCCGGCGGGCACCGCGTCCGAGGCCGACCTGGCGTCGACGCGCCTGCACGTCCTGCCGCTGGCCTTGGAGTTGGAGAGCGTCCAGGTGCGCTTCGGCGACACGCTGCGGCTGCATCTCAAGGGCATCGGCTGGAGCCAGACCGAGAACATCTTCGGCATCTCGATCGACAACGCCTACATCGGCTACGGTTGCGGCTTCAGCACCAACGGCGATGTCCAAGTCCCCATCGAGGTCAGCTGGCAACCGGGGTGGCACTACATCGACGTCTACCCGTCGTTCTACCGGAACAAGGCGTACTCGGAGGTCGACGAGACGCCGTTCCTGTTCCGCCAGTCGCTGCTCAGCTGGACCGACCATCCGAGCGGCTTCCACTTCCGCTTCGCGTTCGAGGTGTTGCCCCCCGAGGGCTGACCGCAGCGCGCGCCGCCCCCCAGACGGTTCGATGCGGTCCGCGAACCCCTCGGGTCGGGCCCGGGGGGTTCCGTGCCCGTCCTCGAGGGCAGGCGCGCGCCGGACGGGCCGGGAGACGGTCGGACGGCGCGAGCGGTCGGTCGGCCCCGAGGCCGCGACATGCGTCGTTCGGGACGAGCGACGAGCCGTCGACGTGACGACCGACGTGGCGCGGCGCCCCCCGCCCGTGGCAGCCTGACCTTACGTCGCCTCGCTCCGAACGTTCGGCGAGGCGGTGTCGGTGCGACGGGTTCGGATGCCCGCGCCCCGATCCATCGCCGGATCATCACCCAACGAGTTCGAGCGAGTTCACGACCCGTGGAAGGAGCGACCATGGAACCGATCATCGAACGCTCTGGCAACCGCAAGAAGGTCACGTTCATCGTCGAGGAGGTGCCACAGCGCGGGGAGTCCCGCCGCGACGGCAGCAGCGGCCTCGGCCGGCTCATCCGCCTCACGGCGGCGGGGGTCGCCGGCTACGCGCTGTACCGCTCCATGACGCAGCGGGCCGGCGGCGGTGGCCGGAACGCGATCCACGTCTCGAAGAACGTCACGATCGCGCGCCCCGTCGACGAGATCTACCGCTTCTGGCGCAACCTCGAGAACCTGCCGCGCGCCATGAGTCATCTCGAATCCGTGCGCCAGCTGCCCAACGGTCGGTCGCGCTGGACGGCCAAGGGTCCCGCCGGCAGCAAGATCGAGTGGGACGCGGAGATCCTGGTCGACCGCGAGAACGAGATCATCTCGTGGCGGTCGATCGAGGGCTCGACCGTGCCGAACGAAGGCACCGTCCGCTTCCGCGACCTGGGCGGTCAGCGCACCGAGGTCAAGGTGTCGCTCACGTACCACCCGCCCGGTGGGTCGATCGGCGCGGCCGTCGCCAAGCTCTTCGGCGAGGAGCCCTCGGTCCAGATCGACGAGGACCTGCGCCACCTCAAGGAGCGGTTCGAGAAGGGCGACATGGTGGGCACGAAGACCGCCATGCCCGCCCAGACCACCGTCTGATCCGACCGCCGTCCGCACGCGGGCCCTACGTCCTGCCGGCCACCGTCTTCCGAGGCGGTGGCCGGCCACTTGGCACGGTGTGCGCGCCGCACCCCCCCAGCCGCCCCGGGTCGTCCACGATTCGAGGACGGTGTCGCCGTCCACGGCCGCGCCGGGGGAGAGAGGAGCCACCATGGGATCGCTCGATCGCGCACGCAAGCGAGGTCCGTCGCGCCGTCGCACCGGGAGCTTGTTGGCGTGGACCGCGGCGGCGGTGGGCGGCTACCTGCTCGTTCGCCGCCTGGCGCGGATGGAAGCCCTGTCGGACGCCATCGAGGTGATCAAGAGCGTCACCATCGAGCGGCCGGCGGAGGAGGTCTACCGCTTCTGGCGCGACCTCGAGAACCTGCCACGCGTGATGGACCACCTTGCCTCGGTCGAGGAGCACGCCGACGGCCAGTCGACCTGGACGACGCGCGGACCGGCTGGGAGCACGATCGCGTGGGACGCGCAGATCACGCTCGATCGTCCGAACCAGGCGATCGGTTGGCGCTCCCTCGAGGGCGCCACCATCCCCAACGAGGGCTCGGTGCGCTTCACGGAGAGGGACGACGGCCGCCGGACCGAGGTCCGGGTCGCGCTCCTGTACCACCCGCCCGTCGGGCAGGTGGGCGCCGCCTTCGCCAAGCTCCTCGGCCCCTCGCCGGCGCAGCAGGTGGGCAACGGCCTGCGCCGGCTCAAGCAGGAGCTCGAGATCGGCAGCGTCATCACCTCGGCTTACGCCCATCCTTCGGCGCGCGACGCCACCAGCTAGGAGGCCAACATGCGTGCGCTCTGTTGGCACGGCTCCGGGGACGTTCGCGTCCAGGACGTGCCCGAACCCGAACTGATCAACGACGGCGACGCGATCGTGCGCGTCACCAGCACGGCGATCTGCGGTTCCGACCTGCACCTGTTCGACGGCTACATGCCCACGATGCGCAAGGGCGACGTGCTCGGCCACGAGTTCATGGGCGAGGTCGTGGAGGTCGGCGCGGGCGTGAAGGAGCTCGCGGTCGGCGACCGGGTGGTGGTGCCGTTCCCCATCGCCTGTGGACGCTGCCACTACTGCCAGACGGGTCGGTGGTCGCTGTGCGACAACTCGAACCCGAACGCCGCCATGGCCGAGAAGCTGTTCGGCCACTCGCCGGCGGGGATCTTCGGCTACTCGCACCTCCTCGGCGGGTACCCCGGCGGGCAGGCGGAGTACGTGCGCGTCCCCTTCGCCGACGTGGGGCCCATCAAGGTGCCCGAAGGCCTCAGCGACGAGCAGGTGCTGTTCCTCACCGACGTCTTCCCGACCGGCTACATGGCCGCGGAGAACGGTGGCATCGGGGGCGGCGAGACCGTGGCCGTGTGGGGGTGCGGCGCGGTGGGCCAGTTCGCGATCCAGAGCGCCTGGCTGCAGGGTGCGGAGCGGGTGATCGCCATCGACCGCTTCCCGAAGCGGCTGCAGATGGCGCGCGATGCCGGCCGTGCGGAGACGATCGACTACGAGCGCGAGGACGTGGGGGCCGTGCTCGAGGAGATGACGGGCGGTCGCGGGCCCGACGTCTGCATCGAGGCGGTCGGGATGGAAGCGCACGGCGCCGGGCCGCTCTCATGGGTCGACGACGTCAAGCAGAGCCTGCGGATGGTCACGGGTCGGCCGCACGCGCTGCGCGAGGCGATCCAGTCGTGCGCCAAGGGCGGCGTGGTCTCGATCGCCGGTGTGTACGGCGGCTTCGTCGACGCGTTCAACCTGGGCGCCGCGTTCAACAAGGGTCTCACCTTCAAGATGGGGCAGACCCACGTCCATCGCTACCTGCGCCCTCTGCTCCAGCGGATCGAGCGCGACGAGATCGACCCCTCGTTCGTGATCACGCACCGGGTGCCGCTCGAACGTGCGCCCGACATGTACGAGGTCTTCCGCGACAAGGAGGACGACTGCGTGAAGGTGGTGCTCAAGCCCTGACGTCGCCGAGCGCCGTGCGCCACTCGCTCTGCAGCAGCGCGTACACGTGCTCGTCGACCCACTCGCCCTTCACCCACTCGTTCTCGATCAGGTGGGCCTCGCGACGCATGCCCAGGCGGGTCATCAGGCGGATCGAGGGGGCGTTGCGCGGGTCGCAGCGTCCGTACACCCGGTGCAGGTCGAGTCCGTCGAAGGCGACGGCGAGCATCGCTCGCGCGGCTTCGGCGACGTAGCCCTGCCCTTGGTACCCAGGGTGGCAGGCGAACCCGATCTCGCCTTGCCGGTGGACGCGGCTGCGCCAGACGAGCATCACCTCACCGATGACCTGCGGTGTGCCTTCCGCCAACTCGATGGCGAGCGTGAGGACGTCGCCCTCGTCGCGCAGGCGCGTGCGGCCGCGGTAGACGGCGAGCTTCGCCTGGGCCGTCGGTCGGTCGAGCGGCTCCCAGTACATGTAGCGCACGACGTCGGGCAACGAGGCGTAGGCATGGAAGGCGTCCAGGTCGCTCGCTTCGAACGGCCGCAGGTTCAGGCGGGCGGTGCGGAGGGGGAGGCGGAGACCCGGCATGCGCGCATCTTGGCACCCAACGTCACCCCGCAGCCGCACCGGCCTCGGACGTCAGCGTGCGGGCGAGGTCGAGCACGAGGTCGACGAAGGTGTCGAAGTCCTCGAAGGTCGAGCGGTGGTTGCCGATCGCGACGCGCAAGCCGTAGCGGCCGTTCAACGTCGTGTAGGACGGGACGGCCTCGCCGCTCTCGTGGATGCGGAGCAGGAGCTCGCGGTTCAAGGCGTCCACCCGCGCGTCGTCCCAAGCCTCGGGCACCACGCGGAAGCAGACGATGTCGAGGGTCACCGGCGCCATGCGTTCGAGCAGCGGCTCGCGGTCGATGCGGTCCGCGAGATGGTGCGCCTGGTCGACGTTGCGCTCGATGACGCGGGCGTACGCGTCGAGCCCGCGCTCCTTGAAGGCGAACCACGCCTTGAGCGCCTTGAAGTCCCTCGACAGCTGGATGCCGTAGTCGCTGAACCACGTCGCGCCGCCTGCCACGCCGCGGTCGGTGTGCTCGAGGTACGGCGGCGTGAGCGTGAAGGCGCCGATGTGGGCGGCCTCGTCGCGCACGAGGGCCACGCCGGCCTCGAAGGGGACGTGCAGCCACTTGTGCAGGTCGAGGGCGACGGAGTCGGCGCGCTCGATGCCCGCCATCAGGGGCGAGAGCCGTGCGGAGAGCCGGGTCGGGCCGCCGATGGCGGCGTCGACGTGGTACCAGAGACCCTCGCGGGCGCACAGGTCGGCGAGCGCGGCCAGGTCGTCGACGGCGCCCGTGTTGATCGTGCCGGCGTTGGCGATCACCAAGAACGGCTTCTTGCCGGCCGCCCGGTCCTCGGTGATGGCGCGCGCCAGCTCAACGACGTCGATCGTGTAGTCGTCGTGCACCGGGATCTTGCGCAGCGCCCGGTGGCCGAGCCCGAGCAGCTCCAGTGCGCGTTGATGACAGGAGTGGATCTCGACCGAGCCGTAGGCCACGAGCGGTTCGGGCAACGCCCGGACGCCTTCGGCACGCACGTCGACGCCCGCATGCACGTGACGGGCGACCACGTGGCCGACCAGGTTGGCCATCGACGCGCCGCTCGTGAGCAGGCCGCTGGTGTCGGCGGGCATGCCCACCATCTCCGCGCACCAGCGCACCACCTGACGTTCCACCAGCGGTGCGGCGTGGTTCCCGCCGCCGAGGTTGGGGTTGAGGTGGGCGGCCAAGAACGCTCCGAGCGCGCCCACCATCGTGCCGTTGCCCATGTACCAAGCCCAGAAGCGCGGGTGGGTGTTGCCCATGGGGTATGGGACGATGCGTTCGCGGTACTCGCGGTAGACGGCCTCGGCGCCCTCGCCGATGCGCGGCATCGGCGCGTCGAAGGCGCGCTCGACGGCCTCTGGGATCGGTTGCCAGGCGGGCCGATCGCGCACCGTGCGCAGGTCCTCGAAGGCGTCGTCCACCATCCGATGGGCGAGCGCGCGCAGGCCGTCGAGGTCCTGCGGATCCAGGGTCTCGAACGCTTCGGGGTCGGATCCGGCCATGGCCGCCTCCTTCTCGGGCAGGTGCCCGGGTCGTGCCGAGGGTCTTGATGCCGGTCACCTTAGCGCGTCGTGGAGACGCTGGAGCGGAGAACGCTGACGCTGTCGACGCAGCGCCCACGCGACTCGGCTACGCTGGCGCATGGCCTTCGACCCGGCGCGCGAAGCCGAACCGAACCCCGAGGAGCTGCAGGCCTACTGGCAGACGGTTCGACGTGACGTTCCCGCCGCAGCCGGGGCGCCCCTCGCCGGCACGTTCGCCGCCGACGAGGGCGAAGGCGACCTGAGCCTGGCGTACTGGCGTGAGGCGCATCGCAACTTCTTCGGGCGCGTCTGCGCGCGGCTGGGGCTGGACTTCTCGGAACGGATCGAGGTGGTGGCCGAGCGCTTCCGGGTGATGCATCGAGCCGACGACGACGATCGAGGTGATCACCACGCGTCGCCCGCCGGCTAGGTCTTCCACCGGTGCCTCGACGCCGGCACCGCAAGACGGGCGCAGAGCGCGCCGGGCCGGTCTCGATCTGGCCGGCGTGTCGCTCACCGCGCTCGCGCTCGCGGCGCTGGCCCTCCTCGCCGTGCCTGGGCGGGGGCCGGCAGCGTTCGCTTCGCCGGTGCCCGCGGAGATGCACCGTTCCTCGGCGATGGTCGCGTGGGTCGCCTGCGAGCACGGCTCGATGCGTTCGGGGCGCCAGACCTCACGCCGTTGCCACGCGGGACCTGGCGCCTGTTGCGGCGCGCACGGCACGGTCGTGGCTCGCCCGGCACCGACGTCGGGCGTCGAGGCCCCACTGCGGTCCGCACCATCCCGCCTGGCAGCCCCGGCCTGGACGTACGCCCGGCCGCACGTACGCGCGTCGTTCGGTCGCGATCCACCCGCCGCGACCTGATCGCCCGCCGCGGACCGCTCGCCGTCGGCTCTCGCCATCGAGCGCTCGCCATCGACGCTTCACCGTCGACCTCACGCGGCGATCTCCGTCGTTCGACCCCCTCCCAGCCCGACCGCCGGCCCGTGCCGGTGCGTGCGCCGGCGCCCCGCGCTCGCGCCCGCGAACCTCGAGGTCTCACCATGAACCGCCACGATCCCTCCGTCCCGCCCTCCGACCGACCCTCCGGCACGCTCGACCGCCGCACGGCGCTGAAGCATCTGGCCACGTGGGCGGTCGCGTCCGCCGGGGTGGCCTTCGCCCAGCACGGCGGCATGCCCATGTCGCATGGCGCGGCGGGCGCCGCCGGCGCCGCCGGCGGACCCGGTTTCGCCCGGGCGCTGCCGCCGACTTCGCGGGTCGCGGCGCGTCCGGACGCCCACGCCATCCCCTGGCACGACGGCACCTGCGCCTTCTGCGGCATGACCCTCTCGACGCCCGAGGGCTTCGCTCAGGGACCCGGCTTCCGTGAGCGCACGTACGCGCAGTGGGCGTTCGACGACGAGGCCCGCCACTTCGAATCGCTGGCCTGCGCCCTCAACTGGGGCTACGCGCACGGCGTGGTCGACGGCGAGGGCGGCGCGTTCCACGTCGCCACCTACGACCTCGGCGCCCGCCCGACGGCGTCCGACCTCGTGCCCGGCCGCGACGCCACCTTCCTGTGGGCGGAGGGCCTCCCGGCGTCGATGCGCGCGCGTTTGGGCGCCTTCGACGACCGCGCCGCGGCCGCCGCGTTCGTCGCGCGCTTCGCCGAAGGTGCGCTCGGCCGCCGGCGTTTCGTGGACCTCGCCCTCCTGACCGACTTCGCGCCGCTGCCCGAGGCCAACCTCGAGACCCTCTTGGCGTACCAGGTCGGGCTGATCGGATGAGGCGCCTCACGCGCCGGGAGGCGCTGCGCCTGTTGCTGGCGGCACCCGTGGCACTGGGGCTGGGGGTGGGGAGCGGCGCCCGCGCCGCGTCCCCCACGCCGCGACCGGTCCAGCCCGCCGACGACCGTTGCCCGGCCTGCGGCATGGCGATCATGGACGCCCGCTTCGCCGCCCAGGCGCTCACCGACGGCGGTCGGACGCTCGTGTACGACGCGGTCGAGTGTCTGGCCGACCACCTCGTCGGGCACGCCGGACCCGCGCCGAGCGTGGCCGCAGCGTGGCTGGCCGACCGGGCAGCCTCCGAACGCGGCGTCGCCGCGTGGCTGGGCGCCGACGCGGCGACGGTGCTGCATCACCCGCGGCTGCGCACGCCGATGGGGGGCGGCCTGGCCGCCTTCGACACGCCGGCCGCTGCCCAGGCGTTCGCCGAGGAGGGGCGTCTGGACGGCGCCGAGCGCCTGCGGTGGGACGAGGTCCTGGCGCGCGGCGTCGCCCGACCCTGGGTGCCGGCGCGGTGAAACGTGGACCCCCGGCGATCGGGTTCGCGACCCTGCACGGGCGCGAGCTCGCGCGCGATCCGTGGGCGTGGCTCGTGGCCGCGCTGCTGCCGGTGGCGGCCTGGACGTGGCGCGCGCTGGCGCCGGAGATGGGGGTCGTGTCGGTCTACGGCGTGGCCGCCCTGCTGTTGCCGCCGGCCGTCCTCGCGCTCATGGCGCCGCGTCTGGCGCGACCCACGACGTGGGCGTTCTGGGGCTCGCTGGCGGTGCACCCCGCCGGCGCCTTCCGGGGGGCCGTCCTCGGCGCCACGATCGGCCTGGCGCTGCCGCTGCTCGCGGGCGCGGCGGCGGCCGGCGCGGTGGTCGGCGCGGCGCTGGTGCCCACCGTGGCCCTGGTGGTGGCGGTGGGCGTGATCGTGGCCACGTTCGGCGCGGTGGCCGGGCTCGCGGCCGCGGCCACGTTGGACCCGGCCAAGGCTGTCGCCATCGGCGCGGCCGTGTGGGGCGCGAGCGTCATCGCCTACGAGCCGGCGCTGGTGGCCCTGGCGGGCGCGTTCGCCGAACGCCCGTACGAGCCGTGGCTGGCGGCCCTCGTGTTGGCCCACCCGCTGGAACTGGCGCGGGTGGCGCTGCTGCGCACCCTCGACGTGCCGGTGTTCATCGGTCCCACCGGGCTGCTCATCGGCCGCTGGCTGGGCGACGCGGCCGCCGCCTGGGCGTTGGCGTCCGGCGCGGTCCTGGCCGCGATCGGCACCCTGGGGGCGGGCGCGATCCTCGCCCGTCGCGAGCGGTGACACGGGCGGGGTCGGTGCGTGGGCGCGTCGGCGCCGTGGTGGCCTGCCTGGTCGCTGCTCTCGGTCCCCGTGGCGGCGTTCGCCCAGACGCGAGCCACGACCGTCGCGCCCGGCGACCCGTGGCCCGCGTTGCGTCCCGGCGACGTCGTGGTCCTGGCGCCCGGCCGGCACCTCGGACCCTGGACGATCGACGTGCGCGACGTGACGCTCCGGGCGCACGGCGCCACCCTCGACGGCGGTGGCGCCGGCGACGCGCTCACGCTGCTCGCCCCCGGCGTGCGGGTCGAGGGGCTCACGGTCGAGGGGGTCGGCGACCGGGCCGACCTCTACGCGCCGGACGCCGCGGTCGCGCTGTTCGACTGCCACGGCTGCGTGGTGGAGGGGCTGCGCGCCACGGGCGTGACCACCGGCGTGCGGCTCGAGCGCTCCGAGGACGTCCGGCTCGTCGGCCTGGACCTCGCCGGCGACGGACGTTCGCCCGGCGTCACGGCTTACGAGACGCCGCGCCTGCGGGTCGAGGGCGGCCACTTCGTCGGCTTCCTGGACGGCGTGTACCTCGAGCGCGCCGACGGCGCGCTCGTCGACGCCGCGCGGGTCTCCGGCAGCGTTCGCTACGGCCTGCACGTGATGTTCAGCGTGGGTGCGACCCTGTCGAACAACGAGGTCGCCGACGGCGGCGTCGGCTCGGCCGTCATGTACGGGCGCGGATCGTCGCTGGTCGCCAACCGGTTCACGGGTCACCGGGGCGCCATGGCGTTCGGTCTGCTGCTGCAAGAGGAGCAGGAGGCGCGCGTGGAGGGCAACACCTTCGCGCGCAACGCGTTGGGCGCGCTGGTGGTCGACGCGCCGGGGGTGGCGCTCGGGGACAACCGCTTCGAGGCGAACGGCGTCGGTCTGCTCGTGCAACGTCCGCAGACGCTGGCGACGGCGAGCACCTCGATGACCCTCACCGGCAACGTCTTCTCCGCCAACGCGGCCGACCTCGCGGTGGACGACGAGGCGGCGGCGCTGATCTTGCGCGGCAACGCCTACGACCGCGCGGCGCCGCTCGACCTGGACGGCGACGGCACGCTCGACCTGCCGTTCGTCGCCACCTCCGCCTTCGCCGGTCGCGCGGCGCGTCAGCCCGACCTCACGCTGCTCGCCCACGGCCCGGGCGTCTCGCTCTGGTCGCGGTTGGAGGCGAGCGTGCCCGGGTTGCGCGGCGCGACCTTCGCCGACCCGGCCGCTCGAACGTTCGAACCGGTCCGCCGCGAGGCGGGAACGGGCACGGCCGCCGCCGTCCTGGCAGTCGCCCTGTCCGGCCTCGGCGTCGCGCTGGGTGCGAGCGGAACGCTCGGTGCGAGCGGAACGCCGGGCTCGAGCGGGGCGCGTCGCCCCGCGAGGCGCGGTTCGTGACCGTCCACGTCCGCGCCGAAGCGCCGACCGTCGCGTTCGCGGGCGCCGGCGTGCGCGGCCGCCTCGCGCCGCTCGACCTGCGGCTGGGCGCCGGGGTCACCGCGTTGGTGGGGGGCAACGGCTCGGGCAAGAGCACGTTCTTGGCGCTCGCGGCCGGCCGGCTGGCGGCCACATCCGGGCACGTGCGCGTGGGCGGCATGCCGGCGCGCGGCCCGGGGGCCGCTCGCTGGCGCGCCGACGTCCCGCAGCGGGTGGACTTCCCGGCCCGCGCGCGCGTGAGCGAGCTCCTGGGGGTGGCTCGTGGCGCCCGCGGGGTGAGCGCCGAAGCGGTGGCGGCCGCCGTCGAGCGGTTGGCGTTGGCGCCCCTGCTCGGGCGCCTCGCCGGCGACCTCTCCGGCGGCGAGCGGCAGCGCGTGGCGTTGGCGGCGGCCCTGATGGGCACGCCGCCGATCTGGCTGCTCGACGAACCAGCCGCGTCGCTCGACCGCTTGGGGCTCGAGCGCCTCGCCGCGTGGGTACGTGCCCACGCCGCGGCGGGCGGCATGGTGCTCGTGAGCGTGCACCGCGACGAGGAGGTGGCCGCGTACGCGCCGCGGCGCGTGGTGCACCTCGACGCCGGACGGCTCCAGAGCGACGTCGAGATGCCTTAGCCGGGTGGTCAGCGGGTGGCGGCCACCTCCACCGACCCGTCGCCGGGTACGCGCACGTCGATCTCCTCGGTCGCACCCGTGCCGATGCGGACCCGGTAGACGCCGGCGGGCAGCTCGACCGGGTCGCCGTCGACCTCGCCCGTCGCCACGACGGTGCCGTCCGCGCCCAGCACCGCGTACGGCACGGCGAGCGAAGCGAGCACGGCCTCGCGCAGCCCGGTCGCGTCGTCGGTGCCGACGTACGACGCGCCCACGGCGGCGGCCAACGCCTCGAAGGAGGCCACGTCCTCGGCGTTCTGGAGGCCGAGCGACACGATGGCGATCTGCACGTCGACGCCGGCGTTGCGCAGCGCCTCGATGGCGGCCTGGGGATCGCCGTCGCACGACTCGATGCCGTCGGTGAGCAGGAGCACGGCCTTCGGGCCGGTCGCGCCGGCGAGGTCGTCGGCGACCGCCGCCAGCGACGCCGCCAGGGGCGTCTGCGAGAACAGCTTCGGTTCGATCGCCCCGATCGCGTTCAGTGCGCCGGTCCGATCGAGCGGGGCCAGCGGCACGTCGAGGCGCGTCTCGCAGGAGTTGGGGGTGATGTGACCGAACGCCCGCAGCGCGAAGGGCGTGCCTTCGGGTAGGCCGGTGGCGACGAAGTCGCGCAGGACGGCCTTGGCGACGTCGATCCGGCTCTCGCCGGACGCGAGCGGCGACCCCATCGAGCCCGAGGCGTCGAAGATGACCTCGACCGCGCTCTGGGCGGCCCCCTCGCCGCGGACCACGCGCAGCGTGCCCGGTCCCGGCGGCGTCTCGGTCGCCGTGGTGACCTCGACCCGGTACGCCTTCGGCCGCCGCAGCAGGCACGAGGCGCGGGCGAAGCCGGCGTCGAAGTCGCCCACGTCGCCGGCCAGCGCGTAGCGCCCGTCGGCCACGGCGGCCCAGTCCTGCATCAGGTCCTGGGCCACGTCCGAGCCGCCGCTCGAGATCTCGAACGTGAACACGCGCGGGCGTCCGCGTTCGAACGCGCGCCACAAGGCCGAGCTGAACGGGTAGCCGGGCGTCTCGGCGTCGGTGATGAGCAGCAACGCCCGGACCCCCTCGCGCTGCTCGAGCGCCTGGGCGGCGGCCAAGAGCGCGGTGTAGGAGTTGCTCGAGTCGGCGGCACGATCGAAGTCGTTGAGGGCTTCGGCCACCCGCAGCGGTTCCGCGCTCCACGTCGGCAGCAGCCAGCGGGGCGCGGGGTCGTCGAAGGCGAGGAGCTGCGCCGACTCCCGGTCGGGGTCGAGATCCCGCACGAAGCGCCCCAACGACGCGTACGTGATCGGTGTGTAGGGGCTCACGCTGCCGCTGGTGTCCCACGAGAAGACCACCGAACGCGGCGGTTCGTCGAGCCGCAGCAGGTAGTCGCCCGGCTCCACGAAGGCGCGCAGCACGCGGCTGGTCCCCTCCGCGACCACGTCGTGGGTGACCGCGGCGCCGGCCTCGTCGACGAAGGCGTAGCGCACCGCCGGGTCGCCGGAGAGGCGCAGTTCGATCAGGTTCTCGCCCTCCGGGACGCGCACGCGGAGCCAATCGACGTCCTCGCCCACCGCCACGGTGCCCGTCGCGGTGGCGCCGGACGCCACCCCGCGCGCGGTCGCCGCCGTGTCGTCCGACGCGTCGTCGTCCGGGGTGGGCGTCGGGGGACGGCCGACACTGAACTCGTACGTCGCGTCCGACGTGTCGAAGCCCCAGGCCCCCAGCGCCGAGCGGTAGCTGGTCGACGCGGGTCGCTCCCACACGTGCAGCACCTCGG
Source organism: uncultured Trueperaceae bacterium (assembly GCA_963839375.1). GTDB lineage: Bacteria > Deinococcota > Deinococci > Deinococcales > Trueperaceae > JAABTL01. The sequence continues at coordinate 53,172 of CAWIUY010000028.1, read as the reverse complement.
GCGGTGCCAGCGTGCGGTTCGCCGGGTCGTGCCCACGCGCGGTGAAGCGGAGGTAGCGCGCCCAGGTGGGTGTCTCGAGCGACCAGGCGCTGGCACCCGTCGCCGCGATCGGGAACGTGCCCAGCTCCGTCCAAGGGCCGATGGGGCTCGATAGGCTCGCGGACACGGTCACCTCGGTGAAGGGGTTGCGCGGTGCCTCCGCGGGCGCCACCCACTCGAGCCCCTCGACCTGGGCCGCGCGACCGTGGTGGAACCCGACGACCCAGGTCGCCTCGTCGGTCTCCCCGTCCCAGCGCGACCGCTCGTCGGCGTCGAGGATCGCGTTCCCTTCGGGCAGCAGAGGATCGGACCACACGACGTGGCCGCCCACGGCCGGGTTCGCCAGGTCGAGCCGACCCAGGTCGGTGGTCTCGTCGGCGATGAGCTGCCAGGCCCCCAAGTAGGCGCGGTCGTCGCCACGTTGGCTGTCGAGGAACACGAGGCGGGCGAACCGCGCCGTGACCGGCGCGTCGAACGTGAAGGGTTGCGCGACGCGCGCGGCACGGAGGCTCGCTTCGAGGACGCGCTCGAAGGTCTCGCCATCGAGCGACGTCCACACCTCGAAGCGACGCAGTTGGTCGAGCACGCGGCCGTTGGACAGCGGGTGGAGGACGGTACCGGTGAGACGCACCGGCGCGTCGCCGGCGAGCTCGACGTCGAGCGGCTCGGCGGCGCTGCGGACAACCGACGTCGACGGCGTGGCGCGACCGTTGAGCGCGACCTCGGCCCGCCCGTCGGGATCGACGGGACGGGCGCCGAGGCCCGTCCACGCGACGTCGAGCCGGCCCAAGAGCGGCTCGGGCAGCGGCCACACGGGGCCGGCACCGATCGCCGAGGCCTCGCACGTCGCCGCGAAGGTCGCCGTGCTCGTGGCCAGGCCCAGGTCGTCGCGCAGGCCGATCGTGAGACGCACGGGTTGGTCGTCGCGCAGGTCGGGCGCCAGGCGGGCGGTCACGGCGACCTCGGCGCTGCCGCGGGCCGGGACGGTCACGGTGGCGGGCGCCTCGAGCGCACTCAGCGGATGGTTGCTGGCGGTCTCGACCGAGAAGGTGCGCGGGGTGTCGGCCAGGTTGCGCACGGTGAGCGTGCGCGGCACGAACTGGCCGTCGACGCCGAACGCCTGCACCGCCCCGAGTGGGACGTCGAAGGCGAGCTCCGCGTCGGGATCGCCGCTCGTCGGCGCGAGCCCGTCCGGATCCGGTGCCTCGTCGAACGCCAACGCGACGCGGTACGTGCCCTGGCCGCTCAACCGCAGGTGATGCGGGCCGCCCGCGGGCAGCACGGCGTCGAACGTCTCGCCGTCGTCGGGGCGCACCGCGGTGGTGGTGTCGGCGAACAGCGTGAGCGCGGCGCTGCCATCGAGGCGTACGTCGATCCGCAAGCCCGTGGGTCGGTCGAAGCGCGGCAAGCGGTAGAAGTCGGCGTCGTTCGTCTCGCCGACGGTGCCCGCGAGGACGAGGTCCGAGGGCACGAGCGCCGCCGTCGCCAGTTCGTCGTTCGGTTCACGATCGGCGGGACGCGCCAAGGGGTCGAGCGGCACCAGCCGCAGTTGGTAGAAGCCGCCGGACGCATCGTTGTCGCGAACCCGCAGCTCGTACGGGCCCGCGAGCAGCAGGCGCTCGATGCGGGCCACCTCGCCGCTGGCCACCGGCCGGGTGCGCACGCCGACCTCGATGAGCTCCATGAAGTGAGCCCCATCCGCGGGCGGTGCGAGCTCGAGCCGCACCACCTGGTCTTCGGCCAGGCTGAAGCGGTAGACGTCGGTGTCGTGTGGCGACGGGATCGTCCCGACCCGCACGGTCCCGACGGCGAGGAGCTCGGCGCGGCTGGCGTCGTCGTTCGGTTCGGTCTCGAGATGGCCGGCGGGGGGCGGTGGGCCGGGGTCGGCCGGAGGCAGCGCGACCTCCGCGGCGGGCTCGACGGCGGGTTCGGGCGCGGACGCCGGGGCTGCCGTCAGCGGCGCCTCGGCGGCCGCCGCCGACAGGTCGGGTTCGGGGGGCGTGGGCGCGGGCCCCAGGGCGAGCACACGCAGCGCGAACGCACCCGCATCGCCACGCACCTGGACGAAGTGCTCGCCCGGGTTGAGCACCAGCCCATCGAGACGCAAGCGGCCTTCGCCCGCCACGCGCTGGATCTCGACGCCGCCGCCGGTGAAGACGGCGAGCTCCGACACGCCCTCCCCGATCGCCTGGACGCGCCACGCCTGGGGCTCGCCCTCCACGGTGAACCGGAACGTGTCGTGGTCTTGGAGCGTGAACTCGCCGCGTACGGTCCCCTCGGGTCCGAGCCGGTCGGTCGTCGCCACCGTGTCGTTCGGTTCGCGTTCGAAGCCGTCCTCGTGCGGGGCGCCCGGTTCGAACGCGAGGGTGTAGGCGCCCTCGTCGGGACGCAGGACCAAGCCGTAGGTCCCTTCGGAGAAGGTGAGGCCGCGCAGCACGCCGCCGATGCCGCGGCGGCGCTGGACCAGCTCGCGGCCGGGATCGAAGAGCTGGACCTCGACGTCGACGTCGGTGTCGATGCGGAGGTCCCACGGGCGGCCGGCTCGATCGGAGCCCACCACGAAGACGTAGTGGTCGATGCCCGGGCCCGCGCCACGCAGGGGTCGGTCGAACGTGAGCACGTTCGCCTCCTCCCAGCCGTCGTTGGGTTCGACCTCGTCGCCGTCGGTGGTGCGGCCGCCGGCCACCGCGTCGACCGTGGTGGGACCGGTGCCCGTCACGACGACGCGGTGAGGGCCGGCGGCGAGTCCCAGACCCGTGAGCGTCGCACGGCCGTAGGCGTCCGCGGTCGCGCGTGCCACGCTGGCCCCGGACGGGTCGAGCAGTTCGAGCGCGAGCGCATCCCCGACCGTCCCCTGCGCCGCGAGGTCCCAGCGGAACGATGCGCCGTCCTCGTCGATGAGCCACTCGACCGTGCGCGCCCCGTCGAGGCTGCCCGTCCGCGCGAAGGCGTTCGTCGCGGCGCTGTCGTCGAGCCGGCTGCGCCCGCGCGTCAACGCGTCGCCGGGTCGCAGATGGACGACGTAGCCGCCTTCGCCGCCGCTCTTCGACAGGGCCACGAGGTACCGACCGGGGGCGACGTGGAAGGGCGCGCTCAGCTGCTGGCGACCGTCGGACGTGCCGAACGCCAGCAGGGTGTCCGCGCGCGTGACGCCGACGCCGTCGGGGGCGAACTCGATGCGCATCAGGTCGGTCTTGGTCAGCTGGCCCGGGACGCTCTCGACCTCGAGCTGCCAGGCGAGCGCGGCCGCCTCCTCGTCCACCGCCCACCACCAGGCGTCCTGGTCGGCGCCGCCCATGGTGCCGACCAGGCACGTCGCGGCGCCGATCGACGTTGCCTGGGCGGGGGCGTCGTTCGGCTCGGACTCTTGGGCGCAGACCTGGGCGAAGGCGGCGGGAAGGAGGGCCAGGGCGATGCTGATCGGGAGGGCGTGCCAGCGTGGCAGTCGTCGGGACATCGGGACTCCTCGGTGGGACCGCGGCGATCGTTCGCGGGCGGCCACTCGGGCGTCACGCTAGCGCACGTGGCGGCCGCGGCGGATGGGGGACCTGGCATCGCGGGCGTCGCACGGCCGCTCGACCATGGACGCAGCTCGAACCCAGATGTCGGGGCCGCCGGCCGTTGTTCCCTTCCGGCGGTGCCGGTGTCGGCCGTAGCCTGAGGTCCATGACCGGCGATGCGCTCACCGTCTTCCTCATCTTGGCCGTCACGATCGCGTTGTTCGTCAGCGACAAGTTCCGACTCGACCTGGTGGCGCTCATGTCGGCGGCCGCGCTGGTCCTGACGGGGGTGTTGACGCCCAACCAGGCGCTCGCCGGTTTCTCCGACTCGCTCGTGATCACCATCGCGGGCCTGTTCGTGGTGTCGGGCGCGCTGTTCCGGACCGGCGTCGCGGGTCGCATGGGCGTCTGGATGGGGCGCATGGCGGGCGACGGCGAGGGCCGCTTGATCTTCTTCATCATGCTCGTCACCGCCGCCCTCTCGGCGGTCATGAGCTCGACCGGCACGGTCGCCGTCATGCTGCCGGTGGTCGTCAGCCTGGCGTGGCGGGCCAAGATCAGCCCCTCGCGGCTGCTCATCCCGTTGTCGTTCGCGTCGCTCCTGGGCGGCATGGTGACGCTCATCGGGACGCCGCCCAACATCGCCGTGTCGCAGCAACTGGTCTCCCAGGGGCTCGCGCCGTTCCACTTCTTCGACTTCACCGGGCCAGGCTTGGTGATGTTGGCGATCGGCATCGTGTTCATGGTGTTCGTCGGCCGCCACCTGTTGCCCGCCCGCGCTCCGGCCGAGCCCGTGGGGGCGGTGCCACCCCTCAGCCTCTCCGAGCTCGCCGACAGCTACGGTCTGCCCGCCCACCTCTTCCGCCTGCGCATCCCGGCCCGGCACGCGCTGGAAGGCGCCACGCTCGCTTCGCTCTGCTGGCCCGAGCGCTACGGCGTGCAGGTGCTCGCGATCGACACCGACCCCGACGCGGTCCGCGCCCATCAGCGTTCGCGCCGCCACCTGCACCGCTCGAAGCGCATCGCGGCGGCCACCGTCATGGACCACGACGATCGGGTGCTGATCGAAGGGCCGGCGGCCTCGGTCGAGCGGCTCGCCGCGGACCTGGGGCTCGACGTCGTCGCCGTCGACGCCAGCAGCATGCCCGAGGACCTGAACGTGGTCGAGGTGCTGCCGACGCCGCGCTCGCGCTGGCTCGGCCAGACGCTGCGCGAGCTCGCGTTCCGCGAGCGTTTCGGCGTTCAGGTGATGTCGGTGCAGCGTGGCGGTGCGAGCATCACGGAGGGTCTCGCCTCGCTGGCGCTGCGGTTCGGTGACACCCTGCTGGTCCAGGGGCCGCAAGCCTCGCTCGATCGGCTCAAGCGTGAGCGGGCCGACGTCGTCGCGTTGGCCGAGCCGAACGCCGGCGCGGTCTCGAAGCGCGCCGCCCGCCGTGCGCCGGTGGCGATGGGCGTGATGGTGGCGATGCTGATCGTCATGACGGTCGGTTGGTTGCCCACCGTGGTCGCCGTCGGGCTCGCGGCGATCGCGATGGTGCTGACCGGCTGCTTGTCGATGGAGGAAGCGTACACCTCGATCAACTGGGAGAGCTTGGTGTTGATCGCCGGCGTGCTGCCCATGGCGACCGCACTGCAGGTGACCGGTGGCATCCAGGTGGTCGTCGACGCCTTGGTCGCGGCGGTGGGGCCGTCGGGTCCGCTGGCGCTGATGGCGGGCATCTTCGTGCTCACCTCGCTCGCCAGTCAGGTCATCTCGAACACGGCCACCGCGGTCCTGATCGCGCCGATCGCGTTCCAGGCCGCCAGCGAGCTGGGCGTGTCGCCCTACCCGCTGCTCATCACGGTGGCGCTGGCCGCTTCGACCGCGTTCGCCACCCCAGTCGCTTCGCCTGTGAACACGCTCGTGCTCAACGCGGGACAGTACCGGTTCTTCGATTTCACCAAGGTGGGCTTGGTTCTGCAGCTGCTGGTGCTCGTGGCGACGCTGTTGGTCGTACCCAGGTTCTTCCCTTGGTGACGGCATTCACCTAGGGTGTCTGGGCAGCGACTGCGCGATGTCCTTGCATACGGCGCGGCGAGCCGCTACTCTACCGGCGACCCTGCACCGTTCCGTGGGCGGGGGGCGCCGGACCAGTTCCGGTATCGCATGTGCCGCACGGCGTCTCCTCAAGGGTGTCGGCGGTGGGAAAGATGGTCTCGAGCATGGCTACTGGAACGGTCAAATGGTTCAACAACGAGAAAGGCTTCGGTTTCATCGAGGTCGAAGGCGGCGGTAAGGACGTCTTCTGCCACTTCTCTGCCATCCAAGGCGACGGCTTCAAGAGCCTGAACGAAGGCGACGAGGTCGAGTTCGACGTCGAGCAGGGCGCCAAGGGCCCGCAGGCGAAGAACGTGACCGTGCTGCGCAGCGCCGGCCCTTCGGCCGACTCGTCGCGCCGTCCGCGCTACTGATCCTCAGCGATCACAGCATCGACGCGCCCGGGACCTCGAGGTCCCGGGCGCGTTGCGTGTGAGGGCGAGGGAGAGACCGCGCCCCTTCCATCCGGGCCCGCCGACTGCCGGGGCTTGGTAGTGTGACCCACGATTCTCATGGAGACTGATTCGCGTTCGATCCCGTCGTCGTGGGCCAGCCGGGAGCGGCGGTCTTGATCTGGCCCCCCGAGCCCCTGGTCCTCGTGCTGTGGGGCATCGCGGCGAGCCTGCTGGCGCTGGCCGGCGTCGCCTGGGGCAAGCGCGGTCACACCCGGGGGGCACGCAGTTTCACCTTCTTCACGCTGGCCGGGGCGGTCTGGGCCGGGGCCGAGGGTCTGCAGGCGGTGACCGTGGACCCGTCGGTGCAGATGTTGGGCCTGCAGCTCAAGTACCTCGGCATCGCCACCTTGCCCGTGGGTCTGCTCGTGTTCGCCAACGACTACACCCGGCAGAACGCCTGGCTCGATCGCATCGCGGTCACCGTGCTCCTGATCGTGCCGACGATCACGCTCGGGCTGGCGTGGTCGTACCCGCTCCAGGACACCCTGTGGCGCTCGGTCGCGTCGATCGGCGGTCGTCTCGTCACGACGCCGGGTCCGTGGTTCTGGGTCCACACCACCACGAGTTACGTCTGGCTGGCGCTGGGGTCGTTCTACCTGCTGCGCGGCTACGTCGGCACGCCGCGGGGGTACCGGGCGCAGACCACTTGGGTGCTCGTGGCCGTGCTCGTGCCGTGGTTGGTGAACGTGGCGGTCGTGTTCACCGACCTCGACCTGCCCGTCGACCCCACGCCGCTGGCGTTCGCGGTGAGCGCCTGGGCCTTCGCCCAGAGCCTCTTCTCGCATCGCCTGCTCGACATCGTGCCGGTGGCGCGCGAGACCGTCATGCGCTACCTCAACGACCCGATCCTGGTGCTCGATCTGCGCCAACGCGTGTTGCAGGCGAACCCGGCGACGGCGCGCCTGTTCGGGGTCGAGGAGGGCGACGAGCTCGTCGGTCGCCGAGCGGCCGAGCTGTTCGCGGCGCACCCGGAGCTGGTGCGCAACCTGGGGATCGACGAACCGGTCGAGAGCGACCTCACCTGGCAAGCGGTCAAGCCGGAACTGCACCTGCACGCCAGCGTGACGCCGCTGGCCGACCGGCGCGGTCGCCGCACCGGCCACCTGCTGCGTCTGCAAGACGTGGGACGACAGGTGCTCGCCGAACGCACGCTGCAGGAGAGCACGCGCCGGCTGTCCGAGCAGGAGGCCTACCTGCGCGCGCTGCAAGACGTCACCGACGGTCTGGCGCAGCGCCGCCCGGTCGGTGAGCTGCTCGAGGCCGTGCTGCGGCGGGCGGCCGAAGCGGTGGGCGCACCGCACGGCTTCGTGAACCTGTTGGGCGCGAGCGGGGCCGTGCTGGAGCGACACCGTGCGATCGGGAACTTCGCCGACCTGCCCGACCTGCTGTTCCGCTCCGGCGAGGGGTTGGCCGGCAAGGCCTGGCAGGACCGCCGCGCCATCCGCGTCGACGACTACCGGCGCTGGGACGGACGGTTGCGGGGCGTCGACCTGGCCTGGGCGCGCGGCGCGATCGCGGTGCCGCTGGGTGGACGCGACGACGTGCTCGGGGTCTTGGCGTTGGCGCGACCGCGCGAGGACCGGCGGCCCTTCAGCCGGACCGAGGAGACGCTGCTCGTGAGCTTCGCGCGCTTGGGAACGATCGCGCTCGAGAACGTGCGGCTGATCGAGGAGATCGAGGCGCGCCGGCGCGAGAGCGACCAGCTCGCACGGATCGGGACCGCGATGCAGGAGCCCACCTCGCTGCAAGAGCGGATGGACCTCCTGCTGCAGGCGATCCAGGAGGTGGTGGGCTTCGAGCGCGCGGTGGTCTGGCTGCCGGGCGCCGACGGCCGCTCGCTGCGCACCACGAGCTGGATCGGCTTCGACGGCGACGTCGGCGACGAGGTCGAGCACGTGGTGCCGCTCGATGGGCGCGTGCCGCTGCTCGAGGACGTGTTCCGCAAGGGCGAGGAGCAGGTGCTCGACCAGGATCGGGCGGTGCCGTCCGAGTGGCGCGCACGGCTCGAGGGCCCGGCGGCGAAGCTGCTCCGCTCGCGTGCCCCGGCGGCGCTGCCGCTCGTCTCGCGGGGGCGCACCGTGGGCGTCTTGGCGGTCGACAACCCCTACAGCCGACGGCCGCTGGCCGACAAGCTGCCCGCGCTGCGCCGCTTCGCCACGAGCGCGGCCGTCGCCATCGATTCGGCGCGGCTGTACGAGGAGGTCCAGAGCGAGCTCAACGAGCGTCGGGCCGCGGAGACGCAGCTTCGGCGCAGCGAGGAACGCTACCGGACCATCCTGGACACCATCCAGGAAGCCTTCTTCGAGACCGACCTCAAGGGCAACCTGCGGATGGTCAACCCCGCCTTCTTGGCGGGTATCGGGGCGCGCTCCGCCGTGGGTGTCGTCGGTCAGCCCTACCGGCAGTTCATCGACCGGCGCGACATGCCCGAGCTGGTGCGCACGTTCATGCAGGTGATGGAGTCCGGTCGGCCCGTCCAGGGCGTCGACGTCGCCTTCCGGCGTCTCGACGGCAGCGCCTTCGTGGGCGAGATGTCGATCGCCCCGGTCTTCGGCGACGGCCGTCTGATCGCCGGCTTCCGCGGGCTGGTGCGGGACGTGTCCGAACGCAAACGTTTCGAGGCGGGGCTGCGCGAGGCGAAGGAGGTGGCGGAGGCCGCGAACGCGTCCAAGAGCGCCTTCCTGGCAAACGTCTCGCACGAGCTGCGCACCCCACTCACGTCGATCCTCGGCTTCGCTCGGCTCATCGAACGCCGCTTCGACGACGTGCTGGCGCCCGCCCTCGCCGATCAGTCCGATCGCAAGGTGCAGCGCGCGGTGAACCAGGTCCGCACGAACGCCGGCATCATCTACGCCGAGTCGCAGCGTCTCACGCACCTGATCAACGACGTGCTGGACCTGGCCAAGATCGAGGCCGGGCGGGTCGACTGGCACATGGCGCCGCTGGCCATCGACGAGGTGCTCGAGCGAGCGGTGCAGGCGACCCAGGGTCTGATCGACCAGAAGCCGAGCGTGCGGCTGTCGCTCGAGGGTGGCGCCGACCTGCCACCGGTGACCGGCGACCGCGACCGGCTCACGCAGGTGGCGATCAACCTGATCTCGAACGCGGTGAAGTTCACGCCGACCGGCGACGTCACGTTGCACGCCACCGTCGAGACCGACCCCGAGGTGGGCGAGGCGATCGTCGTGCGCGTCCGCGACACCGGCATGGGGATCGCGCCCGAGGACCACGCGACCGTGTTCGAGCAGTTCCGCCAGGTCGGCGACACGCTTACCGACAAGCCGCAGGGCACCGGGCTCGGTCTGCCGATCTGCAAGCAGATCGTCGAGCACCACGGCGGCCGGATGTGGCTCGAGAGCGCCCTGGGATCCGGCTCGACCTTCGCGTTCGCGTTGCCGCTGGTGTCGCCCTTCGCCGAGGCGAGCGCCGCGTCGGGCGCCGACGACCTCCCTCTGCGGGCGCCGACCGAGGCGAAGGTGCCCGTCGGTGTCACGGTCGTGGCGGAGGGGGGCGGTACCCCACCGGTGGGCGGGGTCGCCAGCGTGCCCACGACGTACGGTCCGGAGCTGCGCCGCTTCGCCGGCTCCACCGTCCGCGCCGCCGACGCGGCGTTGCGGCGGCGCATCGAGGCGCTGGTGCGCCGGACGCTCGGCGGCCACGAGGGCGAGCCGGCGCCGGTGACGCGCGTGCTCGTGGTCGACGACGACCCTCAGATCCGCTCGCTGCTGCGTCAGGAGTTCGAGGAGGCCGGGCATGCGGTGGTCGAGGCGGCCGACGGCCGTGAGGCGCTGGCGGCGGTGGCCGCGCAACGCCCCGACCTGGTCGTGCTCGACGTCATGATGCCCGAGCTCACCGGCTTCGACGTGGCCGCCGTCCTCAAGGGCGATCCCGCCACCGCGCGGGTGCCGATCGTCATCCTCAGCGTGGTGCAGGACGAGGAACGGGGCGCCCGCTTGGGCGTCGAGCGGTACTTCACCAAACCCGTCGACGTGCGCGCCCTGGTGAGCGAGGTCGAGGTCGTCTTGCGCGACGTGGCGGCAGACGCCCGCGTGATGCTGATCGACCCGCTCGACGCCGCCGTCGAGGACCGCTTGCAGGCCGGTCGGGTGCGCGAGGCGTTGCGCGGCGCCGGCTTCTCGATCGAGGAGGCCGCCGACGTCGCGTCCGTGCAGCCTGCGGCCGGCGGACCGGGCCCCGACCTGGTGTTGGTGTCGGCCGACGTGGCCCGCCGCGGCGACCTGGTCGCGTCGGCGCGCGCGAGCGGTCTGCAGCTGGTGTTGTTCCAGTGACCGACGAGACCCTGCCGCCGCTGCGCCGGCTGCTGCCCAGTCGCCGCGCGACCGCTCTCCTGACCGGGTTCGCGCCGCTGCTGGGGCGTCTGCGCGTGAGCCTGGAGGACGCCGAGGGGGCCGAGGTGGCGACGGCCGCGGGGCCGACGGCGGGGGCCACGCCCGATCCGGGCGACGTCACGACGTGGGGCGTGGACGGCGTTCCCCTCGCGCGCGTGCGGATCCGGCCGACGCCCTTCGGGGAGGCGGAGACGGCGCTGGCGGCGCTCCTGCGCCAGACGCTGGTGGACGCCCTCGAGGGCGCCCGGGCCCGCCGGTCGCTCACCGGCGAGACGCTGGAGCGGTACCGCGAGATCCACCTGCTCTACCGGGTGGGGGAGGCCCTGGCGGGGACCCTCGACGCCACCGAGGTGCCGCGGCGGGTGTTGGCCGAGGCGCGCGCGGTGATCGCGGCCGCGGCCGGGGCCGTGTGGTTGGCGCCCGAGGCCGACGACGGCGAACCGGGGGCGCTCGTCACCGACGGTCCGGAGGCCGACTGGGAGGACGTGGTCGCGCGCACCCGGGCGGCGCTGGTCGACCCCGAACGCGCCACCGTCCTGGGCGCCGACGGCGTCCTCGGCCCGCGCCTGTGGGCGCCGCTGCGCAGCGGCGACGTCGACCTGGGGGGCGTGGTCTTGGCGCGCTCGCCCGACGCCGTGGTGTTCACCGCCGGCGACGCCAAGCTGCTCGCGGCGCTCGCCACCCAGGCGGCCGCCTTCTTGGACAACGCTCGCCTGCATCGCCGCGCGCTCGCCCAGGAGCGGCTCGAGCGCGAGCTGCAGCTCGCCTACGAGGTCCAGTCGCGGCTCATGCCGCACGGCCCGGTGGCCCAGCCGGGTTGGGACGTGGCCGCCCACTGGCAACCGGCGCGCGAGGTCTCGGGCGACTTCTACGACCTCATCCCCTTGGGCGACGAGCTGGGGTTGGTGGTCGCGGACGTGGCCGACAAGGGCATGCCGGCGGCCCTGTTCATGGCGGTGGTCCGCAGCTTGCTGCGGGCGAGCGCGGGCGCCGAGCGGTCGCCGGCCGACGCCGTCGCGCAGACCAACCGCTGGGCTTGCCGCGACGCGTCGGACGGCATGTTCGTCACGCTGTGGTACGGCCAGTTCCACGTCGACGGGCGCGTGCGGTACGTCAACGCCGGCCACAACCCGCCGTTGGTGTTGCGCCGCGACGGCCGCGTGGAGCGGCTGCCGCGCACGGGCATCCTGGTCGGCTGGGACCCGGACGTCGCTTTCGGCCAGGGCGAGGTCGACCTGGTCGAGGGCGACCTGTTCGTGGGCTACACCGACGGCGTCACCGAAGCGCTCGACGCGGCCGGCGACGCCTACGGCGAGGAGCGCTTCGAGCGCGTGCTGCAGGGCGCCCGTGAGCTGGGGGCGCAGGCGGTGCTCGAGGCCGTGCGGCGTGACCTGGCCGCCTTCACGGCCGGTGCGCCGGCTTTCGACGACGTCACCCTGGTGGTGCTCGGACGCACCGCCCCCCCGGCGGTCGGCGGCGGACGGTATGCTCCCCCTCGCGCTCACGACGCCAGCCTCGACGCGCCCGACGACCACGGAAGGGACCGCGATGCCTAAGCTCCTCATCGCCGACGACGAACCGCACATCCGGCTGCTCCTCGAGCAGACGCTCGAAGCGCTCGAGGACGACGGGGTGGAGCTGTTCGTGGAGGCCGACGGCCAAGCGGCCCTCGACCGCATCCGCGAGGAGCGGCCCGACGTCGTCTTCCTCGACGTCATGATGCCGCGCATGAACGGGTTCGACGTGTGCGCGGCGGTCAAGGCCGACGGTGCGCTGGCGGCGACGAAGGTGGTGCTGCTCACCGCCAAGGGCCAGGAGGTCGACCGACAGAAGGGCGCCGACGCCGGCGCCGACCTCTACCTCACCAAGCCCTTCGATCCCGACGAGCTCTACGCGACCGCCGAGCGGCTGCTCGGCCTGGGGTGAGACCGTGGCCACCATGACGTTGACCAAACCCGCCGACGACGCTCACCTGGCGCTCTTCCTCGCCTTCGTCGAGGTCGTCTGCGAACGCTTCGAGCTGGCCCCCGACCTGGCCCGGCGGCTGCGGCTGGTGGTCGAGGAGGCCGCGACGAACGTCGTGCGCCACGCCTACCTGAGCGAGGGCGAGGCCGGCGACCTGACGCTCGTCGCCGACGTCGATGACGCCGCCGTCCAGGTCACGCTCGAGGACGCAGGATCGCCGTTCGCGCCCGACGACGCGCCACCCCCCGACCTGGCGAGCGATTGGCGCGAGCGCTCGATCGGCGGCCTCGGCTGGCACCTCATCCGCGAGCTCGCCGACGAGGTGCGCTACGACTCGGTGGCCGGTCACAACCGCCTCACGCTCCGCATCGACCGCGACCGCCCCTAAGGAGGCCCCGTGCGCAACCTCGAACTCGCCACCCTGCCCAACGGCACCACCACGGTCGTCACCGTGACCGGCACCGTCGACGCCGTCACCGCGCCGCGCCTGGCCGATGCCTTGCAGACCGAGGTGGGGGCCGGTCGTCACCGTCTGGTGGCCGACCTGAGCGAACTCGGGTACATCAGCTCGGCCGGGCTGCGGGCCGTGCTCGGCACCCTGAAGACCGCCCGCGCGGCGGGCGGCGACCTGCGGTTGGCGGCCCCCCAGCCGGGCGTGCGTCAGGTGTTCGACCTGGCCGGTTTCGACAGCATCGTGCAGATCTTCGACGACGTCGACACGGCCGTCGCCAGCTTCGACTGAGCGTCGGTGAGCGCGGGCGTCACCCTCGTCATCGGGTCCGGGGGCCTGCGCTGCGCCGCCGCCATCGGCCTGCTGCGGGTGCTGGGCGAAGCCGGGGTACCGATCGAGCGCGCGGTCGGTTGCTCGGGCGGCGCCTTGTACGCCTCCGCGGCGGCGCTCGGCTACGACGACGCCCAGGCCGAGGCGCTCACGCGCAGCTTCTGGACGCCGTCCGTGCTCGAGGGGTACGCGGCGGGGCTCAAGGCGGTCCAGACCCGGCAGCGTTCGTTCGGCGCCCGTGACGGGCTGGTGAGCGCGGAGGGGGTCGACGCGGCACTCCTGGGCACCTACGGCGAACGGACCTTCGCCGATACCCTGGTCCCGTTGGCGCTCCTGGCCGCCGACCTGGAGACCGGCGCCCCGGTCGTCCTGCGTGAGGGGCTCGTGCGCGACGCCGTGCGGGCGAGCACGTCGATCCCGATGGTGTTCCCCCCCAAGGCCATGGACGGACGGTTGCTGATCGACGGGGCGGTGGTGGACCCGTTGCCCGTCGACGTGGCCATCCGCGACGGTGCCGACGTCATCGTGGCGATGGCGTTCGACCTGCCGTACCGTCCGCGCCTGAAGTCGATGGCGGCGGTGCAGGAGCAGGTCACCGCGATCTACACCAACCACCTGCTGCGAGCGCGCTTCGCGTTCCACACGCTGGCCCACCACGCCGAGATCGTGCCGGTGGTGCCGACGTTCGAGCGCCCGGTGTCGATGTTCGACGTCGACCTGGTGGGGTACTTGATCGAGCGCGGCGAAGCGGCCGCCCGCGCCCAACTGCCGTTCATCGAGGCCGTGCTCGACGGTTGAGCGCGACGAGGTACACGACGAGGGCGAGCAGCGTCAGGCTCGCCGTCGTGGCGAGCGCCCAGCGGTAGCCGTCGGCGCTCCCGCCCGCGGCCTCGACCGCCCAACCCATCCCCCACTGCACGACGAACACCCCGGCGATGCTGGCGGCGTTGATGGCGCCGGTCGCGCGACCGCTGCGCGCGGCGCCCAACAGCGCACGGGCGTTGGCCAGCGCCAGCACGCAGTGGCCGCCGGCCACGCCGTACAGCACGTAGACGACGCCCACGACCGCGAGCGAGGTGCGCGCCGGATCGAGCGCCGCCAAGGTCGCCTGCACGGCGACGAACGCCAGCGCCGCCAGCCACGTCACGCGGGACAGCCCGAACCGGTCGGCGAGCGCGCCGGAGGCCGCGTACCCGGCCGAGATCCCCAGCGACAGCAGCAGCAGCAGCCCCCCGGCGACCCCGGTGTCCACGCCGAAGGCGTCGTAGAGGTAAGGCCCGCTCCACAGCGTCTGGAAGCCGACCGCGGGACCGGTGAAGGCGAACCCGAACGCCATCAGGCTGGCCACCAAGGGGCCCGTACCGGGCGCGCTCGCGGGTGCGTCGACGTGGACGTCGACCGCCTGGCGGGCGGGCGGGGCGGGCGTCCAGCGGGCGATGGCGAGGGCCACCGCCGCCACCACCACCGCAGCGACCACGAAGGTCGCGCGCCAACCGATGGCGGCGTTGGCCCACGCCATCGGCGACGCGGCCAGCAGCGCGCCGAGCGAGCCGACCGCGAAGTACAAGCCCGACACGGTGGCGTAGCGGTGCGGTGGCCACCACAGCGCGAAGGCCTTGAGGCCCGCGAGCAGCACGGAGCCGAGCCCGATCCCCAGCAACGCGCGGCCGAGCGCGAGCGTGAGCAGTCCGGTGCCCGCCGCGAACAGCAACGCGCCGACGACCCCCACCAGCATCAGCGACGAGGCCACCCGGCCGGGCCCCCAGCGGTCGAGGGCGAGCCCGACCGGGAACTGCGCCGCGGCGTAGGCCGCGAAGAAGGCCGAGGTCATGAGCCCCAGGTCGGCGGGCCCCAGCCCGACGTCGGCCTGCAGATCGGGCGCGATGACGGCGTTGGCCGAACGGAGGAAGTAGCTGAGGACGTATCCGGCGGCGAAGACGAGGAACAGGGGCAGGCCCGCGCGGGCGGCGGTTGGCACGACCGAGACTACGACGGGCGGGCCGAGCCGCGCGCCTGGATCAGGCAGGCTGCAGGGACCTGGTGCGACGCGCCGGCGGGTCTGCCAGGCTTTCGAGGCGGATCGACCGGAACGCCTCGCGAACGTTGAGCGACAGCGCCACCCACGCCGTGTTCAGGCGGCAGTAGCCCTTGCGCTCCTGCGTGGCGCAGCGCGCTTTCGTCTGGCACGTGTCCATGACCAACGGTCCGGAGACGGCCTCGACCACGTCGAGCAGGGTCAGTTCGTTCAGCGGGACGCGCAGGTGGACGCCACCCGTGCGGCCGGTCTTGGCGGTCACGAGGCCGGTCGTGACCAGGCGTTGCAGCACCTTGGCGGTGAACGCCGCCGGCGTCTGGAGGTCGGCGGCCACCTGCGCCGCCGAGGCCCCGGGGAACTCGTGGAGGTAGAGGAGGGCGTGGACGGCGTAACTCTCCTCGCGCTTGAGCAGGGTGCGGACACTCGGCTCCATGGTCCCACCATACGGGATCTACGCAGAGCCTTTCGTCCTGGTATGTCACGTCGCCCGGCGCGACCCACGGCCCTCTCCCGCGGGCCGATGGGGCCGCACAGGCGTCTCCGGGCGCGTCGATCGTCGTACGTCGCCGGCGCGACAGGACATGCGTCCCTGCGTCGTTGCGCGCGGCTCCGTAAACTCGGACCATCGCGTCGGAGTAAAGACGCAGAGGAGGAACTCATGAAGCGCATCCCCGGCACCGTCCTCGCCATCGTGGCCGTTCCGATCGTCTTCACGCTCGCGGTCGTCGCCGCCTACGCGTGGGGACCCTCCGGCCAGCTCTCCATCGCGGCCGCGGCCGGCGCGCCCGCCACGGCCGGCGCACCCGCCACGGCCAGCGCCCCCGCCACGGCCGGCGCCGCCGCGGTCCCCGCGGCCGACCATCAAGCCGACGCATCCATGGCGCACGAGGTCAGCATCCCCGGGCTGCAGCACGTCGCCCAGCGCATGGACCCCGTCACGGTCGCCGACCTGCCCGTCATCCAAGGCGAGCTCGGTCACGCCCCGTACGCCGCGCCGCCGGTCAACCGCGACTACCGCGCCCACGTCAACGTGGACCTCGAGGTCGTCGAGACGACGATGGAGATCGCCGATGGCGTCACCTACGACTTCTGGACCTTCGGCGGCAGCGTCCCGGGCCCCATGATCCGCGTCCGCGAAGGCGACTACGTCACCATCAACCTGCAGAACCACCCCGAGAGCCGCTTCGCCCACAACATCGACCTGCACGCCGTCAGCGGCCAGGGCGGCGGCGCCGAGGCGACGCTGGTGATGCCTGGCCAGCAAGCCGGCTTCGGCTTCGCGGCCCTCACGCCCGGCGTCTACGTCTATCACTGCGCCACCGCTCCCGTCGGGATGCACGTCGCCAACGGCATGTACGGTGTGATCGTCGTCGACCCGGCCGAGGGCTGGGAGCCGGTGGACCACGAGTACTACGTCGTGCAGGGCGACTTCTACACCGCCGGCGACTTCGGCGAGACCGGTCACCAGCCCTTCGACATGGCACGCGCCATCGATGAGGACGCCTCCTACGTGGTCTTCAACGGTCGGGTCGGCAGCATGACCGGCGAGAACGCTCCGGTCGCCCAGGTCGGCGAGAAGGTGCGCATGTTCGTCGGCAACGGCGGTCCCAACCTGGTCTCGAGCTTCCACGTGATCGGCGAGATCTTCGACACCGTCTACGAAGAGGGCGGCCGAACCACCAACCACGACGTGCAGACGACGCTCGTGCCGGCCGGCGGGTCCGCGGTGGTCGAGATGACCTTCGACGTCCCCTCGACCTACATCCTGGTCGACCACAGCATCTTCCGAGCCTTCAACAAGGGCGCGCTCGGCACGATCGTCGTCACCGGCGACGAGAACGACGAACTCTTCGACCCGTACCACAACGCCCGCCCCTACACCCCGGACGGCGACTGAGGACACGGCCGTGCGGCTCCTCCACCTCCTCCTCCTCTCGGGCGCGGCGCTGCTTGTCGGCGTCGCGCCCGCTCAGGGCGCGCCCGCGCCCGCTCAGGGCGCGCCCGCGCCCGTCGCGCGTGTCGCGGTGCCCGGCGGCACGTTCGAACCGTTCGTGCGGGTGGCCGGCGAGCTGACCCAGGAGGTCGAGCCGTTCGAGATCGATGTGACGCCGGTGACGAACGCGCGCTTCCTGGCGTTCGTCGAAGCCGACCCCGACTTCCGTCGCGACCAGATCCCGCGCCTCTTCGCCGAGTCCGGCTACCTGCGCCACTGGGCCGCTCCCACCGACCTGGGCGACGCGGCGCCCGACGCTCCGGTGACCCACGTCTCCTGGTTCGCGGCGAGCGCGTACTGCGAGAGCCAGGGGGGGCGCTTGCCGACGGAGGCCGAGTGGGAACTGATGGCGCGCGCGTCGGAGACCGAGCGGGACGCCCGCGGCGATCCCGCCTTCGCCCAGCAGGTGTTGTCCCGCACCACCGGCTCCGGTCCGCTCGGACCCGTCGGCCTCGGCACCCCCAACGCCTACGGCGTCCACGACGTTCACACCCTGTTCGAGTGGGTGGACGACGTCCACGCCAGCCTGGGCGCGCTCGACGGCCGCAACGACGACGATGCCCGCCTGGCCGCCGTCTGCGGTGGTGCGGCCGAGGGCGCCGCCGATCGCCGCGACTACGCCGCCTTCTTGCGCCTCACGATCCGCACCGCCACCGAGGCGGACGGCGTGAGCCCCCACCTCGGTTTCCGCTGTGCCGCCCCGTGAAGGAGGGCGTCCTCATGTCGATCCGCTTCCTCGTCGTCGCTGCGACCCTGATGCTCGTGCTCGTGGGCGCCTGGGCGCTCTCCCAAGGCGCCGCCCCCGCGTCCGCCGACCCCATGCCCGAAGGCCACATGCACGGCGCCCCCCTCGCAGCGGACGCGCCGCTCGCCGGCGCCTCGCTCCACCACCTCGACGACGTCTGGCTCGACCAGCACGGTCAGGCGACGCGTCTCGTCGACCACCGAGGACATCCGCTGGTGGTGGTCATGTTCTACGGCAGCTGCACGAGCGCGTGTCCGGTGCTGGTGCACGACGCCGAGCTCATCGAGGGGGCGTTGCCCGAGGCCGATCGCGCCCGCACCCACTTCCTGATGGTCACGTTCGACCCGGAACGCGACACCCCGGAGAGCATGGCGGCGTACGCGAACGAGAAGGGTCTGGACCGCGACCGCTGGTCGTTCCTGTCTGGCGACGCGCGCGCCGTCGCGCGGCTGGCCGGCGCGTTGGGCGTGCGCTACCGCCCCGACGGCGCCGGTGGCTTCGCGCACACCAACCTGGTCACCGTGCTCGACGAGGAGGGCGTGATCGCCACCCAGATCGAGGGGTTGGCGGCGGGTCCCGAGGACGCCGTGGCCGCCATCGTCGACTTCGACTGAACGACGCCGGGAGGCGTCGGGACCCCTCACGTCTTCGTGTCGGCGCGGGGCCCCGCCTCAGCCGGGCGTGGCCGCCTCGGCGATGCGGGTGACGGTGCCGCTGCCGCTGATCTGTTGGGTGACGGCTGGATCGCCGTGGTAGCGCACGTTGCCCAGGCCCGAGATGCGCACGTCGAGCGCCCGCGCGACCCGCACCGTGACGTTGCCCTGGCCGCTGATGCGCACCTCGGCCTCGCTCGAAGTCAGGTCCCCGGCCTCCACCTCGCCCGAGCCGGAGATCCGCAAACGCACTCGGTCGGCGCTGCCCGCCAACCGGAAGGTGCCGCGGCCGCTGATGCGCGCGCTCAGCTCGCGCACCGCGAGACCGTCCAACACGATGTCGGCGCTACCCGACGCGGTGAGCTCGAGGTCGCTGGCGGTCAGGCCGCTGGCGTCCACCTTGCCCGCGCCACTGACGGCCACGCGGTCGAGCTCGGGCACGGTGACGTGGTAGTGGAGCGGGCGGTTGGCGACGAGCAACACCCCCGAGGTGAGACGTTCGAGCCAGCTCTCGCCGATCTCCAGAACCAGGGTCTCCCCGACGGCGCGGGCGCGCACCTTGGCGACGACGTCGGGATCGCCTTCGACCTCGAGGGCGGGTTCGGGACCCTGACGCAGATGCAGGTGGCCGAAGTAGCGGAGTTCGACGGCGCGGAAGGCGGTCACCTCGCGCGGCTCGCGGACGGTCATGGTGTCGGGCATGGCGACTCCTCTCGATGCGACGCCATCGTAGCGCCTCCGGTCGACGGCCCCTACCCCGTCGTCGTCCCGACCGGCTAGAGTGCGGGTTGCCTGAGGAGGTCCTCGATGACCGACGTCCCGTCTCCATCTCCACCCGACTCGCCGCGCCGCCGCGACCGCCGCATGGTGTGGCCGTACGTGCTCATCGCCGTCGGCGTGCTGCTGCTGCTCATGAACGCCGGGTGGTTGTCGGGAGGCGCGTTCCTGTCGCTCCTGAACCTGTGGCCGATCGCGCTGCTGGCGGTCGGCGTCGACCTGCTGACGAACGGTCGCTACCGTGTCCCGGTGGTGATCGGCGCCATCGTGCTGGTGTTGGTGTTCTGGCTCGGTCTCGGCGGCGCCGGCGTGCGCGGTTTCGGCAGCAGCGAGCCGGTGCAGATCGAGCACCTGCTCGACGGCGCCCGGGCGGCCGAGGTCGAGTTGCGGCTCGGCGTCGGCGAGGTGCGCGTCGTGACGGACGCGCCCCCGCGCACCTTGGTGACCGGGACGATCGTGACCGGCCGCGGCGAACGGGTCGAGGAGTCCGCCGGGCGTCAGGGCGACGTCGCGCGCGTCGTGATCGCCACCCGGCAGCAACCGGGGACGTCCGTCTCGGGCTTCGGCCAGCGGCGTTGGGACCTGTCGCTCACCCGGGAGGTGCCGCTCGACCTGCGCGTCGAGGCCGGCGTCGGCGAAGCCAGGTTCGACCTGCGCGAGGCCGACCTGGCGCGGCTGTCGTTGCGCGGCGGCGTCGGCGAGATCACCGTCGTCCTGCCAGAGCGCGGCGGCTACGTGGGTGACCTGGACCTGGGCGTGGGCGAGGCCGACGTGGTCATCCCCCGCGGCGTCGAGGCACGCCTCACCGTGAACATGGGTCTGGGCGGCGTGGACGTCGAGGGCCCGTGGCTGCAGGACGGCCGGGTCTACACCACCGAGGGCTACGCCAACGCCGCCAGTGGCGACCGCGTCGACCTGACCATCGGCGGCGGCATCGGCGGCGTGAACGTCGAACGGGAATGAACGGCGGATCGAGGCCGGCGCGCATGGGCGCGCCGGCCTCCATCGTCTAGAGCGCGCGGATCGAGCCCCCGTCGGCGATCATCACGTGCCCGGTGACGTACGACGCCGCCGGGGAGCAGAGGAACGCCGCCACACGGGCGAACTCCTCGGGCTTGCCGAGGCGCCCCATGGGGATGTTGGCGACCGACGCCGCCATGACCTCGTCGACCGTCTTGCCCTGGCGCTCGGCCAGCGCCGCGTTGAGCTGGTGCGTGCGCTCGGTACCGATGCGGCCGGGTGCCAGGCCGTTCACGCGGATGCCCTGCGGCGCCAGGTCGATCGCCAGGGACTTCGTGAGGCCGGCCAGACCGGGCCGGTAGACGTTCGAGATGAGCAGGTTGGGGATCGGCTGCTTCACGCTCGACGACAGGAGCGTGAGGATGCTGCCGCCGCCGGCCGCTTCGAAGTGCGGCAGCGTCGCGCGGATGCCGCGCACCGCGCTCATGAGCGTGAGCTGGAAGCCGCGCATCCAATCGTCCTCGGTCAGCGTGTCGAAGCCGCCGGTGGGCGGGCCGCCGGCGTTGTTGACGAGGACGTCGAGGCCGCCGAGCGCATCGGCGGCCTCGGACACCAGCCGCTCGACGTCGGCGGCGACCGCCACGTCGGCTTCGAAGGCGTGGACGGCGGCGCCGGTGGCGTCCGCGATGGTCTTCGCGGCGGCCTGAGCGCGACCGAGATCGCGTGAACAGAGGGCGACGGCGGCGCCTTCGCTGGCGAGGGCGTGCGCCGTGGCGAAACCGAGGCCGCCGGAGGCGGCCGTGACGAGTGCGCGTTTCTGGTTCAGTCCGAGGTCCATTCGGCCATCATGCCCCGCCAGACCGCCCTAGACCGTCGGGCCCAGGGCGTGCCGGGGAACCGCGGGGCGGCCGGCGACCCCTGGGCGCCGACGCCTGGCCCCCCCGGACGCCCCCCGCCCCCGGACGCCCCCCGACGCCCCGGCCCAGCCTCAGTCGCGCTCGGCCAGGAACGCCTCGACGGCGTCTCGGCGCGGGATCGGGGCCACCGCGCCGTGACCGGTGGTGGACAGGGCGGCGGCCGCGTTGGCGTAGCGCGCCGCGGCTTCCAGGTCGGCGCCCCGTAGCCTCTCGGCCAGGAAGGCGCCGTCGAAGGTGTCGCCTGCGCCGGTGGCGTCGACGGTGGCGACACGGTGACCGGGCAGGCGCTGGCGCCCATGGGCGTCGGCCACCAGCACGCCCTCGGCCCCCAGCTTGAGCGCCACGAGCTTGGCGCCGCGTGCCAGGAACGTGTCGACCAGGCCGTCGGGGTGGTCCTCGCCGAGCAGCTGCGTGGCGTCCTCGAGGCTCGGCAGGACGATGTCGGCGAGCGACACGGTCTCCAGCACGATCGCGCGGGCGCGCGCCAACGGCCACAGCTTGAGGCGCAGGTTGGGGTCGTACGACACCAGCGTGCCCGCCTCGCGCGCGTGCGCCACGGCGGCGAAGGCCGCGTCGCAGGCGCTGTCGCTGATGGCCTGGCTGATCCCCGACAGGTGCAGCAGGCGCGCGCCGGCGATGGCGGCGAGCGGCAGCCCCTCGGGCCGCAGGCGACTCGCCGCCGAGCCGCGCCGGTAGTAGGTGAACGCGTGGCCGTCCTCGTCGTAGGAGATGAAGTACACGCCCGTGGGGGCCTCGGGGTCGCGAGCGACGCTTTCGGTCGACACCCCTTCGGCCTGCCACAACGCCACGAAGCGGTCGCCGAAGACGTCCTGTCCCAAACGCGTGACGTACCCGCAGGCGGCCCCCTGGCGCGCGGCCGCGATCGTCGCGTTCGACGTGTCGCCGCCGAAGCCGGCCAGGTACATGGGCGCCGCCCCGTCGTCACGCTCGGCGAACTCGAGCAGCGGTTCGCCGAGTCCGAGCAGATCGAGCCCGAGGTCGGCGGACATCAGATCCGGTTGTACTTGGCGAGGCCCTGCGCCAGCGAGCCCGTCTCGCGGATGAGCTTGGCCTGCTCGGCTTCGCGCGCCTCGATGTCGAGCGCCACCTCGAGCACCGCGTCGATCTGGTCCTTGGGGACGACGACGACGCCGTCGAGGTCGGCCACGATCAGATCGCCGGGGTGGACCTTCACGTCGCCGCAGACCACCGGCTCGTTGGCCGACAGGGTCTTGAAGCGCCCCAGGGTGGTGCCGGGTGAGACGCTGCGGGCGTAGACGGGGAAGTCGTAGTCGCGGCGGATCTCGATCACGTCGCGCACGCCGCCGTCGAGGATGGCGCCGGCGAAGCCGTTGGCCACCGCGCCCGCGGTCATGAGCCCGCCCCACACGGCCACGTCGCGCTCGCCGTCGATGCCGATGACCATGACGGAACCGGCGGGGCTGGCGTCGATGAGGTCGAGCGCGTGACGCGGCGGCAGCGTCTCGTCGGTCGGTCCTTCGGACACCGTCACCGCGGGCCCGACGATCTTCTTGTCGTTGATGCGCGGCTTGAGCTCGTGCTGCATGTAGCCGCGCCGTCCCGTCACCTGGTCGACGGCGTCGGCGACCGAGGCGGTCGCCACCGTCATGAACTGATCGAGCGTGCTCTGGGGGATGGTCATGCGGTCTCCTTGTCGGTCCAGCGTTGGAACGCCTCGAGGTAGCTGCGGGCGTGGCGCACCGCGTCGTCAGGGTCGGAGCGCTCGAGGGTGCGGTCGCTGATCAGGTCGCCGCCGGCGCCCACGCAGGCGGCACCAGCGTTCAGGAAGGCGGTCAGGTTGTCGCGGTTGACGCCGCCGGTCGGGACGAGGGTCACGTGCGGCAAGACGCTCTTGAGCGCCGCCACGTGCCCGGGACCGCCCATGGAACTGGCGGGGAACACCTTCACCGCGTCGGCGCCGTGGTCCCAGGCCGCCATGACCTCGGTGGGGGTGAGCCCGCTGAGGAGGCAGGCGGCACCCGCCTCGCGGCACACGGGCACCAGCTCGGGCAGCAGCACCGGCGTGACCACGTAGCGGGCGCCGGCGGCGAGCGCCCGCACGGCGTCCTCGACCCGCAAGACGGTGCCGACGCCGACGAGCAGGTCCTCGCGGGCCGCCAACTCGGCGATCAGGTCGTCCGCGTCGGGGACGCTGAGGGTGATCTCGAACGTGCGGAAACCCGCGCGGTAGAGGAGGTCGACCGCCTGGCGCGCCGACGCGGTCCGTGCGAAGCGGATGACGGGCACCACGCCGTGGCGGGCGAGTTGGTCGATGACGGGCGAGCGCTTCATGGCTTCCATGGGTTCACCCACGCGTGCGGGACCTCGCCGGCGAGGACGCGCGCGACCTCTTCGGCGGCGCGGCGTTGGAGCTCGCGGACCGACGCCTCCGAGTACCAGGCGGTGTGGTCCGAGAGGACGACGTCGTCGCGGTGACGGAACGGATGGTCGGGGGGCAGCGGCTCGCGCTCGAACACGTCGAGACCGGCGCCGAACAGCCGCCCGGCGGCGAGCGCCTCGGCGAGGGCGGTCTCGTCGATGAGGCCGCCGCGGCTGGTGTTGACGAGGATGGTGGTCGGTCGCATGCGCGCCAGTTCGGCGGCACCGATGAGGTGGCGCGTCTCCGGCGTGAGCGGGGCGTGCAGCGAGAGCAGGTCGGCTTCGCGGCAGAGGGTGGCCAGGTCGACCCCCTCGACGTCGGCCGGCAGCGTGTCGACGTACGGGTCGTACACGAGCGTCCGGGTCGGTGCGAAGGCGCGCATCTTGGCGACGAAGGCGCGCGCGATGCCGCCGAAGCCCACGACGCCCAGGACGCGGCCGGTGACGGGGTACATCGGCTCCGCTCGGCCGACGTCCCAGGTGCCGCTGCGGATCGCGCGATCCCGGGTCACCACGCGTCGGGCGACGGCCAACAGCAGCGCCAGCGCGTGGGTGCTGACCTCGTCGAGGCCGTAACCGGGCGTGTTGGCGACGTAGATGTGGCGTTCGCGCGCGGCCTCGAGGTCGACGTTGTCCACGCCGATCCCGTAGCGGACGATGACGCGGCAGCGCTCCAGGCGCTCGATCACCGCCCGGTCGATGCGGGCCTCGCGCACGAGGATGGCGTCGGCGTGCGGTAGGACGTCCTCGAAATCGGCGTCCTCGGGGGAGGTGGTCTCGACGGCGGTGACACCGAAGGGGGCCAGGAGGGCCCCCTCGGTGTCGTACTCCGTGTAGCCGGGACCGACCACGAACACGCGCGGTGAGGTGTCGGTCACGTCGCGGCCGCTCTCAGTTGCCGCGGTAGTCGTCGATGGCTTCGAACAGCATGTCGGTCAGGTCCTGATCGACGACGCCGCTGATGTACTCGAGCACCGCGGGTTGGGCGAGCTCGCGGAAGGCGTTGATCTCCTCCTGGTTCAAGACGGTCACCTGCATGCCCAGGTCACCGAGGATCTGCTCGGCGCTCTCGTCTTGCGCGGTGGTCATGGCGCGGTGGATCTCCTTGGCGATCTCGATGCCACGCGAGACGATCTCCTGCTCCTCGGGGCTCAGGCTCTGCCAGAAGTTCTCGCTGGTGAGGTAGACGTGGACGCTGTAGACGTGGGCGTCGAGGGTGACGTAGTCCTGGTACTGGTAGAGGCTGGCGGCGAGGATGTTGGTGACGCCGTTCTCCTGGCCGTCGACCACGCCTTGCTGGAGCGCGCTGGGCAGTTCGGTCCAGGCGATGGCCGAGGGGCTGGCACCGAGGCTGGCGACGAGACGTTCGTAGATGGGGCTGGGCTGCACGCGGATCTTCATGCCCTGCATGTCGGCGGGCGTGCGGATGGGACGGAGGTTGTTGGTGAAGTGCCGGATGCCGTTGTCGGCGATGGCCAAGGGGCGCAGGCCGGACTCGTCGATCATGCGGCGCGCGAACTCGTCGCCGAACGGGCCGTCGAAGACGCTGTAGGCCTCGGCCTGGCTCTCGAACAGGTAGGGGATGCTGAAGAGCTCGATGGGGCGGAAGAAGCCCGAGATGGGGCCGTCGTGGACGACGCCGAGCTGGATGGTGCCGAGCTGCAGGCCTTCGAGCACCTCGGCCGCGTCGCCGAGCTGGCTGGCGGGGAAGAGCTCGACCTGGATGCTGCCGTTCGATTCGCGCTCGACGTAGCGTTCGAAGGCCAGGGCGGCCGCTTGCTTCGGTTGGTCGGGGCGACCGGGCTGGAAGTGGGTGTAGCGGATGGTGGTCTGGGCGGCTGCCGTGCCGATGAGCACGGCGAGGATCAGGACGAGCAGTCTGCGCATGGTTCTCCTTCGATCGGATGGGTGTGCGGTGGACGACGTGGGACGGGACGTGCGGACGCGACCTCCTCTCGTCAGCGGGCGAACCCGAACAGGGCCGGCACGGTCAGGCTGATCGCCGGGAACGCGACGACCAGGGCGAGCACGACGAGCTCGGCGATCAGCAGCGGCACGACGGCGCGCGACAACCCTTCGAGCCGGAGCTTGCCGACCGTGCAGATGACGAACAGGACCGGGCCGATGGGGGGCGTGACCATGCCGATCGCCAGGTTGAGGACCAGCATCATGGCGAACTGCAGCGGGTCGATGCCGAACTGGGTGGCGATGGGGGCCAGGACGGGCACGAGGATGATGACCGCCGGCAAGGTGTCGATGAACAGCCCGGCGATGAGCACGAAGATCGACAGCAGGATCAGGATCAGCCAGCGTTCGTCGGTGAGCCCCGTCAACCA
Source organism: uncultured Trueperaceae bacterium (assembly GCA_963839375.1). Taxonomy (GTDB): domain Bacteria; phylum Deinococcota; class Deinococci; order Deinococcales; family Trueperaceae; genus JAABTL01. Next base: position 27,190 of record CAWIUY010000028.1, on the reverse strand, counting down.
GCGAGCCAGGTTCTGCGGGATCTGCAGGACCGTCAGCAGGCGCGAGAAGATCGTCGCCATCGAGACGATGAGCAGCACCGCCGAGGTGAGCACGCCGCTGCGGAGCAGGACGCCGGGCAGGTCACGCCAGGCGAGCTGGCGGGTGATCAGCAGGCTCACGATGACGGCGTAGAAGACGGCCACCGCCGCCGCTTCCGTCGCGGTGAACACGCCGCCCAGGATGCCGCCGAGGATGATGAGCGGCATCATCAGACCGGGCAGCGCCGGCACGAAGCTGCGCACGACGTCACGGAACGGGGGCGCGTGTTGCGCGAGCTGGTAGCCGTTCCGGACCGAGATCACGTAGTTGGTGGTGGCCAGCGTGAGGCCGAGCAGCAGACCCGGCAGGATGCCGGCCAGGAACAGCCCGGCGACGGTCACGCTGTTGTCGGTGACCGCGTAGATGACCATGATGATGCTCGGCGGGATGATCGGGCCGATGGTGGCGGTCGTGGCCGTGAGGGCACCGGCGTAGTACGGCGGGTAGCCGCTGCGCCGCATCATCTCCATGATGATCTTGCCCGGTCCGGCGGCGTCGGCCAGCGCCGAACCGCTGATGCCGGCGAAGAACATGCTGGTGAGCACGTTGACGTGTCCGAGGCCGCCGCGGAAGTGACCGACGAGCAGGTTGGCGTGCTTGAGCAGCGCGTCGGTGAGCTTGCCGGCGGTCATGAGGTCGGCGGCCAGGATGAACAGCGGCACCGCCATGAGCGGGAAGGTGTCGATGCCCCGCAGCAGGCTCTGGGGCAGGATCACCAGCGGCAGGTTGGTGTCGCCGAAGGCGAGCGCGATCAGGCTGGCGATCCCCATGACCAGCGCCACCGGGACGCCGATCGCCATCAGCGCGACGAACGAGCCGAGCAGGAGCACCGTCACGGCCGCGCCTCCGCACCGATGACGGTGTCGGCGCGCGCTTCGGCGTCGGCGGGCGCGACGCTCTCGACGTCGATCTGGTTGGGCGGCTGCCGCAGCCAGTCGCGCAGGATCAGCAGGAAGTGCAACCCGAACAGCACCGCTCCGACCGGGATGGCCAGGTACACGACCCCCTGGGGCCAGCCCAGCACCGGCGTGCGCTGGCGCCACGCGAACTGCACGATGTCGATCCCCAACTTCGCCAGCACCACCAGGAAGGCCAGGATGATGAGGGCCACCAGCGCTCGCGCCACGGGCGCGAAGCGAGCCGGTAGCAGCCCCTGGACGTACTCGATGGCGACGTGGCGGCCCTCGCGCATGGCGAGGCCGGCGCCGAGGTAGGCGACCCAGATCATCAGGTAGCGCGAGAGCTCCTCGGCCCAGTTGAGCGAGAAGTCGAAGACGTAGCGGGTGACCACGTTGGTGAACACCAAGGTGGCCATGGCGGCCATCATCACGACGACGAGGCCCTGGTTCAGCCGCACGAAGAGGGTCTCGAGGCGGGCGAGCGTGGTCATGCTTCTCCCGGTTCCGCGTCGCGCGGCAGCCGCCTGGTGCGCAGCATCGACTTCATCCGCGCGAGCCGTTCTTGCACGGGTGGGCCGGCGCGCAGCGCCAGACCCACCGCCAGGACGTCGATCACCACCAGGTGCATGAGACGCGAGTACATCGGCGTGTACACGTCGGTGTCCTCGGGGATGTCGACCACCAGGGTGAGGCTGGCCGCCTCGGCCAGCGGCGTGCCGGAGGCGGTGATGGCGATGACGGTCGCGCCTGCGCCACGCGCCAGACGCACGCTCTCGAGCAGTTCGCGGTTGCGGCCGGTGTGCGAGATCGCCACCACCACGTCGTCGGGGCCGAGGGTGGCCGCCGACATCCACTGCATGTGGGCGTCGGTGTACGCCACGCAGGGGATGGTGAGGCGGAAGAACTTGTGGTGCGCGTCGAACGCCACCGCCGCCGACGCCCCCATGCCGTAGAACTCGATCTTGCGCGCCCGCCCCAGCAGGTCGGTGGCGCGGTCGACGGCGCGGACGTCGAGCGCGTGGCGCAGGTCGGCGAGCGCATCGATGGTGGCGTCGATGATCTTGTGCGGGTAGGTGCCGGGCGGGTCGCCGGGCTTGACCTCGAGGTCGGTGTAGGCGCTGCGGTGGACGAGGCTCTGCGCCAAGCGCACTTTGAAGTCCTGGTAGCCGTGACACCCCAGGCGCCGCAAGAAGCGCAGCACCGTGGGCTGGCTGACGTCCGAGGCGGCCGCCAGCTCGGCGAGGGTCTGGCGCAGCACGTCGTCGGAACGTTCGAGGACGACGTCGGCCACCTTGCGCTCGGACCGGGGCAGGGCCGCGGCGAGCGACTCGATCTCACGAAGCAGGCGACCTCCAGCGAGCACGGCACCACCCTCCGGCGAGGACGACGGGGTGAAGAAATACTACGGTATCGACCGCGATCCTCCGCGGCCCTGGGGCGTTCCCGTAATTTTTCTACGCGTATGGGTCCGTTGTCAACGGACGTCGGCCTAGGCGACCTCGCTGCGATCGCTGGGGGTGAACGGCATCGGCACGCGCCCGGCGGCGAGGAGCGGGGTCACCACCTGCGCCGCGGCGGGACGCGAGAGCAGGAAGCCTTGGCCCTGCTCGCAGCCCACCCCGCGCAGGAAATCGAGCTGCGCGGTGGTCTCGATGCCCTCGGCGATCGCCATCAGACCCAGCGTGCTCGACAGGGCCACCACGGCGCGGACGATGCCGGCGTCATGGGGCGCCTGGGCGCCGTCGCGTCCCAGGTCGGCGACGAAGGAGCGGTCGATCTTGAGGGCCGTGGCCGGCAAGCGCTTGAGGTAGCTGAGCGACGAGTAGCCGGTACCGAAGTCGTCGATCGACACCTGGATGCCGAGCGCCCGTAGCGCCGCCAGCTTGCCGACGTTCTCCTCGATGTTGCGCATGACGGCCGACTCGGTGAGCTCGATCTCGAGCCCGGAGGCTTCGTAGCCCGTCTCGTCGAGCACCGCTTCGATCTGGGCCACCACGTCGCGCTCCTGGAGCTGTTTGGCGGAGAGGTTGACGGCGACCACCACGGGCGTGCCCGCCTCCGCCCACTGCCGTCCCTGCGCGCAGGCGAGGGTGAGCAGGTGTCGACCCAGGGTGCCGATCAGACCGGCCTCCTCGGCGACGTGGATGAAATCGGCGGGGGCGATCCAGCCGCGCTCCGGGTGCTGCCAGCGGGCCAGCGCCTCGACCGAGGTGATGCGACCGTCGGCCAGCGACACGCGCGGCTGGAAGTGGAGGCTGAACTCGTCGCGTTCGAGCGCCTTGCGGATCTGCGCCTCGAGCGACACGCGCTCCATGAGCGCGCGGTTCATGTCGCGGGTGAAGAACCGGTAGCGGTCCTTGCCCTGGTTCTTGGCCTGGTACATGGCCGTGTCGCCGTGCTGGATGAGCGCGTCGGCGTCGACGGCGTCGTCGGGGAAGAGGGTCACGCCGACGCTGGCGGTCGAGTGGACCTCGTGGCCCTCGACCGCGAAGGGTTCACGGAACGCCGCCAGCAGCTTGTCGGCCACCAGACCCGCGGCAGCGGCGTCGGCGACCTCGGGCAACACCACCGTGAACTCGTCGCCACCGATACGCGCGACGGTGTCGACCTCACGGACGGCGCGTTGCAGGCGCTCCGCCACACCGCGCAGCAGCGCGTCGCCGACCGAGTGACCGAGCGTGTCGTTGGTGACCTTGAGGTTGTCCACGTCGACGAACAGGGCGGCGCCGCGCCGACCCGTCCGGCGCGCGTGGGCGATGGCCTGGACGAGGCGGTCGCGGAACAGCAGCCGGTTGGGCAAACCGGTGAGGTGATCGTGGTACGCCATCCGCTCGAGCGCGACCTCCAGGGCCCGGCGCTTCACCAGCGTCGCGGCTTGGGCGGCGAAGGCGCTCGCCAGGCGCAGCGCGTCCTCGCCGAAGGCGTCGGGGCTCGAGAAGCTGTCGAGGTCGAGCGTGGCGACGCGTCGACCGGAGAGCAGGATCGGCACGATCAGCGTCGCTTGGATGTCGGCGGCGCGTCCGTACCGCTGCAGGAGCTCCGAGCGGACGTCCTCGGGGCGGCTCTCGGGATGGCGATGGACGACCACGGGGCGGCCGCTCTCGACGCTCCGGTACACCTCGGCGTCGGTGAAGGTGACCGACCTGAGCCCTTCGAGGTCGAAGCCGACCGCCGCGACGAAGCGGTACACGTCGCCCTCGTCGTCGCGCAGCAGCAGGCTGCCCGCCTCGGCGCCAGGTGTCGCCGCCACCGCGCTCTCGACCAGCCGTTGGAAGAAGGCGCCGCCCTCGAAGCCTTCGTCGAGCGTCTGCTCGACGAAGCCCATGAGCTTCTCGCGGAACGTGGCCAGCTGGCGCAGCTCGGTCTCTTGCGCCAAGCGCTCGGTGACGTCGACGACCGTGAACAGCATGGCGGGCCGGCCGTGATGCTCGGTCCGCTCGGCCGAGACCAGGCAGCGGCGTTCGCTGCCGTCCTTGCGGCGGAGCCCCACCTCCTGGTTCTTCACGCCGCGCCCGGCGACCACCGCCGCCTTGAGGGCCGCCCGCACGTCGGCGTCGACCCAGTGCTGGAGCACGTCGACGGGTTGACCGACCAACGCGTCGCGGGTGTGGCCGAGCAGCGCGGCGAAGGCGGGGTTGACGTCCAGCACCACGTCGTCGTCGAGCGACGTCAGCGAGACCGCCAGTGGCGTGGCGTGGAACATGCTGCGGAAGTGATGGGCCGACGCCTCCGCCCGCGCCCGCAACTCGCGCTCTTGGACCACCAGGTCGGCGTGGTCGACGGCCACCGCGACGAGGTTGGCCGCCATCGTGGCGGCGGTGGTGTGGCGCTCGTCGAAGGCGCCGGGTTCCTGGGCCAGGAGCGTGAGCCGGCCGAGCTCGCGATCGCTCACGCGCAGCGTGGCGGTGACCCGACGGTCGGGGGGGAGGTCGGCATCGGCCGGCGTGGGGACCTGGGGGTCGGGTCCGCCGTCGGCCATCGCGGCGCCGCCCGCGCGCTCCACGCGCCACCGCGTCGCCGGCGTGGTGGCCCGCAGGAAGGCGTCGAGGGCGCGCCACACGTCGCGCAGGTCCAGCGCGTCGCCGACGGCGGCCGCCAGGTCGGCGGCGCGGTCGAGCAGCAGCCGGAAGTCGCGCAGCACGAGCTCGCTGGTGGTGATGGGGGGGCCGGGCGGGGCGCTACGGCTGCGCACCGCGCGCATCGGCCGGAAGGTGGCCACGGCGCCGTCGGGGGCGGAGCCGCCCACCGGGGTCGCGTCCACGCGCCAATGGCGCCGGCTGCCGCCGGCGGGCGTCGCCACCACGAGCTCGTCGGCCACCACCTCGCCCCGCAACGCGCGCGAGAGCGGGTCCTCGCCCGCCGGCACCGGCGTCACGCCATCGCCGCCGACGAGGTTCCAGGCGCCCGTCCAGCGCTCGCGGTCCTCGCCCGCCCGCGCCACCAGGCCAGCGCGCTCCATGGTGCGGTTCACGACGGTGAGGCGACCGTCCTCGTCGCACGCCACGAAGCCGACCGGGCTCTCGTCGATCATCTCGTGCAGACGGCCGCGGTCGTGGGTGACGGTCCGCCATCGCAGCCACGTGGACAACGTCGCGCCCGCCCAGGCGCACCACCAGGCGCAGCGCGACATGGCGGCAGGCAGGTCGGTCGGGTCGCGCAGCAGCACGACCACCACCGCCAGCACCTGGTCGTCGGCGACGAGGGGCGTGGCGTGCACCGCCCGCACGTCCAGGGCGAGCGCGGCGTCGCGCCGCACGAAGCGCGGCGTCTCGCCGGGGCCCGGGTTCGGCTCCGCTTGGTCGCCTTCGCGCAGGTCGGGGACCGTGGCGCCGACGGCGTGCTCGAAGACGTAGCGGACGAGGCCGGCGCGCGGGATGAGGCCGAGCGCGGTCGGGTCGGAGCGCAGGTCGCTCAGCTCCGGCGCGCCCGCCCATGGTCCGGCGACCAAGCGCACCCGGTCGTCGGCCAGGTGCCACGTCTCGACCGCGTCCACGTTCGTCGTCCGGTCCAGCGCGACGACCAGGGCCGTCAGCGCCTCGTCGAACGTCTCGGCGTGCGCGATGTCGGTGCCCGCCTGCGTGATCGCGGCCAGCAACCGGCCCGCGTCGGCGACGTCGGTCGGCTCGGGCGCGGCGAGGGGGGGCGTGCGCGGTCGGCGCAGCGCCTCGACCCGCGCTCGAAGCTGGTCGAGCTCGAGCGTGCCGATGACGTCCGACGCCCCGCGTGCGCGCCAGCGCGCGACCGAGGCCGGGTCCACCTCGTCGTCGAGCACCACCAGCGCCGGCAGGTCGCGCGCACCGTGCCGGACGGCGGCCAGTGCGGGCCCGCTGGCGCCGTCCGGGGCGCCACCGTCGAGCGCGATGATGGCGCCGTCCCAGTCACGGCCGCGCAACAAGCCATCGAGCACCGCGCCCGGACCGTCGATCCGGACCACCACGTCCTCGAAACCCTGGGCGCGCAGGGCGGCCTCGATCCCCCGGTCCGCCGCGGCGACCACGAGCCACCGTGCCCGCTGCTCCTTCGCGGCGGGAAGAACGGTGACCAGGGTCGATCGTGGGTCGGACACTCCGTTCAGGATAGGCCGTGGCGGACGATCTTGCGTCATGAGTGGACTTCTTCACGGCGGCGGCTTTGGACGGGGGGGCGCCTACTCCTGCCCCCATGCCGGGTGGAGGGCTAGCATGCTGGGATGGCACAGACGATCGTCGAGACATGGGCGCTGCGGCGCGATTTCGGGACCAACCGCGCGGTGGACGCCCTCGACCTCGTGGTCGCCCACGGCGAGGTGGTCGGGCTGCTGGGCCACAACGGGGCCGGCAAGACCACCACGGTGCGCCTGCTGGCGGGCGTGCTGACGCCCACCGCCGGACGGGCGCGGGTGTTCGGGCTCGATCCCACGGTGGACGGCGTGGCGGTGCGTCGTCGCTTGGGGGTGAGCACCGAGACGCCTGCGGTCGACGATCGTCTGACCGGCCGACAGGGCCTGCGCGTCTTCGCCGACCTTCAGGGCGTGCCGCGCGAGCGCACGGCGGCGCGTGTCGACGAGCTGTTGCTGGCCTTCGACCTGGAGGAGGCCGCCGATCGACGCGTGGCCACCTACAGCAAGGGGATGCGCCAGCGTCTGGCGCTTGCCCGCGCGTTGCTGCACGACCCCGAGCTGCTCTTCCTGGACGAGCCGACGGCGGGCCTCGATCCCGTCGCCGCGCGCGCCGTGGCCGACCGGGTCCGCGGCCTGCGCGCCGCCGGTCGCGGGGTGGTGCTGTGCACGCACGACCTGACGCAGGCGCAGGCGCTGTGCGACCGGGTGGTGGTGCTCGAACACGGCCGGGTGGTGGCCGAGGGCGCGCCGTCGGCGCTGGCGGCGCAGTTGGGCGCCGGCACCCGCGTGCGCGTCGTGGCCGACACCCACGGCGCCGATCTGGCGGTGGTGCTGGCGGCGCTGGCGGGCTGGTCGGACGTGGTCGCCGCCGACCCTGTGGTGGCCGGGGACGGGACCGCGGGTGGTCAGACGGTGACCGGTGTGGCGCGCGACGCCGACGCGATCGCCGACGCGGTGGCGGCGCTCGTGGCGGCCGGCGTGCGGGTGCACGCGGTCGAGCGCGAGCTGCCCGATCTGCAAGACGTCTACTTCGCGCTCCATGAGCAACGTGCGGCGGTGGAGGCGTGAACGCGCGGGCGGTCCTGGCCGTCGCCCGCAAGGACCTGCTGGTGGTGGGACAGACGAAGGCCGTCTTGCTGCCCCTCATCATCGTGCCGCTGGTGATGCTGTTGGTCTTGCCCGTGATCGCCGCCTTCGCCCCGCAGTTCGCCAACCTGCCGGGCGCATCGGACCTCACCGCGGTCCTCGAACGGATGCCGGCGAGCTTCCAGGCGCGATTCGAGGGCCTCACCGTCGACCAAGCGCTGGTGACGCTGCTGCTGGTCTACCTGTTCGCGCCGATGTACCTGATCGTGCCGCTCATGGTGGCGAGCGTGATCGCCGCCGACGCCTTCGCCGGCGAGAAGGAGCGCCGCACGCTCGAGGCGCTCCTGTTCACGCCCACCACCGACGCCGAGCTGCTGCTCGGCAAGCTGCTCGCCGGCTACGTGCCCGCGATCGGGGTCGCCTGGGGCGGGTTCGTCGTGTACACGATCGTGGCGAACGCGGTGGCCTGGCCCGTGATGGGCGCGGTGTTCTTCCCGACCGGTATGTGGTGGGTGTTGGCGCTGTGGGTGGCGCCCGCGGTGGCCGCCCTCGGGCTGGGAGCGACGGTGCTCGTGTCCGCCCGGGTGAACACGTTCCAGGAGGCGTACCAGGTGGGCGGCGTGGTGGTGTTGCCCATCGTGTTGCTGGTGGTGGGGCAAGCGACCGGGTTGGTCGTCCTGTCCACCGCTCTGGTCGCGGCGCTCGGCGCGGTCTTCTGGCTGTTGGCCCTGCTGCTGCTGGCGCTGGGGCGACGCGGGTTCCGTCGCGGCGAGCTGTTGGCGCGGCAGTAGACACCCGCCGCGCACGCTGCCGTTCTGGAGACGGGGGCCGAGGCGTCGGCGACGCCGCGGCGCCGACCCCCGTCGACCTAAGGCGTCGTCGGTTCGGTCCCCACCCACCGCTCGAGCGTGCGGACGGTGGCGAAGGTGCCGCGTTCGACGTCGGTCCAGCGGACGTGCTCGTCGGGCGCGTGGGCCCGGCCCTGCGGGTAGCCCACGCCCAACATCACGACCGGTAGGCCGAGCGTGTCGACGAAGGGGTGCAACGGGCCCGAACCGCCCGAGCTGACGGTGACGACGGCGGGCGTGCCGTAGGCCTCTTCGAGCGCGGCTGCGGCGTGCTGGACCCACGGGTGGGTGGGATCGACCCGGGCCGGGCGCTCGGGTCGTTCGGCCACCGTCGCCTCGACGGCGCCGAAGCCGTGGCGGTCGAGGTGGGCGCGGATGAGCGTCACGATCTCGTCGGGATCCTGGTCGGGCACCAGCCGCACGTCGAGCTTGGCCGACGCCTCCGCCGGGAGCACGGTCTTCATGCCGGGGCCACCGTAGCCACCGTGGACGCCGTTGACGTTGATCGCCGGTTCGAGCTGCAGGCGCCGGTGCCACTCGGCGCCGGTGGCACCGCCCAGGAAGCGGTCCACGCCGATCGCCGCGCCCACCGCGTCGTCCTCGCGTGGGGCCGCCTCCACGAAGCGGGTCTCGGCCTCGGTGGACGGGCGGACCCGGTCGTAGAACCCGTCGACGAGCACGCGCCCTGCGGCGTCGCGCAGGCTCGCCACCGCGGCTGCGAGGACCCAAACGGCGTTCTGGACCACCGGACCGAGCGCCGAGTGCTGGTCGAAGGCGGCCGTGCGGACGCGCAGGTCGAGGGTGACGATCCCCTTGAGGCCGCTCACCAGTTGGGGTCGGTCGCGGGCGTCGACGCCGCCGAACTCCCAGACGCAGGCGTCGGCCGCCAGCGCCTCGCGGTGCGCGTCGACGTAAGCGCCCATGCTGGGGCTGCCGATCTCCTCCTCGCCCTCGATCACGAACTTGACGCCCACCGGCCAGCGGCCGCCGTGACGGCGCTTCAGCCACGCGAGCGCCACGACGCGCGAGGCCAGTTGCCCCTTGTCGTCGGTGGCGCCGCGGCCGAACAGCTTGCCGTCGCGCTCGGTCAGGGTGAACGGGTCCGAGGTCCACAGGTCGACGGGATCGGCCGGCTGGACGTCGTAGTGGTTGTAGAAGAGGACCGTGGGGGCGCCCGGCACCAGCGCCTGCGCGTAGACGACGGGAGCACCCGCGGTGGCGTGGATCTCGACGTCGAGCCCCAGCGCGCGCAGGTCGTCGGCCACCGCCTCGGCCGTCGCGGCCTGGGCGCGACCCTCCGCCGCCACCGACGGCAACGCCACCCAGCGCGCGAGCAGGTCGCGGTAGCGCTCGCGCAGGTCGCTGGGCAGCGAGGCCGCATCGCCGCTCACGAGCGACGTCGTTCGTAGTCGGTGACGAGATCGGGGTCGAGCTGGTAGTAGCGCTCCACGTTGAGCATGCGCTCGCGGAAGGCCTTCGCGGCCTCGTCCTTCGGCTCCTCGGCCTCCCACTGGCGGAACATGACCTCGGTCTGGCTGCGGTGCGCGCGCAGCGCCTGGATCTTCCTCGGGCTGATCGACTTGATGTCGGAGGCCACGTCCGGTTCGCCCAGGTCGGCGCGGTTCTTCTCGGCGTCGCCGACGGCCACCGCCAGCAGCCGTGGTCGGGCCCCTTCGGGCAGGCCGCGAACGGCGAGCTGGGTGTACCAGCCGAGCGCGTCGTGGTCGGGGTGGACCGCGTGGCCCGGGTAGAAGGTGATCACCGTGGTCGGCTCGATCTCGTCGATGAGCGTCCGGATGCGTCCGGCGATGTCGCGCGGGTCCTCGAACTCGACGCACTTGTCGCGCAGGCCCATGAGGTGCATCTCGGCGCCGAGGACGCTGCACGCCTCGGCCAGCTCGTGCTCACGGATGTCGCGCAGCGATTCGCGGGTGGCGAAGGCGGGTCGACCCATGCGGCGGCCCATGTCGCCGTACGTGCCGCAGGCGTAGACCACCCGCACACCGGCGTCGGTGCTGGCCGCGATCGTCCCACCGGACGAGAACGCTTCGTCGTCGGGGTGGGGCAGCACCACCAGCAACGCGCGTTCGGCGCTGGGATCGTAGGCGAGGGGAGCGTCGGGGGTGCTCACGGTTCAGGCCTCCCGGAACGGCGTGAGGGAGAGTTGCAGCGCCATGGTCAGCTGCCCGTCGGCATCGAGGCCGGCCAGCAGCAGCTCGTCGCGCTCGCTCACCTCGAAGTCGGTGAGGCCGTCGGCGTAGACCCAGCCACCGTCGAGCTTGAGGCCGACGCGGTAGGGGCCGGGCCCGGTGACGACACCGCGGCCGTACGTGATCTGCGCGTTGCGCACGAACGCGATGACGGGCGCCTTCTTCTCGGGTCCGAGCGCGGTGTAGGAGCCGGTGGTCGTCTCTAGGTGCAGGTAGACGGCTTGATGACGCCGTCGGTCGAGCTCCTTCTGCACCGCCTCGAGATCGATAGGTCGCAACGAGGTCCTCCTGGCTGCGACGCGAGTTGGTTCCCGGCCGCGGGTCGGCGCCGAGTGTACCGCGCGGAGGACCACGGTTCCTGCCAGCGTGGGGGGCGACGGCGGCCTCGCCGAAGCGCGACGAGGCGTCGTGGTGCGCCCACGCTGCCGCCAACGAGTCCACGCCGCGGCCGCTCCGACACCAGGCCAGGTCGTGGCTCAGGTCGATGATCGCTCGCACGTCGCCCTCGCTCAGGAAGGGCGAGGGGGGTCGCCGGCGATCGCGGTAGAGATGCAGCGCCTCGCGCGCGCGGGTCCACGCCACGTACGCGAGGCGACGTTCCTCGGGGTCGTCGCCAGTGGGGAAGATGCCCGCGACGAGGCCCGGTACGTGCACCACCGACCACTCGAGGCCCTTCGAGCGGTGCACGCTCGTGACCAGCACCGCGTCCGCCGGCGGCGGCGCGCGCCGTTCGGCCCGCCAGCGATCGAGGCCGACGGCCGGCGTGGCGTGTGGGTCTTGCTCGGACGCGCGTGCGAGCGCGACGCGGAGTCGCGGTCCGAGGTCGTCGGGCCAGGCGTGGGGGCGGGCGCCTGCCAGCCGCAAGGCCTCGGCGGCGGTGGCAGCCGCCGCCACCTCGGCGAGGCGCGCGCCGATCCCGACGTCCGCGCCACGTGGGGCGCCGAGCCGCCACGCGTCCACGCCCGGCGATGCCTGACCGGCCATGCGCCGTGCGAGGGCCCAGGCCGTGCCCCGTGGCAGCCCGGCCGGACCCGTCAGCCACCGTCGCCACGCCCGCTCGCGCGACGCCGGCGATCCGAGGAGACCCAGCGCCAGCGCCACCCCGGCCCAGGCCGCCACGACCTCGGGATGCGCGCCCAGGGGCGGCGTGCCCTCGAGCCGGAGGGGCACGTCGGCGCGCAGCGCAGCCTCCTCGAGGGGCGGCGCCTGATCGAACCGGCGCAGCAGCACGGCGTGCGCCGCCCACGGCAACCCCGAACGCCGGTGTGCCACGAGGCGGGCGATGACGGCGCTCGCCTCCGCCTCGGGGCCGTCGGCCTCGTCGAGCGTGAGCGTGCCACCCGTGCCGCGCGCCGCCCGAGCGCGGACGCCGACGCGATCGCCAGCGTGGGCCATCAGTGCCACGGCCGCGGCCAGCGGCTCGGCGCGCGTGCGGAACGCGTCGTCGAGCACCAACACCCGCGCCCCGTGGCGGGCGGCGAAGCCGCGGAGCAGACCGGGTGCGGCACCGCGGAAGCCGTAGACGCTCTGGTCGTCGTCGCCCACCAAGACGACGTCCTCGCGACCGTCCAACACCCGCTCCAGCATCGCGAGCTGCACGGCGTTGACGTCCTGGGCCTCGTCGACCACGGCCGCGCGCCAGCGCTGCCGGGCCCAGGCACAGAGCGCCTCGTCCCGATGCAGCGCCTCCCAGGCCGCGACCAGGAGCTGGTCGTGGTCGAGCCAGCCGAGCTCGCTCCGGACGCGTTCGAAGTCCTCGAGCAGGATCGGGTGGCTGGGTCGATCGGGGTCGGGGGGCGGTGGTCGCGCCTCGGCCCGTGCCGACCGGGGCAGGGCGCGGGTGGCCAGACCGGGCAGCTCGAGGCGCGCCAGGGCGCGGCCGCGGTAGGCGCTGAACGCGGCGAGGTCGACCTCACGCCAGGCGTCGGCGAGGTCGGGATCGTGGGCGTTCGCCTGGCGCCGGGCGCGCTCGACCACCGCGGCCACGACGCCGTCGCTGGGAGGCCCCGGCCGTCGCGCGGCGGCGTCCACGGTGGGCGATGTGGGTGCCAGCCGAGCGCGGGTGGCGAGCAGCCCGTGGGCCCAGGCGTGGAACGTGCGGACGTCGACGGTCGCGGTGCGAGCGTCCTGGCCGAGCGCCGCCCGGACCGCGGCGACGGCGGCACGTGAGAAGCTCACCATCAGCAGGGTGGCCGGATCGCAGCGGCCACTGGCCACCCGGTGGCGCACGCGCGCCACCATCGTGGTGGTCTTGCCCGCACCCGCCACCGCGAGCACCACCGCGCGACCCGCGTCGTGCTCGACGACGGCACGCTGGGCGGCCGTGAGGTCGCTGGCGACCGTGCGTCCCGCCCCGGCCGCATCGACGGCGGGGGTCAGCTCGGCGATCGGGAGAGGGTGCGTCCAACCGGCGACGGTCCGCGCCATGGCGCGCACGTCGTGGACGCCCCGGGCGCGCCACCGCACGCGGACGTCGCCCGGCCTCCGGAACGCCACGCTCCACCCGGGCGGCGCCTCGGCGAGCGCGGTGCGGGCCCAGGCCAAGCCGGCTTCGACGCTGGTCGCGCGCAGGTCGCGACGGGCGGGCGGCCGGGGGGCGGGTGCGTGCCGTCGAGCGTCGTCCTCGAGGGGCATGGTGGGCTCCCCACCGACGAGCAGGGCCGCCCAGGCGATGGGACCGTCGACGGCGCCGGTCGCCGACCTGGGTGGCTCGAGACGCACCCGCCAGGGTCCCGGTCCCTGCCACCAGCGATGAAGAGGCGGTCTGGTCGACATGGTCCGAGGGTGCACCGTGCGACGCGTGGCCGGCCGCCCCGTCCCGGCTTCGGCCCACATGCCCTCGGCCGCGGCCTAGGTGCGCTTGACGGAGCCGCTCGCCCGCGCTACGCTCCGCGCTGGCTCGACCCGGTTCCCGGGAGCCACCCCCGTCCGCGCCCGCGGCGGCTTCGATCATGGACTGACACGCACCGACGCACACCCACCCCAGCCCCTTGCGTCCAGCCACCAGGGCGAGGGCCCTCATGGGTCCCGCCACGGAGCGTGCCCCATGTCATCGATTCGTCTCGTCGCCGTCGGCGTCGACCTTCCCAGCGGACCCCTGTTCGACGGCGTCCACCTGCACGTGGCGGCCGGCCAGCGGCTCGCCCTCGTCGGCGAGAACGGCGCCGGTAAGACCACCCTCCTGCGCGTGATGGCGGGTGAGGTGACGCCCGACCGGGGCCGCGTCCTGCGCGAGGGTGCCGCGGTGCGGCTGAGTCAAGCGCTGGCCGACGACGACGTCCCCGGATCGGGCGGGGAGCGCCAACGTCGCCGGCTCGAGGCGGTGCAGCGCGCCGACCCCGAGCTGATCCTGCTCGACGAACCGACCCATCACCTCGACGCCGACGGTCTGGCGTGGCTCACCGCGTGGCTCCTCGCGACCTCGGCGCCGGTCGTCGTCGTCGCCCACGACCGCGCCTTCCTCGACGCCGTGGCTACCGACGTCGCCTTCTTGGCGCGTGGCACCGTGCGGTTCGAGGCGGGCGGGTACGCCGTGGCGAGCGAGCGCCTGGCGGCGACCGACGCCGGCCGACTGCGGCGCTACCGCTCCGAGGTGGGTCAGCGCGCGCGCGTGGCTGCGGCAGCCGACCGGGAGCGTGCCCGGGCGCTCAGCGCCGGCACCTTCAACGCCCGACGCGCCGACGGCCTGTCGAAGCTCGGTGCCAAGAACCACGCCGAAGGGGTGTCACGCACGCTGGCCCGACGCGCGGCCGCCATGACCCGCCGTCTCGAACGGGCACCCGCGCTCGACAAGCCGTTCGACGACCGGCGGCGGCTCGACTTCCTCGCCGCGCCCGCCACGCCGGGACCGAACGACGTCCTGACCGCGCGCGACCTGGTGGTGCGGCGGGCCGGGCGCACCCTCGTGGACGGTCTCGACCTCTACGTACGGCGCGGCGATCGGGTCGCGCTCGTCGGTCCCAACGGTTCGGGCAAGACGACGCTGCTCGACGTGCTGCGCGGAGCCCTGGCGCCGACCGCGGGCGCCGTCCGGCACGGCGCGGGCCTCAAGCTGGCCCTCGTGACCCAGACGACCGAACCGGCCGCCGACGCGGCCACGGTCGGCGACCTCCTGCGCTGCGTCCGCACCGACCTGCGCGACGGGGACGTCTGGCGCTCCACCGCCGCCGTCGGCGTCCCCTGCGGCCCGGCCCAGCGCCTCGCCGACCTCTCCGGCGGCGAGCGTCGGCGGCTCACGCTCGCGGCCGTCCTCGTCTCGGACGCGCACCTCCTGGTGCTCGACGAACCGACCCACCACCTCGACCTCGCCGCGATCGAGGCGCTCGAGCGGCTCTTGCTGACCTTCTCCGGCACGGTCCTGCTCGCCAGCCACGACCGACGCCTCGTCGACCGCGTCGCCACCCGTGTGTGGCGATTCACGGACGATGCCGGGCTGGACGGGCGTAGCGTGTCAGGGACGTGACCCGTCGCCGTCGCCCTCGTCGTCCTCGACCGCCCCAGATGATCCTGGTCGCCTTCCTCGCCGCGATCGCGGTGGGGACGATCCTGTTGGCGTTGCCGATCGCCCACGCGCCGGGCGTTCGGCTGACCCTGTCGGACGCGCTGTTCATGGCCACCAGCGCCGTGTGCGTGACCGGCTTGATCGTCGTCGACACCGGCACGGCGCTCTCGACGTTCGGCGAGGTGGTGATCGCGCTCCTGATCAAGGCGGGTGGCCTGGGGATCCTGTCCTTCGGCGTGCTCATCGCCTTCGCGACGGGTCAGCGTCTCGGCGTCATCGACCGGCTGAACCTCCAAGCGCAAACGAACCGGCTCGCCGTCGGGGGCGTGGTCCGGTTCGTGCGGAGCCTCCTCTTGATCACCACCACGATCGAGCTCGTGGGCGCGCTGATCTTGTGGCCCGCGTTCGCACGCACGTACGACCTCGGCGAGGCGGCTTGGCTGGCGCTGTTCCACAGCATCAGCGCCTGGAACAACGCCGGCTTCTCCCTCTTCAGCGACAGTCTCGCGGGGTACGTGGGCGACCCCTGGGTGACGCTGACGGTGGCCGCCCTGTTCGTCGCCGGCGGCCTCGGCTTGCCCGTGGTCGCCGACGTCATCAGTTCGACCCTCGCGGCCTGGCGGCGACGTGGGCTGCCGGGGGCCGGACGCCGCAGCGCTCCCTGGACCCTGCACACCCGGGTGGCGCTCGTGACCACCGCCATCCTCGCGGTCCTCGGCGTCCTCACCATCGCGGTGCTCGAGTGGCAGAACCCGGCCACGCTCGGGGCCTTGCCGTGGCGGGCGCGGGTGCTCGCGTCGGTGTTCCACGGCCTCACGCCCCGAACGGCCGGCTTCAACACGATCGACGTCGGCGGCTTCGGACCCGCCGCCCTGATCCTCACGATGGGACTCATGTTCGTGGGGGGAAGCCCGGGATCGACCGCCGGTGGCATCAAGACGACCACGCTGGCGGTCCTGGTGATGAGCACGTGGTCGGTGGTCCGTGGACACCCCGGCGTGCAGACCTTCGGGCGGACCCTGGGGAGTCTGCTCGTGGCGCGCGCGGCGGCGTTGGCGACGATGGCGATCCTGGTCCTCGGGGCCGCCATCACGGCCCTGGCGAAGACCGAGCCCGGGATCCCGCTGCCCGACCTGGCGTTCGAGGCGATCTCGGCCTTCGGAACCGTCGGGTTGTCGACCGGCATCACCCCCGCTCTGTCGGAGGCGGGACGTGCCATCGTGGTGACGCTCATGGTGGTCGGGCGCGTGGGACTGCTCACGTTCGCGCTCGCCCTCGCGGCGGCGCCGGAACCACGGCGCCTGCGTTACCCGCATGAAGACGTGGTCGTGGGATGAGGACCTCGAGGTCTTCCGTCACGCGCCGCCTCGGCGGCGTGACGGCGAAGGAGTCAGTATGAAGGTTCGCTCGTTTCTGGTCGTCGGCGCCGGCCGTTTCGGTGGCGCCTTGGCGAGGACGCTGTTCGAGCTCGGCCATGAGGTCGTGATCCTCGACGAGGACGAAGAGGCCATCGAGCGGATCATGGCGCACGCGACCCATGCGGTCGTGGGCGACGCCACCGACGAGGAGACGCTCGCGCAGCTCGGCGCAGCGAACTTCGACGTCGGCATCGTCGCCATCGGCGAGTCCTTCGAGAGCGCCGTGCTCGCCGTGGCCGCCCTGAGGTCGCTCGGCGTCGATCGCATCGTGGCGAAAGCCTCGTCGGAACTCACCGCCCACGTGCTCGTCAAGGTCGGCGCCAACGAGGTGATCCGGCCGGAACACGACATGGGTGTGCGCTTGGCGCGTCAGCTCGTCACACCCGCGCTGATCGACGCCTTCGCGCTCAGCGACGCCCACGGCGTCATCGAGATCGAGGCGGGCGAGGACCTGGTCGGTTCGCTCGCGCACCTGCGTCTGCCCAACCGTTTCCGCGTCCAGGTCATCGCCGTCGAGCGCGGCGAGGCCTTGACCGTCGGCCCCAAGGCCGATTTCGAGGTTCAGGAAGGCGACCACCTGGTGCTCATCGGCGCCACCGAGGACCTCGATCGGTTCCGTGAGACGGTGGCGGCCTGAGGCGCGTCGCGCTTCCGGTCGAGGGCGTGACCCTTGGCCGCGCTCGTTGCACGCCCCTCACGTACCCTCGTATGGGACGGGTTCGCGAGGCCGTGGCCGGGGGAACGGCTCGGACTCGGGAAAGGACGACCATGAGTTACGTCACCGACATCGAGCACGCGACGCGCGCGAACGAGAACTTCCGCAAGGTGCTGTTCACCGGGCCGAAGAGCCAGCTCGTCCTCATGTCGCTCAAGCCGGGTGAGGACATCGGCATGGAGACGCATCCCGACATCGACCAGTTCCTGCGGGTCGAAGCCGGCACCGGCAAGGCGATCCTGGACGGGGTCGAGCACGACCTGAAGGACGGTTCCGCGGTCGTCGTGCCGGCGGGCACGAAGCACAACGTGATCAACACGTCGCGGTCCGAACCCCTCAAGCTCTACACGATCTACACGCCCCCCGAGCACCCGGACGGTACCGTGCACGCCGACAAGGCGGCGGCCGAGGCCGACCCGCACGAGCACTGAGTGCCAGCGCCGCCTCCGGTGGCGGACGCGCCACCGGAGGCGAAGTCGACCATGCCCGACACCTCGTACCGTTCGACATCGCGCCGCCGGATCCCCTTCCTTCGGGCGCTGCTCGTCGTGGGGCTGCTCGTGGCCGGCGGCAGCGTGGTCGCGACGGGTTGGGCGTCGCGGCCCGATCTGAACACCCCGCGCCAAGAGGTGGCCGCCGCGCTGCTCGACGGGGCCGTGGTGGTCGTCGGCGGCTTCGGCCCCGACCGCGAGACGCTCGCCAGCGTCGAACGGTGGCGCCCGGAGGCGGCGGCCTGGGAGACCTTGGCGCCCTTGGCCGTGGCCGTGAACCACCCGGCCGCTGCCGTCGTCGGCGGTCGTCTCGTCGTGGTCGGCGGCTACCGTGGGCCTGGGCTCGCCGACGCCACCGACGTGGTCCAGGTCTACGACGCCCACGCCGACGCCTGGCGATTGGGCGCCCCGATGCCCACGGCGCGCGGTGGACTGGCGGCCGTGGCGTTCGAGGGTCGGCTGCTGGCGATCGGCGGCGGACGCGACGGCGTCTCGCTGGCCGACGTCGCCGCCTACGATCCCGTGCGCGACGCCTGGGAGGTGTGGCCGCCGTTGGGTCAGGCGCGCGATCACCTGGGGGCGGCGGTGCTGGACGGCCGGGTGCACGTGCTCGGAGGTCGGGCCGCCGGCGACTTCGCGCTGGCGACGCACGAGGTCTTCGACCCGGTCACGGACGCTTGGTCGGCCGCGCCCGAGCTGCCCACGGGGCGCAGTGGCCACGCCGTCGCCGTGGTGGGGGACTGCCTGTACGCCTTCGGCGGCGAGGGGAACGTTGCCGAACGCGACGGGTTGTTCGACCAGGTGGAGCGCTTCGTGGGCTCGACCGGCACGTGGGCGTCGCTCGCCCCCATGCCGGTGCCGCGGCACGGCATGGCGGCGGTGGCCGTGGACGGGCCGATCGTGCTGCCTGGGGGCGCGACGCTGGCGGGGTACGCGGCGAGCGCGCACGTCGACGCGTACGAGCCACCCGCCTGCCGCTGAGGGCCGCGGTCGAGACCGCGGTCGGGACGCCCGCCACTGGGCGCGACCGCGGCGCTCGGTCCACCGTAGGCGCATGCCACGGCGCCTCCGTCTTCGCACCCTGATCACCACCCTCGCGCTCACCCTGCTGCTCGCCACCGGGTTCGCGCAGGGCCCCACGTTCCCCGTCGACGTCTACCTCTTCTGGGGCGACGGGTGCCCGTACTGCCACCAAGAGCAGCTCTTCCTCGACCAGTTGGTCGCGCAGTACCCCGACGTCACGGTCCACGCCTTCGAGGTCTGGAACGACGTGCCCAACCGCGCCCTCCTGGAGGCCTTCTCCGACGCCTTCGACCGGCCCGTCACCGGCGTCCCGGTCACCTTCATCGGTGAGAACGCCTGGGTCGGTTTCAACCAGGTGATCGGTCTGCAGATCACGTCGAGCGTCGAGACGTACCGCACCTACGATGCCCCCGACGCCGCCGACCGGCTCGACGCCGACACCCGCGCGGCGTTCCTGCCCGACGCCCCTTAGGCCGAGTCCGGCCCGTTCGGGACGGCATGCCCTGGTCGGCCCGACCGCGTTGGCGGACGCTGGTTGGGTGGTTCGCGATGGCGCACGTCCAACCCGCAGGGCCCGATGGCACCCGGCCCTGATCGCACTCGTCGTCGTTCTCGTCGCCGGCCTCGTGCCGGCAGCCGCGCAAGACGCGGCGAGCACGACGACGGCTCACCCCGTCGACGTGTACTACTTCTGGGGCGACGGTTGCCCGGTCTGCGCGCAGCAGCGCGTGTTCCTGAACGCGCTCACCGACCGCGATCCCGACGTGACCGTCCACGCCTTCGAGGTGTGGAACGACACCGACAACCGCTCGCTGCTCGAAGCCTTCTCGGCCGCCTTCTCGCGACCCGTCACCGGTGTGCCGGTCACCTTCATCGGGGACGAGGCCTGGGTCGGCTTCAACGAGGTGGCCGGCCGCCAGATGACGGCCAGCGTCGCGTCGTACCGCACGTACGCTGCGCCCGACGCAGCCGATCGTCTGCCCGCCGACGTTCGGAGCCGCTTCCTGGCATCCTCGACGCCCATGGTCGCAGCGCCCGCCGCCGCCGTCGTCGCCCCCGGCGCCAACGTCATCGAGCTCCCCTGGGTGGGTTTCGTCGACCTGGCCGGCTACTCGCTGATCTTCTCGACCCTGCTCATCGCCTTCGTCGACGGCTTCAACCCGTGTTCCTTGTGGGTGCTGGCGCTGCTCCTGGGCATCGTGCTCAACACCCGCAAACGCAGCAAGGTGGTGCTCGTCGGCCTGACCTTCCTGGTCATCACGGCGACCGTGTACGGGTTGTTCATCGCCGGCCTGTTCAGCGTCTTCAGCTACGTCGCCTACCTCGACTGGATCCGAGCGTTGGTGGCGCTGTTGGCGCTCGTCTTCGCGCTCATCAACATCAAGGACTACTTCGCCTACAAGCAGGGCGTGAGCCTGACGATCGACGACCGGGCCAAGACCGGCATCTACGCGAACGTCCGGAAGATCATGCGCTCGCGCGACTCGCTGCCGGCCACGCTGGCGGCGACCGGCGGCATGGCGCTCGGCGTCACGTTGGTCGAGCTCCCCTGCACCGCCGGTCTGCCCGTCCTCTGGACGAACCTGGTGGCCGGCACCGGCGTCACCACACCGGTTTTCGTCGGGCTGCTGGCGGTGTACATGGTCGTCTACCTGCTCGACGAGCTGATCGTGTTCGGGGTCGCCGTGGTCACGATGCGCATCGCCCGCTTCGAGGAGCGCGAGGGTCGCGTGCTGAAGCTCGTCGGTGGCAGCGTGATGCTGGCCCTGGCCGTCGCCATGCTGTGGATGCCGCACCTGCTCGAGTCGGTCGGCGGCATGCTGGCGCTCTTCGGCGTCGCGATCGCGGGTGCGCTGCTGATCGTCGTGGCCCACCGGTTCGTGCACCCGCTCTCGAGTCCGCTACGCCGGACCTGACCCGAACCCGTCGTCGCGCTGGGCCCGGGGAAGCTACGGCGTCGGCGTACCGTTCTCGAAGGTCCGCGCCCGTTCGATCACGCGGGACGGGTCGATCATCGGCATGTTCTCGCCGCCCTCTTGCACCGCGCCCGCGAGGAGCGGAGCCAGGTCGGCGGCGTGCAGGCCCGGCGCGACCTGCAGCGCCAACGCCAGCACGCCGGTGAGGTACGGCGCCCACTCGCTGTCGCCACCCTCGACGTCGAGCACGTAGTCCTCGGCGTTGCGATGGCCCGCCAGCGTGCGGTGGTGGCCCGGCGCGTACAGCGTGACGGCGCCGGCAGCAGCGTCCGCGGCGATGCGGCGGGCGAACACCTGGGCCGGCGACTCGCCCTGGGCACGCCACGCCTCGACCTCACCGTTCGAGGCCTCGAAGCTGCGGGGGTCGTCGCAATCGCGCCACGGTGAGCAGCCGAGGGCGCGGATCGCCAGGGCCGGCTCGACGACATCGAGAGGGAACACCGTCACGAGCACGAACAGCTCCGCGGCGGCCGCCCGGGCGATGGCGGCGTCGACGGGCACGCGCTCGGACCCGCGGAAGCCGGTCGACATGCTGAGCAGGCGCACCCGTTCGCTGGGCTCGAGGCCACGGTTCCGGTCGACCACGTGGTCGATCGCCGCCGCCATCCGCTCCGGCGTGAGCCGCGTGAAGTCGAGCGCGAAGTAGTGCAGGTCGGCCCCCGGCGCGACCCCGACGGTTCGGCCGACCAGCAGGCTGGCCATCGCCGGCCCGTGCGCGTCGAAAGGGCGCCCAGTGAAGTCGTCGAGCTCCTCGTAGGCGACGATGCGGTCCTCGAACTCGGTGTGGTCGACGCGGAGCTGGCCGTCGACGATGGCCACCTGGACGCCCGCGCCCGTGATGCCCTGCGCGTGGAGTGCCCGCACGCCCAGGCCCGGGTCCTTGGCGCGCTCGCGGGCGACGCGGGGCAGGTTGGCGACGAAGAGGACAGCGGCGAGGGCCAGGAGCAGCCCGGCTCCGAGGAGGTGGCGGCGGGTCATGCGCCCACCATCCGCCCCCGTGCCTAGCGTGGCGAGGGACGCGTGGCCCTTGGCTCCGAAGGACCGAGCCGCCATGCGTAAGGCTTCCGAGAGTCGCTTCGGCGCATCCTCTGGGTGTCAACCGCCGCAGACAGCGGCAGGCATTCTTCGGAGGCTTTGAAACCCGCTCCCGTAATCGGGCGCTTGGGACGGGTGGAGCCAGTAGCGCGACCGGCCGAACGATCCGGAGGAAGCCATGGCACACATCCTGACCACCCGCCGTTCCCTCATCTCGCTGCTCGCCGCGCTCCTCCTGATGGGCGTTCTCGCGGCCTGTGGCACCACCGTCGACCCCCTCGCGAACCTGCCGGAGGTCGAAGACACCCTGGTCGACGAGACGCCCGCCGAAGTCACCGAACCGACCGATGCGACCGAACCGACCGACCCGAGCGACCCGACCGACGAGACCGAGCCCGGCGACGCCACCGATCCCGCGATCGGCGATCCGACGGTCGACGGCGAACCCGCCCCCGACGATCTCGTGGGCGAAGACCTCGAAGACGCGGTCTTGGACGGCGACTTCAGCGGCTACGACTTCAGCGGCGCCGACCTCACGAACGCCACCTTCCAGGGCGGCAGCTACGCCGGCGCGAACTTCACCGACGCCAACCTGAGCGGCGTCCGCATGAACGGCGGCGACTTCCGCGGCGCGATCTTCTACGGCGCCAACCTGAGCGGCGCGCATATGGCCGGCGCGGACCTGACGGGTGCCGACCTGCGCTACGCCAACTTGACCGACGCGATCACGCCCGGCGGTTCCGTGAAACTGGACGGGGCGATGTTGGAAGGGGCG
This sequence comes from uncultured Trueperaceae bacterium, assembly GCA_963839375.1. GTDB lineage: Bacteria > Deinococcota > Deinococci > Deinococcales > Trueperaceae > JAABTL01. Next base: position 4,535 of record CAWIUY010000028.1, on the reverse strand, counting down.
ACGTGGTTCGACGGGACGACGACCTGTGGCCTCGGCTCGATCGGCACCTGCGACTGACGTCCACTCGAAACGCGTGACGGCCGCCGCCCGGAAGGTTCGGGCGGCGGCCGTCTTCGTCGCGGTGGCTGCGCGCAATGGGCCGAGCGGCACTGCTTGGAGCGGTGGGCGCGGGGCGTCGATCCCGTCGCTGACGAGGCGCCCGAGGACCTCACGGCGTGTCCTTGCGGACGACCTACGACCTGCGAGATGCATCCGAGAGCGCGCGCCTGTCGACCGACAGGCGCGCGCTCCACGGCCTCATGGCATGCGCCGGTTCAGGGCAGAAGCGCGCCGTACGTGCCGTAAAGCCAATCGAGATCGTCCGCCCGGTCGACCCGGTACACGCCGCCCGTGCCCGCGCAGTTGCCGTTGATGCCGAACGAGGTCACGCCGGCCACGACGTTGGTGTCGCCCAAGAAGTTCGGGCCGCCGGAGTCGCCGAAGCACGTGCCGCCGGTCGCGTGGTTGTTGCTGAGCAACAGCGAACCGTCACCGGTGAAGCCCGTGTTGATCTGGATGAGCCGTGGGTGGGCCACCATGCGGATGCGCTTGTTGTTCTCTTTCCAGGCGGCGGCTTCGGGGAAGCTCTCCTGCAGCCCATAACCGACGGCCGTGAACATCGTGCTCTGCTTGCCCCGCTTGGTCTTCAGCACGTCGAGCTGATCGAGATCGGGCAGTTCCCCGTACTCGCTCAGGATGACCGGCTCGTCGAGGACGACGACGCCGAGGTCATAGAGGAAGAACGCGTTGGGGTTGTAATCCGGGTGCGTCTCGGGGGTCCCGCCCACTTCGCCGGTAAAGGGGTAACCGTTCGTATCGGTATTGCTCTCCACGTCGGCGTCGAACCAGATCTCGACGTGCTCCGCCGGCGCCTCCGTGCAGTGCCCGGCAGTCAGGAAGAGCGTTGGGGCCAGGAGCGTTCCGCTGCAACGCCAGAGCGGCGTGCCGTCCGCCTTCTGTGCGACCATCAGTCCAACGTAAGGGTGCCCGTCATTGTCGAGCTGCCCGTCCGAGATGGACGGACTGATGAGGGCGTCGGTCGGCTCCGTGGCCGAGAGGTTCGAGCTGCAGGCCGCGAGCACCAGGAGCGCCACGAGGGCGAGGGGGAAGAGGGACCAGCGGGGGCGACTCATACGATCTCCTATTTCGACCTCTGGATTCGCGATCGCGCGCCAGCGATGCTCTTGCATGGTTGGCATGCGGTTGGCGATGAAATGTCATACAGCGTTCCGGGCCACGCCATGTGCGATCCACGTGCGAACGAAGTACTCACGGTCGCTTCTCGGTCCAAGCCGCGAGCCGGTGCGGACATGACCGCTGACGCGGTCGGGGTCTGTACGCCATCGACGGGACGCCGTAACGTGCGCCAAATCGCGCGAGGAGAGGGAGGCGAACATGGCGTTCGATCCGGGACTGGCTGAGCGGGTGGCGCGCCTCGTCGGTGATCTGCCCGGCGCCTCGGAGAAGCGCATGTTCGGCGGCCTGGCCTTCATGCTCGACGGTCATCTCTGCGTGGGCGTGATGGAAGAGGATCTCATCGTGCGGCTCGGTCGCGACGCGATGGATCACGCACTCGCCGAGCCCGGGACCCGCCCCTTCGACTTCACCGGTCGCGCCATGCGCGGTTGGGTGCTCGTTTCGAGCGACGCGACCGCCGAGGACGCGGACCTCGAGGCGTGGGTCGAGAAGGCCGTGTCGTTCGTCCGGGCGCTGCCACCGAAGTAGCGGGGCCCGACCGCGGCCAGCAGGTCGAGTCCGCGACCCGGCACCACGCTTCTCGTTGACGACCGCGGGCCGCGACAAGTACACTCGGGAACGCTGACGGCACGGGCGGTTAGCTCAGCGGGAGAGCACTCGCTTCACACGCGAGGGGTCGTAGGTTCAAATCCTATACCGCCCACCACGTCCAGCACGCAAAAAGCGCCCCTCGGGAGACCGGGGGGCGCGGCGTTGACGACAGTTTGACGACAGCGGGAACCGCAGGGCGTAACCGGCGAACAAATTGACTGCCGATTCTGCACTGTCGAGCTGGCTGACCTAGCGCAACTTCGTTGCGGTCCACGCCCTGCCTTCGTTCCTCCAGGGTTGAACGTCCTTGGCTGCGAGGTCTAGTCTTGAGGACGCAGTCCCGAGCGGTTGCACCGGGTATCGTTCACGTCCTTGAGGAGGCTTTCATGGGGTGCGTTCGTGCGCTTCGTGTCCGGTTCTTCCTGAGATGGTGGAGCCCATGAAGGGTGATGCCTCTCGCGTCGTGGAGGACGCCCTGCTCGTGCACCTCGACGAGGCGCTCGCGGCTTCTCACCGCGCCGTGTTCGATGCCCTCGATGAGGCGTTCTGCGTGATCGAGGTGATCTTCGACGAGGGGGGCGGTCCTGTCGACTACCGTTTTGTCGTGGTCAACGAAGCCTACGAGGACCACACGGGCTTCAGCGACGTCGTCGGCAAGACGATTCGAGAGGTTCTGCCCAGCGTCGACCGATCCGGAATCGAGACGTTCGCTCAGGTCGCCCGTGCACGTGAGCCGGTCCGTTTCGTCCACGAGTCGCAGCCCTTGCACCGTTGGTACGACGTGTACGCCTGGCCCCTCGGAAGACCGGGCAACGACCGGGTGGCGGTTCACTTCACCGATATCACCGACCGTAAGCACGCGGATGATGAACTCCGGTACCGCAGCGAGCAGTTCCAGGCGCTTGTCCAGCAGGCGCCGATCGGTGTTTACCTGATCGACGCCGATTTCTGCGTCGCCGAGGTGAACCCGGCAGCTCGGCCCTCGTTCGGTGACATTCGCGACCTCATTGGTCGCGACTACGAAGAGGTCGTGCGGATCCTGTGGCCGAACGAGGTGGCGGACGAGGTTCTGCGGATCGCGCGCCACACGCTCGCGACCGGCATCTCCCACCACGAGCCGGAGATGTCGGGGGTGCGCGCGGACCGAGGCAATACGGAGTACTACGACTGGCGGATGGACCGCATCCGATTGCCCAATGGTAGAGATGGTCTCGTCTGCTACTTCGCCGACATCTCCTCTCAGGTCTTGGCCAGGCACGAACTCGCGGTATCGGAGAATCGCTACCGCACCCTGTTCGAGTCGATCGATGAAGGGTTCTGCATCCTGGAAATGATCTTCGAGGAGAACGAGCGCGTGGTCGACTACCGCTTCGTCGAGCTCAACCCGGCGTTCGAGCGGCACACCGGGCTCTCTGGTGCCGTGGGCCACACGATCAAGGAGTTGGTTCCCGTCATCGAACCCCTGTGGTTCGAGACCTACGGTGAGGTCGCCCTCACGGGCAAGTCGACGCGATTCGTGGACCACGGTGAATCGTTGAATCGCTGGTTCGACGTCTTCGCGTTCCGAGTCGGTGACCCCGAGGAACGCAAGGTGGGCGTGCTGTTCAACGACATCACCGAGCGCAAGCGTGCCGAACACGCACTGCAGGAGAGCGTGGCGCTGCTGCGTCATCACGCCCATCACGACGCGCTGACGGGCTTGCCGAACCGAGTCCTGTTCGAAGACCGCTTACGCCTGGCGGTCGCGGCGGCGGAGCGGCATGGGCGGCCGTTCACCGTCTTGTTCCTCGACCTCGACGACTTCAAGGCGATCAACGACGACTTGGGCCACGAGAGTGGCGACGTCGTTCTGATCGAGGTGGCGCGAAGGTTGCGCCGATCCTTGCGAGCCAGCGACACGTTGGCGCGCATCCACGGGGACGAGTTCGTCGTCATCTTGCCAGAACTGGCGGAGCCGCAAGAAGTGGGCACGTTGATCGAGAAGCTCCTCGCGGTCGTCGACGATCCGATCGACGTGGCCGGAACGACGGTGAGCCTAAGGGTGTCCATCGGCCACAGCGCCTACCCCGAGGACGGAGCGAACCCGAGCGAGCTCCTGCGCGCATCGGACGCCTCGATGTATCGCGCCAAGCTCGTGGGCAAGAGCGCCGCACGCCAAGTCCTCGTGGAACCCACGCGAGAGGACCGACGACGCGAACCGTCGTAGACGGAGAACGGTGTCTACGGGCGGTGCGGGGACGACCGTCCGTCGTTTCGCCGGTGCGCGCGACATCGGCGCGTGTAGGACCTCGTCGCGGCCGCCCGGCGGATCGACTGCGCCAAGGAGTTCGGGCCCCGCGCTACGCCGAAACCACCCGCCTTCTGTAGAGGTCGAGCCCGGCGAGTTCTGGCCCGTGCAGAGCCTGTTCGTCGCGCCCGAAGCGCTCGGCGTCGAGCACGGCGGCCCCCATCGTGGAACCGCCGCGCGCTTCGACGGTGCCGTCGAGCAGATAGCGGACGGTCACCGCGACCGCCGCGGCGGTGAGCGCCACCCACCGATCGGGTTCGAGGATCGCGTCCGCAAGGGCGCCCTCCATCGCGACTTCCAGGGCGGCATCGTCGGCGGCATCCAGTTGCCGCGCACCCCCCGAGGCACAACACGGTGCTCATGCTGATCTCCTTCGCCGAACCGCGGCGGTGGGATGGGAATGGCGTGACGATGCGGCCCG
>CAWIUY010000027.1:0-19954 GCA_963839375.1 uncultured Trueperaceae bacterium | reverse complement strand
ACTGCCTCGGGGCCCGGGTCGGAACGGCGCGTTCGCCAGCGGCCGACCCCAGGTCGTTCGAGGAGGCTCAGGAGATGTTCGAGACCCACGACACCGACGACGTGCATCGTCCCGATCCGGGCGCGGAGCGAGGCTCCCCGTCGTCCGCGGAGAACGGGACGCGGTCGGCCCAGCCCTCCGACGATCTCGTCGTGTCCGTGGTCATCCCGGCCTACAACGCCGCCGGCACGCTCGGCGTCCAGCTCGAGGCGCTCGCGCACCAGACGTTCGACGGGCCCTGGGAGGTGATCGTCGCCGACAACGGGTCCTCCGACGCCACGCTCGACGTCGCGCGTTCGTACGCCGACCGTCTCCCCCTGCGGCTCGTCGACGCCAAGGACGTGCGTGGCGCGGCGCATGCGCGGAACGTCGGCGCGCGCGCGGCCCAGGCGCCCCTGCTGGCGTTCGTGGACGCGGACGACGAGGTCGATCACGGATGGCTCTCAGCGGTCGTCGCGTCGCTCGAAGACCACGACGCGGTGGCGTCGCGGTTCGACCTCGAGAGCCTCAACGCGGAGGACGTCGCCGCCACCCGCGAGGTGCCCCAGCAGACCGACCTCAACCGCAACCGCTTCTTGCCGCACGCGTCGGCCTCGGGGTTGGCGGTGCACCGCTACGTCCACGACGCCATCGGCGGCTTCGAGGAGACGCTGCTGCACCTGCAGGACACCGACTACTGTTGGCGGCTCCAGCTCCAGGGCTTCGAGCTCCAATTCGCCGGCGACGCGCTGGTCCATTACCGGCTCCGCGAGACGGTCGCCGGCTCGACCTGGCAGTCCTTCGGCTACGGGCGCTACGACGGTCACCTCTACCACCGCTACCGGTCGTTCGGCGCCAAGCGCGCCTCGCTCGGGCGCAGCCTCACGGGCATCGCCAAGGGCACCTTCAACGTCGCCGTGGCCTCGTTGCGGCACGTGCCGCACAAGGAGCTCCGCTCGCTCGCCCACACCACCGGCTTCGCGCTGGGTTGGCTCGAGGCGGGCTTCAGGAGCGACGTGCAACCGGTGGAGCGGCGAGCGCCGAGTCGCGACTGAGGAGCGACGCCGCGCCCCACGGAGCGGCGATCGTCAGGACGCGATCGAGGGTGGGGTCTCACCCGCGGTCCCGTACGCCTCGAGGTCGGCGCGGGTCGACGCAGGCGCCGTGCTCGGGTCCGCCGTGAAATCCCGGTACCAGGCCGCCGTGCGGTCGAGCGTGGTCGACAGGTCCCAACGCGGCGACCAGCCCAACTCGACGTGCGCCAGCGACCAATCGAGCTTCAGGACGCCCGCTTCGTGCGGTTGATGGCCGCTGCCGCGCACCCACGTCGCCCCGCGACCCCAGCGCTCGGCCAACCGGTCGGCCAACCAGGCGACCGGTCGGGCGTCGTCCTCGCGGGGCCCGAAGTTCCAGGCCCGGCACGCAGCGGGGTCGCCCGCCCATAGCCGCTGCGCCACCACCAGGTAGCCACCGAGCGGCTCCAGCACGTGCTGCCACGGTCGCACCGCGGCCGGATTGCGGATGGTGACGGGCTCCTCGCGTTCGAAACCGCGGATGAGGTCGGGCACCAGCCGGTCGGCGGCCCAATCGCCGCCGCCGATGACGTTGCCGGCGCGCACGGTGGCGACCGCGACGCCGTGCCGGGCGAGCTCGGCCGGCGGGAAGAACGACCGCCGGAACGACGCGGTCACGATCTCGGTCGCCGCCTTGCTGCTCGAGTAGGGGTCGTGGCCGCCCAGCTCGTCGGACTCGCGGTACGGCCACGGCCACTCGTGGTTCTCGTACACCTTGTCGCTCGTCACCACCACGACGGCGCGCACGCTGGAGACCGATCGCACCGCTTCGAGCAGGTGCGCGGTGCCCATGACGTTCGTGCCGAACGTCTCGAGCGGGTCGGCGTACGAGCGGCGCACGAGCGGCTGGGCGGCCAGGTGGAACACCACGTCCGGCGCGGCGCGCTCGAGCGCGACGCGCAGGCGTTCGGCGTCGCGCACGTCGGCGATGTCCCCGTCGACCTGGTCCGCGAGCCCCAGCGCGTCGTGCAGGTTGGGGGTCGTCGGCGGCGCCAGCGCGTAGCCGTGCACGGTCGCCCCCAACCGCAGCAGCCAGGACGCCAGCCAACTCCCCTTGAAACCGGTGTGGCCCGTGAGGAAGACGCGTTTGCCACGCCACAGGCCACCGTCGATCACGAAGCGCTGCCCTCGAACGCGAACGTCCGGTCCTGTTCGGCCCGCAGCTGCACGACCAAGCGGTCTTCGGGCAGGTCGACGTCGCCGTAGGTCAGGACCTGGTCTTGCGGCACGTCGTGCTTCAGGCGCGCCCCTTCGACGAGGCCGATGGGCACCTGGCCGTCGCGTGCGGCGACCTCCGCCCGGGCGCAGGCGCCGTAGGTCGCGAAACCACCGATGCCATCGATCGTCTCGCCGGCCTTCAGGTCGCGCTTCGCGTGAGTGACGACGTCCACGCGCGGTGCCCGCGGCAACGACGACACCACGTGGTCGCGGAACAGCGCCACCCGCGCCAGACTGATGGGCACCTCGAGCGCCGTCAGGTGGTACGGGACGTAGAAGCTGTAGAGGGGGCCGTGGCCGAGCTTGCCGTAGCGCAGGTAGATCTCGCGCGCCGGGTCGTCGTTGGCGGCGTAGACGAACACGCCCGGACCCGGCTGGGCGCCCACCACGTAGTCGACCACGCCCCCCAGGCTCCGCAGCCGCTCGAGTCCGACGGCTTCGAGGAAGGTGTCGCGGAGGTCGTCGACGTGACCGTCGAAGACCGGACCCACCATGCCCGGCTGCGCGATGGTCATGCCGGTGGCGTTGGCGACGAGGGCCTGTTCGAACGAGATCTTGGTGCCGTCCGCGAAGCTCGTCACCATCTCGGGCGTCTGACCCCACTGCGCCGCGTAGGCGGCCTGCGTGGCCGGCGTGCGGTAACGGTCCTGCAGACCCTTGATGTTGCCGGCCACCAGCGGCGTGAGCCCGAGCGTCCGGACGAAGCGCAGCAGGTTGAGCTGGGTGGCCGGCTGGTCGCCGTCCGCGCCGGTGAGGATGGTGCCGGCCGCTTGCGCCTTCGCCTGCAGGATCGGCCCCACCGTGGCGTCGAGCTCCGCGTTCATCGACACCACGTCCTTGCCGTGTTCGATGGCGCTCGCGATCACGCGGGCGCCGAAGACGGTGGCCCCCGTCGCCTCGAGCAAGATGTCCACGCCGGACGCCTCGCACAGCAAGGCCGGGTCGTCGGTCACCGCCGGTTTCATGTCCCGGATGGCGTCCTCGAGCGCCTCCACCGTCGCCACGTCGCGAACCTCGCTCGGTTCGTGGCCGGCACGGACGAAGACGTCGTGGGCCTTCTCCGGGGTTCGGTTGGCGATCGCCACCAGCCGCAGACCGGGAACCGCGTGCACCAGTTGGCGCGCCACGCCACGCCCCATGAAGCCGGCGCCCACCATGCCCACACGGATGGGGCGGCCTTCGGCCTCACGGCGCCGCAGCGCCTCGTCGATCAGGATCATGGACAGTCCTCCGAGAGCGTCGTCGTTGCCCTCAACGCGACCCGAACCCGGTGACGATCGTGCGCAAGGTCTCGAGCACGATCCGGAAGTCGAGCGCCAGCGAGCAGCGACGCACGTAGTAGAAGTCATGGCGCAGCTTGATCTTGGTCGCCAGGGTGTCGTCGGCGTAACCCTGCATGACCTGGGCCCAACCGGTGATGCCCGGACGGAGGTTGTGGCGCAGGTCGTAGAGCGGGATCTCGTCGGCGAACTGGTGGGCGAAGCCGCGCTGCTCGGGCCGCGGGCCGATGATGCTCATCTCGCCCCGCAGCACGTTCCACAGCTGCGGGATCTCGTCGAGCCGGAACTTGCGCAGGAAGTGGCCGATCTTGGTGATGCGCGGGTCGGCATGCGTCGCGAAGGCGGAGCCGTTGAGCTCCGAGTCCGCTTTCATCGAGCGGAACTTGACCATCATGAAGGGCTTGCCGCGCAGCCCCACCCGCTCTTGCCAGAAGAGGACCGGACGACCGCTGTCGACGAGCACCACCAGCGCCACGATCGCGGCGACGAGCAGGATGAGCGGCGACAGCAGCACGATGGCGGCCACGTCGAAGAAGCGCTTCCAGACCAGGTAACGCGATTGCCCCTCGAGCACCTGGAAGGCCCAGCGGCCGTTGAGCATCTCGAACGGCACCCGGCGCGTGAGCGCTTCGAGCACCAGCGGAGCGGCCAACACTTTGACCCCGTAGAGGTCGGCGTGGTCCATCCACTGGCTCCACTCGTCGTCGTACGAGACGACCGGGTCGGTGACCACGACGTCCCAACCGTGGAAGCGCTGCGGCGGCTCGGTGTGGCAGAACACCTCGACCCCGGACAGCGCCTTCAGCTCCTTGGCGAAGCTGGGGGTACCGATCAGCAGCATCCGGAGCGGGTGGAGGCGTCGTCCCAACATGCCGCGTCCGACCACCATCAGCCCCACCCACACGAGCGAGAACTGCAGGAACACCAGGACGGGGGCGAAGACGTCGATGAACGACAGCAGCCCGAGGGTGACCGCCGGGGCCAACACGGGCACGACGAACGACTCCGGCCGCGTGCGCCGCAAGATCGTGTCGAGGGTGCGGCGTTGCGAGACCGCGAACCAGAGGTAGAGCGAGTTGACCGTCAGGAACAGCACCATCACCCGGTGCTCCACCATGGCCATGTCGACCTGCACGAACACCAGACCCAGCGCGACCGCCAGGCTCAAGGCGTCGACGATCCCCAGCCACGTGCGCCAACCGACCCGAGGCGTCAGGATGTCGTCGGCGGCGGTGGTGTGGCCATCGGGCGAAACCACCGAGAAGGAGGGTGAACCCGCATCGGCGAAGTATCCCACGGCGGGCCGGCGCTCGGCATGAGTTTCGTTCGACGCTGCCTGCGCCTCGGCCGACCCGAGCGGGTACGCGCCCACCACCGGCGTGGCTTCGGACGCGGCCACCACGTGGTCGTGGTCGGTCTGTCTGATGTGGGGAACCGTGACATCCACCTGCCGACGATAGCCGTCGCGGTGCAGGCGCGCAGGTTCATCCGCACGCGGCAAGATCCGCTGTCGCGTGTCACGGGTCGTCACGGCGCCACCCCCATCCGGTCGCGCGCGCGACCCTCGCCGACGGTGTCGAGCAACCGTCGCAAGCCGACGTCCAACGTCCGTGGCGCCCACTCGCCCAGCGCCGCCCGCAAGCGCGCCACGTCGGCGCGCGAATCGCGCACCTCGCCCGGTCGCGCGGGCTCGAAGGTCGTCTGCGCGCGGCGGCCGGCCACACGCTCGACGGCGGCGATCAGCTCGAGCACGCTGGTGGCCACGCCGGTCCCCACGTTGAGGACCCAGGGGTCGGGCGCACGCTCGAGCGTGAGGCAGCCGACGACGGCGTCGACCACGTCGTCGACGGCCACGAAGTCGCGCGTCTGGCGTCCGTCGCCGTACACCTTCAGCGGCGTGCCCTGCACGACGCGGTCGGCGAAGAGGCTGATGACGCCCGAGTAGGGCGAGTCGGCCAGCTGGCGTGGCCCGTACACGTTGAAGAAGCGCAGCGCGACCGCCGGCACACCGAACGTGCGCCGGTAGAAGCCCAGGTGATGCTCGCCGGCGAGCTTGTCGGCCGCGTACGGCGTCTGCGGGTCGAGCACGCCGGCCTCGGCCACCGGTGGCGGCCGGTCGTCGCCGTACACGGCGGCGCTGCTGGCGTACACGAGCCGGGCCACGGAGACCTCGCGCGCGGCCTGCAGCACCTGCAGCGTGGCGATGAGGTTGGCCTGATGGGTCCCGAGCGGGTCCTCGACCGAGCGCTGGACCGAGGCGACGGCCGCCAGGTGGACCACGCGCGTGCACCCTTCGATCGCGCGGCGCACGACCGCGCCGTCGGCGGCGTCGCCCTCGACGAAGCGCACCGCCGCGTCACGCGCGAGGTTCTCACGGCGTCCCGTCGACAGGTCGTCGAGCACGGTCACGCGGGCGCCCTGCGCCAACAAGCGATCGACGACGTGCGAGCCGATGAAGCCGGCGCCGCCGGTCACCAGCACGCGCTCGCCGCTCAGGTCGACGGGGCGGCCGTTCACGACGCCGACTCCGGCGGATTGGACGTGGGCGCCGCACCGTCCCAAGCGGGGACGTGGGCGGGTCGAGCTCGGTAGGGGAACGTACCTCGTGACGACACGCTGGCCAGGAAACCGGCCCCCCACGTGAGGTGGATGACCACGAAGGCGAGTGCAACGGATCCCACACCGGCCCGGTCGGTGGCCGCGCGGGCGGCGACGACGCCCACGACGGCGAGGTAGACGGCCAACACGGCCACCAGCGCGACCCGTGCGAACGGCCACCAGGGCGCCAACAGGGCGGCGCCCAGCAGCCCCGCGACGAACGCCGCGGGCACCAGCTGGCGCCAGCGCAAGGAGCCCGGATGTCGCCGCAAGGTCTCGACCCGCCACCAGCCGTACTCGAAGTACTGCTTGGCCAGGCCCCGCACCGTGCCGCGCGGGGTGTACGTGAAACGGATCGCGGGGTCGAGGTAGATGCGCTCCCCCGCCGCCCGGATGCGGACGTTCATCTCGTAGTCCTGGTTGCGCACCATGCTCTCGTCGAACAGGCCGGTGCGGACGAAGACGTCGCGGCGGAAGGCGCCGTACATGACGGTGTCGACGTCGCGAGGTTCGCTGGCGATCCGGTACTGCGCGTCGCCAGCGCCCAGGACATGCTGCGTCGCGATCGCCACCGCGCGGCCGAAGGGTGTCGCTCCCACCGGTTCGACCGCGCCGCCCACGTTGCCCGCCCCCGAGGCCGTCAGCGCGGCCACGCACCGGCTCACGTAATCGGGTGCAGGCACCGCGTGCCCGTCCATCCGCACGATGATGCTGCCCTTGGCCGCACGGATGCCGATGTTCAGCGCCGGGGGAACCGTCTTCAAGGGTTCTCGAGGAGGGTGAGATCAGCGTCGGGGTGCCGCCTCTGGACATCGCGCGACCACCTCGGCCGTCCCATCCTCCGAGAGCCCGTCGACCACGAGGATCTCCATCCGGTCCTGCGGGTAGTCCTGCCGCAGGAGTCGTTCCAGGCAGGCCTCGATGTGCTCCGCCTCGTTGCGGATCGGCAAGACCACCGTGACGCGTGCCGGCTCGGTCCTCGACGCGGTCGTGGCATGCACGGCTGACGCGCCGCCGTGGGCGACGGGAGCGGTGCCGGAGGGGTTCGCTGCGAGGCTTCTCATAGGCTCCAGTACGCCACCGACCCGGGCAGGTCGGCCGGGTCGAGGAACGACTTGACGTCGACGACGACGGCGTCGGGTTTGAGCGTGGCGACGAGCTCGAGCGGCCGGCCGGTCGACGAAAGACCCGGTGCCCGACGGCGAGAACGAGGGCGTCGAGGTCGCGCAGTTCGTGCCAATCCCGCAGCGTCGAGACCGTACTCGCGCGGTGACCTCGCTGGGCTCCACGAGCGGGTCATGGAGCAGCACCTCCACGCCGAAGGACGTCGAGTTCCTCGACGATGTCGGGCACGCGGCTGTTGCGCAGGTCGGCGACGTTCTCCTTGAAGGTGACCCCGAGCACGCCGACCCGCGCGCCGCCCCAGACCGCTCGGTCGCTGCGACAGCAGCTTGATGGTCTTCTGGGCCACGAACGCGCCCATGCCGTCGTTGATCCGGCGGCCCGCCAGGATGACCTGCGGGTGATAGCCCACCTCCTCGGCCTTGGAGGTCAGGTAGTACGGGTCGACGCCGATGCAGTGGCCGCCGACCAGACCCGGTCGGAACGGCAGGAAGTTCCACTTCGTCCCCGCCGCCTCGAGCACCTCGGCGGTGTCGAGCCCGAGGCGGTCGAAGATGAGCGCGAGCTCGTTCATCAAGCGCGATGTTGAGGTCGCGCTGGGTGTTCTCGATGACCTTCGCGGCCTCGGCGACCTGGATCGACGGCGCCCGGTGCACGCCGGCCTCGATGATGCTCGCCGTAGCGTTCGGCGACCCGATCCAGGGTGGCGGCATCCTCGCCCGCCACGACCTTGATGATGCGCTCGAGCGTGTGCTCATGGTCGCCGGGGTTGATGCGCTCGGGCGAGTAGCCGAGATGGAAGTCGTGACCGCGGCGCAGGCCGGACGCGCTCTCGAGGATCGGGCCGCAGATGTCTTCGGTGACGCCGGGGTACACGGTCGACTCGAAGACGACGACGGCGCCGGGCGTGAGCGCCCCGCCGACGGCTTCGGAGGCGCGTCGCAGCGGACCGAGGTCCGGGCGTCGGTTGGCGTCGATCGGCGTCGGCACCGCCACCACGAAGAACGTGGCGCCGCGCAGGTCTTCGAGCTGCGCCGTGAAGCGCAGGGTGGTCGACTCGAGGGCGGTGCGCGCGACGTCACCGGTGCGATCGTGGCCGGCTCGAAGCGACGCGACCTTGGCGGCATCGACGTCGAAACCGATCGTGTCGGGAAAACGGCGGGCGAAAGCGAGAGCCACGGGCAGCCCCACGTATCCCAATCCGACCACCGCGATGCGTTCGTCCTTCATTCGGGCTCCTGAGTCGAGAGGCGAGGCGCAGACGCGCCGTGCTCTTCGGCGTGGCCCTGGCGCCGGGCACCAGGGGACGGTCTGATCGTCATGCTACGCGACGACCATGACGGCAATCTGACCTCGCTCACGTCGACGCGCGGGTCTCGCGGACCGCCGCCCGTCAGGTCAGGGAGGCGACGAGATCGGCGACCATGAACATCGGCGGCGGCTCGTCGCTGGCATGCCACGTCCCCGTGCGATCGAAGAAGCCGCCTGCGCGCTCGAGGAACGGACCCACCGGGAAAGCGTAGGAGAGTTCGACGCAGCGGGGTGACCCGTCGGGGGTGTAGATCACGTCCAGGGCCAGGCTCTGACTTCCCAGTCGGTCGGCGACGTCGAACGCGAGGGCGATGGACGCGGGCGGGAAGAGCTCCGGTTCGTAACGGGTCCGACCGCTCCCCGACGCGCGGAAATCACCTTCCCGGACGGAGCGACGCACGCAGAAGCAACGCTCACCGATCACCACCAAGCGGTCGTCGAACGTGTTGCCGTCGACGAACTGCTGGAAGTAGACGTAACCGCGTTCAGGCGAACGGAGGGCTGCGCGCTTCGGCTTGAGGTTCAGGGTGGCGCGCGCGAACGAGTACGGGATCCGCAGGAAGCTCTTGAGGTCATGGTCGCGCCGGAACCGCCACACAGCCTCCTGGGTCATCGCGTGGAGATCGACCGGGGGGAAGCCCCGGCCGAACGCACGGCGAACCACGGCGCGACCCTCGGCTTCGTTCCGGATGAGTCGTACGTTCTGGGACCCGGCGCCACCGCGGAGCTTGTGCACGATCGGGTAGCGTGTCGTTTCCAGCCACGCGCGCGCCGAAACCGGGTCGTAGAAGACGTCGGTCTGCACGAACGGGACCCCGATCGCCTCGAGCAGGTACTTCTGCCCCAGCTTGTCGTCGAAGTGCCATGCCGTCGACACGTCCGGGAAGGTCTTGATGCCGGTGTGCCGAAGCGCGAGCGTCAGTTGTCGTGCGAACAACTGGTCGGCGAGGTTGGTCTGATGCCAGGGCCACATGAAGGCGTCGAACCCCTGCGCGAGCAGATAAGGGACCAGGTCCGAGCGGTAGGCGTCGACGATCTCATGGTCGACACCCTCGCGCTCGCACCATGCCACCCAGTACGAGCTGAAGCTTCGTTCCCGATGATGGATCGCGATCCGCATGATGTTCCAGCCTCCAACGCCACGATACGCAGGGGCACCGCGGCCGACGGTGTCAACGACCCGTGGCTAGGCGGACGTGCGGCGACCCTCGCCGACCGAGAGCACGATCGGGCGCTGGATCGCCAGCAGGCCTAGGACGAACCAGGTGTCCTTGCGCGCTTCCGAGTTCGCCGGGACCATCGCCGTCACCAGGGCGACGGCCAGGATCAGCACGAACGGACGATGGATCGGTGCGGCGAGCAGCGCCGACGCGGCCGCCAGCGCGACCAGGGCCAGGAACATGAGGAGGCCCACCAAGCCCGTGCTCGTGGCCACCGACAGGTACGCGTTGTGCACCGCCTTCACGCGACCGATCTCGGTATCGACGAGGGCGAAACGCGCCGCCCCGGAGCCGACGCCGATCAGGGGTGACTCCCGGAACACGCTGAACGTCTCCTCCCAGATCACGGTGCGTTTGGTGAGCGTCCCGGTGGTCAGCTCGTCGCCCGTCGTCTGCAAGCGCGCGATGTTGGCGTACAACTCGGGGAAGAGCTCCGGCGCCAGCGCGAAACTGAACCAGAGCGCCGCCAGCGCCGCGAACAGCACCAGCAGGCGCCGGAGAACGCTCAGTCGGGCGATGACGAACGGCACCACCGTCAGCGCGATCAGGCTGACGATCAGACCCGACCGCGACGCGGCGAGCACGACCCCGAACGTCGCGATCAACGGGTAGATGACGTTCAGCGCGTGCAAGAGCCCCGGCCGTCGTTCGGTCATCAGGAGGCCGGCCAGGGGGATGCCGAGCGCCAGGATGACCGAGAACTGATTGGCGTTGAACGGTCCCACGTCGCGGAAGCCCGACGACATGACGAGCACGTTGAAGGCCGTGATGCCGAACGAGACGTAGTTGCCGAGCACGAACGCTTGCATGAGACCGAGCCGGTGGGACCGTTCCCGGCAGAACTCCGACATCAGCCACACGAACGCGAACAACTGCACGAAACGACTCGCCTCGCGGATCGTGGCCGACGGCGCGTAGCTCCAGTAGAAGGTGACGACGTTCCAGAGCACGAACAGGGCGGCGACGGCCACGAACAGCGGCGGTCGCCGCAAGCGGATCCTGCCGCGACCCACCAAGGCGACGAGACCGAGCGGCAACGCGATCAGCCCGATCAGACGGGTGGGGCTGCCGATCCCGGGTATCGAGAGGATCTCGTCGAACGGGATGCTGAAGGCGAACGCCATGACGACCCAGGCCGTGACCTCCCTGAGGTTCACGCCCGCGTCCACGCCGCCGTGCGCCGGGGCCACCGTTGCCACCTCAGGCCTCCCTCGCGGCGTCCGTCGCCGTCATGACCGCCCGCTTTCGCTCGCGCCGACGGCGGAGGTACGCCAGGTACGCGTTCAGCATGGGCGCGTTGACGACCAGGGCCAGGCCGAGACTGACGACGTCGCCGGGCCGCTGGCGCCACGCGCGCCACAGGAGGCTTCGGGCGAGGCCCACCTGGCCCGCCCGCAGGGCTTGGTGCGCGAACCAGCGCAGCCGGTGATGGTGCACCACCCGGTCGCCCTCGTACTTCTCGTGATGCTTCTCGTAGAACAGCGCGTTGGCGCGCACGATCCCATCGAAGTCGTTGCCGATCGAGCCCTCGTGGCGGTGCTTCTCGAGAAGCGGCTCCTCGACCCATGCGAACGGGAACCTCTGAGCCAGCCGCATGTACAGGTCGTAGTCCTGCATCGAGGGAAGTCGCTCATCGAAACCGTCGACCTCCAGCAGAGCGGTGCGCCGACACATCACGAGCGACGTCGTGCCGATGCCGTTCCGGAGGAGGAGGTTGCGCCCGACGTGAGCGGAGCCATCTGCGTGCACGAGCCGGGTGGCGCCGTCCTCATCGACGCGGTGGAAGCTCCCGTACACGAGCGCGACGTCGGGGTCGGCGGACGCGAAACGCTCGACTTGAAGACGGAGCTTATCGGGATACCAGGCGTCGTCGTCGTCGAGGAAAGCGACGTAGCGTCCGCGAGCGCGGGCGATGCCCGTGTTGCGGGCGGCGCAGGCACCGCGGTTGACTTCATGCGCGACGTACACCACCCGGGCGTCGCTCGCCAAGGACCGCACCACGGTCTCCGTGTCGCGCTGCGCCCTGGTGCCGGCGCCGTTGTCGTCCACCACCAGGAGTTCCCAGTCCTCGAGCGTCTGCCCGGTA
Organism: uncultured Trueperaceae bacterium; assembly: GCA_963839375.1. Taxonomy (GTDB): domain Bacteria; phylum Deinococcota; class Deinococci; order Deinococcales; family Trueperaceae; genus JAABTL01. The sequence continues at coordinate 8,028 of CAWIUY010000027.1, read as the reverse complement.
ACCGTGGCGAGCGCGCGCTCCAGCAGGTCCGGTCGCCGGTAGGTGGGCAGCACCACGGAGACGAGCGGCTCCCTCCGGTCTACGGAACCCGTCATCGAACCGACCACCTCGGTCACCGCGCCCCGACGCCTTCGCGCTTCACGGCGCCGGCGGACGTCCGGTCTCCGACGACCGCCTCGAACACCTCGACGTGGGCTGCCACGACGCGATCACTGGCGAACCGCGAGGCGCGCGCGACCAGCGCCGCCCGGTCCGCTTCGACGCTCAAGGCCCGTTCGATCGCCTCGCTCATGGCAGCGGCGTCGCCGACGGGCACGAGGGCGCCGTGACGGCCACCCTCGAGAATCTCCCGCGGGCCGCTGGGGCAGTCGGTGGCCACGACCGGACAGCCGCAGGCCATCGCTTGGATCAACACGCCGGGCAACCCTTCACGCTCGGACGCGAGCACGAACACCGCGGCGCGCCGCATGAACGCGAAGGGGTTCTGGACGAACCCGGGCAGCTCGACGCCGTCCTCCACCCCCAGTGTCCGCGCGTACGCCTCGAGTTCAGCCCGTTGGGGGCCCTCCCCGAGCACGATCAAACGCGCCTCACGGCGACGGCGCACGCGCTCGAACGCCTCGAGCAGCGTTCGGAACCCCTTCTTCGGTTGCAGGCTGCCGACGCCGAGGATCACCGGGGGCCCGCCCGGGCGCAGCCAGTGGTGTTCGGGGTCCAGGGCCGCCTTCTCGGCGACCTCGGGCGTGACCACCGGGTTGTAGAGCGTCCAGAGCTTGGCATCGGGCACGCCCCGGTACCGGCGGAGGTCGTCGGCCACGCCCTCCGAGACGGCGATCACCCCGTCGGCCGAGGCGTACGCCCAGCGCATGCCCAGGCGGACGGCTCGGGCCTTCACCTCGTGCGCCCTCAAACGCCGCTGCGAGGGCGTGTTGGCCTCCCGTACGAAGAGGCGCGTCGACCCGCCGGCCAACCGCCTCGCCACCGCCGCAGCGAGCGACGCGTGGTGGAGCGTGCTCAACAGGACGTCCGGACGGACCCGCCGCAGGTAGGCGGCCAAGGGCAGGATGGCGGCGGCCGAGCTCGCCCGCTGCAGGTCGACCACCTGCACGGAGGCGGGAACCTCCTCGAGGTACGGACCGACCGCCCGCGCCAGGACCAGGTCGACGGTCACCCCGCGCTGGGCCATCCCGGCGGCCAACTGGACCATCATCCGCTCGGCCCCGCCGCCATGGAGGTCGGCCAGGAAGATACTCACGCGGAGCTCCGTGCGGCCCGCCGACGACGGGACCACCGGACGGGAATCCTCCCCGGCAGTGGCCACGTCGTTCGCGACCCGTCGCGGCTCGTTCGTCGGCGCCCTCACGTCGCGAAGTGTACGTCGCCGGTCGCGTGTGGGACGTGTGCGAACCGCACCCAGGTGGCGGCCGACGGCGCCGACATGGGCGGCCGCCACGGGCGGCGACCGGTGCCCGGCGCCCTGGCGATGCTCGTCGTCGAGCCGGGCGCTCTCGTCGGGTACGCTCTGGCCGTGCGGCTGGGAGGGTCGACGTGAAGATCGCGTACATCACGATGCAGTTCCCTGTTCCTTCCGAGACCTTCGCCGGCTCCGACGTCCTCGCCCTCCTGGCGCGTGACGAGTCGGTCACGGTGTTCACGCTGAGGCCCCCCCACCCCGATGCCGAGGCCTTGATCCGGCAGCGGTCCCTGGACGACGTCGACGTCCGTCAGCAGACGGCGCGCCGCACGGCACGAGGGGTGTCGCTCGTGCTGCGCCGTCCGGGCTGGGCCCTGGCGCTGCTGGCGTTCATCGTCCGTTGGACCTACCGACGACCACGCCAAACCCTCGCCAGCCTCGCGCTCCTCCCGGGCGCGCTCGTCGTGTTCGACGACGTCGTACGTGAAGAGTTCGACGTGGTGCACCTCTTCTGGGGGCACTACCCGGCCCTCGTCGCTCATCTCGCGCAGCGCTTCGCGCCGCGGACCGTCCGCTCGGTCTTCCTCGGGGCGTACGACCTGCTCGCCAACTTCGGCGGAAGCGCCCCGGTGGCGCGCGACGCCGACGTCGTCTGGACGCACGTCGCGGCGAACCGCGACGCGATCGCTCAGTTGGGCGTCGCTCCCGAGAAGATCCACGTCGCCTACCGGGGTGTGCGCGTCGCCGACCTGGAGCAGGTGCGGGAAGCGGCTGCAGGTGAGCGCAGCCCGCTCGGTCTCATCAGCGTCGGCCGCCTCGTCGAACTCAAGCGCATGGACGCCCTGGTGGGGGCGTTCGCCCAGCTTCGGAAGCGAGTGCCGGACGCCACGCTCACCATCGTGGGCGATGGCCCCCAGCGAGCGGCCCTCGAGAACCTGGCCGAACGCCTCGGCGTCGCACGGGCGGTGACGTTCACCGGTCATCTGCCCCACGTGGAGGCGCTGCGCCTCGTGGCGCGCGCGACCGCGTTCGTGCTGCTCTCGTCGACGGAGCGACTCCCGAACGCCGTCAAAGAAGCCATGGCGCTCGGCACCATCTGCGTGGTGAGCGACACGCCCGGGATCGACGAGCTGGTGCGTGACGGTCAGACCGGCTACGTCGTCGACGACGTCGGGGCGACGACGGTCGCAGGGGCGATCGAACGCGTCCTGACCGACAGTGAGGACATCGCACGCGTGCGACGCGCTGCCGAGCTCCGGATCCGGGAGGCTTTCGACGTCGAGCCGACGATGGACCTGTACCGACGCACCTGGGCGGCACGGCTTCCCTGAGGTCACGTCAGACGACCTTCGGTCTACGATCGCGTCAGTCGGCCGCGGCTTCGAGCGTGGCGACGAACAGCATCCCGGCGGGAATGAAGACGCCTTCGGGCTCGTCCAGGCTCGGCTCGACCGCCGCATAGGCGTCCAGCACCGACGACTCGATCCTGCCGCTGTCGTTCCAGGCGGCGTAGGCCGCGAACGGTGTGATGGTGAACTGGTTGAGGGTGATCCGTGAACGCTCGCTCGTCGGCGGCAAGCCACCCACCTCGCGCGACCCGGACACGCCTGCAGCGATCGGGCGCCGCTCGCCATCGAGGCGGTCGCTGTCGATCACGAAGGCCGCGACCCCGTTGGCCAGACGCGTGAGGATGTCCTCGTCCCATCGCGAAGCGCCCTCGAGATGGAGCGCCAGGATCGACGTCAGCATGTAGCGCGCGTACGTCACGGGGCACGCCGCGAGGCTGACCCGCTCCACGTCGACGTTGCCGGGCGCCCCGAACGAGTAGATCACCGCCGGGCCCTCCGGCGAATCGACGTCGATGAAGCCGCCTGGCTGCCGGCCCGGCTCGTAGCTGACGTCGAACATCCCGTCGGTCAAGCGCCGGGCCTGTCGTAGATACGCCTGGGCGTCGGCCGAACCTTCGTCGAGCAAACGCTCACCCATGAACTGGTAGTAGAGGATCATCTGCGTGTAGGTGTGACAGAACTTCAGGTCGATGAAATCCATCTCCGGCCAGGCGGTGCCACTCCGTTCACGCCACTTCGCCTCGAAGTCGTCGTGCAGGTAGTCGAACCAGAAGTCCGCTCGCTCCCCGTAATCGATGCCCGCCGGGCTCACCGCGTCCCGGTTCACGTGGTACGCGTACATGATCATCGCCAAGTGGCCGTGAACCAACGTCTCGTTCAGGTCCCCGGTGTCCCGACAGTAGTCCCGGCCGCGCTCGTACAGCAGCCGGAAGTTGCGGTGGCCGTCGGGCTCCCGGACGGTGCCGTAGCGGACGTTGACGTCGACCTCGTTGCGAACGCCGCCACACCAGCCGTCCCGGAGCTCGTCCCGCATGACCTGCGCCACGGCGTCGACCTCGTCCAAGAACGCGAGGTCGCCGGTGGTGCGAAGGCCCAACAGCAGCGCGCTGTCGTACTGGAACAACCACCGACCGTAGTCGTAGACGTCGCCGCGCTCGGCACGCGCGATCATCGCCTCACGCGAGGCGTCCACGGCCGCGCGCAAGCGGCGGTACCAGGTGCGCTGCGACTCGGAGAGGTCCGCGACGTCGAAATCGGAACGACCCCGGAGGGACAGACGGGGAACCGGGGTCTCCACCTGACGCTCGGCGTACGCACTCAAGGGCGGCAGCGTCGACCCGTCCGCCGTGCTCCGACTCATCACCGGATCGGGTAGACAGGCGGCCAACACGAGCACGACCAGGATGATCGTCGATCGTAGCCGCGTGAACAGGAACCGGAGCTGGACCACGACGCATGCTAAGCCACGGCCTCCGGCATCGATGTGCGCGGCCCAGGGCCCGTCGTTCGGCTTCGGACCGCCGCGCGCTGGGAAGACGGGGCGCGGAACCGCCAAGCGCGGTCAGCGCAACGCGGACGCGACCAGCCCGCCTGCGCGCGCCGTCTCGACGAACAACTGGCTGAGGGGGATGTAGACGTTCGCGGGTCGGTCCCAGCTCGGCTCCATGACGTCAAAGGTCTGCATCGAAACCGTCTCGATCTCTCCGGTCGCGTCCCAGACCGCATATGCGGGCATGGTCGTCACGGCGAACTTGGCCATGGTCAAGCGCGAACGGTACGTCGTAGCCGGCATACCCGCGCGCTCCTCGGTCCCCGTGACGCCTGCGGCGATCGTGTCTTTCGGACTCTCGACGGCCGCGATATCGATGACGAACCCGGTCAGTCCGTTCGCGAGCCGCGCCATGATGGCGTCGTCCCACCGTGGAACCTGCTCGAGGCGCAGCGCCAGAACGGCCGACATCACGTAGCGGGAGTACGTCATGGGGCTCGCCTGCAGCGACGGACCCTCGGTTGGCCCGCGCCCCGGCGCCCCGAACGAGTAGACGACCGCGTCCCCGTTCGGCCCCTCGACCGGCACGAAGCCGCCACCCCGATGATTCTGTTCGTACGGCTGTTCGAACATGGCATCGGTAAGGCGCGCGGCCATGTCCAGGTACGGCGTGGCGTCCGGGTCCCCCTCGGAGGCCAGCTTCTGGCCCATGAAGTAGTAGTAGAGCGTGAAGACGGTATACGTGTGAGAGAACTTCAGGTCGATGAAGTCCATCGCCGGCCAGGACACGTGCGAGCGTTCGCGCCACTTCGCCTCGAAGTCGTCGCGCAGGTACTCGAACCAGAAGTCCGCCCGTTCCGCGTAGTCCACGCCCCCCGGACTCACCTGATCGCGGTTCATGTGATACGCGTACATGACCATGGCCAAGTGGCCGTGCGCCAGCGTCTCGTTCAGGTCACCCGTGTCGCGGCAATGATGCTTGCCTTCGTCGTAACGCAGGCGCAGGTTGCGGTAGCCGTCTCGCGCCACCACCGTTCCGTAGGTGCTGTTGACGAAGACGGTGGACTCCACGCCCCCGCACCAGCCGTCGTACAGCTCGTCTCTGATCGCCTGCATGACCTCGTCGAGCGCGTCCAAGAAGTGCAGGTCACCCGTGGACCGCAGGCCGAGCAACAAGGCGGAGCTGAACTGGAACAGCTCGCGCCCGTGGATGTAGACGTCGTCGCGCCCCGCTTGCGAGACCAGCTTCGGCAGGGACGCGTCGATCGCCGACCACGACCGTTCGAACCACCGCCGCTGCTCGTCCGAGAGGCCGTCGATGGAGAACGTCACGTCGCCTCGGAGGCTGAACGTCTGTGGGGTCGGTTCCGGTCGTGGGACCACCACCGGCTCCTCGACGGGAGCAGGCGCCGGTGGATCGGTCGACACCGTGCCGCACGACGTCAAGAACATGGCACTGGCGTAGAGGACGGGAACCCAGCGCAAGCGGCTGTGGTCGCGGGGTGGGGTCGCGAACGGGACGGGTGAGCGTGGTTGCATTTGGCGGCGGACCTCCGGGGCTCGAGTCGCGGGGACACACCACCTCCGCCACGCGGGCGGTCTGACAGGCAGAGCGCCCTCGCGCATCCGAACCGTAACGACGGCCCGAGTGAAAAGCGTATGGGACGGCCCGATGTGGGGTTCGTCACGTTCGAGGCGTGGCAGCGTCGGGGACGTCCTTCGCGACGGTCCGTCCGCGTCCGTCCCTCTCATGTCGGCGATCGACGCGCGCCCCTTCGAGGTTACGAACGGAACGCCGCCGACGCCGCCCGGTCTCGGGCAACGTCGGCGGGGTCGTGCGTGCGCCGCGGCGGGCGGCACGCTGGCGACGTCGGCGGGTCAGCCCGGCGGCTGACCGTGCTCAGCGCGAGGCGGTGAAGCCCAGGTCGCGCGCCGTCGCCCGCTCCACGAAGAGCATGCTGGTCGGGATGAAGGCGTTCGACGGCCGCGTCTCGTCGGACTCCATGACGTCGTACGTCTCCATCGAGATCCGCTCGAGCGTTCCGCTAGCGTCCCAGACCGCGAAGGCAGGCATGGAGGTCACGCCGAACTTGGCGATCGTCAACCGCGAGCGGTACGTGGTGGGCGGCATGGACGAGACGGTCGTCTCGCCGGTCACACCCGCCGCGATCGTGTCCGACGTGCTCGTCACGTGCGGGATATCGATCACCAGGCCCGTCAAGCCGTTCGACAGACGCATCATGATGGCGTCGTCCCAGCGCGCCACGCCCTCCAGGTACAGGGTCAACACCGCCGACATCACGTATCTGGAGTAGGTCATGGGACTCGCTTCGAGCGACGTCACCGGGACATCGGTTCGGCCTGGAGCCCCGAACGTGTACACGACGGCGTCACCGGTGGGTGCCGACGCCGCCACGAAGCCACCGGTTCGCTCACCGGGCACGTACCGCTCGTCGAACATCGCGTTCGTCAGGGACGCCGCCTTGGCGAGATACGGCGCGGCATCCGCGCTGCCCTCGGCTTGCAGCCGCTTCCCCATGAAGTAGTAGTAGAGCGTGAAGACGTTGTGCGTGTGCGAGAACTTGACGTCGAGGAAGTCCATCGCCGGCCACGCCGTCCGCGAACGTTGCCGCCACTTGGCCTCGAAGTCGTTCCTCAGGTAGTCGAACCAGAAGTCGGCCCGCTCACCGTAGTCGATGCCTGCCGGGCTGACCAGGTCCCGGTTCAGGTAGTACGCGTACATGACCATCGCGAGGTGACCGTGGACGAGGGCTTCGTTCAGGTCACCGGTATCGCGACCGTGGTGCGTACCCGAGTCGTAGAGGAGTCGGAAGTTCTGGAACCCGTCCGGTTCGGTGACGGTGCCGTACTTCGAGTTGACGTAGACGCTACTGGCCACGCCGTCGATCCAACCGTCGTAGAGCGTGCCGCGGATCGCCTGCATCACGTCGTCGAGTTCGTCCAGGAAGCGCAGGTCTCCGGTCGAGCGGAGTCCGAGCAGGGCCGCGGTACTGAACTGGTAGAGGTCGCGCCCGTGGTAGTAGACGTCGTCCCGGTTCGCCCGCGAGACCATGCTCGCCACGGAACCACGCACGGCAGAGAGGGATCGGTCGTACCAGAGGCGTTCGGCGCCCGCGAGACGGCTCGCCGAGAAGGTCGGGTCGCCACGCAACGAGAAGGCGCCTTCGGGCGCCGGCGTGGGCGCGGGCGCGGGTGCTGGTTCGGTGGGTGCCGGGTCCCGCGGGTGCGGGCGCTTCCGACCCAGAGGCGACACGAGTTGCTCGAGGTCCGACTCGTTCACCTCGGGCCGACGGACGACCGCGAAGAGATCGAGGCGCAGACCGGGTTCGCCGTAACCGAGGCTGATGACGTGCCGCCCTGCGGACAGGCTGTCGGTGGTCACCAGGAGCCATTGGTAGCGACCCGTTTCGGGAGCGTACACGCGCTGGGACGACCCGTCGAAGCCGACGTAGGTGGCATCGGAGTCGCGCGTCATCGCCATCACCCGGACCCAGAGCGCGTAATCGCCGGCCTCGTCGAGCTCGAACGGGAACTCGACCACGGGGTCGCCGCTCGTCCTGGCGGCGATGCTCATGGGTTGCGTCGCGAAGTGACCACCCGAAGCGAGCTCATCGACCCCGAACTCGAAGGCCGCCGAGGAGGCGTTGCCGATCCCCACCATCGAGAGGTCGTCCTCGGCCTCGATGGCGAACGTCGCGATGGCGAAGGGGTGCGAACCCCACGAGGTCGTCGGACGGGTCGCCATCGACGATCGT
>CAWIUY010000026.1:0-15475 GCA_963839375.1 uncultured Trueperaceae bacterium | reverse complement strand
GGCGAGTTCGTCTCGCGTCTCGGTGGGCACGTCTCGGATGGTGATCGCTGGAGCCATTCCGCATTCTGCTGCGAACGCTGCTGCTTTGCAAGCACGTGGGGTGCCTCGGCGTCGTTCATGACACCGAGTCTGCGGACCTCCGCTCCAGTCGAAGACGGACCGCTCGGCGATCGTTCAGGATGTCTCGGTTGGGGCCGACTCGCCGCGGCTGCCGGCGCAGATCACGCTCGCTCGGTCTCGCGACGGGACGACGCTTCTTCGCTGTGTCAATCGCTCGGCAGGAAGACCCAGACCTCAGGACGTCCCAGGTTGCAGTGCACAGCGCGGCCCAAGAAGCCCACGCCGGCCCACGACGTGTAGAGCGCCACCCGCGCGGCATGCCACGTCGAACCGAGCCTCGGCCCGGGGACGTCCCCGCTAGCCAAGACCGCGCGCCGGCTGCTCAGCGCCGGGATCGGATGGAACACCGCCTCCACGACCTCTGGCCGATCGGGTTCGCCGTCCTGGTCGAGGTCGAGCTCGTCCAGCGCCGCCGCCAGCGTGTTCGGATCGCCACCCGCCGCGACCGCGCCGAGGTCGGCCCGGTGCACGGCCCAGCGCGACGGCGTCGGTAGCAGAAGGACGCCGACGAACGACCCGAGGGTGCCGAGCAACGCGAGCCTCACGACGTCGGCGGCGACGACCGGCGCGCCCCACAGCGCGAGGGCCAGCAGCAGCGGCCACGCGTTCCAGGCCAACGCGAGCAGGACACCACGGTCGCGCGCGCCCGAGTGCTGGATCTCGCGCCGCCGCACGACCTGCAGGTCGAGGGCGACGCGGTCTGGCGCTGCGAGCCAGCGCTCCGGCAACAGCCATGCAGTCCGGAACGGCAGCCCGAAGGCGCCGCCCGTCACGTGCGGATGTGCGGTGTCGGCGACCAGCGTCCGCAGCCCCAGGTCGCGCGATCTTGCATCGGCTGCACGCCGGAGTCGCAGGCTCCCCACCGCCGCCGCCACCAACGGCTGCCAAGCGAGCAGCGCCAGCGAGAGGCCGAGGAACGCAACCACGGCACCCCAACCACCACCCGCCCGAGCAGCGAGCATCAGTGCCGTGCCCGCGACCACGAGCGCCAGGCCATGCACCACGGCACCGCGCGCCCAGCGCGCCAAGAAGCGTCCCAACGGCTCGGACGTCCGGCCGTACTCCCGCGGGATGAGCAGACCGGCGAACAGGTCGAACGGCGCGAGGACGGCGACGTGGAGCGCCACGACCAGGGCGATCCAAGCGGCATCGATGGGCCACGCGCCGGGGGCCGTCGGCAAGAATCGCCCAGGGAGGTCCAGGACGAGGGCAAGCGCAGAAAGTACGACGAGCGTGCCCACGGCCGACGTCCCCAGGAAGAGCCGGGCGCGAGCGTAGGTCAGGACGCGAGGGGTGGCCAGGGGGATCGTGCTCATGGGTCGACGGTAGACCGGCCAGGGCGATGCATCTGCGGTGGGGCATGCGGTCGCGTCGCCACAGGAGGCGTCACCGGTCAGGTGTCGATGCTTCGCTTGCCCACGGGTCGACGACCTCGATCTCGAAACTCGAGAAGTTGTGGACGTTGCGGGTGACCACAGCCAAGCCGTGATGGGCCGCGGTGGCGCCGATCAGGGCGTCGACCGCGTCGACGGCATCGACGGCGCCGACCGAGACGCCGCGAGCGCGGGCGCCAGCGGTGAGCTCGCCCCACCGTCGGGCCACCGCCAGGTCGACGCGAAGGAGGCGGTGGGCGAACTGGGGCACGAGAACGTCGTCGAGCCACCGTCGCAACGACGTCGCACGCTGCTGATCAGGCGCGTTGCGGATTCCGGACTCGATCTCGCCGATGCTCACGACCGAGAGCCAGGCTTGCGCCTCGTGCAGCCGGAGCCACTCGAGGACCCGTGGATCGGGTCGGGGACGGAGCGTCTCCGACACCACGTTCGTGTCCAGCAAGAACCCGCCGGTGCTCACGGCAGATCGGTCGACCGCGCCGTAGACGGGTCACGCTCGATCGGCAGTTCGTCGGCTTCGAAGCGAGGAGCGGTCAGGAGCGCGTCGAGCAGGCTGCGCCCCGAAGCGGTGAGACGCTCGTAGGTCTCGACGTCGACGACCACGACGCGGGGGGCGCCGTGCTTGGTCACCACCTGTGGCTCGCCAGCCTCCGCCTGCCGCACGAGTTCGGAGAAGCGGGCCTTGGCCTCCTGCAGTTGCCAGGTTCGCACGACGTCACCTCCATTCTGGTCTGTACTGACCAGAAGGTACCACGGGACGCCTTTGGAGCCGTCGAAGCGATGCACAGCCTGATCATGCGCTCGCCGCATCGCTCGCGAACATGGAACCAGGGCGTGTGCCTAGGGATCCTTCGACAGCGTCCTGGTCGAGCATCCGCAGAGACGTTTGCTAACGATCATCTCTCGGGCCTTTCATTCCCGTTTGGCATTGACAACCGCCTTTGTAACGCCTATGCTTTCCCCATGCCCGTCAACTACACCGACCTCACCTCCCGCGACCAGACCTGGTCCCTCGATGCCTTCGTCGCCGAGGTCAACCGGCTCCTGCCGGAGGTCGTTCCGAGCGAGGCCGGCGGTCGGGCCAAGCTCGAGGTCAACGCGCGCCTGGTGCGCCACTACGCGACCGAGGGTGTGCTGCCCAAGCCGCTCAAGGAGGCCGGCGGCGCGAGCTACGACACGGACCACCTCGTCCGCCTGCTCGCCTTGCGACGGTTGCTGGCGGAGGGTTTCGCCAGCTCCGTCGCCGGCGCCTTCCTGCGCCGACACGACCGTGAGAAGCTCGCCCGCTTCCTGCTGGGCGAGCTGAAGCTCGACCTCGACCTGGCGCCCGGCGGTCTGCCCGTCGTCGAATCACCCTCCGACGGACCGCTCACGCGACTGAACGCGATGCGCGCCAAGGCGTCCTTGCCGCCCGTGGCCGCACGGCCCGAGCCGGAAGACGAACGCATCTTCGCCCTCGCCATGAGCGCGCCACCGAGCGAAGACGACGAAGACGACCTGCCCCTCGACCCTCGCGGCGTCTCGTGGACCCGATACCCCCTCCTGCCCGCCCTCGAGCTCCACGTCCGCGACGACTTCGAGGACCCCGTCACGCCGGCCGCGCAGAACACCATGCGCGACGCGATCCTCGACCGGCTGGCGGAGATCCTGCTGGAGCGCGAACGCCACCGCTGAACCTCCGCGCCGCAGGCGCCGCCACCACCGCAGACGCACGCTCACCCCCACCCCACCGATCGTCCCCGCGACGCCCGGACGGGACCCCTGCGCCCTCGAGCGCGGAACGGAGTCGTCATGGAACTCCCCATCCCCCGGCTGGACCTGCTGCCCGAACGCGGCGCGCTACCCGCGAGCGGAGGGACCGTGCGCGCGCTGCTCCGCCTGGAGGTCGACTTCCCGGCGGCCGAACGTGAGCGCGAACCGCTGTCGCTGGCCCTGGTGATCGACCGTTCCGGCTCGATGAGCGGCCAACCGCTCGCGCACGCCAAGGCTTCTGCCGCGGCCGCCGTGATGGCGCTGCGCGACGGCGACCGGGTGGCCGTGGTCGCGTACGACAACGCGGTCAACGTGGTCGTTCCCAGCGTGGCCGTGTCCGACGACCGTCACCCCATCGCACGCGCCATCGCGGCGATCGCCGCCGGCGGCAGCACCGCGCTGCACGCCGGCTGGGTCGAGGGCTGCACCCAGGTGTTGACCGCGCCCGTCGCGTCCGGCCTCGGTCGTGTGGTGCTGCTGAGCGACGGCCAAGCCAACGCTGGCGTCACCGACCCTGCCGCCATCGCCGCCGACGTCAGCCAGATTGTGGCCGATGGCGTCACCACCAGCACCATCGGTCTCGGACGCCACTTCAACGAGGGCCTCATGCGCCACCTGGCCGACGCCGGCGGCGGCTCGTACACCTTCGTCGAGTCGCCCGAAGGGTTGGCGGGTCTGTTCGAGATGGAACTGGCCGGCCTCTCGGCGCTGCGCGGCCGCGAGGTGCGGCTGGCGCTCCTCGGCCACGGCGTCCGGTTCGTGTCGGCGCTGGGCGGCGCGCGCGTCGACGGTGACGGGCTCCTCGTCCCGGACCTCATCGCCGGCCTCCCCCGCGAGCTCCTCGTGACGCTCGAGCTCGAGCCCACCGCCGCCCTCACCGGTCTGCGCCTCACGTGGACCGACGTCTTCAGCAAGCGCGCCGAGGCGCTCGACGTCTCGCTCGACCTCGCCAGCGTGAGCGACGAGGACCTTGCGGCGCGCGTCCAGACGCCGGCGGTCGCCAGCGCCCTCCGCGTCGCCGACTTCGCCGACCGCGTCGCGCACGTCGAACGCCTCGCCCGCGCCGCACGCCTGGCCGACGCCGAACGCGAGCTCGACCGCATGCGCGCCGACGTGGCCCAGTGGCCCGCTGACGCCGCTCGCGACGAGGGGCTCGAAGACCTCGCGCTCGTCCTCGAGTCCGTCCGTCGCCGTGACGTGGCGTCCTCACAGAAGCTCTCCCACAAGCTCTCCTACGAGCGCGAGCGCGGCTACTCCGACAAACGACGCGCCGCCATGCGCGATCAGGAGTCGACCTGGACCGCCGCCTACGTGGCTGCGAAGGCGCCACCCACGGCCCCCATGACGGCGTTCACCGTCCCGCGCGCCGACGGCAGCCTGGCCCGGATCGACGTGGTGGTCGGCGACCTGACCGACCAAGCGGTCGACGCCATCGTCAACCCCACCAACCGCGGCCTGTTCGGCACCGCCGGCGTCGACGGCGCCATCCACCGCCGGGGGGTCCCGAATTGACCGCCGCCTGCCGCGAGATCGGCGGCCTCAAGTACGGCCAGGCGGTCGTCACCCCCGGCTTCCGGCTGCCCGCCGGCCGCGTCATCCACACGACCACGCTGCCATGGAAGGGCGGCGGCTTCGGCGAGCTCGAGATGCTGGCGAGCGCGTACGCCGCGGTCTTCGACGTCGCTCGCCGCCTGCGCCTGCGCGCCATCGCCCTGCCCGCGATCGGCACCGGCGACTACGGCTACCCCCTCGACGCGGCCACCGAGGTCGCCGTGCAGGTGGCGCTCCAGGAGCTGCAGCGCTCCCCGGTGATGAACCTCGTGCGGTTCGTGCCGTTCGAGGGGCACGTGGCGAAGGTCTACCTGACGCAGCTCGAACGGGCGCTCCGGACGGCCGCGGCCCGATGACGCTCGGCCCGGTCGATGCCTCGCGCGTCCGCGGCGCCCTGATCGGCCTGGCCGTCGGCGACGCGCTGGGCACGACGCTCGAGTTCCGCTCGCCCGGTACGTTCGAGCCCCTCACCGACCTCGTCGGTGGGGGGCCCTTCGGGCTGCCCGCCGGTGCCTGGACCGACGACACCTCCATGGCGCTCTGCCTGGCCGAGAGCATCGTCGAGACCGGCCGTTTCGACCCGGCCGACCAGCTGCGCCGCTACGTGCGGTGGTACCGCGAGGGTCACCTCTCCTCCACCGGCCGCTGTTTCGACATCGGGAACACGACGCGGGCGGCGCTCGAGCGCTTCGAGGCCACCGGCGACCCGAACGCCGGTGGTACCGACCGGCACACCGCCGCCAACGGCTCCCTGATGCGCTTGGCGCCCGTTCCCGTCGCGTTCGCCGCCGACCCCACCGAGGCGGTCCGCCTCTCGGGCGACAGCTCGAAGACCACGCACGCGCTGCCCGAGTGCGTCGACGCGTGTCGGTACTTCGGTGGCCTGCTCGTGGGCGCCGTGCGGGGCGCCTCGAAGGAGGAACTCCTGGCGCCCGACTACGCGCCGGTCTCGGGCCTTTGGGACGCGGAGCCGCTGCACCTGAAGGTGGCCGACGTCGCCGCGGGGTCGTTCCTCCGCAAGCGACCACCCGAGATCCGCGGCACCGGCTACGTCATCGACGCGCTGGAGGCCGCGCTCTGGGCCTTCGCGAGCACCGACGACTACGCGGCGTGCGTCCTCGCGGCCGCCAACCTGGGCGACGACGCCGACACCACGGCGGCGATCGCGGGGCAGATCGCGGGGGCGTTCTACGGGATGGATGGGATCCCGGAGCGGTGGCGGGGGATGCTGGTGATGCGGGAGACGGTCGAGGGGTTGGCGGATGGGCTCGTCGGGCGTGGATCCACGATCCGATCGGCGAGCTGATCGGTAGGGCATGCTTGGGAGCCGTCGCGGACGCCTTCGCCCACGAGTCGGTCGTCAACACCCGCGAACGCAGCGTCACCGCCGCCGGTAGACGCTGCTCCGACGGCCCACACGGACCACCAATACGAGAAGCTCGTGGTTCCGCACCTCGAAGACGATCCGGTAGGCGCCGACCCGGATCCGCCGAAGCCCTTCGAGCTCGCCTTTGAGCACGGTGCCGACGTGCGGGTCGACGGCTAGGCGATCGATCTGCTCAATGACGAGTCGGCGCGTCTCCGCATCGAGGCGCGCGAGTTGCTTCGCCGCGCTCGACTTAATCCTGATCGAGTAGGTCACGGCGGACACTGGCCCAGTCCAGCACCGGATCGGCCGGGTCCTGCAAGGCCGTGATGGCCGCCGCTACGTCCTCGAAATCGTCCAGGTAGTACTCGATGGCCTGGCGAACGACGTCGGCACGCGTTCGACGCAGCTGGACGCAGCGCCGTCGAGCGCGGTCACGAGGTCGTCAGGCAGACGGGCCGTGATCTGAGCCATGCGCACCTCCTCGATGCCACGGTACGTACGAAGTCATGTGATGTCAATCGATGTCGCCGTCGGATCCGCGGTCCGCGGTGGCGGGGGCGACTCGTGACTCGGAGCGAAGAGCGGCCGTCTTGGCTCGTGGTCACACCTCCAACCGCACCACCTCCACGCCGTCGAACGTCGCGAAATCGCGCCAATCCGATGTTGCGATCCGGCGCACGCCCGCCGCGACGTACGTGGCGGCAAGAAGGTGTCGAGCAGGCGCTTCCGCCCCAACCGGTGACGCGGCATCCAGTCGAGGAACAACGCGACCGCGTCCGCGCCTGCTTCGACCTGACGGGTCTCGCGAGCGGTCCACCACCGTTCGGCGATCGCCAGCGCCTCGCCCATGCTCAGTGGCCGCTCGAAGCGGCGCGGGTCGGTCACGACGTGGGCGAACTCGGCCAGCACCTGAGGTGCGAGCGGACACTCCCAGCGTGGCCACGAACGTCGCGCTCGAACACAGCCCAAGCCGCCATATGCAGCGGATGCTCGCGCACCGCCACAGCGACCAAGAAGCTCGTGTCGAGCCCGATCACGGTCTGGTCTCGGTCATCTCATCGAGGAGATCCTCGTCGGGCTGGAGCGTCTGCAACACGCTTCCGACCGACACCGGCAACCACGTCGTCAGATCGCGGCGTGGCATCAGGTGCTCACGGCGGTACGCCTCCATCGCCTCGCGGATCAGCTCCGACGTGGGGCGACCCATGGCGCGGGCTGCCCGCCGGAACTCCGAGTAGACCGGCTCAGATACATTGATAGTGATGGTCTTCATGCATTGAGTGTACTGTACCCTCTGCGTGACCCTGTGCCCGACGTGAAGGCGCGATCGCCCTACGCGCCCTGGCATGTTCGACGGCGTTCGCGTGGTGGCGATCGATGGGCCATGTCCAGAGCCTGTCAAGAGACCCGTCATCCCTGGTGGTCAGCACGGCAGGAAACCAGCCACTCGCGGCCGTATCCCTACAGCCGAAGCCGCAAGGCCACGCTGATGGACGGAATCGCGCACAGCCTTGCGCCTCGGGGTTCACCGTTAACGCATGAGCCTCAAACGCCGCAGGGTGCGTGACGTTCAATGCGAAAAGCGTCCAGCACGTGATTCTATCGACTCGTTGCGAAGCGCAAGCGCCGGTCGCCCCCACCAAAACCGAAATATGCTTAACATGACGCACACCGCTCGGCACGTCGAAGGAGGCTGGATGATCGGCAAGCGCCTGCACACGTTGCGCAAGGGCAAGGGCTTGACGCTGCAGCAATTGGGTGAAGTCTCCGGCCTGTCGGCGGCGTTCTTGTCCCAGGTGGAGCGCGAGCGGACGTCGTTGTCGGTGTCCTCGCTCGCGAGCATCGCCCAGGCGCTCGATGTGAGCCCCTCCTACTTCTTCCCACCGCCCACCGGGAACGGTGCGTTGGTTCGGGGTTACGCCCGCCAACCGTTCCGGATGGAACATGCCGAGGTGGTGTACGCGCGGCTTGGTGGTGCCTTCGAGGGGCGCACGCTCGAACCGCTCCTGGCCACATACCCCCCCGAGTACGTGAGCGAGGTCTCGAAGCATCGGGGCGAGGAGTTCTACTACGTCCTGAGCGGCCAGCTCGTGATCGAGATCGATGGCGATGAGCACAAGCTCGACGCCGACGACAGCCTCCACTTCAGCTCCGAACGCCCCCATCGGCTGGCGAACCGGAGCGACTCGCCCGTTCGTGTCATCGCCGTCACCACGCCCACGCTTCTCGACTGAGGAGGACCGATGCGACCATGAACGCCCGCTCTCCGACCGGCGAACGCAACCGCTTCACCCTGCGGCCCTTGCAAGGAGGAACCATGCGCAAGTTCACGATCGCGACGATCGCCCTCATCGGGTTGCTGCTCGCAGCGGCCCCCGCGCAATCCCAAACGGTCCTGCGCGCCGGCCTCGACGTCGACGCCGGCACCATGGACCCGCGGCTGGCTCGCGACACGAGCGCGGCCCGCATCCAAGAACTCGTCTACAGCGGGTTGGTCTCGCTCGATCCGAACCTCGTCCCCCAACCGGATCTGGCGACCTTGTGGGAGTTCACCAGCCCCACGACGTTGGTGTTCGAGCTGCGCGAAGGCGTCACGTTCCACGATGGCAGCGCCTTCACGGCCGAAGACGTCGTCTACACGTTCACGACCCTCGTCGAGGAGGACTTCGGTGCACCGCGCCGAGCGCTCTACACGCCGATCGCCGACGTGGTCGCGCTCGACGATCTGACCGTCGAGTTCACCCTGTCGCAGCCTTACGCTCCGATCCTGCAGTACCTCGACATGGGCATCGTGCCATCGGACGTCGCGGAAGCGCTAGGTGAAGGTTTCGGCGACGAGCCCGTGGGCACGGGTCCGTTCTCCTTGCGTCCTGGGAGCGGGGCGCCACGATCCGTCTGGCGGCGTTCGATGACTACCACTTCGGCCGCCCCAACGTCGACGAGGTCGTCATCAGCATCATCCCCGACAACAACGTTCGCCTGATCGCCCTCGAGTCCGGTGACCTCGACCTGATCCACTCGCCGGTGCCACCGCAAGACCTGGCCCGACTCCAGGCGGATCCGAGCCTCGTCGTCGAGACGACCACCGCGCTCGGCTACACGTACCTGAACCTGAACGTGCGCAACCCGTTGTTCGAGGACGTTCGCGTGCGCAAGGCCCTTGCGTACCTCACGGACGTGGACACGATCTCCGAGGTCATCTTCTACGGCATGGACGCGCCGGGCGAATCCTTCTTGCTGCCCGGAACGTTCCATTACACCGACGACGTCGAGACCTATCCCTACGATCCGGAACGCGCCGCCGAGCTCCTCGACGAGGCTGGCTGGGTCGACAGTGACGGCGACGGCATCCGCGATCGCGACGGCGTGCCGTTGTCCTTCGAGCTGACCACCAACGTCGATCCGAACCGCCAACAGATCCTCGAGTTCCTCCAGGGCGAGTGGGAGCAGGCCGGCATCGACGCCTCCGTCCGTGTCTACGAGTGGCCCTCGTTCATCGGCGACGTCATCGCCGGCGACTACGACATCGGCCTCATCGGCTGGCTGCTCCTGACCGATCCTGACCGTGCGACGTACCTGCAGTTCCTGACCGACGGCGGCAGCAACTACGGTGGCTACTCGAACCCGCGGGTCGACGAGCTGCTCGAGGCAGGTCGCGCCGAGACGGATCCCGAAGCGCGCCAAGAGATCTACGGCGAGATCGCGCGCATCGTGACGGACGAGGCGCCCTACATCTTCCTGCTGTACCAAGGTTACGTGGTGATCCACACGCCGGAGCTGCAAGGCTTCGAGGTCCACCCGTCCGGCTCGTGGAAGTCGCTGGCATCGGTCGAGTTGGCGAACTGACGTAAGGCTAGGGTCCGGCGGGGAGCGTGCGCTCGCGCGCCCCCCGCCCCCGCCTCATGCTGGAGTACACGCTTCGCCGGATCGTCCTGTTCGTCCCGGTCATCCTGGGTGTCCTGGTCATCGTCTTCCTGGCGGTGCGCCTGGTACCCGGGGACCCGGCGGTCATCTACGTGGGACCGGAAGGGACCCCCGAAGACCGGGCACGGATCACGCGCACCCTCGGCCTCGACCGGTCGCTGCCGGTGCAGTTCGGTATCTACGCCTGGCGAGCCGTCCAAGGGGATTTCGGTCGCAGCATCTTCCTCCGCACCGAGGTCTCCACCCTCATCCGCAACACCTTTCCCGCTACCCTCGAACTCGCCGCTCTGGCGCTCTTGTTCACCGCCGTGTTCGCGATCCCGTTGGGCGTGCTCGCGGCCGTGAAGGCCAACACGGCGATCGACTATGGCGCGACCCTCCTGGCGCTGCTCGGCGTGTCCATGCCCATCTTCTGGTTCGGTGTCTTGGCGATCCTGGTGTTCTCGCTCCAACTCGGCTGGCTCCCTTCGTTCGGCCGAGGGCCGGGCCTGTTTCCGGCGCTCGCGTCCGGTGATCCGGCCCTGGTGCTCGAAGCGCTTAGGTTCGCGTTCCTGCCGGCGCTCACGCTCGGCATCACCTCGATCGCGTTGGTCGCGAGGCTCGTGCGCTCCTCGATGCTCGAGGTGTTGGGACTCGATTACGTTCGGACCGCCCATGCCAAGGGGCTCCACCAGCGCCAAGTGGTCGTGAAGCACGCCTTCCGTAACGCCCTGCTGCCGGTGATCACGGTGTTCGGCCTTCAGTTCGGCACCTTGCTGGGCGGAGCCGTCATCACCGAGACGATCTTCGCGTGGCCAGGCTTGGGCCGGCTCGTGGTGAACGCCATCAGCCAGCGCGACTTCCCGCTCATCCAGGGCAGCGTGATCTTCATCGCGGTCTTGATCAGCATCATCAACCTGATCGTCGACCTCTCCTATGCGCTCGTCAACCCGAAGATCCGGTATGGCAGCTGATCCGGTGACGGCCGCCTCGGGGCCGGCGAAATCGCACCGGCCAGCCGTCTGGCGCCGGCTGTTGCGACATCCGAGCGCGGTCGTCGGCGGCGTGATCGTGCTGCTGGTCGTGCTGGCCGCCACCTTCGCACCGTTGCTCACCCCCTATGAGGTGGACGCCCGCAACATCCGTACTCGCTTCGCGCCCCCCAGCGCCGAGCATCTATTGGGCACCGACAACTTCGGGCGCGACACGCTCACCCGGCTGCTCTTCGGTGCGCGGGTGTCGCTCCAGGTGGCCATCCTCGCCGTGGGCATCGCAGCCGTGATCGGCGTGCTGCTCGGCTCGTTGGCAGGGTACTTGGGCGGGCTGGCGGACCAGATCATCATGCGCGTGGTCGACGTGTTCCTGGCGTTCCCCCCGATCTTGCTGGCCCTGCTGCTCGTGGCCGCCGTCGGCACGGGCGTGGGGAGCGTCACCGTGGCTTTGGGCCTTATCTACTGGACCGCCTACGCGCGGGTCATCCGGGCAGGGATCCTGGCCCTCAAGACCGAGGACTTCGTCGAGGCGAACCGGGCGCTGGGGGCGCCTTGGTACCGAACGCTGTTCGGCCATGTCCTCCCCAACGCGTTCTCCCCCATCATCGTCGTGGCCTCGGTGGGCCTCGGCGCCGCCGTGACGGCGGAGGCAGCGCTCTCGTTCCTGGGGCTGGGTATCCAGCCGCCCGTGCCATCGTGGGGCTCGATCCTCAACGTCGGGTTGCAGTTCTTGCGGCAGACGCCCTACCTCTCGACCTTCCCGGGCCTCGCCATCATGGTGACGGTGCTCGGCTTCAACCTTCTCGGCGACGGGCTGCGCGACGTCCTCGATCCGAGGCGGACGACCTAACCCTGAGGAGGTGACCATGCACGCCCAAGACGTCTCCGCCGACCTGACCCGCACGGTGCTCGGCATCGACCGCTTCTACCGTGCCAGCCGGGCATCGGGAGTCCGACAAACTCGACCAAGAGGGGCTCGTGCCCGTTCACTGGTCGGCGCTCGAACCCCACGCCGTCGAGGGCTGGAGCGAGGCGATGGCCCGTTTGCGCGACGTGCTCGATGGGGCCGCCACACTTCCGGACCCGTACGAGCGCGACTGGCTCTGTGAACAGACGCTGTCGCTCACGGCACTGGTTCGCTGGCTGGCGGGTGACGACCTCGCCTACGAGCAGGTGGTGGCGGGCACACTACGGATCGACCCCAGGCCTCCGTCGGCGCGGACGGTCGAACGAGCCCGGTTGGCTCGTGACGCCGCACTCGCGGCGGCAGGTTACGGCTCCTTCCCCGCCTACGCGGAGGCCGAGCGGGTTCCCCCGGCCGAAGTGGCCGGCGTCATGGCGTCGTTCGTGGCTCAGGCGCGCGAGCGCACCGAGCAACGGTTGCCGGGATTGAGGTTGGCGCCCGACACGATCGGGGTGAAGGCCGTCGCGGGCACGGCGTTCTCGGCCTACTGCGACTACCCGGGGCGCGCGGTGTGGATCAACACCGACGTGCCTTTCACGCGCGCGGCGCTCAAGCACCTGGTGGCGCACGAGGCCTACCCGGGGCACGACGCGCACATGAGCCATCGAGACGCCCTCGTGCGGTCGGGGACGATGCTGCCCGACGCAGCCCTGGTGATCACCAACACGGCCTCCAGCGTGCTGTTCGAAGGGATCGCCGAACGCGGGCTCGATCTGCTCGAGTGGCGCGACGACCCGCTCGACCAAGTCGCCTGGGCTCACGACCGGCTCGAGTGGTTGGCCAGCATCGAGGTGGCGCACGGACTGAACACGGGCCGTCTCGACGCTGGGGAGGCGCAGCGCCTGCTTCGCACCTGGTGCGACGCCGACCCGGCCTGGATCGACGCCAAGCTTCGCTTCGTGACGCACGGACTGCGCGCACCCTTCGTCTACGGGTACTGGTGGGGGGGCACCGTGGTGGGGCGCTGGTGGCGCCGTGCGCGCGGCCGGCCGCGACCGGGCGATGCGCCATCTCTACGACAGGATGCACAGCCCCACCACCCTCATCGCCCACGCGAACCAGGAGGAACCCGACGATGGCATCTGACGCCTCGAAGCGGCTGCACGAGCGCGGCCTCGCCTCGGTACCCACCGGAACCCATTCGAACTCACGCGTCGCTCAACCGCACCCGACGTACTTCACCCGCGCCCGAGGGGCGCATCTCTGGGACGCCGATGGTAGGCGCTGGACCGACTTCTCGATGGGCAACGGCGCGGTGATGCTCGGTCACGGGGATCCCCACGTGACGGCGGCCGTGCGGGAGGCGCTCGAGACGGGCCTGGGGGCAGGGGTCGAGAGCGAACTGTCGATCGCCGTCGCCGAGAAGTTCCTCCAGCTCGTCCCGAGCGCCGAGCAGGTCCGCTTCACGAACACGGGCACCGAAGCCATCATGCACGCGGTGCACGTCGCCCGCGCGGTGACGGGTCGGCCCGCCATCGCCAAGATCGAGGGCGCGTACCACGGCTGGTGGGACGAGGTCTTCGTGAGCACTTGGCCCGACTTGACCGCTGCCGGCGACGTCCGGAAACCGCGCCCGCTACCGGGCGGTGCGGGTTTGCGCAACGAAGCCGTGGATTCGACGGTGGTCGTGCCCTTCAACGACCTGGACGCGACGGCGTCGCTCCTCCACGAGCGTCGAAAGGACGTGGCCGCGCTGCTGGTCGAGCCGACGATGATCGACGTCGGCTTCATCCCGCCGGAGGAGGGTTACCTCGAAGGGTTGCGCCAGATCACCCGCGACCTGGGCATCGTGCTCGTGTTCGACGAGCTGCTCACCGGCTTCCGGGTCGCGCTCGGAGGCGCTCAAGGACGCTACGGCGTGACCCCGGATCTGTCCGTCTGGGGCAAGGCGCTCGCCAACGGCTTCCCCATCGCCGCGCTGGCGGGCAGCCGCGACATGATGGCGCGCACGGAACCAGGACCCCACAACGCGCCCTTCGTCGGCACCTTCAACGGCTACCGGCCTGGCCTCGCTGCTTGCTTGGCCACGCTCGAACGTCTGGAGGACGGCGAGGTGACGCGGTCGCTCGAGGCGCGTTCGCAGAGTCTGGCCAACGATTGGGACGCGATCCTCGCGGAGGCGGGCGTGCCCGGCAGGCTCCACGCCGGCGGCGGCCACTTCCAGCCCTACTTCACCGCGACGCCGGTGCGCGACTATCGTAGCGCCGCGACCACCGACGCCCGGACTTACGAGCGCTGGCGCGCCACAGGCGCCGATCATCACCTGCTCCTGCCTCCCAAGGCGCTGCTGCACGGCGCTTTCTCCGCCGCCCATACCGACGAGGACCTCGCGTCCCTGCTCGACGCCACCCGCGCCGCGTTCCTCGAGGAGAACCCCTGATGTCCAAAGCCCGCATCGAATGGATCGACGTCGCCACCATGGCGACCGGCCTCGACCTTCGCGTTGCCGTCCACGTGCTCGAGGGTGCGCACGATGGCCCCACCATCGGTCTCACGGCCGGCATCCACGGTGACGAACTGCTTCCGGTCGAGGTCGTCCGGCGTGTCCTCGCGGCGATCGATCCCGCCGACCTGAGCGGCCGGATCGTCGCCATCCCCCTCGCCAACCCGCTGGCGTTCGAGACGCTCACGCGCCACACCCCGACGGACATGCACAACCTCAACCGCGTGTTCCCCGGCACCGCGGACACCTGGCTCTCGGAGCTGCTGGCCCGGTCCATCACCGACTACTTGACCCCGAAGATCGACGTGCTCCTCGACCTGCACGCTGGCGGCGCCGTCCCCACGGTCGATTACGTCTACGCGCTCAACGACCTCGACTTGTCGCGCTCGTTCCTGTTCCCGACGATGTACCGCGGCTCGTCGTACCCGGGGTCGCTCGGCACCCACGTGATCGAGGCGCGGGGCGTACCCGTGGTCGTTGCCGAGATCGGTGGCGGCAGCCAGTTCGACGACCGCTACCTGGAGCGAGGCGTGGCGGGGGTGCTCAATGCCTTGCGCCACGTCGGCGCACTGTCGGGCGATGAGACCCCGCCTCCGCAACAGACGCTCCTGACGAAGATGAAGATCTTGCGCCCTCGGCACGGCGGGATCCTGCACCCGGCCGTCACGGCCGCGCAGCTCGGACAAGAGGTGAGCGGTGGGACGATGTTGGGCCAGACGCGCAACCCGCAGACCTTCGAGGTGATCGAGGAGTTCAACGCTCCCTTCGATCGAACCCACCTCGTGCTCGTGCGCGGCGTAATCAGCAAGGTGCACGCCGGGGATTACGCCTACATGCTCGGTGATCTGGGGAGCGCGGAGGTGCTATCGGCGGGTTGAGGCCCGCGGTCGTCCACGAATGGCAAAGACGCCTACGAGACGCCGACGCAGCACACAGGTGTGGGGCATAGCCATCAGACTGTTCTCGATGGACGAGGCGTCGCAGTAC
>CAWIUY010000025.1:0-58896 GCA_963839375.1 uncultured Trueperaceae bacterium | reverse complement strand
CCGGCGTGATGCTTCGTGTTGAGCCGGAACTCGTGCAGGTACTCGCAGCCGGTCGCGACGAACTCGCGCGAGGCGAAGACGTGGTCGTAGCGGTAGCGGTTCCCGCTGGCGCCGTGCTCCCAGCTGAACGCGTCGCCGTTGGGGCCGTGGACGTGCCGGTAGGCGTCGGCCAGGCCGTGGTCGCGCAGCCCCTCGATGACGCCGCGTTCGGCCGCCAGCCAGCGCGCCTCGAGCTCGGGCCGCAGCGCGGCGGGGCACGAGTGCTGCCAGTAGCGCACGCTGCCGTCCGGACGTTCGGTGTGGGGCGTGTTGAAGTCGCCGGTGAGGACGCGCGGCATCCGGGGCGAGGCGGTGAGCGCGCGGTGGACGCCCTCGAAGGTCTCGAGCTTCTTCATCATCCGCTCGCGGCCGAGCACCTTCTGGCCCTTGCCGAAGAGCTTGATGCCGGTCGAGGCGTTGGGCACGTGCGTGGTGTGGAGCTCGAAGGCCCGGTCGGGATGGTCGACGACCACGGAGAGCAGCCGTTCGGGCCAGGGGAGACCCCAGCCGGTGGGGTCGATCGGCGTGACGGGCCAGCGGCTGGCGACGAGCAGGCCGTCCTCGCGGAAGGGTCCCGGGTGGGCGAACCCGTGGCGCCGGGCGAGCTCGAAGGTGTCGGAGACGTGGTAGCCGGCCGCCTCGAGGTCGGCGCGCCAGCTCCCGACGGTGCTGCTTCGGACCTCTTGCAGGGTGATGAGGTCGGGCGCGAGTTCGCCGAGTCGGGCGAGGACGGGTCGGTGGAGGGCGGTCCCTCCGTCGGTGACGTTGAGCGACAGCACGCGAAGCATGGTGGCGTCTCCCTTGGTGGTCATGGATCCACGCTAGGGGAAGAACGCGACGTTAGGTGACGCGGTTCGTGGCGGCGGCCTCAGTCGTCGTACGCGGCGGCCGCCGCGCGCAGCTCCTTGCGGACGTGCTCGCGCACGTGGGCGGGCGACAGCACCTCGACGCCGGAGCCGAACCCGAGCAGCCACGGCAGCAGGTCGATGGGGACGCCGTGCTTGTCCTGGCCGCACGTGACGGTGGCGAGGAGGTCGCCGTCGTCGGTGGTGTCGTCGATCCGCAGGTTCCGGTGGTGGCGCGCTCGGACGCGGTGCGCGACCTCGCGCCGGAAGCGCAGCCGCACCTCGAGCCGTGGGCCGGCGACGATGCCCCAGGCGCTCGACAGGAAGGCGTGCGGGTCGAAGTCGTCGGGGATGGTGTAGCGCTCGTCGAGCACACGCACGCCTTCCATGCGGTCGAGGGCGAACGTGCGGATCGACCGGAAGAAGGTGCGCTCGTACCCGATGACGTAGGGGGCGAGGCTGGTGGCGCTGATCTCGACGAAGTACGGCTCGAGGTCGTTGCGGTGGGGTCGGCCGCTGCCGATGGGGGCGCGGTAGTCGAAGCGCAGGACGCGGCCCTCGAACCAGGCTTGGGCGACGTGGTCGAGGGTGCGGCTCCCCTCGCTCGAGAGCGTCTCGATGTCGGCGACGCTGGCGTGCAGGTAGCCGCGCGCGGGTTCGGGCAGCCCGTTCGCGAGCTTGGTGAGCGCGGTGCGGTAGCCGCGTTCGTTGACGCGCGTGTGGTGCACCAGCAGGCGTGTGGCCGAGTGGACGGCGAGCGCCTCGACGGGGTCGAGGGCGGTGCTGCCCGCGTGCAGGCGGTAGCGGCGGCCGTCGCGTTCGAGGGCGTGTCCGATCTCGGGCAGCTCCTCGAGGTCGCGCTGCAGCGTGCGGTGGCTGACGCCGAGCTGCCGGGCGAGGTCGGCGGCGGTGCGGGGGCCGGCGGTCAGGAGCGCGACGAGGCGCAGGAGGCGGGCGGCCTTGTGGGATCCGCGGGTGGGCATGGTGAGGGCAGGGTACGGCGGCGTCGCCGTCCGCTCGGGTAGATCGGCAGCTGCGACCGGGGGTGTGCTCTCCTCCTGGGTGCCCCTTACCGACGATGAACGTTCAGTACGTTCTCCAAGCGCTCGACGGCCTGCGCACGGTGGGCGGACGCCATACGATCGAGATTCGTTTGCTTCCAGCGGACGGCGGGTAGGTCACGGATCTGCGGGACACCCGTCAGATCCCAATCCGGTTCACCCCGCTTGAAGCCGATCAAGAACTCGCGGTGGGTCATCGGCATGGCGGAGACCATCTCCTCGACGAGTGCAGCTCGTGTCGTGACGAGCTCGTCCAGCGTGACGGTGTACCCGGCGCTCGTCATGCCGACGAACTCGGTTCTGAACGTTGCACCCAGGTCCTTCGGCCGCGCCTCGAGGAGCTCGGCGATGGGGCGGTCGTGACTGATGAGGTACGCGAGGAAGGCCTGCCGTAGGCGGTCGTCGATGCCCTCGTTGTCCAGCAGCCCGCGGACGTCGAACAGGTCGCGCGGGTGTTGCCGGTCGAGTGCGGCCAGGAGTTTCCCGGCGTACAGGTCGTGGAACGAGACCAGGCGGGCGCTGGCGAAGCCGAACGTATGGGCCACGACGTCATGGACGTCCCGCGTCTCCGGCTCGTAGACGCAGCCGCGCGAGACCGGCGTGACCTCGAGCTTCACCTGGGCCCGGAAGCGCTGGACGACCACCTTCGTCAGCGTCTCCGTTCGAAGGTCGGCGACCGGGCGAGCGTGGCTGTCGGGGATGCTGCGCTCTATGGCGGCGGCGAGCCGACGCAACGCGGCGCCGATGGCCGCGAGGGATGTCTCGCGGTCCGCGACCGGCAGGAACGTCAGGTCCAGGTCGACCGACAGCCTTGGCATGCCGCGGTGGAAGAGGTTGATCGCGGTGCCGCCCTTGAGCGCGAAATCCTTCTCGGCAGCGAGAAGCGGCAGCACCCGCACCAACAGACCTACGCGGTCCGCGTACCGGTCAGCGACCGACATCGAGGTTCCGTGGGTAGGTGATGAGGTAGGTCGGATCGAGACGCCCGTTGGCGGCCAACGCACGCTTGCCGGTACCTAGGTCGATGCGGCCGCGGTCTAGGCGTTCTCGCCACGGCTGGGCGTGGCGATCGGCGAACCACAGCGCGAGCCGCCGGACCTTGACGCTCCGTACGACCTCGAGGAGGCCTTGGAGGAGGGCGGGTCGGAGGGTCCGCAGCCCTTCGCCGATCGTGTCGGCCAACTCGAAGGTGACCTGGTGGGGCACGTCCGCGAGGAGTTCGAGCCACGCTCGCTCGGGCACCGACACCAGGAGTGGGTAGCGCTCCGAGCTATCCAGCGGCGCGACCGTGCGATCCGTGAGGGCCGGGTCGTTGGTCTGGGCCGTGCCATCGATCGAGAAGAGGGGTGCGATGGCGTGGGCAGCGAACCGCGGCATGCCAGGGAGCTTTCCGAGCCACGGAGGTAGTGGCCGTTGGCTGTAGACATCGACCGTCGTGGACTCGCCTGGGGCGAGGAAGTGGCCGTAGCCGTGGAGCTCGAGCGCGCTGCGTCCGCCGACGTGAAGGCGTCGACCCATCAAGTGCTGGAGTGACGCGAGGACGGTCTCCCATGTGAGCGACCCCGCCGGTAGGGCGTACACGCCGCGCACCGGTCGCTCGAGCCAGCCTGCGGCCACGTACTGGCTGCGCAGGCTCGTGGAGTACCCTGCCTCGGTCATCCACGCGGCGTCGACGACCATCCCCGGGGGAAGTGTCCGAACGAGGCGGTTTAGCTTTGAGCCGTCAGACGTAGGCATGCTGTGCATTGTACCGCATTGTCGAACCCGTGGTTCGACCGGAAGCGCTTTTGCGTAGCCCTCCTGCGCGGAGATCGGACATTTCAAACCATGCCGTGAGACGGCGCTCTTCGGCGAGTTGATGGCGTCGCCGGGCGTCCTCGAGTGCCTCTTCAAGTTCGGGTGACCCCTCGGGCGTGCGGTCCGCCCGGTGCGCGTGCGGCAAGGGCGTGCACCTAGCCGCGTCGGCATGGCCGCTGCTCTTGGAGGCGGGAACGCTGCTCCTGGTACCGTCGCCCATGTCGTCGGCTTCGGCGGGGTTGGGTTGGGACGTGCGGCGGTTCGCGCCCGACGTTCGCTTCGGCGTCTTCCTGTTGCACGCGATCCAATGCGCCCGCGACGCCGAGCGCGGGCCGTGGGCGGCGCACGTGGTGCGGACGTGGAGGGCCGAGAGGTTGGAGGGGCCGACGCTCGAGCGGCTCGCCGCTTTGGGCCGCGACGGGGTGCAAGGGGGCGACGCGTTCATCGAGGCGGAGGTAGCTGGCGGGGCACGGCGCCCGGCGCTGACGGCCGGGCCTCCGATCGAGCGCCCGAGCTTCGACGCCACCCTCGACCTCGCCAACCTGATCGCGAACGCCGAGTCGCAAGGCGTCGCCGTGACCTGGTGCGACGGCGACGTGCGCATCGGTGGGTTCGTGTATCGACTGCCGCAGCGCACGGCGCGGCGGCGCGACCCGCGGGAGGCGCCGCGCGGACTCGACCCCCGCGGGTTGCCGAGCGTGACGATCGGCGACCTGGTGGTCGTGCTGAACCCGGCGCAGTCGTGGGTCGCCACCTTCGAGGTGATGCTGCACGAGCTCGCGCATGCGTTGTTGGGGCACCTGGGACCAAGGCCCTCGGTGCGGCAGGCGCCGGACCTGATCGCCGTGCGCGAGCGACCGTCGCATGACGCACGGGAGTACGAGGCGAACGCCGCCGCCTACGTGGCCGCCATGCGGCGCGGCGACAGCGCGCGCCGCGTCGGATTGCTCATGATGGTCCACTACGCGAGCCTCGACCGAGACGGCGCGCTCACGACCGTCGACCTGCTGGAGATCTTCCGCGTGGCGGAGGTCCTGGCGGCCTGGTGCCGCATCCGGCCGCAGTCGGTGGGCGTGCTGTCGGTGCGAGATCGGCTCCCGCCGGGGCCGCCGCTCGGCGCGATCCGGGTCACGGAGGAGCGCGAGGAGCGCGTGCCCGTGGTCGGTGGGCGGTCGAAGGTGTTGGCGTGAAGCGCTGAGCACGGAGGAGGACGCGATGACCGAGCACGGCGTCACCGAATGGACCGAGGACCTGCGCCGCTTCGCGGCCGCCCGTCGTGCCGCTCGGCCGCTGCCCGACCGGAGCACGCTGACGCCGGCGCAGGAGTGGCAGTGCCGCATCGTCGGGGGCGCACCGCCGAACGAAGCGTTCGTGATTCGCGAATCGCGAACGCGAACTCATGGCTCTCTGGGAGGACCTCCGGCTGGCGCTGGGCATGATCCCGACATGCAGGGCAGGCTAGTGATCGAGATTGTGCGCGCTTGAGGACGCTGCTGCCGTTGCCGTTGCCGTTGAAGGGTTTGCGGTCACAGATCCGGCAGAACGTCTCGACGTTCCAGCGTCGAGACGTCAAGATGGCGCCATGGGCGAAACGAAGCGCGCCACGATCTATCTGGAGGCCGAGGTGCATCGAGCGTTGCGTCTCAAGGCAGCAGCGACGAACCGATCGATGTCCGAGATGGTGAACGACGCGGTGCGCTTGGCCCTCGCCGAAGATGCCGTCGACCTGGCCGTGGTCGACCAGCGGGTGGCGGAGCGTAGCGTCTCCTTCGAAGCCTTCGTCCGCGAACTCCACGAACGTGGACGAACCTAGCCTGCCGATCGAACCGTTGGTGATGGAGGAGATCAAAGCGATCTCGACGACGCGGAATCGACGACGTGTCGTTGGCCGTATCACCGTCCTGGCCATCCAGCCGAGGGCCTCTGCGCTGCGAAGCGTCCAGTTGCACCTGTAGGGGCCGGTTCACGGTCGGGACCACCTGGGCTCCTGCCGCCTTCGTCGACGCTCAGCGGACCCGCCACAGGACGATGGGTGCCATGGACCCGACCTCCATCTACTGCGTCCATCGACGAGATTCATCGCGAGTTCCAGCGTGCTGCCGGCCCGCGACCGAGGTCCGGCACGAGGCACTTGTTGAAGCATCATCTGATGACTAGACTGATGCATCGGAGGTCGAACGATGCGCACCACCGTGAACCTGGACACCGACCTGCTCGCGGAGGCCTCGCGCTTGACAGGCATGACCGAGCGTACGGCGCTGCTGCACGCGGGGCTCCGGGCCCTGATCGAACGCGAGAGCGCACGTCGCCTCGCACGCCTGGGCGGATCCCAGCCAGACCTCGAGCCCGTGCCCCGCAGGCGCGAAGGCGAGGCGTGATCCTGGTCGACACGTCGGTGTGGGTCCGCCACCTACGCGAAGGGGATCCTCAGCTCACGACCGCCCTCGAGCGCGCCGAGGTCTGGACGCATCCTTGGGTGATCGGGGAGCTGGCCTGCGGGAGGCTCTCGGATCGTGCCACCATCCTTGGGCACCTACGTGCGCTGCCGTCGACGCCGGTCGCGGACGTCGACGAGGCGCTGACGCTCATCGAGCGACGGTCGCTCATGGGCCGCGGCATCGGCTGGGTCGATGTCCAACTCCTTGCCTCGGCGCTGCTGGCCGGGGTCCGGGTCTGGACCCTCGACCGGCGGTTGGCCGTGGTGGCCGCCGAGCTCGGCGTGGCGGCGGAGCACGAGGGCTGAGACGCCAGCGGGGCAGCGGCGCTTGACCAGGGTCGGCGACGACGCCGTGGAGCGCTCGCGGCGGCAGTTCCTGCTGGACGCCGGTCGACGCCGCCAACGCGCCTGGACCGCCGCCCGCCAGGTTGACGCCGAGCACTTGGTGCTCACCTGGCGATATAGCGTATGCCGGAACACGATATAGTCGGACGATGATCGCTTCGTTCGCCGACCGCGCGACCGAGGACGTCTTCGACGGCCGCGACTCGCGGCGGGCGCGAGCGATCTGCCCGGAGAGGCTGTGGCGCGTGGCGCGGCGCAGGCTCGACATGATCAACCGTGCGATGGACGTGCGCGACCTCGCAGTACCGCCGGGCAATCGGCTCGAGCGGCTGAAGGGGGATCGGTCGCACCTTTGGAGCGTTCGAATCAACGAGCAGTACCGGATCTGCTTCACTTGGGAGAAGGGGCATGCCTACGACGTCGAGATCACGGACTACCACTGAAGGTCGGCCTGATGGCACGGCTCACGGGCGTCGCCTGCCCACCGACCGACCGCCGACACATCCGGGCGAGGTGCTTCTCGAGGAGTTCCTGAAGCCGCTTGAGATCAGCCAGGTCGAGTTCGCGCATCGGCTCGGCGTCTCGTTCCCGCGCCTCAACGGCGTCGTCCGTGGTCGCCGCGGCGTGACGCCCGACACGGCCTTGCGTCTCGAGCGCGTCACGGGCATGAACGCGGCCTTCTGGCTCGGCCTTCAGCAGGACTGGGACCTGTGGCACGCTCAGCGCGGCGACGCGGCGCGAGCGATCGCTGAGCTGGCGCCTCTGGCCGTCGCGAAGGTACGCGAGGCGATGGTCGACCCCGACGCTTGAAGGCGCTCCTCCCGTGCATGGAACGGGAATCTACCGAAGGGCTCCGGATTCCGTCATGCCGGAATCTGGTATCGTGGACACCATGAACGTCGTCAAGCTCGGGAAGAAGGGCCAGGTCTCCATACCCAAGGCAGTGCTCGACGCCCTGCACCTCGAGGGTGAGCAGTGGCTGATCGTGGACGCGACGGACGACGGCGCGATCGTGCTCCGGCCGGCCGGCGTCGCCCCGATCGAGCTGTACGACGACGCGCGCATCGCGGCGTTCCTGGCCGAGGACGAGCTCACGCCCGACCTCGCGGCGCGTCTCGAGGCTGCCGTTGACGCCGTGCGCCGCACCTGACTTCCGGTGCGTGTGTTCCTCGATGCCAACGTGCTCTTCAGCGCGGCCTACGCCCCCACCGGCGTCGCCGCTGCGTTCGTCGCTCTCGCTGAAGGCGGCGTCTGCGAGCTGGTGACCTCCGCGCTTCGCGGTCACCGAGGCTACGCGCAACCTACGCGCGAAGGCACCCTCGTCGATGGACCGCTGGGAACGCGTGCGTGAGGTGGTGGGCGTCGTCCCTGAGGCCGATCTACGCGTGCTCGACCGCGTCGACGTGTCGCTCGCTGCGAAGGATCAGCCGATTCTGGCAGCCGCCCTCGGATGCCGTGCGCACTTGCTGGTGACCGGTGATCGGGCGCACTTCGGACCCCTGTTCGGACGTACGGTCGGCCGCACCGTCGTCCTCCCGCCTCGCGAGGCGTTGGACCTGGTGTTGGCCGAAATCGGCGCATAGGGTCCATGCATGCGGAGGAGGATCCGCGCGCCGCTGGAGCGCTCGAGTCCAGACGTCGCGGTCCGTCGCGCCCACCTCGCAACCGTCGCTCGACGGTCGTGATCAGTGAGCCCCGGGCCGAACCCATCGTGACGGAGGTTGACAAACCCGGACCAAGCGATTAGCTTGATGGAAAGGATTCCACGAACGGTCCCAGCTAGGAGAAACCGTGGCCGCAAGGATCACCATCAATGATGTCGCCCGGATCGCGGGCGTAGGCGTTGGAACGGTTTCCAGGGTTCTCAACGAAGGCGACAACGTCGCGGACGAGACGCGCCAGCGGGTGCTCGCCGTGATCGCCAGCACGGGGTACCAGCCGAGCTTCGCGGCGCGATCGCTGCGGACCGACCGGGTCGATACGATCGGCTTCATTGCCGACGCGGTGGCCACGTCGCCCTTCGCCGTCGACCTGATCAAGGGAGCTCAAGCGGCCGCCTGGAAGCACGGCCGCCTGCTCGTGATCGTCGATGCCGACGGGGACGAGCGGATCCGCGACAAGGCGCTCCACGTCATGCTCGAGCGCAGGGTCGAGGGCATCGTCTACGCCGCGATGTTCCACCATGCCGTCCGCCTACCGGACACCTTCCATCAGGTTCCCACGGTGCTCGTCGACTGCTTCGACGACGGCCAGGCGTTCCCTTCGGTCGTCCCCGACGAAGTGTTGGGGGGGCTCGATGCGACGCGGCGCCTCATCGAGAAGGGCCATCGAAGGATCGCCATGATCAGCCACGACCGCATGCAGACCGGGTACCCCGCTGTGGTCGGGCGCGTCGAGGGATACAGGCAGGCGCTTCGGGAGGGTGGGATTCCGTTCGATCGGGACCTCTTGCGGGAAGGTGGGGGAGCCCGAGAGGCTGGGGCCGCCTACCGAGAGATGCGTGAGCTGCTCGCCCTCCATGAACCGCCGACGGCGATCTTCTGTGGCAACGACCGCACCGCCATGGGTGTCTACGACGCGATTCGCGACGCGGGTCTGCGCATTCCGTCCGACGTGGCCGTCATCGGTTTCGACAACCAACGGGTCGTTGCGGAACAGCTCCACCCGCCCCTCAGCACGATGCAGTTGCCCCACGAGGACATGGGTCGCTGGGCGGTGGAGCGACTGCTGATGGCTGGAGACGAAGCCGAGCCGATGCAGCACAAGCTTCCGTGCCCGTTCGTAGAGCGCGATTCGCTCTAGGAGGAGTGTCGTCATGCCCAGGGAGTCGCCGTCGGTCGAGCTGCGCAGCCGTCCGTGCCCACGTGACCGTGTCCGCGAGCACGTGGAAACGGGGTCGCGCGGCGCGAAACGACCCGAGCTTGGGGGTCCGTGATGGCCTCCTGAACCGACGCTCGCGTACGTGCCGTCCAAGCATCCACCCATCTCGAATCACCCTGGAGGTACACGTGTTACGAATCACCCTGTCGATCCTCGCCGCGGCGCTGCTCACCGTCACGGCGTACGCACAAGCGGAGTTGACCGTCTGGACGCACCAGACCGGCGACGCCGAGATGGACTACAAGTTCGGCGCCGTCGAGCGGTTCAATGCCTCGCAGGACCAGTGGCGGGTCGTCCTCAACAGCATCCCCGCGGGCGGCTATTCGGAGGCCGTCACGGCGGCCGCTTTGGCGAACGATCTTCCGTGCGTCCTCGACGCCGATCAGCCGCTGATCCCGAACTTCGCGTGGGCGGGCTACCTCCGTCCCCTCGACGGGATCGTCCCAGACGCGACGATCGAAGCCACGATCCCCGGAGGACGCGGAACCTATCGCGGCGAGACCTACGGCCTGGGCCAGTTCGACGTGGCGCTCACGATCTTCGCGCGGAAGTCGGTCCTCGACGAGCACGGCATCCGGGTCCCGACGGTGGACGCCCCGTGGACGGCCGAGGAGTTCGACGCCGCGCTCGCCAGCCTCGAGGCGGGCGGGCAGTTCGACCACCCCCTCGTGATCGACGGTTTCGGTGGCAGCCACTTCACCTACGGGCTGTCCCCGTTCTTCCAGTCGGCTGGAGCCGATCTCATCGACCGCGACACGTACCTGACCGCCGAGGGTGCGTTGAACGGTCCCGATGCGATCCGGGCCGCCGAATGGCTGCACGGCCTCGTCGAGGACGGCTACGCCGATCCCGCACCCATCGATCCGTTCGGTTTCTCCGAGGGACGCAACGCCCTGTTCTACACGGGCTCGTGGTGGATGGCGGATCTGCTCGACCTGTACGGCGACGATCTCCTGTACCTTCCGAGCGTGGACCTCGGGCACGGCGCCAAGATCGGTGCCGCCTCCTGGCAGTGGACCGTCAGCAGCACGTGTGAGCATCCCGAGGGCGCCGGCGCCTTCATCGATTTCGTCATGAGCGACGCCGAGATCGCCGCTTTCAGCGACGTGACGGGGCTCATCCCGACCACCGAGGGCGGGGCCGAGATGTCCGAGCGGTACGCGACCGGTGAGCCGTACCGGCTCCTCTTCGACTACGCCCAAGCGGGCGCGGTTCGGCGACCCGAGACGCCCGCCTACCTGACGATCGAGGCCGAGTTCGACCGCGCGATGGGCCGCATCATGGAAGGCGCCGATCCGCAGGACGCGCTCGATGACGCGGTCGACGCGATCGACCGCGACATCCAGGACAACGCCGGCTACGGTTTCTGAGGTGACGATCGTGCCCGGCCAGACGCTCCGTCTGGCCGGGCACGCCACCCGTTCGGCGTAGGAGAGGCTTTCATGCGATTGACACGGTTGCGACAACGTTACGCGGCCTTGATGGGGGCTCCCTTCGTCGTGCTCATCGTCTTGTTCCTGTTCGTCCCGTTCGTCATGGCCGTGATCTTCTCCTTCACCAACCAGCGACTTCTCTCGCCGAACCCGACGGAGTTCGTCGGCCTCCGGAACTACGATCGCGTCCTCGGCCTGACGCTCTACGTCCAAGAGCCGCTGCGAGACGCGGGTGGCGCCATCGAACGAGGAGATGCGGGCGAACCGCTGTACGGGCGACTTCGCAGTGAGACGCGAGGCGATCCGTCCCTCCACGACTTCCGGGAGCTCACCTGCTTCGACCGCGCTTCGGATCGCCTCTGTCTCCTCGCGAAGAGCCCGCTGTTCTGGAAGAGTTACGGCAACTCCTTGCGTGCCGCCCTGATGCTGGTTCCGCTGCAGGTCGGCCTCGCGCTGGGCCTCGCCCTGCTCGTGAACCGGGCGAGCGCGACGACGTCGATCTTCCGCACGATCTATTTCGCACCCGTCGTGACGTCCATGGTGGTGGTCGCGATCGTCTGGATGTTCTTGTTCTCCGCCGACTTCGGGATGATCAACCTGTGGCTCTCGAAGGCGACCTTCGGGCTCTTCGAAGGCGTCGACTGGCTCGGCAGACCCTCCACCGCGCTCCCATCGATCGTCGCGATGACCGCCTGGCAGGGCGCGGGCTTCCAGATGATCCTCTTCCTCGCCGGTCTGCAGAGCATCCCCACCACCCTGTACGAGGCCGCGAAGATCGACGGTGCCAACGCGGTCGCCCGCTTCCGATACGTCACCCTGCCCGGTCTCAAGAACACGATGACGTTCGTCGTCATCACCATGACGCTCGCCGCGATGGGCCTGTTCGTGCAGATCGACGTCATGACCGGCGGGGGCCCTGAGGACAGCACCACCACGATCGTCTATCACATCATCCAGGAGGGGTACCGGCGGCAGGACATCGCCACCGGGTCGACGCTGTCGCTCATCTTCTTCGTGACGGTGCTCGTCATCGCCTTGGTCCAGCGGCGCTTGCTCGACGTGGCGGGGTCATGAGTCGCCCTCGTCAGGTCAGGGCACGCCGGGTCGGTTCGTTGCTGCGGCAGCGGCAGGCGGCCTCGTTCTTGCGCTACTTCGCCTTGATCGCGTTGGCGTTCGTGTTCGTCTTTCCGCTCCTGTTCATGGTGGTCGCGTCGTTCAAGCCGGAGGCACAGATCTTCTCCGACCTGCGCTCGTGGCGCGCCTTCGTGCCTGTCGGGGAGCTCACGCTCGATCATTACCGCACCGTGCTCTTGCGGAGCCGGTTCTTCCTCTACGCGTTCAACACGATCTTCGTCACCGTCGTCACCGTCGTCCTGACGGTGCTCGTCAACTCGATGGCCGCCTTCGTGCTCCAGCGCCTCGCGTTCGGCTTCAACCACGTCGTGCTCGTCGCCATCGTCGCGCTTCTCATCGTCCCCAGCGAGGCGACCCTCGTGCCGCTGCTCATGCTCGTGTCGAGGCTGCCCTGGGTGGGGTTCGATGGTCTCGTTCCGATGCTGGAGTGGGGCTGGTTCAACAGCTACCACGTCCAGATCGTCCCCCTCCTGGCCAGCGTGTTCTTCACCTACTTCTTCTATCAGTCGTTCCGAGACATTCCCAAGGAGTACGACGAGGCCGCCTACATCGACGGTGCGACGCCCTGGCAGGTCTACTGGTCGGTCGTCCTGCCCTTGTCGATCCCCGCGGTCACCGCGGTCGTGATCCTGGGCGGTCTTGGGATCTGGAACGCCTACGTGTGGCCGTTGATGACCGTGCAGCAGGAGACGTACCGCCCCCTCATGGTGGCGCTGCAGCAGTTCAACAACCAGCGCCTGCAGTGGGGCGAATCGTTCGCGTTCATGACGATGATCACGCTGCCCGTGGTGGCGCTCTACGTGCTCTTCCAGCGGCAGTTCGCCCGTTCCATGACCGACGGAGGTCTCAAGCAGTGAGCGACGCGCGATGCAACCGGCCGATCCAGCCCATCCGACCGATGCGACCGGCCGAGGCGACCCCATGAGCGAGCAGCCCCACCTCCTCGCCCACTGGCCACTCGATGACGGCGCAGGGGACGAGGCCCGCGAGCGCATCTCGGGCCGGTCGGCGAAGGTGCACCACGCCGGTGCCGATACCCGGCACCGTCCACCGGTCCCCGCCGAATGGCGGGAAGCCGGGGTGGCGACGGCGGGCTCGTTGCGATTCGACGGGTGGTCGACGTACGTCGAGTACGCGGGCGGCGTCGGCGACGCCCTGGCGAGCACGAGTTCGACCGTCTGTGCGTGGATTGCACCACGATCGTTCGAGCAGGATCGCGGCAAGTCCTCGGCGATCGTCCATTCGTACGGTTCCGGCCGCACGGACGGGTTCGTGTTCGGGATCGGTGCGTTCGGACGGTTGTCGATCGCCGTCTGCGGTGGATCTGGTTGGCAAGAGCTCGTTCCCGACGAGCCCCGGCTGCGCCGCGACCACTGGCACCACGTGGCGGTCCGCTTCGAGGCCTGCGCGCCGGACGGCGACGGGACCGAGGTCGCCCTGTTCCTCGACGGCCATCGCATCGGCCAGCGATCCGTTGCGACCCGGCCCGACTTCGGGTCGTCCGGAACGGCGCTCGTCCTCGGTGCCCACGGCGATCCGAGCGGCATCGGCCAAGGTCACGTCTTCCGCGCGAACCGCTTCGCGGGTCTGATGAGCGACGTGCGCGTCTATGACGAGGCGCTCTCTGCCGACGACCTCGAGGCGCTCGTGGTGGCCGACCTCGCGCCCTACGGCGGCTCGGTGCCGAAGGTGCCCCGGGAGGCCCTGTTCCCGGACCCGCGGGTGCTCGCGGCCGACATGCACCGGCCTCAGTACCATCCGATTCCGCCAGCGCACTGGATGAACGAGCCCACCGGGATCGTGTACCACCGCGGCAGGTACCACCTGTTCTATCAGCACAACCCGCACGGCCCTTACTGGTCGCACATCTGCTGGGGCCACTGGGTCAGCGACGACATGATCCACTGGAACGATCTGCCCGAAGCCCTCGTGCCCGTGCCCGAGGGTCCGTCCAGGGACGGCGTCTGGTCGGGATCGAGCGTGCTCGGTCCGAACGGGACGCCGGTCATCTTCTACACCGCCGCCGACTACGGCAAGAAGCCGGACCAATGCGTCGCGATGGCTCGCCCGGTCGACCCGGACGATCGCGACCTGACCGAGTGGACGTTCGACCCCGTGCCGGTGATCGAGCAGGGGCGTGGCGAGATCGTTCCGGAGGACTTCCGCGACCCGTTCGTGTTTCGCGACGACGACCGGTTCGTCGCCCTCGTCGGCTCCGGTGTCGTCGGCCGTGGTGGAACGGCGCTCGTCTACGAGAGTCCCGACCTCATCGAGTGGACCCCGCGTGGGCACCTGTACGCCAGCGATTACGACCGATTCCCTCACCTCGGACCGGTCTGGGAGCTACCGGTCCTGCTGCCGCTCGGGACCGGTCACGACGGTTCGGAGCGCCACCTGTTCGTCGTCAGCCCGAAGGGTGACGACGTTCCGTTCGATCCGTACTACTGGATCGGCCGCTGGGATCGCACGTCGCTCCGGTTCGTGCCCGACGATCCACGGCCGCGCCCCATCGACCTCGGTGGGTCCGTGTGGAGCGGACCCAGCGGCTTCGTCGACCCGCCCACGGGGCGAACGATCCTCTTCTCCATCCTCCAGATGCAGGCCACGCAGAAGCGGATCGCCGAGCTCGGCTGGGCCCACAACGCCGGTCTTCCCATGCACGTATGGCTCGACGCCGCCGACGATTCGTTACGCATGGGTCCCATCGCGGAATCGAGCTCACTGCGCCGGACGCTGCTCGTCGACGAGGCGAGCCTCTCGCTCGAGGAGGCCCGGGAGGTCCTCGGGTCGATCGAGGGAGACCTGCTCGAACTGCACGTTCGGTTCGCAGCCGGCGTCACGGCGCGGTCGTACGGCGTGAGCGTGCGGAGGTCGCCGGCCGGCGAGGAGGAGACGCGGCTCGTCTACGACGCTCAGCGCCGCTACTTCGCCGTCGACGGGACGCGATCGAGTCTCGATCCGGGCTTCTACGGCCGAACCGTTCAAGGAGGCGATGTGGACCTGAGGGGAGAATCGCTCGACCTGCGCGTCTTCCTCGACCGCTCGGTCGTCCAGGCGTACGTCAACGAACGCTATTGCTTGACCGCCCGCACGTACCCCTCGCGCTACGACGCGCTCGGCGTCACGGTGCACGGCAACGGCGAGACCCCGCTCGAGGCCCTGAGGGTGTGGCGCCTGTCGGGCATCCGCGAGGCCGAGCCCGCCCCGTACCGGCCGCTCGATCGGTCGTCGAACCTCCCATGACGATCGGTCGGGACGAGACGAGGGCGGCGGTCGGACGTGCTCCCACGCGTGGCGAGGGGGACGCGTCGAAGGTGGCCGACGAACGCCATGAACCGCGGTTCCACTTGCGCCCGCGCTCGGGCTGGATGAACGATCCCAACGGCGTCATCCAGTGGCGAGGCCGCTATCACGTGTTCTACCAGCACAACCCTGCGGGCCCGACGTGGGCACCGCCGCACTGGGGACACGCAGTGAGCGACGATCTCGTGCACTGGGAGCATCTGCCGATCGCGCTGACACCCGCCATGCCTCCGGCCGACGCCGACGGCTGCTGGTCGGGCTGCCTCGTCGACGACGATGGCACCCCCACCATCCTCTACACGGGCGTGAACGGCGGCGAGCAGACCATGTGCCTCGCCACGGGAACGGCCGACCTCGCCACGTGGCGCAAGCATGAGGAGAACCCGATCGCGCGCGTGCCCCACGGTCTTGTCGCGCACACGCTGGAAGCGTTCCGCGATCCCTACGTATGGCGCGATGGCGCCGAATGGTACGCGCTGGTCGGTACGTCGGTGGGTGGCACGGGGCAAGCGCTCCTGTACCGGTCGACGGACCTGCGTTCGTGGACGTACCTGCACCCCCTCGTGCCCGAGTATGCAGACCGCGGTTTGCGCGGACACGGGCCAGATCTGGGAGTGCCCGAATCTCTTCGATCTAGGCGGGACGCACGTCTTGGTGGTCTCTCGCTGGCACGGTACGGCGCTCACGTACCCCAACGCGTTCCTCGGCACCTTCGTCGCGGGCCACTTCCACCCGGACCGACGTCAGCGCCTCGATTGGGGTTACCGCTGCTACTACGCGCCGCTGTCCCTCGAGGACGATCAGGGGAGACGGCTCGTATGGGGCTGGCTCCAGGAGCAGCGTCACGTGGAGGCCGCCCAAGGCACGTGGGCGGGGGTCGCGTCCCTGCCGCGACAGTTGACGGTGGTGGGTGGCGTACTGCAGCAGCGGTTCGTCCCCGAGCTGCAGGCACTTCGCGGTCCAGGCGTGCGGCTCGACGACATGGACGTCGTCGGAGCCCGCCGGCTCGACCTCGAGGGCCCGATGCTCGAGATCCGGTTGACCCTCTCGCGCGGAACCGCCGCCACCTCCGGTCTGCGCCTCCAACACACGCCGACGGAGGCCACGGACGTGCTCGTCGCCTGGGACGCCGGGCAGCTGATCGTCGATACGCGTCGGTCCAAGGGCGATCACGGCACCGAGGACGCGGTCGACACGGCGCCGCTGCGGACCGATGGCGAGCGTCTCGAACGCGTCACGCTGCATCTGTACCTCGACCACTCGGTCCTCGAGCTGATCGTCGACGATCGCCAGGCGCTCAGCACACGCGTCTACCCGAGCGGCCCCGAGCTCCATGCGGTGGAGTTGGTGGCCCACGAGGGGGTCGCCCATGTGGACCGGTTCGAGGGATGGCGCTTGCGCTCCATCGGATGAGCGTGGCGAACGAGATCGTGCCGCTGAAACGGCCCGTTTCGGCTCCGATCGGGCCGAGGAGGCGACGCCGTTTTCGGCGCTCTCACGGATCGACGGAGGAAACCTCGATGGCGACTCGGGTGGCGGAACAAGGCACGTGAGGGCGGCTTCGCGCCTCGGGGTGCGACGAAGGGCGCGGCCCTTCCTGCACGCGTACGCCGTCAGACGGTAGGTCCACGCACCTAGTCAAGGTCGATGAGCGAAGTCGTCGCGACGCCGGCAGCGCCGCCCCGCCTCACCCCACCCCAGCCACCGTCTCCGGCCGCGCGACCCGCCTCAGCACGTTCCCGCCCAGCATCCCGTCGACGTCGCGGTCCGCGGCGCCCAGCTCGCGCAACCGTCGCTCGACGGCCGCGAACAGCGCGCCCGGTCCCGCCGCCATCGCGCTCGGTCGTGGGGTCCGCCTCCCAGGCGCCCGGGTGAGCGAGCTCGAGCCCGATCGCCACGCGGTCGGCGTGGCCGTCGTCCAGCCGCCTCTCCAGCGACGCTGACGGCGCCACGCGCGCCGTCGTCGATGAACGCGCCTGCGCCGTAACCCAGGAGCGCGCCCGAGCTGACGAGTTCACGGTGCAGACCGTCGTCGGGCTGCGTCTCCATCCGGCAGACGTAGGTGCGCTCGGCGGGGACGTCGCGCGAAGCCAGGAAGCGGATCAAGGCGCCGAGGTCGGCCCCCGGCTCCAGGCGCACCAGCAGGAGCGCGCCCGATTGCCGGCACGCCTCGAGCGCGGCCTCCCAACAGGGATCGTCGTCGGGCGCGTCGGCACCGAGGGTGGCCGCCACGGCGGCGGGTCGCGCCATCGGTTGCTCGCGCATGCCGCCTTCGAGCTCGCGCTGGAACGTGGCGAGCGCGGCGTCGGCGGTGATCCAGGGGCGCCGGCCGGTCGGGTAGTGGGCGGCCAGATGGAAGCCGGTCACCGTGGCGATGGCCACGCCGCTCTTCTTCGACAGGCGGGCCAGGGCGCTGGCGTCGCGGCCGCAGCCCTGGGGTTGGGCGTCGAGCAGCGCGGCGCGACGCGAGCCAGCGGCGCGGGCGAAGCCGCGGAGCCCTTCGGCCTGCCGTTCCTCGTCGTTGAGTGGTGCGAGCGTCGTGGGCGCCAGCGAGGTCGGCGCGATCCAGGCGTGGCCGTAACCGTCGAACCGGACGTCGGCGTCCGACCGCAGGACGGAGCCCGTGACCAGCGGAACCGTGTGATTGAGGTTCGCGGACGCGGCGGATGCGGTGGACCCGGTCTCGAGGCGCATGCGGGTCATGGTCGCACGCCGTTCGCGATCCGCCGGGAAGCTGGACTTCGCCGCTCGCGACCCGGTTCGGTCCCCTGCGCCTACAGATGCACCACGTCGACGTTTCCCAGGGTGCGTGCCACGTGCTCCGCCACGAGCCGTCGATGGCAGTGCTGCGCCTCGGCCTCGCTGCACAGCAAGCAGGCGCCATCGAGGTCCTCGCGCGAGAAGGTCGCTTCGACACCGCGCTCGGTCAGGAGTGCCAGGAACCGTCGCTCGTAGTCGGGCCACGTCACGCGGCGGTGCTTGTAGTCGTCGAGCAGGGCGTCGTCGGGGGCGAGCTCGGGGCGGTGTTCGTAGTCGATGCCGGCGATCGCACGCGAGGAAGTAGCGGAGGTCGTCGCGTTTCGCGAAACCGGCGAGCTGCGAGACGTTGCGCAGTCGGACGTCGACGACCCGGCGCACCCCCGCCCCCTGCAGTCGACCGAAGAAGCTCTCGGCCGTCGTTCGGGTGAAGCCGATGGTGAAGAGCTTCATGGGGCCATGATGGCCGATCGGCGTGGTGGTAGGTGGGCGGGCGCCGAGAGGTCCTGGGCCCGTGGCAACGCGCGTGGCAGACCACGGTCCCGAACGCGGCACCGTGGATGCATGAAGCCAGACTGTATGGACAAACGGCACACGTTGTCTTACGATGAGACCGTGAAGCCGTTCCGCTGGAGCCCGGAGAAGAATGAGCTCCTCCGGGCGGAGCGCGGCGTGGGCTTCGAGAGCGTGGTCGTCGCCATCGCGTCGGGAGGTCTCTTGGACGTCCTCGTGCACCCGAACCCGGAGCGCTACCCACGGCAGCGGATCGCCGTGGTCGACCTGAGCGGCTACGCGGTGCTCGTGCCTTACGTCGAGGCCGATGACCACCTGTTCCTGAAGACCGTCATCCCGAGTCGTAAGGCGACTCGTGTCTATCTCGGAGGCCCTAGCAATGCCTAGACGACTGGACTCGTACGAGAGCGAGGTCCTGGATGCCTACGAAGCGGGTGAGCTCACGTCGGTCGCTTCGAAGGAGGAACTCGAGAAGCTGCGCGCCGCCGCTCGCGCGACCGGCACCAAGGACCGTCGGGTCAACATCCGGCTGTCGTCGGCCGACGTGCGCGACATCCAGGCGCTGGCCCTGCGCGAGGGCATTCCGTACCAGACGTTGATCGCCAGCGTTCTGCACAAGTACGTCACGGGACGGTTGGTCGAGCGCGGCTGAGCGCAAAAGCGCCACGTTCGGACGTCCTCCATCTGCGCATCATCCACGTCGTGAATGATGATCATTCATCGCATGGATGAACGGTCACGGCCTCGGCTCGTCACTCGCAGCCTCGATGAGCACCTCCGCACGATGCCGGCGGTCGTCCTCACCGGGGCGAGGCAGACTGGCAAGAGCACCTTGGTTCAGTCTCGACATCCGTCGCGAAGGTACGTGACCCTCGACCACTCGACCTCCA
Source organism: uncultured Trueperaceae bacterium (assembly GCA_963839375.1). GTDB lineage: Bacteria > Deinococcota > Deinococci > Deinococcales > Trueperaceae > JAABTL01. The sequence continues at coordinate 39,462 of CAWIUY010000025.1, read as the reverse complement.
GGCCGCTGCTGCCACCGACCCCGAAGCGATCGTCGGTGGGACCGGCTGGGTCTACCCTGGAGAGCGCATCGGACGTGTCCGAGGATTGGCGGTCCCTGGGGCTCAGGGGCGGCTTCCCGACGCCGGCGCTCGACTTGCCCGACGTCCGCGCGGCGCATCTGGTTCGACGCGTACGTCCTGACCTACCTCGAGCGCGACCTTCAAGCGCTGGCTTGGATCACGGCGTTCCCCGACTTCCGGCGCGTCGTACCCGTCGGACGAAGGCTCGATGAGGAAGCAAACGACGCCTCGCTTGACATGGGTGACGATAGTAGACACAATGATGACGCGAATGGAGGCACGTTCATGCGCTTTGTCAGCGTTCGGGACCTGCGTGGCAAGTCTGCCGAGATCTGGCGTGACCTGGCCGGCGAGCGCGAGATGGTCATCACCAGCAACGGTCGACCGATCGCCATCCTCGCCGCCGTCGACGAGACGAACCTGGAGGCCTCGCTGCGGGCGTTTCGCCGCAGCCGGGCGATCGAGGCCGTGAACGACCTGCAGCGGAGTTCCGCCCAGCGCGGGACCGACGCGTTGCGACCCGCGGACGTCGAGGCCGAGATCGCGGCCGTGCGGCAGAAGCGTGGACATTGAATATCGTTCTCGACACCAACGTGCTGGTCTCCGGGCTGTTGTCGCCTTACGGCATCCCCGCCGAGATCGTCCGCATGGTGGCGTCCGGCTACCTGACCCTATGCGTCGACGCGCGCATCATCACGGAATACGCGGAGGTGCTTGCGCGACCTAAGTTCGGCTTCGAGTTGCCTGCGGTCGAGGCGCTCATCGATCAGATCGTCGCCGAAGGCGTCCAAGTGGCGGCCCACCCTCTGGTCGCGCGACTCCCAGACACGAGTGATGAACCGTTCCTCGAGGTGGCCATCGCCGGCCAGGCCATGTGCCTGGTCACCGGCAACCTCGCTCACTTCCCGCCCGCTGCGCGCGTCGGTGTGACCGTGGTGTCGCCCGCGGAGTTCCTCGAACTCGTGCGCGACGAGCGACGCCGCGGCTAGCCTCTTGGTCTCCGACATCCAGCGAAGCGGACGCTCGAGCGAGCAAGGACTCGGGGTTCCGCTCGTAGCACGCGCAAGCGCGCGCCTGCGCCGCCACTCACGCCCCCGCCAGATCCTGCCGCGCCTCTCGATCGCTGCCAGGTAGTCGGCCGCAGCGAAGCGCCAAGGCGTCCACGCCACGTGCGAGCCGAGCGTCCGAGCGATCGTCACGCCGCCCCAATCGAAGTCGCCGTGGTATCGCAGCGTCGCGCCGCCCTCGTGGAGCCGTCGCAGCAGCGTCACGGCGGCGGCGCCCGGCTGCCCCTGGAGGCAGACGAGCGGCGCGCTGCGGGCGCCGAGGAGGTCGCCTGCCGCCGACACCACCGCGGGGTTCTCGCAGACGTAGACGATCGGCGGGACCGCGCCGAGGTCGTCGGCGACGACCTGCCGGAGGGTCAGGACCGCCGGCTCACCGCTCGAGGTCAGCGCCGCCAGGGCGCGGGCGGTGGCGCCCTGCGCGGCGGCCGTCGCGCCCGGCAGACCGATGGCGAGCACCGTACTCGAAAGATCGTCGACGAGGACGCCGACCGAGGCCCACGCCTCCCGACGCCAGGCGGCCGAGCCTGGCCGCGAGGTCACCACCCCGGCCGCAGCGCCGTCGGCCGCAACCGCCTTGCCGATCGCTTCGGCGGCCGACGCGGCGAGCCCCCCGAGCGCCGTGCCGGCGTCTAGCGCGTGCGCGCGGTGCAGGACGCGAGCCGAGAAGCGGGCCATGGACTCGCCGTCAGCCGGTAGGGCGTCGACCGCAACCCCGAGGTCCCGAACGAGCGCCAGCGCCTCCGGCGCGCTGGCCGTCACACGTCGCACGTGGCCCCTGGCGCGCAGGCCCTCGGCCCAGGCGGCGAGTGCAGGGTGGCGGTCGGCGAGCGCGGCGAGTTCGTTGCCCACGGTGCGCCACGCCTCCTCTTCGGCGCGCAGCCTGCTCCGGATCGGCGATCGGGCCCGCAAGCACGACCACCGCCGACGCGAGGCCGTCGGGCCACGCGCCGGACTCGCGCAGCACCGCGTCGAGCCGCTCGAGCGGGATCGACACCGACCGCCCCGGCGCCACCGCGCGACCGAGCAGTCGGCCCACCGCCGCGCGCTGCGCCTCGCTCGCGGCGGCGAGCGTGATCGCGCCGGTCAGCGGGCGGCCGCGGCTCAGGCGCGATGCGGGCGCGCTCGACGATCCACGCCGTCTCCGGGCCGCCCAGGAGGCGACGGAGCCGCTCCTCGTCGCCCGTCACGCCCAGAGGCCGTCGGTGGCGGGAGCGGGCGGCGACGCGGTCTCGACACGCCGGCGCTCGTGACCGTCCCACGTCCATAGGCTCACCAGCACCGCCGGGATGCCCTCGATGCGCGACAGCTGGGCGATCGACAGGCCGGGGACCTCCGCGTAGCAGCCCCACTCGCGCTCGCTCGTCATGACCACGTCGAGGTCGAACGCGCGCAGGAGGCCGAGCGACTTCGCGCGCGAGTCGTCGTCGACGCCGGCGAAAGCCTCGTCGAGCGTGACGAGCCGCGCGCGTACGGCTTGGAGGCCGATCGGTAGTGGGAGGCCGCCGCGGCGAAGAGCGGCAGGCTCACGGCGAGCACGCGCTCGCCCCCGGAAGCGGGGCCCGTCGCCGGACGCCAGTCGCCGTGTCTGGAAGCGCTCGACCGTGAAGTGGTGCCAGGCGCGGTAGTCGAGGGCCACCTCGAGATGTTCGTACCAGGTGCCGGTCTCGTCTTCCTCGCGCACGGCGGCGATGCGCGCCTGCAGGAAAGCCCCGATCGCTTGGCGGTCGCCCTCGCTCCAGGCGTCGGAGAGCTGCAGCAGACGGCCGCGGACCTCTCCGAGTCCGGCGGGACCGTCGCGCCGAGCCCTCCAACGCACCCGCAATCGCATGCCGGTGGACGTCGGGCGCTCGGAGAGCTCCGCGTTGATGGCGAGCACCTGCGACTCGGCGCCGGTCACGAGGTCCGCCAGGTTGGCGCCGACCTCGGTGACCAGGTGGTTCTCGATGATCTCGCGCTCGCGCGCGCTCAGGAGCCGCTCCCTCGCCTCGGTGTCGGCGCGCAGCGACGTCAGCAGGTCGGTCGCCGGCGTCGGCCGGCCGCCGAAGACGATCGAGACGGCGTAGCCGTCGTCGCTCGGCTCGCCCACGGCGGTGTGGCCGTGCCGGCTGAGCGCCGTCTGCAGCTGCGTGAACTCCTGGCTGAGCCGCGTCTGCACGCGCCCCCACGCCGCGTCGTCGGCGTTCGTCGACGCCAGCGCCGCCTCGAGCGTCCGCGCCAGCGCGATCGCCTGGTGAGCGTCCAGGGGCGGTCTTCGCCCGGGATGGCGACCTCCGGCACGGCGACGGTGAGGAGCCCGAGCGCCGCGGTCCGGCGCAGCGCGGCGATCACCTCGTCGCGCGCCGCGGCGGCGTCCGCTTGCTGGGCGAGGATCGAGCGCTCGATCTCTTCGCGGCCCGCTTCCGCCCGCTCCGCCCGGCTCCGCTCCGCGAGCGTGCGCTCGGTCGCCTCCGCGGTCTCCTTGCGAGCAGTCGTCACCTCGGCGCGTCGTCGCTGGAACTCCCGCACGTCCGCGCCGAGCGTGCTCTCGAGCGTCTCGAAGCGCGCCGCGGCCGCGGCCCGCTCCTCGGCTCGCCGCTGGCGCTCCGCCTCGGCTCGGCGTGCCGCGTCTCGGCGCGCTCGCGCTCGGCCAGGCCGCGTGCAGCCGGCGTTCCTCGGTCGCGGCGAGATCGGACGCGTGCCACAGGGACTGCAGCGCCGCTGCGTAGACGTCCGTGGCGTCGCGGACGGCCTCGAGCTCGTCGCGCGTCGTCGGCAGATGGAGCGCCGCGGCGGTCTCGTTCAGCTCCGACCTCAGCGCGTCCCAGGCGTCGCGCGCCCGTTCGGCGCGTTCCGCGGCCTCCTCGTGCGCGCCGCGCGCGTCGCCGGTCGCCCGCTACGCGGCCGCCACGTCGGCCTGGGCGTCGCGGAGGGCGGCGTCGGCCGGCAGGCCGGCGGTCTCCGCCCGCACCTGCGCCCGGCGCGCGTCGAGCTCTTCGATGCATCGCGGCGACGGCGTCCCGTTCCAGCTGGAGCGTCGCCCGCTCGGATCGCGCTTCGGCGAGCCGCCGCCGCCGAGCGGCCTCGCGGGCGCCCTCGCCGATGTAGCTCGCCTCCGCTTTCGACCACGCGCCGGTGGCCAGCCCCAGGCCGAAGCGTCCGTCGGTCGCGACCCACGAAGCGTGTGCGTCCGATTCGACGGTGTCGCCCGCGCGGACGAGCGCCACGGCCGCGAGCACGGCAGCCACGTCCTCCGCCCGAACGCCGGCGGCGTCCGGGGGCGTCGCCGGTCGCAGGACGCTCGCGAGCGTCTCGCGGCTCGCCGGCGCCGGCCCCGACTTGAGGAGCAGCTCGCCGTCGTTGGCGGAGCGCACCTCGCCGCCCGGCAGCACGTGCGCGTCCAGTAGCCCCGCCGCTTCGAGGGCGGCCTCGATGCCCGCTCGCTCGCGCTGGTCGGTCGCCTCCATGAAGTCGACGGAGCGCCACAGGGGCAGGCCCGGCAGGTCGTCCTGGGCGCGCGTGTGACGCGCCGGGGGCGGCTCCGACCGGCCGGACTCGAGCGCGACGATCTCCCCGTCGAGCGCCTCGATGCGAAGGGTGAGTTCGTCCGCTCGCGCACGGGCGCGTGTGCGTGCGTCGCCGATCGCCTCGAGCGCCTCGTCCGCGGCGACCGTCAGCGCCGCCGTCGCGGGGTTCGGACCGTCGAGCGTCGCGACCCAGGCGCGCAGCTCGTCGGCCGTGGCCGCGACGTCGTCGAGGCGCACCTCGACGAGCGTGTCGAGGTACGCGCGCACGCTGTCCACGAGCGCCTCGCCCGTGCGCTGCAGCGTCGCCTCCATCGTGGCTTGGCGCTCGAGCGCACGAGCGACGTGTGCGGCGGCGTCGTCGAGCCGGCCGTTCTCGCCGGCCAGCGTGGCGGCGGCGCGGTCGGTGGCGTCGATCAGCTCGCGAACGCGCGCCAGCGCCCGCCGGCGCCTGACGAGGAGCTCGTCGGCGCGGCGCTTGGCATCAGCCCACGCGCCGTCGGTCGCCTCGGCGATCCCGACCACCCCAACGTGATCCGCCGTGACACGCGCCGGGCGGGCGGCAGCGCCGGCGTCGGCGAGAGCGCCGTCCCGCGCCGCCCGGCGCGCCGCCGCGTCCGCCTCGGCGGCCACGACGCGCTCACGCGCGTCGGCCAGCTCCGTCTCCGTGCGCGCCGCGGATAGCATCGCCGCCGTGAACCGCTCGTGCGCCCCCGTCGCCTCGCGCTCGGCGGCGGCCAGCTGCGCCTCGCCCTCCGCGTGCTCGCCCTCCATCAGCGCGGTGAACGTCGCCTCGAGCGACGCCGCGCGTCCGCGCAGGGCCTCGAGCGCCGCCTCGGCGCGGCGGACTTCGGCGCGCGCCGCCTCGAGCTCTTCGCGCACGCGCAAGAGGTCACGACCGAGCTGCTCGTACTTCGACTGCGCGAGGCGTGGCCCTTCGGCCTTGCGCCGGGCGATCACGCGCGCGTAGGCGCGGTAGTGCTCGAGGAACGCCGCGACGGCGCGGGTCGTGTCCGCGAGTTCGGCGAGCTGTTCGCGCTCGTCGTCGAGGCCGCGGAACCCCTCCGCCACGACGTTGATGAGCGCGTTCGGGACGGGGGTCAGCGACCGCGTCAACGCGTCGGAGAGCATCCCCTCGTTCGGGCGCCGCGACAGCTGCGGCTGGCGGATCTGCACGAGCAGGTCGACGAGTGCGTCGTAGCGCCTCTCGCCCAGGCCGAAGAGCGTCTCGTCGACGGCGTGCCGGTAAGCGCCCTTGGTGTCGTAGATGCGGCCGTGGTCGCCGAGCGCCTCGGCCAGCCGCTCGCGGCCGAGCGCGGTGCGCGACGTGTCGAGCAGCGCGAGGTCCTCCCCGACGCGCTGGCTGGTGATGAAGAACCAGTGCCCCAGCATCCGACCGCTCCCCGCCTTGAGGCCGGCACCGAGCGTGCGGTAGACGGGCGCGTCGTCGTCGTCGAGCCGCCCGAACTCGATCCAGGTGTAGCCGAGTCGCTCCCCCTGTGGATGCGCGCCACCGAGCAGGAGGTTCCACTCCATGCGCTTGTTCGTGTCGGCGTCGGGTTCCACGCGCCGTGGCGAGAGGTCACCGTCGAGCAGGAACGGCAGCGTCAGCGCCAGCACCTTCGACTTACCGGTGCCGTTGTTCCCACGCAGCAACAGGCGCCCGTCGACGAAGGGGAAGACCTCCACGTCGTAGTAGAAGAGGTCGATCAGACCGAGCCGGAGCGGCTGCCAGCGCGCCTTGGTTGGTGTGGGCGCGTCACGCACCGTGGCGCTCCTCGAAGAGCGACACCGCTTCGGGCGCCCGCGACGGACCGTGGGGGATCGGCTCCGCGACGGCGAAGCGCGCCAGGGCCGGCAGCGCTCGCACACGATCGCCGCGCCGCTCGATCAACCGCAGCGCGGCCAGGCGTTCGAGCGACGCTTCGGTCAGCGCGATCTCGGCGCCGGGTTCGGTGGCCGCCTTGCGCCAGTGGCTCCGGTTCCGGTCGGCGAGGTCGCGCGTGACGCCCTGCAGCGCCTCTACTCGGTGCTCGGCGTCGCCCCGCTGCGAGGTGCTCGGCGAGCAGCAGCGTGAGGTGCCCGTCGGTGCCGGGTTCCGGCAGGCGTACGTCGGTGAGATCTTCCTCGGGGTCGACCATGGCGATGCCCTCGGCGCGCACCTCTGCGACCAGACCCGTCAGCTCGGTGATGCGGCGGACGATGGCGGGGCGCTGGCGCCGCAGGTACTCCAGCTCGGCGTCGTCGAGGTCATCGAAGTAGAGGACCGGGTCGTCGAGGAGGCGGCGGGTGAGCCGGTGGCGGATCCCCCGGTTGGTCGCCTCGTCGGACTCGGGGGTCTCGATCGCGCTCAGCGCGGCGAGCCGCTCGTCGAACGCCGCCGCCGAGATGGTCGACGGTCCCCGCCGCGCGACCAGCAATTGCGACAGCACCCGCCGTGACACGTCGTAGAGCACGTCACCCGTGCCGCGTAGGTAGTCCTCCTCGTCGCCGGCGACGCGCGTGAGCACACCCCAGTGGAGCAGTAGGTGGACGACGGCGACCAGGTCGCCCTTCTGGTCGCGGCCGCTGAGCGTGAACGCGACGCCGGCGTCGGCCAGCGCTGGGCCGCGCGCCAGGAGCAGGACCTGTTCCGCGAGCCGGCCGAGCGGGATCTGGGCGTCGGCCCGTTCGAGCGCCGCCAGGGCCAGGCAGAAGAGCACGTAGCGGCGCCGCCCGAAGGCGTTGCGGTTCCGTGGATCGCGCGCCGGGCGCGTGGCGTCATCGGTGGTGGCGGGCTCCTTATGGAGCCGGATCACGTCTGAGTCGGCGTGCAGCCGCCAGCCGGTGTTGGCGTCGAACCAACTGCGGAGGTCGGGGAGTTGCGAGCGCACCAGTCGGAAGGCCTCCCCCTCGGCCGCCGCTCTGAGCAGGGGGCGCTTCAGCAGCGCACGGGCGGCCCGGTGGAGGGCGTCGACCTGACTCATGGGAACCGCTTCGTGGCCGACGCGGCGGCGACCCGCTCCCGAGCGTGGCGAGGGCCCGGCCCCGGTTCGAAGATCTCGACGAGGTGGTCGCGCCCGCGGAGGATCCCGCGCTTCGAGCGGATCGCGACGACGGGCGCGCCTTCGATCGGTCGCAGGTGGATGCGCAGGCTGCCGTCGCCGGCGCTCACCTCGGCACCTTCCGCGCCGGGGCGGCGGGCGGCAAGCGCGTCGCCGAGCAGGTCGAGGAAGAGACCGAAGGCGTGGGGGTCGAGTTCCCTGAGCTCGGATAGCCGCAGTGGGCCGTGGGTGAGGAGCGTCTCGCGGGCTCGGGCGATCTGCTCGGCCTCGTGAGCGGCGCGCGCGGCGAGCCGCGCCTTGTCTTCGCTCCGGTCGAGCACCTGGGTCGGTCGGCCGCGCCGCTCGTAGGAGCCGGTGCGGCGCAGCTGCGGCGCCACGACGATCGGCTCCGCGTCGGCCCACGGTGCGCCGACGGTCCTCGGATCGTCGGCCCAGCGCCCCAGCGTCTCGGCGTCGACCGCCAGGTGCCGGGCCGGGTCGAGCCCGAAGGCCGCGTGCCAGAGCCGGTGCCGATCACCGTCGCTCGGCGCGGCGGCGAACCAGCGGGCGAGCGTCAGGAAGTCGGCCGAGCGATCCGACCGGCCGGCGCGGCGTACGTTGGCTTCGCGAACCACGTCGAGCAGGGCGGGGATCGCGGCCAGCGCGCGGGTCCGCAGCAGCTTCGCCTGGCTGTCGTGCCCGCCGCTCGACACGAACCAGCTCACGAGGCCCGTCCAGCGGTTGTGCCAGCGTTCGCGAGCGCGCTCGAGCGCCCGCTGGGCCGCGGGGTCCTCCGGATCGGGCGCCTCGTCGGCGGCTTCGTCGACGGCGATCCGATCCAGCAGCGATGCGATCCGGCCCGTGTCGGCGTCGCGGAGGAGACCCGCGATCGAGGCACCGATCGTGACCAGGTCCTGGATGAAGCGCTCGAGGTAGCCGATGAGCTTGTCCTTGTAGGCGATGAAGGCGTCCTCGCTCGTGCCCTCGAGGTCGATGCTGCGCTGCAGCGACGCCATGAAGGCGCTGGCGTTCTCGGCGAGGTCGGTGAAGCGGCCGGCGAGGGCGTTCAGCGTCTGGCGCAGCTTGCCTAGGTCGGGCTCGTCGGCAGCGGCCAGACTCTGGAGTTCACGCAGACCGAGCTCGATGTCGGCGAGGGCCACCGCCTGCAGCGCGCCGCGCCGGCCGAGCGCGTCGTCGAACGCCCGGAGTGCTCGCTCCGCTGCCTCCCCCTCGTGCGTGAGGCCGTAGAGCAACCTTCGGCGGTAGAAATCCTCGACCGCCGTGACGCGGCTGGTGTCCGGGTGCGAGCGGAGGTTGCCCCAGCGTTCGAGACTGTCGAGCTTGGCCGTGAGGTCGTCGGCCTCGACGCGGGCCCCGCCGTCGACGCTCAGGCTCGAGAGGACGTCCTCCGGTCGCAGATGGACGTGGAAGCGCTCTTTCGCCAGCATGAAGGCGGCCAGGATGCGGCGTACGTCTCGGCGCCGTCCGTGGTCAGGTGCGCGAAGACGTCGAAGCGTTCTGGTGTGGCGGCGGGGAGGTCGCCGGCTGCCGTCATTGGAGTTTCAGGATACGACGGTGTCGAGCGGGGTCTGCTCGACGAAGAGTGCGCGCGCTCGCATCGCGTTCAGCCGCCGGAATCGCGGCTCCGTGGGATCAGTGATGTGGTGCGTCGGATGAACACCGCCACTCGACGTCACCGCTTCTTGACGCATCAAGATGTGTCATGACAACATAGACCGGAGGTCGCCATGTCCGATCAAACACGCGAGAAGTTCGCGACCCAGGTCGATCCGCAGCTGCTGGCCGAGTTGCGTGCACTGGCGCGCGACGAGGGCCGCCAGATCCAAGCCCTCGTGGACGAAGCGCTCGCCGACCTGATCCAGAAGCGCAAGCTCGGCCGACCCCGCGCGCATGTGTTGGCTGCTTACGGGACCAGCCACGGGCGCTTCGCGTCGCTCTACAAGAAGCTCGCTGAGTGATCGACTACCTGACGCTCGCGGACGTCCTTGCCATCCATGAAGACCAGCTCATGCGCTACGGTGGCACCGCCGGCGTTCGCGATCTCGGTCTTCTCGAGTCAGCCCTGTTCCGGCCCCAGACCGGCTACTACGCCGATTTGATCGCGGAGGCGTCGGCGCTCTGGGAGAGCCTGGCGCAGAATCACCCTTTTGTCGACGGCAACAAGCGGACCGCCTTCGCGGCCACCTACACGTTCCTCGCGATCAACGGCGTGATCATGACGGCGGACGCCGCCGATACGTACTCGTTCATCATCGGTCTGCACGAGACCGCGTCGTTCCGATTCGATCGTCCTCGATGCGTGGTTGCGGCGTCACACCTCGCTGATCTGACTGACGATCGGTCTCAAGCACCCGCTCGCGCAAATCCACCGGATGCTTCGGCGAGATTTCACGCTCGCTCGACGGGGGTGCCGCCGATCGCGAAGCACCTCGGCCGGAAGGTCGTCCTACGCACCGCGAGGCGGGCCGGGACCTCTTCGCCGACGGTCGTGGCCGCGGAGTTCGCGACGCGCTGGCTGGAGACATGGGATCGGTCGCACCGCTGGAGCGTTCGGACCGATACGTCGACGGTGCGCACGAACCGACCGGAGTTTACAGTGACACTCATACATGGCATCTGCGCGGTCCACCTCTGATGCTTTCGCTGGACGCCGCCCGCCGGCGCGCCGCGTGAAGGTCGTCTCGCTCGACCCTGCCAGTGCCGCGGAGAGAGCGGTGGACGTGACCGAAGCGCGACGCAGACCCGCCGACGATGAGTTCGTCATGCCGAGCCTGAGGATCGACGGGCGTGTCGCCCTGGTGACCGGTGGGAGTCGCGGTCTCGGGCTGGGCATGGCGCTCGCCCTTGCCCACGCCGGCGCCGACGTCGCCTTGGCGGCCAGGAGCCGCGACGAACTGGAGGTCGCCGCCGAGCTCGTGCGGGGCACGGGCCGCGAGGCGCTCGTCGTGCCGACGGACGTCGCCGAGGTCAGTGAGGTCGAGGCCATGGTCGACGCCGTCGGCGAACACTTCGGCCGCATCGACATCCTGGTCAACGCCGCGGGCGTGAACATCCGCAAGCCGAGCGACGAGTTCACCGAGAGCGATTGGGACCATCTCCTCGCCGTCAACCTCAAGGGCGCGTTCTTCGCGTGTCAGGCCGCGGCGCGCTGGATGCGCCGAGGGGGTGGCGGGAAGATCATCAACCTCGGCTCGCTCTCGTTCGAGATCGTCGTGCCCAACATCGGCCTCTACGCCATCAGCAAGGGCGGCATGCGGCAGATGACGCGTGCCCTCGCCGTCGAGTGGGCCGACGACGGCATCCTCGTGAACGCCATCGCGCCCGGGAGGTTCTGGACGGCGATGACCGACGCGGTGTTCGCCGATCCGGCGCTGCACGAGAGCGCCGTGTCGGTGATCCCGCTGCGGCGTCCCGGCGTGCCCGCCGACCTGGCGGGCGCCACCGTGTTGCTCGCGTCGGACGCCGCGGCCTACATCACGGGTCAGACGATCGTGATCGACGGCGGGTGGCTCGTGGCGGGCGGCACGCGGGCGTGACGACCCACTCGTGAAGAGGAGATGCACGCATGAAGGCGCTGCTGATGAAGGCGTTCCACGAGCACGTCCTGGTCGAGATGCCCGTCCCCTGGATCGAGCTGCCGGACGACGTCCTGATCGAGATCAAGGCCGCCGGCGTCTGCGGGTCCGACCTCCACGGGTACACGGGCCAGTCGGGGCGCCGGACCCCGCCCCTCGTGATGGGCCACGAAGCGACCGGTCGGGTCGTGGAGACCGGTGAGGGCGTCCATGATCTCCCAGCCGGGACGCGCGTGGCGATCCATCCGATCGTGGACGCCGGCGGGGTGCGCCGCCTGATGGGGAAGGACGCACCGGGGGCCTTCGCCGAATACGTCGTGTGGCCGGCGCGGAACCTCGTACGCCTTCCCGACACCGTGACGTTCGATGAGGGTGCCCTCGTGGAGCCCCTGGCCGTCGCGGTTCGCGCGGTCAACCGGGCGAATTTGGATCTGGAGGGCGCGACGTCGGCCGTCGTCGTGGGCGCGGGCACGATCGGGCTGCTGGTGGCGTCGGTGCTGAAGCGTCGGGGCGTGGCCACCGTGGTGATCAGCGATCCGAGCCCCGAAAGGCGCGCTGTCGCACAGCGCATGGGCGTCGGCGTGACGCTGGACCCTCTCGAAGCCGGCTTCGCCGAGACCGTGCTCGACCTGACCGACGGTCGGGGGGCCGACGTGGCGTTCGAAGCCGTCGGGATCGGTGCGACCGTGGCTCAGGCGCACGCCGCCGTGAAGTACGGCGGGACGGTCGTCTGGATCGGGAACAACGTCCGGATGATCGACGTCGACATGCAGCAGGTCGTCACACGCGAACTCAGCGTGCTGGGGACCTACGCCATGAGTGACGACGACTTCGTCGACGCGCTCGGCCTGCTCGAGGCGGGCGCCGTCGACACCGCCAGCCTGATCAACCGGCGGGCGACCCTCGAGGAGGGCCCGGCGCTGTTCGACGAGTTGCTGGCGTCGCCGGGCGTCGTCAAGTGCCTCTTCACGTTCGGGTGACCCACCGTCGTCACAGGTCCTTCGGGCGCAGCCCGCTGTGTTTCGCGATTCGCGTAAGCATGCGCGGCCCGATCTCGTCGCTGTCGCGGAACGCGAAGACGAGATCTGGCCAACCGTCGCGAGCGAGGACGCGGTGAGAGCCACGTTGACGCTGGACGGTCCAACCGATGCGGAGAAGGGCAGCCAAGACACGCGAACCGCGCGTGCTGGGCCAAGCACTCATGCAGCTGCAAAGGAGATGTCGAGGTAATCGCGGCCAGCCTCGTCATGCTCGAGACGGTCGGCAACCACCCGCAGCGCCAGCGCCTGCGCCTGTGCGATCGCTTGCTCCTGCGTCGCCCCATAGGCCATGACTCCGGGCAGCTCTACGACCTCGGCGATCCAGCGACCGTCGACTTCCTGCTCGAGCTCGATCCTGAATGCCACAGACACGGTATGCCCTCCAACGCTTCTCGATCAGGTTACTCCAGAGAATGTGCCGTGACACGACGCCAGCGTTCCGATGAACGGACCGCCGTCACCCCCCGTCGCTTGAGGGTTCGCGCACCAAGGAACCTGCACCCGCGCCCGACTCCCAGAGCTGCCGGTGGGCGTCGGCTTCCTCCATCGAGCGGGACCGGCGGACCCCACGGGGTGCCTGGCGCAAGGTACCGAACGCCCGCGAGCGTGAGGAGGCGGCGCAGGCGGCTGCGAGGCCGTCGAGCGCCGCTGCCGACCGTCGCGGTTCCGGCATCTCGGCCACGTTGCGGTATCGGCGCACGGGCATCTCAGCGCTCGTCGCCTGAGCCAAAGCCGAAGGCCCGCGCCCGCCCCGTTTACCATGCCTCGCCCTACCCGCCCCCCACCACGAACTCAGCCCGTCCCCCGCGCCACGCGAGCACCTGGTAGAGCACCAGCAGCACGGCGGTGATGACGAGGACGGACACGCCGATCGTCTGCAGACCCGCCGCGTCAGCGACGAACCCGACCGTGGCCGTCAAGGTGGCCCCGCCGAGGCCGGCGCCCGCGATCTGGAAGCCGATGGCATTATCCGCGTGCGCCCGGCCCACCCAGCGCGGCGTCAGGAGGATGAGCGAGGCGAAGACGGGGGCGAACGAGGCGCCCATCAGCATCAGGCCGAGGAACGAGAGCGTGCGGGTCGGTTCGAGCCAGAAGAGCAGGGCGCCGACGACGCTGGCGGCGAGGCACACGGAGAGCGCGCGCAGGAGGGGCACGCGGTCGGCGATGACGCCGAAGAGGACGCGCCCCACCATGAGGCTGCCCCAGTAGAGCGTCACGAGCAGGCCGCCGGTGGCGAGGCTCTCGCCGCGGTGGAGCGTCAGGAGCGAGAAGCTCCATTGCGCCACCACGACCTCCGCGCCCGCGTAGACGAAGAACGTCAGCATCGCGAGCCAGACGATGGGCTGCCGCAGGGTGTCGCGGCTGCGGGCGGGCCGAGGAAGGCGTGGGGTTTTGGCAGCGCCGACCGCCACGTCGGCCCAGCGCGCGCGGGTCGCGAAGAAGGTCGCGGCGAGCACCAACTGGGCGCTGCCGACGATCACGTAGCTCCAGCGCCAGACGTGGCCCGACGTCAGGACGAAGGTGACGATCAGCGGTCCGAGCGTGGTCCCCACACCGAAGAAGGCGTGCAGCCAGTTCAGGATGCGGGCGCTGAAGTGGCGCGCGCCGTAGGCGTTGAGGCCCGCGTCGACGGCGCCGCCGGCCAGACCGGCGACGAAACTGCACGCCAGGAGCAGCGGCCAGTAGGGGGTGATCGCGTACCCGAGGAGCGCCAACGCCGCCGCCAGCGTCGACAGGGCGAGGACGCTGCCGATCGGGAGGACCCGCAGGATCCGACCGCTCAGCGAGCTCGAGGTGAGGTACCCGGCCGTCCCGAAGGCGACGAGCGTGCCGAGCGCGTCGAGGGGCACGCCGAACGTCAGCCGCATCGAGGGCCACGACACGCCGAGCAGCCCGTCGGGGAGGCCGAGGCTGATGAACGCGACGAACGCGAGGAGCGCGAGGAGGGTGGTGCGGGGCATCGTCTTGGGGCCTCCTGCGCCGGGGCGCGTGCGGGCGCGAGGGGCGCGGTGCGTGGGCTCGGTCGCGCGAGGTTCAGCGAGCCCAACGTGTCCATTCGAACGCAGCGGGGTGGGGTCGCGCAAGGCGATCGATTTCCGGGGCCACCAGGAACCGCTTCAGCCCATCACTCGTCGGCAACGGCCCAGGAAGGAGCTGTCCCGCGATGGCGGGTCATCCACGATCGAACCGTGAAGGACGCCGATCTCCTCGACCATCTCCTCTACGGCCGGGGGACACCAATGCCTCATTTTTGGTACACTCCGGAGTCGTGACTGGATGCACCGCGGGCCGATCCTGCACGTCGTGTTCTACGCCAGCGAAGGAGGACGCGAACCTGCTCTTGACTGGATTCGCGCGCTCGATCGGCGCGACCGGAAGACGGTCGGCGCCGACCTCAAGACGGCCCAGTTCGGGTGGCCGATGGGCATGCCGCTCATCCGGAAGCTCGATGCAGATCTTTGGGAGGTGCGATCGCGAATCCGGTATGGCGTCGTACGAACGCTCTTCACCGTGGAGGGCCACACCATGGTGATCCTGCATGCGTTCGTCAAGAAGGAGACGAAGGCTCCTGTGGCGGAGCTCGACGTGGCGCGGCGCAGGCTCGCACGGCTGAAGGGACGTTCGCGATGAACGAGCAGCACCTCGGCAGTTCTCTGGATGAGTTCCTCGAGAGCGAGGGGTATCTCGAGGATGCGCTGGCGATCGCTGCTAAGCGCGTCATAGCCCACCAGATCTTGGAAGGTATGCGCGGCTGCCACATCGGCCCCAGCGAGCTCGCCCGCCGGATGGGCACCAGTCGCTCGACCGTCGATCGCCTCCTCGACACGGACAACCCCTCCGTGACCCTCCTGACGCTCGGACGGGCTGCAGCCGCAGTGGGGAAACGCCTGGACGTCACCTTGAAGGACGCCCCTTCCTCTCCGCGGCAACATGATCTCTCCGGTGGGCCAGCCTGAGCGTACTGCGACGCCTCGTCCATCGAAAACAGTCTGATGGCTATGCCCCACACCTGTGTGCTGCGTCGGCGTCTCGTAGGCGTCTTTGCCATTCGTGGACGACCGCGGGCCTCAACCCGCCGACAGCACCTCCGCGCTCGCCAAGTCGCCCAGCATGTACGCGTAATCCCCGGCGTGCACCTTGCTGATCACGCCGCGCACGAGCACGAGGTGGGTTCGGTCGAAGGGAGCGTTGAACTCCTCGATCACCTCGAAGGTCTGCGGGTTGCGCGTCTGGCCTAACATCGTGCCACCGCTCACCTCTTGTCCGAGCTGTGCGGCCGTGACGGCCGGGTACAGGATGCCGCCGTGCCGAGGGCGCAAGATCTTCATCTTCGTCAGGAGCGTCTGTTGCGGAGGCGGGGTCTCGTCGCCCGACAGTGCGCCGACGTGGCGCAACGCATTGAGCACCCCCGCCACGCCTCGCTCCAGGTAGCGGTCGTCGAACTGGCTGCCACCACCGATCTCCGCGACGACCACGGGTACGCCCCGCGCCTCGATCACGTGGGTGCCGAGCGACCCCGGGTACGACGAGCCGCGGTACATCGTGGGGAACAGGAATGAGCGCGATAGGTCGAGGTCGTTCAGCGCGTAGACGTAATCGACCGTGGGGACGGCGCCGCCAGCGTGCAGGTCGAGGAGCACGTCGATCTTCGGTGTCAAGTAGTCGGTGATGGACCGGGCCAGCAGCTCCGAGAGCCAGGTGTCCGCGGTGCCGGGGAACACCCGGTTGAGGTTGTGCATGTCGGTCGGGGTGTGGCGCGTGAGCGTCTCGAACGCCAGCGGGTTGGCGAGGGGGATGGCGACGATCCGGCCGCTCAGGTCGGCGGGATCGATCGCCGCGAGGACACGCCGCACGACCTCGACCGGAAGCAGTTCGTCACCGTGGATTCCAGCCGTGAGCCCGACGGTGGGGCCATCGTGCGCACCCTCGAGCACGTGGACGGCAACGCGTAGGTCGAGGCCGGTCGCCATGGTGGCGACGTCGATCCATTCGATGCTGGGCCTTGGACATCAGGGGGTCTCCTCGAGGAAGGTGGCGCGGGTGGCGTCGAGCAAGGACGCGAGGTCCTCGTCGGTGTGGGCGGCGGAGAAAGCGCCATGCAGCAGCGCCTTGGGAGGCAGGAGCAGGTGGTGGTCCGCGCCTGTGGTACGCCAGCGCTCGTAGGCCCGGGCGTCCGTGGTCGCGGCGCTACGGTAGTCGCGCACCGGCGTCTCGGTGAAGTAAGGCTGAAGTGGCCGCCGCCGGCGTGGAGCCTGCCGGGCACGCCCGCCTCCGCGACGATCGCGTCCCAATCGTCGGCCAGACTCCGGGAACGCGCCTCGAGCGACCGCGTCACCTCGCCGTCCTCCAGACGTTCGAGCGTCGCCAAGCAAGCGGCGAGGCCAGGCCGGTAGCCGTTGAAGGTGCCGACGAAGGGCGCGTTGTCGGGCCCTGGTTCCGTGCGCGCCATCATGTCGCGGCTGCCCGCCAGCGCGGCGATGGGGAAGCCGTTGGCGAGCGCCTTGCCCCAGACGGACAGATCCGGGGTCACGCCGTAGCGCCCTTGGGCGCCTCCGAGCGCGACCCGGAAGCCGGTGAGCAGCTCGTCGAACACGAGCACGATGCCCAGTTCGCGAGTGATCTGGCGCAACCCCTCGAGGTAGCCCTCCTCCGGTGGGATGAAGCCGACGTCGA
Source organism: uncultured Trueperaceae bacterium (assembly GCA_963839375.1). GTDB lineage: Bacteria > Deinococcota > Deinococci > Deinococcales > Trueperaceae > JAABTL01. Next base: position 22,502 of record CAWIUY010000025.1, on the reverse strand, counting down.
TCATCGTCGGCTCGACCAGCAGCGTGGCCACGTCCTCACGACGCTCGCGGAGGAGCGACGCCGTCGCGTCCAGGTCGTTGAAGGGCACGACCACCGTCGAGTCCACGGCTTCGCTGCGCAGACCCGCACCGCCCGGTAGCGGGCGCGGCTTCCGGACGTCGCCGGCAGCGGTCAAGTCGGGCCAAGTGCTCACGAAGACCTCGTCCCACCAGCCGTGGTACGCGCCCTCGATCTTCGCGATGGCGGGCCGACCCGTCACCGCGCGGGCGACGTGCACCGCGTGCATGATGGCTTCGGTGCCCGTGTTCGTGAAGCGGACCTGCTCGGCGCTCGGGACGAGCCGAAGGAACTTCTCGGCGACGGCGATCGACAGCTCGCTCTCGACCCCTGCCCCCAGGCCCGTCTCGAGCGCCTCCTGCACGGCCGCCGTCACATGGGGATCCCCGTGACCGAGCATCACCGCGCCGTTGCCCATCGAGAAGTCGGTCCAGCGCCTACCATCGGCGTCCCAGAGATGGGCCCCTCGGGCGCGGGTGAAGTACGTCGGGTGCGGTTGAGCGACGCGTGAGTTCGAATGGGTGCCGGTGGGTACCGAGGCGAGGCCGCGCTCGTGCAGCCGTTTGGAGGCGTCAGATGCCATCGTCGGGTTCCTCCTGGTTCGCGTGGGCGATGAGGGTGGTGGGGCTGTGCATCCTGTCGTAGAGATGGCGCATCGCCCGGTCGCGGCCGGCCGCGCGCACGCTGCGCCACCAGCGCCCCACCACGGTGCCCCCCCACCAGTACGCGTAGACGAAGGGTGCGCGCAGGCCGTGCGTCACGAAGCGAAGCTTGGCGTCGATCCAGGCCGGGTCGGCGTCGCACCAGGTGCGAAGCAGGCGCTGCGCCTCCCCAGCGTCGAGACGGCCCGTGTTCAGTCCGTGCGCAACCTCGATGCTGGCCAACCACTCGAGACGGTCGTGGGTCCAGGCGACCTGGTCGAGCGGGTCGTCGCGCCACTCGAGCAGATCGAGCCCGCACTCGGCGATCCCTTCGAACAGCACGCTGGAGGCCGTGTTGGTGATCACGAGGGCGGCATCGGGCAGCATCGTCCCCGACCGCACGAGGGCGTCGCGATGGCTCATGTGGGCGTCGTGCCCAGGGTAGGCCTCGTGCGCCACCAGGTGCTTGAGCGCCGCGCGCGTGAAAGGCACGTCGGTGTTGATCCACACCGCGCGACCCGGGTAGTCGCAGTAGGCCGAGAATGCCGTGCCCGCGACGGACTTCACCCCGATCGTGTCGGGCGCCAACCGCAATCCCGGCAACCGCTGCTCGGTACGCTCGCGCGCCTGAGCCACCATCGTCGCCATGACGCCAGCCACTTCGGCCGGGGGAACCCGCTCGGCCTCCGCGTACGCAGGGAAGGAGTCGTAACCTGCCGCCGCGAGTGCGGCATCACGAGCCGATCGGGCCCGCTCGACCGTCCGCGCCGAAGGAGGCCTGGGGTCGATCCGTAGCGTGCCCGCCACCACCTGCTCGTAGGCGAGGTCTTCGCCCGCCAACCAGCGAACCAGTGCCGTGAGCGACAGCGTCTGTTCGGAGAGCCAGTCGCGCTGGTACGGGTCCGGAAGCGTGGTGGCCCCTTCGAGCACGTCGCGCAAACGGGCTTTCGCCTCGCTCCAGCCCTCCACGGTATGGGGTTCGAGCGCCGACCAGTGAACCGGCACCAGCCCCTCTTGGTCGAGTTTGTCGGAGCCTGATGCCCGGCTGGCACGGTAGAAGCGATCGATGCCGAGCACCGTGCGTGTCAGGTCGGCGGAGACGTCTCGGGCGTGCATGGTCACCTCCTTAGGGTTAGGTCGTCCGCCTCGGATCGAGGACGTCGCGCAGCCCATCGCCGAGAAGGTTGAAGCCGAGCACCGTCACCATGATGGCGAGACCCGGGAAGGTCGAGAGGTAGGGCGTCTGCCGCAAGAACTGCAACCCGACGTTGAGGATCGAACCCCACGATGGCACGGGCGGCTGGATACCCAACCCCAGGAACGAGAGCGCTGCCTCCGCCGTCACGGCGGCGCCGAGGCCCACCGAGGCCACGACGATGATGGGCGAGAACGCGTTGGGGAGGACGTGGCCGAACAATGTTCGGTACCATGGCGCCCCCAGCGCCCGGTTCGCCTCGACGAAGTCCTCTGTCTTGAGGGCCAGGATCCCGGCCCGGATGACCCGCGCGTAGGCGGTCCAATAGATAAGGCCCAAAGCCACCGTGACGCTGCCCACGCCCGTGCCGACGGCGGCCACGAGCAGCAGGGCCAGCAAGATCGGGGGGAACGCCAGGAACACGTCGACCACGCGCATGATGATCTGGTCCGCCAGCCCGCCCAAGTACCCGGCCAACGAGCCGAGCAGCACGCCGATCACGGCTGCGATGCCCACGGCGAGGATGGCCACCTGCAGCGACACCCGCGCACCGAAGAGCAGCCGGGTGAGCGTGTCGCGCCCGAAGTTGTCGGTGCCCAAGAGATGCTCGGCGCTGGGGGGCGCGAAGCGAGCACGGATGTTGCGGGCGTCCACCTCATAGGGGGTGAGCACCGGAGCGAAGGTGGCGGCCAGCACGACGAGCAGCACGATCACGCCGCCGACGACCGCGCTCGGATGCCGCAACAGCCGTCGCCAGACGGCTGGCCGGTGCGATTCCGCCGGCCCCGCGGCGGCCGTCACCGGATCAGCTGCCATACCGGATCTTCGGATTGACGAGCGCGTAGGAGAGGTCGACGATCAGGTTGATGATGCTGATCAAGACGGCGATGAAGATCACGCTGCCCTGGATGAGCGGGAAATCGCGCTGGCTGATGGCGTTCACCACGAGCCGGCCCAAGCCTGGCCACGCGAAGATCGTCTCGGTGATGACGGCTCCGCCGAGCAAGGTGCCGAACTGAAGGCCGAACACCGTGATCACCGGCAGCAGGGCGTTACGGAAGGCGTGCTTCACGACCACTTGGCGCTGATGGAGCCCCTTGGCGTGGGCGGTCCGAACGTAATCGAGTCCCAACACCTCGAGCATCGAGGAGCGCACGAGCCTCGCGACCAACGCGATCGAGGTGATGCCGAGCGTGAGCGCCGGCAGGAACGCGAACCTCAGCGCTTCGAGCACCAGGGCCGGATCACCGGACGCGAGCGCCGGAAACAGGCCCGGCCCTCGGCCGAACGAAGGGAGCCAGCCGAGTTGGAGCGAGAACACCAGGATCGCCAAGACACCGAACCAGAAGATGGGCATGGACACGCCGAGCAGCGCCAGGAGGGTCGCGCCATAGTCGATCGCCGTGTTGGCCTTCACGGCCGCGAGCACGCCCAACGGGATCGCGAACACGGCGGTGAACAAGAGCGCCAGAGCGGCGAGTTCGAGGTAGCGGGAAAGGTGTTGCGGATGAGGGTGGAGACCTCGGTGCGGAGAAAGATGCTGCGACCGAAATCCCCTTGGACGGCTCGCCAGGCGTAGATACCGAACTGCACCGGCAGCGACCGGTCGAGGCCGAGGGTGCGCGTGATCCGTGCCCGGTCTTCGAGGGTCCCTTCCGGTCCCACGTAGATGACCGCCGGGTCCCCGGGTACCAGGCGCACCGCCAGGAAGACGATGACCAGGACACCCAGGATGACCGGGACGAACAGGACGATCCGGCGAAGCGTGTACTCCAGCATGAGGCGGGGGGCGGGGGCGCGCGAGCGCACGCTCCCCGCCGGACCCTAGCCTTACGTCAGTTCGCCAACTCGACCGATGCCAGCGACTTCCACGAGCCGGACGGGTGGACTTCGAAGCCTTGCAGCTCCGGCGTGTGGATCACTACGTAACCTTGGTACAGCAGGAAGATGTAGGGCGCTTCGTCCGTCACGATGCGCGCGATCTCGCCGTAGATCTCTTGGCGCGCTTCGGGATCCGTCTCTGCGCGACCTGACTCGAGCAGCTCGTCGACCGCCGGGTTCGAGTAGCCACCGTAGTTGCTGCCGCCGTCGGTCAGGAATGCAGGTACGTCGCACGGTCAGGATCGGTCAGGAGCAGCCAGCCGATGAGGCCGATGTCGTAGTCGCCGGCGATGACGTCGCCGATGAACGAGGGCCACTCGTAGACACGGACGGAGGCGTCGATGCCAGCCTGCTCCCACTCGCGCTGGAGGAACTCGAGGATCTGTTGGCGGTTCGGATCGACGTTGGTGGTCAGCTCGAAGGACAACGGCACGCCGTCGCGATCGCGGATGCCGTCGCCGTCACTGTCCACCCAGCCAGCCTCGTCGAGGAGCTCGGCGGCGCGTTCCGGATCGTAGGGATAGGTCTCAACGTCGTCGGTGTAATGGAACGTTCCGGGCAGCAAGAAGGATTCGCCCGGCGCGTCCATGCCGTAGAAGATGACCTCGGAGATCGTGTCCACGTCCGTAAGGTACGCAAGGGCCTTGCGCACGCGAACGTCCTCGAACAACGGGTTGCGCACGTTCAGGTTCAGGTAGTGTAGCCGAGCGCGGTGGTCGTCTCGACGACGAGGCTCGGATCCGCCTGGAGTCGGGCCAAATCCTGCGGTGGCACCGGCGAGTGGATCAGGTCGAGGTCACCGGACTCGAGGGCGATCAGGCGAACGTTGTTGTCGGGGATGATGCTGATGACGACCTCGTCGACGCTGGGGCGGCCGAAGTGGTAGTCGTCGAACGCCGCCAGACGGATCGTGGCGCCCCGCTCCCAGGACGCAAGGGAGAACGGACCGGTGCCCACGGGCTCGTCGCCGAAACCTTCACCGAGCGCTTCCGCGACGTCCGATGGCACGATGCCAATGTCGAGGTACTGCAGGATCGGAGCGTAAGGCTACGACACGCTGAACTCGACGGTCAGATCGTCGAGCGCGACCACGTCGGCGATCGGCGTGTAGAGCGCCCGGCGCGGTGCACCGAAGTCCTCCTCGACGAGGGTCGTGAACGTGTAGACGACGTCTTCAGCCGTGAAGGCGCTGCCGTCGTGGAACGTGACGCCTTCGCGCAGCTCGAACACCAACGTCGTGGGGCTGGTGAACTCCCACGAGGTCGCCAGATCCGTCCGGGACGAGATTCGATCAGCGAGACCAACCCGCTGTAGACGAGTTCTTGGATGCGGGCCGCGCTCGTGTCGCGAGCCAGCCGCGGGTCCATCGTGCCGGCGTCGACGTCGAGGCCGGCGCGCAGGACCGTTTGGGATTGCGCGGGGGCCGCTGCGAGCAGCAACACGATGAGGAAAAAAAAAAAAAAAAAAAAAAAAAAAAAAAAAAAAAAAAAAAAAAAAAAAAAAAAAAAAAAAAAAAAAAAAAAAAAAAAAAAAAAAAAAAAAAAAAAAAAAAAAAAAAAAAAAAAAAAAAAAAAAAAAAAAAAAAAAAAAAAAAAAAAAAAAAAAAAAAAAAAAAAAAAAAAAAAAAAAAAAAAAAAAAAAAAAAAAAAAAAAAAAAAAAAAAAAAAAAAAAAAAAAAAAAAAAAAAAAAAAAAAAAAAAAAAAAAAAAAAAAAAAAAAAAAAAAAAAAAAAAAAAAAAAAAAAAAAAAAAAAAAAAAAAAAAAAAAAAAAAAAAAAAAAAAAAAAAAAAAAAAAAAAAAAAAAAAAAAAAAAAAAAAAAAAAAAAAAAAAAAAAAAAAAAAAAAAAAAAAAAAAAAAAAAAAAAAAAAAAAAAAAAAAAAAAAAAAAAGGGCGACGGCGCTTGCGCTTCGCAACGGTCGATTGAATCACGTGTTGGACGCTTTTCGCATTGAGCATCAGCACCCTGCGGCGTTTGAGGCTCATGCGTTAACGGTGAACCCCGAGGCGCAAGGCTGTGCGCGATTCCGTCCATCAGCGTGGCCTTGCGACTTCGGCGGTCAGGGATACGCCACGAGTGGCTGGTTTCCTGCCGTGCTGACACCAGGATGAGGGTCTCTTGACAGGCTCTGGACATGGCCCATCGATCGCCACAGCGAAGCGTCGAAATAGCCGTAGGGCGATCGCGCCTTCACGTCGGGCACAGGGTCACGCAGAAGGTACAGTATACTCAATGCATGAAGACCATAACTCTCAATCTATCTGAGCCTGTCTACTCGGAGTTCCGGCGGGCAGCCCGCGTCATGGGTCGCCCCACGTCGGAGCTGATCCGCGAGGCGATGGAGGCGTACCGCCGTGAGCACCTGATGCCACGCCGCGATCTGACGACGTGGTTGCCGGTGTCGGTCGGAAGCGTGTTGCAGACGCTCCAGCCCGACGAGGATCTCCTCGATGAGATGACCGAGACCAGACCGTGATCGGGCTCGACACGAGCTTCTTGGTCGCTGTGGCGGTGCGCGAGCATCCGCTGCATATGGCGGCTTGGGCTGTGTTCGAGCGCGACGTTCGTGGCCACGCCGGGAGTGTCGCGCTCGCACCTCAGGTGCTGGCCGAGTTCGCCCACGTCGTGACCGACCCGCGCCGCTTCGAGCGGCCACTGAGCATGGGCGAGGCGCTGGCGATCGCCGAACGGTGGTGGACGGCTCGCGAAACCCGTCAGGTCGAAGCAGGCGCGGACGCCGTCGCGTTGTTCCTCGATTGGATGGCGCGTCACCGGCTGGGGCGGAAGCGCCTGCTCGACACCCTTCTCGCCGCCACCTACGTCGCGGCGGGCGTGCGCCGGATCGCAACATCGGATTGGCGCGATTTCGCGACGTTCGACGGCGTGGAGGTGGTGCGGTTGGAGGTGTGACCACGAGCCAAGACGGCCGCTCTTCGCTCCGAGTCACGAGTCGCCCCCCGCCACCGCGGACCGCGGATCCGACGGCGACATCGATTGACATCACATGACTTCGTACGTACCGTGGCATCGAGGAGGTGCGCATGGCTCAGATCACGGCCCGTCTGCCTGACGACCTCGTGACCGCGCTCGACGGCGCTGCGTCCCAGCTGCGTCGAACGCGTGCCGACGTCGTTCGCCAGGCCATCGAGTACTACCTGGACGATTTCGAGGACGTGGCGGCGGCCAGCACGGCCTTGCAGGACCCGGCCGATCCGGTGCTGGACTGGGCCTGTGTCCGCCGTGACCTACTCGATCAGGATTAGGTCGAGCGCGGCGAAGCAACTCGCGCGCCTCGATACGGAGACGCGTCGACTCGTCATTGAGCAGATCGATCGCCTAGCCGTCGACCCGCACGTCGGCACCGTGCTCAAAGGCGAGCTCGAAGGGCTTCGGCGGATCCGGGTCGGCGCCTACCGGATCGTCTTCGAGGTGCGGAACCACGAGCTTCTCGTATTGGTGGTCCGTGTGGGCCGTCGGAGCAGCGTCTACCGGCGGCGGTGACGCTGCGTTCGCGGGTGTTGGCGACCGCCTCAGGGGCGAAGGCGCCCGCGCCCGCTCCCAAGCAGGCCCTACCGATCAGCTCATCGAACGGTCGTGGATCCACGCCCGACGAGCCCATCCGCCAGCCCCTCGACCGTCTCCCGCATCACCAGCATCCCCCGCCACCGCTCCGGGATCCCATCCACCCCGTAGAACGCCCCCGCGATCTGCCCCGCGATCGCCGCCGTGGTGTCGGCGTCGTCGCCCAGGTTGGCGGCCGCGAGGACGCACGCCGCGTAGTCGTCGGTGCTCGCGAAGGCCCAGAGCGCGGCCTCCAGCGCGTCGATGACGTAGCCGGTGCCGCGGATCTCGGGCGGTCGCTTGCGTAGGAACGACCCCGCGGCAACGTCGGCCACCTTCGGGTGCAGCGGCTCGGCGTCCCACAGGCCGGGGACCGGCGCGTAGTCGGGCGCCAGGAGTTCCTCCTTCGAGGCGCCCCGCACGGCGCCCACCAGCAGGCCACCGAAGTACCGACACGCGTCGACGCATTCGGGCAGCGCGTGCGTGGTCTTCGAGCTCTCGCCCGAGAGGCGGACCGCCTCGGTGGGGTCGGCGGCGAACGCGACGGGCACGGGCGCCAAGCGCATCAGGGATCCGTTGGCGGCGGTGTGCCCGCCGGTACCGCCCGCGCTCGGGTCACCCGTCGCCTCGAAGCGCTCGAGCGCCGCCCTCGTCGTGTTCCCGATGTCGAAGCAGCGGCCGGTGGAGGAGAGGTGACCCTCGCGGTACCACCGCACGTAGCGGCGCAGCTGGTCGGCCGGGTCGAAACGGCCGGTCTCGACGAGGCTCTCGGCCAGGCAGAGCGCCATGGAGGTGTCGTCCGTCCAGGCGCCGGCGGGCAGCCCGAAGGGCCCCCCACCGACGAGGTCGGTGAGGGGCTCGAACGTACCGGGCGAGCGGAACTCGAGCGTCGTGCCCAGCGCGTCGCCGACGGCCAGGCCGATCAGCGCGCCGCGGACGCGCGCGGGATCGACCGGGCCGAGCGTCATCGGGCCGCGGCCGTCCGCAGCGCCCGTTCGAGCTGCGTCAGGTAGACCTTCGCCACGTGCCCCTCGAACGGCACGAACCGCACCAGGTTCATCGCCGGGGAGCGCTGCAGCTCCTGGAGCGCCACCTCCACGGCGACCTCGGTGGCCGCGTCGAGGGGGTAGCCGTAGTCGCCGGTGCCGATCGCGGGCAGGGCGATGGCGCGCAGGCGCAGGCGGCGAGCGACGTCGAAGACCGCGGCGTACGCGCTCGCCAGCATCTCGAGCTCGCCGAAGCCGCCGCCCTTCCACGGCAGCGTGGTCGTGTGGATGACGCGGCCGGCGGGCAGCCGGAAGCCGGGGGTGACGACCGCCTGGCCGTACTTGAGGCCGCCGATCTCGCGGCAGGCGGCGGTCAACTCGGGACCGCCGCGGCGGTGGATGGCGCCGTCGACGCCGGCGGTGCCGAACAGGCCGCGGTTGGTGGGGTTGACGATGGCGTCGACCGCTTGGTCGGTCAGGTCGCCGACCACCACGTCGATCCGGGCCACGCTGCCGTCGGCGCGCGGGACGGTGAACGCCGTCGTGGGGGCCGGGGTGGCGCCTTCGCGGCCACGTAGGCAGCGGTCCAGGTCGACTCCTGATCGCGCATGGCGGCGCGTCGTTTGTCGGAGTAGCCGCGTTCGCGCTCGTAGGACAGCTTGTGGGAGAGCTTCTGAGAGGACGCCACGTCGCGGCGACGGACGGACTCGAGGACGAGCGCGAGGTCTTCGAGCCCCTCGTCGCGAGCGGCGTCGGCGGGCCACTGGGCCACGTCGGCGCGCATGCGGTCGAGCTCGCGTTCGGCGTCGGCCAGGCGTGCGGCGCGGGCGAGGCGTTCGACGTGCGCGACGCGGTCGGCGAAGTCGGCGACGCGGAGGGCGCTGGCGACCGCCGGCGTCTGGACGCGCGCGGCCAGGTCCTCGTCGCTCACGCTGGCGAGGTCGAGCGAGACGTCGAGCGCCTCGGCGCGCTTGCTGAAGACGTCGGTCCACGTGAGGCGCAGACCGGTGAGGGCGGCGGTGGGCTCGAGCTCGAGCGTCACGAGGAGCTCGCGGGGGAGGCCGGCGATGAGGTCCGGGACGAGGAGCCCGTCACCGTCGACGCGCGCGCCGCCCAGCGCCGACACGAACCGGACGCCGTGGCCGAGGAGCGCCAGGCGCACCTCGCGGCCGCGCAGCGCCGAGAGGCCGGCCAGTTCCATCTCGAACAGACCCGCCAACCCTTCGGGCGACTCGACGAACGTGTACGAGCCGCCGCCGGCGTCGGCCAGGTGGCGCATGAGGCCCTCGTTGAAGTGGCGTCCGAGACCGATGGTGCTGGTGGTGACGCCGTCGGCCACCATCTGGCTGACGTCGGCGGCGATGGCGGCAGGGTCGGTGACGCCAGCGTTGGCTTGGCCGTCGCTCAGCAGCACCACACGACCGAGGCCGGACGCGACGGGCGCGGTCAGCACCTGGGTGCAGCCTTCGACCCAGCCGGCGTGCAGCGCGGTGCTGCCGCCGGCGGCGATCGCCGCGATGGCGCGTGCGATGGGGTGACGGTCGTCGGACACGGCCACGCTGGGAACGACCACGTTGACCGCGTTGTCGTACGCGACCACGGCCACCCGGTCGCCGTCGCGCAGCGCCATCACGGCGGCCGCGGCAGAAGCCTTGGCGTGCGCGAGCGGTTGGCCGCTCATCGAGCCGGAACGGTCGATCACCAGGGCCAGCGACAGCGGTTCGCGCTCGCGTTCGGCCGCCGGGAAGTCGACCTCCAGGCGGAGCAGCGCGCGCACGGTCCCTCCGCTCGCGGGTAGCGCACCGCGTTCGGGCAGCAGGTCCAGCCGGGGGATGGGGAGTTCCATGACGACTCCGTTCCGCGCTCGAGGGCGCAGGGGTCCCGTCCGGGCGTCGCGGGGACGATCGGTGGGGTGGGGGTGAGCGTGCGTCTGCGGTGGTGGCGGCGCCTGCGGCGCGGAGGTTCAGCGGTGGCGTTCGCGCTCCAGGAGGATCTCCGCCAGCCGGTCGAGGATCGCGTCGCGCATGGTGTTCTGCGCGGCCGGCGTGACGGGGTCCTCGAAGTCGTCGCGGACGTGGAGCTCGAGGGCGGGCAGGAGGGGGTATCGGGTCCACGAGACGCCGCGAGGGTCGAGGGGCAGGTCGTCTTCGTCGTCTTCGCTCGGTGGCGCGCTCATGGCGAGGGCGAAGATGCGTTCGTCTTCCGGCTCGGGCCGTGCGGCCACGGGCGGCAAGGACGCCTTGGCGCGCATCGCGTTCAGTCGCGTGAGCGGTCCGTCGGAGGGTGATTCGACGACGGGCAGACCGCCGGGCGCCAGGTCGAGGTCGAGCTTCAGCTCACCCAGCAGGAAGCGGGCGAGCTTCTCACGGTCGTGTCGGCGCAGGAAGGCGCCGGCGACGGAGCTGGCGAAACCCTCCGCCAGCAACCGTCGCAAGGCGAGCAGGCGGACGAGGTGGTCCGTGTCGTAGCTCGCGCCGCCGGCCTCCTTGAGCGGCTTGGGCAGCACACCCTCGGTCGCGTAGTGGCGCACCAGGCGCGCGTTGACCTCGAGCTTGGCGCGGCCGCCGGCCTCGCTCGGAACGACCTCCGGCAGCAGCCGGTTGACCTCGGCGACGAAGGCATCGAGGGACCAGGTCTGGTCGCGGGAGGTGAGGTCGGTGTAGGTGACGGGCATGGGGAAAGCATAGGCGTTACAAAGTCGGTTGTCAATGCCAAACGGGAATGAAAGGCCCGAGAGATGATCGGTAGCAAACGTCTCTGCGGATGCTCGACCAGGACGCTGTCGAAGGATCCCTAGGCACACGCCCTGGTTCCATGTTCGCGAGCGATGCGGCGAGCGCATGATCAGGCTGTGCATCGCTTCGACGGCTCCAAAGGCGTCCCGTGGTACCTTCTGGTCAGTACAGACCAGAATGGAGGTGACGTCGTGCGAACCTGGCAACTGCAGGAGGCCAAGGCCCGCTTCTCCGAACTCGTGCGGCAGGCGGAGGCTGGCGAGCCGCAGGTGGTGACCAAGCACGGCGCCCCCCGCGTCGTGGTCGTCGACGTCGAGACCTACGAGCGTCTCACCGCTTCGGGGCGCAGCCTGCTCGACGCGCTCCTGACCGCTCCTCGCTTCGAAGCCGACGAACTGCCGATCGAGCGTGACCCGTCTCCGGCGCGGTCGACCGATCTGCCGTGAGCACCGGCGGCTTCTTGCTGGACACGAACGTGGTGTCGGAGACGCTCCGTCCCCGACCCGATCCACGGGTCCTCGAGTGGCTCCGGCTGCACGAGGCGCAAGCCTGGCTCTCGGTCGTGAGCATCGGCGAGATCGAGTCCGGAATCCGCAACGCGCCTGATCAGCAGCGTGCGACGTCGTTGCGGCGGTGGCTCGACGACGTTCTCGTGCCCCAGTTCGCCCACCGCCTCCTTCGCGTCGACCTGGCGGTGGCCCGACGGTGGGGCGAGCTCACCGCTGGTGCCCGCGCTCGCGGCGTCTCGGTCGGCGCCGTCGATGCCGTCGACGCGGTCGACGCCCTGATCGGCGCCACCGCGGCCCATCACGGCTTGGCTGTGGTCACCCGCAACGTCCGCGACTTCTCGAGTTTCGAGATCGAGGTCGTCGACCCGTGGGCAAGCGAAGCATCGACACCTGACCGGTGACGCCTCCTGTGGCGACGCGACCGCATGCCCCACCGCAGATGCATCGCCCTGGCCGGTCTACCGTCGACCCATGAGCACGATCCCCCTGGCCACCCCTCGCGTCCTGACCTACGCTCGCGCCCGGCTCTTCCTGGGGACGTCGGCCGTGGGCACGCTCGTCGTACTTTCTGCGCTTGCCCTCGTCCTGGACCTCCCTGGGCGATTCTTGCCGACGGCCCCCGGCGCGTGGCCCATCGATGCCGCTTGGATCGCCCTGGTCGTGGCGCTCCACGTCGCCGTCCTCGCGCCGTTCGACCTGTTCGCCGGTCTGCTGGTGCCGCGCGAGTACGGCCGGACGTCCGAACCGCTGGGACGCTTCTTGGGGCGTTGGGCGCGCGGCGCCGTGGTGCATGGCGTGGCGCTCGTCGTCGCGGGCACGGCGCTGATGCTCGCTGCTCGGGCGGGTGGTGGTTGGGGTGCCGTGGCTGCGTTCCTCGGCCTCTCGCTGGCGCTGCTCGCTTGGCAGCCGTTGGTGGCGGCGGCGGTGGGGAGCCTGCGATTCCGGCGTGCTGCGGACGCACCATCGCGCGACCTTGGGCCGCGGACACTTGTCGCCGACACCGCAGCAGCCGCATCTGACGGGCGGCGCCTTCGGGCTGCCGTTCCGGACCGCATGGCTGTTCCCGGAGCGCTGGCTCGCTGCGCCAGACCGCGTCGCCCTCGACCTGCAGGTCGTGCGGCGGCGCGAGATCCAGCGCTCGGGCGCGCGCGACCGCGGCGTCCTGCTGGCGCTCGCCTGGAACGCGTGGCCGCTGCTGCTGGCCCTCGCGCTGTGGGGCGCGCCGGTCGTCGGCCGCCGACGTCGTGAGGCTCGCGTTGCTCGGCACCCTCGGGTCGTTCGTCGGCGTCCTGCTGCTACCGACGCCGTCGCGCTGGGCCGTGCACCGGGCCGACATCGGCGCGGTCGCGGCGGGTGGCGATCCGAACACGCTGGCGGCGGCGCTGGACGAGCTCGACCTCGACCAGGACGGCGAACCCGATCGGCCCGAGGTCGTGGAGGCGGTGTTCCATCCGATTCCGGCGCTGAGCAGCCGGCGCGCGGTCTTGGCTGGCGGGGACGTACCCGGGCCGAGGCTCGGTTCGACTTGGCATGCCGCGCGGGTGGCGCTCTACACGTCCTGGGCCGGCGTGGGCTTCTTGGGCCGCGCTGTGCACTGCAACCTGGGCCGTCCTGAGGTCTGGGTCTTCCTGCCGAGCGATTGACACAGCGAAGAAGCGTCTTCCCGTCGCGAGACCGAGCGAGCGTGATCTGCGCCGGCAGCCGCGGCGAGTCGGCCCCAACCGAGACATCCTGAACGATCGCCGAGCGGTCCGTCTTCGACTGGAGCGGAGGTCCGCAGACTCGGTGTCATGAACGACGCCGAGGCATCGCATGTGCTTGCAAAGCAGCAGCGGGCGCAGCAGAATGCAGGTATGGCTCCCGCGATCACCATCCGCGACGTCCCCAGCGACACGCGAGACGAACTCGCTGCCCGTGCTGCCCGCAGCGGGCGCTCTCTCCAGGAGTACGTGCTGGCGGAGCTGGTCGAACTCGCCGCACGCCCCGACCCGGTTGACGTGATCGCACGTGCACGGGAGCGGGTCCGTCGGACGGGCACCGGCGTCGCGGTCGAGGCGATCCTCGCGGCGCGCGACACCGAGCGGCCGTGACGCGCGGGTCAACGTCGGTGTTGGTCGTCGATGCATCGGTCGTGGTCGCGGCGCTCATCGACGCCGGAGACGCCGGGACCTGGGCGGCGGAGGTGATGCGCGGTCGCTTCCTGGTGGCCCCCGCACACCTCGCCGTGGAGGTCGCGAGCGCCCTGCGGCGGCTGGCTGCGGCCGGGGCCATCGGCGGGGACGTCGCGACGCTCGCCCATGCCGACCTGCTCGATCTGCGGTTGCAGGCGTACCCGTACGGGCCGTTCGGCGAACGGGTGTGGGCGCTGCGGTCCGTCGTGACCGCGTACGACGCCGCGTACGTCGCGTTGGCCGAGGCGCTGGCGGCGCCGTTGGCGACGCTCGACGCACGCTTGGCCGCTGCGCCCGGGGTCCACTGTGCCTTCGAGACCCTGAAGCCCTGAGCGGCGGACCGTGTCGCGGCTTCCGCCGGCGCCGAGCCGTTCGCTCCCCTCTGAACCTACCCGCCCGCCGCCATCCCCCTCCGCAGCAGATCCGCGAGCTCTTCCAGCACCCCCATGAGCGCCTCGTCCGGCACCGGCGACCCCTCGCCCCGCCGCACCGCCTCTTTGAACGAGAAACCCAACCGCTCCGACAGGTAGTCGCGCATCGACACGGAGAGTTGGTAGAGGACGAACACGGCGAACGCGACGTCGAGGTCGGCGCGCAGGTCGCCCGCCCGGACGCCGGCGTCCACCAGCCCGCGGATGTACGTGTGCGACGTGTCCTTCAGCTGGGTCGACACCGAGCGGGTCTCGGGGCACGGCCGGTTCGTAGGTGGCGTTGTACAGGAGGCTGGCCAGCTGCGGATGCGAGAAGTCGAACCGTGCGCCGTAGAACACGGCGAGGCCGAACCGTTCGAAGAAGTCGCCGACGTCCGCGGGCATCGACGCGTCGATGAAGCCGAACTTCCGCTCGGCCGCCAGCGTCACCAGGTGGAGGTAGAGGTCGGCCTTGCCGTCGAAGTACTGGTAGACGCTGCCCTTGGCGATCCCGACCCTCTCGACGATCCGGCTCACGGACGCGTGGCGGTAGTCGTGGAGCGCGAACTCGTCGAGGGCGGCGGCGACGAAGCGTTCGCGCTTCTCGGGGGGCAAGTGCAGGAAGGTGGCCTTGGGCATCGCGCGGGCTCCTTGTGACCGAACGGTCACATCGTACCGCGGGTGCGCGCTGCGAGCCTCGGCCCGCGACGTCGTGATGAACGTCCCGGCCCGCGGCGTCTATCATGACCCATCGGTCATATGACCGGCCGGTCACATCCCCGGACGGTCATCCGACCGGTGAGGAGGCAAGGACATGATGTGGGTGAAGGCGTTCGCAGCGTTGTTGGCCGTGGCCGTCCTGGCCACGAGCGTGCTCATGTACGTGATGGGCGGCCGCTTCCAGGCGGTCGAGGCGCGCGCGTACGCCGGCACGCGCCGGCCGTGGTGGTTCGTGCTGGGGCTCGTCGCGTACGCCGCGGTGTACGTCGCGGCGCTCGTCGCGTTCGTGATGGCGCCCGAGCGCTCCTGGGCGGCCTGGGCGCTGATCGTCGTGATCCCGGTCGCGGCGGCGCTGAAGGGCGCGCTCGTGCTCTTCAACCCCAAGGGCCAGGCCGTCGTGACGTCGATCCAGGGCGACGCCGCTTGGCGGCGCATCGCGCTCTCGCGGGCCGCGTTGGTGCCGGTGTTCGTGCTGTTGGCGTGGTTCGCCTGACGGTTGGCCGTCGGCGGACGGACGACGCCAAGACCTCGGTCTGCCATCGTGACGCCGAAGCACGAGGCGTGCTGCTGAGAGAGCCTAGGAGCCGCGAAACCCGGGTTCGGAGCCCGCTGCCGCGGGTTCCGCCCGCGTTTCCGCCAAGTCGAGGCCCCGTCGAGGGCGTCGCGCCGCAAGTCCTTGACGGATGCCGCATACCGGGGTACGTTGAGAGACATCAAGCAAGAGAGACCCGCCGCGGCGCCCAGAGGGCGCCGTTCTCGTGGTGCCCTCCAGGAAACGAAGCCCGCGGTCGTCGAACGTGGTGACCGGGTGCGGGACGCGACCCGTTCGGTCGCCTATCCTTCGACATGCCCCAACCCGTGGCCCCCACGCCGATCCACCACTGGTCCGAAGCCATCGCCTTCGCCGTCGACCGTCATGGCGACGACCTCCGCAAGGGCACCCGCATCCCGTACGTCACGCACGTGATCGCGGTCGCCGAGACGCTTGCCTACCACTACCCGGAGCGTGACGCGCTGATCGTGGCCGGGCTGCTGCACGACGTGGTCGAGGACACCGAGCACGTCGTTCGAGACGCTCGCAGCGCGCTTCGGTCGGGAGGTGGCGGCGCTGGTGCGCGCCGTCTCGAAGGACGACGAAGCGATGGTCGCCGCGCAGGGTCGGCCGGTGCCGCCCGAGCCGCGCGCGCCGCAGGACGAGCGTGAGCTCTGGCGCCGGCGGCGCGAGTTCATGCTCGAGCACGTGCGTGGGCCCGAGGTACCGCCGGACGTGCTGCGCCTCAAGGCCGCCGATGCGCTCGACAACCTGACGTCGATCGCGCGCGACCTCGCCGACCCCCAGGTGGGAGAGCGCGTGTGGGACCGCTTCAAGGTGGGGCGTGACGAGAGCCTCTGGTACTACGTGCGAGGTGACGACGGCCGTGGAGAGGGGTATCGGGGACGAGCCGCTCGCGCTGGCGTTGCGGCGCACGCTGGCGTCCGTGCGCGGGAGTTCCTGACCACGACCTACAACCATCCCTCCTCCCGCGCCCGGCGCGCCGCCTCCACCCGGTTGTTCGCCCCGAGCTTGCTGATCGCTTCGGAGAGGTAGTTGCGCACCGTTCCCTCGGCCAGACCGAGCGACGCGGCGATCTCCGGTCCGCTGGCGCCGTCGCCCGCCAGGCGCAGCACCTGCCGCTCGCGCTCGGTGAGTGGGTCGTCCTCGCCCCACGCCTGAGCGGCCAGCTGCGGGTCGATGGCGCGGAGCCCGCTTGCCACGCGGCGGATGGCGTCGGCGAGCTCGGCGGAGGGGGCGTCCTTCAGCAAGTAGCCGAGCGCCCCTGCCTGGAGCGCACGGCGGAGGTAGCCCGCGCGCCCGAACGTGCGTGAGGATCACGACCCGCGTCGGCAGGTCCTTCACGGCCTGGGCCAGCTCGAGGCCGCCCATGCGCGGCATCTCGATGTCGGTCACCAGCACGTCGGGGACGACGGTGCGTACCAGCTCTTCGGCCTCGACGCCGTCGCCGGCCTGGGCGACCACGTCGATGTCGGGTTCGAGGGCGAGCAGCGCCGAGAGGGCGCCGCGCACCATGGCCTGGTCTTCGGCCAGGACGACGCGGATCATGCCGCCGCTCCGCTGGGTACGCGGGCGACGAGTCGCAGGCCGCGTCCGGAGACGAGCTCGACGCTGCCCCCCAGCGCCTCGACGCGCTCGCGGATGCCGGTCAAGCCGTTCCCCTCGTCCTCGACGG
The DNA here is from genome assembly GCA_963839375.1 of uncultured Trueperaceae bacterium. Lineage (GTDB taxonomy): Bacteria > Deinococcota > Deinococci > Deinococcales > Trueperaceae > JAABTL01. The sequence continues at coordinate 5,409 of CAWIUY010000025.1, read as the reverse complement.
CGCCGCTGCCGTCGTCGGCGACCTCCAGGGTCCATGCCCCGCCCGCCTCGTCGAGCCGCACCCGACAGACGGTGGCGTGCGCGTGGCGTACGACGTTGGTGAGCGCCTCGCGCAGTACGAGCGCCAGGACGCCTTCGACGCGCGGCGGTGGCAGACGCTCGGGGAGGTCGACGCTGAGGTCGATCCGGGCGGCCGACATGGCGTCGCGCGCCTCGTCGAGCTCGGCGGGCAGACCGCGCCGTCGGTAGCTGACGACCGCTTCGCGCACCTCGCTGAGGGCGCGGCGCGAGATGCGTTCGACGTCGCGGATCTCGTCGACCGCGCGTTCCGGTTGCGCCCCGGCGAGCTTCGAAGCGAGCTCGCTCTTGAGCACGATCACCGACAGGGTGTGACCGAGCAGGTCGTGCAGGTCGCGCGCGATGCGCTCGCGTTCGGCGATCGCCGCCATGCGCTCGATCTCGTCGTGGGCCCGGCGCAAGCGGGCGTCCGCCTGTCGGCGCGAGGCGTAGAAGACGTTCATGCCACCGATGAACGGCACGAAGACGAGGGGCGGGAGGAAGGCCGTGAGGGTGAACGGCCAGGGCACGCCGGAGGTCAGGGCGCCGACGACGACGAGCACCATGAGGCTGCCGAGGACCGTGAGCGCCGCACGGGCCGGGAGCTTGGAGCCGCCGGTGGCGGCCGCGTAGATGAAGAACGCGGCCGCTCCGGTGTTCACCTGCACACCGAGCACGCCCATGAGCGCGAGGACGATGATGCCCGGCAGCGCCTTGGTCCCACGCTGCGACCAGGTCCAGAAGTAGACGGGCACGAAGACGGCGATGGCGCCCGCCACGAACGCCCATGAGGCGGCCGTGGCGTTCGGATCGAAGATCGGTTGGAAGATCAGGAACGAGAGCCAGATCAGATGAACGGACTCTTCCCAGGAGATCTTGCGCGGTCCCCAGCGCAGCCCGCGACGAGGGGCCGGGCGCTGCGCTGGGGCGGGGGCGTGGGTCATCGGGGTCACGATACGCGCACGGTCGCTCGGGGGTCAGCCATAGGTGGCGATGGACGAGCGGCGGTAGGCGACGACCGCCAGGACGCCGGCGATCGCGCTGGTGACCAAGAGCGCCGCAGCGTGCCCGAGAGGATCGCCAGCCACACGAGCGCCCGTCGTCCAGAGCGCCAGTTGGCCGAGGTGGTAGGCGGGTAGGTACGGTGCGATCGCCTGCACGAAGCCCGGCAGCTGGTGGACGGGGATCCACAGGCCCGACGCGAACGCCATCGGCAGGTAGATGAGGTTGAGGACGGTCGGCGCGGAGTTCGGCCCGAGCGCGTAACCGAGGGCCTGACCGATGACGCAGAAGGGGATGGCGCCCAGCAGGAGCACGCCCATGAGGGACGCGGCCGTGGCGAGCGAGACCTGGGCGCCGCCGATCGTGAGGCCGACGAGCAGCAGCGCCGTCACCACGGCGGCGGCGAACGTGAGCGCGGTGGCGAGCTTGGCGAGCACGGTGACGCTGGCCGGCATCGGCGAGGCCCGCTTGAGGCGCATCCAGCCCTGGGCGCGTTCGACCGCCACGCTGACGCCGAAGGAGAACAGCGCGGAGCCGATCACGCCGAAGGCAGCGTAGGTCGCGAGCAGGTAGGTGGCGACGTTGACGGGGCCCGCGTCTTGGCTGCCGAAGGTCACCCCGAAGAGGACGTAGAAGAGGACCGGGAACGCGATCGTGGAGACGGCGAAGACCGGGACCCGGATGTTCTTGACGAGTTCGGTGACGATCTCGATGCGCAGGGTGCGGAGGTAGCGGCGAGTGCTCATGCCGTGGGCGGGCGCGTACGCCGGAGCGGTGGGGAGGTCGGTCGAGGTCGAAAGCATCAGGCCACATCCTGGGGGGCACGCCGCGCTGCGGCGGTGAGGGCGAGGAAGGCGTCTTCGAGCGTGGCGCCGGTGACGTCGAGGTCGTGCGCGGTGGGATCGGCGTTCAGCAGGTCGAGGACGAGCCCTTCGGCGGCGGCGCACAGGACCTCGGTGGCCTGGCCGTCGAAGCGAACCTCGTGGACGCCGGGTCGGGCGCGGAACCAGGCCTCGTCCAGGGCGGTGACCACCCGGACGCGGCGAGAAGCGGTCCCCGCCTTGATGGCGGCCGGTGTCCCCTCGGCGAGGATGCGGCCGTGGTCGAGAAGGACGATCCGGTCGGCGAGCGCGTCGGCCTCGTCGAGGTCGTGCGTCGTGAGGATGATCGAACGCCCGCGCCCGAGCATCGCGCGCACGCTCGCCCAGAGCGCCCGCCGCGCCGTGGCGTCGAGCCCCGTGGTCGGCTCGTCGAGGACGAGCAGATCGGGGTCGCCCACGAGGGCCAGCGCCAGGTGCAGTCGCTGCCGCTGTCCGCCCGAGAGCTTGCCGTAGGGCCGGTGGGCCACCTCTTCGAGTCCGGCCGTGGCGATGACCTCGGCGAGCGCGAGCGGCGCCGGGTAGTAGGCGGCGAAGCCCCGCAAGTGCTCGCGGACGGTGAGCGTCTCCGGGACGCCCGACACCTGCAGCATCACGCCGAGGCGTTCGCGGGCGGTGCGGTTCCGGGGGTCGGCGCCGAACAGCCGCACGGTTCCGGCGGCGGGCGCGATGAGGCCCATGAGCAGGTGGAGGGCGGTGGTCTTGCCGGCGCCGTTGGGGCCCAGCACCGCCACCACTTCGCCGGGTTCGACGGTCAGGTCGAAGTCGGCCAGCGCGACGTTCGCGCCGTAGGTGTAGCGGGTGCCCGCGAACTGGGCGACGGGGTGGTTCGGGTGCGATGAACGGTGGAGGGGGGTATGGAGCGTTTCCATGCCCGCAGGATGGCCGAGGGGGGCGGGGTCGGCGCAGAGCGGGTCGTCATGTGGCGGAGATGACGTTCGTCATGTGGACGGCTCGTGCCCGCCGAGGTCCGGACGCGAAGGGCAGGACGCCCCGTCGGGGCGTCCAGGCCTCGCGCGCAGCCGCAGAGGGGTCGAGAATGGGCACGAACGGAGGTGCGCCATGGAAGAACGGGACGTCGCTTCGATCTGGAAGGTGGTTCGGCCCGAGGTGATCGCCTGGGCGGTGGCCGAGCACGACGGGCGCCGGAGCATCTGCCCCGTGGGTTGGACGATGCGGACCTCCGCCTCGCCGCCGATGATGGCGGTGAGCGTGGCACCGACGCGGTTCACGCACGGGCTCATCGAGGGCTCGGGCGCGTTCGTGCTGGCGTACCCGGGTCGCGAGCTGGCGGAAGCCACGCAGTACTGCGGCACCCACAGCGGCCGCGACGTCGACAAGTTCGCCCACACGCGCCTGACGGCGCTCCCGGGTCGCCGCGGGGTCGCGCCCGTCATCGCCGCGTGCGTGGCCAACCTCGAGTGCCGGTTGGTCGACCGCTTCGCGACCGGCGACCACACGATCTTCGTGGGCGAGGTGGTCACGGCCTGGGCTCAGGACCGGCCGCAGCCCGCTGCTCTGCTGGGTCGACGACGCCGGGGTTCCAGACCGTGCTCGCGGACGAGCGCTTCCGGTTCGGGGTGGTACGGGGTTAGGGGGGGGTGACGCCGGGGCGCGCCCGCGGGTACGATGCGGCATCGAAACGAGTTCGAGCATCGGCGCGAGCGACGCGCGCCCACGCCATCCCATCGCACCGGAGGTTTCCCGTGCCCAAGCTCCTCGTCCACGTCACCTGCGGTCCCGACGACCCGACCCGTGCGGCGCTCGCCTTCCTCGTCGCGCGCACCGCGCTCGACGAAGGTCACGAGGTGAGCCTGTTCCTAGCCGGCGACGCCGTGCAGCTTCTGCGGGACGGCGTGCTCGAACGCCCTGACGGGCCTGGGCACGGGCCGACTGCGCGAGCACTTCGACGCTCTGCAGGCCGGCGGGGCGCGCTTCCATCTCTCCGGCATGTCGGCGAAGGGGCGCGGGCTCACCGAGGGCGACCTGGTCGGGAAGTCGGCCTCGTTCGCGATGCCCGACGTGCTGGTGCGGTTGACGTTCGAGAACGATCGCGTCTTGACGTACTGACGGGCGACGGGGACCGTCGCGTCGGCAGGCCGCGCCTCCTGGACCGAAGGCGTAACACAGCGCCTCACCAAACGGCGGCGGCGACGTCGGTGGCGCTGAAGTCGGCGCCCTTGAAGAGTAGCGGTTCGCCGACGCTCCTGGCAAGCGCGTCCGAGGAGCAGTCGCCGTAGTTCAGCGCCGCCGGATGGCCGCTGCCACGACCGAAGTCACGGTAGGCAGCGCGCGCAGCGCGGGCCTGCTCCTCGGTCACCGGCTCGATCCGTGCGTCGAGTGCCTCGAGGAGTTCGTCAAGCCGGCGGCTCGCCACGGGGTCGCGACTGCCGTCGATGACGGCGCCGGCTTCGACGTAGGTGGCTGCCGACAGGCGTCGCACCGGGGCCGCCGCCATGGCGTGTGCTTGTGCCACGGCCTCGGGCTCCGCCCGTAGGACCGCGATGATCGCCGAGGTGTCGAGCACCATCAGCAGGGGCAGCCCGGCTTCGTCATGGAGCAAGCCGCCCGGATCGGCGCTCGCGTAGGGTTCCCGGAGACGTTCGGCGCAATCGCGCCCGATGGCGAGCAGCCGCTCCGCCAGACCATCCGCGTGGGTCATCCGCTCGCGGACCGGACCAGCCCTTCGACGCCACGGTCACCGCCTCGGTCAACGACTCGCCCGTGTGGCGAGCGCCTTCGCCAGCCGGTGGGCAGCAAGAATCTGTGACGTTGAGGCTCATGGCGCGAGTCTACCATGGTAGACGACGCTGTCTACCATGGCTTACGTCCGAGACCGCAAGACCGAACGAGCCGCCTTGCACGACCGGCCGGCCCCGCGACGCCCTACGGCTGCCCCACCACCGCCCCGAGTCCCACCTCGCCGCACGTGAGGGCGGGCGCGTCGAGACCCTCGGTGTCGGGTCGATCGATCGTGTCACCGGCGAAGACGTACGCGAAGTGGTCGCCTCCGGTGATCTCCTCGAAGGAGAGCGTCGACTCGGTGATGCTGACGAACGGGTCCTTCTCGCGGCCGATCGGCTCGAGTTCGAGGGCGATCGGGCGATCGGGCCCGCAGTCGCCGACGTACACGGCTGCCGTGTAGGGCCGGCCTTCCTCGAGCCCCTCGACGGTCAGGATCAGCTCGGTGCCTCCCTCCGCCCGCGCCACGACCTGGAGCTGGCCCGAGACGCCGCTGTCGTCGACGGCGAAGAGCGGGTAGGACGCGGTCTGGAGGGTCTGCGTGGCCTCGGCCGGTGGGTCCGCTTGCGCGGCGCCTGCGGTCATGGCGCACGCGACCACGGTGAACACGAGGGTGGCGATCGAACGCTGGATCGTCATGGAAGGCTCCTTCCGGTGCAGCCGCATCGGCAGTTCGGTCTCGTCAGGGACGCCGATGCGGGCTTCGCCGCACGGTAGCACCGGGCCGCGCG
>CAWIUY010000024.1:0-370432 GCA_963839375.1 uncultured Trueperaceae bacterium | reverse complement strand
CATCCTCGTCGACGACGGCGAACTCGCGCATCCCCCACGGCTTGTCCTCGAGCGCGTCCATGCGCGGGATCCCCGTGCGCGGCAGGTGCGCCACCGCGAAGTCGCGGTACATGCCCTCGACGTCCGAGACGCGGAGGTAGCAGCCAGCGGACGATTCGGCGGGTACCAGGTCCTCATGCGTGAAGAAGTGCAGTTCGACGGCGCCGCGGTGCAGGATCGCGTAGCGCGCGTCGGACGCATGCCCGCCGCCGTCGAAGCCGAGGCGCCGGTAGAAGGCGACGGTGTTCGCGACCGACCGGCACGGCAGGACGGGGATGGCGAGATCGACGGGTTCCCGACGCGACGCCGCTTCGTCCTTCAATGGGAGCGACATGACGACCTCGATGCCGTCCATCTCCCCGGTGGGCCGGAAGCCGAACGACCGGTAGAACCCCTCCCCGGCTCCTCGTCGAGGTAGATCGCTCGGTACCAAGCCTCCGGTGCGAACAGGGCCTGCGCGAGCGACACCGCGTTGCTCGCCACGAACCGTTTCTGGTGCTCGGTGACCGAGAGGTTGATGACGGCGCGCACGGTCTCGGCCGTGATCTCCCGGAGCGTGACGCGATCCGCGAGGGTGGGCATCGTCCTCCTCAGCCGACGTTCGCCGGCTGGAGCTCCTGCGCCAGCCCGATGAGGATGCCTTCGGGGCCGCGGACGTAGCAGAGCCGGTACGCGTCGGCGTACCGGGCCACCTCGCCCACGAGCTCGGCGCCGCCCTCGAGGAGGCGGGCGAGCGTCTCGTCGATGTCCTCGACGGTGAACATGACCCGCAGGTAACCGAGCGCGTTCACGGGCGCGCGTCGGTGATCGGCGACCACGGCCGGCGCGAGGAAGCGCGACAACTCGAGCCGGCTGTGACCGTCCGGCGTCCGCAACATGGCGATCTCCACGCGCATGTCGCGCAACCCGGTGACACCGTCGGCCCAGGCGCCTTCGACGGGTGCGCGCCCCTCGAGCTCGAGACCGAGGGTCGTGAAGAACGCGATGGCCGCGTCGAGGTCCTCGACGACGATGCCGACGTTGTCCATCCGTTTGACCGTCATGGTGGAGGATACACAGCGACCGCGTCGCACGCTCACTCGGTCACCATCGGCCGATCGGCCGATGCGCGCCCCAGAGATCCCGGCCTACCGTCGCGCCATGGAGGCACCCGCCATGACCGACATCGAACGCACCACGCCCACCCGCGTCGCCCTCGTGACCGGCGCCAGCCGCGGCCTGGGCGCCACCATCGCCACCTTCCTGGCCGCCACGGGCTACGACCTGGTGGTCGATGCGCGGGGCGCCGACGCGCTCGAGGCGGCCGCCGACACGCTGCGCAGCCCACGGCGGCCGCGTCGTCGCCTTGCCCGGCGACGTCGCCGACGCCGATCACCGCCAGCGCCTGGTCGACGCCGCCCGTGAGCTCGGCGGCCTCGACCTGCTCGTCAACAACGCCTCGACGCTGGGTGCCTCGCCGCTCCCGCACCTCGCCGACCTCGCTGAGGACACGCTCCGCTCGACGCTGGAGGTCAACCTGGTGGCGCCGCTCGCCCTGGTGCGGGTCGCGCTGCCGCTGCTCGAGCGAGCGCGGGGCCTGATCGTCAACGTCAGCTCCGACGCCGCCGTCGGCGGCTACGAAGGCTGGGGCGGCTACGGCGCCAGCAAAGCCGCGCTCGATTTGGCCACCCGCACGCTCGCGGCCGAACTCGCGCCCCGCGGCGTCGCCGCCGTGGCCGTCGACCCCGGCGACCTCCGCACCGAGCTCCACCAACTCGCCTTCCCGGGCGAGGACATCGGCGACCGGCCCGAGCCCCAGGTCACGCTCCCCTTCTGGGCGTGGCTCTTCGCGCAGCCGGGGTCCGCGGTGAGCGGGCAGCGCTTCCGCGCGCAGGACGACGTGTGGCTCCGCGCCGACGAACGCGTCGGGGCGTCGCTGGTGGCCCGATGACCGTCGCCAGCGGCGGGCGGGCCACGGGCACGCGCTACGGCCCAGGCGCATCGCTGGTCGCCGAGCCCGCCTGGACGTTCCCGGAGCCCCGTCCCGCCACCCTGCCGCCGGAAGCGCGGGGGCTCGCACGCGACGAGGTCGCCCTGCTCGTCTCGAACGACGCCGGTCACCACGGGGCGGCGTTCCTGGACCTGGCGGCGTTCCTCGAGCCCGGCGACCTGGTGGTCGTCAACGACAGCGCCACCCTCCCGGCGCGCCTGCCGCTCACGTGGTACGCGGGCGAAGGCGTGCTGCACCTGGCGACGCGCTACGCCCCCGACCTGTGGCTGGCGGAACCGCGCTGGAGCCCGGAACGCCAGGGCCCGTTGCCGCTCTCCCCCGGCGAGCGCATCGAGGTGGCCGGCGCGGCCGCGCGGATGGTGGCCCCGTACCCCGGGCTGCCGCGCCTCTGGTTCGTCCAGCTGGACGGCGACGCCGCGATGGCGCGCGCCGGCGCGCCCATCCGCTACGCCCACGTCGCCCACGACCAACCGCTGCGGTGGTACCAGACCGTCTTCGCCCGGGTGCCCGGCAGCGCCGAGATGCCCTCGGCCGGACGGCCGTTCAGCCGTCGAGCGGTGGCACGCTTGCGCGAGGCCGGCGTCGGGACCGCCACCCTGACGTTGCACACGGGCGTCTCGAGCCTGGAGCACGACGGCGGGCCGCTGGCCCACGACGCGCTCCCGCCCGAGCCGTTCGCGGTTCCGACCATCACGGCCGACCTGGTGAACCGCGCACGAGCGCAGGGTCGGCGGGTCGTCGCGATCGGCACGAGCGTGGTGAGGGCGCTCGAGAGCGCGTTCGACGGGGAACACGTGCGAGCGGGCGGCGGCTTCACCCGGCGCGTCCTCCATCCCGGACGCCGCCCGGCCGTGGTCGACGGCCTGCTGACGGGTTTCCACGAGCCGCGCTCGACCCACCTGGCGCTGCTCACCGCGCTGGCCGGCGAGACGATGGTCCGCGACGCGTACGACGTCGCGGCGCGCGGCCCCTACCTGTGGCACGAGTTCGGGGACGTCCACCTGCTCTTGCCGCCTCGGGAACGAAGAAGCGCGAGCCCGCGGTAGGCTGAACGCCCCATGGACGACGCCGCGACCGTCCTGCGCGAGCGGCTCGAACAGCTCGCCACCATGAACGCGATCGGCGAGGTCCTGAACCAGGAGGCCTCGTTCACGGTCGCCGCCGACCGTGCGCTCGCGCGGCTGGTCGAGTTGCTGGGGCTGCAGGCGGGGTGGCTGTTCGTCACGGGTGTCGCGCGGGGGGACGCCAAGGCGGGTGCGCTCACGGTCGCCGCCTGCCACGGTCTGCCCGAGGCGCTGGCGGTCGACGACGCGGCGCCGCTGCGCGAGGGCGGCTGCGACTGCCAGTGGCTGTTCCGCTACGGCCGCCTCGACGCCGGCGTCAACATCGTCCACTGCAGCCGGCTCGAAGCGGCGCAAGGCGACCGGGCGGGCCTCGAGGTCCACGCCAGCATCCCGCTGCTCGGCCGTCGCGGTCCGGTCGGCATCATGAACCTCGCGGCACCGGGGCGAGAGCGCTTCGACGAAGCCACGCTCGCCTTCCTCACCGCCGTGGGCCGGCAGCTCGGCATCGCCTTCGAGCGCTCGCGCCTGCTCGACGAGCGCACCCGCGAGGCGCGCTACACGGCGGCCCTCGAGGAGCGCCAGCGGCTGGCGGTCGAGATGCACGACTCGGTGGCGCAGGTCCTCTTCGCCGCCGAGCTGTCGCTCCAGAGCGCGCTCGCCGACGAGTCACAGGGGCGCGCCCGCGTCGCCACCGCGGCCGGGCTCGTGGGCGACGCGCTGGAGCGGCTCCGGACGCTGGTCGAGGTGCTGCGCCCCGTGGACCCCGGGGCGCCGCTCGACACGCTGCTCAAGCGGTTGGTCGAGCGACTCGGGACCACGCTCGACGTCTCGGTCGAGCTGCCCGCCGAGGCCACCGCGCTCGACACCGTCCTCGACGCCGCCGGCACCGTGGCCCTCTACCGCGTGGCACAGGAGGCGACCCACAACGCGCTCAAGCACGCCTCCGCACGGAGGTTGTGGCTGCGGATCGGCGTCGAACCGGGCGCGGTGGTGCTCACGGTGAGCGACGACGGTGTCGGGCTGCCCGACGCCGCCACGCTCGCCGCATCGGGCGGTCTCGGACTCCCCAGCCTGCGCCATCGCCTGGACGGCGTGGGCGGCCGCCTGACGCTCGCGCCCGGCCGTGACGGCGGCACCACGGTGGAAGCGAAGGTGCCATGGCGCGGGTGATGATCGTCGACGACCATCCGATCGTCCGCGACGGGCTCAAGACGTACCTATCGCTCCAGATCGACCTCGAGGTGGTCGGCGAGGCGGCCGACGCGCACGAGGCCCTGCGCGTGGCGCGCGCCACGCACCCCGACCTCGTCCTGCTCGACCTGCGGCTGGCGTCGGGCAGCGCCCTCGCGCTCATCCCCGAGCTGCGCGCGCTGCGGCCGCCGCCACGCGTCGTCATCCTGAGCTCGTACCTCGAGCCCGGCGTCGTCGACGAAGCCCTGCGCCTCGGCGCCAACGGGTACCTGCTCAAGCACGTCGGACCCGGCACCCTCGTCGACGGCGTGCGCGCCGCGCTGCGGGGCGAGGTCGTGCTCGACCCGGCCGCGGTGGACGCCGTCGGGAGCGCGGCCCCCTCGCCGCTCGCGATCCTCAGCGCCCGGGAACGCGAGGTGCTGGCGTGCATCGTCGACGGCATGACGAACAAGCAGGCGGCGCAGGCGCTCGGGATCAGCGAGAAGACGGTGAAGACGCACGTCAGCCACCTGCTGGCGAAGCTGGGGGTGCGGGACCGGACGGCGGCGGCGGTGTTGGGGGTGGGGGGATCCGGGGTTCGGTAAGGCGCACCCACGATCCCGACCTATACGTATCCCTTCGCCCGGTAGTCGTCGAAACCCGCCTGCGTCAACGCGGCGAGCTCCTCGTGAAGCACGACTTCCCCTGCATCCGCTTCTTCAGCTCCGGCGACACGTCGTCGAGCAGCGCGGGGTTCACGTAGACGGGCATGAGGTGATAGCTCACGTAGCGCTTCTTGACCTGCACCCCGCCGAACCAGAGCGGCGTGTCGTTCGCCTGGACGTGTCCGCTGTTCAGGCTGACCTCGTCGTCCCGGTCGACGGCCGTCCCGAGGTCGGGCGCGTAGGGCTCCATCAGCGCCCGCAAGCGCGTGAAGACGTCGGCGAAGTCCGGCATCGATCCTCCTCGGTGGGCGGTGGCCTGGTGGCGCGATCGCCTCGCTCAGATCCGCGGCGCCCAATCCCCCACGCCGCCCTCCAGCAGGTCGAACAGCGGCCACACCGCGCAGTAGTCGTCGCCGGGACCGAACTCCGCGCGGCCGGTGCGCACCAGCGAACCGTCGGCGGTGCGGCGCAGCGCCGACACGCCCGGCAGCGAGAAACCCTCGTCGGTCGCGAACCCGAGCGCACGCGCCACCGCGCGCGTCGGATCCGACGCCATCACGAACGGCCAACCACGGGACGCCGCGAACGCACGCTGGACGTCGGGTGCGTCGGGCGTCAGCAGCACGACCGCCGAGCGCCGCGTCAGGTGCGGCAGCAGGCCGGCGAGCCCGTCGGCCCACAGCGTGCAGTACGCGCAGGTCCTCCCCATGTTGTGGACGAGCAGCAGGTCGTCGTGCTCGCCGAACAGGTCGGACAACCGACGCACGCCCTCCCCCGTGTCGACCTCCATGTCCTCGACGGGCTCGGGACCGCGCCGGCGACGAGCCTCGGAGCGCTCCGCCTTGAGCGCCTCGATCCGGCGCTCGAGGTCCTCGATCTCGGTGTCCAGGTGCGGGTCCACGCCGTAGCGACCCGGTCCGCGGTGTCCCTCCATGCCGACCTCCTCGTGACGCCCGTGGCGTTCTGCCCGGCGCTATCCCCCGACCCGCGTCGCGATCGCCCACGTGGTACCCACCGGATCGTGGACCATGCCGCGCTTGTCAGGGTCACCCTCTTGGCGACGAGGCGCATCGATCGCGGTGGCGCCGGCCGCGACCGCCCGCTCGAAGACACGGTCGACGTCGTCGACGTACAGGTGGAGCATCGACGGGAACGGTGGGTAGGCTTCGCCGCCGTCGCTCACCATGAACACGGAGTCGTCGATGCGGACCTCGGCGTGCAGAACCGACCCGTCGGGTCGATCGAACCGCTGGAGGACACGTGCCCCGAACACCTCCTGGGCGAAGTCGATCAACCGCCTCGCGTCCGAGACGACGAGGTACGGCGACAACGACGTGTACGACGTGGGTTTCCAGTCCTGCGGTTCCGCCATCCTGGCACCTCCTCGCGCCCCGGAAGTCCGGAGCGTGCGGACACCATAGCCGCCGGGGTCGACGTGCGGTCGCCCTCCGACCACGCCGTCTCCGACGACGGCGACGGACGCCGGCAGAGGAGCCTCCGCCGGACCGGCCAGCGGGCCGTGCCTACCACACTAGGCATCTTGCCTAGTGTACTTGACATCCGTTCGGGCGAAGCGCCATCCTGGGGACACGAGGCGACGGAGGTGCCCCGATGCCCCCACGCTTGACGAACCGGCTCCGCGTCGCTCGCGCCGAACGCAACCTCTCGCAGTCCGACCTGGCCGCGCTCGCCGGCGTCACCCGCCAAACCATCAGCTCGATCGAGACCGGGCAATACGTGCCGTCCACGCTGCTCGCCTTCACGCTCGCGCGGCGCCTGGGCTTGGACGTCGAACGGCTCTTCGCCTTGGAAGGAGACGTGGATGTCGCCCATGCAGACCGACCGTGACGAGCGAACCATCGCCGTCGGGAACGCCGGCTACCGGCTGGCGTACGTGGTCCTCACCTTCGGCCTGCTCGCGGCCGTGGCCTACCGTGCCTTCGCGTTCGGACAGGCGAGCTGGGACCTGTTGGCGCTCGTGATCATCGGGGGGGCCATCTCCCTCGGGTACCAGGCCTCGCACCGGGCGCTGTCGCCACGCGTCCTACGCGCGGCCGCCCTCAGCGCGATCATCGGTGCCGTCGTGGCGGTGATCGTCACACTGGTCGCCGAGCTGCTGCGCTAGGCGGGTCGCCGAACCGGGTTGCCGCCGCCGACCGCATCCGTGCCGTACCCGGCGGCGGGCGCCGCCTAGATCCACACGTCGTTCGCCGCCCGGCGTTCGCCCCCTGCGTCGCCGGTGTTGACGACACCGCGCGGCTCGATCAGCAGGACGTGGCACTCGGCGTCCGCACGTGGCCGATGCTCGACGCCCTTCGGCACGACGCACAGGTCGCCCTCGGCGAGATGCGTGACGCCGTCGCGGAACTCGATCCGCATGGCGCCGGCGAGCACGAGGAACGCCTCGTCGGCGTCGGCGTGGGCGTGCCAGACGAAGTCCCCCTCGAACTTCGCGAGCTTGAGCTGGTGGTCGTTGACCTCCGCGACGACGCGCGGCGCCCAGTGTTCGGAGAACAGAGCGAGCTTGGCCTTCAGGTCGACACCGTCGGATGGCATGGGTTCACCTCCATGAGAGCCTCCTAGACGTCACCGGTGCCCGCGCCACGGTCGACCTCGTACCGCAGCTCGAGCATCGTGGGTCCCATCTGCCGGACGGACACGAGCCGCAGCGTCGGATGCAGCACCCGCCGCGGGAACAGCGGTCTGCCCCGGCCGAGCGTGACCGAACCGACCTGGACGATGAGCTCGTCGAGCAACCCGGCGTCGAAGAACTGACCCGCGAGGTCGCCGCCGCCGACCACCCATACGTTCTTGCCGGCCGCAGCCTCACGCATGGCGGCGTGGACCGGGACGACGTCGCCCGAGACGAAGCGGACGTCGGCGTCCGCCACGGTCGGCAACCGGCGATGGGTGAACACCCACGTGGGCTGCGTGTACGGCCACGGTGCGCCTGCCTCGGCCTCCACCTTCTCGCTGTGGCGCAGGATCCATTCATAGGTCGTCGACCCCATCGCCAGCGCCCCGACCTCGGCGATGAAGGCCGGGTAGCTCGACGAACCGAGCTCGCCGAGCGGGAACAGCCATTCGAGCGAATCGTCCTCCGTGGCGATGAAGCCGTCGAGGCTCGTGGCGGTGTAGTACTGGGTGCGCATGACGGCGTCAACCCGCTCGGTACGCGCGCTCGAGCGCCGCCACGTCGATCCGCCGCATCGGCATGAGCGCCTGGAACACGCGATCGCGCACTGCCTCGTCGTCCGACGCCATCCAGCCGGCCACTTCCTGAGGAACGACCTGCCACCAGAGCCCGAAGCGGTCGCGCACCCCACCGCACGGGCGGGCGCATCTCATACCGGCGCGAGCGTCCGGAACGGTCGCTCGGGCAGCTCCACGCGGATCGGGTCGCCCGGAACGACGATGCCGCCGTGCAGCACGACGCCCATGACGCCCGACTTGCGCACGAGGTCCCCACCCGGCGCACGGTCCAAGACCGCCGCCATCAGGCCCGGCTGGAAGTCGTCGAGTTGCGAGCATGGGTTGCGCAACCCTTTCACCTCGACGACGGCCCCCGCGCCCAGGTGCAGGCGTGTGCCGGCGGGCAGACCCAGCAGGTCGATGCCCGCCGTCAGGACGTTCTCACCGATGTCGCCCGGTGCGACCGCGAAGCCGTGGCCCTCGAGCTCGTCGAACAGCTCGCGGTGCACCAGGTGCACCTGGCGCAGGTTGGGCGCCGACGGGTCCTTGCGGACGCGAGAGCGATGCCGGACGGTGGCGCCGGCGTGCGCGTCGCCGCGCACGCCGAAGCCCGCGACCAGCTCGATCGCGTCGACGGTGGGTTTCGAGAAGGTGTGTTCGGCGCTGACGGCCACGGCCACGACGTGGGGGTCCATGCTGCCCTCAGCGTACCCGCCCGCGCCGCCGCTGTGCGCTCCTGGGTATCGTCCGGCCACCCCCTCGAGGAGGAGCGTCATGCTCTCGTTCTTGCTCACCCTGGCTCCGCGCGATCGCGCGCGCGTGGAGCGACCCGCTCTTCCGTTCGACGGCGGCCCTGACGGTCGCGCTGCTGGTCTCCGGCACGGTCTTCTACGCGACCGTCGAACGTCTCACGCCGCTCGACGCCCTCTACCTGAGCGTCATGACGCTCACGACGATCGGGTACGGCGACCTCCATCCGGTCACGAACGCGGGCAAGGTCTTCACGATGATCTACGTCTTCGTGGGTGTCGGCGTGCTGGTGGCGTTCGTGACGCGGTTGGCGCAGGCGCTGGCGCAGGAGGGCGATGCGGCGAAGCCAACGTGACGTGCTCGTCCTCGCAGCGACCCTAGCCCGGCTCGGACGCTGCGAGGGGTGGCATCACGATGTGCCCACCGAGGGCCCGCAGCTCGAAGGCGTCCACACCGAGGAGGGCGAGCATCATCGCCAGCTGTCCGCCGTGGTGGACGTCGTGCGCCATGATGCGCCAGATCGTCCACTGCCGCGATACGGCGTACTCCTGCCCCTGCCACCGGTGGCGGTACGTCGTGGCGAGGTCGGCCACGGTCCACTCCTCGAGCACGCGGGCGATCGGCTGCCACGAGGCTTCGAGCCAGGCGAGCGCGACCTTGCCCTCCCAACCTTCGTAGACCGTGGCGAGTGACGTCATGGCTCGATGGTACGCCCGCTCGGCGGAGGCGACGGACGCGGTCGGCGCCTACTCACGCCCCGGTGAGCTCGACGAGGACGAACCGGTTGCCGAACGGGTCGAACAGTTGGGCGTGGATCGATCCTTCGTCCTCCGCCGGCGGCGCCACGAACCGGACGCCCAGCTCCACGAGGCGACCGTGCTCCGCTCGGATGTCCTCCGTGTAGAGGACCCCGCACGGCTGGTCGCCCGTCTGGCGACCGATCGACGCGGCGTCGGCATCGGTCTCCGCGTGGAGGAGCCAGAGGCCGACGGGCCCCTGACCCGGGAACGTCAGATGCACGAAGCGGCGCGGGCCCGCGTCGATGTCGGTCGCCACCGTCAGGCCGAGCGTGCCCGCGTAGAACCTCAAGGCTTCGTCGTAGTCGTCGACGAGGACCACCATGCGTCCGAACGTGATCATCGCGCCTCCTCCCGGCGCGGCCCTCCGCGCGCCCTTCCGACCGTACCCGGAGCCCCGCCGGCGCCGGCGACCCAGCGGCCACACCCGCGTGCGACACTGCCCCACCGCACCCAACGTCGTCCGATTCGTGAAAGACACGGACGCCGGCAACGCCTAACATCGCGGGGTCGCCCACCGCAGAACGCGGCCGCGGCGCCGAGGAGGAGCGACGTGGCATCGACCATCGGATCCGGCACGGCACATGACCCCTGGCAGCTCACCACCCCACCGGGCACCTCCTCGTACACGATCCATCGCGACGACGAGGCCGACCCACCGGTGCTGGTGTGTCGCGTGGGCAAGACCACGCTGACGTACCTCGCGCGCAGCGTCGACGACCTGCACGCCTACTTGAAGGAACGCGGCGACTGGGTGCCGCTGGGTGGCGCCGACGAGCAGAAGCCGGCCGCGGAAGGCACCGTCGAGGCGTGGGGGCGCTCGCCGGAGAACCCGGTCGGCGGCTGGTACGGCACGAAGAAGGGGCTTCGCGGCCGCTTCGGCGTCTACCTGCCCCCCTTGCTCGAAGCGCTCGGCCTGGCCGAACTCGAGCACCAGCCGCGCAACAACCGCATGCGCGCCCTCTGAGCGAGGGGCGGCTCCTGAGCTCCGAGCGCGTCGCACGGCCCGGATCGGCTGGCCTATCCTGGGATCCGGGTGGTCTCGGTGCCGTGTGCGCGGTCGACGTCCGACGCGCGGCCCGACGACGGCGGGTTCCGATGGGAGAGGACCTCGTGAAACCGCTTCCGCTCTTCCTGGTGCTGACGTTCGGGCTCTTCATCGCGGGCTTCGCCGTGACCGGCCTGCTCATCGCGACGGGCGCCCCGGCGTGGGCCGTCGTCGTCATGCAGGTGGCGATGGCCTGGACCCCCACGGTCGCGTACGCGGTCGTCCACCGCCGGGTCCATCCGGGGACGCCGTTCTTCCGCTTCGTCGGCCGCCAGTTCAGCCCGCAGGTCCGTTTGGCGCCCCTGGTGGCGTCGATCCTGATCCCGGTCCTCGCGATCACGCTGATCGCGGTGGGCTACGCGTTCGCGACCGGAACGGGACCCGCCGAACTGCTGGTCGACCTCTCCCCCGGCGCCTTCGGACTGCTGTTCCTGACGAACCTGATCCGCGGGCCGCTGGGCGAAGAGCTCGGGTGGCGCGGCTACCTCTTGGGTGAGTTCCAGCGACGGCACTCGCTCGTCTCGGCGTCCTTGCTCGTGGGCGTGATCTGGGGCCTTTGGCACGTACCGCTCTGGTTCGTGTCCGGGTACGCGGGGCTCGACCTGCTCCTCTACGCGCTCTTCTTCTTCGTGAGCATCGTCGCGTTCTCGGTCGTGATCGGTCTGATCCACGGCGGGAAGGGCGGCAACCTTCTCTACGCCATCCTGCTGCACCAGATGCTCAACTTCACGGCGCAACTCGTCGAGATCGACACGCTGGTCGTCCTCGGCGCGAGCGGCGTGATCTACGCGGCGATCGCCGTCGTGCTGGGCGGCGTCGCGGCACGGTCGCGGCCGGCGGTGGCGGCGGTCTAGGCGAAATCCCGAGAGCAGGCCGGCCCGGCCCCTACCAAGCCTCCAGCCGAACGTCGATCCGGTCCCCTTCGCCGATCCCCTCCGCCTTGCGCACCGCGTCCTTGAGGGGTACCAGGTACCGACCGTTCTTCGGGAAGAGCGACGTCTGCCACTCGGTCGCGCCCACCTGCGCGCGGACGGGGATCATGCCCCAGCCGTAGGTCACGGCCGCCGCGATCGCCTTGACCTCCCGGCTCTCGTCCTCGGGGACGGCCACGAAGAAGAACGGCGCGGGACCGCGCCACACGAAGACCTCGCCGGTGAACTCGACCCGCATGACCGCCCTCCCGATCGCCGCGCTGGAGCCGATGCTACGCGAGCGCCCGGCGAAGCGCACGCTCTCGCGCTCAGTGCGCGGCGGCCCGCACGGTGTCGACGACACGATCGCGGAGGTCGGTCACCGAGCGAACCGCATCGAGGCGCAGGATCGGGCACGGCAGCCGCGTCATCCACCGCTCGTGCAGCGCGCGGCTGCGGACCTCTTCGCCGGCGACGTCGTAGCGACGTGCCCAAGCCACGAAGGCCCCGTGTGCCTCGTGCAGGTCGCCGCCGACGTCGATCCGTGCGCCGTACCGCCGGCGCTCGCGGTCGACGAGCCGCGCCAGGCGCACGTCGGGGTCCAGGTGGAGGAACACGGCCAGGGTGAAGCGGTCGATGAGCGCGTCGCCCCAGCCGCACAGCGAGCCGGAGAGCACCCAGTCGACCGCGCCCGCGACGTCGCGCTCGATCAGCCACAACCGTTCGGCCGGCTCACGCTTGTGCGTGAACGGTGGCTCGGTGGCGAACCAGTAGTAGGTGTCCGTGTCGAGGAAACGCGCTCCGAGGGCGCTCGCGACCGCCCGACCGAGCGTGGTGGTGCCGGAGCCCGAGGCGCCGAAGACGTGGATGCGGTGGGACATCGCGGGCGTCAGCGCCCGGCAGGGTCGACCAGCCGACCGCAGCAGACCCAAGCGCGGACGAACGAGCGTCGCGTGACGTGCATGCCGAGAGGCTACCGCGGCCGTAGGAGGTGAACGAGAACGGTCTCCCCACGACGACGCCCGGTTCGAATCTCGGCAACCCTCTGCTACCATCGGCCCACATCGAAAGGGGACCCGCATGCGCTACGCCCCCGAGTCACTCGTCCGCGTCCGCCGGCATCTGGTCGTCGCCCCGACCCTCGTACTGATCCTCGCGCTGGCGTCCTGCAGCTCGAACGTCGGCTCGTCGTTGAACGCGCCCGAGGGCTTGCGCGTCGTGGAGCGCGACGGCGCCGTGGATCTCGCGTGGCTCCCCGTCGACGCGCGCGAGGTCCTCGGGTACCGGGTGTTCGTCGCACCGGCCGATCCACCGAGCGCTTCGTTCGAGCTGGCCGCCGAGGTCGGCGCCGCCACCACCGCGGCTTCGATCGACGGCCTGACCAACTTCACGCCCTACCGGTTCGTCGTGCGCACGGTCGGCGCGACCGCCGTGTCCGACCCGTCCGAAGCCGTCCTCGGCGCGCCGTTCTCGGTCGCGTCGGTGCCGATCGACGGGTTCGAGTCCGATGAGGAAGGCGAGGTCGTCGTGCTCGCCGACGGATCGCGCTTCCGGTTGCTCGCCGCGGAGGAGTTGACCGAGTCGGATGGTCCCGAGCCGCCCGACTTCGACCTCGCCGCACTCGGTCCCGCTTCCCGGCGCCTGGGCGGGGACTCGCTCGGCCGGTCGACGAGCCACCTGCCCGACCAGTTCACCCTCGCCGCCTTCCAGACCGCGATCCGGAACCAGGGAGGCCGCGGGACGTGCCAGACGTTCGCTGCCGTGGCCGCGATGGAGGCGGAGTACCGGCATCTGGGGTTCGGCTCACGCGACCTCTCGGAGCAGTTCGCGAGCCACATCTACCGCATGACGCGCCTGCGGCCGCCCGCCCCCGACGCGGCCGACGTCCGCGAGAACACGCTGGGCACGGGTGGGGGTGGTTCGGTCGAAGGGGTGTTCGGGCGCCTGCTGCGCTACCGCATCCCGGTCGAAGCCGAGGCGCCCTACGTCGGCTCGGCGAGCTACGGCAACCCGAACCAGGACGGAGACGTGCCGCGGATCGACCCCTCCGACGACTCGGTGCTCCAGTCCGTCTACGACGACTGGAACCTGCAGGACGAGCCCACCGCCTACCAGATCCCCTCACCCCTCACGCACACACCGTTCCCGCGCGATGCGCTCACCCACGGCGCGTACGGCATCACGGGCTTCTCGAAGGTGCCCGCCACCAGCCGTCACGACCCGAGCTGGTACGAGCAGGTGCTCTTCAGCGGCCAAGAGATCGCCCTGGGGTTCTGTTTCCGCGATGGCATCACCGATGACGATGGCGTGTGGCGCACCGGCGCAGCCGACGAAGGCTGTCGCGGCCACGCCGTCCTCCTGATCGGCTACGACCGGTCCGACCCCGACGACCCGGTCTTCATCGCCAAGAACTCCTGGGGTGGCAGCGCCTACCAACGGCTCGAGTACGCGTTCGTCACCGACCCCGGCAGCTTCCTATCCGCCGACGTCCTCGGCGGCGTCACGGATCCCGGGCGCGGCAACGTCCACCCCCAGATCACCCTTGGCCGCTGGGACCTGGTGTACGACGGCGGCCTCGCCACGCTCGACATCAACCGGATGTCGGGCATGTTCGAACCCTCGAGCCTCGACGGCCAGCAGGACCGACGCTTGGGGGTGCTGCTCGGAGCGTCCGGGGACACCTACCGCGTGAACGGCGCCGCCACCGTCGGCGCGAGCAGCACGAGCATCGACCTCGACTTCCACGTCGACTTCGCCGACCCTGCGCTCGATTACGAGACCCTCTCGGGAACGCACTTCACGGGGTACGTGCCCGCGGCGGAGCCGGTCTTCATGGCGGGAACGTTCAGTCCGCCGGGCAGCGCGAGCACGTTCGGGTTCTACGCCCACAAGGACGGACCGCTGCCGAGCGTGTTCGCAGGGGCGGCCGGGGACCCATACGCGTACCTCGGCACGTGGCGGCTCCTGGGGCTCGGCGACGAGGACCACCTCGTCATCACGCAGATGCTGCCGACGGGCGTGTTCTCCGGCGTGACCACCCACGACGCGGCGACCGTCACCGGCACCGTCGACGTGGTGAGCGAGACGGTCTCGTTCGCGATGGACGATCGCGCTGGGATCGCGGGCAGCGTGTTCGCGTACCTGCACAACGGCGATCCCGGTACCGCCTCGGGCACGTTCACACGCGGCACGAACCCCGCAGGCGTCGCCCTCGTGCGCGTCGGCGACGTGCCGAGCGTCGAGATCGATCCGTTGGGCACGCTCAGGTCGGACGGCGAGGTGTCGCTCGGCGCCACCGCGCTCGGGTTCGCCGACCCGAGCGCGGTGAGCATCGAGTGGAGCTACCAGATCGGCGCCGGCAGCCCGAGCGTCGCCTTCGCGACCTCGGCGAGCGGCGAGGTCTTCACCGCCACCGTGCCGTGCGACGACCTCATCCTCACGGCTCGCGCGGTCGACGCCGATCGGGGCCTCGAAGCGAAGGACGTGGCCGCCCTCAGCTGTGTCCCCGCATCCGACACGCGCCTCTTCCACGCGGATCGCACCCTCAGCGGGTGGGTGAACGACAACGGCAAGCTCGGGACGGCGGTCTCCGGTGACGTCCTGCTGGTCGGCGACGACGGCTTCGACCACGGGTACCGTTCGTTCCTGACGTTCGACTGGAACCTGCCCGAGGACCTCGTCGCCATCGACACGGCCGAGGTGACGATCTTCTTGAACGAAGTCCAGGGCACGCCGTACTCGACCCTGAACGACCTGCGCGCCTTCCACGCGGACTACGGCGACACGCTCGACATCGGCGACTTCACCGGCGCCAGCTACCTACCCGGTGCCGCGACCCTGCCGTTCGACGGGACGAGCTCGTTCGGGTCGATGACGTTCGACGTCACCATGGCCGTGCAGGACGCCTGGGCGAACCGCGCCGTCCGTGGCGACCGACTCCAGCTCGTGCTGCAGTTCTCCGTCGCGAGCGACGGCGACGGTCAGGCCGACCTGGCGACGTTCCTCGCGGAGGACGAGCCCGGCACGTCGCGCCTGCCCTACGTGGAGATCACGTACGACAACGAGTGAGCGTCGGGGGCGCCGGCTCTCGAGATCACGAGGCGTAGCCTTTGACCGCCTTGATCTCCAGGAAATCCGTGAAGCCGTGCGCCCCCCATTCGCGGCCGTTGCCCGACTGCTTGAAGCCACCGAACGGCACGTCGTAGCCGCTCGAGGCGCCGTTGAGGTGGACGTTGCCGGCGCGGATGCGTGAGGCGACCCGGCGGGCGTGCTCGATGTCGCCGCTCTGCACGTACGCGGCGAGACCGTACGGGGTGTCGTTGGCGATGCGGATCGCCTCGTCCTCGTTCTCGTACGGGATCATGACCAGCACCGGCCCGAAGATCTCTTCGCGGGCGATGGTCATGTCGTTGTCGACGTCCGAGAACACCGTGGGGCGGACGAAGTGACCCGTCTCTATCCCCTCGGGCTTGCCAGGACCTCCCACGACGAGCCGGGCGCCTTCGTCGACGCCCTTCTGGATGAGCGCCTGGACGCGGTCGTGCTGGAGCTGCGAGACCACCGGTCCCATCTGCGTGTCGGGGTCGGTGGGGTCGCCGACCACGACGCTCTGCGCCACCTCGCGCGCCACGGCTTCGGCCTCGGCGAGCTTCGCGGCCGGCACCAGCATGCGCGAGGGCGCGTTGCACGACTGGCCGGTGTTGGTGAACATGCTGCGGACGCCGCGACGGACCGCGGCGGCCAGGTCGGCGTCGTCCAGGATGACGTTGGGCGACTTCCCCCCGAGTTCCTGGGTCACGCGCTTGACGGTGGGCGCGGCGTTCTGGGCCACGAGCGTGCCCGCGCGCGTGGAGCCGGTGAAGGACACCATGTCGACGTCCGGATGCTTCGTCAAGGACGTGCCGACGCCGGGTCCGTCGCCGTACACCATGTTGAAGACGCCCGCGGGCACGCCCGCCTCGTGCATGACCTCGGCCCACAGCCGCGCCGACAGGGGCGCGAACTCGCTCGGTTTGAGGACCACCGTGCAGCCGACGGCCAGCGCCGGGGCGACCTTGCAGCCGATCTGGTTCATCGGCCAGTTCCATGGCGTGATCAGCGCGCAGACGCCGATGGGCTCCTTGAACACCCGGTGGGCGCCGAGGTCCTCCTCGAAGGCGAACTCCCTCAGCACCCGCGCGGCTTCCTGCAGGTGGCCGAGGCCCGCCTTGGCCTGCGACGTCCGCGCGAGGGTGATCGGCGCCCCCATCTCCTCGCTGATCGCGGCGGCGATCTCTTCAAAGCGCTTCTCGTAGACGGCGGCGCACGCCTCGAGCAGGTCGACGCGCTCCTGCCGGGAGGTCCGGGCGAAGCCGTCGAACGCCTTCCGTGCGGCCGCCACGGCGCGGTCGACGTCCGCCTCGCCACCGAGCGAGATGCGTGCGGTGACCGTTTCGGTGGCCGGGTTGACGACGTCGAACGCCTGCGGGACCGCCGGGTCGACCCAGCGGCCGTCGATGTAGAACTGCGTGAGTTCGCGCATGAGGGTCTCCTGATCGTCGAGCACGAGATCGCCTTCCGACCTCTCAGCGAGGTCCGTACCTACGGATGGACCACGTTAGCGCGACGGCGACGACGAGGCGACGGCCGGAAACGACGAAACGCCGCTCAGCGGGCATGATGGGCCCCATGGAGACACGACCTCCCCGACCCGTCGTCCCGGTGGGTTCGGCCCAGGACGAGGACACCATCGCGGTCTTGACGGAGGCGTTCGCCGACGACGCGACCCTCCGTTACGTCGTCGGCGACGCAGCCGTGACGCGGGAGCCGCACGTCCGCGCGTTGGCCGGGTTCTTCGTGCAGGCGCGACGGCTGCGCGACGAACCCGTCCTCGGCGTCGTCGACGGCTCCGGACTCGTCGGCGCCGCGCTGGTGTCGTTCCCTTGGGCCGAGAGCCCGGAGACCCTCGCCGGCCACCGCGAGGCGCTCTGGCGCGAGCTCGGCGAGGACGCGAGGAAGCGGTACGAAGCGATCGGGCGCGTCGCGGCGTCCTTCGAGGTCGGCCGACCGCACCTCCACCTCAACCTCCTCGGCGTACGGCGGGCGCACCAGGGCGCCGGGATCGGCCGGCGGCTCGTGGACGAGGTCCAGCGACTGTCGCGCGACCACCCGCTCTCCGAAGGCGTCGACCTCGTCACCAGCGGCGAGAAGAACCTCCGCTTCTATCGCAAGCTCGGGTTCGGGGTGATCGGCGACGCAGAGGTCGCGCCGGGGCTCGTGGTGAGCGTGCTGTTCCGGGGCGACGAGAACGGCTAGCGTGACCGCACGCCGTCACGGACCGTGGTCGAGCCGTCGGCGCATGACCGGTCTGGTGGGCCGGCGCCGCGCCACCTCGACGAAACC
Organism: uncultured Trueperaceae bacterium; assembly: GCA_963839375.1. Taxonomy (GTDB): domain Bacteria; phylum Deinococcota; class Deinococci; order Deinococcales; family Trueperaceae; genus JAABTL01. The sequence goes on along the minus strand of CAWIUY010000024.1, from coordinate 352,425 downwards.
CTCGCGTTCGAACATCGAGCGCACGCCGTTCCACAGGAACGTGTCCTGGCCACGTCCGGGCTTGTCGATCGGGTACGCCTCGAGCGCGACGGCGCCGTGGGAGGCGGCGTGGGCGATGGCGCCGCGCAACAGCGCACGCGCCACCCCGTGGCCACGGAAGGCCGAGGGGACGACGAAGCAGACCACCGACCACACCGGCAGGTCGTCGACCGCCTTCGCCACCGGCGAGCGCACCAAGCGCGGGTACGCCGAGCGTGGCGCGACGGCCACCCAGCCGACCGGTACGCCGTCGGCGTAGGCGAGCAGGCCGGCCGGGGGATCGGCGGACGTGAGCGCCTGCGCTCGCGCTCGCCGGTCGTCGGTGGCGCTCACGCCCTCGGGCGGCGTCACCTGCCCCGATTCCCGGTAGTACATGCACCAGCAGCCGCGGGCCATCGAACAGCCCTTGGCCGTGAACACCGTTTCGAAGTCGTCCCAGCGCTCGGGGGTCAGCGGGTGGGTGGTGACGTCCATGGACCACGGTAGCGCGGCGACGACGTGAAGCGAAGCCGGGGTCCGACTCGGGTCAGGGACGCGTCGGTGCCACCGATCCCCGCCCCCGCCGCGACAGGTAGTCGTGCCACAAGAACCGTGCCGCCACCGCCCGCGTCGGCCGCCAGCGCTCGGCCCAGACGTCGAGCTCGTCCCACGTCGGCGTCGCCTCGAGCCCGTAGAGCTCCTGGACCGCCTTCGCCAGGGCCAGGTCGCCCGAGGGCCAGGCGTCCGGCCGCTTGAGGGCGAACAGCAAGTAGACGTCGGCGGTCCAGCGCCCGATGCCCTTGACCGCCAGGAGGGTCCGCCGGACCTCGTCGTCGGGCGCACCGTCCAAAGCCAGGAGGTCGAGACCGCCGCCGGCGACCGCCTCCGCCAGACCGCGCGCGTACCCGGCCTTCTGGCGGCTGAAGCCGATGGCGCGCAGCTCGTCGTCGCCGAGCATCACGAAGGTGGACGGCTCCACCCGACCGAGCGCCGCCTCGAGCTTGCCGAACGTCGCGACCGCGGACTCGAGCGACACCTGTTGCGCGAGGATCCCGTGCACCAGTCCGGCGAAACCCTCCGGGTGGCGCCAGAACGGCGGCCGGCCCCAGCGTTCGACCACGCCCGCCAGGACGGGATCGTTCGCCGCTGTCTCGTCGACGGCGCGGGCGAAGGAGGCCTCGGTCAGCGGCAGGGCGGTCGTGTCGAGGGGCAGCGTGCAGGCGAACACACGCGTGCGCGTCCCATCCGCGTTGACGCGGTCCTCACGCACGCGCATCCCTGCCTTCGTCAAGACGCGCTGCGACGCGGTGTGCTCCGGGTCGACCGTCGCGATGACGTCGGTCAGTCCGTACGCGGGCGCCGCATCCGCGAGCAGGTGCCGCACCGCCTCGGTGGCGAGCCCACGCCCCCACACGTCGCGCACGAAGGCGTACTTGACCTCGGCCTCGGGCTGGTCGCCGGGATGGACGAGCCCCACGAAGCCGACGACCCGCCCGGAGGCGCGGTCCTCGAGCGCGAACATGCCGTAGCCGCGCCGTTCGTAGTTCCGGGCGGTGACGTCCAGCCAACGCGCCGCCTCACCAGGCGGGAGCGGCGAGCCGTCGCCCACGAAGCGCATCGCGTCGGCGTCGCCGTAGACCTCGAGGATGGCGGCCAGGTCGTCTTTGCGCCAGTGGCGGCAGTGCAGGCGAGGGGACATGAAGACGGTGTGCGTCATGGACGCCTCCACGGTAACCTCGCTCCACCTCGCGCCACGACCGGCCGGTCTGGAGGACCCATGAGACGTCGTCGAACGTTCGCCCTCGTGCTCGTCGTCGCCGCTGCCTGGACGGGCGCGGTCGCTCAGGACGAGGTCACCTACGCCGACCTCGAACCGATCCTGCAGACCCGCTGCGTCCTGTGCCACGTCGGGGGCGGCGCACCCCTCGGCCTACGACTCGACAGCCCCGAAGGTCTTCTCGACGGCAGCGCGCGCGGACCGGTCGTGGTGCCCGGCGATCCGGACGCGAGCGAGATCGTCCGGCGCCTGCGGGGCGAGTCGCTGCCGCGCATGCCGCTCACGGGACCTCCGTTCCTGAGCGACGAGGAGATCGACCTGTTCGTGCGCTGGATCGCAGCCGGCGCCGACGCCGACGGCGCGATCGGCGCCCGTCCCCGCCGAGCCTCCGCCCCAGCCCCCCGCGGCGACCGACGGCCCGGTCACCTTCGCTCAGGTCGGGCCGATCCTGGCCCAGAACTGCGTGCGTTGCCACACCGCGTCCGGCATCATGGGCGGTCCGCCGGAGGGCTACCGCCTCGACACGTACGCCGAGGCGCTGAGCGTCGACGACCGCGCCCGCATCGTCCCCGGTGACCCGGAGGCCTCGGAGCTGGTCCGCCGCATCCGCGGCCAGGCCCAACCGCGCATGCCGTTCGACGGGCCGCCGTACCTCGACGACGCCGCCATCGAGACGATCGTCGCCTGGATCGCCGCGGGGGCCCCGGACGCCGACGGCGCGCCTGCCGCCGTGCCGGTCGGCGCCGAGGTTCGCCTGCACGGCACCTGGCTCGCCGACGGCACGCTCGACGGGCTCCCGCTCGATCTCGCCGGTGCACGCGTCGACGACGACGCGCGCCGCGGCGGGTACGTGGAGGTCCGCGCGACCCTGGGCGCCGACGGTCGCGTGCGGGTGGAACGCATCCGCGGCCGCTAGAGACCGATGGCGTGCTGGCCAGCGGTGACGGGCGGGCCGAGCCGGTAGCGTCGGACATGAAGCGTCCCACACCCGCTCCCCCCGGCCCAGGACAAGAGTCGGTCTGGGACTACCCCCGGCCCCCCGTCCTGGACCCCACCACCGAGCACGTCGTCGTGACCTTGCCGGCGAGACGGTGGCCGAGAGCCGGCGCGCCGTCCGGGTCCTCGAGACCTCGCACGCGCCCGTGTACTACCTGCCGCCGGAGGACGTGCGCACCGATCTCCTGGAGCCGATCGCTCGCCGCACCTGGTGCGAGTTCAAGGGCGCCGCCTCGTACGCCGACCTGGTCGTCGGTGGCCGGCGGGCGCCGGCCGCATGCTGGTGGTACGCCACACCCACGGCCGACTTCGTACCGATCGCCGGCTGGATCGCCTTCTACCCGTCGCGCGTCGACCGCATCACCGTCGACGACGAGGTCGTCCGGCCGGTGGGCGGCGACTTCTACGGCAGCTGGGTGACGTCGCGGGTGGTGGGGCCGTTCAAGGGAGGGCCGGGGACCGAGGGCTGGTAGGGGCTGACAACGACCTAGAGGTCGATCGCGCGATCGCCTTCGAGATCCTGCCGCGCCTCCTGGGCGACCTCCGCGACCTTCACCGGGCACCGGTGGAGGCTCGAGCGAACGGCTGAATCGACCGCTTCGGCCGCGTCACCCTTTCGGCGTCGATGGGAAGTTCGCCGTCGTGCAGCGACACGAACCGTCCGCCTACGTTTCGTCGACCGCGGGGAGCGTCAGCCGCGCCACGACCTCGTCGTCCTCCCACTCGCCCGTCTCGCGGAAACCGAGCGAGTCGTAGAGGGGTTTGGCTGGGTTGTCGGGGGCGTACGAGAGCGCGAACCGCCGGTGGCCACCCTCGGTGGCGAGCATGTTCAGTGCGGCTTCGAGCGCCCGCCGGCCGTATCCACGCCGCTGGTGGCGGCGATCGATGAGGAAGCCGCCGAGCCAGCAGCTGTCGTCCTCCGGGTCCACGGCCCACATCAAGAAGCCGATCACGTGCCCGTCGAGCACGATGGCCAGAGGACGCCAAAGTCCGCCGTACGCGCACATCGCCAAGTAGTAGGCGGGTTCGGCGACGAACGCCCGTTGGGCGTCGGTCACCTCGAGGGCGGTCACGTCGCGCCACTCGTCGGCGCCGACGGGTTTCAGCGTGAGGAGGCCGGTGGGCGACGGGTTCATCTGGGGGTCATCCTAAGGCGGTCCGGCTCGGGGCCACGGGCGCCCTCGGACCTTCCACCGCACCTTCCGTCACACGTCCACGATCTCGAGCGCCTCGTGCAAACCGTCGAAATCGGCGGCGTTGCGGGTGTAGAGCGGGAGCCCATGCACGGCGGCGGTCGCGGCGATCATCAGATCGATACGTCTCGGACGGACAGTTCTCCCAGCCTCGAGGACGAGCGCGACCAACGAACCGTAGCGTCGTGCGGCCGCGGCGTCGAAGGGCAGGGGCGCCGTGAAGACGGCCTCCACCACCTGCAGTCGCTCGAGGCGAAGCGACCTCTCGCGCGGCGTGGACGCCAGATGGGGCCCCTGCGACAACTCGGCCAAGGTCACAGCCGTGATCGTGACCTGGCTGGGAAGCAGGGCCTCGTCGATCACCGGTAGATCGATGACCACGGACGTATCGAGAACACCGCTCGCGAGGCGTTCAGCCACCGATCCGGTCCTCACCGAACACGGCATCGGCGTCGGCGCGAAGCGCATCGTGCCCGCCAGCCGGCAAGCGTGCGAACGCCGCCACGACGCCGGCGATGCCCACGAACTGGGGCCCCGCGGCCGGCCGCAGCTCCGCCACGACCGTGCCGTGCCGGGTGATACGGAAGGCTTCACCCCGCTCGACGGCGTCCATGACGGCTGCGCTCGCGTTCCTGAGTTCGCGCTGGGTGATGTCTCGCATGCGCCCAGGGTAGCACTGCGTAGCACCCTGCGCTACAGCGCCGCACCGCGGGCCGGCGTCTGCGTAACGTCGGTTGCGACCCCGCGGCGTCACCTCATCGTCGTCATGCCGACGCAGAGGCCCGGGACTCGCTGCGCAGCGCCGTCTCGCGACCGTTCCCCAAGCCGAGCACCGGGCGCATCGCGGTGAAGGCGATCAACCACCTGGGCGACGAGGTGATGAAGGTGTTTCGGGTGTGAGACCGATCCCGTCGTAAGCCGCGTGGACGAACCTGAGAGCGTGGCCAGGCGCGGTGATCGCGTCACGGAAGTGGCAGCCACGAGCATCCAAGGCGCCGCTGCCTGATCGGTGCAGTTCTTCGTCGACGAGAACCTCGACGGACCGGCCTTCGTCGAGCCACTTCGAACCGCAGGATTCGAACTCATCCGTCATCGCGACCTCTTCGAGCAGGGCGTTGCCGACACGACGTGGCTTCCTGTCGCCGCGGCCAAGGGTCTGGTCGTGCTCACGGCGGACGTCCGCATTCGGTTCCGACCGCTCGAGGTCGCGGCGATCGTCGAGTCGCCCGCCAGGGTCCTTGTCGTACGCAAGGGAAAGCGAACGAACTGCAAGAGGATCACGAGACCGAGCGGCACCGCCGCGCGACGAAGACGTATTCCGTGCTCTCGTCCGTGAGCGGCTCGCCCTCGAAGCCGCCGTAGAGCGCCTCGATCTCGAACCCCGCGACGTCGAGCAGGCCCAACCACTCGTTCTTCGTCGCCCACCAAAGCGACGTCGTCTCGCCGCCGTCGAGGACCAGGTCGATACGGTTGTCGCTTGCGGCGTAGCGAGCGGTGTGCGGTACGGGCTCCACCCGGTGCACGCCATCCAGACGGACGGCCGCCCGATGGCTGAACGCGAAGGCGTTCCAGGCGAAGCGACCACCCGGTTCGAGCGACGCCGCCACCCGCTCGAACACGCGGCGCCGGTCTGCCCACGTCGGCAGGTGCAGGAGCGCTCGGAAGGGGCAGTAGACGAGGCTTGCCGGCTGGTCCAAAGCGAGGTCGCGCATGTCGCCCTCGATCAGCGTCAGGTCCAAACCTGCGGCGGCGGCGTGCCTCCGTGCCTGTCGCAACATGCCAGGGGACATGTCGATGCCGATCACCGGTCGCCCGATCGCACGAGCGACTGGGATCGCCACGCGACCGGTGCCCACCGCCAGTTCGACGACCGGACCGTCCGCTTGGCGCGCCAGATCGACGTAGAAGGGAATGTCGCCCGTCATCTCGGCCGCCCAAAGGTCGTACCGATCGGAGAACGCCTCGTGCCAGCTCATGAGACGACCACCATAGGGCACCGGCGAGCTACGGAGCTGAAGTTCATGTACGAGGGTCCATGCCAGGACTCCGGTCCCCTACCGCCGCCCGAACGACGGCCCGTACGGGTTCCCGTCGCACACCATGAACTGCCACTCCGAACGCGACCACGGGCACGACAGCGAGAACCCCTCGGGGATCGAGACGATGTCGTTCGTCGCCATCCGGTAACGCCACTCGTAGTAGCTCACTTGCGGCGTCAGCGTGTAGAGCGTGGCGCCGTCGTCGGAGCCGCAGTCGCGGATCTGCACCACCACGCGGGCGTCGTCGGCTTCGAAGCGGGCGTGGCCGCGGAACTGGTCGCCCAGGCCGCCGATGTCCTCGAGCGTGGCCAAGTCCGCGCGACCGTGCTCGTAGTAGACGTAGTCCTTCTCGCAGATGCCGCCGAACCCGTAGTTGGACCAGGCGCGGGCGAGGTCGTAGCCGTTCCCCGTGAAGCGGAGCCAGAGGTGACGCGCGCCGTTGTACTCGGGCAAGTACCAGGCGTTGGTGGCCGGGTCGAAGAAGCCGAGGTCGCTGTTCGGGTGGGTCGACCAGACGCCTTGGATGTCGCTGTAGGGGGGATCGGTGCCGACGACGAAATCGTCGGCCTGGGCCGGCTGGGGCGGCGTGGCCGACGGCGGCCGGAACAGCAGGTCGAGATCGAGCGGCACGGGCCCGCCCTCGAGGGTGAGCTTCCAGGCCCGGTGACCTTCGAAGTCGAAGGACTCGGTGAGCTGCGCGGGCAGGACCAGCGGCTCGAGGTCGGAAGCGTAGGTGCCCGAGTTGGCGCAATGGCCGATCTCGACGCTCCGCTCGGTGGGCCGGAGGACCAAGTTCGAGCCCTCGACGGTAGCCCAGCCGACGGCCGTGTCGAGGTTCGTGACGAGGGCGCAATCGGGCGCGACGCCGGAGCTGTAGAACTGGAACAGGAACGACCCGTCGGCGCGCAGCTTGAGCATCGTCGAGAAGCCCGAGGTCATCGAGAAGGCGTTCCCGGTGGTGAGGTCGCGATAGTCGCCGCCCGAGGCGCGGATCTCCTGCCATACGCCGACCCAATCGGCGGGGCGAGGGCGGCGGCCGCTTGGCGCCGCCGGCTCGGCGGCGCCGGCGGCGTGGACCGAACGACGGGTGGGCGCCGCCGCGGGTCGCGCCGCGCGCAGGACCAGCCCGTCGTCGGGCGCGGTCACGAGCCGCGGCTCGCCGGCCTCGTCGTTGAGCACCAGGAGCTCGTCCTCCTGGCCCTCGCCGTCCCCGTTGGCGTCGAGCCAACCCAACACCAGGAAGGGCCCCCGCTCCAGTCCGTCGATGCGCCAAGCGGCGCGCGAGCCGCCCCCTTCGATCGCGGCGTAGCCACTGCGGGCCTCGTCGCAACCGACGTCGACGTCGGCGAAGCAGGCGATGACGACGTAGCCAGCGACGTCGGGAGCCTCGAGTTCGCCTGTGAGGGCCCCCTGCGCGAGTCCCGGCCCGACGCCGGCGAACAACAGCCACCCTGCCAACCACAGACCACGACCCAGCCGAACGACCATGGACGCGACCCCTCTCGGTGCTGTACCGACGCTCCATTCTGGGGTCGGCACGCACCGTGTGTCGAGGGGATCGGCGTCACATCTTCAGGCCCCTGGGAGCACCGGGGCGTTCAGCTGAAGTCGCAGGTCCCGCTGGTGCCTCCCACGGCCACGTTCGAAGGCGAGGTGAACGTGCCCGAGATCGTCTGCGGCGGGCCGGCGTCGATCGTCCCCGTGCACGTCACGCTGCCGCGTGGGCTGCCACCGTTCGACAGGGTGAACGTGACCACGATGGTGTTGGCCGTCACGGTGCCCGTCGTGACGACGTCGACCTCGGCGTTGTTGTCGCGGTTGGAGCCGGTGAGGTTGCCGCCGGACTGGTTGATGAAGACTTCCAGGCGATCGCTGCCACCGAGGTACGTGAAGTCGACCTGCCAGTCGTTCTTGGCCAACTCGGTCGGCTCGGGAACGTACGTGTAGCCGTTCGCGAGCGTGCCGCTCTTGCCGCTCGTGTTCGCGACGACGACGCTGACCGGTCCGGCGGCATGCGCTGGCACGGTCGCGGTGAGCGACACGCTGCTCGTGACCGCGACACCGGTGGCCGCCGTGCCGCCGAAGGTGACGGCCGGGCCGACGGCGAAGCCGCTGCCCGCGATCGTCACGGAGTTCCCCCCGGTGACGAGACCCGAGTTCGGCGTCACGCTCGTCAAGGTCACCTCTTCAGCGGGTGGCGTCGACGACGTCTGACAGCCGGACAACACCAGTGCGCCAACCAAGAGAGCGAAGAGGAGTGCGCGCGTACGTTTCGGGTTCACCATGAGGCCCTCGAGTTCTACGGACGTGACGAGAAACGGTCCCCTGACCTCGGGGCGTCTTGGACGAAAAGAGCGCTTCCGCCCGCAAGGTCTCCCCTAGCGTGGCGACGCGTTGGATGCACACGTGTCGAAACATCTCGTTCATACCAGATCCGGCGCACCGTGGTCGGTTGCCCACACGCGGTACCCGGCCGCGGCCAGGTGAGGGACCTGATGCCGCCACCCGTACGCGCCCTCGGGGAAACCGTGCAACAGCAACAGCAGGGGGCCGTCCACGGGACCGGCGACGTGCACGTGAAGACGCACGCCGTTCGTTTCGACGACCTGCACGTCTGTGCCCCTCATACGTCCCCACCTTCGGCCTCGACGGGGATGTCGAAGTGGAGGACCTCCTCGCGCGTGCCGAGCTTCGTGTACAGCGCAACCGCGGGTTCGTCTTCCGGGTCGGCCTGGACGAAGACGACGTAGGCGCCGCAGGCGCCCGCCACCTCCTCGAGGGCGCCGATCAGGCGCTCGGCGATGCCGCGCCGGCGGTGCGATTTGGCCACGGCCAGGTCGTAGAGGTAGACCTCGCTGCGCTCCCGCTCGAACTTCTTCAGTTCGTAGGCGACGAGGCCGCCCACGATGGCGTCGTCGTGCGTCGCCACCAGGGCGATGAAGGTGTCCATGGCGAGCACCGAACGGAGGTAATCGTGGCTCGGCCGCCGACCCGTGTAGATCTCGACCTGGTCGAAGGCGTCGCCGAGGAGGGTGGTGAGGGCCTCGAGCGCGTCCGCCTCGGCGCTGGTGAGACGGCGGATCTCGATCGGGGTCGCGTCGGACCGAGCCATGGTGGCCTAGCGACCACGCCGGGGCACGACGTTCTGGCCCGCCGCGCCGTACACGAACGAAGCGGTGTCGCGGATGAAGTCGTGTGGGAAGCCGAGCGTGATGGCGCTCGCCAAGTCGAGGGCGTCCAGCGCAGCCTGCGGCAGCACGAGGTCGGCCGCCGCGAGGTTGTCCACGAGTTGCTCTAGGCGCCGTGCACCCACGATCGGATGCACCTTCGGTCCGCTCGCGTGGCCACGTCCCTGCATCGTCCACGCGATGGCCACTTGCGCGGCCGACACCCCGAGCCCCTCGGCCACCTCCCGCACGGTGCTGGCGATGGCGCGGTCGCGGTCGGAGATCCGATGGGCCGCCACCCGCGCGGGCGTCGGGGCGTCGGGCGGCGCGTCGAGGAACTTGCCCGTGAGGACGCCACCGGCCAGGGGCGACCAGGCCGCCACCGAGAGACCGAAGGTGGCCGCCATCGGCAGCAGGTCGCGTTCGACGTCGCGCCGAACGAGCGAGTACGGCACCTGGATGGCGACGGCGGGCGACCAGTCCTTCCACTGCGCCAGCGTGTTGGCGTGGGCGACGACCCAGGCGGGGGCGTCGGAGATCCCCACGTAGAGGATCTTCCCTGCGCGCACGGCGTCGTCGAGCGCCCGCATCGTCTCGTCGACGGGCGTGAGCGCGTCCCAGATGTGGACCCAGTAGAGGTCGATCCGGTCGGTGCCCAGGCGCTTCAGGCTGGCGTCGAGCGAGCGCATGAGGTTCTTGCGATGGTTGCCCGCCGCGTTGGGGTCGCTCGGGTCGGTGCTGAGGGTGTACTTCGTGGACACCACGAAGCGGTCGCGATCGGCCTTCAGCAGGTCGCCCACGATCTTCTCGCTCGAGCCGTCGGTGTAGTTGACGGCGGTGTCGATGACGTTGCCGCCCGCCTCGGCGTAGGCGTCGAACATCTGCCGACATACCTCCGGCGAAGCCCCCCAACCCCAGTCCTCACCGAAGGTCATGGTGCCGAGGAAGAGGTCGGAGACGCGCAGACCACTGGTGCCGAGCGGGTGGTACTTCATGGGGGCTCCTCAGGATGGGGCGGGTCGAGCGGGGCTTCGTCCACTCTATGCGGCGGCCGCCGACCACGCGGACGGCTGTGACCGCTGCTTGACGTCCCACCGTCTCGCGACGTAGCCTACGGTTCCAACAGGCAAACGTTATCCCACCGTCGGTGACGCACGGAGACGCAGGCGGACGAAGAGGAGCAGGCACGTGACGCGTGAGACGGACAGACCCAGCGGCAGGGCCCCGACCATCAAGGACGTGGCGCGCCTGGCTGGGGTGTCGTTCGCCACCGTGTCGCGGGTCGTGAACGACTCCAAGCCGGTGGACCACACGACCCGGCAACGGGTGCTCCATGCCATCGAGACGCTCAACTACGTCCCCAACAGCCTGGCTCGAGGCCTCCAGAAACAGGAGTCGCGGCTGCTGGGCATGGTGATGCCGGAGATCGGTTCGTCCGGCGCCGCTCAGATCCTGCAGGGCGCCGAGGTCGCGGCTGGCAGCGCCGGCTTCGCGATGATCCTGACCAACACCTCCGCCGGCGTCCGGCGCGAACTCGAGTCGCTGTCGATGCTCCTGGAGCGTCAGGCAGACGGCGTCATCTGGGTCGCCGCCCGGTTCACGCCCGACCACGCCGCCTGGCTCCAGCGGCATCGGTTGCCGATCGTCGCGCTGGCCCAGGACTTCCGCGCTTACGGGATCTCGAGCGTGCTCGTGGACAACCACGGCGCCGCCCGCGAGGCCACCGAGTTCATCCTGGCCCAGGGCCACCGCCGGATCGCCATGATCGCCGCCGATCCCACCGACCTCGCGGTCGGTCGTGACCGCAGGTCCGGGTACGAGGCCGCGCTCCGCAGCCACGGACTCGACGTCGAGGAGGCCCTGGTGGTGCAGGGCGACGTGTCCTCCCAACAGAGCGGCTACGACGCGATGGCGCGCCTCGACCCGCACGCGCCCACCGCGGTCCTCGCGGCGTCGGACCTCCTCGCCATGGGCGCGATGCGCTACTCGCTGGAGCGGAACCGCACCATCCCCGGCGACGTCTCCATCATGGGCTTCGACGACCTCGACATCGCGTCCCACCCGGCACTGCGGCTCTCCACCGTGGCCTTCGACTTCGTCGAACTCGGGGCGGTCGCCACCCGGACCCTGATCGACGTCATCGAACACCCGACGGCCTCCACCACCACCCGCGTGGTGCCCCACCGCCTCGTCATCCGCGATTCGGTAGGCGCACCATGACGATGTGCGCAGCACGGGCAAACGTTTGCTCACGCCTGGAGGGGGGTGACGCTGACCGCAGCTCCTGAGCCCTGACCGCATCCGACGACCGAACCATGGTGCCAACCCCCCACCCTTCGAGGAGGATCTCATGACCCGTACGACACCCACGACCGTCCTGGCCGCGCTTGCCGCCCTCGCGCTGGTCGGTACGGGCTCGGCCCAGTCCGAGCTCACCTGCGCGCCGACCGACCCCGTGACGCTCGACCTGTACCTCGAGACCGGCTTCGACCTGCCCGATCGCCTGGCGGCCGAGTTCACCCGCCAGTTCCCGAACGTCACGTTCGATATCCGCAAGGACCAGTTCCAGGTGATCACCGAGAACGGCCCGCGCGTGATGGCCAGCGACAACGCCCCCGACCTGGTGCGCATCCCGCAGCTCGTCGGACCCGCCCAGGACGGCCTCCTCCTCAACCTCGACCCCTACTACGACGAGCTCGGCTGGAGCGGCTGGTCCCAATCGCTGCTCGACCAGATGCGCGTCGGTGAGGACGGCATCCGCGGACACGGTTCGCTCTACGGTCTCGGCATCGGCTACAACGTCACCGGCGTCTTCTACAACAAGACGCAGGCCGAGGCGATCGGCATGGAGGCCCCGCCCGCCACGATCGCCGAGTTCGACGCGCTCCTGGCGGCGGCGGCGGACGCGGGCCTGCAGCCGATCATCCAGTTCAACGACATCGGCGGCATCGCCTTCCCGTACCAAGCGCTCCTCAACCAGTACGGCGACCCTGCCGCCATCGGCGACTGGATCTACCAGCGCCCGGGCGCCTCGTTCGACACCGAAGCCGCCGTCCGCGCCGCGGACCACATCGCGACGCTGGGGCGACGCGGGCTACTTCCCGCCCGATGCCAACGCGCTCGACTACACCGGCATGATGGGCCGCTTCACCGCCGGCGACGGCGTCTTCATGTTCAACGGCGACTGGGAATCGGCCAACCTCGACACCGCCATGGGCGACGACGTCGGCTTCTTCCTGTTCCCGCCCGAGGACGCCGGCGAACCGTTCGTGGCGATGAGCGCCCCGGGCACGTACGTGGTGCCCGCCCGGGCCGAGAACCCCGACGCGGTCGTGTGCTTCTTGCACTGGGTCCACACCAACGAGGAGGCTCGCCGGATCATCGTCGAGACCACCGGCGCCGCGCCGGGTGGCCCCGCGGAGCTCCCGGTCCCGCCCGTTCCCGCCGACTCCGTGTTCGAACAGACCCTCGAGGCGCACCGCACGCTGGCGTCGTCGGGCGTCGCGATCGACTTCATCGCGAACGCCACGCCGGGCATCTACGCCGGCGCCTTCCGTCCCGAGCTGCAACTGCTCGTCGCGGGCCGCACCGACGGCGACGCCTTCGCCACCGCCATCCAAGACGCCTACGAGCGCGAGCTCGGCCGCTGAACGACGCCGTAGCCTGAGTCATGCGCTCCCCGACCACCCCCTCCCCTTCCTCGCGCCGCCGACCGGCAGCGCGAGGAAGGGTGCTGGGGTGGCTCTTCGTCCTGCCGGCGCTGCTGATGTACGTGGGCTTCGTGGTGACGCCGCTGGTGCGCAGCGTGGGGTACTCCTTCTACGACTGGAACGGCATCGTGGACGGAACCTGGGTGGGCTGGGCGAACTACGTCCGCGTCCTCACCGACCCCGCGTTGGTGCAAGCGCTGCTCAACGCCTTCCAGCTCATCGCCTTCTTCACCGTCCTGCCCGTCGGCCTCGGTCTCGTCGCCGCGGCCACCATCCATCGTGTCGCCCGCGGACCGTTCGGGACGCTGGCACGCACGACCCTGTTCTTGCCGCAGGTCATCCCGCTCGTGGCGGCCGGCATCGCCTGGAAGTGGGCGTACGCCAACACCGGGGCCGTCAACCAGCTGCTCCGGGCGGTCGGCCTCGACGTGTTCGCCCGCGCCTGGCTGGCCGATTTCGACGCGGCACTGCCGGCGGTGGGCATCATCGGGACGTGGGTGATCCTCGGCTTCAGCACGGTCCTCTTGCTATCAGGCTTGGGCAAGATCGACGAAGCGCTCTACGAGGCCGCGCGCATCGACGGTGCCGGGCCGATCTGGGAGTTCCGGGCGATCACGGTGCCGGGGCTCGTACGCGAGATCGGCGTCTGCGTGACCATCTCGATGATCGCCGCCATCGCCAGCTTCGACATCGTGTACAGCACGACGTTCGGGGGTCCGGGCCGCGAGACGATGGTGCCCGGCATCCTCATCTACCGGCTCGCCTTCGCCGAGCGCAACGTCGGCCTGGCGTCGGCGCTGGCCGTCGTCCTGATGCTGCTGATCGTCGCGCTGGTGCTCGGCGTGCAGCGGTTCTTCCGTCGGTACGACACGTGAGGGCAGCGTGGCACGAGCGACTCGTCGGACGCGCGACCCTGGTCGTGTTCATGGCCTTCACCGCCATGCCGTTCGTCAGCCTGCTGCTCACGGCGCTGCAGCCCCGCGGCCGCATCCCCACCGGCCTCGCTTGGCCCTCCGACCCCCAATGGGGCAACTTCGTGGCGGCCTTCCAGGCTGCCGAGCTCGGCGCCCTGCTCGTCTCGAGCGGTCTGATCGTGCTCGGCGTGGTGCCCGCGTCGCTGCTGTTCGCCACGCTCGCCGGCTACGGCTTGGCCGTACTGGACGTCAAGGGCGGCCGGTGGCTGTTCCTCTTCTTGTTGCTCGGACTCACCATCCCGTTCGAGTCTCTGGTGATCCCGCTCTACTATCAGATGCAAGATCTCGGTCTCCTGAACACGCGCTGGGCGCTGATCCTGCCCCTCATCGGGGTGTTCATGCCGTTCGGCGTGTACTGGATGCGGACCCACTTCCTCTCCGTCCCCAAGGAACTCAGCGAGGCCGCACGCATCGACGGCGCGGGACCGGTCGCGGCCCTGATCCGCGTCCACCTACCCCTGGCGGTGCCCGCGCTCTCCTCGCTGGCGATCCTCCTGTTCCTGTGGACGTGGAACCAGTTCCTGCTCGCGATCGTGCTGATCGACGAGCCGACCAAACGCACGATGGCGGGCGCCCTCGGCGCCTTCCAGGGCCGCTACGGGACCGACGTGGTGCTGCTGTCGGCCGGCGCGCTCCTGATCATGGCTCCGACCATCCTCCTCTACCTCGCCTTCCAGCGGTCGTTCGTCAACGCCCTGCTGGCCGGGAGCGTCAAAGGTTGACCCCACCACCTTCCCCACGGCCCCAGAGCACTGGCGGCCCGGTCCCCCGACGGGCGCCCCCCACGCCGCCTGCGTCCACGCCACGAAGGAACACCCCCGCATGCCCCTAGACCCGTACTTGCGCTCCGTCCTGACCGACCTCCCCGGTCTCCCCGACCCACTCGACTTCGCCAGCTTCCGGCCGCTCGACCTCGAACGCAGCAACGCCCAGTTCACGGAGATCGGCGAACGGGGGCCCGACGTGCTGGAGCGGCGGACCGTCGCCATCCCGGTCGCGGGGGGCGAGATCGAAGCGATCCTCTACGTGCCGGCGGGGCCCGGGCCGCACCCCGCCCACCTCTTCGTGCACGGCGGCGGCTGGGGGCTCGGTTCGGTGCATCACGTGGTCGTCGACACCACCTGTCGCGAACGGTGCGTCGGCGCCGAAGCCGTCGTGGTGTCCGTCGGCTACCGCAAGGCGCCAGAACACCCGTTCCCGGTCCCGCTCGACGACTGCTTCGCCGCGCTTCGGTGGCTCCACGACCACGCCGCCGCGCTCGGCGTGCGGCCCGACTCGGTCACGGTGGGCGGCCAGTCCGCGGGTGGGAACCTGGCCGCCGCCCTGGCGCTGAAGACGCGCGACGAGGGCGGCCCGCCGCTGGCGTTCCAGCTGCTCGAGATCCCGGCGCTCGACCTGACCCTCGAGCGGCCCTCGGTGGCGCGTTACGCGACGGGTTACGGCTTGACGGCGCGCGACATGGTGCAGTTCCGCGACGCCTATCTCGGAACGGGTGGTGACGTCCGGGACCCGTACGCCTCCCCCCTGCTCGCGCCCGACCTGAAGGGTCTACCGCCGGCCCACGTCATGACCGCGGAATACGACGTCCTGCGCGACGACGGCGAGGCCTACGCCCGACGCCTCGCGGCGGCAGGAGTGCCCGTCACGTACGCGATGCACCCGGGCCACGTCCACGGTTCCGGGAGCTACACGGCCGTCATGTCGAGCGCACGGGCCTGGCGCGACGAGGTCGTGGCGGTGCTGCGCGCAGCGCACGAGGGGCGCGAGATCGGCGTCCTCGGCGACCGGCGGTCGGCCTAGCTTCGGTCCGACTTGTCGTCGCGGAACCGAAGGTTCTCGGCCACCGCCGCCTGCACCAAGGCCTTGAAGGCCTCGGCGTCGAGCGACGCCCCCTCCGCCACGTCGATCGCCCGCCGCAGGTTGCCCTCCAGGCTCGCGTTGAAGAGCCCGTTCGGGTCCTCGACGTACGCCCCGCGCGCGAAGGTCAGCTTGACGGCCTTCTTGTAGGTCTCCCCCGTGCACACGATCCCTGAGTGCGACCAGACCGGCACGCCCATCGGGTTGCTGGGCTTGACCCACTTGACCTCCTCGACGACGTCGGGGTCGGCCTCGTGGATCAGGCGGCGGAGCTCGGAGAGGGTCTCGCCACGCCAGTCGCCCAGCGACCGGATCCGTTCGTCGATGCGTTCCGAAGGGGTCATCGTTTCTCCTCCATGATCCCGACCAGGTTCCCTACCAGCCGCTCCAGCCGGCCCTTGCGCCGCACGATGTTCTGGTAGTCCCACTGGATCGTCCGGGCCTGGCCGAGCCAGCGCTCGAGTGCCAACGGGTCGATCTCGGCGACGGAGGTGTACGACACGCCGGCGGCCTTGAAGGAGCCCTCGTCCTCGAGGCCGTCCTCCTCGAACGACTGTCCGCTCCAGAAGAGCAGATGCACGCCCGCCTTCCGCTTCGCGTACCCGACGACCGGGTTGCCGGCCAAGAACCAGACCGGGTGCCGGTGCCAGACCTTGTTCTCCGCGTCCGGTAAGTGACGGTCGATCGCCACCGCCAAGGCCTCGCAGATGGCGCGGTCATCGGGCCTCTGGACCTCGTGGTACGCGGCCGTGTCGGGGCTCACGGGGGCGCCCCTTGGATCCAGCGCCGCCCCGCCGCCGAGGCGTCGACGATCTGCTCGAGCCGGCGCAGCCGCGTCTCCTCGCGTTTCGCCGCCAGGATCCAGCCGATCGCGGTTCGCCGGTACGAGGGTGACTGCTCCGAGAAGAACGCGAAGGCCGCCTCGTCGCGCTCGCGGAAGGCGTTCGCGTACGTCTCGGGCAGTTCCTGCGGCCGATCCTCGTAGGCGTAGCCCACGGTGCCCGGCTTGCGCCGCTCGTAGGCGGCCAGCCCGGCGGCTCGCATCCGTCCCTCGGCCGTCAGAGCCTCGACGCGGTCGAGGTTGACTCGACTCCAGATGCTGCTCGGACGCCGCGGCGTGAAGCGGATGGTGTAGCGCTCGTCGTCCACGCTCCGGCGCAACCCGTCGATCCACCCGAAACACAGCGCCTCGTCGACCGATTCCGGCCAGGTCATGGACGGGCGACCGGTCGCGCGCTTGTGATAGCCGACCCAGAGCACGTCGCTGTCGGCATGGTGCGCCTCGAGCCAGGACCGGAACGCCTCTGGGGACGCGAAGTACGAGGGTTCCATCGCTGCGTTCATGCTAGCGCGACGGGGGCCTCCGCTCAGCGCGGAACCGCGATCGCCGACATCGCTGCGGGTGTCGCCGGCGAGGTCCGGGGCCAGATCCACGCCCACCTCACGATGCCGGCGAGCACGCCGACCTCGAGGGCGACGGCCAAGCCGTAGTACACCGTCCAAGGCTCGCCGATGGCGTTGGAGATCGACACCATCGCGTAGATCGATGCCACGACGAGGTTGACCGCACGGTTGACGCGCGGCGGGAGGATCACCGACGCGAGGATCATCAGGATCGGGATGGCCATGAGGACGAGCGCGCCCACCGCCCACGTCTGGCTGATCTGGAACTCCCACACGATGCCGGCGAGGATGTCCTCGACGACGCCTGGCAGGTACAGGCCGAGGATGTCCACGTAGACGTACAGGAGCATGAAGCTGACCCATGCCGAGGCGAGTTTGAGTTGCACGGGGATCACGTCGTCGGTCCGCGTGGATGCACCGAGTCGTCGAGTCTGCATCTCGTTCTCCTTCGTGGTCCGCGATCGCTGCCGCTGGTGATGTGCGTACAGCGTACGCACCCAACATGATGCGCGTACCTTGTACGCTTTGTCAAGCGGAGGCCACCGAGAGGAGCGGACGTTGGCAGACCGAACCGACCCTGAAACGCCCTCCACGAGCCTCAGCAAGGACCGTGTCCTCCACGAAGCGATCCAGCTGGCGCGTGCCGAAGGGATCGAGGCGGTCACCATGCGGCGCCTCGCGCGCGAACTCCGGGCCGGCGCGATGTCGCTCTACCGGCACGTCGCGAACAAGGACGAGCTGCTCGACGGCATGATCGACCTCGTCTTCGCGGAGATCGCGGTGCCCACGCCCGATGGCGCTTGGCGCGAGGCGATGCGACACCGGTCGCTCTCCGCTCGGGACGTGCTCCGGCGCCACTCGTGGGCGCTCGCGCTCATGGAGTCTAGGACGAACCCGGGACCCGCCAACCTGCACCATCGCGAAGCCGTGACCGGCTGCCTGCGCGCGGCCGGCTTCTCCCTCGAGATGACCGCCCATGCGACCTGGCTCCTGGACAGCTACGTCTACGGCTTCGTCCTCCAGGAGGCGAACCTGCCTTTCGACACGGCCGAGGAGCTCGCCGCCATGGGCGACGACGTCTACCTGCCGCTCGTCCCCGCCGACCGCTACCCGCACCTGAGCGAGGTCGCCGGGGCGCTCCTCGCGAGCGGCTACGACCCTGCATCCGAGTTCGAGTTCGGCCTCGACGTGATCTTGGAGGCACTCGAGCGGAGACGCAACGCGAGCTTCCGTACGCCCGGCTGACGACCTCTTCCCTCGATCCGTCCGACGTCCTGCGCCGGCACCCGCTCGACCGATCAGCCCCGCGCCTTCTCCAAGAACGTCGCCACGACCCGATCGAACGACGCGGGCCGCTGCACCGGCGCGAAGTGACTCACGCCGTCGAGGTGGACGAGCTCGGCGTGCGGCAGCGCCTCGGCCACGTAAGCGGCGTGTTCCGCCCGGATGAACTCGTCGTGCTCGGCGTGCAACACGGTCACGGGCACGTCGATCGCCGCCAGGTCGTCGCGCGACAGCTCCGGCTGCGTGCGCTGCATCTCGCCCACGGCCTCGGCGAGCGCGTCGAAACCGTCGGGTGCGGGTGACAGGTGCGCGTAGTCGCGCTGGTGACGCCCGAAGCAGCGCTCGACGGCGGGCGTGAGAACGAACGGCTTGGTACCGCTGGCGTCGACGTTGCAGCCGAAGAACAGCACGCCGGCGACGCGCCGCGGTTCGGCCGCGGCCAACATCAGCGCGACCACCGCGCCGTCGCTCCAACCCACCAGGTGCGCGCGGTCGATCGCCAAGGCGTCCAAGACCCCTGCCACGTCCGACGCCATGGCCGTGTACGTCAAAGCGCTGCCATCCCAGGTGCTGCGCCCGTGACCACGGCTGTCGATCACGATGACGCGACGACCGAGTCGGAGGAGTGCGGGCACCTGGTAGCCCCAGTTGCCGGCGTTCCCGAGCCCCCCATGCAGCAAGACCACGGGCTCCCCGCCACCGTAGGTCGCGTACCAGACGCGCGCGCCACGATTCTCGACGACGCCCTCGACGTCCGCGACCGGCAGCGGCGGGGGACCCTCGGCCTCGAAGCGGAGGAGTGCATCGTCATGGGGTTCCATCGGAGACGAGTGTAGCTCCCGGGCCGAGCCCGTGGACCACCGGCTTCCAGAAGCGTCGATCAGGAAATCCCACGCGGAATGGTATTCTTCTTCCATGCGAATCACCATCGATGCAGCCGGTCGGCTCGTGATCCCGAAGGCTCTGCGCGACGCCGTCGGCCTCGTGCCGGGCGGAACGGTCGAGGCGACGCTGCGAGACGGCCGCATCGAGCTCGAGGTGCCGCCGGCCGAGGTCCGGGTCGAGCGCCAGGGACATGTGTGGGTCGCGCTCGCGGACGCGGCGACGCCACCGTTGCGCTCCGACGACGTGCAGGCCACGGTCCACGCGCTGCGCACCGAACGATGAGCGCGGTGGCCCTCGACACCAGCGTCGTGGTCGCCGCCCTGCTGGGCGCCCACGAGCACCATGAGGCGGCGCGGCGCGCAGTCGACGACGCCCTGTCGCATCCCGGGGGCGCCATCCTGCCCGCTCCGGTGCTCTTCGAGGCCTACGCCGTCTTGACGCGCCTGCCCGCACCCTGGCGACTCCGTGCCGAGGTGGCCGAGCGGCTCCTACGCGACACGTTCGAGGGTCGTGCGACCGTGGCGTCGCTGCCGAACGAGGAAGGCGCCTGGTCCGTGGTGCGAGATCTCGCGCGGCGCGGGCTCACCGGCGGGATCGCGCACGACGCTCACGTGGTCGCCTGTGCCCGAGCCGCCGGCGCCCAGGCGCTCGCGACGCTGAACCGCCGAGACTTCACTCGGCTCGATCTCGGCGCCATGGCGCTCATCGTGCCGTGACCGTCGTCGCCTTCATGCGCGAGCGGTGACATCGCCGAAGGGACCGACCCGGACCTCACGCACCACGATCGGCGATCACCGGCATCTGCCCCCGCCACCGCTGCCAGACCGCCTCGTCCGTCGCCAGATCCGCCATGAAGTGCGCGACGTTCGCCATACGGGTGGTGTCGGGACGAAAGAGGCTGGCCGTCAACTCCTCGCTCAGCCGGTACTCGGACACGTCGCCGTCGATGAGCGAATCGGGTCGCACGACGACCCACTCGATGGCGGGATCTCCCTCGCCGCGTTCCTGCGCGAGCACGTCCGCCGCGCGTTGGTTGTCGCGCGCCGGTGGCACCACGCCGCGCAGCAGCGCCAGGAAGGCGCGCTCGCCGGCGCCCCGCTGCGCATCGGCGCGGCCGGGCCGGTTCACGGAAACGGAGCTCATGAGGATGAGTCGCAGCGGGACACCGGTCCCCCGCGACGCCGCCGCATCGGCGAGGGCGCGGACCGCGCGCTCCACCAGGTCACGAGGCGGCCCGAAGACACCCCGGAGGCTCACGCTGTGGCCCAGGCAGGAGATGGCCGCGTGCATCCCGATGAGCTGCCGGGCGTACGCCGAGACGGGCATCGACGCCAGGTCCGCCTCGACGACGGTCAGGCGTGGGTCGTCGGCCAGGCCGGCCGGGAGCCGATCGGCCGAGCGCACGATGGCGCGCACGGGGACGCCTCGCTCGAGCAGGTGCGTGAGCACGCGGCCCCCCGTCCGCCCCGTCGCGCCGAGGAGCAGAACGCCGCCGGACACGACGGTCACGACCCCTCGTCCGGATACGCGAACACCCGATCCAGCGGCTCGCCGAACGCGCGGGCGATCTTGAAGGCCACTTCGAGAGAGGGCGAGTACCGGCCGGCTTCGATGGCGATGATCGTCTGCCGCGTCAAGCCGACCCGATCGGCCAGGTCGGCCTGCGTCATCTCCCCGGCCGCGAAGCGGAGCGCCCGGATGTCGTTCGTGACCCGCGTCGCCTTGGCCACGGCTAGAACCCTCGGCGGTAGGCGACCAGCTTGACCGCGATGCCCACCAGCCCGGCCATCACGAGCCCCGCGAACGTCGCGTTGGCGATCCAGAAGTGGGGCAGCTCGAGCAGCGCCAGCGCCAAGACACCGACCATGAGCGCCGAAGACACGTAGTAGGAGATCCGGTCGCCACGTGCGTCGATCTCGGCGTCCCGCTCGTCCTTGCGGTCGATGCCGTCCTCGATCGAGCCTCGACCCGTGAGCTCGATCCCGATCGCGTTGCCGATGGCGGTGGCGATCGCCATCGCGACGGTGCCAGCGATGGTGAGCACGACCATCGCTCCGATCGCGAGTACCAGCGGCCACTGGTACGCCACCTGCTCGACCGGCACCTGACCCAGCCGAACCGCGACGACCGACACGTACCAAGCGATCACGATCACCGTCACGAGCCCGCTCACCCATGTGGTCTTCTCTTCGAACGACATCGTCGCCTCCTGATGTCAAACGTTCTTGACATCCGGAGTGTAAAGCGTCGCCGACATGATGTCAAGGATGTTAGACATCGGGCACCGGGGACCCCGATGCCGGCAGCGAGCGCCCGACCGCTGCCCCATCACCCGCACCGCGGCCGCCGTCGGCGGGCGCGAGGCGCGCGCGCGAGCAGCAACTGGCGGGCGAGCGTCGCGCGGTTCAGTTGGCGGTCCGAGAGGCGCACGGCCGGAAGCTAGCACGGACGTCGTTCGCGGCCCATCGGTGCAGGCCGCGACGCGCTCCCCTACCGCTGCGCCTCCACGTGCCGCGCGAAGCGGTCCAGGATCGCCTGCCAACCCTCACGCTGCATCTCGACCGGGTGGGTGGACTCGGCGTCGAACGTCTCGCGCACGAGCACGTCGCCGTCGCGCGCGACGAACTCGACGCGCACCTCGCGCCCGTCCTCCATGGCGTACGTGAGGCGCTCGTGTGGGACGACCTCGGTGTACGTGCCCTCGAAGTCGAAGCCGGCACTGCCGTCCTTGGCCTCCATGCGCGACGAGAACGTCCCGCCCTCGCGCAGATCGACGCTCGCCGCGGTGGTGTGCCAGTCGTCGGACGCGGCGTTCCAGGCTTCGATGTCGGCAGGCGTCGTCCAGGCGCGCCAGACGGCCTCGACGGGTGCGGCGACGATGGTCTCGACGGTGATCTGCATTTCGGCCTCCTTGGCCGTGTCGGTTCGACTCGGTTGGAGCGCAGGATGGCACGCCGTGGGCGTGAGAGTCGGTGGCGTCCGACCGAGGGCGTACCCTGGGATCCCATGACGCAACGCCCGCCGCTCGAGATCGCCCGCGACCTGGCCGCCGAACTCGCCCCGGCCGCCGCCGAGGCCGACGAAGCCGGGGCCCTGCCGGCCGGCGACGTGGAGCGGTTGCACGCCAGTGGCTACCTGAAGCTCGCGTTGCCCGCCGACTTCGGCGGGGCGGGCGTCGACCTGCGGACGCACGTCGCCGCGCAAGCTCTGGTGGCCGCCGCCAACGCCTCGACGGCGCTCGTGGCCGCCATGACGGCGATGGTCGTGGGCTACGCCCGCGACGGCGTCGCCTGGGCGCGAGAGCGCGAGCGCGTCTTCGGCCTGGTGGCCGACGGCGGCCTCGTCAACGTGGTCGCCAGCGAACCAGAACTCGGCAGCCCGTCGGGCGGCGGCCTCACGAGGACCGTCCTCTCCCCCGACGGCGACGACCATCGCCTCGACGGCCGCAAGACCTGGTCGACCGGGGGTCGTCACCTCACGCACCTGTTCGTGCTCACGCGACGGGACGACGAACCGGTCACCGTGATGGTCACCAACCATGCGCCCGGCGTCGCCTGGCACGAGACGTGGGGCGATGGCTTGAGCCTGCGGGGCTCCGAGAGCCACGACGTCACCTTCACCGACGTGCACGTCGCCGCACGCGACGTGCTGGCGCTCGATCCGCCACCGCCGAACGAGAAGCCCAACCCCTGGTTCACGGCGCTGGTCGCCGCCACGTACCTGGGCATCGCCCGCGCCGCGCGCGACGCGACCATCGACTACGCGCTCGAGCGGGTGCCCACCGGGCTGGGCCGGGCCATCGCCACGTTGCCCTCGATCCGCCGTCAGCTCGGCGAACTCGACGCGGCCCTCGTGCCGGCCGAGGCCACCTTGTGGGACGCGGCGGGCGCCTGGGACGAGCGTCGCGACGGCGTCCCGATCACGCTCGCCAAGCACGTCTGCGTCGAGGCCGCGCTGCGCGTGACCGAAGGCGCCCTGCGGATCGCCGGGGCCGCGGCCCTCGATCCCCGGCTCCCCCTCGCCCGCCACTTCCGTGACGCCCGGGCGGGGCTGGCCCATCCCCCCAAGGGGGACGCACTGCTGGAACGCCTGGGCGGCGTGGCGATCGCCGCGCGGTCGGCCGCACGGCGCCGGTAGCGCTGGCGCTCTACCTCGGTACACCGATCGGCATGACGTAGATCGGTCGTTCACCGTCGGCCAGTTCCAGCGCACGCGCCATCTCGACCTCCCGGATGCCGGCCACCACCACCGTGCCCAATCCCAGCGACACCGCCTGCAGCGACACGTTCTGCCCCACGTGTCCGACCTCCATGTCGATCAAGCGGTCGGTGAACGCCCCGAACGTCGGCTCGGTCCGGGCCGCCACGGCCGAGAGGACCATCACCACCGGCGCCTCGCCCACGAAGCCTTGGTCGAGGGTCGCGTCGACCACCGCTCCGCGCCGATCGCCGGGCAAGCGCTGCCGCAGGGCGTGCTCGCCCGGGACGTAGCGGTACACGCCGTCGGGGAGCGCGGCGGTGCCGTGCACCACCAGGTCGACCTCGACCGGTCGGGTGCCGCCGGCCGTCGGCGCGGTGCGGTATCCGGTCGCCGTGTCCGTCACGCCCTGGGCCGCCCACGCCAGCTGACCGATCGTCGCCAACGCGAGGCCGCCCGGCGCGAACGCGCGGACCGAGCGGCGGCGCGCCAGCGTCGCCTCCAACGCCACGTCGCTCGTGCGGACGGGCTCGGGTAGGGCGATGGGCTCAGCCAGCGCGCCTTCGAGCAGATCTGTTCTCGTCATGCGCGACCCCTCCCTCGCGGTTCCAGCTTAGGGCGGCCTGCGGGAGGATGCCGTGCCGGCGCCCCTCATCTGCGCGGGTACCCTGGATGGCGACACCCGCCCTCGGAAGGGGACCCCATGTCGAACCGACCCCTCGGCCGCCTCACCGCCCGCGCACCTGACCCACCTCGTCGTCTTGGGGTGCGCCGTCGTCGGCCCGCTCGCCCACGCAGCCGCGCCGCTCCGCGACACGGGACCGCTGCCGAGAGGCGAGTGGCGCCTGATCGGGGTCGACGACGACAGCGATCCCTGGCCGCGCGTCGACGTGACGCTCGAGGTCGATGCGGATGGGCGAGGGTTCGCCGGCTCGACCGGCTGCAACCGGTTCACGGGGGAGGCCGGCGGCACCAGCGCCGATCTCGACCTGGGCGTCCTCGCGCTCACACGCCGCGCGTGCATGGGGGACGAGGCGAACGCCGAGGCGATCGTGTCACGGGTGTTGGGCGCCGCCGAAAGGGCAGACCTGATCGCGGGACGGTTGCTCATCCGGGGCGCCAGCCGCACGCTCGCCTACGCGTCGGTGTCGGCGCCCGTCGATCCGGGCATCGCCGGCGCACCGCCCGTCACGTCGAGCGACGGGCTCGATCCGACGCGCTTCGCCACCGCGCTCGAGGCCTCCGCCGCCAACCGCGCGGCCTGGGTGCGCGATCCGCTCCAGATCGCGCTCTTGTTCATCGACGAACCCTCGAGCGGCGCGACCACGGTCGTCCGCGAGGACGCCCCCGGCGGCGAGGCCACGCGCGTCGTCATCTGGTTCGACGAGAGGCCCGACGACGCGGTGCGGGCCACCTGGTTCGAGGTTCGGCTCCAGCGCGGGGACGATGGGGCGTGGCGGATCTCCTCGGGCGAGCGGGCGTCCTGGTGCCGGCGCGGCGAGGTCACCGACGAGTTGGTGGGCGGCCTCTGTCCATGAGGGGCGCGCGGTAGGGTCACGGATCGCGGATCGCCGCGCCAGGAGGCTTCCATGACCGTATCCACCGACGGGCTCGAACGGATCGACGCCCACGTGATCCGTGAGCAGGAGGCCTTGCTCGAACTCAGCCACAAGATCCATGCCCATCCCGAGATCCGCTTCGAGGAGCATCAAGCGGCCGGTTGGCTGGCCCACGCGCTCGAGGCGCGCGGCTTCGTGGTCGAGCGCGGGGTGGGGAGCTTGCCGACCGCGTTCGAAGCCCGTCTGGACGGACGTCCCGGTGGTCCGACCGTGGCGCTGTTGTGCGAGTACGACGCCCTACCCGGCCTCGGTCACGCCTGCGGCCACAACGTCATCGCCACGATGGGCGCCGGCGCCGCCTTCGCGCTCGCGCCACTGATGTCCGAGCTGACCGGCAACCTGCGCGTGATCGGCACGCCGGCGGAGGAGGGTGGGGGCGGCAAGGCGCTCCTGCTCGAGGCGGGGGTGTTCGACGGCGTGGACGTGGCGCTGATGATCCACCCGTTCCATCTGAACCAGGCCGGCATGGCCACGCTCGCCAGCACCAAGTGGCAGGTCTCCTACACGGGCGTCCCCGCCCACGCGGCGATGGCGCCGCACCTGGGCCGCAACGCGCTCGACGCCGTGCGACTCGCGTTCGCCGGCATCGATGCCCTCCGCCAGCAGTTGCGCGACGACGTGCGCCTGCATGCGATCGTCACCGACGGCGGGGCCGCCGCCAACATCATCCCCGAGTCGGCCTCGATGATGATGGTGGCGCGCGCTCGCGACGGACGCCACCTGTTCGACGAGCTGGTGCCGCGGCTCCGCGACGTGTTCGCGGGCGCCGCGCTCATGACCGGCACCGCCCTCGACATCGAGGACGCCTCGCCCGCGTACGCCGAGATCGCCGCCAACGCCCCCCTGGAGCGCGCGTTCGAGCGGCATGCGGCCCGACTGGGCCGCGAGCTCACACCCTTCGACCCGTTCGCACCCGCCGGCTCCACCGACCTGGGCAACGTCTCGCAGGTGCTGCCCGCGTTGCACGGGATGTTGGCCATCGACGACGCCGCGCTCCCCCACACGGCCGCCTTCGAGGTCGCCGCGCGTTCGGAACGTGGCGACGCGACCGTCCTCGATGGCGCCAAGGTGCTCGCCGGCGTGGCGCTGGACCTGTTCACCGACGCGGACCTGTTCGAGGAGGTGCGGGCCGCGTTCGCGGCGCGGACGTCCTAGGCGGACGCCGAGCCGGCGCCTAGTCGTTCGTCGTGGCCACCGCCGGCACGCCCGGCACCGCGTCGAGCGCCGCCGTCGGCGCACGCACCGCCACCCTGGGCGCGAAAGCGGGGATGACGACGAGGGCGGCGAAGGCGCTGATCGTCATCGCCACCCACATGAGCGCTGCGATGTGGCCGTGGGGGGCGAGCGGGGAGAGCAAGAGCGCGGTGAGCCCGACGGGCACGCCCAGGGCGTTGGCGACGATGGGCCTGCCCGCGGCGATGATCCCGCGGCGCACCCAACCCGGCCGCCCCGGCTCGGCGGCCCGCGCGTGCTCGATGGCGGCGATGAGGTGGATGGCGTAGTCGATCCCCACCCCGATGACGATGCTCGAGGCCACCGCCGTGATCAGGTTCAGCTGGATGCCCGACGCCGCCAGGAAGCCGAGCATCGTGGCCACGCCCAGCGCCAACGGCAGCAGCGCCAGGAGCGCGGTGCCGATGCGGCGGTACGCGAGCACGAGCATCACCGCCACGAGCGCGAACGCGACCAGGAGCGACACGGTCTGGGCGCGCACGATGGCGCGGCTCAGCTGATCGAACAACACGGGCGTGCCGCTCAGGATGCGGATCTCGGGTGCGGCCGCGGCCGCCGCCAACCAGCCTTGGACGTCGGCGGCGGCGTGCGGACCAGGGAAGAGCACGAAACGCAGGCCGTCCTCGGACACCATCGGACCGAGCGGGGGCGTGATGTCGCCGGCGAGCAGCCCTGCGCGCTGCGGTGCCGGCACGGACGGCGCGATGTCGGCGATCGACAGCACGCGCTTCACGCCCGGCAGCGCCTCGAGCTCCCGGGAGCGGGAGCGGATGGCGTCCAGTTGGGGCTCCAACGGTTGCCCCCGGTCCAGCACGAACTCGCCCACGAGCGGGCTGGCGCCGCCGAAGGCCTCCTCGACGCGCTCGAAGCGCGCGCGCAGCGGATGATCGGCCTTGAAGAAGAACAACTGGTCGGCGTCGACGTGGAGCCGCGGCACGAAGACCAGCGCGAACGCGACGAGCGGCAGGGCCAAGGCGAACGCCGTCCACCGGCGTTCGGCCAGCCACAAGAGCGCCCGCGTGAGAGCGCCCACGCGCGCCACCCGCGGCGTGGCCACGAGCGACAAGCGCGAGAGCAGCGCCGGCAGCGTCAGGAGCGAGATGATCCCCGCGAGGACGATCCCCACTGCGACGAAGAGCCCCAGTTGACGCACCGGTCGCAGGTCGGTGGCGAGCAGTGCCAGGAAGCCGGCGGCGGTGCTGAGCGTGGTCAGCACCATCGGCAGACCGACCTCGCGCAGCGCGGCGGCCACCCGATCGATGCGGGGCACGCCGCGCGCCGCAGCCTGTTGGAGGTGGCTCACGAGGTGCAGGCCGTCGGCCGACCCGAGCACGATCACGAAGATCGGCACGATCACGGTGATCACGTCGACGTGCAGCCCCAGGCCGAAGATGAGCCCGAACGTCCACAACGAACCCAGCAGCGCCGGGATCAGCGCCGACGAAGGCGTAGCGAATCGACCCCAGCGTGAGGGCGAAGACCGTCAGCAGGAGGACGATCACCAGCGGCGGGATCGCGAGCAGGAACCAGCCCAGCATGTCGAGCACCTCGGCGAACACCACCGGGCTGCCGGCCAGGTCGGCGCGCACCTCCGGCGGCCACGCCACGTCCTCGAGCGCGCGCGCCACCTCGATGGGGTCGCCCTCGGTGGTCACCATCATCAGCGCCCGCCGACCGTCGCCCGACAGCAGGAGCTCCGCCGCCGGACCGCGCGTCAGCAGCCCCAGGATCGGCGTCGGCAGGGCGCCGATCGTCTCGGGGCTGAGCGGCCGACCGAGCAGCGGGTCCGTCTCCGGCAGGGCGGCCCCCACCGAGCCGACGCCCGGCGTCGCGACGAGCGCGTCGCGGGCCCGGGCCAGGAGCACCAGCCCGGCGCGGTCGGTGAAGACCCCGCCGTCGCCGCGCTCGAGCAGCACCGTGATCGGGTCGGTGACGTCGTACTTGGCCTGCAGCGCCGCCAGCTCGCGGCCCGGAGCGCTGGCATCGAGCAGGAACGACGTGACGTCGGCGTTGAAGGCCAGACGCGGCAGCATCGCGATCGCCGCCAGGGTCACGAGCGCCGTCGCGGCGAGCACGACCGGGGCCCGGCGGACCAGGAACGCGGCCAGCGCGTTCACGACGCGGGTCCGAACGACGGCGAGACGACGTGGACGCTCATGCGGTCCTCCCGGCGAGCTGGCTTGGCGCCCACCCTACGCCTACGCCGGGGGGCACGTGTGGCGCTAACCGTCGACGTCGCCGAACCAGACCCAGAACACCTCTGCGCCCTCCGGGCCCGCCACCGCCCAATGCGCTTCGCCGGCTGGGATGAGGGTGACCTCGCCCGCCCCCACCGCGAACGGATCCTCGCCGGCCACGCCGCTCAGGCTGCCGGACGTGATGAGGGAGAGCTCGTCGGCGGCATGGGCCGACCAGCCCTCGGCCGGAACCCGCTGACCCGGGGCGAGCGTGACGCTCCCGGCGCGCAGCGCGGCGCCGTCGCGGGCGGCGAGATCGAGGAGCGTGCGCACGCCCAGGGCGGGCGCATCGGCGGGCACGAGGGGGAGGCGGTGCATGGCGGCATCCTACGCGGCGTGCAGCGCGGGGGCGCGGAGGGCTAGGCTGCGGCCGTGGAAGCCTTCGAGCTCGTGCGGTTGAACCTCCTCTCACCGATGGTGCTGGCCTTCGCGCTGGGCCTCGTCGCCACCCTCGTTCGCAGCGATCTGCGCGTCCCTGACGCCATGTACTCGGCGTTGTCGATCTACCTGCTGTTCGCGATCGGGCTCAAAGGGGGGGTGGCCCTCTCGACCACGGCCCTCGCCGACCTGTGGCTGCCCGCGCTGGCGACGGTGTTCGCTGGCGGCGCCACGGCACTGACCTCCTACGCCATCGCGCGCGGCATCGGGCGCTGGGGTGTGCCCGACTCCGCGGCGCTGGCCGCGCACTACGGATCGGTGTCGGCCGTGACCTTCGTCGCGTCCCAAGCGTTCCTCGATCGCGCCGGCGTGCCCTTCGAAGGGTTCATGCCCGCGCTCGTCGCCATGCTCGAAGTGCCCGCGATCCTGGTGGCGCTGGTGTTGGCCAGCCGCGCCACGGCCGACCGGTCGGCCGGCGGCTTCGGGGCCACCGTACGTGAGGTGCTGACGGGCCGCAGCGTGGTGTTGCTCGTGGGGGGTCTGGCGATCGGGCTGGCGGCGGGCACCCAGGGCGTGGCGCGGGTGGCGCCGTTCTTCGTGACGCCGTTCGAGGGTGCCCTGACGCTGTTCCTGCTCGAGATGGGTCTGGTGACGGCGCGTCGGCTCGACGACCTGCGTCGGGGCGGGCTGTTCCTGGCGGCCTTCGGCGTCCTCGTCCCCGCCGTCCACGGGATATTGGGCGTGATGCTCGGACTGGCGGCGGGTCTGTCGGCGGGCGGCGCGACGATCTTCGCCACCATGCTGGCGAGTGCCTCGTACATCGCCGCCACCGCCGCGGTGCGGCTCGCGCTGCCCGAGGCGAACCCGGGTCGCTACCTCACCGCGTCGCTCGCGGTGACGTTCCCGTTCAACCTCATCATCGGCATCCCGCTGTACGCGCGCGTGGCCCAAGCCTTGGCCGGAGGCGCGTCGTGAACGCCCCCTGGACCGAACGGCGGCTGGTCACGGTGATCGCCGAAGCGGTGCTGGAGGAGCGCCTGTTGGCCGACCTGCGGCGGTGGGGTGTCGGGGGCTTGACGGTGGTGCGCGCCGAAGGCGACCCCTTCGGGTCGCGCGTGGGCGACATCGAGGGGGCGTTCCTACGGCTGGAATGCGTGGTGGGGGAGGCCACGGCCGAGCGCGTGCTGACCGGGCTGGCGGCCGGCTACCTGGACCGGTTCAAGGTGATTGCCTTCGACCATCCGGTGCGAGTGGTGCGGGGGGCGAAGTACCCGTGACGCTAGCGATCCGCGAGCTCATCGAAGATCGCATCGATGTGCTCGTTGACGGTCGAGAAGTGCGCCGCATCGTCGATCGAGTGGAGCACCCCGCGGGGGAGCGCACGGGCGAAGTACTCGCCCATCGCCAGCGGGACCTGAACGTCTTGGCGCCCGTACCACAGCGCGACGTCCATCGAGATGTCCTCGATACGGAACCCCCAGTCGTGCACGTAGAGTTGCCACTCGTGGGCGTCCCCGTCGACACCCTGGCGGTGCGATTCTCGCGCGTCGGCGGAGAAGACGTCCAACGCTTCGGGGGTGCGCGTGAGGTAGCGCACGTCCGGTTTCGGTAGGCCCTTCAGCATCGTCTGACGCATCCGGTCGGGATCGGCGTAGAAGCTCGCCATCTGACGGAGCGCGACCCGGTTGAGCGCCGGCAGACGCCGCGCGAGGAAGAAGATCATCCGGACGGGAAACCACATCCCCCGGAAGCGGCCGGCAGCGGTGGGTGGCGCGGTACCGCTGACGATCGTCGCTCCGGTCAGCCGATCCGGCATGGCGTGCGCGAGGGCCGCTACGAACGGGCCGCCCCCCGACAAGCCGAAGACGGCGAACCGCTCGACGCCCATGTGCGCCGTCAACGATTCGACGTCGTCGACCCAGTCCAGCATCTTCCGGCCGGGTTGGAACGTGGACGTGCCGAACCCCGGACGGTCCGGGGCGATCAGCCGGATGCCGTGCTCGGCCGCCGCCGTCGCGAACCACTGCGCCTCAAATCGCGAGCCGTTCCCACCGTGGAAGTACAGCACGGGCCACCCGTCGGGCGTGCCGTACTCGGCGTAACCCAGCGTCCGACCGTCGCGGAGAGTCAGCGACTGGTTGAGGCGGGGGATCGCACGCAGCGCCGCGAGGCTGGACGGGTTCTCCGTCACCGCGTCCACCTCGTCATCGAACCCCCGCCGTCCGGATCCGGAGCGCCACGTCGAAGAACGCCACCACCCGCCGCGTGTACACGTCGGGGTCGGCACCGTACGCGTCGGCGTGACCGACGCCCTCGACCGGCCAGAGCTGGGCGGTCGGGGCGGCCGAGCGCAGCACGAGGGCATGCTCGAAGGGCACCAGCCGGTCGTCGGTGCCGTGGACGAGCTGGATCGGCCGCGGCGCGACGAGCGGTAGCTCGTCGGCCGGCCGTGACGCGGCCAGGTCGAAGCCGAAGCGGATCCGGTGCGCGAGGCGCGCCGCGTGCCAGAAGACGAGCGGGAGCCCGCTGGCCGCGGGCCACTCCGTCCGGATCACGGGCTCGATGTCGGCGTACCCCGCGTCCGCCCACAGGCCCCCCACGCGAACGTCCTCGGCCGCGGCGCCGATGACGCTCGCCGCCCCCATCGACACGCCGAGCAAGCCGACCTGGCCCGGCGCGACCCCGTGCGCCGCCAGATGATCGACTGCCGCGCGTACGTCCCAACGCTCGAGTCGACCGAAGGTGAAGCGCCCTGCGCCCGACGCGCCGTGGCCGCGGAGGTCGATCATGACCACTTGGAAGCCTTCGGCCTGGAGCGCCGCGGCGAGCTCGACGAAGCGCCCGTCGAACTCGTCGGTGCGGCTCGAGTTGCGCCCGTGGACCAACACGACACCGGCGTCCGCGCGCGGGACGGGCAGGTACCACGCCGCCAGCTCGACCGCGTCTGCTGTCGTGAGGGTGACGTCCTCGTACGCGGCGCCGAACGCGGCCGGGGTGAGATCGGGGTCGAAGTGACGCACCGGGACCGTCAGGCGATCGGCGGCGATCCAGCCGACCAGGAACCAACCGAGCAGAGCGAGCAGGAACGCGAGCGCGAGGCCGAGCGCCCAGCGACGCGCGAGGGGAGAACGCGACATGGCGGATGGTACCGCTCGTTCGCGGAGCCCGTCCGCCGCCCTGGGCACAGGACGAGCCGCCCTCGGCACGGGACGTGCGGCCCTAGGCACGAGCGTCGCCTGCTGGCCGACCGTCGCGGGACCCGCTGTTATGCTCGAAGCGAGCGGCAGCATGGCCGCCGACCGAGGTGAACATGGCCAACAAGCCCATCCAACTGACCCCCAAGGGTCTCGAGAAGATCAAAGAGGAGCTCCGCTACCTCAAGGACGAGCGTCGGCAGGAGTTGTCGGAGTACATGGGCGTCGCGCTCGCGGACGGCGACCTGCGTGAGAACGCCGCGTACGACGAGGCGCGCCTGCTGCAGAGCGCCAACGAGACGCGCATCGCCGACCTCGAAGAGGTCGTCGCGCGCGCGGAGGTCGTCGAGGGCGGCTCGGGCGACGACGCGGTCGCTCGGCTGGGCGCCAGCCTCGAGCTGGCCGACGAGCAGGGCAGCAAGCAGGTGTTCCACCTGGTGGGCTCGCTCGAATCCGACGTGTTCGAGAACCGCATCTCGGACGAATCGCCGCTGGGCCAGAAGCTCATGGGGCGCCGCGCCGGCGACGAGGTCGCCTTGGGCAAGATGCGCTACCGGGTGCTGTCGGTCCTGTTCGACTGACCTCACGTCGATCGCCGACGGCCGCGGCCCCGATGAAGCCGGTTCGAACCCAACCATCATCGGACCCACACGGGACGCGCGGTAGGGTGAAGACGTGACCCGCACGGCCCTCCTCGCTCTCCTCGTCGTGGTGCTCGCGCTCGCTGGGCTCAGCCTGCTGCCCGATCGGCGCGCGGCTCTGCCGGACGCCACGATCGTGCTCGGCGGGGCCGAGGTGCTGTTGCTGCCGGCCGCGGACCCCGAGGCGGTCTGGACGTTCAGCGCGCCCGAAGCGCGCTTCGACCCCGACGCGGACTCCACCGAGATGCTCCGGGTGGAGGAGGGCGCCCGCACGGTGAACGGCGTCGTGGACTTCACCTTGCAGGCCGAGCGGCTCGTGATCGACCGGCGCGACGACCTGGTCACCGATCGGCTCGAGGCGCACCTGGTCGCCGACGGTTGGGACGTGGTCATGGAAGGCCGCGACGACCGCAACGTGCTCGTGCGCCAAGACGTCGGCCGTTTCGAGGTCCCCCACGTCGAGATCCGTGGCGACGGCATCGGCGACAGCGTCTACGAGGACATGCGCATCAGCTTCGACTTCACCGACTTCAGCGCCGGCGGCCCCGGCACGGTGGGCACGTCGGCGTTCGTCACCGACGTCCAGGCACCGTGACGCCGCGGGCGGGCTCCGGAGGCCCACCTTGACCCGATCCCCCCTCGCCCGTCGCGGCCGGCGCACGGCCTGGCGCCGCACCTGGCCGCTGATCGCGGTGCTCCTCGCGCTCGTGCCGGTGTTGGCACAAGAGGACGCTGCCGTCCCCGAACGTCGCCTGATCACCATCGACTCGTCCGGCGGCAACCAGTCGGGCAACCTGCGCTTCGGACCCATCGTCTACGAACATCCCGAACCGGACGGCGTGGTGGCCACGGTCTCCACCCTCACCATCCGCGGGCCACGGGCCGAGCTGCGCGCGCCCGAGGGCGAACTGATCGGCCAGTCGCAGGGCCGGCGCGAGGCGACCTTCGACGGCGAGGTGGTCGTCACCCGCGGTCGGCTCACCGCCACCGGCACCGCCCTCACCTACGCCGAAGCCACCGGCCTGGGCGTGCTGGAGGGCGACGCCACCGTGCGCATCGCGCCGGCCGACGACGGCGAACGCGAGGTGATCATCACCGCCGAGCGCGTCACCTTCGACGTCGACACGGACACGAGCGTCAGCGAGGGCGACGTCCGCCTCGAGAACGGTGACCAATCCGCGCTCGCCGAGCGCCTCGAGTTCGAAGAGGTGGCCGGGCTCGGCGTGCTCTCCGGCAGCGTGCGCCCGGAGGTGGCCCGTACGGCCGAAGACGGGGGCGTGCTCCGCATCGCGGCCGACGAGATCCGCGTGCTCACCGACGTCGGTGCGCTGTACGCCCAGGGGTCGGTCGAGGTGGTCGACGGCGACATCACGTCGACGGGCGACGAGGTGTTCTACGACGACGAGGAGGAGGTGGCCGAGGTGATCGGCGACCCGGCCGTCGCCGTCGACGCCGCCGCCGGGGTGCGCCTCGAGACCGGCCGCGTCCGCCAGGACGTGCGTTTCCGCTTCGTCGAGGCGATGGACGACTCGCTCCCCACCCCGTTCACCGCCGACCAGTTCCGACTGGCGCGCGAGGCCGGCGAGGACTGACCGCGGTGTCGGGGCGCGGCCCGCGGCCGCACCGATCCCGGATCGCGCTGGCGGCGCTGGCGATCGGGGCCGTGGCGTGGGCGCAGGGCTTGCCGACCGTCACGGTCACCCGTGGCGACCGTCGGATCGTCGTCGAGCAGCGCGCTACCGGGGCCGCGGGCGCGCGCACGGTGCTCGCGAACCGCAACTGCGAGGCCGACGTCTTGACCAACCTGTTCTACGGTCCCGTCGCCGGTTTCGTCGTGACCCGCGTCGACGAGACGACGCTCGTGAGCCAGTTCGCCAAGGTGCGGGTCCCGGGGCCGGCGGCGCCGGCAGCGGTCCCGGCGCCGCCGGCCGCAGACGCCGCCACCCAAGACACGGCCGACGAGGCGCTCGCGACGACCGCCGGCGACGCGACCGCCGACGACGAGACGATCGAGCTGTTGGGCGGGACGGCCACCTTCGATCGACCCGGCTGCCTCGACACCCTCGATCCCGAGGGCGCCCTGCCCGTCGAACTCCGCCAAGGACGAACGAGCGTGACCGGCACGCGCTTCTTCCTCGATCGCGGCACCGACCTCGCCTCGATGGACGGCCCGGTCGTGTTGACCCGGACGGCCGCTGACGACGCCCCGCCGCTCGAGGCGACCGCCGCCGGGCTCACCTTCGACGTTGGCACCGAGAGCGCCACCCTGACGGGCGACGTCGTCGTGACCTCGGGAGAGCGGGTGAGCCATGCCGAGCGACTCGAGCTCGACGAGGCCGCCGGCGTGGCGATCCTCACCGGTGCACCGGCCACCAGCCGACGTGGCGACGACGAGGTCCGCGGCACCACGCTGCGCTACGACCTCGAGACGAACGACGTCGTGGTCGTCGGAGGCGTCTCGGCGAGCTTCGAGGTCGACGTGGCGGGCGACGTCGGCGGCGCGAGCGATGCGGCCCAGCCCGAGCCGGACGTTCCGTGAGGGGCGCGCCCGACTGGGCCTCAATCCCCCCGCTTCGGCAGGTGCACCAGGAGCACGCCGTCGCGCAGATGCCCGGAGACGTGGTGGACGTCGACGGGTCCAGGGATCCGGATCGACCGTTGGAACGGACCCGTCGGTCGTTCGGTGAACACGCTGCGCACGCCGTCCTCGAGGGCGGGCCGGACCCCGGCGACGATCAGCTCGTCGCCCTGCACGGCCAACTCGAGGTCGGACTGACGCACGCCGGGGACCTCCATCCGTAGCTGCCAGGCGTCGCCCAGGTCGAGCAGGTCGGCTCGGGGGCCGAGCGGTTCGCTCGGCAGGTCACGGAGGATCAGGTCGTCGAGACGATCGCGGATCGTCAGGAGCGCTTCGACGTCGTGTCGGGTGCCGTACCGTTCCAGGTCCATCGGCGAGAGTCTAGCATCGACCTCCCGAGCCGGTGGCGCACGGTAGCCTGGGGCCGTGAAGCGTGTCCCGCACGTCGTTCCGGTGCTCGCAGCGCCGACCGCGGCAGGGAAGACCGCCGCTGCCCTGCGCCTCGCCGCACGTCCCGAGGGCGCCGGCCTCGAGGTGGTGAGCGCCGACGCCATGCAGGTGTACCGGGGCCTCGACGTCGCCTCGGCCAAGCCGACCACCGCCGAGCGTGCGGCGGTCCCCCACCACGTCATCGACGTGGTCGAACCCGACGCGTCGTTCAGCGTCGCGGCCTGGGTCCTCCTCGCGGAAGCGGCGATCGACGACGTCCTGCAGCGCGGCGGCCGTCCGCTCGTGGTGGGCGGCACGGGCTTCTACGTCGACGCGCTCGCGCTCGGTCTGCCCACGACGCCCGCCGCCGATCCGGACCACCGCGCCGCGCTCGAGGCCGAGCTCGCCGACCGCGGTCTCGGCCCCCTCGAGGCCGAGCTCCGCGCCGCGGCGCCCGCCGACGCCGAACGCGCGCAGCGCAACCCACGGCGCGTGCTGCGCGCCCTCGAGGTGGTGCGCGCGACCGGTCGGGCGCCGAGCACGTTCCCCCGCCGCCCACCACGCTTCGCGGTCCGGACCTTCGTCGCCCTACCACCCCCGGACGCGCTTGCCGAGCGGGTGGCCGACCGGGTGGCGACGATGGTGGCGCGCGGGCTCGTCGACGAGGTCCGCGCGCTGCTCGTGCGCGCACCGCCATCGGCCACCGTGTGGCAGGCGATCGGCCCCAAGGAGCTGGCGCCGGCGCTACGTGGCGAGCGCGACGTCGCCGCCGCGCTCGCCGATGTCGCGACGGCCACCCTGCGCTACGCCAAGCGGCAGCGCACCTGGTTCGTACGCCGACCGGCCGGCGCCGAGCGCCACGTCGGCCTGCTGGACGACCTCGACGTGGCGTTGCTCCGGTGGTGGCGGAGCTAGACGCCCGTTGGGGACGCGCCCGGCG
The DNA here is from genome assembly GCA_963839375.1 of uncultured Trueperaceae bacterium. Taxonomy (GTDB): domain Bacteria; phylum Deinococcota; class Deinococci; order Deinococcales; family Trueperaceae; genus JAABTL01. Next base: position 315,675 of record CAWIUY010000024.1, on the reverse strand, counting down.
AGCGACCTCGCCGAGCCCGTCTCATCTCGAGATCGGCATGCAGGTGCAGGTACTGCAACCAGCCGAGCGCGGAGAGCGGACCGAGCGCGTTGTGATCGACGCTGACCGCTTCGCGCCCCTCGTTCAGCACCCGTTGACCGAGGACCAGCGTCTCGCTCCGCACGTCGGCGAAGGTGGCGAGCAGGTCGTCGTCCGGGCCGGGCGCGTACGCCGCGCTGACGTCGGCCACGGCGGAGACCTCGCCCAAGGCGACGCGCAGGCGCCGCTGGCCCCACCGCTCGAGCTGGATCACGTGCCGGAGCTGACGCCGGGCCGCGTCGGGGTCGGCCGCCGCGAAGCGGTCGATCACGACCTGGCGCCCGGCCTGGAGGCGACCGAGCAGCCGCTCGCCTCCCAGCCTGCGAGCCGGTCGCTCGACGAACAGACGCACCGCCGCGCGGGTGAGCGGCTGAGTCACTAGGACGAGGTCCCCGCCACCGTCTCCTTGCCCTTCTTGCGCCGCTTGCCGCCGAAGAGCCCCTTGACGCGTTCCGAGAACGTCTCACGTTCCTCGATGGGCTCGCCCATCTCCTCGGCGTACGCCAGCAGCAGTTCGCGCGCCTTGGGCGTGAGACGCTGCGGCGTGTCCAGCACGACCCTCACGATCTGATCGCCGACGCCCACCTGACGCAAGCGCGGCATGCCGTGCCCCCGCAGACGGATCTCCGCACCCGAGTGCGTGCCCGGTAGCACCTCGACGACCTCTTCGCCGTCGAGGGTCGGCACGTGGAAGTGCGAGCCGAGCGCCGCCTGGGCGAGACCGATCCGCAGGTCGAAGCGCAGGTCGTCGCCGTCGCGCACGAGCGCTTCGTGCGGGGCCAGGGTCAGGTACACGTAGAGGTCGCCTGCCGGGGCGCCGTCGAGCCCGGCGTTGCCCTCGCGGGGCACGCGCAAGCGGTAGCCGCCGTCGATGCCCTTGGGCAAGCCGACCTGCACGGTGGCGCGCTCGGCGGTCCGACCCTGCCCACGGCAGACGGTGCACGGCTCGATCACCACCTGGCCCTGACCTTGGCAGCGCGGGCAGACCTGTTGGGTCACCACGGTTCCGAAGAACGACTGGGCCTGGACGCGCACCACGCCGGACCCGGCGCACTGCACGCAGGCCTGTTTGCCCTTGCCGCCCGGCTCCGCGCGTTCTCCGTGGCAGTGCTCGCAGGCGGTGCGGCGCTCCACCTCGACGGGCACCGTGGCGCCCTCGCGGGCCTGCTCGAGCGTCACGCTCAGCTCGACCTCCAGGTCCTCGCCGGGCGTCCCGCGCTGGACCGGGCGGCGACCTCCCATGCCGCCGCCGAAGACGGAAGCGAAGACGTCGAAGATGTCGCCGGTGAAGGCGGCGCCGGCGTCGGCGCTACCGTAGCGGTCGTAGCGGGCGCGTTTCTCACCGTCGGAGAGCACCGCGTAGGCCTCGTTGATCTGCTTGAAGCGGTCTTCGGCGCCCGCGTCGTGGGGGTTCCGGTCGGGGTGGTACTTGAGCGCGAGCTTGCGGTACGCGCCTTTGATCACCGCATCGTCGGCGTCGCGCGCCACACCCAGGAGCTCGTAGTAATCGGCCATCGGGCGCCAGTATACGGGAGGTCCCGTCGATCGCCGTCAGCCGGGACGCAAGAACCTTGCGCGAGCCGAAGGCAACCTGGCGCCGCCGCTCAGGCGCGTCGCTGCAGGCTCTGCAGCCGGCGCGTGGCCTCGTCCGCGCCGATCTCGCCGCGTTCGAGGCTGGCCAGGACCTCGCTGCGGGCGTCGCCCGCGTCGTCGGCCACCTCGTAGCCGAGCGCGCGCAGCAGACCGTCGAAGCGGGCGCGGACCGTGGGGTAACTCACCCCCAGCATGCGCTCGACCTCCTTGAGGTTGCCGCGCACCTTCACGAACAGCCGCAGGTACTCGAGCTGATCGGGGTCGAGCAGCGCGAACTCGTTGGGCAGGAACTCGCCCTCGATGACGACGCCCGACGTCGGTCCGCGCAGGCGGGTCACCTCGAGGGTCTCGTGGGTGACGGGACAGCGGGTGGGCATGGGGTGTTTGGGCATGCGTCAGGTCCTCTCGATGGCCGCGCACGGCGCGAGGGTGTGGGGATCGGTCACCACGGGCGCAGGTCGACCGTGGCGTCGTCGGTCTCGACGCGGACGAAGGGTTCGCCGGCCGGGAGCGCGAAGAGGTCGGTGCCGTCGCCTTCGAGGAGCGCTCGGCCGGCGGGCCAGGGTGGGCGTCCGGCCGGGCCGCGCAGGTCCCACGCGAAGCCGGCGGTCGTGCCGTGCCAGCGCCGGCGCCAGTCGGCGGGAGCGCAGCGAGCCCACCACAGGAGCCAGGGCGTGACCAGCAGGACGGCGCGCAGCGACTCCTGCAGGGCCCAGACAGGCACCGCCCAGCGCAGGTGGACCCCTTCGGCGCGCACGTGCAGCACGAGCAGGCGTGGCCGCAGGTCGTCGCCGAACGCTCGCCACCAGGCCGGATCGCGCCAGCGCGGCGACGTGAGCATCAGACGACCTCGACGACGATCTTCGCCTTCTTGCGGCCGGGCCCGGTGCCGTCCTCGTCGTCATCGACGTCGATGTCGACGAGCTTCCCCTCGGGCGTCTCGGTCGAGATGGCGGTGATGAGCTCGCTGAGATCGATGCCTTGGTTGGCGAGCTCGTCCTTCGCGTCCTGGGGCAGGAAGCGGGTGGCGAACTTGGCGAGGCCGAGTGGCACGTTCACCCGCACCTTCGCCCTCGACCGATCGCCTTCGTCGCCGGCTGCGTCGATCGAGATGCGCAGCAGCCGCGCCGTACCCACGCGGGGCGGCGACGGCGGGGACGCGGGCAGCTCGCTCCGAGGCGCCGACCCGAGCGCGCGGAGCAGTTCGCTGGCCTGCTCGGCGGTGACACGTCCGGCCTCGAGCAGATCGAGCACCTTCTTGCGTTCGTCTTGGTGGGCCATGACTCAACCTTCCGTCTCGGCACGCACGTTCAGGTCGCCGGCACCGAGTTCGACGGCGAGGTGGGCGCGACCGGTTCCCAGCCGCCCGTTCACGACCGCACCCAGCCCCCGGCGTTCGAGCGTGAAACCGCGCGCGCTGGCGTCGCCGAGGCTGAGGCGCCCCGCGACCTCGACGTCGGAGCCCGCCAGCAGACGCACCTCCAGGTCTCCGGCGCGCGCGCTCAGGCGGTGACGGCCGACGGTCGGGCGCAGCGACACGGACAGGTCGCCGGCGCCACATTCGAGGTCGATGCCCGTCGCCGCGCGCACGTCGATGTCGCCCGCGAGCACGCGGCCGCGAACGAACGCCACGTCGCGGAGCTTGAGGTCGCCGGCCTTGACGTCCAGGTCCACGCCCCAGGCGCGCGGGACGCGCACCTCGACGTCCACTGGCCGGAAGCGGCCGAGCAGGCCGTGTTCGCGATCGACGACCAACCGCGAACCGGCGCCGTCGGCTTCGAGTCGGACGCCTTCGCCCGAGGTGATCTCGGGCTGTGCGACGTCTCCGGCGAACACGTCGACGTCGCCGGCCAGCAGGCCGATGGAGAGCCAGGACGTGCCTTCGGGCGCGATGTCGGTGGGTGCGGCGGGCTTCTCCGTCGCCGGCCCGGCCGCTTCGGCAGGCGCAGCGGCGCCGGACCCGAAGGCCGAACGCAGGCGCTCTGTCCCGGCGCGCACGGCATCCCGCGCGATCTGGGCCGCCTCCTCCGCGTCGTGACGCCCCGAGCGCACCGCCTCCCGGGCGGCGTCGCGGGCCGCGTGCGCGGCCTCGCGCGCCGCGTCGCGCGCTTCACGAGCCGCCTCGCGGACGTCGTGCTCGGCTTCTCGGGCGGCGTCGCGCAGGCGTCGCTCCGCGTCCCGGCCGGCGTCCCGGGCACGTCGCACCTCGTCGCCCGCGGCAGGGGGCTCATGGGGCTGCGCGACGACGGCGGGCTCGAGCTGCGGCGGCGCCTGGGGCGCACCGCCTTGGGGCGCCAGGTTGGAGGCGTCCGTGGCCGCCTCCGCAGGCGCCGCACCGATCTCGCGCAGGACGCGGATCAACCGCTCCGCCTCGTCGTGGGAGATGGTGCCGGCCGTGCGCATGGCCTCGATCCGTTCGACCTCGTTCATCGCGGTCCTTTCAGGCCCGGTGGGCGGTGGAACGACCGGTGGACGGGCGTCCCAGCGTGTGACGTGGGGGGTTGGCGTGGCCTTGTGGCGTGGCCAAGCGATCGGCGAACCGGCTCAGGAAGCCCGCGATGCGTCGCAGCGCACGGGAGGCCGCCTGGCGCGACCACGGCAGGCATCCCGCGGAGCACAGGGCGCGGTGGGTGTCCGCCTCGTGGCGGTAGCGGGCGGCGCGTTCGATGCCGTCGGTCCAAGCGGTGTGTTGAAACATGGCCCCCTCCTCTTCTTGATGAGGATGGTAAGCCAGGCTTTATAGATTGTCAAGTGCCGCTTTCTATATCTGCCAAGTTCGTCGTGGAGCCCAGCGGTAGGCCCCATCCATGTACGCGTCGACCTCGTACCCGCGCGCCACCAGATCGGTCGACACCACCCGCATCGCCTCGCTCCACGCCAGCGCGCGCGGCGGGGCCGACCGGCGCAGCGCGCCCACGTCGCGCGGCGCCGCCATCCAGATGGCATCGCCGTTCAGGCCGACGATGGGATCGGTGGGTGTGTCCTCCTGGTCGTCGCGCCGCAAGGCCCAGCGTTCGTCGTCGGTCCCGGTCCCGGGCGCCACGGAGGGACCGCCGGACGACGACGCGTCGACCCCGCCGCCCTCGTCGATCGCGCGGAAGGGCGCCGCGGCAGGGTCGCGCTGGGCGGCCGCCCGCACGCGCTCGGAACGCAGGTACCACAGGGCCACGAAGCGGTCCGTGGGCAGGTCGCCCGACAGGACCCCGCCGAGGACGCCGTAGAAGTCGACCTGGTACTCGTGGACGACCGCTCCCAGATGATGCAGGTTCAGCTTGCCGTTGCGCACCTGGAGCGGATCGAAGGTCCACGACACCCAATCGATGCCCCGTTCGGCGCACCAGCGTCGCTGGAACCACTTCAACCGGCGCCCGGCGCCGAGGCCGCGCGCCTCGGGCAGGACCGCGGCCATGTGGGAGTGCAGGCCGGGCCCGTGCAGGTCGGGTTCGTGCGGCAGCGCCGGGAACCCGTAGAGGAAGCCCACCAGTTCGCGACCCAGGAACGCGCCGGCCACGAGCGCACCAGCATGCAGCGCGGCGCGCATCTGGGCCGCCGGCACCACCTCGCGGTCGGCGTACCCCCACACCTCGCGCTGCAGCCGTTCGCAGCCCCGCAACGCTTCCATGGTGACGAGCGGGTGGATGTCGATGTCGACGGGCATGCCCCCGAGTCTAGCCACCGGCGCCGCTCCGCCGCTAGGTCCGTCCCCGAGCACCGGGACGGTGGCGCCCGTCACTCGGCGTTCGTGTTTCCTTCGGGGAACGCCAAGACGATCTCCATCACGTCGGCGCCCTCGTCCGGCGCGAAGGGCTGGTCGCCGGTCGCCAGACCGTTCTGCGCCAACACGTAGGCGACGACGTCGGCGTACTGCTCGTCGCTGAGCGAACCGGCCTGACCGAGCGGCATGTTGTCGTGCACGTAGGTGTAGAGCTCGCCGAGCGTCTTCCCCGCCCAGCGATCCTCGAAGGCGCTGCCGACCAGCGCCGGGAACTGCGATTCGCCGCCCAGGTCGCGACCGTGACAGGTCGCGCAGTTCTCACGGAACACCGTCTGACCGCGCTCGACCTGGTCGGCCGCCAGGGGGACCTCACCGTCCTGCGCCAGGGCGCCGTGCGGGGCGAACGCGAACGCGGCGAGCACGACGAGCAGCACGCGCGACCACGGTTGAAGGGAATGCGTCATCTTCGATCTCCTCGTACGAAAGGGGCGGCCGCGCCCAGGGGCGACGGCCGCCGCGGGGGGCGGACCGAGCGCCGGTCTGCCCCCGTCGCTTGTCGTTCGCACCGTCGGCACGAACGGATGGGTGTTCAGTCGCTGCTGCCGTCGACGAGCTTGAAGATCCGTCCGGTATCGCCGGTCGGGCCGGTGGTATCGGTCGTCAGCAGGTACAGCTCGCCGTTCGCGTCCTCGCCGAAACCGAGCACGAAGTGCCCGAGGTCGCGCGCGTGGACGATCGACCAGTCGTCGCCCTCGCCCTCGGCGATGAAGAGCTGACCGGTCGGCTCGCTGAAGCTGTTGCTCCAGTCGCCGAACACGTAGTGCCCGGTCAGGTCGGGGATCGCGTCGCCACGGTAGACGTAGCCGCCGGTCGTCGAGATGCCCCGGCCATCCTCACGGTTGTTGAGGTTGCCGTACGTGAGGACGGGCAGCGTGAGCTCTTCACCCAGCGGACCGGTCGTGGGGCCATCCTCGTTCAGCTGGTTGGGGTTCTCCGGATCGAACCAGAGGTCGCCCTCCATGATGTTCCAGCCGAGGTTGCTCGGCTCGCTCACCCGGTCGTGCTCCTCGATGGTGTTCTGGCCGACGTCGCCGATCCACATGTCGCCGGTCTCACGATCGAAGGAGAAGCGGTACGGGTTGCGCAGGCCGTGGTGGTAGATCTCCTCACGCGCGCCGAGGCCCGCGGCCGTCCCCGACCACTCGTAGTCCTCGGGCAGCTCGACGTCGCCCACGAAGGGGTTGTCGTCGGGGATGCCGTAGGCACGTTCGCCGTCGCCCATGTCGTCGACGTCGATGCGCAGGATCGACCCGAGCAGCGTGGTCACGTCTTGGGCGTTGCCCAGTGGCGGGTGCAGGGGGCCGGTGTCGTTGGCCCTGCCACCGTCGCCCAGGCTGATGTAGAGGTACCCGTCGGGACCGAAGGCGAGACCGCCGCCGTTGTGGTTGCCGTTGGGTTCGTCGACCTGGAGCAGCACGCGCTCGCTGTCCGGATCGGCGCGGTTGGGGTCGTCTTCGGACACCTGGAACTCGGACACGACCGCGGTGTGGTTCATGGCCGCCAGTGAGCCCTCGCGCAGGGGAGCGCTGTAGTAGACGTAGAAGAGGCCGTTGTCGGCGTAATCCGGATGGAACGCCATGCCGAGCAGGCCGCGCTCGTCGTAGCCATCGTTCAGCGGCACCATGCGGTCGCTCACGTCGAGGAAGGGCTCCTCGACGCGCGAGCCGTCGTCGCTCAGGATGTAGATCTGACCGACCCGGTCGACCACGAAGCGTCGGCCGTCGTCGGACGGGGCTGCGAGCGTCACGGGCGAGGTGAAGCCTTCGGCGACGAGCTCGAGCTCGAGGTCCTCGAAGGCGCTGCCGTCTTGGGCCAGGGCCGAGCCGCCGACGAGAAGGGTGGCCAGGAGGGCTGCGACCAGGGTCGGCCCGAAGCGACGCCCGGCAGGCGCACGGTTCGGTCGTCCAGGGGGTGGCTTCATGGGGGGGTCTCCTCACGGCGTCGGAACGGACGCCTCCCGGCCAACGTAGCGAGGTCGCGGTCTGCGTTCCGTGTCGGATGTACGTGCGGGGCCCCTCGGGTCGAGGCGACGCGAGCGGTTCGGGAGCGTGCGGGCGGGGTGCGGCTGCGACCCGCAAGATGGGCAATTCGACCCGTCCGAGACGTGAACGCGCGGCCTATGATGGGTCCTCGCCCTCGCCGGGGGACCGTCGAAGGAGACCCACCATGAACCGCCTCACCCGCGCCGCGATCGTCGTCACGGTCGCCCTCCTGCTCGGCCTCGTGCTCGCGCAGTCGACGTACGCCGACCCACAGGGTCGCTTCGTCACACCCGTTCCGAACGGCTGGACCCTCGCCACCGATGGCGACGTGGTCACGTTCCGCCACACCGACCCCATCGGCGCCCTGCACGTGCTCTCGGCCGCGACCAGCGAGGACGCCGCCGTGGCTCAAGCGCTCGCGAGCCTGGTGGCGCCCGAGCTCGACGCCACCTTCGCGGCGGCGCCGCTGCAGTCGACCCCGGTGGCGCTGCCCAGCGGGCTGTGGACCCAGCGCGTGTATGGGGTGGACGAAGACCTGGTCGTCGTGCTCAGCCACGAGCGCGGCGATGCCACCGTGGTGGTGCTGGCGCAGGGCACCCAAGCGGTGTTCGTCGAGACGCTGAACGCCGCCACGAACGAAGTGGTCCTCGGCCTGGAGGTGACGATCGCCGAACCCGCCCCCGCGCCGGCCACCGATCTGACCTACGCCACCGAGGAGGTCACGTTCGCCTCCGGCGACGTCACCCTTGCCGGCGTCCTGAGCCGGCCGAAGGGCGAGGGACCGTACCCGGCCGTCGCCTTGGTGTCCGGCAGCGGCGCGCAGGACCGCGACGGGGCCAACCCGGCGGTGCCCGGCTACGAACCGTTGCGGTGGCTGGCCGACCAGCTGGCCTCGTCCGGTTTCGCCGTGCTGCGCTGGGACGAACGCGGGATCGGCGCCTCGACCGGCGACCATGCCGCGGCCACGTCGGCCGACCTGGCCGACGACCTGGAGGCGGGGGTGACGTACCTGCTCGGACGCCCCGACGTCGCCCCCGACCGGGTCGGCGTGCTGGGCCACTCCGAGGGCGCCTCGCTGGCTGCGATGGTGGCCGCCCGCTCGTCCGACGTGGCGTTCGTGATCGTCATGGCGCCGCCGAGTGTGCCCTACACGGTCGGTGTGCTCAAACAGGTCGAGCTCGCCGCGATCGGTGCGGGCCTGGACGCCGCCGCCGTCGACCGTGCCGTCGCACAGCAGGCGCGCGTGGTCGAGTTGGCCCTGGCGGAGGATTGGGCAGGGCTCGAGGCCTTCCTGCTGGAGGTGTACACGGCCGACGCCGAGACCCTGACGGACGCGCAACGGGCGAGCATCGGCGACGTCGACGCCCTCGTCGCGAGCCAGGCGGCCGCCGGCGCCGAGGCGTTCCAGACGCCGTGGCTGAACTTCTACCTGAACTACGATCCCCAAGTGGATTGGTCGAAGGTGACCGTGCCGGTGCTGGCGCTCTTCGCCGGGCGCGACGTCCAGGTCGACCTGGCGCAGAACCGCGCGCCGCTGGCCGACGCCCTCGCGGCGGCCGGCAACGACGACGTCACCATCGTCACGTTCGAGGAGGCCAACCACCTGTTCCAGCGGGCCGAGACCGGTGGGCTCGACGAGTACCTGCGGCTCGAGATGGCGTTCGTGCCCGGTCTGCTCGACCAGATGACGGCCTGGCTCCAGGAGCGCTTCATGCCGTGATGCGCGGCGCGGGGTTCGCGCTTCACATCGTTCTGGAAGGGGTCGTCGCGGCGCCCTGGGTCTTCATGAAGGCCGCGCTCGGCGTGATGGTGGGCTAGACAAACATTCGTCAAACCTTGGACGAGTACGTTGTTCGGGTCGGCCGCGGCACCAGCTCCTGGCGCCGTCAGTCCAACCCGCCCCGGCGGAAGCCATCTTCACGAAGGAGAACTCCATGAAGCGCACCCTGATCGCACTCACCCTCTCGTTCGGTCTCGCCTTCGGCCTCGCCCAGTCCGACATGCCTGCCACCGTCGTCGACATCGCCACCAGCAACGACGACTTCTCCACCCTCGTCGCGGCCGTCGTCGAAGCCGACCTGGCCGGCACGCTGTCGAGCGAAGGTCCGTTCACCGTGTTCGCCCCGACCAACGAAGCGTTCGCGGCCGCCCTCGAAGCGCTCGGACTCACTGCCGAAGAGCTCCTCGCCAGCCCTGACCTCGCCTCGATCCTCACCTACCACGTGGTGGCGGGCAAGCTCATGGCTGCCGACGTCCTCGCGGCGGTCGAAGCCGGTGGCGGTAGCGCCATGGTGGAGACGGTCAACGGCGCCCCGATCACCGTCGAAGTCGTCGACGGCAACGTCGTCCTCAACGGCACCGCGACGGTGACCGCCGTCGACCTCGAAGCCGGCAACGGCGTCGTCCACGTCATCGACGCGGTCATCCTGCCGCCCTCCAACTGATCTCGACGCCACACCACTGCGCGGCGGGCGGATCCTTCGGGATCCGCCCGCCGCGTTCGTATGGGTCATGTCGGCGATACGGGGCCATCGGTCCCCAGCGCCGCATCGCTGCGCTAGAACCTCACCGAGGCCGCACCGCGACCGTCGTGCGTCATGCCTGCCGGGCCGCGGTCGTCGGTCGTCCGCTCCTTGACGCCGCCGTCATCCCTCGCGCGGGGGACGCCCTCGCAAGCTCAGCCGCGCTTCGTCGACGCGCCAGCCGGTGACGCGCTCGACGTACGCCTTGATGAACGCGCCGAGCGGGCGCCCCTCGATCGTGGGTGCAGGCACGTCGATCACCTCGCCCGTGTCGCCGCAGATGAGGTGGTAGTGAGGTTCGACGTTGCCGTCGTACAACGATTCGCCGTGTGCGCCCGTGAACTCGCGCAGCAAGCCGGCACCCACCAGGACCCCGAGGTTCAGGTAGACGGTCGAGAGACTGAGGTCTTCGCCGCGCTCTCGGAGCGCCTGGAAGAGCGACTCGGCGCTCTCGTGTCGTCCGGGCCGGGCCATGTACGTGAGGATGGCCTCGCGGGGTCGGCTGTACCGCAAGCCCTTGCCGCGCAAAACGGCGCGCACGCCGGCGAACCCGTCGGTCTCGCCGACGTCGGCCATCGCGTCATCGGCGAGAACACCCCCGGCGGTCGTCGACGGTGGGTCATGTGGTTCGCGCATGGCCCTCCCTTCGGGGCCGGCTGACTCACCGGCGAGGTCCTGGCCAGGAATGTACCATCCGTCGGAACCGTTCCGAGTTGATGGGGGAACCGAGACGAAGAAGCGCCGCGCGTCCTCACGGTCGCGCGGCGCTCCCCCCGTCCGTGGATCAGCTGTGGAGGTGCTCGACGGCCGTCCGCTCCTCGTGAAGTTCGGCCTCGGACAGCTTCATCCGGGCGCGCACACCCTCGGGGATCGTCAGACCCTCGACGACACTGACCTGGCCGTTGCGGACGGTGACCGGGAACGAGTAGATCAGTCCGGGCTCGACGTCGTACCAGCCCTGGCTCGGGATCGCCATGCTGACCCAGTCCTCTTCGGCCGTCCCCAACACCCAGTCGTGCACGTGGTCCACGGCGGCGGCCGCGGCCGACGCGGCGCTCGACGCCCCTCGGGCTTCGATCACGGTGGCCCCGCGCTTCTGCACGGTCGGGATGAAGGTGTCCTCGACCCAGGCCTCGTCCACGAGATCCAGAGCCGGTCGGCCGGCCACCAGCGCATGGGTCGGATCCGGCACTTGGGTGGTCGAGTGGTTGCCCCAGATGACCATGCGGCGGACCTCCGCCGTGGGCGTGCCCGTCTTCAGCGCCAACTGCCGCAACGCCCGGTTGTGGTCGAGCCGGGTCATCGCACTGAACCGCTTGGGATCCAGGTCGGGCGCGTTGCGCATGGCGATGAAGGCGTTCGTGTTGGCCGGGTTGCCGACCACCAAGACCTTCACGTCTCGACTGGCGTGTGCGTTGAGAGCCTTGCCCTGCACGGTGAAGATCGCGCCGTTCGCTTCGAGCAGGTCCTTGCGCTCCATCCCAGGGCCCCGTGGGCGGGAGCCGACGAGCATCGCAACGTCCACCCCGTCGAAGGCGACGTTCGGATCGTCGGTGATCGAGACGTCGTGCAGCAGCGGGAACGCCGCGTCGTGCAACTCCATCTCGACGCCGCGGAGCTGCGGCAGGACGGGCGGGATCTCCAGCAGTCGAAGGTTGACCGGCTGGTCCTTGCCGAGCATGTCGCCGGAAGCGATGCGGAACAGCAGGGCGTAGCCGATCTGTCCGGCCGCTCCGCTCACCGCCACGTTCATGGGTGCCTTCATCGTGCCTCCATCGGGGCCGCCAGGACCTGCGGACGCGTGTTCACGTCGTCGACATGCGGCCGAGTGCCGGCATCCTAACGCAGCGCGGGTGGGGGACAGCGTCAGCACCTCAACACCCTCGCGACCTCTGTTTCACGTGCAACATCGGCGCGGGGCCAGCGGGGTCTCACGCCCGGGCCGCGCCTCCCAGCGCCGCCCGAACTCACGCTTCGTAACGCAACAACTCGAGCAGCCGGTGGAGCTCGTCCTCGTCGTGGAAGTGGAGCTCGATGCGCCCGCGCTGGCCCCCCAGGATCTTGACGCGGGTCCCGGCGTGGCGCGTGAGGTCGGCGGCAAGGGCATCGTAGCGGTGATCGCGTTCCGCGCTCCGTAGCGTCCGGCCCGAAGGGCGCCGGAGGCCCTCGGCGTCACGCACCGAGAGACCCTTGGCCAGGATCTGCTGCAACGCCCAATCCCGGTCTTCGGGCGCTTGCGCCAGGATCGCGCGCGCGTGGCCGGCGGTGATGTCATGCCTGGACAGCGCCTGACCGGCCGCTGCGGGCAGGGTCAGGAGACGCAGCGTGTTCGCCACCGAGGAGCGGCTCTTGCCGACCGCCTTGGCGACCTCCTCTTGCGTCATGCCGAAGCCGAGCAACTGGCGGAAGGCCTCGGCCTCCTCGAGGTCGTCGAGGTCCTCCCGCTGCAGGTTCTCGATGATCGCGATCTCGAGCGTCTGCCGATCGGTCAGGTCGCGGATGAGGACCGGCACGGTGACCAGACCGGCGCGCTCCGCCGCCCGGTACCGTCGCTCGCCGGCGACGATCTCGTACCCCTCCTCGATCCTCCGTACCAGGAGCGGCTGCAGCACGCCCTTCTCGGCGATCGACGCGGCCAGCTCGCTGATCGCCTCCTCGTCGAACCGCTTGCGCGGTTGGAGAGCCGACACCCGCAGGTCGCTGAGCGCGACCTGACGCACGCCATCCGACTTCGGCAGCAGCGCGTCGAGCCCGCGCCCCAAGCCTCTAGGCTTCGCTGACACGTTCGATCACCTCTTCCGCGAGCGCCGCGTACGCGACCGCCCCAGTGGAGGTAGGCGCGTACTCGAAGATCGGCAGTCCGTGCGACGGCGCCTCGGCCAACCTCACGGTGCGCGGGATCACGGCTCGGAAGACCAGTCCCCCGAAGTGTTCGCGCACGTTGGCCTCCACCTGTTGCGACAGGTTCGTGCGCTGGTCGGCCATCGTGAGAAGCAGCCCGAGCACGCCGAGGGCGGGATTGAGCGACCCCCGGACCCGGTCGATCGTGTCCATCATGCCCGCGATCCCCTCGAGAGCGTAGTACTCGCACTGCACCGGAACGACGAGCTGATCGGCTGCTGCCAAGGCGTTCAAGGTCAGCGACCCGAACGACGGCGGCGCGTCCAGGATGATGAAGTCGTAGTTCGGTCGCACCCCGATCAGCGCCTTGGCGAGCAGGCGGAGGTCGTCGGTCGAGGCGTCCAGCTCGAGCGCAGCGCCGGCGAGGGCCGCCGTCGCGGGCAACACGTGGAGCTCGGGCGTGGAGGTCCGTCGGATCGCCGCCCGTGCCGAGGCGCGCCCGACGAGCACGTCGTAGATGCTCAGGTCCACCTCGTGAAGGCCGATCCCGCTCGTGGCGTTGGCTTGCGGATCGAGGTCGACCAGCAGGACGCGGCGGCGCGACGCGAGCGCGGCCGCCACGTTGACGGCCGTGGTGGTCTTGCCCACCCCGCCCTTCTGGTTGATCACACCGACGATGGGCAAGACGAGCCTCCCCGCACGCGCACCGCGATCAAGCTACCACGCGTGTGGAGGGCCTCCGTTCGCACGACCTCGACGTCCACGACGGGACCGCCCCGTCCCGCCCCCACCGCGGGCCACCCGGCGGCCGCGGCCTGAAGGGCCGCGATCTCCTCGCGCCATCCCGGGCCCTTGCGACTCACCAGGAGCACGTCGGAGCCCCACAGGTGTCGCGTCAACTGGGCGACCTCGGCGAAGGAAGCGACCGCCTGCGCCGTCACCGCTGCGACGGGGCCGACGGCCTCGATCGTGAGCTCGCGCACGTCGACGTCGGCCACCCGCACATGGTCGAGACCGGCTCGGGCGGCGACCTGCGTCAGGAAGACGCTTCGCCGTCGTCGCCGCTCGACCCACCAGACGGGCCGTGGGCGCAGCCGCACAGCGACGACCACGCCCGGCAGACCTGCGCCGCTGCCGAGATCGAGCACCGGCCCCTCCGGGACGACGAGGTTCGCGACCGCGTCGGCGTAGCGCTCGGCTTCGGCCAGCTTCGTCTCGAGCCCATCGAAGCCACGTGGCGACATCAGGTCGAGCGCGTGGCGGTACTGCGCCAACAACGCACGGTACGTGTCGAGAGCATCGTCCCGCGGGGCGGCCGGAGGGTCCTGCGGACCGACGAGGTCCTCGTCTTCGGACGACGCCCACGGGTCTCGACCATGGCCGGTCATTCAGGCCGCTGTTTCACGTGCAACATCGGGCCGGGTCTTGAGATGGACGAGCAGCGCGGTCACGTCCGAATCACGGACCCCACGCAACCGCTGTGCCGCCCCCAAGGTCCCCGGGCGCGCCAGCTCCAGGGCGCCGCGGCCCTCCGCCGAGAGGCTCGGGACCCGATCGAAGGCCACGCCATCGAGCGACCATCCCTCGAAACGGGCCCGGTTCGCCAGCTCGCGCTGGCTGCGCTCGATGTAGCCGGCGTACCTGACCAGCACCTCGACTTGCTCCACCTCGGCGGGCGCCAAGGTGGTCGCGGGCGAGCCGAAGCGTTCGACGACCGACGCGTGCGTCTGATCGGGACGGCACAACACCGTCGCAGCCAGTTCTCCCCCCTGGCGCGTGCGACCGAGCCGCGCCACCTCGGCCTCCACCCGGTCCTGGCTCTCGCGCACCGCCTGGCGCCTGACCTCGTCGACCAGACCCCAGGCATGCCCCACGTCCACCAAGCGCGCTTCGGCGTTGTCCTGCCGGTGCAGCAACCGGTACTCGTTGCGCGACGTCAGCATGCGGTACGGCTCGTCGATCCCCCAGCGCACGAGGTCGTCGAGTAGGACGCCGAGGTAACCCTGGTCACGACGCACGGTCACAGAGGGCCGACCGACGGCCCGTCGCGCTGCGTTGACGCCCGCGATCAACCCCTGGGCGGCCGCCTCCTCGTAGCCGGAGGTGCCGTTGAGCTGCCCGGCGGTGAACAGCCCCGGCAGCACCTTCGACATCATGGTCACCTCGAGCTGCGTCGGGTCGAGCGCGTCGTACTCCACCGCGTAGGCGTAGCGCTGCACCTCGGCGCGGGAGAACCCCGGCAGGGTGCGCACCATCCGGTCCTGCAGCTCCGGCGGCATGGAGCTCGAGAACCCCTGCAGGTAGACCTCGCTGGTGTCGACGCCGTCGGGCTCCACGAACAACAGGTGGTGTTCCTTGTCCGCGAACCGCACCACCTTGTCCTCGATCGACGGGCAGTAGCGGGGGCCACGGCCATCGATGTCGCCCCCGTACATCGCCGACGCGCCGAGGTTCTCGCGGATGAGCACGTGCGTGGCCTCGGTGGTGCGCGTCGTCCAGGTCGGACTCTCGAGCACGCGCGGGCCAGGCCGACCCGTGAACGAGCGCGGTGGGTCGTCGGAAGGCACCACGTCGAGACCCTCGAAATCGACCGAGGACGCGCGGACACGCGGGGGCGTTCCCGTTTTGAAGCGCATGAGACGGTGCCCGGTGGCCTCGAGCGACGCCGACAGGAGGCGGGCCGGAGCCTCGCCCTGGCGGCCAGCCTCACGGCTCCGGCGCCCGTACCAGACGACGCCCCGCAAGAAGGTGCCGGTGCACAACACCACGCTGGGCGCCATCAACGACCGGCCGTCGACGAGCGCCACCCCATCCACCCGCCGCGAGGCGCCCGCGCCGGTCACCGTCAACTCCGCCACCTCGCCCCGAACGATGGTCACACCCGGCGTCGCCTCGACGTGCTCTCGCGCCGCTGCCGCGTACCCATCACGTTCGTTCTGGAGCCGAAGCGACCTCACGGCGGGTCCCTTCGAGGCGTTCAAGGTGCGGCCGTGGATGGCGGTCGCGTCGGCCAACCTGCCCATGACGCCACCCAAGGCATCGATCTCGAACACGAGCTGGGACTTGCCGGGCCCCCCGATCGCCGGGTTGCAGGGCATCCGGCCGATCGTGTCCGGGTTCGGTAACGCCAGCGCGACCGAGGCGCCCAGGCGCGCCGCCGCCGTGGCGGCCTCGATCCCCGCATGGCCGCCACCGACCACGATGACGTCGAAGCGCTGCTGACCCAACCCGTGCACGTGTCCCACCTCTCCTTCGGCGGCCCCGAGGGTGCCGCCGGAAGCTCGGAGTCTAGCATGCTTTCGCGTCCTGGACGCGTCTCCGCTGACACCGCCGCCGTTCGCCGCGGCGCCTCGGGGCTCATGACCACGCCTCTGCGCGGGAGGCGGAGCGCAAGGGGACCACGCGCCGCGGCGAGCCCCGCGCATGTCGTCGGTCCCATGCCGATCGGCGCACGGCGTGCATGATGAGGTTCCATCGCGCCCTCGCTCCGAGGAGGTCCAGATGAACGAACCCGTCGAGGTCCGCACGCTCGATCCCCGCGTCGTCGCCTTCCACCGCCGCCAGTCTCCGTACACCGACATCCCGCGCGCCATCGACGACCTGTTCGCCTGGGTCACGCGCCAGGGGCTGGCACCGTCGATGGTGGTCGGCACCCGCTACTTCAGCGACCCCCGCGACACACCACCGGCCTGGGAAGCGTTCGTCGAGGTGACGCCGCCATCCGCGCCGCCGCCACAGCCGGGACCGAACGACGACTTCGGCGTGCGCGAGCTGCCCGCCGTCACGGTGGCCGCCACCGTGCACCGGGGGCCGTACGACGGACTGCGGCGCGCCTACGAACGCCTCGAGGCGTGGCTGGCCGCGAACGGCTACGTCGGCGACGGACCGCCCGAGGAGGTCTACGTCTCGGCGCCCGACGTCCCGCTCGCCGAGAGCGTCACCGAGGTGCGCATGCCGGTGCGACGCTCGGCCTGACGAGCCCTCCGGACGGTCCCCACGAGGGGCTCGCCGCACCGAACCCGTAGCCGCCCCGCAGGCCCCCCGCCCGCCCCCGGAACCCTGGTAGACTGCCGTCCCGACCGGCGACCCGAGGGCCGTCGGAGCACTAGAAACGCCGTCCTGCACGCGCCTCGCGCGTCATGCCCGGCGTCGGCACGCGCCGCCGCGCGAGGAAGTTGTGACATGCTCAGCCGCGATCACGCCATCTGGGACGACGTGCTCGACTACGTCCGCGACCAGATCTCCGAGACCGAGTTCCGCACCTGGTTCAAACAGGTCCGTCCCCTCGGGATCGACGGTGGCGTGTTCCTGCTCGGCGTCCCCCATTCGTTCGCGCGCGACTGGATCAAGAACCACTTCGGCGAGACGATCGAACGGGCCCTGCGCGACCTCGGCGCGCCGTCGCCCAAGATCGGTTTCCAGGTCATCTCGTTCGCCCCCTCGGAGCAGCCCGACATGTTCAGTCAGGCGCCCGAGCCGGCGGCCGCGGCGGCCGCCGCGCGAACCGAGCGCCCTCGCTTCAACCCGAAGTACGTGTTCGGCAACTTCGTGGTCGGTCCCAACAACAACCTCGCCCATGCGGCCGCGTTGGCCGTGGCCGAGGCGCCGGGCCGGGCGTACAACCCGCTGTTCTTGTACGGCGAATCGGGTCTCGGCAAGACGCACCTCATGCAGGCCGTGGGCCACGCCGTGGCCGACCGCGCCCCGTCGCTCCAGATCGCATACGTGACCACCGAGCAGTTCACGAACGAGCTCATCAACGCGATCCGCAGCGACCAGATGATGGCCTTCCGTGACCGATTCCGCTCGATCGACGTCCTCCTGGTCGACGACATCCAGTTCCTGGCCGGTAAGGAGCGCACGCAGGAGGAGTTCTTCCACACCTTCAACGCGCTCTACGAGTCCGCCAAGCAGATCATCGTCAGCTCGGATCGTCCCCCCAAGGACATCCCCACGCTCGAGAACCGGCTGCGCAGCCGCTTCGAGTGGGGGCTCATCACCGACATCCAGGCGCCGGAGCTCGAGACGCGGATCGCGATCCTGAAGATGAACGCCGAGTACCGCGGCGTGAAGGTGCCGCCGGAGGTCATCGATTACATCGCGCGGCACGTGACGAGCAACATCCGAGAGCTCGAGGGCGCGCTCGTGCGCGCGATCCTCTACGCCTCGATGAACCAGGAACCGCTCAACCGGACGACGGCCGCGCGCGCCCTCTCGGACGTGTTCGCCCCACAGGCGAGCAGCTTGACGATGCCCGAGATCCTGCGTGTCACCGCGCAGCACTACGGGCTCGATCCGGCCGACCTGCGCTCGAAGGGTCGTCGCCAGGAGCTGGTCATGGCCCGCCAGGTGGCGATGTACCTGATCCGCGAGATGACGCCCCACAGCTTCCCGGAGATCGGCCAGTTCTTCGGCGGCCGCGACCACTCCACGGTCATGTACGCCGTACAGAAGATCGCCGAGGGTGTGGCCAAGGACGACGACCTGTCGCGCCGGGTGCGCCAGATCAAGGAGACGCTCGTCTGACGACGACGTCCCCGCTCGAGGCGACTGGCGCACCGGCGCGCCTCCCCCTGCGCACATGTGCCCTCCCGCGAACGAAGCCGACGCCCGATCGCACCGCCGGTCGGCTTGGACCCCGACCACCCCTCCGCCTTGTGGAAACGGGTGTGGAGGACTTGAGGACAAGCTGTGGAGGAGGTTGTGGAGGAGCCGTCCATCCCAGCGACCTGTGGAGGGCTGTGGACAACGGGTGGGACGGTCCACAACCGGGCCCGAGTTGTCCACAAGCTCCTCCACAAGCTGAACCCCGTTCAGGACGCGCGTCGTCTCGGTTCTCCACACCTTCCACAGGGCCTACTAAGGGTGTGTGCGCGTTCTCCACCTCTGAAGATGTCCGGACGACCCTCGGACCTGAGACCAGTCTGCCCACTCGCAGGAACGGCCGAACCAGGACATGGGCTCGAGCCGAGACCCTCTGGGCTCTGGTCCGGTCAGGCCGCGAAAGGACCGTCGATTCGGTATGCTCTCGACCAGGACAGCCCACGCGGCGAACCCGGAGGCTCCCGATCCCATGAAGGTGCACATCGCGACCAAGACGCTGACCGAGACGCTTGGACACGTGGATCGGGTGATCCCGAACCGCTCGAGCAACCCCGGTCTCAGCTTGCTCAAGGTCGACCTGGAAGACGGTCGGCTCACGTTCAGTGGGTCGAACATGGACATCGACGTTCGCTCGATCGTCGAGGCCGACGTTCGCGGCCACGGCTCGGTCGCGCTCCCCGCGTCCGTCTTCGCCCAGGTCGTCCGGTCGTTGCCGGCCGACACCGTGGAGCTCGACGTGGGCGACACCGAGCTCGAGGTCCGTTCCGGAAACTTCGCGACCAAGCTCCAGTTGGTGGCCGCCGACAGCGCCCCCCACCTCCACTTCACCGAGAGCTTCGGTGGCGAGGTCGACGCTGCCGCCTTCGGCCGTGCGCTCGAGCACGTGCGCTACGCCGCCGCCGTCGCCGACTACCAAGCGGTGTTCCGAGGTGTGAAGCTCGAGCTTCGCGACGGGCACACGCGCGCGATCGCCACCGATGGGTTCCGGCTCGCGTCGTACCACTTGGGGATCACCAGCGGCCTCGAGGGCGACCTGATCGTGCCGGCCCGCAGCGTCGACGAGCTCGTCAAGACGCTCGTGCCGGGCGCCGCACGCCTGGCCTTCGACGAGGGGCAACTCACCGTGGTGAGTGGTGGCACCACGCTCAACCTCAAGCGCATGGAGGGCAGTTTCCCCGACTACCAGCGCGTGATTCCACAGGATTTTCCCGTGTCGGTGACGTTGCCAGCGTCCCGTCTCGCGGACGCGGTCGCACGCGTCGCCGTGATGGCCGACAAGTCGGCCAACCACCGCGTCGACCTGTTCATCAAGGAAGGCGTCCTCCAGATCACGGCCGAAGGCAGCTTCGGGCGTGCCCAGGAAGCGCTGGAAGTCGCACAGGAAGGAACGGAGGACGAGATCGCGCTGGCCTACAACGCCAAGTACCTCTCGGACGCCGTCGCACCCGTGGTCGGTGACCTGCAGATGCGGTTTTCCGGTACCACGAGCCCGTCCGTGGTTCGTGACCTCGGCGATCCCGCGTACCTCGCCATGGTCGTCCCACTGCGGACCGGTTAACCGTCCGTCGACCCGCGGGGAGGTCGCCCGCGAGCACGCCGCGGTCGTCGCCTCCAGGCGCTCCGATCGCTCATTCCCTCACGACCGTCGGGAGACACCATGACCAGCATCGAAGACGTCCGCGCGCTCGAGGTTCTCGACTCACGCGGTAACCCCACGGTCGCCGCCACCGTCCGTCTCGCCAGCGGCGCCGAAGGTCGGGCAGCTGTGCCCTCGGGCGCCTCCACCGGCGCTCACGAGGCGGTCGAGTTGCGCGACGGCGGCGCGCGGTACGGCGGGAAAGGCGTTCTGAACGCGGTGGGCTTCGTGAACGGCGAGATCGCCGAGGCGGTGTTGGGGCGCGACGCGTTCGACCAGGCGGGTCTGGACCGCGCGATGATCGAGCTCGACGGCACGCCGAACAAGGCGCGGCTCGGCGCCAACGCCATCCTGGCGGTCTCCTTGGCCGCCGCACGGGCGGTCGCCGACACCTTGGAGATGCCGCTCTACCGCTACCTGGGCGGGGTCAACGGTCGCACCCTCCCGGTCCCGATGATGAACGTCATCAACGGGGGCAAGCACGCCGACAACCGCGTCGACATGCAGGAGTTCATGCTCGCGCCGGTCGGCTTCGACACGTTCGGTGAGGCGTTGCGGGCCGGCGTCGAGACGTTCCATGCCCTGAAGAAGGTGCTGTCCAAGGCCGGCTACGACACCAACGTGGGGGACGAAGGCGGCTTCGCCCCCAACCTCGGCAGCAACGTCGAAGCGATCGAGGTGCTGCTCGAGGCCATCGGGAAGGCCGGCTACACGCCCGGCGAGCAGGTGGCGCTGGCGCTCGATCCGGCGTCCACCGAGTTCTACCGGGACGGCGTCTACCACCTCGAGGCCGAGGACAAGGTCCTGTCGTCCGAAGAGATGATCGGCTACTGGGCCGATTGGGTGCAGCGCTACCCGATCGTGTCGCTCGAGGACGGTCTGGCGGAGGACGACTGGGGCGGCTGGTCGGCGCTCACGCAGGCGCTCGGCGACAAGGTCCAGCTCGTCGGCGACGACCTCTTCGTGACGAACGTCGAGCGGCTCGGGCGCGGTATCCGGGAGCACGTCGGCAACGCCATCCTCGTGAAGGTGAACCAGATCGGCACGCTCACCGAGTCGCTCGATGCGATCGAGCTGGCCAAGTCGGCCGGCTTCCGCAACATGATCAGCCACCGCTCGGGCGAGACCGAGGACACGTTCATCGCCGACCTGGCGGTCGGCGTCAACGCCGGCCAGATCAAGACGGGGTCGGCCAGCCGGTCCGATCGGCTCGCCAAGTACAACCGCCTCCTGGCGATCGAGGCCGAGTTGGGCGCCCAGGCGCGCTATCTCGGACGCGCCGCGTTCCGTTCGTGAGCCACCGCCGCACCAAGATCGTCGCCACGCTCGGTCCCGCGTCCAGCGACCCGGATCGCATCCGCGATCTGGTTCGCGCCGGTGTGAACGTCTTCCGGCTCAACTTCTCGCACGGCACCCCCGAGGTGCATCGCACGAACGTCGACCGGATCCGAACGATCGCCGCCGAGTTGGACGCCAACATCGGCGTCCTCCAGGACCTGCAGGGTCCGAAGATCCGGGTCGGTACGTTCGCCGACGGGGAGGTCGTGTTGGTGCCGGGGGCGGCCTTCGCCCTCACCACGGGCGACGACCGACCCGGGGACGCGTCGCGCGTCGGGGTCACCTACAAGGGCCTGGCCCAGGACGTGGCGGCCGGCGACGCGCTGCTGCTCGACGACGGCCGCCTGGTGCTGCGCGTGGTCGAGGTCGTCGGCGACACCATCCAGACCGAGGTCACGCTCGGAGGCGTGCTCTCGAACAACAAGGGCATCAACATCCCCAACGCCGACCTCTCCATCCCAGCACTCACCGACAAGGACGTCGAGGACCTGAAGTTCGGCGCCGCCCTCGACGTCGACTGGGTGGCCATGTCGTTCGTTCGCAGCCGCGACGACCTGCTCTTGGCGCGGCACTTCTTGGCCCGTGAGGGCTCGAGCGCCAAGCTGATGGCGAAGATCGAGAAGCCGTCGGCCGTCGATCGCTTCAACGAGATCTTGCGCGAGGTCGACGGCGTGATGGTGGCGCGTGGCGACCTCGGCGTCGAGATGCCGCCCGAGAAGGTGCCGCAGATCCAGAAGGAGTTGATCCGCGCCTGCCTGCACGCCGGCAAGCCCGTGGTCACCGCGACGCAGATGTTGGAGTCGATGATCACCAACCCGACGCCCACGCGGGCGGAGGCGTCGGACGTGGCGAACGCGATCTACGACGGCACCGACGGGGTCATGCTGTCGGCCGAGACGGCGGTGGGCAAGTACCCGGTCGCGGCCGTGGCGATGATGGACCGCATCGCGCGGACGGTGGAGGCCGACAAGGGCTACATCGCCGAACGGCGCGCGTACACCCTCGGCTCCGACGAGACCACCGCCGACGCGGTCTCCAAGAGCGCATGCGACATGGCGTACGCGTTGTCGGCGAGCTTGATCGTCTCGTTCAGCGCGAGCGGTGCCACTGCGCAGCGGGTGGCTCGGCACCGTCCGTCGGCACCCATCCTGGTCATCACGCCGTCGGAGCGGGCCTTCCGCCAACTGGCGCTCGTGTGGGGGGTGCTGCCGCACCTCTCCAACGACATCCGGAGCACGGACGAGATGGTGACGGTGGCCGAAGCCGTGATCCGGGAGCGGGCACTCATCGAACCCGGCAGTCGGTACGTCATCACGGCCGGCGTACCGTTCGGGATGCGCGGTACGACGAACATGATCCGCGTCGAGCGCTTCAAGGGTTGACCCTGTCCGTTCGGTAGAGGCAACCTCCTCGGTGACGGACGAACCACATAACTAGAGATGTAGTTGACAAGCCGGCGGCGAACGGCTACGCTGTCGCCATGGCCGCCCCTGCTCTCTCCTCCACGTCCGCGCCCGACACGGCCGCAGCGGCGGCGGCCCTGAGCGCGCTCGGCCACGAGGCCCGCCTCGACATCTTCCGGACCCTCGTGCGCGCTGGCGACGGCGGCCTGCCCGTGCACGCCCTCCAGGAGCGGTTGGGCGGGATGCCGCGCTCGACGCTGGCGCATCACGTGCAGAGCCTGGTCCAGGCGGGGCTGGTGCATCAACGGAAGGTCGGCGCCGAGGTCTTGAACCGAGCGGACTTCGCCGCCATGCGGGCGCTGGTGGCGTACCTCTCCGATGAGTGCTGTACGGACGTGGTGCTCGAACCACCGTTCGACGCGGACGCGGAGGTCTGACCGAGCGATCGCCCGATCGCCCGATCGCCCGATCGGCCGATCGGCCCCTCTCCTGCCGAAGAATAACTAGAAACCTAGGAACGTAGAACTGACGGGGCCACCACCTCGCCGAAAGGACCACCCATGCTGCCCTCCCCGTTCGCCCAGCTCGTCATCGCCAAGGCCCACCTGCGGGACCTCGAGCGCGAGGCCCGCGCGCATCGTGCAGGACGACGCGCCCGCCTCGCCGACACGCCGCTCCCCGGCATCGACCGGGCGCCCACCGGGGCCGTCGACGTCGGGGGACGTCGGGGTCTCCTCCGACCTCGCGCCTGGCTCGCGGCGCGGATCGGTGCGAAGGTGGCCGTCTAGCGTGGTCTCGATCCGCTTCGCCACCGTCCTCCTGCTCGAGTTCGCGACGATCTTCCTGGTGGTCTCGTTCAGCGCCCACCTGCTCGTGAGCGCCCTCTCGCCCGGGCGACTCCACGCCTGGTTGGCGCGGTATCCGCGAGGGAGCATGGCGCTCGCGCTGCTCTTCGGCGCCGTCACCCCCTTCTGCTCATGCTCGACGGTGCCGTTCGTGGCCGGCATGGTGGCGGCAGGCGTGCCGATCGGCCCCACGACGGCGTTCCTCGTGGTCTCACCGCTGGTCAACCCGGCGACGGTGGCCTTGCTGGCGACCTTGGTCTCACCCCTGCATGCGCTCGGCTTCGTGGTGGCGTCGATGGCGTTGGCGCTCGTGGTCGCCGCGGTCGTGGTGCTCCTGCGCGTGCGGCCCCGTCCCGCCCTCGCCCTGGCCGTCGCGCCGACCGACACGGTCCGTCCGCCGTGGCGTGCGAGGCTCCGCACCGCCGCTGCCCGGTCCGTGCTCGAGCTGCGCCGCCTGCTCCCGCTGCTGATCGCCGTCGCCGTCTTGGGCGCGTGGCTCGGGAAGCAGGTCGACGTCGCCACCGTCGGCCGGACGATCCAGGCCGCCGGTCCCTGGGCCGTGCCGGTGGCCGTCCTCGTCGGCGTGCCGGTGTACGCCTCGTCGGCGCTGTTGCTGCCGCTCGGTGCTGCCCTGCTCGCGGGCGGCACCAGCCTGGGCGTGGTCACGGCCTTCATGATCGGCGCGACGGGTCTGAGCGTGCCCGAGGGCGTGCTGCTCCGGCGGCTGGTCGGCGGGCGCTACCTGGCCGTTCTGGCCGGCGCGTTCGTGCTCGCGGCGGTCGCGATCGGGTACCTGGTGGAGGCGTTCGTGCCCGTCGCGCTGCCCTAGCCCGACGACGAACCGGTGCCCCACACGACGAGCGGGGCCCGCGACATGCGCGGGCCCCGCCCTCACTCCGTGCGTGACGCAGGGCGCCACGGCCGCTGGGCCGGTTCAGGCGTCGGCGACGACCTGGAGCTTGATGTCGATCGTCACGTCCGGGTGCGGACGGTAGGGCACGACGTACTCGCCGAGCGTCTTGATGGGCTCGTCGAGCATGACCTTGCGCCGGTCGATCTGCACGTCGAACGCGGCCTCGATGGCCTCCGCGATGTCGCGATTGCCGACCGAGCCGTAGATCCGGTCTTCGCCGGCCTTGACGCGGATCGTGACGGCGGCGTCGCCGAGGATCTCGCTGAGGCGCTCGGCGTCGCTCTTGCGCTCGGAGAGCTGCTTGGAGCGCTGCATCAGGCGCGCCTGCAGCTCCTTCTCGTTGGCCTTCGTGGCCGGCAGCGCCAGCCCCTGGGGCACGAGCCAGTTGCGGGCGTAGCCGCCGCGAACGCGCACGACCTCGCCGGCGTCACCCAACTTGTCGACGGGCTCGAGCAGGATGACGTTCACTTCCGGACCAGCTTCTCCGTGATCGGGATGATGGCCAGCATGCGTGCACGCTTGATCGTGACCGCGAGCCTACGCTGGTGCTTCGCGCACACACCGCTGCGACGACGGGGAAGGATCTTGGCGGTATCGCTGATGTAGCGCCGCAGCATCCGACCGTCGTGGTAGTCCATGATCTCGTGTTCGCCGGTGCAGAAGGCACAGACCTTGGGGCGGCGCCCGCGGCGTCCGCCGCCGCGACGCTTGTCGCGCGCGGCGCCTCGTGTGGATTCTCTTGGCATTAGAAGGGCAAGTCCTCTTCCGGTGGGAACTCTTCGTCGATGTCAAGCTGACGCGTCTGAGCGCTCTTGGCGCCCACGGCCGCGGGCGCACCCGCGGTCTCGGGCTTCATCGAGCGGGCTCCGGCTCCACCAGTGCCAGGGCCACGTGTCAGGTGCTCGACGCGCGATCCTTCGATCCGCGTCGTGTAGCGCTTGTTGCCGTCCTTGTCGGTCCAGGAGTCGTTCACCAATCGGCCCATGACGAACACGGGATCGCCCTTCGCGAGCGCGGCGCTGGCCTCGGCCAGTTCCCGCCACACGTTGACGTCGATGTAGTGCGTGCGTTCCTGGTCCGTGCCGCTCTTGTCGCGGAACCGCTCGTTGACCGCCAGGCTGAAGCGCGTGACCGCGCTCCCGCTGGGCGTGTAGCGCAGTTCGGCGTCGCGGGTGAGGTTGCCGATGAGCGTCACCTGGTTCAAGGCGTCGCGCAACCGGGCCTGGTCCTTGACGTCGGTCACGACGGGCGTGTCGCCACGTCCGCCGAACCCGAGGACCTCGACGCGAGACGCCACGACGTCGAGCGACGCGCGCTTCTGGCCGTCGGGCGCCTCCCAGCTGCGGTAGTTCAGGCGTCCCTCCACGAAGGTGGGTGTGCCCGCCTCGAGCTGGTTGGCGAACGACTCACCCTGGGCCCCGAACACGGTCACCCGGTGGTACCAGGCGAGCTCGCGCGGTTGGCCGTCGTCGCCGATCACGTGATCGTTGCCGGCGAGGTTGAGCTCCAGGATGGCCAGGCCACCCGGGGTGTAGCGGAGCTCGGGCGCTTGGGTGAGCGTGCCGACCAGGTAGACGTTGTTCAGACCTCGTGCCATCGTGTGCTCCTCACCGCCGGTCGTCGTGTCGGACGGTTCGAACGGTCGACGCGTCGGGCGTTGCGGCGATCAGGCCGCGGCTCCTTCGCCTTCGGCGGCGGGCTTCGCCTTACGCGTCTTCCATTCGGGACGGTCGCGGACGACCAGGACGCGCATGACGTTATCGCGCTGGCGCAGAGCAGCCTCGATGACCTTGGGCTTGTCACCCGAGAGCTCTAGGCGATAGATGAGGAAGTAGCCCTCGTTGCCCTTGCGGATGGGGTAGGCGAGGCGCCTCATTCCCCACTCGTCGAGCTGCACGAGGGTCCCTTCGGCGCGGTCGATCTGCGTCTGAACGGCGTCCTTCTCGGTCTGGATCTGGGCCTCGGAGAGGCTGGGATCGAGGATGACGTTGAGATCGTATTTCGCGGTGTCGGCCATGGTTACACCTCCTTGAAGAGCTGGTGGTGTCAGGCCGCGCGTCCGACGTCCGTCGACCACGGCGCATGCGCGCGAGGCGCGTGGCCGAGACCGGCACCGCCGGCGAAGCCGGTCGGAGCCGAACGCTCGAGAGCCCGGAAGGGCGTCCAGGAGCGGTCGAAAGGAGCCGTCGGTCGGGGCGCGCCGGTCCGCTCGAAGCGGCTCTCGGTTCGCCCTCGCGCGGGGGCCGTCACCCTCCCCAGCGTAGGCTCGCGGTTTCGCGCGACGTACGCGCGGTACCGAAGGGGGAGTGTAGCACACGACGTCGGCCGAGCGGCCGTCCGGTGGACGGCGTGGGCGCGTCAGGTCACGGCGCGCGCTGCTCCTCCGCGTGAATCGATTCACTGCTACGCTGAGCCGGTGACCGCCGACGCCCGAGACCTCGACGTCCTCGAACGCACCTACGCCGGCGTGCTCGGCAAGATGGCGGGCGTCTACCTGGGTCGGCCCGTCGAGGGTTGGCCCCCCGAGCGCATCGAGGCCGTTCACGGTCGCTCCGACGACCCCTTCCCGGGGGCGCCGACGGTCGTCAGCGACGACGACCTGTCGGGCGCCTTCACCTTCGTCCGGGCCCTCGAAGACCACCGCTACCCCGAGCCCCTGACGCCGGCGCAGGTGGGCGAGACCTGGCTCGATCACCTCATCGAGGGGAAGACCACGCTCTGGTGGGGGGGCATGGGCAGTTCGACGGAACACACGGCCTTCCTGCGTCTGCGCTCCGGCCTGCGAGCGCCGGATTCGGGGCGTGCGGCGACCAACGGACCACGTCTCGCCGAGCAGATCGGAGGACGCATCTTCGCGGACGCCTGGGGCTTGGTGCATCCAGGCGACCCGACGGGCGCCGCTCGAGACGCGCGCGCCGCCGCGCAGGTCAGCCACGACGGCGTCGCCGTCGACGCGGCCGGCATGCTGGCGGCGACGGTCGCAGCGGCGTTCGACGGCCGCGGCGTGGCGTCGGCGCTCGACCGGGGCCGGTCGGAACTGCCGATCGCTTCGCCCCTGCACGACCTCATCGACGAGGTCGAGGCGGCGTGGCGCGAGGCGGACGGGTGGCGCGCGGCGCGCGACGTCCTCGCGGCGCGCCATCCCTACGCGCGCTACGGCGGCTTCTGTCCGCTGGTTCCCAACGAGGCGGTGGTCCTGCTCGCCCTCACGGCGGCCCCCGACGACCTGGTGCGCGCGTTGACGATCGCCATCGGCTGTGGGCTCGACACCGACTGCAACGCAGGCAACGTGGGCGCGGTGATCGGGGTGGCGCTCGGTCTGGACGCGTTCGCGTCGCCGACGGCGCGCGCGTGGCGCGAGGCCATGAACGACCGTCTGTTCGTGGTGGCGGCCGAAGGGGGTGAAGCGGTCACCGACGCCCTCACCGTGGCCCGACGGCTGCACGGCTACGCCCGGCGCCACGCGGGCGACGCTGCCACGGATGGACGTCCGCGCTTCGACTTCCCTTTCCGAGGGGCGACCCAAGGCTTCTCGCCCGCCCCGGGCTGGCGTCTGGTGGCGGCGGGTGGCGGTACGGGTCTGGTGGTGGAACCCATCGACGGGGCCGCGGTCCGGTCGACCACACGCGCCTGGACGCCCACGGCGATCCAGCGCCCCGAACGCACCGGCGACGGCTACGGTTTGATCGCGTCCCCGACGCTGTACCCGGGTCAGACGCTCTCCGCCGTGCTTCGAGGCGCGGGACTGCGCGCACGGCCGTTCGTCGAGGTCGAGGCGCCCGGCGACGGCGCGCCACCGTTCGTCGCCCGCGGGCCCGAGGTGACCTTGGGCGCCGGGCCGACGTCGATGGCGTGGCAGGTGCCCTTCGTGCCGGGGCCGATCGTGCGGGTGGGGATCGAGTCGGTCGACGGGATCGAGCGGCCCGAGGTTGGCGCGCACCTGCGGCTCGACAGCCTCACGTGGACGGGCGCGCCCCGTTTCGAGCTGCGGCCCGCCGACCTTGAGGCTTGGCGCGACGCCTGGTTGATTGCCTTCGATCACGTCCACGTCGCCCAGGACGGAGGCCTGGCGTTCGCCCACGACCGAGCGGGCGGCTGGGCCTCGATCGGGGGCCGGTCGTGGCGCGACGTCCGTGTCGAGGCTCGGCTCGAGCCGCCCCACGACGCGCCGGCGGCGCTCTTCGTCCGCGGTCGCGGCGCGCGTCGCCGGGTGACGCTGAGCGTCGCACCTGGGGCCTGGACGCTCGAAGCCGGGTGTGGCCATCCCCCGGCCCGCGGGCGTCTGTCGACCATCCACGGGACGCCCGTCGTCCTGTCGCTCGAGGCGGTCGGCGACCGTGTGCGCGCCTGGCTGGACGGTGAGATGCTCGCCGAGGTGCAGCTCGGCCACGATGCCGCCCCATCCGGAGCGGCCGGCATCGTCGGCGGCCCGGGCACCGTCGTCGTCCGCTCGTTCTCGGTGGCCACGGCGGATGCGGCGGGCGCGTGAGCGAGCGTCGCCCCCTCGGTGCGCGGGTGACGTTGCGCGACGTCGCGACGCTGGCCCAGGTCTCGGTGGCCACCGTCTCCTACGCCCTGAACGACACGAAGCCGGTGAGCGACGACGTTCGTCGGCGTGTCCGGGCGGCTGCCGGGGAACTCGGCTACCGGGGGCATCGGGTCGCCCGAGCGCTGCGCACGGGCCAGACCCAGAGCCTCGGTTTGCTGTTGCCCGACCTGACCAACCCGTTCTACCCAGCCCTGGCCCAAGCGATCGAGGCCCGTGCGCGCCGGCGGGGGTACGCCCTGATGCTGGTGGATTGCGGTCGGGCCCCGGGCGTCGAGCGGCGCGGATTGCGGCTCATGGGCGAGCACGGCGTCGACGGCCTGGTGTGGATCCCACTGCCGGGGGCCCGTTTCGCGGACGCGCCGCCGTGCCCCACCGTGCTGGTCGACCGACCGCGCGCCGGCTTCGACACCGTCGCGTCCGACGACATCGAGGGGGGTCGGTTGCTCGGCGAGCGGGCGGTGTCCCTAGGGCACGAGCGCGTCTTCCTCCTGCACGGACCGCGCTCGGCCACCAGCACGCGCCACCGGCGCCGCGGCTTCCTCGAGGCCGTCGAGGGGCGCGCGACCGTGGTGGCCGAGCTGCACGTCCCGTTCGCCACGACGCTCCCGCACGAGGCCCGCGAAGCGCTTGCCCACACCGATGCGACCTTCGTCGCCTGCGGCAGCGACGTCATCGCGGTCGGCGCGCTCGAGACCTTGCGCAGCGTGGGTCGCGACGTGCCCGGCGACCTCAGCGTGGTGGGCTTCGACGACATCGACTGGGCAGCACTCGTCACGCCCCCACTGACGACCGTGGCCCACGCGATCGGGGCGTTGGGCACGACCGCCGTCGACCTCGTGCTCGACCGGCTCGTGGAGCCGGATGGACCGGCACGCGACCTCGTGCTGCCGGTGACGCTCGTCGAGCGTGCCTCCGATGCACGCCGACCCGCGAAGGAGAGCCTCTGATGGAGGGCCACCCGTTTCACCGCCGTGTCGGACGACGCTTCGGGTTCGGCGTCGTCGGCTTGGGCGAGGGCAAGGCCCTCGTCAAAGGCCTCGACGGCCATCCCGACCTGCACGTCGCCGCCGTGTGCGACACCGACGAAGCGCTGCTCACCGACGTCGCCCATCGCTACCGTGTCCCCTACGCCACGCCCGACGTGGCCGACCTCCTGGCGCGCCCCGAGGTCGACGTCGTGGCGATCTACACCCCCGATGCGCTGCACCTCCGCCACGTGGAGGCCGCGCTCGCCGCGGGCAAGCACGTCATCTGCACCAAGCCGCTCGTCACGAACCTGGCCGAAGCCCGCGCCGTCGTCGGCGCCCTCCGGGAGCGCCCCGATCTCCGGCTGATGGTCGGGCAGAGCTCGCGCTTCTTCGGTTCGATGCAGCATCAGCGACGCGCGTACGACGCCGGGATGCTGGGGCGCCTGTCGTTCGTCGAGGCCTCGTACGTCCACGACATGCGGTGGTTCTACGAGGACCGGCCCTGGGCACGCGATCGCGGCTTCGACCTGTTGCGCGCCTGCTGCTCGCATCCGGTCGATCTGGTGCGCTGGTACCTGGGCGACGTCGACGAGGTCCATGCGTACGCGAGCCAGTCGCACGCGGCCGCCCGCGCAGGCTTCCACGGTCACGACACCTATGTGGTCAACCTGCGGACCCGCGACGGCCGGATCGGACGCGTGCTGGGTCTCTTCGGTCTCGAGCAGGCGCACGCCTCGCGCCCGTGGATCGAGGTGGGTCTGTTCGGCGATGGGGGTACCTTCGTCGCCTCCTACCCGCAGCTCGAGTCGACCATCAAGCTCGTCGGCGAACCGGAGCGCCGCGAGAACTACTTCGAGGAGAGCTACCACTACTTCCAGTTCGAGGGCGTGAACCACCACGCGGGCGAGTTCCTCGACTACGCACAGCATTTCGCCCGTTGCTTGGTGACAGGCGAGCCCGCCCAGCCGGACGCGATCGACGGGTTCGCGACGATGGCCACCCTCGAAGCGATCGCGACGTCGATCCGCACTGGGCGACCCGAACACGTCGAACGGTTCGAGGAGGCCCGGACGTGAGCGAGCGACCGATCGTCCACTACACCTTCGGCAACCACATGCACTGGGTCGACATGACCTGGCTGTGGGGCGACCACGTCCTGCCGGGCAGCGTGCGCGACATGCTGGACTTGTGCCGCCGCGCCGGCGTCCAGGGGAACGTGAACTTCGAGGGTGCGGGGTACGAGCGGCTTGCCAGCGACGATCCCGAGGCCTTCGCCGAGCTCGCGGCCGCGGTGGCCGCCGGGGTCGTCGAGCCCGTCGGTGGTTCGTACGGTCAGCCGTACGGCCTGTTCCACGGGGGCGAGTCGAACGTGCGTCAGCGCGTGTTCGGCGCCCGCACGCTGCAGCGCCTGTTGGGCGTGCGCTTGCGCACCTTCTGGGAGGAGGAGTTCGACTTCTTCCCCCAGTTGCCTCAGATGCTCGCCGGCGTGGGCGTCACCCACGCCTCGCTCTTCTTCCAGTGGACGTGGCACACGCCGCACATACCCGAGGAGGAGGCGCCCGCCGTGTGGTGGATCGGCCTCGACGGCACACGTCTGCTGACGGCACCGCGCGGGCCCCTCAACCTGCATCAGTGGCCCGAGGACGTCGATCGCCTGCTGGCCAGCGACCTGCCGCGGCGCCTCACGCGGCCGGGGATCCTCCAGTGGCTCGAACTCATGCCGAGCCCCGACTGGATGTGTCGCACCGAGGTGATGCTCCCGCCGCTCGAACGGTTGCTCGCCCGCGACGACCTCGACATCCGACCCACGACGCTGCGCGGCTACCTCGATGGAGCCGTCGACGACGCCGTCGACCGGACCTACGCCATGGCCGATGTCTTCCACGGGATGAGCCTGGGCAAGAACGGCGACGCCTTCCGTCGCCTCAGCCGCCGGGCCGAGGGGCAGGTGCAGGCGGCGGAGGCGCTGGCGACGGTGACCAGCCGCTTCGGTCGGCCGTACCCCCGTTGGGACGTCTACCCGGCGTGGGAGCTGGCCGAGGCGTGGCGTGAGCTCCTGACCGCCCAGCATCACGACAACGACGAGTGCGAGGGGCTGTGCGGGCACGTCGGCGCGCTCTCCTACGAGCGCAGCCTCGGGCTGAGCGCGAACGTGCTGGCGACGACGGGACGGGCGCTGGCGTCGCGCACCCGCGGCAGCGCCGGTCGGCGGGTCGTCTTCAACCCACTTGGTTGGGCGCGCGACGTCCTCGCAAGCGGTCCCGACGGCATGTGGCGACGGGTCGACGCGGTACCGGCGATGGGGTACCGGGTGATCGAGAAGGAGGGGGCGGTCGCCTGGCGCGACGCCACCGAGGTGGTGGTCGAACCGGCGGCGTTCACGTTGGTTCGTGGCGCCCTCCGCGTCCGCGTGGATCGGCGCCGGGGCACGATCGACCAGATCCACGGCGAGGGTCGGCCGCGGGGGCTGCTCGACGCGCCCATCGGGGACGTCGCGCTCGTCCGCGAGGGGCGCCCGGAGACCTTCGACGCGGTCGTCGTGCGCATCTCGCAGGACGCTCTGGGTCCGTACGTCCGGGTCGTCCGCGGTGGCCGCGAGGGCCACGAGCTGGTCGGAACGATCCGGCTCGCGCCGCTCCTCGACGCGGTCGACGTCGAGTGGCGCAGCGACGAGGTGCCGCGGCCCGACGGTGGTGTCACGGCGGCGTTGGTCACCACGTACGCGATCCGCGGCATGCGCACCGAGTTGATCCACGATCATCCGTACGGCGTGTCGACGATCGAACCCCGCGGGCGCTACCCGCGGAAGTACCCGACCGGCGACTGGATGACGTCGCCGCAGTGGTTCGAGGGGGTCGACCGTCCGTTCACCGGCGCCTCGCTGGTCGACCTCCAGGACGACGTCGGCGGCGGGCTGTTGGTGCTCCACGACGGCAGCCAGGCGTTCGGGATCGACGACGAGGGCGCTGTTCGCCAGATCTTGAGCCTCTACGACCCCTGGGACGAGGACTACTTCGACGCCACGCTCGCCGTGCGTCTACGGCTGGTGCCGCACCGCGGCCTGCGGCACGCCGAGCGCTGGCGGCTGGCCCAGGAGTTCACCCGGCCCCCGCTCACGTTCACGGCCGACCGGCCGGGAGACGAACTCCCAACGGCGTTCGGGCTGGTGTCGTTGCAACCCGTCGAATCCGATGACGCCGGGGCCCTTTCGGACGGCGTCGCCATCGTCGCCGTGTACCGCGAGGACGAACGGGCGGGAGAACTGCACGAGGGCTACGCCGGGCGCGGCATGGGGCATCCGACCGTGATCCGGTTGGTCGAGTTCGACGGCGCGTCCTCCTCGGTCGAGATCCGCGTGGTCGGAACCGTGGTCGCCGCCTACCGCACGGATCTGCTCGGGGAGCGCAGCGAGCCGCTCGACGTCACCGTTGCCGACGGCACGTCCCGGTTGCGCCTCACCCTCGCCCCCCACCAGATCGCGACCGTGATCGTCGACGTCGTCGAGGCACGCAAGGTCGCGCGCGACCTCGACGCCAAACGCGAGGTGTGGGCGCAGATCCACCGCCACGAGGCCGCCCTGGGCGGCGACACGGGGGTGAACGATGGAACGCCACACGCTCGATGATGGTTGGACCTTGCGGCCCACGGCCGGCGGCGCCGCGCGACCGGTCGTCG
The DNA here is from genome assembly GCA_963839375.1 of uncultured Trueperaceae bacterium. Lineage (GTDB taxonomy): Bacteria > Deinococcota > Deinococci > Deinococcales > Trueperaceae > JAABTL01. The sequence goes on along the minus strand of CAWIUY010000024.1, from coordinate 281,953 downwards.
TGCCCGGCTGTTGGGAGGCAGCGGGCATCCCCGTGATGGACAGCGGCCCCTACGTCTACCGGCGCGAGATCACCGTGACCGACGCGTGGCACGGCCGACGGCTCTGGTTGCGCTTCGACGGCGTCTCGTACGACGCGCGGGTGCGCGTGAACGGCCACGAGGTCGGCCATCACACGGGTCTCTGGGACGGGTTCCGGGTCGAGATCGGGCCGCACGTGCGGCCGGGGGCGACCGCGGTCGTCGAGGTCGAGGTCGTCAAGCCTGCCGGCCTGCTCGATGGACCGGACGGCGCCGTGGTCGCGGGCCCGTTTCCGCTACGGGAGACGCTCGCGGGCTTCTTGCCATACGTATGGGGTCACGTCTTCGGCGGGATCTGGCAAGACGTGACGCTCGAGGCCTCGAGCGGCCCGATGCTCGTCGAGGTCTTCGTCCGCGGAACGGCCGATGGCGCGTACGAGGTGCGACTGGCGCTCGCACCCGAGGACGCGGCGCCGTCGCGGGTCGAAGCGGTGGTGCGGGACCCCGAGGGCCGCGTGGTCGCTCGTCACGCCGCGACCGGCACGCTCGAGGCCGAAGGGCGCGTGGCCGACGTCCTCCCCTGGTCGCCCGAGACACCGCGGCTCTACACGCTCGAGGCGAGCGTCGACGGCGAGGTCGTCGCCGAGCGCCGCTTCGGTTTCCGGAGCGTGGGGCGCGAGGGTGCGACGATCCTGCTCAACGGGACGCCCGTCTACCCGCGCATGGTGCTGAGTTGGGGCTGGTACCCCGACACGCTGCACGCCAACCCGACGCGTGAGCGCGTGCGGGACGATTTCGAGCGACTGCGTGCCCTGGGCTTCAACGGCGTCAAGTACTGCTTGTGGGTCCCGCCGCCGCACGTGCTCGAGGTCGCCGACGAGCTGGGCATGCTCGTCTGGCTGGAGCTGCCGATGTGGCTGCCGCACGTGTCCGAGACCTTCCTGGCGCAGACCCCGGTGGAGTACGACCGGATCGTCCGGCAGGTGCGCCATCACCCGTCGATCGTCCTCTACAGCCTCGGCTGCGAACTCAACAGCAGCGTCGGGGCCGAGTTGCTCGAGCGTCTCTACCACCAGACCAAGGCGCTCGTCGGCGACGCCATCCTGCGTGACAACAGTGGTTCGGGCGAAGCCTACGGCGGCCTGCTCGACGAGTTCGCGGAGTACTACGACTACCACTTCTACGCCGAGCTCCCCACCTTCCGTCCCCTCCTCGACCACTTCGCGCCACGGACCCGGCCGGTGCAACCGTTTCTCTTCGGTGAGTTCTGCGACAGCGACGGGTTTCGCGACCTGCGGGAGCTCGACGCGCTGGCCGAGGGAAGGCCCTGGTGGGCGCGGGCGGACGAGCAGCACAACCCCAAGGGCGCCCGCTGGCAGTACGACATCCCTTGGATCGAGGAACGCCTGCGGGCGAACGGCTTCTGGGAGCGCGGCGCCGAGCTGGCGGCGATCTCACGTCGACAATCGCTGCTGCAACGCAAGGCGACGCTGGAGACCGTCCGCGCTTACCGCGAGATCGGCGGCTACGTGATCACCGGCGAGCGCGACACGCCGATCAGCACGTCGGGGATCTTCGACGACCACGGTGCGACGAAGTTCGCCGCCGCCGACTTCGCCGCCTTCAACGGCGCCACCGTCCTGTCGCTGGCGTGGGACCGGCGGCGGGCGTGGGTGCATGGCGGGGACCGCGCGGCGTCCGTGGACCCCTACGGCTACCGGGCCGGCGACGCGGTGCGGGCGAAGATCGTCGTCGCCCATCACGGTCAGGCGTCCGGGACAGCCCGTGTGGACTGGCGTGTCGAGGACGCCGAAGGCGCCACCGTGGCCGAGGGTGGCGCGACCTCGGCCACCTCGTTCGAGCCGGGTAGCGTGCGGGAGGCGACGATCGCCCGCTTCGTCGCGCCCGACGTGGTCGCGCCGACCCGCTGGACGCTCCGGGCGAGCGCGACGATCGGCGGCGAGCGCACGGAGAACGCCTGGCCGCTGTGGGGCTTCCCGCGTCGGCGCGAGGAGGACGAGCCGCGTGTCGCCGTGCACGATCCAGAGGGCGTTTTGGCCGGGATCGAGCGCGTCGCACGCGTCGTCGAGGACACGGCCGACGTGGAGCTGGCGACCGAGTGGTCGCCCGAGCTCGACCGCCGCGTGCGCGCGGGTGCCAAGGTGCTGCTGCTCGTCCGGGGTCGTCCGGACGACCCCGTGCGCAGCGTCGGGATGCCGTTCTGGCGCGAGGGCGTGAAGGTGATCGAGCCGCACCCGGCGTGGGGCGACTTCCCGCACGAAGGCTGGACCGACCTGCAGTTCTTCTCGCTCGCCCCCGACCGTGCCCTCGACCTCGAAGGGCGGTGCGACCACGACCCGATCCTCCGACGGGTGGACGCGCGCACGATGGTGCTGCACGAGTACGCCACGACCTTCGAGCACGGGCGTGGTCGGGTGTTGGCGACCACGCTCCGTTTCGGTGGCGGTCTCGGTGAGGGGGCGTCGGGCATCGCCCGCAACGTCTGCGGGCAGGGGCTGCTGGCGGCGTGGTTGCGATGGCTGCGTGCCGCCTGAAGGCGGCACCCGCGCCGCCTGAAGCGGCACCCGTGCCGCCTGAAGCGGCACCCGCGCCCGGCGCCGCCGCCCGTCGGCCCTCCCCTCACACGTCGTCGAGCCGCACCGACGTGAGCACGGGGCCACGGTGCGCGACCTCGCTGTCGAGGCGAACTTCGAAGGTGACCCCGTCCCACGAGACGTCGACCGAGTGCCCCCGGACGCGCACGTCCTCGAGCGCGAAGGCGACGTCGAACGGGAAGGGGTCCACCTGGATCCCGTCGGCCAAAGGCCTCACGCCGGCGACGTACTTGACGATGAGGTCCACGATCCACGAATGCATGTAGTCGTCGAAGCCCCGGTAGCGGCTCGGCGCACCGGTGTCGGGGTTGTAGTGCTCGAAGGCGTTGGGGCGCGTCGGGTCGCCGTCGAAGCACATCATGCGGAGGAAGCGGTGGACGAACTCGGCTGTGATGGACCGGAGCGACGGGTCCATCTCGGACGCGGACGCCAGCGCCTCGGCCACATGCGAGTTGGTCATCGGCCACGTGCGCCCGTTCCAGGGGCAGTTCGTGCGTTTGCCCCGCCACGTCGGGGTCGCCGAGAAGTGCGGATCGTTGCGCGGGCTGGCGGGCACGGGGTACGCGGTCCAGAACTGCTCCGGATCGAGCAGATGGCGGCGGATGCTGACCAGGTGGCGGGGTTCGACCAGGTCGGTGAAGAACGGGTAGAACGAGATCGCGAACAGCAGCTCCGAGGGTTCGAGCTCCGGTGAGACGTCGACGAACGCCTGCAGGTCCTCGCGCCACATGTGACGGTGAATCGCCTCCGCGGTGCGAGCCGCTCGTGCGCGCCACGTCTTCTCGGTGCCCTTGCCGAGCAGCTCGCTCAGCTCGGCCATGGCCCCCTCGCAGCGGTAGACGTAGACGCTGGCATCGAGCCCCTTGAGCTTGCGGTCCATCTCCTTCCAGTGGTCGCCCTCGTCGTCGACCCACACGTACCGGCTCATGTACTCCTGGCCGGACTCCCACTGGTTGACGTGGTCGTAGAGGCCCGACCCCTGCGGGTCGCGTTCCCGGTAGAAGTAGCCGAGGTAGGCGTCGATCGCGTCGTACGCCCGCTCGAGGAACGCCCCATCCGGATGCACGCGATGGACGTCGAGCACCCGCGCACCCCAGTCCGCGTGATAGATGCCCTGGGGGGCGATCCAGTCGACGTGGACGTGGTTCGGGAACGAGCCGTCGGGGCGTTGGTTGTCGGCGAACGTCAAGAAGCTGCCGTGCGCCAGCGCCGGATCGTGCATCCACCGCGTCTCGAGCATGTGGCACTGAGCGCTGTAGGAGATCGGCACCCGGAAGTAGCCGATGCCCTCCGCGACCGCAGGATGGCGGTAGCGCCCGAGGCGTCGCGAGAGCGTGTTGAGCCGCAGGCCGTACCAGCGGTAGTAGTAGGCCACCTGCAGGTGCGCGTCGTCGCAGCGGAAGCGGGGTACGCCCGCGAAGTGTGCGCGCCAGGCGCGTTCGCTGAGCGCGAGCGGGTCCGTGCCGCGGAGGCGAGCAAGCGTAGCCACCGCCTCCGCGGCGTCGGGGGCGATCGCTGCGCGCAGCGTCACCGTGATCTCGGCGTCGGGGGCGAGGTCGAGCGCACGCTCCAGCGCTGCGAACACGACGCCGTCGCGGTTCACGCCAGTCAGGCTGGCGCGGTTCGGCAAGCCGTCGGCGTCGAGCGTCTCGTAGGTCGGCGTGAGGAACCAGTGCGGCTGGATCGCACACGGTTCGGAGAGGTCGAGGCTCCACGAGCGGGAGGCTTCGAGGTCGAGGGCCAGCGCCAGCGGGTGCGATGTGCCTCGCAAGCCGCCGACGATCCGTTCGACCACCAGCGCCTCACCGTCCCGGCGGGCGTCGATCAGGCTGTCGTCGGGCACCGGTTGGGCGGTCCAAGCCACGAACCGCAAGCGCCGCGGTCGGGGCCCGGTGTTGCGGAGGGTCACCACGTCGGCGAGGACGTCCTCGGGACCGCAGGTCTGGCGTTCGACGACCTCGAGGCCTGGTGCTTCGAAGCCTCGCATGTGGACGTCCGGTCGCCACCTGCGGGCGCTCGGCCGAAGGGCCAGCGCCCGTCCATCCTCGTCGATCAGGGAGAAGGTGCACACCGGGGCGACGGCGAAGTGCAGGAACTGAGCCTCGTCCCAGAAGCCCGGCACGTGGTCCCAGACGGGGGTCGGGGGGGCGTAGAGCAAGCCTGGCGCCCCTCCCAAGAACCACTTGTCGTCGCGTTCGAGAAGCGCCAGCGGGTCGACGTCGACGGCCATCCGGACGGGTCGGGCGGGCGTGGTCACGCGTGGACCCCCGCGTTCGCCGTCTCGACGACGATGGCTTCGCCGACCGCTCGGCTCGCGTGCACCCGGCGCGCCACCCGCTCCTCGAGACGCAGGTCGCACCCGTGCGAGGTGATCGTCGCTTCCACGGTCCCGTCCCGCACCTCGAGCACGACGTCGACCGAACAGGTGCCGGCGTTGACGTTCGTGACCTCGTAGCGCCCGTCGGGCCAGTCGTCGGGCAGGTTGGGCCGCAACTCGAAGCCGTCCTCCAAGGGTCGGTAGCCCAAGAGCGAGCGGAACACGAGGTGGACGCCGAAGGCGCCCCAACCGTAGCCCTCGGCGCCGAACCGCCCTTCGGTGCCCCAGTACTCGCACGTGACGCCGGGCAAGGGATCGTCGGGAGCGGGTTCGCGTCGATCCCAGGCGCCGTACGCGCGGTCGAGGGTGGCCCGCACGATCCGGGCCGCGACCTCGGCTGCGCCCGCCTCGTGCGCCGCGTCCACCGCCGTCCAGACGAACATCGGCCACAGGTAGTCGTCCGCGGGCAGGCGCTCGACGACGTTGCGCGACGCTTCGAGCCGCTCCGCGCTCGCCAGGCCCAGCGCCACCGGCGCCAGTTGCATCACGTCCCAGACGTCGCTCCAACCGACGCGTGCGTCGTGGTCGCGGTACGCACCGTCCTGCCACATGGTGTCCAGCCGCGCACGGTGCCGTTCGGCGCGCTCACGGTAGGGGCTCGGGTCGCGCCCCAGCGCCCGAGCGAAGCGCGCCAGGTGCGACCAGGCGTCGACCATCGCGGCTTGGAGGTCGACCGGGCGGACGATCCGGATCGTGCTGCCGCCGCCTTCTTTCTGGGGGCCGAAGCGGGCGCTGAGGTCCTGACCGGACTCCCACGAGTTGTCGTAGACGACGAACCCCTCGCTGTCGCTCCGTTCGGCCTCCCACCAGGTCAGGAACCGCTCGAGTGCCGGGAAGATGGCCTCGAGCCAGGCTCGGTCGCCGTCGCGATCGAAGAGGTGGGCGGCGACCCGCACGGGGTAGCCCCACTCCGGCGCGGTACCGCACTCGCTGCCGTTCGCGCCCACCATGTTGTACGTGCCGTCCTCGCGGCTACATGGAACGTTGTCGGCCGGTGTGTCGAGGAACGTGCCCAACAGGAGGGCCTTGGCGGTCGGCAGGTCGGCATACGAGAGCAGCAACGCGTCGATCGCGGCCTCGGCCAGGACCACCCGCGGGGCTTGGATCTGCATCGCGTCCCAGACGTGCTTGTAGATCCCGATCGGGCGGCGCACCATCATCCGCAGCGTCTCGAGGTCGATCACGAAGCCGCGGCGCCACGCGTCGGGCCAGTCGCCGTGCAGTTGAGGCGCGTCGCGCCAGAAGGCGTCATCGGCGGCGCGGTGGGCGGCCAAGGCGGTCGCCGTCCGCGAGCGTGCCCGGCGCACCTGGGCGATCGCCCGGTCGCGGCGGTCGGCGCGCCCGAGGAGGATCTCGAGGTCGACTGCGGCGCCGGCGGCCAGGTCGGCGTGGGCGAGCAGGCCGCCGCTCAGGTCCACCGTCGTCCCCCGCTCGCCGGTGACGACGACGTGGTCGCCCACGAGCGTCGGGCTGCGCAGGAACGTCTCGTCGACCGTCGCCGTGGCACCCGCGAGCGCCGGTCGATCGACCGAGAGTGCGAAGGCGGCGCCGTCCTCGAAGCCCTGCAGCACGACCACGTCGTCCTCGACGCGGCCCACCAGCCCGCTCTCGCCCCAAGCGCCGGAGGCCCCGAGGTGCAGCCCGTACGTCGCGACGGCGCCGACGCCCACCCGGCGCGCCCGGTCACTCACCACCCGCGCGCGGCAGGCGATGGCGTGCTCGTCGACCAAGAACCACGTGGCGCTCAGCGTCAAGCCGTCGCCCTGCCAGGCGTAGGTCACCTCGTTCTTGGTGTGGCGCGTCGCGATCAGGCCGGAGAACTCGGCCAGGTCGAGGCGCACGGCGTCCTCGTCGACGAGGTAGAGCCGAACGCCGGCGCGGTAGATCTCGCGGGAGCCGTACCCCTTGTTCAGCGCCGGGTAGTGCCATCCGAAGCCGATCCCGCGTTGACTGCGCACCACGCCGCTGGGATGGAGGTTGCGGGTGTGGTCGGGGTTGTCGAGGTAGCCGTGCGGGGTGAAACGGTCGCGGGGAACCATCAGCCTTTGACGCCCGACAGGGCGATCCCTTCGGTGAAGTAGCGCTGTGTGAACAGGTAGACGACGATCACCGGGAGCATGACGACCACCGCGGCCGCCATCATCAGCGGCCAGTTCGGTTGCACGAACTGCGGGATGCTCGAGTTGAAGTAGGCGAGCCCGAGCTCCAGGGTTCGCAGGCGTTCGGTGCGAACGATCAGGAGGGGCCACAGCAGGTCGGTCCAGGTCCCGAGGAAGGCGAACACCCCGAGGGTCGCCAAGACGGGCCCCGACATCGGCAGGAAGATGCGGGCATAGATGCCCCACTCCGTGGCGCCGTCGATGCGAGCCGCATCGCTGAGTTCCTCGGGCATGGTCAAGAACGATTGCCGCATCAGGAAGATCCCGTACGCGCTCGAGAGCCCCGGGGCGATGAGGCCCCAGTACGAGTTGGTCCAGCCGAGCTGGTAGATGATCAGGTACAGCGGGATGAGGGTGACCTGGAACGGCACCATCATGGTGGCCAGGTAGAAGAGGAAGATCGAGTCGCGCCCCATGAACTTCAGCCGCGCGAAGGCGTAGGCGGCGAGGCTGCAGATCAGCAACTGGCCGAGCACGGTTGCCACCGTCACGATCAAGGTGTTGGCGAAGTAGCGCCCGAAGGGCACCAACGTGAACAGTTGCCGGTAGGTCTCGAAGCTCGGGTTCTCGGGCCAGAACGTGGGCGGGAAGCGGAAGGCCTCCTGCTGGGTCTTGAGGCTGGTGAGGATCATCCACAAGAACGGGGCGATCATCATCAGCGCCAGGGAGGCGAGCGCGGCGTAGGCGAGGAAGCGGACGCCGACGTGGAGGGGGGAGCGGCGACGGCGTCTCACTGGGATCCGTACGTCCTTCCGAGGTTGCGGCGCATGTACCAGAGCTGGATGAGGGTGGCGACGAAGATGAACGCGAACAGCACCCAGGCGAGGGCGGACGCGTAGCCGAAGTCGAAGTTGACGAACGCGCGCTCGTAGATACGGTAGACGGCGACGTCGGTGCTACCGCGGGGGCCGCCTTGGGTCATGACGAAAACCGGCGTGAACACCTGGAACGAGCCGATGACCCCCGTGATCAGCAGGAAGAACGTGGTCGGCGCCAGCATCGGCAGCGTGACGAAGCGGAAGCGCTGCCAGCGCGTCGCCCCATCGACCACCGCCGCCTCGTACAGAACGCTGGGGACACCCTGAAGGCCGGCGAGCCAGATGATCATCTGGAAACCGGCGCCCTTCCACGTGGCGATGATGATGAGCGCCAGCATCGCCGTGTCCGGGTTCTCGAGCCAGCGCGGGCCCGGGATACCGATGAGCCCGAGCGCGTAGTTCAGCAGTCCGATATTGCCGTCGAGCACCCACAGCCAGACGATGCTGACGGCCACCCACGACGTCACGACCGGCAGGAAGAACATCGCGCGAAACAGATAGACGCCCCGCAAGCGCAGGTTCATGACGACGGCGATGGCCAGGCTCACGACCATCCCGAGGGGCACGCTCACGAACGTGTAGAAGAGGGTGTTGCGGACCGCCCGCCACCAGCGGGTGTCCTCCAGCATGAAGCGGTAGTTGTCCAGACCCACGAACGGGATGTCGCGTGTGACGAGTCCGCGCCAGTCGTGGAACGACAACCAGAGCGAGAACCCCAAGGGGATCAAGAAGAAGAGGAGCAGGTGGGCGAACGAAGGGAGGACGAACAGGTACCCTTCGCGCTGGTTCCAGCGCCCCCAGAATCGGCGCCATAGGTTGACCCGCTGAGGGCGGTTCCGCGCGGCTCGAGCGGTGGATGTGGCCATCGTGCCTCCCGGCGATCGGACCCAGCCTCGGGGCGGCCGAAGCCGCCCCGACACGTGGGAACCGAGCGTCGTTACCTACCGAGCTCGCGGTTGATCTCGCGGACCGCGTCACCGACTGCGACGTCGATCTCTTCGCCGGCGAGGATCTCTTCCATCATCGAGTCGAGGACGGTCTCGACCGCACCGTAGTTGCTGAACAGGGCGCCGTAGGGCGGACGGGCGTACTGCACCTGGTCGAAGAACGCCTGCTCGACGGCGGGGATGGGGGCGGAGGCGATGGCGGCCTCGGCGACGCTCTCGTTGCCGCTGATGGCGATGCCCGTCAGCGCCTTGGTGTCCTGGTAGGCGGGGCTGGTGGCGGCTTCGACGAAGGCGCACGCGGCCGGCAGCTTCTCGGCTTCGATGCTCGCCGGGATGACGAAGCCGCTCTCGAAGATGACCGTGGCGGGATCGGTGGCGTAGGGGTTCCCCATGACGCCGACGCGGCCGGGTTCGAAGTTGGGGTTGGCCTGCAGACCGATCATCTCCCAGTGGCCGCGCGGGAACATCGCGACGGTCCCGTTGAGGAAGAGATCGAGGAAGCCGAGGCTGGCCTGGAGGGCGTCGAGGGCGCTGGGATCGGGCGATACGCCGTACTCGGTGACCATGTCGCGCAGCAGCGTCAACACTTCGATGGACTCGGGCGAATCGAGGTATCCGCTCGCCGTCGTGCCGTCGGGGCTGATCGGCGCGCCGCCGTTGCCCCAGAGCCAGTGCATCCAGTCCAGCGGGTAGCGGCGCACGCGGTAGCCGTACTGCTCGACGTTGGCCCGGTCGAAGGCCGGGTCGAGCGCGTTGCGGCCCGCGCTATCGAGCGTCAACCGTTGGGCCAGCTCGAGGAACGCCTCGTAGCTGAGGTTCGCTTCGGTCGGAATCGGCACGCCCGCGCGCTCGAACGACTCGGGGTTGTAGTAGATCACCATCGGCGTGAAGTCGTTGGGAACGCCGAACGTCTTGCCGGGCTCGAAGCCTTGGTGCAGCGCGAGGACCGAGGGGAAGAAGCGATCGAAATCGAACCCGTCCACCAACTCCGTGCAGACGTTCATGTCGAGCAGTTGGCCGGTCTCCGCGAGCGCAGCGAGGCTCGAGGCGTCCTGCGACCAGACGTCGGGCGCCGTGCCCGTGGCCAACGCGGTCAGGATGTACGTGTCGAAGTCCGGCGGGCTCTCGAGGGCTTCGATCTGGACGCCTTGGTCGAGCTCGAAGTTGGCCAGGAAGGTCTGATACGCGTCGTCGAGCGGGGTGCCGACCTCGTTCGGGGGCACGCGGAAACCGATCACCTCGAGGGTGACCTGAGCGACCGCGGCCTGCGCGAGCACGGCGGCGGTCAAGGCGAAGATGAGCGTGCGGATGCGTCTTGGCATGGCGTGGGCACTCCTCTGGAAGGTCCGAAAGATGGGGTGGGGGGAAGGGTCGTCAGGTCGAGGGCGGCGCGGGTGCATCACCCCCCTTCTCGGGCGCCACGGCGGGGCGGGCGGGAAGGTCGTACATGAGGCGCAGGACGAGGTCCTGGTCGTAGTTGCCGAAGCCGTTGCCGAACAGGGTCATGCCACCGACGTTCGTGGCATCGAGCTTGTTCCCCAGCCGGACGCGCACCGGGCCGCGCTCGACGCTCAGGTCGTGGATGCTGATGCCACTGAGCTTGACGCCGTCGACGTAGGTGCCGCTGGCGTCGATGGTCCAGTTCTTCAGGCTCCCGAACTGCGTGTATCGGTCTTGCCACCAGGCCGGGTTGAGGCGGCCGCGCTCGCCGCCGAAGTCGCCTGGGCTGGTCCAGGTGCCGACCTCCGCGCCGTTCACCCACAGCGTGATGTCCGAGGCCCACGTGTTGTCGAAGCCGGCGACCTCGCTGCACAACTCGGCCGAGAGGTCCATGCGCGACACCCGGCCGCTGGGCGGGACGATGCGGGGAAAGGTGTACTCGACGAAGCCCCGCGCGAACCACAAGATCTCGGCGTTCATCCGCTCGGGGAAGGCGAAGCTGGCGGCGTCGTCGAGTAGGCCGATGATCGAGCCCCGATGGGCGAGGCCGCACGTGGGGGCGACGTCGAAGTCGGTGAAGGTGCCCACCGGCATCGTCAGTTCGCGCGCAAAGGCGACCGGAGCCTCTTCCGGCGCGACGACCTGGACGACGATCTCGTCGTAGAGGCTGGAGCAGCTCTTCTGCGTGCCGCGCTGACCGGGCCGGAACGTCGTGGCGATGAGGCCGACCTCCTCGAGGCGCCGGATGTGGCTCGAGACCGTGGGTTGCGCCAGGCCGAGCTCATCGGAGATCTGCTGGACGTTGAGGATCTTGTCGCCAAGCAGTTCCAGGATGGCCAGCCGGTTCTCGGACGCGAGAGCGGCGAGGTACGGCAACGCTTCCGGGCCAGCGATCCGAAGGGTGCGCTTGCGCATCCTGATCTCCTAGGATCCGCTCGAGTCTTGTGACCAGGAGGATCACGGGCGAGCGGAGACGGGTGCCATGAGCTCTTTGTAGTCCATGATGCCTATTCGATTAGCCAGTTGTCAATGGTTTCTTCGGTTCCGCAGGTACAGGGCCAGGCTCTCCCGGTCGCTGCGCGGGCGCCGCTCTTGCGCGGAAGGGAGCTCTGGGAGTGCCGCCCGTGCGGTCTGGTACCAATACGAGACGCTCGCGTAATCGTCACCGTGGCAGTTCGCATGCCCGTGTTCGATCGTGACGCGCAGCGCGCGCTCGAAGCGGATCGGGTCGCTCACGTGGAACCGGTACATCGACCACTTGCCCGCGTACTCCAGGGGCGTGCGCTCCGGTTCGCCGGCGAGGGTGACCCCGTGGAACGGGGTGTTCTGCACGCCCGCCGGGTAGCCCCACGCGGCACAGAAGTAGTCCTCGGTCCCGGTTCCGTGGAGGGTGGGCGGCCAGGCGTCGTTGGCTCCCGGCGCCGACTCCGGACGTGTCGGAGACCCAGCACCGGGCCGCCCATCGATGAAGATCATGTCGTCGCCTTCACCGAACCACCCTCCGCTCTGGATGGGATCGAGATGATCGATCGAGAGCGTGCAACCGACGTAGTGCCCGGCGCCGTGCGTGTCGAGCAGCACGTAGTTGCCGCGGGCATCGAGGTTCGCCACGGACGTCACCTTCGTCCACGTGGCGTCGGGAGCGGCCAGGTCGACGTCCGCGACCGTGGGCCGCTCCTGGTGGTAGTGGGCGTGGAAGCGGAGCGGTGTCGCGGGTGGGTCCGGGAGCGCGTCGTAGTCGACGTAGTAGAAGAAGTGCGTGAGGGGCTTGGCGCCCTCGTTCCGGACGACGATGCGGGCGCCATCGGCGAACGGCATGTGGAACCAGCTGTTGAAGGCGCCCATGCCGAGCGACCCCGATGCGCCGCCGGCGACCACCGTGATCGGCAGACTGGTCACCGATGCGATGCGACCGTGACCGAGCGCGAAGAAGTCGCCGAGGGGCGTGCGAACGGCCGCGGCGTCATGGCCGTCCCACCACATCTCGAGCACGACGTCGCGCAGGTAGGTGGGGTTCTCGGTGTTGACGGTGATCCAGACGTGCTTGACGATGCCCGCACCGGGCACGTCGAGGAGCGCGTGGGTGCCACCCGGCGCGACCACGACATGATCGTCGTTGGCCCCGGCGCGGTCCCAACTGGACGACCGCGAACGCGCGCCGGCGAGCGGGAACACGAGATCGTGCAGCATGCCGCACCTCCAAGCCATGAGGGCCGTGATGACGATCCGATTATATAGCACATCTTCGATGGTTCGAGCACGATCCGTGCCTCGGCGAGGGGCCCGTGGGCGCGATCTTCCGTCCGTCTCCACCATCCTCGCGCCCTTCAAACGCCCGCCGAACGCCAGCCGAACGCCCGCGCCGCTAGCTTGGCCTCCGCTCGATCCGAAGGAGTGCCGCTCATGAGAAGAGAACCCCTGCTCGCGTTCTTCGTGCTGACTTTCGCCCTGGCGTGGCCGCCGCTGATCCTCGACGCGTTGGCCTCGCACGACCTGGTCGCCGGTCGCGTGCCGTGGCTGGCGCTGGTGCTCGTGGGCTACGCCCCGACGATCGCGGCGCTGGTCGTGACCCGCGTCAGCGAAGGCGCTGCCGGCATCCGCGCCCTGGTGCGCCGACTCCTGGTGTGGCGGGTCGGGCCGGCCTGGTTCGGCGCCGCCGTCTTCGGGATGGCGGGGCTGTTCTACCTCGCGAACCGGCTCGCGCTCTGGTCGGGGGAGCCCGTGCCGGCCGCGGCGGCGCTGCCCATGTCGCCGCTCCTGGCGGTCCCCGTGCTGTTCCTCGTGAACCTCCTCATCAACGGCGAGGAGGTCGGCTGGCGCGGGTTCGCCTTGCCGCGGTTGCAGGAGCGCTTCGGCGCCCTCGCCGCCAGCGTGATCCTGGGGCTCGTCTGGGCCGCCTTCCATGCGCCCCTCTTCTGGACGGTCGGCTCGAGCCAGAACGGCCAGCCCGTCCTCGGCTTCGTGGTCGGGATCGTGGCCAGCTCGGTGCTCGTCACCAGCCTGTTCAACGGGACCGGCAGCCTGCTCATGGTCGTGCTGTTCCACGCGTCGGTCAACACGTGGTCGCGCATCGTCCCGGGCGTCGACCCGGCCGTCGCCGGCGCCGGACCGGTCTACGCGTGGACGACGGCCCTGTTGTGCGGAGCGGCCGTGCTGGCGGTGATCTTCCTCGGCCCTCGGCATCTGACGCGCCGTCCGGGCGGTCGCGTGCGAGCGTCGTCGCCCCACCGTCCCCGTCGTCGCACGCCTCTCGAACGCCCGTCCTTCTACGCTCCGTCGTCGCTCGAACGCGACCTTCGCCCCTGAGGAGATCGACACCATGCCCGACGTTCACCCTTCCGAAGCCTTCCGGACCGAGTTGCGCGCGGCCGTCCGCGGCGCCGTCATCACCCCCGAGGACGCGGGGTACGACGCGGCGCGGCGCGGCTGGAACCTGCGCGTCGACGCGCGGCCGTCCGTCGTCGTCGAAGCCGCCTCGGCCGCCGACGTCGCGGCCGCCGTGGCCTTCGCCCGTCGCCACGCGCTGCCGATCGCCGTCCAAGCCACCGGTCACGGCACCGTGCGTCCCGCCGACGGTGCCCTGCTGCTCCTGACACGCCGCCTCGACGGCATCCAGATCGATCTTGTGGCTCGCACCGCGCGGATCGAGGCCGGTGTCCAGTGGGGGGCGGTGCTCGAGGCCGCCCAGAAGCACGGCTTGGCGCCGCTGCTCGGTTCGTCTCCCACGGTGGGAGCGGTCGGCTACACGCTCGGCGGCGGCCTCGGTTGGCTCGCCCGGAAGCACGGCTTGGCGGCCGACGCCGTCGAGCGCTTCGAGGTGGTCACCGGCGACGGGGAGCGCCGCCTGGCCACCGCTGAGGAGCACCCCGACCTGTTCTGGGGCCTGCGCGGCGGCGGCGGGGCGCTCGGCGTGGTCACCGCCATGACCGTCCGGTTGTTCCCGGTGAAGGAGGTGTACGCCGGCAACCTCTACTACCCGGTGGCGATGGCGCGCGACGTGTTCCGGCGCTACCGGTCGTGGGTCGCCGACGTGCCCGAGGACCTCACCTCGTCGGTGCTGGTCATGAACTTCCCAGCCGTCCCTGGGCTGCCCGACGCGCTGCGTGGTCAGAGCTTCGTGATCGTCCGGGGCTGCTTCTGTGGCGACCTCGACGACGGCGCCGAGCTGCTGGGCTTCTGGCGCGACTGGCGCGTCCCCGTGCTCGACCACTTCGCTCCGATGCCGTTCAGCGCTGCGGCGCGGATCAGCAACGATCCGGTCGATCCGCTGCCCGGGTTCACCAGCGGCGCCTGGCTGCACGCCCTCGACGACGACACCATCGACGCCATCGTCGACCACGCGGGGCCGCAGGGTGCGAACGATGGGCTCGTGTTCGCCGAGGTGCGCCACGTGGGCGGCGCCGTAGCCCGCGTGCCCGACGAAGCGTCCGCGTACGGTCACCGTGACGGCCAGCTGCTGCTCTCGCTGGTGGGCGTCGCGCCTTCGCCCGCCGTGTTCGCGGCCGGCCAAGCCCGGATCGCCAGCCTGTGGACGGCGCTGGCACCGACCCTCACCGGCGGCGTCTACCTGAACTTCCTGGAGGGGGAGGCGTCGCGCGCGCGGGTGCGCGACGGCCTCGCGCCCGGCGCGTACGAACGCCTGGCGCAGCTCAAGCGGCGTTTCGACGGCGACCACCTGTTGCGACACGGCTTCGCCGTCGAGCCGGTCGCGTGAGGAGCGGCGGCGGTCGGCCGCCCGGCGGCCGGCGGCCGCGCAGTGGCGATCGGCACGCGGCCGCGCGCCCCTGCCTTCGGTACGACTACACGGACGTGGCCTCGAGCGAGCGCCGTACCGCGCTCACGACCGCGTCGAAACCGCTGGGCTCCGCCTCGGGGAGGTCGGGCAGGACGGCGCGCAGCGCCAGCGCGCGGCGCCGTGACTCGAAGTCCACCCCCGGATGGTGGAGCACGGCTCCGGTCCAGGCGTGGGCGCTGGTCACGTCGCCGGCGTGCAGGGACGACGTCGCTGCGGCCACGATCAGGCTGAGCAGGTCGCGCGTGGCGTACTGGAGCGGGCGGGCGTCGAGCACCAGGCGCAAGCGCGCCCGTGCCCCCGCCACCTCCCCGTCCTCGAGATCGACGAAGGCGAGCGCCAACAGCGCGCGGGTGCGACCGACCGCATCGCCCGCGGCGTCGAAGCCCGCGAGCGCGCGCTCGAGGAGATCACGCCCCTCCGCTTCGGCACCCTGAGCCCGACGTGCGCTCCCCAGGTAGAGGGTCGCGTAGCCCACGCTGTTCGGATCGCTCGCCTCGGCCAGACAGGCGCGGAGCTCGGCCTCGGCCGCCTGGAGCTCGTCGAGCAGCAGCCGAACGCGACCGAGGATGAGCCGCACGTTGCCGACGAGGCGCGGGTCGCCCAGCCTGCGGGCCGCGGGCAGCACCGTCTCGAGGCGCACGAGCGCGCCCTGCAGGTCGCCGCGGTCGAAGCCGATCATCCCCAGGTAGGCCTCGGCCATCGCGACGCTCCAGTCGTCGCCGACGCGAGCGGCCGCCGCCCGGGACGCCTCCATCTGCGCCTGCGCCGTGTCGAACGACCCCTGCGCCCACCGGAGCAGCCCGACGTGGCGGGCGAGGTGGGCGCTCACGCCGTCCGCTTCCGGCGCGTCGAAGCCCGCGAGCACCGCCGCGGCGGCGTCCAGGCGGACCTGGGCGTCGCTCAAGTGCCCCAGCCGGAAGGCCGCGAAGCCGCCGAAGGCGCGGGCCAGGGCGACGCTCCGACGCCGGTCGACCTCGGTCCCCTCGAAGGGGGTCAGCACGTCCACCACCAGGTCGAAGGCGGCCACGCTCTCGAGGAGCGCCCCGCGCAGCTCGAAGAAGTAGAAGAGGGGAAAGGCCGCGTGCAGGAGCAGGTCGGTCCGGGCTCGGCTCGTCGCCCAGCGCCAGGCGGCATGCAGGTCGGGGAGTTCCGCGGCGATCGCTGCGAGCGTCTCGATCTGGCGCGCCCCTTGCAGCGCGCCGGTCTGCTGGGCCAGCCCGCCGAGCGCGAAGACGGCGTGGCGCTCGGCGGTGGTCTCGGCGACCTCGGGATCGGCGCGCAGGTGTTCGGCTGCGTACTGCCGCACCAACGGGTGCAGCCGGTAGCGATCGTCCGACCCGCGCTGCACCAGCGACCGGTCGACCAAGGCGGCGAGCCGGCGGACGTCGGCGTCCGCCACGCGTGCGGCTGCCTCGCGACCGAACCCCGCTTCGAAGGCCGCCAGGCGGGCCAGGCAGACCCTGTCGGCGGACCCGAGCAGGGCCCACGACTGCTCGAACACGGCGCGGAGGCTGCGGTGGCGGTCGGTGTCGTCGTCGGGCTCCGCGCTCAGGAAGTCGAGGTCGCCGGCGATCTCCACGGCGATCTCGGCTGGGGTCAAGAGCCGCGTCCAGGACGCGGCCAGCTCGATGGCCAGCGGCACGCCCCCCACCGCCCGGCAGACGCGGGCCACGGCCGGAAGGTCGGCTTCGCCTGGCGCCCGTCGGCCGGCGATGCGCCGCGCCACGTGCAGGAAGAGGCGCACCGCGTCGTTGTCGGCGAGCACGCTCGGGTCGCCACCTTCCTCGGGGAGCGGCAGCGCGTCGAGTTCGAAGCGCCACGCCTCGGGGGACGCGAACGCTCGCCGCGAGGTGACGAGCAGCGTCAACCCCGGTGCATCGGCGAGCAGCCGCGACAGCAGGCGAGCGCCGTCGACCAGACCCTCGGCGCCGTCGAGAACGAGCAAGAGGTGTCGTCGCGGCGCCAAGGCACGCGCGAGCTCGGCGGCGGGATCCTCGGCGCCGCGCAGGTGGACGTGCAGCGCCTCGGCGATGGCGGCGACCGCCCGTTCGAGGGTGCGGGCGCCCGCCAGGTCGACCCAGGCCACGTCGTCGGGCGCCTTCTCGGCTCGCGAACGGGCCACCGCCAGCGCCAGGCGCGTCTTGCCGAAGCCGCCCGGGCCGACGAGCGTGAGCAGTCGGCACGCGGGATCGTCGAGACGTTCGTTCACGAGCCCGGATTCGGCTTCGCGACCGACGAACGGTGTGCCGGGCGTGGGCAGCGTCCTGGGCGCGAGCGGTGGCCCGGCGAGGGCGATGGCCTGCGCGGCTGGTGTGGTCGAGAGCGCGGCTTCGAGCGCGGCGCGTGCCGCGGGCGACGGTTCGACGTCCAGGTCGGTGGCGAGCGCGGCGGCGTGGGCATCGAACGCGTGCCGGGCGCCCGCGCGGTCCCCCAAAGCGGCGCAGCGGTGGATCAGGTCGATCGCCGCGGGCTCGTCGAGGGGGTCGACCCGCGCCCACCGCTCGGCCGCGTGTCGCGCCGCCAGGGCGTCGCCGCTGGCGGCCTGGGACGCGGCGAGCACGCGCAGCGCATCGCGGTAGCGGCCACGGTAGTCGTCGCGCAGGGGTTCCAGCCACGCGTCGTAGCGGCCCTCGAGCAGGTCGCCCCGGTAGCACGCGACGGCGGCCTCGAGGTGACGCGCGCGCTCGCCGGGGTCGTCGCTCGCCTCGGCGGCGAGCAGACGCGCCTCGAAGGTGGCCACGTCCAGGTCGAGCGGGACGCTGGTGCGCCAGCGCATGGTGGTGGCGTCGACGGCCAGGTAACGCGCGGCGTCGGGCAACGCGCGCCGCAGCGTGAAGAGCAGGTTGCGCAGGTTGGTGCGTGCCTGGGCGTCGGTCGACTCGGGCCACAGGCTCGCGGCCAGGTGCGCGCGCGGGACGGGCACGTCCCGGTGCAGCAGCAGGTAAGCGAGGAGCGCGATGGGACGCTCGCCACCCAGGTGCAGCGGTTCGGCGCCGGCGGGAACCCAGGCGAACGCACCGAAGAGCGTCACGGCGGGCGGATTGTGCATCGCGGCCGGCACCTCCCCCCGCGTACGGGCGCGGCGCGGGTTGCGCGAATCCTATCCGGAGTCGAAGCGTGTCACACGTGAGACCGCCTGGCCGACGGTTGCCGCAGCACGCGCGCGATCGCGCTCGGCTCGCGCGGCATGATCGCGGGCGGCCGCTGCCAGACCGAAGAGACGGCCGTCTGCCCCGCGTCGCGACCGGGGGCAGTTATGGTGCAGGCGATCGACAGGTCGTCGGTACCGATCGGCGATGCACTCCCGCTGGACCGCGCGGGGTCGTGGGGCTCCGCCAACCGTCGTGGTGGCGCTCGAGTTTGCGCGGCCGGGAGGACATCGTTGTGGAGCTGATCATCGAGGACGTGAGCAAGCGCTTCGGCGAAGACGTGTGGGGCTTGCGCGACGTCAGCCTCCGGTTGGAGCCCGGGGTCATCGGCCTGTTGGGCCACAACGGCGCGGGCAAGTCGACCCTCTTGCGCATCCTCGCGACCATCACGCGACCGTCGAGCGGGCGGGTGCTCTGGAACGGCGTCGACATCGCCCAGAAGCCCGACGCCGTGCGCCGTGTCCTCGGCTACCTGCCCCAAGATTTCGGTGTCTACCCGAACCTGACGGCGATCGAGTTCCTCCACTTCCTGGCGGCGGCGAAGGGGCTCGGGCGCCGTTCGGCGCGGGCGCGCATCGACCGGCTCCTTGATCTCGTGAACCTGACCGACGCCGCGCATCGGCCCATCGGCGGCTTCTCCGGGGGCATGCGCCAGCGCGTGGGCATCGCTCAAGCGCTGCTCAACGACCCGCAGCTCCTCATCGTCGACGAACCGACGGTCGGTCTCGATCCCACCGAGCGGATGCGCTTCCGCAACCTGCTCTCGGACCTCGCAGGCGAACGCATCGTCTTGCTCTCGACGCACATCGTCTCCGACGTCGAGGCGACGGCGACGAGCATCGCCCTCATCCGGGGCGGACGCCTCCTGCAGCACGCCGATCCGGAGGTCCTCCTCCGCGACGTGGCGGGCAAGGTCTGGACCTGGTTCGTGCCCAGCACCGCGCTCGCGGAGACCAAGGCGCGCTTCGACGTGAGCGCGACGGTGCGCCGCGCCGAGGGTGTGCTCGTGCGTGTCGTCAGCGACGGCCCGCCGGTGCCAGAGGCGGAGCCGGTGGCGGCGACGCTCGAGGACGCTTACCTCCACGCGGTGGGTGCAGGCGCGCTGGTCGCCGCGTGAACGCCGTCTTGGGCGTCGCCGCTGCCGATTTCCGTGAAAGCGTGCGCCGCTTCTCCTTCGTGGTGATCGTGGCGTTGGCGGTGCTGCTCGGCTACGCGGTCCTGAGCGAAGTGTTCGTGCTGCGCCTCGGCGAGCATCGAGGGCTCTACAACGCGGCCTGGATCGGCACCTTGATGGCGACCACGCTCGGCTTCTTCTTGTCGCTGGCCGGCTTCTACCTGGTTCGCGGCGGCGTGCAGCGCGACGCGGCCACTGGGGTCGGCGAGATCTTGGCGGCCACGCCGCTGCGCGCAGGCGCCTACGCGGCGGGGAAGTTCGTGAGCAACGCGGCTGTGCTGCTGGTGGTCGTGGCCGTGCTCGCGGCGGCGGCGCTGGTGATGCTGCTGGTGCATGGCGAGGACAGGACGTTCGACGCGGTCCACCTGTTCATGCCGTTCTTGGTTTTCGCGACCCCGGTGGCCCTGCTGGTCGCTGCGGTGGCGGTTCTCTTCGATTGCGTGCCGCCGCTGCGCGAGATGACCGGGAACGTCGTGTACTTCGTCGCGTGGATGGTCGCGGTCCCCTTCGTGGGGCTGGAACTGTTCGGCTTCGCGAGCATCGTCCGCTCCATGTCGGCAGCGCTCGACGCAGCGACGGGGAGCTACGGCGGCGGCATCGTCCTGGGCACCGGGGGCGTCGAGCTGCAGACGTTCGTCTGGTCCGGGTTCGCGTGGGGACCCGAAGTGATCGGGCGGCTGGGGTACGTCGGCGCCGCGCTGGCTTTGGCGGCCGTCGCAACGGTCCCCTTCGACCGCTTCGATCCCTCGCGCCGGCGAACCCGAGGCCGGCGCGTGCCCGGCCGAGCGACCCTCGCGGGGCCGACGCCGGAGCCCGAAGCCGAGCCGATCGACGTGCCGCGGTCGCCCGTCAGCGGCACCGTGCACGTGGTTCCAACAGGCGCGGCGATGTCGCGCTCGACCCTCGATCTCCTTGCCCGCGTGCTCGTTGCGGAGGTTGCGCTGCTCGTCAAGGGTCGGCCGCTCGTCTGGTACCTCGGGGCCGCCGGGTGGATCGTGGCCTGCCTGGTTGCGCCCGCCGACGCCGTGCAGCGCTGGCTCCTGCCGTTGGCGTGGCTGTGGCCGCTGCAGCCGTGGTCGGAGATGGGCGCGCGCGAGACGGTGCACCGCACGCGCGAACTCCTCTTCAGCGCACCGGCGCCGGTGCTACGGCAGTTGCCGGCGGCCTGGCTCGCCGGGGTCCTGCTGGCGCTCCTGACCGGTCTCGGCGCCCTGGTGCGGCTCCCGGTCGAGCCCACCCTCGTGCCGGGCTTCTTGGCGGGCGCGCTGTTCATCCCCTCCCTAGCGCTGCTTCTCGGTCTGGTGGGCGGCACGGGCAGGACGTTCCAGATCGTGTGGATGGTGCTCTGGTACCTGGGTCCGATGAACGGCATCCCCGCCTTCGACGTGACCGGGGCCACGGCTGCCGGAAGCGCCTTGGGCGCCCCCTGGTACTACGCGGTCGGGGGCCTCGTGCTCCTTGGCTTGGCGGTGCCCGTGCGCCAGCACCAGGTGCGACCGCTCTGGGTCCGCTAGCAGCCGCGAACGCTGGACCGAGACACGCCCAACAGCTGCGTCGCCGCAGACCGGGCCTCGCGCGGGCGCGACCTCACACCCGTGGCACGCCCACCAGCTGCATGGCGGCTGCAGTCGCCTCGCGC
The DNA here is from genome assembly GCA_963839375.1 of uncultured Trueperaceae bacterium. Classification (GTDB taxonomy): domain Bacteria; phylum Deinococcota; class Deinococci; order Deinococcales; family Trueperaceae; genus JAABTL01. Next base: position 260,822 of record CAWIUY010000024.1, on the reverse strand, counting down.
GGGCGCGACCTCACACCCCTGGCACGCCGACAAGCTGCATGGCGGCTGCAGTCGCCTCGCGCGGGCGCGACCTCACACCCGTGGCACGCCCACGAGCTGCATGGCGGCTGCAGTCGCCTCGCGCACGGTGTCGTTGAGCCCCACCCCCGAGAGGTAGTTGCCGGCCAACGCCACCTGCGGCCAGCGGCCCGCCAGCGCCGCGCGCGCCGTCGCGACCCGTTCGACGTGACCGAGGGTGAACTGCGGGATGCCGCGGTGCCAGCGCACGATCCGGACGGCCTCGGGCTCGGCCACGATCCCCATGGTGCGCTCCAAGTCGCGGCGCACCGCCGCCAGCGTCTCGGCGTCGTCCAGCGCGATGAAGCCGGGGTCGAGCGTGCCGCCGGCGATCACGCGCAGCGTCACCTTGCCGTCGGGGGCCTGATCGGGGAAGACCGACGAGCTCCACAGCACGCCCAACGAGCGCACGCCCTCGCCGCGCGGGACCAGGAAGCCGAAGCCGTCGAGCGGCCGGGCGACGTCGACCCGGTCGAAACCGAGCGCCACCACGGCCACGTCGGCGTAGCGGATGGTGCCCAGCGCGGCGGCCGCGTCGGGCGCCGACGCGCTGAGCAGGTCGGCGGCGGCGAAGGCCGGGACGGCCAGGACGACGGCGTCGGCGTCGACGTGGCGGTCGTGGGACAGCTCGAGCCGGACCCTCATGGGTGCGCCTCCGGCGCCCGTCGAGGCAGCGTCGTGCATCGCGACGACCCGCGACCGGGTCTGCAGCCGTGGCCCGAGCGACGTCGCCAACGCGTCGACGAGCGTCTGGACGCCCCCCTCGAAGCTGGTGAGGCGACCGTCGGGACCTGCCCCGGTGGGGCGACGGCGCGCGGCCGCCAGCCCCTGGAGCAGCGAGCCGTGCGCGGCCTCCAGCTTGCGAAGGCGCGGGAACAGCGCGTCGAGCGACAGCGCCCGCGGGTCGCCGGCGGTGATGCCCGAGACGAACACGCCGGCGAAAACGCGCGCCGCCTCGTGCCCGAAGTGCCGCACGACGAAGTCGTGCACGGTCTCCTCGCGGCGCACGCGGCGCCCCAGGAGCGGTTCGCTGAGCGCCCGCAGCTTGCCCGGCAGCGACAGCAGTTCCGATCGAAGGAACGTGCCGGGCGTGGTGGGGACCTCGCGCAGGCCGCCGTCGCGGTAGACGTAGCGCCGCGCGGCGGCGTCGACGGCGGGCCGAAGGCGGTCGGTCAGGCCGACCTCGCGCGCCAGGTCGAGCGTCTCGGACACGTTCGTCAGGAAGCCGTTGGGTCCCCAGTCGAACGTGAAGCCGTCCTCGACCGACGTGCGCACCTTGCCTCCGGGCGCGCCGTCGGCTTCGAGGACGGTGACCTCGAGATCGGGACGCGCACGTAGCAGGGCGTGGGCGGCGGCGAGGCCGGCCAGACCGGCGCCGACGACGCAAACGTGGTTCACGCGGGTGAGCCTACCGCGTGGACCGCCCCCGTCGGCTCGAAGCGTCGGCTCAACGCGTCGGGTAGACCGCGTTCTTCGGCGACACCGTCACGGCCGTCCGCTTGAAGGGCGCCACCGGGTTCAGGATGTTGCGGCACTGCGGGTTGACGCAGCCGGGGCAGCGGAAGCCGTAGTTGGGGGAGCAGGCTTCGCCGGACGCCAGGTGTCCGGCGACCAGGTCGGCCAGCGCGTCTTGGAACATCGGCAGACCGTTGAGCGCCGGCGCGCGGTGGAAGTGGGTGATGCCCGCCTTGTGGGCCACCTCGCCGTACTCGATGTCGAGTTCGTGGAGCGTCTCGATGTGGTCGCTCGTGAAGGCGACGCCCACCACCAGCACGTGCTTGCGCCGCTTCTCGCCGAGCGACACCAGCACCTTCTCGGTCGAGGGTCCGAGCCACCGAACGGGACCGACGTCCGACTGGTAGGTGACCAGGTACTCGTGGTCGTAGCCGAGTCGCTCCATGACCTCGTGCACGGTGGCGCCGATCTCCGCGGGGTAGGCGTCGCCCCGGTCGATCACGTCGAGCGGCAGCGAGTGGGCGCTGAAGACGATGAGCACGTCGTCCCGGACGTCGTCTTCGAACTTCGCGAGGCCCTGTCGCACCGTCTCGGTCATCGAATCGACGAACCCAGGATGGGTGGCCCAGCGGTCGATGACCGACCAGGTGAACGCGTCCTGGAGTCCCACCCGCCGCGCGGCGCGCCAGAGCTCGTTCAGCGAGGAGCCGGTGGTGGAGCAGCTGAACTGCGGGTACTGGGTGAACGCCACCGCGCGCTTCACGCCGTCGGTCGCCATCTGCTGCAGAGCCGTCTCGCTGGTGGGCTCGATGTAGCGGAACGCCACGTAGAACTTGTGCGGCGCCGTCTCCGGCGACAAGCGATCGAGGCGCTCGACCATGCCGCGCCCCTGCTCCTCGGTCCACGACAGGATCGGGGAACCTCCGCCGATCTCCTCGTAGTGCTGCTGGATCTTCTTCGTACGCCGGTCGGCGATGTACGGGCCCAGCCAGCGCTGCGCGGGCAGCTGGATGATCTCGCGGTCCTCGAAGAGGGCCCGCAGGAACGGGTTGACGTCGTCGAGCGTCTTCGGGCCGCCCAGGTTCATCATCACGATGCCGGTGGGCGCGCGGTCGGTGGTGGTGGTCATGCGGTCCTCCTCACGGGACGGGCGACGGGGTCGACCTCCCAGTCCCGGGGTTGGTAGTAGGTCAGCGCGTCGGCCTCGCGGCTGCCGGCTTCGGGTCGATGGTCGAACGCCCAGTTCGCGACGGGCGGCATCGACATCAGGATGGCCTCGATGTGGCCGCCGGTCTGCAGCCCGAACAGGGTTCCACGGTCGTAGACGAGGTTGAACTCGACGTAGCGCCCGCGTCGCAGCGCTTGCCAGCGTCGCTCGCGATCACCGTAGGCGTCGTCGCGACGGCGTTCCACGAGCGGCCCGTAGGCGGGCAGCAGGGTCGCGCAGCCATCGGCGACGCAGGCGAGGTCGGCGTCGAAATCGCCCTGGCCGGGCGCGCTCAGCTCGTCGAAGAAGACGCCGCCCACGCCGCGCATCTCGTGCCGGTGGCGCACCGTGAAGTAGGTGTCGCACGTGGCCTTCCAGCCGGCGTAATCGGCCTGCGGGTGCCGCGCGCACCAGGCCGCCAGGGCGCCGTGGAAGTGCCGGACGTCGTCGGCGACGGGGTAGGCGGGGGTGAGGTCGGCGCCGCCGCCGAACCACCAGACCGGTTCGCCCTCGCCGCCGACCTCGAAGTAGCGGAAGTTGGCGTGGAACGCCGGCACGTGCGGGTTGCGCGGGTGGAGCACCATCGACACGCCCGTGGCGAACCAGGGCCGACCCGCGGTGCCGTCGTGGACCTTGGCGAGGCTGGCGGGGACCGCGTCGCCCCTTACAGCCGACACGTTCACCCCGCCGCGCTCGAAGACCGCCCCGTCCTCGATGACGCGGGCGCGGCCACCACCGCCGCCGTCCCGGTGCCAGACGTGATCGCCGAACGCCTTCGGGCCGGCGTCCGGGGCGGCCGCGGCCTCCATCGCCTCGAAGGCGGCCACGAGCCGGTCCTGCGTCGCCGTCATCAGGTCCACGACCCGGCGCGCCCGCTCGCCCAGCGGCAGGTCGAACGGGCTCGCCCCGGCCCCTGGGGTGCCGCTCACGCCGCTTCCGCGTGCCGGTCGAACCCGCGCACCCGCGCGACGAGGCGCGCGACCGCGTCGGGATCGGTGTTCGGGAAGATGCCGTGGCCGAGGTTGAACACGTGCGCGCCACCGCGACCCTCGGTCAGCACCCGCGTCACCTCGGCCTCGAGGGCGTCCGGCGGTCCCAGGAGCGCGGCCGGGTCGAGGTTGCCCTGGAGCGCCTTGTCCGGCGCCACCGTCCGCCAGGCGGAGAGCGGCCGGCGCCAGTCCACCGAGAGCGCCTCGCAGGGCAGGGCGGCGACCTCGCGCTCGAGATGGGCGCCGTCGAGCGCCAGGTAGATGCGTGGCACGTCCAGGTCGGCCAGACCCTCGAGGACGCGCCGCGCGTACGGCGCGCCGAACGTCGCGTACGTGCGGGCGTCGTGGAGCCCCGCCCAACTGTCGAAGAGCTGGATCGCCTGCGCGCCCGCCCCCACCTGCATGCGCAGGTAGGCGATCGAGGCGTCGGCGAGCTTCGTCAGCAGGGCGTGCGCGGCGTCGGGTTCGGCGCGCAGGAAGGCGCGGAAGACGGCGTACTCCTTGCTGCCCGACCCCTCCACCGCGTACGTCGCGAGCGTGAGCGGCGATCCGCCGAAGCCGACCAGCGGGACCTCGCCGAGCCGTTCGCGCAGCAGCCGGATCGTGTCCCCCACGAACGGTGCCACCTCGTCCTCGGTCGGCACCCGGAGCGCGTCCACGGCCGCCTGGCCGCGGACCGGATCGCGCAGCACCGGCCCCGGCTGGAAGTCGATCGCGAGCCCCATCGGCGGCAGCGGCGTCATGATGTCGCTGAACAGGATCGCGGCGTCCATGCCGTAGCGGCGGACGGGTTGTTCGGTGACCTCGGCGGCGAGTTCGGGCGTGCGCACGAGCGTCCAGAAATCGTGGCGTTCCTTGAGAGCACGGTACTCGGGTAGGTGGCGGCCCGCCTGACGCATGACCCAGACGGGTGCGCGTGGCGTGTCCTCGCCCCGTAAGGCGCGCAGGAGCAGGCTCATCGGGGTTCCTCTCGGAAGGCTTCGGGGTCGGCGGTGAAGCGGTAGCCCACCCCCCAGACGGTGTGGATGTGGACGGGCGTGGAGGGGTCGGGCTCGAACAGGCGCCGCAACCGCAGCACCACGTTGTCGATCGTGCGCGACGACGGGAAGGCGTCGTCGCCCCACACCTCGTCGAGGATGTCGTCGCGGCCCACCACCTCGCCCTCGCGGGCGGCCAGCAGTCGCAGGATGCCGACCTCGCGCAGCCCCAGCGCCTCACGCCGTCCGTCGGCCAGGTCGGCGGTCCAGGCGCGCAGGTCGACCTCGTGACCGGCGAAGTGGAGGGTGTCCAGTGGTGCCGCGCCGCGGGCCCAGCCGCGGCGGCGCAGCAGCGCCTCCACGCGGAGCAGGAACTCCGGCAGGTGGAACGGCTTGGCCAGGTAGTCGTCGCCGCCGGCGCGCAGGCCGCGCACCTTGTCCTCGGGCTGGCCCCTGGCGGACAGGAACAACACCGGCGTGGTGTCGCCCGCCGATCGACGCCGCTCGCACAGCGTGAAACCGTCGACGCCCGGCAGCATCACGTCGAGCACCACCAGGTCGACGTCCTCGGACCAGCGGCGCTCGCCGGCCAGACCGTCGGGTGCCCAGGTCACCGTGTGACCCTCGGCCTCGAGGTTGTCGCGGAGCACCTCGGCCAACGTCGCCTCGTCCTCGACGACCAGGACATGCGCGCTCAAGTCGCCGGCTCCGCTCGCGGCTGCGGCCCGTGCGCCGGCGCCTCGGCGGTCACGCGGCGCGGCAAGACGACGGTGAAACGGGCGCCCCGGCCCGCCGGGTTCCCGTCGACGGCCACCCAGCCGTGCATCGACTCGACCACGCTGCGCACCAGGTGGAGACCGAGGCCGACGCCCGTGCTCGTCCGCGTCATCTCGTCGCCCGCCCGGTAGAAGCGATCGAACACGCGTTCGCGCTCCTCGCGCGCCAGGCCGGGTCCCGCGTCGTCGACGTGGAGCCGAACCAGGTCGCCGTCGCGCAACAGCCGGATGGCGATGCGTTTGGTGGGAGCCGGGTCGTACTTGACCGCGTTGTCGAGCAGGTTGTGCACCACGATGGCGAAGGCCTCCGGGTCGAGCGAGACGGGCAGCGGCTCGGCAGCGTAGGTCACCGACAGGTGCGCTCCGCGCGCCTCGAGCCCCTCGCGTACCCGACCCACCAGGCCCTGCACGACGACGTTGAGGTCGGCGGCTTCGAGCACCGGGGTGGCGCCGCCGTCCTGGAGCCGGGCGCTGGCGAGCACCTGGTCGCTCGTGCGCTCCAGCCGATCGAGCTCGGTCTCCATGCTGCGGAGGTAGGCGACGGTCCGTTCGGGCGACGCCGTGCGCAACCGCAGGGTCTGCACCAGCAGCCGCAGCGTGCCGATCGGTGTCTTGAACTCGTGCGTCACGGCGGACAGGAAGTTCTGCTGGCGGCGCTTGAGCTCGCGCTCGGTCCGCAAGCTGCGCGCGATGAGCGCCAGCATCGCCAGGATGACCAACGCGAAGAAGGGTCCTTCGAAGGCGAACATGCGGTGCGCGCCACGCAGGGCCGCCTCGCTCGTCGCCGCGGCGGTCGGGTCGACCTCGAAGCGATCGCCGGCGCCCACGCGCAGATGCGGGTAGCGCGCCGCCAGCGCGGCCAGCGCCTCGGGTTCGTAGGCGAGCAGGGCGTTGACGGTCTCGACGTCGCGCGCCCAGGCGTCGGCGCGCTCGGTCGCGGCGGCGTCGAGCGTCCGCGCCTGGAACACCATCCACCACGCCACCTGGGCGAGCACGAACACGACGATGACCCAGAACGCCGCCCGCGTGGCCACGCGTGAACGGCGTCCGACCGGTCCGTCGAACCCTCGCGTCATCCGCACCAGCCGCCCTCGGCGGCCTCGATGGCGTGATAGGTGAGGATCAGGTCGGCCCCCGCGCGCCGCAACGCCAGCAGGGTCTCGCGCACGGCGGCGGGTCGCTCGAGCGCGCCGACCTCCGCCGCCGCTTCGAGCATGGCGTACTCGCCCGAGACCTGGTAGGCGACGAGCGGCAGCGACGTCGTCGCCCGCACCCGTGCCAGCACGTCCAGGTACGGCAACGCCGGCTTCACCAGCAGCAGGTCGGCACCCTCGGCGACGTCGAGCGCCGCCTCGACGTCGGCCTCGCGGGCGTTGCGCGGGTCCATCTGGTACGTCGTCCGGTCGGCGGGAGGACGCAGCGCGTCGTGGCGGTGACCGACGCCGGGCGCCGAACCCGCTGCGTCGCGGAACGGACCGTAGAAGGCCGACGCGTACTTGACCGCGTAGCTGAGGATCGACGTGGCGCCGTGGCCGGCGGCGTCGAGACCCGCGCGGATGGCGGCCACCCGGCCGTCCATCATGTCCGACGGCGCCACCACGTCCGCGCCGGCCTCGGCGTGCGCGACCGCCATCGCCGCGAGGCGCGGCAGCGTGGGTTCGTCGGCCACGATGGCGTCGGCGCTGCCCGGCCGCGGCGGCGCGAGCACGCCGCAGTGGCCATGGTCGGTGTACGCGCACAAGCAGACGTCGGTCATGAGCACGAGGTCGTCCCCGAAGGCCTCGCGGGCGGCGCGCAAAGCCGACGCCACCGGCCCACCGGGATCGGCGGCGGCGCCCCCGAGGGCGTCCTTGGTCTCCGAGCCGACGACGCCGAAGAGCATCACCGAGCGCACGCCGGCCCGGAGCGCCCGTTCGAGCTCGGGCAGGAGCTGGTCGACCGATCGGCGCGCCACCCGGGGCAGCGAGGCGATCGGTTCGACCCGGTCCCGGCCCGGGACCACGAAGGTGGGCCAGATCAGGTGGCGCGGCGCCACGTGCGTCTCGGCCACCATGTCGCGCAGGGTGGCGGTGGTGCGCAGGCGTCGCGGTCGCCGGGCGTTCACGCCGTCCCCCCGCCGGTCGCGGTCGGACGCATGGCGGCCGCGAGCGTGCGCAGCACGTCGGCGACGGCGGCCGCCGTCGGTGCCGCCGCCAGCCGCACGCGCCAGCCGCGCCGGCGTGCCGCGGCCGCGGTCGTCGGTCCGATCGCCACGATCAGGCTGCTCGCGCCCACCCTGGCCGGCAGCGCCGCCACGGCCGACGGGCTGGCGACGACCACCGCATCGACCGGCTCGTCGAGCCGCCACCCGAGCCCGCAACGCTCGTACACGACGACCGGGCGCGGCACCACGCCGGCCGCCGTCAGCGCCCGCGCGAGCGCCGGCCGGGCGCCGTCGCCCTGGATCAGCGCGACGCCCTCGCCCGCCGCCGGGGCGTCCGGATGCGCCAGCACTCCGTCGGCGAGACCGAGCGCGGTGGCCGGCTGGGCGACGACGCTCACGTCGCCGCCGGCGGCCCGCAAGGCGTCGGCGGTCGCGGGACCCACCGCCGCCAGCCGCACGTCGTCCGCGAAGCCGAGACCCAACGCCGTCCACGCCTCGACCGCGCTGCGGCTCGGGAACAGGCGCCAGCGGAGCTCGGCCACGGCGCGCGCGGCCGTCAGCGTGGCGTCGTCGAGGCGCGGCCGCACGGCGATCAACGGCGTCCGCACGGGCTCGTGACCCGCCGACCGCAGGCGACCTTCGAGGTCGGCGAGCCGCCCGCTCGAGGCGGTGATGGCCACCTTCACGCCACCGACCTCGCCGGCTGACCCAAGGCGTCGAACGCCAGCATCGCCGCCCCCTCGGCCGAGCGGTGACGTCCCTCGGCCAGGGTCCCTTCGAACCACACGAGCAGGCGCACGTCGTCGTCGCGTGTCGGCCGTGTGGCATAGGCGCCGAGCGCCAGCTGACAGCCCGCATCGAGCAACCCCATGAGCCCGCGTTCGGCCGCCACCAGCGGGAAGCCGGCCACGTCGTGGAGGTCGGTGAGCGCGTCCCCGAGGGGATCGCCGCGGCGGATCTCGAGCGCCAGGGCCCCTTGGGCCGGTGCCGGCAAGAACCGCTCGGGATCCAGGTCGACGCGCACCAGGCCGTGCAGGTCGAGTTCCAGCCGATCGAGCCCGGCGGCCGCCAGCACGATGGCGTCGAGACCGGGGTCGCTGCGCAGCTTGCCCACCCGGGTGGGGACGTTGCCGCGCAAGCCGCCGGTCACGAGGTCGGGCCGGTGGGCGCGGAGCTGGGCTTGACGCCGCGCCGCACCGGTGCCGACGCGCGCGCCCTCACGTAGAGGCAGCAGGCCGGCGGCGCTGTCGTGGGCCGCCGGTCGGATCAGCAAGACGTCGTGGACGGCCGCGCGCTGGGGTACGGCGGCGACCTCGAGGCCGACGGTCGGCGCGGCGGGCAGGTCCTTGTACGAGTGCACGGCCAGGTCGGCGCGTCCGTCGCGGACGGCGTCCTGCACCGCCTTGACGAAGACGCCCACGCCCAGGTCGCGGATCGGTGCGGCGCTGCGGTCGCCCTCGGTGGAGACGGTGACAAGTTCGCTGGCGTGGCCGTGGGCGGCGAGTCGCGATGCGACCCAGCGGGCTTGCCACAGCGCCAGGTCGCTGGCCCGCGTGGCGATGCGGATGGCGGGGGACTGCGTCATCGTTCGGCGACCTCCTGGCGTTCGCCCTGCGGGCGCTCGTCGCGACGGTGGGTGGCGTCCGGGACGTCGGCGAGCGCGAGCGCGGCATCGAGTCCCGTCTCGGCGAGGAACGTCCGCGCCGCCGCGAGCCCGTGCTCGCGCGCCACCGCGCGCAGCCCCTTCACCGGCACGTGGGCCACCCGCCGGGCCAGCCGCTGTGCGTCGCCCGGCGGCAGGGCGTCGCCGAGGGTGGCCTCGATCCAGCCTTGCAGCGCGCGGATCGAGGGGGCGAGGCTCCGTTCGGTCCAGGCACCCATGGCCTCGTCGACCCCGGCGCGCAGCACGGCCTCGGCCGCGGCGAGGTGGCCTTCGAGGGCGTGCCGCCGCCGTTCGCCGGCTGCCCGCAGGGCGTCGACGTCGAGGACGGTGACGCCGCGGGCGCGGGCGGCCGCGCCGTCGATGGTCCGGGGCAACCCCAGGTCGACGGCGAGCTGGAGCGACGGTGCACCCGCCAACCAGGCGTCGTCGACCAGGCGGCCGCCGGTCGTAGCGCCCACGAGCACGTCCGCGTCCAGCCCGCGGCCGACGACGTCGGCCAGCGCCAGCGCGCGCGCGCCGACCTCGGCCGCCACCCGTTCGGCGCGCGCGACGTCGCGGTTCACGACGACCACCTCGACGCCCGGGATCGACGCCAGCGCGCGCGCGACGAGTCGTCCCATCTCGCCCGCCCCCACGACCACCGCGCGGCCCCCGGCCGCCAGCGTGGCTTCGACGTCGACGCGCGCGAGGCTGAAGAGCGAGGCGTCACGGGGCGCCAGCGGCACCTCGCGACGCACCCGCTTGGCCACCCGCAGCGCGGCGTCCACGGCGAACGACAGCGTGGCGTCCACCCGCCCTTCCTCGCGGGCCGCTTGGGCGGCGTCGCGCACCTGCCGCATGACCTGGTCCTCGCCCGGGTTCATGGCGTCGAGCGACGACGCCACCCGTGCCAGCTGCTCCAGCGCCGCCTCGCCCACGAAGGCGTACGGGCGTCGTGGGGCGCGGGCGGGGGCGATGGCGGCGCGCAGCCGATCGACGTCCAACCCCTCGGGACGCACCAGCACGACGTCGACCCGGTTGCAGGTCCGGAGTTCGAACCACGACCGTACGCCGAGGCCGTCCAGCCGGCCCGGCAAGGGCCGGATCGCATGGTCGAGCGCGTAGGTTTCGAGCGCTGCCGCACCGCCGCGGCGGTGCGAGACGCCGATGAGGGTCAGATCGTCCACCGAATCGAAAGGGTACGGCGGAATCGTACGGTGGAGTGTCACGAGTGTGTCACGCCCGGTGCGATCGCGGGACCTCGGACGCGTCCGTCGGTGCCGAGACCCCTTGGGCTCGTGCCGAGGCGCCGAACGTGGGAGCGACCCGGGGTCCTAGCCTCTCCCCACGCCGGGGCGACGGGCCACGGCGACCCCGTGCGGGGAGCGCAACTCCCCGCGGTTCGAGAGGAGAACCATGTCCCAGGATCCCAGGTCGTGCGCTGGCGCGCGCGCCAACCCCAGCGCTCGCGCCAGCGCCCGCGCGAGCGTCGACCCCAGCGCTAGCGCCCCCGCCTGCGCCCGCCTCCGCCCCCCGACGTCGCGCCGAGGCCGGCGCCGGGGCCGCTCCGTGACCCGCGACGCACTCCGACGTCACGGCGCGTTGGCGCTCGTCGCGTTCGCGGTGATGTGGACGCTCGCCGCCTGCCAATCGGGTGCCCAGCCGGCGCCCTCCGACGCCTGGACCGAGACCGACCTCGCCGGCGTGTTCGACCTCAGCGAGCTCGGCGTCGACCTCGTCGCCGCGCCCGACGGCGACCACCTCCTGCTCGACGGACGCGTTCTCCCGAGCGCCGTCCTGGCCGCCTTCCCCCACCTGACGATGGGGCGGTCGCTGAACCTGCTGCGCCTGGGCGACGACGCCTTGGCCGCGATGGCGCCGCAGGCGGCCGAGTTCCTCGTGCAGGCGTCCCCGGGCGAACTGCGCGACCGGTTGGCGCGGTACGGCCTCGACGTCGCGGCCGTGCGCGCCACGTGGGGCGACACCGGCAGCCTCGATCTCGCTGGACTGCACGCCGCCGCCGCACGCCTCGACGCCGCAAGCGGCGGCCTCGCGTTCGCGGGGACGGGACCGGGAGCTCGCCTGCTCGCCGACCTCGGGTTGGCACGATGACCCGGCGCGGCACGATGCGGCGCGCGGCGTGGCTGCTGACGGCCTGGCTCCTCGTGGCCAGTGCGCTCGCGGGCGGCAGCGGCAGTGGCGGCGGCGGTGGCGACGACCCCCCCGACGATCCCGCGCCCAGAGATCCCGCACCCACGGCCTCCCAGTACCGCGCCGAGCTCATGAGCGGGTCCAGGACGAGCGCGTACTACGAGACCTACGCCTGCAGCGTGGTGTCGCTCGGCACGTACACCACCGCCCACGGCATGGCGACCACGTCGAGCTCGCCGTACAAGTCGAAGTACCTGGCCCACAACGTGCGGCTCTACGTCAACGGCACGCTCGTCGCCCGTTCGCCCGACGTCGCCGTTACCGTCAGCGGGGCGAGCGAGACGAACTACATCACCTCGATCGCGCCGGTGCGCGTGACCGAGCGCCTCTCGTGTCCGCAGGCCTTCGTCGCCACGATCGGTTCGCGCGGCTGGCACAAGGGCATCTCGATCCACGGCCACAGCACCTCCTTCTACACGTCGGACTCGTACATCGGATGACCCACGACCTCGCGATCGCCCCGGCGCTTCGGCGCCGGGGCGCCGGGGCCGACCGGCCCCGTCCTGCCGTGCTCCGCGGGTCGATGGTGGCGATCGCCCTCGTGCTTGCGCTGAACGGTTTCGCCTCGGCGGTCGCTCAGAACCAGGCACCGGCCCCCGACCTCGGCTGCGGCGATCCCTCACGCTTCGGGGTGGCCACCCTCGGCCACCTCGCCGACGACGGCACGCTCACCCTCACCTGGACGCTCTTCACCGCGCCGGTGTCGACCGCCCGGATGCGCCCGCTCGTGTTCGTCGACGGACGTCTGACCGTGGACCTCGGCCCCGTCGATCTGCCGTGCGAGCAGGAGGTGGTCCGGCAGGTGCCCGATCTGGCGCCCGTGGCGTCGGTCCACGCCGTCCTGCACAACTGGCGGCCCGTGCCGAGCGACCTCGTCGGGCTCTCCTTCGAGGAGGCCGTCGAGGCCTTCACGCTGCGTTGGCCGCCGGGCACCTTCGCTCCCGCCGACGTGGAGTTCTGGCGACCGGCCGGGGCCGAGGTCCTTCGGGATCCGTCGAGCGTGAGCGCGTCCCGGCCGGTGCGTCCCGGCGAGGTCCCCGACGACCGCGTCGACGCGCGGTCCGTACCCGGGATGCTGCCACTCGTCGCCGATCCGGCCGACCGCCTGGTCCGCGCGCCGGTCGGCTCCATCCTGCCCATCCGCCTCACGTACCTCGCCCCCGACGACGCCTTCGTGCGCGCCACCTGCCTTCTCGACGGGTCGCAGGTGGCGGCCTTCGACGGTGAGGTCACCCGGGCGGCGCGGCTCGAGCCGGGCCTGGTGCTGGAGCTGACGGGCGCGGTGCCGGTACCCGGACCGGGGTGGCATCGGCTCCATTGCCTGCTGCTGCCCGACGACGCGCAGCCCGACCCCTACGTGCCGCTGCGTCCGATCCTGGCGCTCTACGTCTGGGGCGACGATCCGTGAGCGCTCGGCCCCGGCTCCGGCGGACCGCCGTCGACGCCTCGGGCCGCACCCGCCGGCGGCGCGCCAGCGTGGCCGACGCCCTCGGCACGATCGTCGCGGCGTCCCTGATCGTCGTCGTGGGCTACGTGGATGGGGCGGGATGGTGCGCCATCCCGGCCGGAGCCGCGGTGTGGTGGCGCCTCGCGCGGGCCGAACGCTGGGCGCCCGGTGCGCTCGCGGCGGCCTGCATGGTGGCGCCCGTGCCCGCCATCGCACTGGAGGGCTTGGCGTCGTTGGCGCCGGCGCTGTGGCTGGCGGTCACCGTCGGGATCGCCGCTGCGTACGGGGTGGCCGGGTCGACGGCGGCGCTGCTGGTGCGCGCCGCGCCCCGGGCCGTCCGTCCTCTGGCCTGGGGTCTGGGGTGGGCGACGCTCGACACCGTGGTCGTGCACGCGTCCCCCTGGGCCCTGCCGCCGATCACGCCCGGGTACGTGCTGCTCGACGGGCCGTTCGTGGCGTGGGGGGCCGTCGGGGGCCCCGTGGCGCTGGGACTGGCCTGGCTCGTCCTGGGTGCGGCGGTCGCGGCCGCCCTCGGCGGCTTCCGGCCGGCCCCGGGCGCACACCCCTCGCCGGTCGTGCGCTGGCCCCCCGGCAGCCGCGCCTGGGGCGCAGCCGCCGGTGTGGTCGTCCTCGGCACCGTCGGCTTGCAGGTCGCGGCGGCGCGGACGCCCATCGGCTCCGAGGTGACGGTCGCCGTCAGCCAAGGGGTGGCGACCGAGGCGGCGCTGCACGCGTCGCGCGACGATCGGGCCGAGGCCGAGTCACTCCTGACGGCGCTCGTCGAGCGAGCGCGGACACGACCCGCCGACCTCCACGTCTGGCCGGAGGTGGCGCTCGGGTTCGCCCATCCCGGCACGCCGGCCCAGGCGTCGGCCGCCGCCGCTGCGCTCGGCGCGCCGATCTTGGCCGGCGCGTACCGTCGCGACCCCGAAGACGGCTGGCGCAACGCGGTCCTGCTGGCCGACGCCGCCCGCGCCACGTGGGTGGTCGACAAGCGACGGCTGGTGCCCGGGTACGAGGCGTGGCTGCAGCCGGGGGTGGGCGAACGCTGGCCGGTGCGCGCGGCGGGCCTGCGCTGGGGCGTCCTGGTCTGTTGGGAGTCGTTGTTCCTCGACCTGGCGCGCGAACGGCTGCGCGGTGGCGCGGACGTGCTGGTCGTCCTCGCGCATGACGGGTGGGCGGGCGCGAGCGTGACGCCGCGGTGGCACGCGCGCGCTGGACGCCTGCTCGCCTGGGCCACCGGCCGGCCGGTGGTCGTGGCGTCGCACGACGGCCCGTCGATGGCGTGGAGCCACGACGGGCGTCGACTGGGCGAGGCTGCCGCCGTCACCGACGGCTTGACCGTGTCGGTCGCCGCTCCGCTCCACTGGATCCCGCCCTACGCACGCTTCGGTGGGCGCGGTGTGGCGGCAGCGCTGGCGGCCGCGTGGATGGGGCTGCTCGCCGCGACGGTCGCGACGCGCAGCACCGCGACGGGCCGTCGGGCGGGACGTCAGGGATGCGGCGCCGACGCGCCCCAGGCGGCATAGAACGGCGGGTTCCGCAGGTCGGCCTTGTTGTAGACGAGCGGGAGGTCGGTGCCGGCCGCCCTGAGGACACCGCCGGCCGCTTCGAGCACCGCCTGCGAGGCGGCCGTGTCCCACTCCGACGTCGGGCCCAAGCGCGGGTACACGTGCGCCCGCCCTTCGGCGATCAAGCACGGCTTGAGCGCGCTGCCGTGGCGCTCGCGGCGCACGTCCCACGCCTCGGCCAGGCCATCGAGCCAGGCGGCGGTGCGGGCGTTGGTGTGCGACCGGCTGGTGACCACGGTGAGCGCGCGGCCCACCGGCGCCGCGACCCCGATGGCCGTCCAGGGCTCGGTCCCCGCGCGTCGCCAGGCGCCGCGTCCGGGGACGCCGCCGTACGTCACGTCCCACATGGGCACGTGGACCACACCGAGGACCGGCCGCGTCCCCTCGACCAGCGCCACGTTGACCGAGAACTCGTCGGTGCGGTTCACGAACTCGCGCGTACCGTCGAGCGGATCGACGAGCCAGAAGCGGGTCCAGGCACGCCGCTCCTCGAACGGGATCTCGGCCTGCTCCTCGCTCAGCACCGGGATCCCGGGCGTCAGCGCCCCGAGCGCGCGGTGGAGCAGCGCGTGCGCCCCGAGGTCGGCGGCCGTGACCGGCGTGGCGTCGGCCTTCAGTCGGACCTCGAACACCCCTCGGTACACCTCGAGGATCACCTCGCCGGCGGCGCGCGCGTGGTCGGCCACGGCGTCGAGCAGACGGTGGGGGTCGACGTCGGCCGTCACGCGCGCCGGCGTACGCCGGTGAGCAACCGCAGGCCGTTGGCGACGACGAGCAGCGTGCCGCCCTCGTGGCCGACCACGCCGAGCGGCAGCGGCAAGCGGCCGGCGAACGTGGCGATCACCATGATCCCCATGACGCCGAGGGCGAACGTGAGGTTCTGGCGGATCACGGCCTTGGCGGATCGGGCCAACACCATGGCGTCCGCCAACCGACGCAGGTCGTCGGAGAGGAGGGCCACGTCCGCGGTCTCGAGCGCCACGTCGCTCCCGGCAGCGCCCATGGCGATCCCGACGTGGGCGGTGGCGAGCGCCGCGGCGTCGTTCACGCCGTCGCCGACGTAGGCCACCAGCCCGCTCTCGGCCAACCGCCTCACGTGCTCGACCTTGTCCTCCGGCAGCAGGTCGGCCAACACCTCGTCGTCACCCAGGCCGAGGTCCTGCGCCACCGCGTGGGCCACGGCGGCGTGATCGCCCGTCAGCACCGCCAGGCGCTTCACGCCCGCCCGGCGCAGGTCGTCGAGGGCTTCGGCGGCGTGCGGCCGGGCGGTGTCGGCAACGCCCACCAGGCCGAGCAGCCGCCAGGATCCGCCACCTCCGTCGTGGGCGACCACGATGACCGTGCGCCCCTGGGCCTCCAGCGCCTCGAGCGCCGCATGGACCTGCGGGTCCGAGTTCAGGTCGACGCCTTCCGCCTGCGCCATCCGACGGTTGCCCGCCCACGCCCGTTCGCCGTTCACGATCCCGGAGACGCCGTGCCCGGGTCGCACGCTCACGCCCTCGGCGACGGGGGGCTTGATGCCGAGACCCCCCGCGTGTTGGGTGACGGCGCGCGCGATGGGATGCTCCGACGCCGCTTCGATCGCCGCCGCGACCTGCAGCAGGGCGGTCTCGTCGCCCCCGAGCGCGTCGACGTCGGTCACCCGCATGACGCCGCGGGTGAGGGTGCCGGTCTTGTCGAAGGCGACGATGTCGACGTCGGCCAAGGCCTCGAGCGCGCCGCCACCCTTGAACAGCACGCCGCGCCGCGCGGCGGCGGCGAGCGCCGAGAGCACGGCCGCCGGCACGCTGATCACCACCGCGCACGGACTGGCCACCACGAGCAGCGTCGCCGCCCGGTAGAAGGCCTCCGCGGTCGGCAGACCCAGGACCAGGAAGGCGAGCAGCGACACCGCGGTCCCCACCAGCACCCACACCGTGTAGCGCTGCCCGAACCAGGTGCTGAAGCGCTCGCTCGGCGCCTTGGCCGCCTGCGCCTCGGTCACGAGCTGCACCATGCGGGCGAGCGTCGACTCCCCCGCCACCCGGCTGGTCCGCACCACCAGCGCCGCGTGGCCGTTCACGGTGCCCGCGAACACGTCGTCGCCGGGGGCCTTGTCCACGGGCACGGATTCGCCCGTGATGGGGGACTGGTCCAGGCTGGAGTTCCCCGAGACCACCACGCCGTCGAGCGGGACCCGTTCGCCGGGTCGGACCCGCACGAGGGTGCCCAGCTCGACCTCTTCGGCCGGCCGGTCGACCTCGTGGGCGTTCGCGTCTTGGCCCTCCAGCACGTGCGCGGTATCGGGCCGGAGGCGCATCAGGGACGCCACCGCACGGCGGGTGGTGCCCATGGCGCGTTCCTCGAGGGTGCCCGCCAGGCTGAACAGGAAGAGCAGGATGGCGCCGTCGCGGGGCGCGCCGACGGCGGCCGCGGCGACCGCGGCGAGCACCATGAGCAGGTCGATCTCGAGCCGACCGCGGCGCAGGGCGCGCAGCGCCTCGAGCCCCGCCGGGCCGCCCCCCGCCGCGAACGCCAAACCGTACGCCCAGCCGGACACGGTCGGCAGGTCGGACCAGGCGGCCGCGAGCCCGACGGCCAGGCCGACGAACGTGAGGCTCGTCCAGGCGACGCTCCAGCGGAGTTCGACCCGTTCGGCGGCGAGTTCGGCTTCGAGGCGAGTGGCGTCCACGACGACAGCCTACGATTCCGTCGTGGTGCGGCGAGTCCCGCAGGCGGCGTGCGCCGAGCCGCCGACGTGCGCCCGCCGAGTCGCCGATCCCGCGCTCGCCGCGCCGCCGTCCCGGCACCCGATGCAGCGAGGGCTCTCGGTCGCATGCCATGATGCGCCCGTGTCCGACGGAACCGACCGGGTCGTCGAGGAGATCCACGCCGCGGCGCCGAAGCTCGTGTACGAGTTCGCGGGCGCCGGGGTGACCGCGCTGGCGGCGTTGCACGCGGTCGGAGGCTCCTCCCGCACCGTGCTCGAGGCCACCGATCGGTACGCCGCCCGCTCGCTCGAGGAGGGGATCGGCCGAGTGGCGCCCACGTCGGTCAGCCCCGAGGTGGCGGTCTCCCTGGCCGAGCGCGCCCGGACCCGGGCACGCTGGCTGACCGGTCCGGACGACGCGGTGCTCGGTGTGGCGGTGACCGCGACGATCGCCACCGATCGCGCCAAGCGCGGTTCGCACCGGGCCTGCGTGGCGACCGTCGACGGTCTGGCGCTGCGCCGCTTCGACCTCGCGATCGAGAAGGGCGCGCGCGAGCGGGCGGGCGAGGAAGGGCTCGTGGCCAGCCTGGTGCTGCGCGCCATGGCCGAGGCGAGCGGTGTCTTGCGCGAGGTCCCGGTGGCGCTTGTCGCCGGCGAGCGCCTCGAGCGCACGTTCGTGCCGGGCGCGGCGCTCGCGGCCTTCGAGGCCGAGCGCCGGCCGATGCTCGCGATCGACGCGACAGGTGAGGTCGTCGACACCCTGCCCTGGCCCGAGGGGGGCGGTGCGGTCGTGAGCGGCGCCTTCCATCCGTTGCACGACGGTCATCTCGGCCTCGCCGCAGCGGCGCAGCGACACCTCGGGCGACCGGTGGCGTTCGAGTTGGCCGTCGCCAACGCCGACAAGCCCTCGATCGACCTCGACGAGACGCACCGGCGCGCCACCCAGTTCGCCGGGCGCGCGCCGCTGCTCCTCACGCGGGCGGCCCGCTTCGATGCCAAGGCCGCGCTGCTACCGGGCACCGTCTTCGTGGTCGGCACCGACACCGCCGCGCGCGTCCTGGAGCCTCGTTTCTACGCCCAGGTAGACGGTCTGGACGAGGCGCTCGACGCCATGCGCGCCGCCGGCGCCCGCTTCCTGGTGGCCGGGCGCCGCTCGGCCGATCGCTTCGTGACCCTGGCCGACCTCGACGTCCCCGCGCGGCACGCGGACCTGTTCGAAGCCTTGCCCGAGTCCGCCTTCCGGGCCGACGTCTCCTCGACCGAGATCCGGGCCGGCTGGGACTCCCCGCCGGCCGTCGACACCGGCGCTCGCCACCGGCCCTGAGGTCCCGACCTCGCAGCCGACCGGGCCGGGCGAACGCGGCCCGGTTACCCTGCCCCATGCGTCGTCCCCACCGACCCCACCGCATCCTCGTCTATGGGCTCTGCCTCGCCGTGCTGGCCTTCCCACTCGCCCTAGCGCAGTCACAGGCCGACGCCACCGAGGTCCCGACCGCCCCCGACGAGATCCCGGCGGTCGCCGCTTTCGGCGTGACCTTCGGCTTCCCCGCCTACCGCACGGCGAGCGTCGGCGCCTCCCTGCAGGCGCAGTTCTTCGGCGCCGCGCTGCGCGCCGGCTACGGATCGAGCGGTCTGGCGCTGGGCGCTCAGGCCCGCGTCTACCCGCCGGTGCCGTGGCCGCTGCCCACCTTCGTCGGCGTCGGCGCCGACCTGTACGGGGGCCGCTTCGCCCCGCACCTGGTGCTGGGCGCGCACGTGCCTGTGGCCGAGCGCTGGCGTCTCGACGTCGAGGCGGGCGTCGCTTGGACGCCGCTGCTCGACGCGCGCCAAGCGGCCCCCTTCGTGACGCTCGGCGCCAGCTACGCCTTCGCGGTCGGCGTGCGGCCCGGCGCATCGGCGGCGGCTTCGACGTCGGGCGGGTCGGCCGGCGCCGCCGTGTGCGGGGACGGCGAGCCCGACACCGGCGCCCTGCGCGGCGCCGTCGACGCGACCGTCGAGCGCTTCGTGGCGGACGCGACCGCCACCTACGGCAGCGTCTACCGTGGACTCCGGTACCGCGTATCGATCACCGACATGGAGATCACTGGCGACCAGGCCGAGGTCGAGGTGGCGTACGACGGCAGCGTCGTCGAACGTCTCGGCGGTCGGCGGGTCACCGCGTCCGGCGACGCTCAGCTCGACTTCCGCTGGAACGGCTGCCGCTGGGTGCGCACCGGCCTCCGCTACTGACCGGCCCGCGCCGGCTCCGCTGGTAGGCTCCGCCGGTGACGTTCCGGGCCGGTTTCCTCGAAGGATTGCGCGACGTGGTCCCCATCCTCCTGGCCGTCAGCCCGTTCGGGTTCGTGGTGGGTGTCGCCGCGATCGAGATCGGGTTGCCGTGGACGCAGGCGGTGGGCATGAGTTACCTCGTCTTCGCCGGCACGGCCCAACTCGCCGCCCTGCAGCTGCTCGCGGTCGGCTCACCCGTGGCCGTCATCCTGCTCACGACGCTCCTGCTGAACCTCCGCTTCGCGCTGTACGCCGCGACGCTGGCGCCGCACCTGCGCGGTCCGCGGTGGCCGGTGCGGCTGTGGATGGCGTCGATGATGACCGACCAGTCGATGGCCCTGGGAACGCACCGGTTCGCCACCCATCCGGAGCGCGGCGCCAAGGTGGCCTATTACCTGGCCGTGTCGATGTCGGTGTGGGTGGTGTGGACCACGGCCTCGGTCGTCGGGGTGTTCGTGGGAGGCGCGGTGCCCGCCGGGTTGTCGCTCGAGTTCGCGGTGCCGCTGGTGTTCCTGACGCTGTGGGTGTTCGCGCTCGCGCGTGGCCGCGCGCCCGTCTGGACGGCGGGTGGGGTGGCGGCGTTGGTGGCGGTGGCCGGCCAGGGCTGGCCGTACAACCTCGGCCTGCTGGCGGCGGCCTTCGCCGGCATCGCGGCCGGCACGCTGCTCGAGCTGAGCCAGGGTCGACGGGCGGCGGGGTCGTCGTGACGGCGCAGGCGGGACCCGCGGTGTGGTGGTTGTTCCTCGCCATGGCGGCCATCACGCTCGTGCTGCGCGCCAGCTTCATCGTGCTGCAGGACCGGGTGCGGATCCCCGACCTGCTGCGGCGCAGCCTCGCCTACGTGCCGGCAGCGGTGCTGGCGGCGATCGTCGCGCCGGCGTTCGTCGACCTGGGCGCCGGCGCCGACGTCCTGACCCAAGCGCCGCGCTGGGTGGCCGGCGCGCTCGGGGTGGTGGCGGCGCTCGTGACCCGCAACATGCTGGTCGTGCTGGCGGTGGGCATGCTCGCCTTCTGGGGGGTGCGCGCGCTGATCGGCTGAGACCCCGTCAGCGTTCCCAGTCGACGTCACCCTCGTCCACGAGCCGCAGGCCGCGGTCGAGCGCGGTGACGCGCGCCATCTCGTCGTCGGAGAGCTCGAAGTCGAACACGGCCAGGTTCTCGATCTGATGCTCCGGCGACGACGCCTTGGGGATGGCGAGGACGCGCGGTTGTTGCAGCAGCCAGCGCAACGCCACCTGACCGCCCGTCTTGCCGTGCGCGGCGCCGATCTCCTGCAGGGTGGGGTCGTCTTCGACCCGGCCTCTGGCCAGTGGCGCGTAGGCGGTGAGGGTCAGGTCGAGGCGCTCGGCCTGCTCGAGCAGGGCGTCTTGCGACAGGTACGGGTGGTACTCGACCTGGTTCGTGAAGATCGGGCCGCTGGCGACCGCGCGCTCCACCCACGACGGCGGGAAGTTGCTGACGCCGACGTGCTGCGTGAGGCCTCGGTGGCGCACCTCGTGCAAGGCCCCGAGGGTGTCCTCGAGCGGCACGTCCGGCCGCGGCCAGTGCAGGAGCAGCAGGTCGACCTGCTCGACCCCCAGCCGCTCCAGGCTCTCTTCGACGCTGGGGCCCAGGTCTTCCGGCGCGAAAGAGCGGGGGCGCACCTTGGTGGTGATGAAGACCTTCGCGCGCGATACGCCCGACCGGCGCAGGCCTTCGCCCACCTGCGTCTCGTTGCCGTACCCCTGAGCGGTGTCGAGGTGGCGGTAGCCCAGAGCGAGCGCGTGCTCGACGGCTCGAACGCAGGCATCGCCGGTCAGCTTCCAGGTCCCGAGCCCCAGGGCCGGCACCATCGATTCGTGTTGCTCACGGACGATCATGGGCGTAGCGTACCCGCCCCCCGCAGCGACTGGGGGTACGGCCGCCCGGTGCACATGCCCGCTCGGCGCCGGTCGCCGTGCTGTGATGGGCGGATGCCGCCAGCCCCCTCCCCTCGCGCCGCCCCCTCCTTCTATGGGTGGGGGGTGGTGGCGGGGGGGATGGGTCTGCAGGGTCTCCAGGCGATGCTCTTCTCGCAATCGTTCGGCCTGTACGTGGTGGCGCTCACGAGCGAGCTCGGCTGGAGCCGCGCGTCGGTGGCCGCGGGCTACGCCCTGGTGCAGCTGATCGGCGGTCTGCTCGGACCCGGCCAGGGCTGGTTGCTCGAACGGTGGGGCCCGCGCCGGGTGGCCGCGGTCGGCATCGTGCTGTTCGGCGCCGGTCTGATCGCCACGTCCTTCGTCACCACGCTGGTCGCGTTCGGCGCCGCGATGTTGCTGACCGGGTTCGGCGTGGCACTGTCGGGGTTCATCTCGGTCACCACCGCCATCGTGCCGTGGTTCCGGCGTCGGCGCGCCACCGCCCTGGCGCTCATGTCCGTGGGCATGAGCATCGGCGGGTTGCTCGTGCCGGTCGTCGCCTCGGCGGTGGTGGCCTACGGTTGGCGCGCCACGTTGGCGGCATCGGGGGTGGCGATCATGGTGCTCGGGACGCCGTGCGTCGCGCTCCTGCGCCGCGACCCGGCGCGCTACCACCAGCAGGTCGACGGCGGTCCGGGCGGTCTGCCGGACGCGGTGCGGGGCGGGGTCGCGCTGCGGACCCGCGACGCAGGCGACGACTTCACGCTCGCCGAGGCCCTGCGGACGCGCGCCTTCTGGGCGCTCGGCGTCGGGCACGGTTCGGCCCTGCTCGTCGTCTCGGCGGTGGTCGTGCATCTGGTGCCCCACCTGGAGTCCGGGGCGGGCCTCACGCTGCAGGCCGCGGCCGCGGTGGTGGCGATCCTCACGACGATGACGGCCGTGGCACAGGTGGCGGGCGGCGCGCTGGGCGACCGCTTGCCCAAGCGCACGATCGTCATCACGGCGATGTTCGCGCACGCCGCCGCGTTGCTGTCGCTGGCGTGGATCCCGAGTCCCGTGGGGGTGGTCGTGTTCGTCGTCCTGCACGGCTTCGCCTGGGGCAGCCGCGGTCCGCTCATGGGCGCCATCCGGGCCGACTACTTCGGGGCCACCCACTTCGGCTCGATCATGGGCGCGTCGGCGCTGCTCATCATGGTGGGTCAGTTGGCGGGGCCCGTGATCGCCGGGGTCCTGGCGGACGCGCTCGGTGACTACCGTTGGGGGTTCACCGTGCTCGCGGCGCTGGCGGCCCTCGGTTCGCTCGGCTTCGTGCTCGCGACGCCGCCCCGGCCCCATCAGCGGCGCACCTGACATCGCAGAGAGCGTCAGCCGCGTCGCAGAACGCATGCGACGGCAGCAGGTAGCCTTTCGCCCACGACCTCGGAGGTCTCATATGCCCATCGTCACCAGTAGAGGTAGGAGCACGGAGGTCGAGTCCGGCACCCGTCTGGTTCTCGCCCTCGAAGCGCTCGGGATCGACATCGGCCACCGCTGTGGCGGCAAGGCCCGTTGCACGACGTGTCGCGTCGAGTTCGAGGCGGGTGAGCCCGACGTCTACACCCGCGCCGAGTTCCGCAAGCTCGGCGACGCCGGCCTGCGGGGGTCGGCACGCTTGTCGTGTCAGGTCCTCGTCGAGCACGACATGACCGTGCGCGTCCTGAAGACGAAGCAGACCGAGGGTTGGTCCGATACCGGCCCGGCCGTCGACCCCGTCCTCACGCCCGAGACCGAGCGTTTCGAGCGGGCCACGCTGGAGGCCGAGCCGACGATCTGAGGGGCGCCACGGGAGCGCCGCGTTCTTGACGCACGCGACCCTGACGCGCACGACCCGTCGGCCCGCCCCGGCCGCAGGGGGGCGAGGCGGCGCACGCTACGATGACGGCCGCTGCGATCGTCGCCGCGACCGCCATGGCCGATCCCCGCTCCGCTCCACCCTCCACATCGACCGCCGCGCCGTCTGCCGCCCCGCCGCGTTCCGCCGCCCGCGGCGCGCTGGTCTACATGGGCGGCACGCTGGCCTCGCGCGTGAGCGGTCTGCTGCGCGAGGTGCTGGTGGTCGCGCTCTTCCCCGTGCGGGCCTCCGACGCGTTCCGGATCGCCTGGGCGGTGCCCAACCTGTTCCGCGAACTGCTCGCCGAGGGCGCCCTCACCAACGCCTTCGTGCCCGTGGTGCAGCGGCTCCGCGGCGACGACCGGCGCGCGTTCGCGGGCGCCATGCTCACCGCGCTCACCGTCGCCAACGCCCTGCTGCTGGGCGTGGCGATCCTGAGCGCGCCGTGGATCGTCGACCTGCTGCTGGCCGCGGACGCCAACGTCGACCGCGACCTGGCCGTACGCCTGCTGCGTCTCACCTTCCCGGTGCTCATGGCGATCAGCCTCTCGGCGTTGGCGATGGGCGTCCTCCAGGCCGAGGAGCGCTTCCTGGCGCCCGCCTGGGCGCCGGTGGCCCTGAACCTGGCGGCGATCGCGGCGATGTTGGCGTTCCCGGGGGTGGCCGAGGCGTTGGCGCTGGGCGTCGTCACCGGCGGGCTCCTGCAGGCGCTGGTGCAAGCGCCGGCGATGGCGCGCGCGGGCCTGTTGCCCCGTTGGCGCTGGTGGCACGCGGCGATGCCCGCGGCGCTCGCGCTCATGGCGCCGTTCGCGTTCACGACCGGGGCGCGCCAGCTCCTGAACGTCGTCGCGCAGCGGCTGGTGTCGAACGACGACCTCTTCCCTGCCGGCGCCGTGACGGGGTACGCCATCGCGTCGATGCTGTTCAGCCTGCTGCTGGGCCTGTTCGCCATCAGCCCCGCCGTCGCCTTCTACGCGCGACTGGGCCGACGCGCCGCCGAGGACGACGCCGCCGGCTTCCGCGTCGCGCTCGAGGAGGGGGCGCGTTTCATCGCCACCCTCACCGTGCCCGCCGGCGTGGCGGTGGTGCTGTTCGCCGAACCGGCCGTCCGGGTGCTGTTCGAGGTGTTGCGGCCCGCGGCCGGTCAGGAGCAGGCGATCGCCCTGGCGGTCGCGGCCTTGGCGCCCTTGGGGGTGGCGCTGACCGCGTCGGGCTGGGTGAACTTCCTGCTGCGCCCCTTCTTCGTGCGCGGCCGGGTGCGGGCGCCCGTGGCGCTGGCGGTGGCGACGTCGGCGCTCACGGCGGTCCTGTTCGTCGTCCTCACGCCCCGCTGGGGGATCGCCGGGTTGTCGTGGGCCACGGCCGTGGCCCAGACCACGTTGGCGGTGGTGCTCGTCGCCTGGCACGCCAAGACCGAGGCGTGGTCGCCGGCGCCGCTCGTCGACGACCTCGGCCGCGTGATCCTGGCGGCCGTGGTGGCGGGCGCCGCCGCCTGGGCCGCCACGACACCCTTCGCGGCCGGCGTCGAGGCCGGCTGGGGCCGCCATGCGCTGGTGCTCGTCGTCGGCGGTGCCACGCTCGTGAGCGTCTACGCCGGGCTCGGCCTCGCGCTCGGCGCGCGCGACGTGCGGGCGGTCCTGCGCCGCGTCCGCGGCCGCTGAGCTCGGTTCAGCGCCGCGGGTGTCGCGCGCGGCGCCGGCGTTCAGGCTGCCGCCGTGCGCGCTCGGGACGACGCGCCGGCACCCGCCGACGTCGACGGTGCGCCGCCGACCTCGGCGGCCAGCGGCGGCCGGAAGCGTCGCAGCCGGAGCGCGTTGGTGAGCACGAACACGCTCGAGAGCCCCATCGCGGCGGCGGCGACGATCGGCGACAGCAGCACGCCGAACGCGGGGTAGAGCACGCCGGCGGCGACCGGGATGAGGAGCGTGTTGTAGCCGAAGGCCCAGAACAGGTTCTGACGGATGTTGCGCAGCGTCGCCTTGGAGAGCGCGATCGCGTTCGGGACGTTGCGCAGGTCGCCCGACATGAGGACCACGTCGGCCGACTCGATGGCCACGTCGGTGCCGGTGCCGATCGCCAGACCGACGTCGGCCTGGGCGAGTGCCGGGGCGTCGTTGATGCCGTCGCCCACGAAGGCCACGCGGCGGCCGTCGGCCTGGAGACCGCGGACGGCCTCGGCCTTGCCGTCGGGCAACACCTCGGCCAGGACCTCGTCGATGCCGAGGCGAGCGGCGATGGCGCGCGCGGTACGGGCGTCGTCGCCGGTCACCATCGCCACCCGCAGCCCCAACGCGTGGAGCGCGCCGATGGCGGCCGGCGTGGACGCCTTGATCGGGTCCTCCACCGCGATGACGGCCGCGACCTGCCCGTCGAGCGCCACGTACATCGCGGTCTTGCCCTCGTCGGAGAAGCGGTGCACGGCGGCGGCCAGGTCGCCGGCGTCGATGCCGAGCTCCTGCAGGTACCGGCCCGCGCCCACGTGGACGCGGACGCCGTCGACGACCCCGGTCACCCCGAAGCCGGGGACGGCCGCGAAGTCCGTCGCGTCGGCCACGGCTTCACCGCGCGCCCGCGCCGAAGCGACGATGGCGCCCGCCAGCGGATGCTCGGAGCTGGCCTCGACCGCGGCGGCGAGCGCCAGCGCGCGCTCGGCGTCGACGCCGGCGGCCGCCACCACGTCGGTGACCTCCGGTCGCCCCTTGGTGAGGGTGCCGGTCTTGTCGACGGCGATCACGTCCGCCTGGCCGACGCTCTGCAAGGCGACGCCGTTGCGGAACAAGACGCCCATCTCGGCGGCCTTGCCGGTACCCACCATGATCGAGGTCGGCGTCGCCAGCCCCATGGCGCACGGGCAGGCGATGATCAGCACCGCCACCATGTTCACGAGCGCGAAGGTGAGCGCCGGCGCCGGCCCGAACACGAGCCACACGCCGAACGTGAGGGCGGCGAGCCCCAGCACCACCGGGACGAACCAGAGCACGACCTTGTCCACCAGCGCCTGGATCGGCAGCTTCGAGCCCTGGGCGGCTTCGACCATGCCGATGATCTGCGCCAGCACCGTGTCGGCGCCGACGGCGCGCGCCTCGAAGCGGAAGGCGCCGGTGGTGTTGATGGTGCCGCCGACGACCGCGTCGCCCGCTCCCTTGGCGACCGCGATCGGTTCGCCGCTGATCATCGACTCGTCGACGTACGACGCGCCCGATACGACCACGCCGTCCACGGGCAGCCGTTCGCCGGGGCGCACCGAGACGACGTCGCCGCGGCGGACGGCGCCCACGTCGACCTCGAGCTCCGTGCCGTCGCGCTCCACGCGGGCGGTTCGGGGCTGCAGTCGCATGAGTGAGCGGATCGCATCCCCCGTCCGCCCCTTGGCCGAGCTCTCGAAGTAGCGGCCGAGCAAGATGAGCGTGACGATGACGGCCGACGCCTCGTAGTACACGTGCACGGTGCCCGCGGGCAAGGCCCAGGGCGCGAACGTCGCCACGACCGAGTACCCGTAGGCGGCGCTGGTGCCGATCATGACGAGCGAGTTCATATCGGGGGCGCCGCGCCGCAGGGCGGGCCAGCCCTTGGCGTAGAAGCGCGCGCCGGGGCCGAACTGCACCGCCGTCGCGAGCACGAACATCGTGTAGAACAGCGTTTGCATCGGGACCACGGCGTGTAGCCAGGCGCCGAACGGCGCCACGAGCATGGCGCCCATCTCGAGGACGAAGATCGGCACGGTCAGGAGGGTGGCCGTGACGAGCGATCGACGCAAGGAGCGCCCCTCGGCCGCGCGGCGCTCGCGTTCGGCGTCGCTGCGCGTCCCCTCCGCCTGCTGTTCCATCACGTCGTAGCCAGCGTCCCGCACGGCCTCCACGAGCCGTTCGCGGGGCGCCACGTCGGGCAGGTAGCGCAACGTCGCCCGCTCGGTGGCCAGGTTGACGGTGGCACCCAAGACGCCCTCGACCCGCTGCAGGGCGCGTTCGACCCGGGCGCTGCACGCCGCGCAGGTCATGCCCGTCACGCTCAGCTCGGTCTCCGCCACGACCGGCTCGTAGCCCGCGCCCTTGATGGCGTCCAACACCTGCATGGGCGTCAGGGTGGCCGGATCGAAGCGGATCGTGGCTCGCTCGGTCGCCAGGTTGACGTTCGCTTCGCTGACGCCCTCGAGGCGTCCCAGCGTGCGCTCGACCCGAGCGCTGCAGGAGGCGCACGTCATGCCCGCCACGCCGACGCGCAGGCTCGTCATCGCCGACGCCCGGTCGCTGAGCGGGGGGAGGGTGGGGACGGTGGGGCTCGACATGGCAGACTCCTGAAGGAGAGGAACGTTCACGCCGTCAGAGTAACCCACCCGGGGTGGGGTGGGGAGGACGAGGCCGACGAAACCGGTCGCGAGCGACGGCCCGACGACACCATCACGACCGGTACTTGAGCGCCTCCATGAGCTCGTCCACCAGGTGCTCGGTGTCGCCGCGGAGCGCGGCCGTGGCCACGTGATCGCGCACGTGCGACCGAAGCACGCCCTCGGTCACCTTCCGGAGCGCCCCTTGGACCGCGCTCACCTGCTTCAGGACGTCGACGCAGTAGACGTCGGGGTCCTCGAGCATCCGCAGCACGCCCTCGACGTGCCCTTTCACGCTCTTCAGACGGCGGGCGGCGTCGACGCGCACCTCACCGTTCAGCCGCAGACAATGGACGCCCTCGGCCGCCGGCGCTTCGACGCCATGGGCCACGTCGACGCCCGGTTCGAGCACGCTCATGCGCCGACGGGCGCGGCCTGGTAACCCTCGTCTTGCACCGCGGCGATCAGGCGCGCGACATCCGCTTGGCCGTCGACACGGGCACGGCCCGCGGCCAAGTCGACGTCGGCCCGGGTCACACCGGACACGCCCTCGAGCGCCTTCTTGACGGCCGCCGTGCAATGGCCACAGGTCATGCCCTCGATCTTGAGTTCGGTCACGGTCGCCTCCTGTTCCGACCCGGGTTCGTCGGCGCGCGTGCGCCCCGTACCCAGGCGGGGTGGGTCTACGGGTCGAGCCTACACCGGGCCGACCGGGACATCCGAGCCCGTGGCGACGTGAACGGGCCGGGCGCGACCGTGCCCGCGAGCCGCGGTCAGGGCGCCATGCCGAGGTCCAGCTGCACGCTCGCCTCCCGCAAGCCGGCGACCTCCAGCATGTCGGCGTAGGCGCGCATCGTGGCATCGGGCACCTCGTCCTCGCTGCCGAGGACCCAGCCGAAGTTGAACACCTGTTGGGACGGGCGCGTGCGCGTCGGACGGAGAGGACCGGTCAGGTAGCTCTCGACGGCGTCGGGGAGGCTGCCGTCCTCGTTGGTGAGCAGCAGCATGCCGTGCTTGCCCATGTGCGAGAGCACGCCCGAGGGCACGATCGTGCGCCAGTCGGCCGGGTTGCCCAGCAGCGTGTTGTGTCCCGGTTCGGCGTAGCCCCAGCCGGCGGCCCGGGTCGCTTCCCCGAACCACCACCCGATCTTGCGGCCCGCGTCCTTGTAGCCCGCCCAGCGCACGCACATCTCCTGCAGGTTGCTGCCGGGGACGCGTTGCACGTGGCCGTACTGCGCCAGTTCGGCCATCACCTCGGCGCCGACCACGTCCTCGGGCGCGAAGACGTAGATGTACGGGTAGGAGGGCGCGCGTCGCTGCAGCATGCGACGCGTGGCCGCCGGCACCCCCTCGTCGGTGACGTAGGCGAACCCGCGACCCATGTGGGCGTTCCAGTTGCTCGCGCACATCGCCAGGTCGAGCGCGTCCAGCGATCCCACCAGCACCTCGTCGGCATGGTTCGAGTCGAGGACCGCCAGGAACTCGTCGAGCTCCTCGGCGAAGAGGACGGGGTCGGCCGCGAAGATGCGGCGGGTCTTCAGGTTCAGCTCGACCTCGATCTCGTGCGCCACCGCGGGGTCGATGTCGCCGACGAGGTAGACCTGGACGTTGTGGTCCATCATGACGCCCTCGGGTCCGAGCCGCTCGAGCTCGTCGCGGGTCGCCGTCGGCAGCCTGGTCCCGCCATCGGTCACGAAGAGCATCGGGGCGTTGACGGGGAAGTGCTGCAGTCGCGTGGTCGCGATGGCCGTGGCCTGATCGTCGTCGCGGACCAACACGACGGCGCCCGGCCGGTCCTTGTCCTGGGCCGCGGCGTAGACGGTCTGGGCGTACGCCACCGCCGTGCGCAGGTGGTCTTCGCCCGCCAACCGGCCGGTGGTCCCGGTGAGCTCCAGCAGTTCGGCGCCCTGGGTGGCGCTCGCGGTGAACGGCGGGCCGGGCGGGTGCCACGTGAGCGTGATCCAGACCACGCCGACGACGGCGACGACGATCACGGCGAGGAGGGTGAAGACGGGTCGAATCACCGCGGGTCGCCCTTCGGCGAGGAGGCGCAGGTTCGTCGCGGCGTGCGGATCACATGCCACCTCGTTTCCAGCCGGCGCGCACCAGCAGGTAGTTGGGGATCAGGGCGGTCAGGAACCCCATGAACGCCGCCCACCAGAGCGGCGCTACCCACGACCATAGGTCCTCGGTCGACATGAGCCCCTGCCAGTTCATCCACCACCACGACAGCGTCCACATCCCGACGGAGGCCGCCACCATGGACACGATCACCACCGGCGCCGCCAGGCGCACGCCGCGGCCGTAGGAGACGCCCTGCATGTCGCTCATCATCGGGCCCATGAAGAACAGGGTCGACACCGCGATGGCGGGGAGGACCATGAGCCCCCACATCCATGCCGCCATCGGCGAGCCGAGCCAGAAGAAGGGCGTGAAGGCGAAGGTCGTGAACAGCGGCAACCCGTTGAGCTCGAAGAGGTACATCGAGGCGATCATGAGCGCCATCCCGACCCCCATGCCCATGATCGTCGCGGAGACAGCCTGCGACCACGGGGGTCGCACGAACGTCGGCATCGGTCCGAGCCGATTCACCGGACGCCCCCGGTACGAGGCGAAGAACGCCAGGATCCCGACCGGGCCGAGGACCAGCATGGCCAGCGGCCAGTAGAGCCGTGGGTAGAAGCCGGTGTCCGGCAGCCGTCGTGGGATGGCGAACAGGGCCCAGACGAACCCGGCCAGACCGACGACGAACCAGGCCCAACCCAAGCTGGCGATACCGCTCATACCCGTGGCCTGTTGTCGGTACGCGTGGGTCTCCACGGCCAGGTCCGGGCGCGCCTGCGCCGCGTAGGACACGCTCGCCGGACCACCGACCACCCGGAGGTTGATGAACGGCCCATCGGAGGGGGCCACGTAGAAGTCCGGCGAGAGGCGCCACAGGTACTGATCGGTGAGCTCGTCGAGGTCGTCGTGGGGGGTGTACAGGAGGGGTCCGTAGTTGCCGAGCCACGCCATGGGCAACCCGGCCGCGGCGAAGCCCGGGTCGGTCGGGTTGGTGAGGGTGAAGTTGACGTAGGTGTCGCGGTGGAACGAGGGATCGATGCCCCAGCCGAAATCGCCCCAGGCGCGCTCGGCCCAGACGAGGGCGTGGCGGTAGATGCCATCGGCGGCCACGCGCTCGACGGCGCCGAAGGCGGCGAGGTCCACGAGGGCCTCGTCGGGAACGAGACGCTCGGGCGCCGCGACCAGCAGCACCTTGTCCCGGACGTCCGCGAGGACGTCGGCGGCCTCGTCGAGGGTCACCACGGGCGCGCGGAACTGGGCGGCGGCGTAGGCCGCCGGCAACGCGTAGGCCGGCTCCTCGGAAGCGATCAGCACCACGACCGGACTCGTCGCGAGCAAGCGTGTGCGGACGCTATCGAGATCGACCCCCGGCGTCGTGTCACCGCCGTAGACCAGGCCGAGCCCAAGCGCGGCCGCAGAGGGCGCGGCGACCGCAGCCGCGATCGGGTTCGCGACGACCCCGGTCGCGTCTCCCCCCAGGATGTCGGCGAGCACCGTTCCGGCCCCCTCCGGTGTGTCGGCGGGGATGCGTTGCACGTTCTTGAACGTGTAGCCGATCCGCGTCGACTGGTCCGCGCCGTGGCCGTAATCGGCCGACAGCCACCAGATGTACGCCGTGGCGGTCAGGATGACGCCGGCCGTGAGGACGACGAGCAACCAGGCGACGACGCGCAGCGGACCCAAGGCGGGCGCAACAGGCGCCTCGGGTGCCGGCGGACGTTCCCACGCCACCGTCACGCCGCCGTAACTCTCGACGAGGTGAGCCACGTCCGCGGAGGAGACGCGCACGGTGTGGCCCGCCGGGGATGGCCCGGCGGCACGGGGCAGACTCGCCAGACTACCGACGACGGCTCCGATCGCAGCCCCCGTCACACCGAGGAGCAACGTCACGCTGCCGATCGGGGCGGCGAACAGGGGCTCGAGCCGTGGCAGGCCCACCATCCACTGCTCGGCGAACCATCCGAGGAGAACCAGCGGCACCGCACCGACGAGCGCGACCACCAGGGTGACGAGGGCGCTGCGGCGCGGCACGACGACCGTCTCGCCGACGACCTCAACGGCGTGGCCCTGCGAGCGTGCGGCTCGGGCGAACTGCGAGGCGACCTCGGTCGACGGGAAGGTGACGGTGGTCATGAGCCTCCAACGGGAAGCGGGTCTTCGTGAACCGGCGCCCAACAGCGGCGGCGCGAGCGCGGGGAGCGGCGGATCGGTGCGTCGTCCACACCTCGTGGCGAGGACGTCCCATCACCGCTACGGGTGAATCGGACCACTTCTTCATGCATCATCGATCGCGGCCCCGCAGATGGCGGTGACCGCGCGCACGGGAGGGTCCCGGAGAGCCGTGGCAGACGCGTGGTATCGCCCTCGCTCGAGCTTGACACCGCCGAAGTGAACCCTTCACGCCTGCTTGACCGCGTAGCTGCACCCTGGGTTCCAGGCACCGGAACGGTGCTCGGAAGGAACCAAGATGAGCGACATCATGGACGACCTCATACGGGACCGGCCCCACGCTTTCAGGGACGCGAGGGTCGGGTACGGCGCGCCCTCGTGATGGGCTGGCACGGCTGGGGCACGGGGGGTGGTGGGTTCGGCATGGTCCTGTTCTGGATCCTGGCGATCCTGGCCATCGTGTGGCTCGCGCGCGCCCTCGACCTCGGCAGCCTCTGGCGGGGTCGAGACGACGTGCACGCGTCCCGGGCGCCGACCCAAGACCCGGCGCTCGCGGTCTTGCGTGAGCGGTACGCCCGCGGCGAGATCGACGCCGACGAGTTCGAGCGTCGTAAGCGCGACCTCCTGGAACCGACGTGAGTCCACCGCCCGCGCGCGGCTACAGCGTCTCGCCTCGCACCTAGCCCTCGCACCTAGCCCTCCCACCGCCGCAACAACTGCGCGTTCAGAGCGACGACGACCGTGCTCGCCGACATGAGCACCGCCCCCACCGCCGGCGACAGCACGACGCCCCAGGGCGCAGCGACACCCGCGGCCAGCGGGATCGCGACGACGTTGTAACCGGCCGCCCACCAGAGGTTCTGGACCATCTTGCGGTACGTGGCGCGCGACAGGTCGACGATCCGCACCACGTCGCGGGGGTCCGAGCGCACCAGCACCACGTGCCCGGCTTCGACGGCCACGTCGGTGCCAGCGCCGATGGCGATGCCCACGTCGGCCGTGGCGAGCGCGGGCGCGTCGTTCACGCCGTCGCCCACCATGGCGACGATGTGGCCGCCCCGCTGCAACGCTTGGACCTTCGACGCCTTGTCCTCCGGCTGCACCTCGGCGAACACGACGTCGATGTTGAGCTCCGCCGCGACGCCCTCGGCGACCGCGCGCGCGTCGCCAGTGAGCATCGCCACCCGGATGCCGCGCGCCTGCAGGTCGGCGACCGCTTGCCGGCTCTCCTCGCGCACGGCGTCGGCGACCGCGAACACCGCCTCGACACGTCCGCCACGCAGCAGGTAGATGGCCGCCTGCCCGCGCTCGGCGGCCGCCTCCGCCGCCCGTCGCAGGGGTGGGGGGACCTCGGCCGCGCGCTCGGTGAGCAGCGCCGGGCCACCGACGAAGACGTCGATACCGTCCACGATCGCGGTCACCCCTCGGCCGGCCAGCGCCCGGAACCCCTCGGCGCCGGGGACGTCGATCCCACGCTCCTCGGCGCTGCGGACGATGCCGCGTGCGATCGGGTGCTCCGAGTCCGCTTCGATGGCGGCCGCGACCCGCAACGCCTCGTCCTCGTCGACCCCGTCGACCACCGTGATCGCCACCACCCGATGCGATCCCAGCGTGAGCGTCCCGGTCTTGTCGAACACGACGGTGTCGACCTTGCGCGCCTCCTCCAGGCCACGACGGTCCCGGATCAGCAGGCCGTTGCGTGCGCCGAGCGTGGTCGAGATGGCGACCACCAGCGGGACCGCCAGGCCCAGAGCGTGGGGGCAGGCGATCACCAACACGGTGACGGTCCGCACCACGGCGATCTCGACCCCGTCGGCGAGCAGCCACCAGACGACGAACGTCACGAGCCCAGCTGCCATCGCGACCGCCGTGAGCGCTCGTGCGGCTCGGTCGGCCAGGTGTTGGGCGCGTGATTTCGACGTCTGGGCGTCGGCGACGAGGCGCATGATCCCGGAGAGCTTGGTGCCCTCGCCGCTGGCGGTCACACGGACCCGCAACGAACCGGCGCCGTTGATCGTCCCAGCGATGACCGTGTCGCCTTCGCCCCGCGTCACGGGTCGCGACTCGCCGGTGATCGCGGCTTCGTCGAGCGTGCTGGCACCGCTCTGGACGATGCCGTCGGCAGGCACGTTCTCGCCCGGCCGGACGAGCAGCAGGTCGCCCTCGCGCAGCTCGTCGGTCGCGACACGCTCCTCGCGCCCGTCGACGATGCGGGTAGCCAGGTCGGGCAGCAGCTTGGCCAGTTCTCGCAGCGCACCGCTCGCCTGGGCGATGGACCGCATCTCGATCCAGTGGCCGAGCAGCATGATGGTCACCAACGTGGCGAGTTCCCACCACAGGGGCACGCTGTCGAGCCAACCGAGTTCGACCACCCACGAGAAGACGAACGCGACGGTGATCGCCAACGCGATGAGCGTCATCATCCCGGGCAGGCGTCCGCGCAACTCGGCCGCGGCGCCGCGCAGGAAGACGAGCCCGCCGTAGAGGAAGACGATCGTCGCCAGCACGGCGGGGATCCAGGCCGACCCCGGGAGATCGGGCGCCCGGTAGCCGAGCAGCATCTCGATGTGGGGCGACCAGACGACCACCGGGATCGTGAGGACGAGGGAGAGCCAGAACTTCGAACGGAACGCGCTGGGATCGTGGCCGGCGTGCGCGTCATGGCCGGCGTGCGCGTCGTGCGGACCGTGGCCGCCGTGCGTCTCGCGCCGACCAGCGCCGTCGGGGCTGGGGTGCGCGCCACCCACGCCGCCGGGGTGAACGGGGTCGGTCTTCGGCGGGTGGTGGTCGTGTCGACCGTCGGTCATGGTGCCTCCCAAGACCCGGAGATCTCGTCTCATCCTACCCACCCCGGGTGGGGTAGCGCGGCGTCCAATGCGTGCATCCGCGGCTCGCGGCTCGCTGACGTAGGACGGAAGTGGGGAGCGACCGAAGACGGCCGCTCCCCGTACACGTGGACGTCGAGGCGTCAGCGCTCGGGCGCGACGCTCACCTCGCCCGTCCGGCCGTCGACCAGCAACGTCCGTTCCCCATCGCCGTCGGCGTATACGACCTCGTACGTGAACGTCGGACCGGTGACCTCGAGGTCGTCGACGTCCACCCCCTCGCCCGCCAGGAAGGCGCGCGCCAAGCGCTCGGCTTCGGCGGCGCCGACGAGGCCGCCGCTCCGCGGTCCGAACGTCATGTTGCCGTGCATCGCCCCCAAGCCGCTCCGCGGACCGAAGCCGCCGTGCATCCCTCCGTACATCCCTCCGTACATGCCCATCCCGCCATGCAGGCTGTCGTCCATCCAGGGTTCGGCACCGAACGGGTCGTCCCCGCCCGGCATCATCGGACCGAAGGAGCGTGGGTCGCCGGCGCCGCCTGCGTTCGGCCGCCCCTGCGCACCGAAGCCCATCGGGCTCCCCATCGGGCTCCCCATCGGGCTTTCCATGGGGCCGACACCCATCCGACCGAAGCCCATCGGCCCGGCGAGACGGTCGCCCAGCAGCCCCTGCATCGTTCGGATCTCGGCGACCTGGGTCTCGACGATCGACCGCGCGAGCGCGGCGACCTCGTCGTGTTCGGCCAACCCGAAAGCGAGCAGGGTCTGCGCCTCGTGGACCGCCATCATGTGATGGAAGATCATCTCCGCGAGGAACGCCTCCTCGACGTCTTCGGCGGGCGCGTCGCCCAGATCGGTCATCATCGGCTGGTAGGCGACGTCGCGCGGGGCGTCCGGATACCAGCGGTCGAGCCAGGCCTCCATCCTGTCGATCTCTTCGCTCTGGGTGTCGATGATGGCGTTCGCGAGTTCGATCAGTTCCGGGCGCTCGGTCACTTCGAGGAGTCGCTGAGCGCTCTCGACCGCTTCACGGTGATGAGGGAGCATGTGGGTCAGGAAGGTGACCTCGTCGACCGTTTGGCTTGCCATCATGCCCTGCATGGGCGAACCCCGACCGGGTCGGGGGGCATCGGAACGGTTCATGCCCTGAGCCAAAGCGACGACCACGAGGGTCGATGCCGCGGCCACGGCGAACGCGCGAGCGAGGCGAACGGTTCTGTTCATCGGGGACCTCCAGGGGTCGGTGAAGGGCGGGCGGTCGGAAGCGGACGGTTCTCGCGTTCCAGAGCCGCCCGCCGGGACAAGAACTCGGTCTCGTCGATCTCGCCGTTGGCGAACCGCAGGCGCAGGACGCGCAGCGCGTCGTCGTGAGCCTCGTCGCGACCGCGCTCGTCGCGCGGGCGGCGCGGGTCGGGGAGCAGCGTGCGGGCCAGGGCGACGGCGGCCAACACGGTCAGCGCCAGGAGCGCGAGCATCCACACCACCCCCGTCGGACCTCCCCAACCCATCCAGGCGCTCCAGCCGTGCATCACGGTCCTCACCTCGAGCGCACGGTACGGAGGCCGCGTTCCGCGCGTGTCACGCTCTTGTCAAGCTGCGATGAACGTCCGTGCGTCACGGATCGCGGGCCCGCGCCCAGAAGGGACCGTCATGAAGCCCACCATCCTCATCGTCGAAGACGACCCCGACGTCGTCCGCGTCGCCCGGGCCTACCTCGAGCGCGAAGGCTTCGCGGTGGCCGTCGAGGGGGACGGCGAGGCCGGATTGCTGCGGGCACGGAGCCAACCGCCGGCGCTCGTCGTGCTCGACTGGATGCTGCCACGCGCCTCGGGCCTGGACGTGTTGCGGCGCCTGCGGGCCGACGGCGACACCCCGGTCATCTTGCTGACCGCCCGCACCGAGGAGTCCGACCGGGTGCTGGGGCTCGAGCTCGGCGCCGACGACTACCTCGTCAAGCCGTTCAGTCCGCGTGAGCTCGTCGCGCGGGTGCGGGCGGTGCTCCGTCGGACCGAGGCGCGCGGCGACGACGGCCGCGAGCTCACGGTGGGGCCGCTGCGGCTCGACGTGGCCGCCCGGCGCGCCTTCGTGGAGGGAGCACCGCTCGACCTGACCACGCTCGAGTTCGACCTCCTGCTCGCCTTCGCGCGGGCGCCCACCCGCGTGTTCCGGCGCGAGGAGCTGATCGAGCGCGTCTGGGGCGCCGAGCACGACGGCAGCGACCGAGTCGTCGACGTGCACGTTTCCAACCTGCGCCACAAGCTCGTCGTCGCCGGCGCCGAGGGCCTCTTGCGGACCGTGCGCGGCGTCGGCTACGCGCTCGGATGAACGGGCCGTCCGGCCGCGCCGAGGGCCGATCATCGCAACGGGTAAGCGGGCTGGTGGTCCGGGTGTTCGCGGCCAACCTGGTCGTGGTGGCCGTGGCCGCCGTCGGCGCGCTGCTGGCGGGCACCGCCCTGGCGCCCATCGTGCTCGAGAGCCACATGGGCATGATGGGCGACGTCCAGGGCGCGGGCCCGATGGGCGACATGCTGGCCGACCTCGAATCCACCTACCGCGTCGCGCTCGTGCAGTCGCTGATGTGGGCGGTCGGGTTCGCCACGCTCGCTGCGGCGGTGGTGGCTTGGGTGGTCACGGGCCGCTTGGTCGCCCCGCTGCGCGCGATGCGCGAGGTCAGCTCGGCGATCGCGGCCGGCCGCTACGGTCGCCGGCTCGACGCCAGCGCCCCGGGCGAGATCGGCGACCTCGCCGGCGCGTTCAACGCCATGGCGGGCGCCCTGGAGGGGGGCGACCGCGTCCGGCGCCAGCTCGTCACCGACCTGGCGCACGAGTTGCGCACGCCGATCTCGAACCTGAGGGGCTACCTCGAGGCGCTCGAGGACGGGGTGTTCGAGCTCGACGACACCACCCGCGCCGCGCTGCGGCGGCAGGTCGACCGACTGGAGCGGCTGGTGGCCGATCTTGCCCTGCTCCACGACCTAGAGGCCGGCCAGGTGCCGCTGGTCGTGGACGACGTCGACCTGACGGGTCTGGCGGTGGGGAGCATGGCGGCCGTCCAGGCGCGCTTCGACGAGAAGGGGGTGGGGCTGTCGTTGGACGCGCCGCCCGAACCGGTCCGCGTGGTGGCCGACGCCGTCCGCTTCGGTCAGGTGCTCGAGAACCTGCTCGCCAACGCCCTGCGCCACACCCCGATCGGAGGTCGGGTGCGCGTCGTCGTGCGGACCGCCGGCGACCAGGCGCGCGTCGAGGTGCGCGACACCGGACCCGGCGTGCCGGCCGCCGAGCGTGAGGCGGTGTTCCGTCGCTTCTACCGCGGCGACCCGGCCCGCGGGGTCGCCGCCGGCGAGGGCACGGGGGTCGGCCTGACCATCGCGCGCGCGCTCGTGGAGCGCCAAGGCGGCACGATCGGCGTTCGCGAGGCCGAGGGCGGTGGCGCCGCGTTCTTCGTGACGCTGCCGGCCGGACAAAGCGAGGCGACGCGCGCCGAGTAAGGATGTCGTGACGCGACCGCCCTAAGGTGGTCCGATGATGCCGTCCCGAAACGCGCCTGCCGTGGTCCCCGTCGCCGTCGACGAGCACTACGCGGCCCGCTGGCGCCGGACGCTCTTGATCGCCATCCCCTTCGGGGCGCTGGCGTTCATCGTCGGGGGAGTTCTCGACGGTCCCAGCGGCCAGTCGACGGCCTTCGACGTGATCGTGTACCCCGTCATGGCCGTCGTGCTGCTCGGTCTGCACGTCCTGCTGGGCGTGCGCGCCCGTTCGCTCGGTCTGGTCGTCCTCACCATCGTGGCGGGCACCAGCCTCTTCCTGCTGGCCAAGCTCGTGTACCTGCTGGGGACCGGCATGCCGGCGGGTCTGGTCCAGGCGGAGCTCACGGAGAGCTTCTTCTGGATGCCCGTCATCTACATCCTCTCGTTCGTGCTGCCCGAGGTGCGCCTGGGACGGCAGATCGCCACGGTCTTCACCGGCACCGTCCTGACCGTCAGCCTGGCCTACGTGCTGTGGCCGGCGCTGCCGGCCCGCACCTGGGGCGTCGTGTCCGCCTTGCTCCAGCTGAACCTGGCGAACACCGTCCTGCTCGCCCTCACCCAGGCGTTCATCGGCTTCAAGGAGTCGTACGTGCGCGCCCACGCGCGCATCGAGACGGCCGAACGCTACGCCGCGATCGACGCGCTGACCGAGCTGCCCAACCGGTTCAGCCTGCAGCAGCGGCTGAACGCTTCGCTGGAGCGAGCGGGTCGACTCGGCGAGCGGGTGGCGGTGCTGTTCATCGACGTCGACGGCTTCAAGGTGCTCAACGACACGCTCGGCCACGAGGCCGGCGACCACCTGCTCAAGCAACTCGCCGACCGGCTGCGGCGCGTGGTCCGTAAGGACGACTTCATCGCTCGGATCAGCGGGGACGAGTTCGTGCTGCTCATCGAGGGCATCGAAGAGCCGCACGTGGCCGCGTTCGTCGCGCAGAAGCTGCAGGCCGACCTCGTCGCGCCGTTCCACCTGCTCGACCAGTCGTTCCGGGTGACCGTGAGCATCGGCATCTCGATGTTCCCCGACGACGCCCAGGACCCCGACGCGCTGCTCCGGCACGCCGACAGCGCCATGTACCGGGTCAAGCGCTCGGGCAAGAACGGCGTCCAGCAGTACCGCGGTGAGACCGACGCCCAGCTCGAGCGGCAGCGCGCCCTCGAGCGCGACCTGCGCATCGCCGTGCAGGACCAGACGCTGAGCCTGGTCTACCAGCCGCTACACGACCTGCAGACGGGCGAGGCGCGGAAGTTCGAGGCCCTGCTGCGCTGGTCGCACCCGAACTGGGGCCATGTCTCACCGGCCGAGTTCATCCCGCTGGCCGAGCAGAGCGGCCTCATCGTGCAGTTGGGGACGTGGGTGCTCAACGAGACCTGTCGTCAGGCCAAGGCCTGGCAGCGCCTCACGCACCGGCGCGTCCAGGTGTGCGTGAACGTGTCGCCCCTGCAGTTCGCGCAGCCGAGCTTCTACGACTCGGTGGTCGACGCGCTCGAGCTTCACGGGATCATGCCCGACGCGATCGAGCTCGAGCTCACCGAGAACATCGTCCTCCACGGCGTCGATCACGTCACGTCGACGCTCGACCGGCTTGCGGCGCCTGGGCGTCGGGCTCGCCATCGACGATTTCGGCACCGGCTACTCGTCGCTCGCCTACCTGCGCGACCTGCCCATCGACACGATCAAGATCGACCGCTCGTTCGTCAAGGACCTCGGCTCACCGCGCAAGGGCCCGCAGTTCGCGCTGGCGTTGGTCGAGGCCATCACGGGCATCGCCAAGTACCTCGACCTGTCCGTCGTCGCCGAGGGCATCGAGACGCAGGCGCAGTGCGACCTGCTCAAGGCACTCGGTTGCCACC
This sequence comes from uncultured Trueperaceae bacterium, assembly GCA_963839375.1. Lineage (GTDB taxonomy): Bacteria > Deinococcota > Deinococci > Deinococcales > Trueperaceae > JAABTL01. The sequence goes on along the minus strand of CAWIUY010000024.1, from coordinate 220,884 downwards.
TGGGCCAGGGCTTCTTCTTCGCCAAGCCGATGTTGGCCGAAGAGGTCGAGATCTACCTGCGTCCGTTCGAGATCGTGCACACGGGCGAGCGGCCGGTGCTGGTCAACTGACGCCGACCGGGCGCGAACGCGGCCGTTCGCGGTCCGCGTCCTGCGCGGGCCGGCGTTCCGCCTGCGGGCGCTAGGCGGCCGTCAACCAGAGCGTCATCGAGCCCACCATGCGGTCGCCCGCCTCCACGCTGCAGCGGAAACGCGACCCGTCCTCGTCGGCGCCGTCGCTCGTCACCCGGAAGCGCGCGCGCTCGCCGGCCCAAGCCAGATCGTCGGCGGCGATCTCGCCGCGCACGACGCGGAAGGGTCCGCGCGTCGGTCGAGCGCGTGCCCACGAACAGCCGCCCGGCCAGGTACGACAACTGGCCCATCAGGACCGCCACCGGCAGGGCCGGGTAGCCGTCGAAATGGCCGGCGCAGGCGGCCACCGGCAGCGGATCGACGACCTGTTCGATCGTGTCCTCGGTCCGGACGTACGCCTCGTCGATGAGTCGGTCGTACGGGTTCACGCCGGGTGCGTGGGCGCGGCATGGGCGCGGAAGAGGCGCTCGAACGCGGCCTCGGTCAGCACCGCGTACTGCAGGTCGAACGTCGCCAACGGGTCCTCGTCGACGTGGGCCTCGACCCGCACGTGGACGGCGCGCTTCTCGAGGTCGATGACCTCGCTGCGCAGACGCACCGGCGTCCCGTACGGTGCGACGTGGGCCTGATACCGACATGTCGCCATCCGCGCGAGGTAGTAGCGCCGCGCCTCGTCGCGTTGGGACGACGCGGCGTGTAGCAGACCGGCGATCGCGGCGTGGCGGCCGACCTCGGCCGCCGGCATGGGTCCCACCTCGCCGAAGGCGGGCGACTCCGCCGAGACCGCGGCCGTGAGCCACAGGCCGTCGACGGCGACGTCGCGAAGCGCGTAGTACGGCGGCCGGACGCAGATCCGCGACGAGCAGCCGCGTGGTCTCGGGCTGCAGGGTACGGAGGGCGCGCGCGGCGTCGAGATGGGGTGGCATGCCGCCGACCATACGCAGGCGGCCAGGGTCGCGGGACGCCGAACGCGTCACACCCGAGACAACGCGCACGAGCACCGACGCGCGTGGACCCCCCGAGCCTCGTCTCCGCAGCTCGACGTGGCGCTCCACCACGCCCGGGTCGGCGATGGCGCGTCGCCTTCGCCCGTCTGGTCCTGAGGCAACCGTGCCTCAGATCCGGCCGAACACCACCGCCGCGTTCTGTCCGCCGAAGGCGAAGTTCGTCGACAGGACCACGTCCACCTGCGCCTCGCGCGCGCTGTGCGGGATGTAGTCGAGGTCGAGCTCGGGATCGGGATCGTACAGGTTGCGCGTGGGCGGCAGCACGCCCGAGACCAAGGCCTGGACGGAGGCGATGCCTTCGATGCCGCCCGCAGCGCCCAAGGTGTGGCCCGTCATCGACTTCGTCGAGGAGACCGGTGGGACGCGATCGGACGAACCCCAGACCTGCTTGAGCGCGAGCGTCTCGTTGAGGTCGTTGGCCGGGGTGCTGGTGCCGTGGGCGTTGATGTACCCGACGCGCTCGGCGTCCACCCGGGCGTCACGAAGTGCCCAGCGCATGCAGCGCACGGCGCCCGCACCGCCGGGCGCGGGGGCGGTGACGTGATGCGCGTCCGCGCTCGTGGCACCGCCGAGCACCTCGGCGTAGATGTGGGCGCCGCGTGCACGGGCGTGCTCGAGGGATTCGAGCACCAGGATGCCGGCGCCTTCGCCGGCCACGAAGCCGTCGCGGGTGGCCGAGAACGGCCGACTGGCCCCTTCCGGGTCGTCGTTGCGGGTCGACAGCGCCTTCATCACGGCGAAGCCGCCGATCCCCATCGGGGTGACGCACGCCTCGGCGCCCCCGGTGAGCATGAGCTCGGCTTCACCGCGTTGGATCACCCGCATCGCGTCGATGATCGAGCCGGTGCCCGACGAGCAGGCCGTCACGACGGTGTTGGTCGGACCGGTGAGGCCGTAGCGCATCGCCACGTGACCGCTGGCCATGTTGGCGATGACGCTGGGGATGAAGAACGGGCTCAGCCGCATGGCGCCGCGCTCCGCGCGGATGAGCGACTGCTGTTCCCAGCTCCACAGACCGCCGATGCCGCTGCCGATCGAGGTGCCGGTGTGCTCGCCGCGTACGTCCTCCTCGGAGAGGCCGGCGTCTTCGAGCGCGAGCGCGCTGCCCACCAAGGCCAGCTGCACGAACCGGTCGATGCGGCGCGCTTCCTTGCGATCGACGTAGGACTCGATGTCGACGTCGACCTCGCCGGCGATGCGCACGGTCAGGTCGCTGGCATCGAAACGGGTGATCGGACGGATGCCCGACCGCGCCTCGTGTTGGCCCTCCAGGAACGCGGCTGCGCCGACCCCGATCGGGGTGACGGGGCCTAGGCCGGTGACGACGACTCGCTGCATGGTCTCCCTGTCTTGCGCCCGCTCGCGCCGACCGGATGGGTCGGGTGCGGCGCGAACGGTCGAGGGGGGCGGAGCCGCGCCGTTCGTCGGGGCGAACCCCGCCGCTCGGCCCTCAGGCCCCGCGCCCGCTCACTGCTTGTCGTTGATGAACCGTACGGCGTCCCCGACGGTGCGGATGCCCTCGGCCTCTTCGTCGCTGATCTCCAGACCGAACTCGTCCTCGAGGCCCATGATCAGCTCGACGACGTCGAGCGAGTCGGCGCCCAAGTCGTCCATGAACGACGCGTTCTCGACGACGTCGGCGGGATCGGCGTCGAGCTTGTCGGCGACGACGTCCTTGATCTTGTCCAGGATGGCGGCTTCGTCCACGGGATCCTCCTCGGCGGGTTGTGAGCGTGCTGCTCGGGTCCCGCGCACTCTAGCACTTCGATCTGACCGCTCAAGGCGCGGTGCCGTTCGGGTCGACGCGTTCGTCGGGCCTTCGGGATGATGGCATACCGCTCGGACTCTGACAAGGCGTCCGGCCGACGTGGCCCGGCGCGCCCGCCCCGGCCTCCACACCGGGGTCGGCCGGAGGCAGCCCGTCGATCACCGCATCACCATGCCGCCGTCGACGGTCAGCGTCTGCCCGTTGACGTAGGCGGCGTCGTCGGAGGCCAGGAAGGCGATGGTGCCCGCGACCTCCTCGGGCCGGCCGAACCGTCCGGCCGGGATGCGCGCCAAGTAGCCCGCGCGCGTCTCGTCCGACAGCGCCGCCGTCATGTCCGACTCGATGAACCCGGGTGCGACGGCGTTCACGGTCACGCCCTTGCCGGCGTACTCGGCGGCGAGCGCGCGGGTGAGGCCGAGCAGGCCGGCCTTGGCGGTGATGTAGTTGGCCTGGCCGACGTTGCCCATGATCGCCACCACCGAGCTGACGTTCACCACGCGTCCCCAGCCCGTGCGGAGCATGCCGCGCAGCGCCGCCTTGGTCAGGTGGAAGGCCGACGAGAGGTCGGTGTCGAGCACCAGGTCCCAGTCCTCGCGCTTCATGCGGATCGCCAGGGTGTCGCGGGTGACGCCGGCGTTGTTGACGAGCACGTCGAGCCGACCGAAGGCCGCCTGCACCGCTTGCACCAGCTCGCCGCAGGCGTCGGGATCGGATACGTCGGCGCCGAACGCGCGGGCGTGACCGCCGGCGCTCGTGATGGCGGCCACGACCTCGTCGGCGGCCGCTTCGCCCCGCACGTAGTGGACGGCGACGCGATGACCCCGCGCCGCGAGGGTGAGGGCCGTCGCGCGGCCGAGACCACGGCTCGACCCGGTCACGAGGGCGACACGAGCGTCGGCGGTCGTCGAAGCCTCGGTCACGGCAACGCCTCCTTCAGGCTGGCCGGGTCGACGACGGCCACCGCGGTGGCGCCTTCGAGGGTGCGCGCCACCAGGCCGGTGAGCACGGTGCCGCTGCCGAACTCCACGAAGCGGGTCACGCCCAGGTCGGCCAGACGCCGCAGCGTCTCGGTCCAGCGCACGGGCGCGGTGATCTGCTCGACGAGCAGCCGGCGCTCCACCTCGACGTCGGGGACCAGGTCGGCGCTCACGTTGGCCACGAGCCCGGCCTGCAGCGGCCTGAGCGTGACCGCCGCGAGGTGCGGTCGGAGCGCGTCGGCGGCGCCTTGCATGAGGCGACAGTGGAACGGCGCCGAGACCTTCAGGGGCAGGGCGCGGGCCCCGGCGGTCCGCAGCCGCACGCCCACGGCGGCGACGCCGTCGGGGCGGCCGGACACGACCGTCTGGCCCGGGCCGTTGAAGTTGGCGACGTCGACCACCAGGCCCTCCGCCCGAACCGCCTCGACCGCCGCCAGCACGTCCTCCGCGGACGCCTTCACGATGGCGGCCATGGCGCCCTCGCCTTCGGGCACGGCCTCCTGCATCGCCTCGCCGCGTGCGCGTACGAGGCGCACCGCGTCGCCCAGGTCGAGCGCACCGGCGGCCACCAGGGCCGTGAACTCGCCGAGCGAGTGGCCGGCCACGTACGTGGCCGCGGGGCCGCCGGCTTCCAGCCACGCCGCGTAGGCGGCGGCGCCCGCGGCGACGAGAGCCGGTTGCTGGTTGGCGGTCTTCTGCAGGTCCTCGGCGGGCCCCGCCCACATCAGGTCGAGCAGCCCCGGCCGGGCGGCCTCGGCCACGTCGAGCGCAGCGCGTGCGGCCGCGCTCGACGCGTAGAGGGCGTGCGCCATCCCCACCGTCTGCGACCCCTGTCCCGGGAACAGCGCCGCCCAGCCGTCGACGTTCACGCGGGCGCCTGGTTCCCGGCGGTCGCGCGCGCGCCGAGCGGCACCGCGGGCATCGCACCGGGTCCCCAGGTGAGCACGGTGGCGGCCCAGGTCAGGCCCGCGCCGAAGCTGACCAGCAGCAGGTGATCGCCCGGGGCGATCCGACCGGCGTCGAGCGCCGTGGCCAGCGCCAGCGGGATCGACGCGGTGGAGTTGTTGCCGTACTCGTCCACCGTCACGACCACCCGGTCGACGTCCAGACCGAGGCGTTCGCGCGCCGCCTCGATGATCCGCAGGTTGGCCTGGTGCGGCACGAACAGCGAGATGTCGGCCGTCGTCAGCCCCGCCTTCTCGATCGCTTCGATCGTGGCCGTGTTCATCACCCGCACCGCGAACTTGAACACCTCGCGACCGTTCATGACGAGCTTGTCGCCCAGCCGGGTGCCCCCCGGCAGGCAGGCGCCGAGCGCCTTGAGGTGGAGGTGCGAGGCGCCGGTCCCGTCCGCGCCGATCACCATCGAGCGCAGCCCGAAGGGCGCCTCGACCGCCTCGACGATCACCGCGCCGGCACCGTCGCCGAACAGCACCGCGGTGGAACGGTCCGACCAATCGGTCACCTTGGTCAGCGCCTCGGCGCCGACGGCCAGCACCCGCTTGGCCTGCCCCGACTCGACGTAGGCCTTGGCCACGGACAGCGCGTAGAGCCAGCCGGGGCAGGCGGCGAGCAGGTCGAACCCACCCGCGCGCAGGCCGAAGCGAGCCTGGATCATCGCCGCCGTCGACGGGAAGAAGGCGTCGGGCGTGTTGGTCGCGACCAGCACCAGGTCGACGCCCACCAGGGCATCGGGCCCATGCCGTTGCAGCAGGTTCTCGACCGCCCGGAACGCCATGTCGCTGGTGAACTCGTCGTCGGCGGCCACGTGCCGTCGCCGGATCCCCGTCCGGGTGGTGATCCATTCGTCGGACGTGTCCATGATCTTGGCGAGGTCGTCGTTCGTGACGACCTTCTCGGGGGCGTAGACGCCCAGGGCGGTCACGCCCGCGTGCGTGGTGGTCACAAAGATCCCTTCTGGCCGCGATCGGGCCCCCGCACGAACGACTCGGACGTTCCGGGGGCCGGAACGTCCGAGTCTACCCGCCGCGGACGCGGGGTTCGTGCGGGGCGCGGGGCCCTCAGGCTTCGACGACCTGCCGGCCGGCGTAGCTGCCGCATTCGGGGCAGACCACGTGGGGCGGCTTCTTCGCCTTGCATTCGGGGCACTCCACCAGCGTGGGCGCGCTCAGGGCGTGATGGCTACGGCGCGCATCGCGGCTGCTCTTGGAGGTCTTCTTCTTGGGTACGGGATGCTTGGCCATGGTGGGTTCCCTTTCGCCCGATGCGTCTGCGCCGCGGGTCAATCCTTGAGGTCGATGTCTTCGAGCGCGGCGAACGGCGACGGCGCCTTCACCTCGCGCTGGGCCGGGTCCGCGGCCTCGGGATGCTCGTTGAGGTTCACACCCTCGAGCGACAAGCCCTTGCAGTCCTCGCGGCAGAGCACCGTGAGCGGGACGTCGATCGCGAACACCTGGAGCAGCAAGGGGGCGAAGTCGACGACGGGAGCACCGAACTCGAGCACGTCGTCTTCCTCTTCCTCTTCGGCGAGGGTGATCGTGGGATCGTCCGACGGTCGGTACCGCATGAGGTAGAAGAACTCGGCGTGGACGTCGGTCTCGACGTCGGTGAGACAGCGTCGGCAGGCGAGCACCGCCGGACCTTCGACCTCGCCGCTCGCCAGGAAGTCCTCGTCGTCGCCGCCCGTTCGTCGTACGGTGAGCGACCAGGACAGCGGACCGCCCAAACGCACGTCGTCGGCCAGGAGCAGCTCTTCGGACGGTTCCAGCAGTCCCTCCTCGACGACCTCGTCGTCCGACCCGGGGGCCGTACGGAGGATCGAAGCGAGGTTGACGAGGGCGTCCGGTCGAGCTTGCATCCCTGCAGAGTATAGGTCGCACATGGGAGTGTCAACGCCGTGGACGACGTCGGCCCGAGCGCGACGACCGCCTGCGTGAGCTGTCCCACGTCGCAGCGTGCACGCACACGCGTACCATGGACCACCATGCCCCGTCCCTTGGAGAGCGCCGACGGTCCGGGCGGCGGCGTCGGTCTCGCCGACGACGCACGCAGCCGACCGCTCGTGCTCGCCGTCGACGACGACGCCGCGGTGCTCACGTTGGTGCGGCGGGTGCTCGCGTCGTGCGACGTGGTCGACTTCGACCGCCCCGACGCGGCCTTGGCGGCGTTGCGTGCCGGCCTGGTGCCCGACCTCGTCCTCAGCGACGTCCAGATGCCGGTCATGTCCGGTTTCGAGCTCCACGTCGAGCTGCGGCGTCTCCCGCAGCTCCGCTCCGTGCCGTTCGTCTACCTCACCGCGCTGGACCGTCGCGACGACATCCGGCGCGGCATGGGGCTGGGCGCCGACGACTACTTGACCAAACCGTTTCGCCCCGACGAGCTGCGCAGCGCGGTCGAGGTGCGCCTGGCGCGTCGCGAGACCGTGCAGGGCGCCGAGGCGGCCCCCGCCGGTCTGGTGCTGAGCACGCTCGGCGGTCTCTCGCTCACCAGCGGCGAGGAGCGGCTCACCTGGGAAGCCAAGCGCGTCGTGTTGCTCCTCGCGTACCTGCTCGAGCACGACGGGGCGGTGCCGGTCGGCCGGGTGCGCCACGACCTGCTCGACGCCGGCGCCGCGCCGAACCTGATCCACGTCCTCACCAGCCGCCTCCGCAAGACGCTCGGTGACGCCGGGACGGTGGCCGTGGTCGACGAGACGGTCCAGTTGACCCTCGACACGCCGGTCGCGTGGGACGCCGCCACGTTCGAGCGGCTCGGCGATCGTGCGCTCCAGTCGGGCGTGAACGACGCCATCGAGGCGGCGCTGGCGCTCTACGGCGGACCGTCGCTCGGCGCCTTCGACGGGCCCTGGGTCGACGCGCACCGCGCGCGCCTCGACGACCTCTACTTCGCGCTCCTCGAGGCCGCGATCGAGGCCGCGCCCGACGACGCGCGACGCCAATGGGCCGAAGCCCGGATGAGCCAGGTCTACGCCGACTGATCTCGCGCCGTCGGCTGCGGCCGCTGCTGGCCCATGTCGACCGGGTACGCTTCGGTTCCGACCTCACGACCGGTCGTCGTGACCGGATCGGCCGAGCCACGTCGAACCCCCCGGCCCGCAGCCCGACCCCCGAGGAGCCCCCCGTGACCCTGCCCCTGCCGACGTCGACCGCCGTGCCGGTCCCCGCCGAGATCGGCGCCTCATGGACCTGAGCATCCTCAACCTCTTCCTCGTGCTGCTCGCCGCGCTCGTCGCGGGTCGGGTGGCCGGCCGGCTCGGTTACCCGGCGGTGCTCGGCGAGATCGCGGTCGGCATCCTGTTGGGTCCTCCCTTGCTCGGGTGGCTGCACGGCGGCTCGGGCATCGAGGTCGTCGCCCAGCTCGGCGTGCTCACGATGATGATCTACATCGGCATGGAGATCGACCTGCGGGAGCTCGGTCGTGCCTCCACCGCCGGTCTGCTGGCCGGTTTCGGCAGCTTCGTGCTGCCGTTCGCAGGCGGCTACGCCGTCGCGATCGCGTTCGGGATCGCGCCGCTGGCGGCGCTCTTCATCGGCGCCGTCATCGGGGTGACCTCGTTGGCGACCAAGTCGCGCATCCTGGTCGAACTCGGCCTGCTCGACGCCCGCATCGCTCACGTGATGATGGCGGGCGCGCTGATCGCCGACACCCTGGCCCTCATCTCGTTCGCCGGCCTGGCGTCCGTGTTCGCCTCGGGCAGCCTCGACGTGACCGGGATCCTGTGGCTGGTCGGGCGCATCGTCGGCTTCTTCGTGGTGGCCGTCCTCCTGGGCCGCTACACCGTGCCCTGGTTGTTCCGCACGATCGCCGCCCGCGGCCTGTCGGGCCGCACCGTCACCCTCACGGTGGTCTTGATCACGGGTCTCGGTTTCGCGGAGCTGGCCGAGCTGGCCGGGCTGCACGGCATCCTGGGCGCCTTCTTGGCGGGCCTGTTCGTGCGCGACGCGATGCGCACCAAGCGCCTCTCGGTCGAGGCCACCGAGACCGTCAAGGACGTCTCGCTCGGCTTCCTGGCGCCGGTGTTCTTCGTGACGGCCGGCTTCGACGTCTCGTTCGTGGTCTTCCGCGACGCGCTGCCGCTGCTGCTGGCGACGGTGGCCGTAGCCTTCCTCGGCAAGCTGATCGGGGCGGCCCTGTTCTCGTTGCCGAGCCGCCACGGTTGGCGCGAGGGGCTCACGGTCGGGCTCGGCATGAACGGTCGCGGCGGCACGGACGTGATCATCGCCGGCCTCGGCTTGGGGCTCGGGATCATCGACACCACCGTCTTCTCGGTGCTGGTGTTCACGGCGATCCTCACGACCGCCGTCGTGCCGCCGCTGCTCAAGGCCGGGGTCGCCTGGCTCGACCGCCATGGCGAGCTCGTGCGCAGCGACGATTCCGCCAAGCTGGTGCTCGTGGTGGGCGCCGGACCGCTGGCACGGCGTCTCGCCGCCCTGCTGGGCGCTCACCGGCCGGTGCGCGTGATCGACCTGAACGGCGCCAACGTGGCGGCCGCCCGCAGCGACGGCGTCGATGCGGTGCAGGGCGACGCCCTCGACGTGAACACGCTCGTGCGCGCCGGCGTGGCCGAGGCCGCCGTCCTGATCGCGGCCACGCCCAACCCCGCGGTGAACGTGCTGGTCACGCAGCGGGCGCGCGCGGCCTTCTTGGTGCCGACCGTGCTCGCGCTCCTCAAGCCCGACGTCGACGGCGGCGTGATCGACACGCTCGCGTCGCTCGGCGGTAAGCCGCTGTTCGGGGCGCCCATCGACCTCGATCGCTGGCGACGCGTGGCCGCTCACCCGCAGGCGGACCTGGTCGAGCTCGACGTCGCCGCCGCCACCGAGCTGGTGCAGCGGGCCGACCCCGACCTGGGCGCGCACGACCTGCTCCCGCTGGTGGTGCGTCGCGGCGACGCCTGGCGGCCCTTCGCGGGCAGCGACGAGCTGATCGCCGACGATCTCGTCTTCGCCCTGCGCGACCCGGAGGTGGCCCGTGCCTGATGCTGTTCGTCCCTTCGTCGTCTACCCCTGCGTCGACGTGCAGCGGGGCCACGCGGTGCGCCTGACCGAGGGCGACCCCGAACGCGAGACGGTCTACTTCGAGGACCCGCGCGCGGCCGCCGCCCACTGGGTGGGCTTGGGAGCTCGGTCGTTGCACGTCGTCGACCTCGACGCGGCCTTGGGCGTGGGCGACAACCGGGGACCGATCCGACGGCTCGCCGCCGACGCTGCCGCATCCGGTGCCCGCATCGAGGTGGGCGGCGGCGTCCGCTCCCGCGAGGCGGCACGGGACTGGCTGGTCGCCGTCCACCGGGTCGTGCTGGGCACCGTGGCGGTCACCGACCCGGACCTCGTCACCGAGCTGGTGGCCGAGTTCGGCGCCGACCGGGTGGCCGTGAGCGTCGACGCCCGGGCCGGCAAGGTGGCCGTTCGCGGTTGGCGCGAGACGAGCACCGTCGACGCGGTCGCGTTGGCCGTCGACATGGCCGAGCGCGGGGTGCGCCACCTCATCTACACCGACGTGAGCCGCGACGGCACCCTGCAGGGGATCGATCCGGCGCCGCTGACGGCGTTGCGCGACGCCTACCCGCACGTGCTCGTGGCAGGCGGCGGCGTCGCACGTGACGCCGACCTCGACCTGTACGCCGAGCTCGGCCTGGACGGCGCCATCGTCGGGCGGGCGCTCTACGAGGGGACGGTGCGGTATCCCCGAGTTGCCTGAGGTCGAGACCGTGCGCCGTGAGCTGAGCCCCTGGTTGCCGGGTCGCACCATCCGCGCGGTGGTGCGGGTGGACGCGCCGGTCGGGCCCAAGACGGCGTCGCTCGAACGGGCCGTCGGCCGACGCATCGAGGCGGTGGAGCGGCGCGGCAAGTTCCTCCTGCTCCCGCTGCGCCATCCGGACGCGGGCGCCTGCGAGGACGAGCTCGTGATCCACTTGGGGATGACGGGCGTGCTGAGCCCGACGCCGCCGGAGCATCACGTACGCCTGCGGCTCGACCTCGACGGTGCCGCTCCGGCCACCCTCTACGTCCAGGACGCGCGTCGGTTCGGACGGGTGCTGGTCGTTCCACGTGGCGACCACCGGTCCTTGCCCACGCTGGCCGCGATGGGCCCCGAGCCGCTGGACGACGCCTTCACCGTGGCGGGCTTCCGGGCCGCGCTGGCGCGGTCGGGGATGGCGATCAAGACGTTCTTGCTCTCCCAACGGCCGGTGGCCGGGGTGGGCAACATCTACGCCGACGAGGCGCTCTGGCGGGTGGGCGTGCATCCGCTCCGGCCGGCGTCGCGGCTCACGCGGTCCCAAGCGGAGGCCTTGCACGGCGCCATCCGCGATGTGCTGGGGGCGGCGGTGGCCGCCCAAGGCACCACCCTCTACGACTACCGCACCGTGAACGGCGAGGTCGGCGCGTACCTCGAGCGGCTCGACGCGTACGGGCACGACGGCGACCCGTGCCCGCGCTGCGGCACGTCCATCGTCAAGCTGGTCGTGGGCCAGCGCGGTACGCATGTCTGCCCCAACTGCCAACGGGCGCCGCGCGGCGCGGCGACGGTGGCGCGGGGTCGCTCGCACCGTCGGGCGCCGCCCGCTGCGCAGCGTTCTGCCGCGTCGGCGGCGGAGGAGCGCGGGCGATGACCGCCGACGCCCGCGACACCGGCCGGGTGCACGTGACGCCGATCCAGGTCCGCTTCGGTGACACCGACCGGTTCGGGCACATCAACAACGCCCGCTTCGCCACCTACATCGAGAGCGCGCGCATCGAGCTCATCACCTCGCTCGGGCATCCGTTGGGGGGGATGATCCTGGCCCACATGGCGATCGACTTCCGCCGCCAGCTGCACCTGGGCGATCCACTGGTCGTCCTGACCCGCGTCGCTGCGGTGGGGCGTTCCTCGGTGCGGTTGCTGCAGGCGCTGGTGCGACCCCACACGTCCGTCGGGTTCCGGGAGACCCAGGTCGTCGCCCTGCCCGACGCCCCGACCGGTGACCGCATCGCCGACACGGTCACCGTCATCGTCACGTACGACTACGCTGCCGACCGCAGCGTGCCGGTCCCCGACGAGCTGCGGGCCCGGCTGGCGCCGTACGTCGGCCCGCTGCCCGAACCCGCCTGAGGGCCGCGCTGAGGGCTCGAGGCCGTCAGGGACGGGACGAACGTCCCGGCGTCGGTGGGGGAGCGACGGTACACTGACGGTGCGCAGGACGTGGCTCGCGTACCGATTAGATCGCTCCGGTGAGCCGGGGGGTCGAGAAGGTACCCCACGCAGCGCGCCGCCGTCGAAGGTGCGTCGCCCTGACCCGAGCGAACGGGGAGCGTAAGTTCCTCGGGGCCACCAGCGAAGCGAACGTCGGCAGCCAGCATCGGGATGGGCCCGATGTGGGGCGACCCCGACGGCGAGTTCTTCGAGCGGGACGTGGAGCGATGCGTCCCGATGCGTCGACCCCGCGGAGCGTACGACCGCGGGGTCGACGACGTTCCGTCGCGGCCCATGGCGCGGCCGTTGGGCGGGGCCCCTGCCGTTGGTCGGGCCCCCTCGGCTCGTTCGCGCGGCCGGGGCCCTCAGCCCGCGTCCACGGACCGTTCGGCGCGCGACGGGGTCCGGAGCCGCAGGGCGACGGCCACGGCCAGCAGCAGCGGCAGCGGCGTCAGCGCCAGGAGCACCGGCCCGTAGCCGCCCAGCAGCGGTGCGCCCACGGCGATGAGCACGGGTCCGGCCGCGGCGCCCGCCACCGATAGCGTCTGCGCGGTCCCCTTGATGCCGCCGATCGCTTGGCGCCCGAACACGCGCGCGAAGAGGCTGCCCGAGACGATCCCCATCGTCCCCTGGGTCATGCCGAGCAGGACACCGTAGAGCGGCAGGGTGGGGCCGGTGACCACGCTGGCGGCCGCCAGCCCGCCGGCCTGCAGGACGAGCATCGTCACCACCGGCACACGCGGGTCGAGCCGATCGACGAGCGCGCCCACGCCCAGGTTCGTCCCAGCGATGACCAGCGCGAACGGCGTGAACACGGTCGCGGCCGCCAACCGGTCGATGCCGCGCGCGGCCATGAGGTCGAAGTGGTGGAAGATCAGACCCGTGCCGAGCGCGCTGAGCGTCGCGACGCTGCCGGCCAACAGCCAGAAGGCGGCGCTACGACGCGCCTCCGCCACGGTGAACGAGGGTTCCCAGGGTGGGTCGACGGGACGCCCGACGCCCTTGCGCGCGTCCGGCAACTGTCCGAAACGCTCCGGATGACCACGGTAGAAGGCGACTCCCACCGGCAAGATGGTGGCGGCCACCAGGCCGCCGAGCAGCGCGTAGGCCGTCCGCCAACCGAACGCCCCGATCAGCCACTCGATGAGCGGCGGGAAGCCGGCCGTGGCGAGCGCCATCCCCAACCCGGTGATCCCCACCGCCAGGGCGCGCCGACGGACGAACCAGACGTTGATCACGTGCAGGCTCACCAGGCCCAGCGCGCCCTGGCCCAGCCCGCGCAACAGCACGAAGCCGACCGCCAGCGCCGGCAGGCTCGACACGGACGCCATGTAGACGCACGCCAGCGCGAGCCCCGTGGCGATCCAGCCCACCGCGAGTCGCGGCCCGCGACGATCGATGGAGCGGCCGACCCATGGCAGCGCCAGCGCGCCCGCGAGCGTGCCCAGGGTGTAGAGGATCGAGACGTCGGCGCGCGAGGCGTCGAGGTCGGCCAGGATCGGGTCGAGGAACACCGACACGCCCACCGTCTGGCCGGGCGTGGTCATCATCAGCCCCAGCGTCCCTGCCGCGAGCACGACCCAGCCGTAGAAGACGGGCGAACGTTCGACGGTCCGGGATCGGATGGCGGGTTCGCTCACGCCCACCAGGGTACGGGACCGGTGATGGCCCGGTCCCGCGGCGCCGCGACCCGGTGCGCCGACGTCCCCACCGCGCCGGGCGCTCGGCGGCGTCGACGCCCCGGGTTCAGGGCAGCGGACGCCAGCCGCCGCTGAAGGTGCAGGCGCGCTCCCCGTCGCGCTGACACGCCAGCCGTTCGGCCGGCAGACCCGTGGCCGCCTCGACCACGCGCGGCAGGAGCTCGCACACCGCGGCCACCTGACAGCCCGCGTCCCGGTAGACGCAGTTGTGGGCCACGAGTCGCCACCCCTCCTCCTCCAGGGTCAGGACGGGGAGCATGTCGCCGTACTCGAGCGCCGCCAGCACGCCGCGCAGGCGGTCGGGCGGCGGCAGCCGGTTCAGCGTCGGCCGCAGCGGGGCGGCCAGGGACTCGACCACACCGCGCAACAGCGGCTCGAGGACGTGTTGGCGCGCGCTCTCGCCCAGCAGGGCGACGAGCAGTTCCGGGTAGCGCTTGGGGAACGCGTCCTCGGCCGCGAGGGTCAACGTGTACCGCTGGGCAGGTCGCCCGGCACCCCCGCGGCGGCGCTCGGGAGCGCTCGCCACGGCACCCTCGCGCGCGAGCCGCAGGAGGTGGTGGCGTGCGGTGTTGGCGCTGAAGCCGAGCGCGCGGACCAGCTCGGGCACGGTCGCCGCGCCATGTCGCTTGAGGTGTCGCAGGACGCGCTCGCGGGTCTCCATGATTCCCACCATTTCTACCATGGACATGGTGAGAACGGCTCCTTAGGCTGGAGTTCGTAGGAGGTGGACCATGATCCGCAACGAGAGCAACGTCGATCGCATCGTCCGCGCGCTGGTCGGGGTGGCGCTGCTGGCCGCCTGGGGCCTCGGCTGGGTGGGTGGCACGCTGGCGATCGTCCTGGCGGTCCTGGCGGGGGTGCTGCTGCTCACGGCCGCCGTCGGCTTCTGCCCGCTGTACCGCCTGTTCGGCATGAAGACGCTGGCCCATCCCGTCAAGCACTGAACGTCGCTCCCGCCGCGGACGGTGCACGTCCGCATCCGAGCTCCGCGCACCCCTCCGGTCGGTCGACCGGAGGGGTGCGGTATCGTTCGGGGCGTCCGCTCGAGATGAGGGCGGCAGGCTCGCCCCGCTCCCGGCCCCACGGCCGGGGCCCCCACCCCGTCGATTCCGCGAAGGAGCCTCACCGTGCCCTGTGGCCCGTTCGTCCGCTCGAACCCTCTCGTCGCCACCCTGCTCGTCCTCGTCGTCCTCTTCGCCGGCGCCGCGTCCGCCCAGACGTCCTGGACCTGTCCGGACGGTTTCGAGGGCCAGACGCTCTCCGTGTACAACTGGACCACCTACATCGGCGAGACCACCATCCAGGACTTCGAAGAGGCCTGCGGCGTGCAGGTGATCTACGACACCTACCCCACCGACGGCGACATGCTGGCCCGCATGCGTCAGGGCAACCCGGGTTACGACGTCACCGTCCCTTCGGACCTGATCGTCTACTTGATGCTCGAAGAGGACCTGCTGTTGCCGCTCGACCACGACCAGTTGCCCAACCTCGCGAACGTGTCGCCGACCTTCCTGGGACTCGATTTCGACCCCGAGAACGCCTTCACGGTGCCCTACCAGTGGGGGACGATCGGTCTGGGCTACGACGTCGAGGCCGTCGGCGAGGAGATCACCACCTGGGCACAGATGTTCGACTACGACGGCCCGGTGAGCTGGCTCGAAGACGTGCGGCCGATGATGGGCGTGGCGCTGGCGATCCTCGGCTTCGACCCGAACACCTCCGACCCGGACGAGATCGAGGCCGCCAAGGACTACCTGATCGCCAACGGCGACAACGTCGTCTACATCAACCAAGACGACGGTCAGGAGATCCTGCTGCGCGGCGAGGCCGACATCGTGGTCGAGTACTCGGGCGACATCTTCCAGATCATCGACGAGTGCGAGTGCGACCAGTACGCCTACGTGATCCCGGAGGAGGGCGCCAACTTCTGGGTCGACAACCTGGTCATCCCCGCCGGCGCGCCCAACCCCGACCTCGCCCACGCGTTCCTCGACTACATGATGGACCCGCAGGTGGCCGCCGACGTGGCCAACTACACCGCTTACGGGAGCCCCAACCGGGCGGCGATCGAGGCCGGCCTCATCGACCCCGAGTTGCTCGCCGATCCCGGCATCTACCCCGGTCCCGAGACCGAAGAGCGGCTGTTCCGGATCGAGCAGGACGCCGAGCTCGAGGAGCTCTACAACGACGCCTGGGACGAGGTGAAGATCTTCGTCGGGCGTTGACCCCGATGCTCGCCGGGCGCGGGCGGTAGACTCCTCGCCAGCATGAACGTGCCCGCGGTCGAGGTCCGTCACCTGGTCAAGGATTTCGTCGACGGCGCCGGCCACGTGGTCCGCGCCGTCGACGACGTCTCGCTCGCCATCCGCGAGGGCGAGTTCTTCGCCATGCTCGGGCCCTCCGGCTGCGGCAAGACCACCACCCTGCGCGTCCTCGCCGGCTTCGAAGACCCCACCTCGGGCGAGGTGCTCTTGCGCGGCGGGTCGGTGGCCGGCGTCCCCGCCTTCCACCGGCCCGTCAACACGGTGTTCCAGGACTACGCGCTCTTCCCGCACATGTCGGTGCTGCAGAACGTCACCTTCGGCTTGCAGATGGCCAAGGTCCCACCGGCCGAAGCGCGCCGGCGCGCGCTCGACGCCTTGGCGATGGTGCATCTGCCCGGCGCCGCCGGGCGCCGCCCGGGTCAGCTTTCGGGTGGCCAGAAGCAGCGCGTCGCGCTGGCGCGCGCGCTCGTGAACCGTCCCGCCGTGCTGCTGCTCGACGAGCCGTTGGGTGCGCTCGACCTGAAGCTGCGCAAAGCGATGCAGTTCGAACTCAAGCGGCTCCAGCAGCAGGTGGGCATCACCTTCGTGTACGTCACGCACGATCAAGAGGAAGCCCTCACGATGGCCGACCGGATCGCCGTCATGTCCGAAGGCCGGGCGCTGCAGGTCGGCACCCCGGACGAGGTCTACGAGCGGCCGTCGAGCCGCTTCGTGGCCGACTTCATCGGCGAGACCAACTTCCTCGACGGCCGCCTCGAGACGCGCCATGGCGCCCGGGCCGTCGTGCGTCTGGCCGACGACAGCCGCGTGGAGGCCGCCGTCCGTGAACCGAACCTCGTCGCTGGGGCCGACGTCGTGTTGGCGGTGCGGCCCGAGAAGATCGACGTGTCGGCCGCCGACGACCCGCAGCCGGCAGACGGCTGGACGGTGTTGCGGGGCGTCGTCGCCGACGTGCACTACCTGGGCACCGACGTGAGGTACCGGGTCGCCCTGGCGAGCGGTGCCGAGGTGGTCGCCCGCCTCCAGAACCGCGACGCTGGCTTCGACGCGATGCTCGTCCGCGGCCGACCGGTCTCCGTCCGGTGGCGCGACGACCACGCCAGCGTCCTCGCGTGAGCGACCTCCGCGAGCCCGCCTCGCCGGCCGGGAGGCGCGATCTGCGGGGGCGTCCCGTGTGGGAGGACGGGCGCTGGCGCCCCTTGCCGAGCCTGCGCGAGGAGATCGACGCGGACGTCTGCGTGGTCGGCCTGGGGGGCTCCGGCCTCAGCGCCGTGCGCCGCTTGCAAGCGCTGGGCGCGAGCGTGGTGGGTGTCGACGCGGGCACGATCGCCGGTGGCGCGGCCGGCCGCAACGGCGGCCTGCTCCTGGCGGGGGCCGCCGACTTCCACCACGTGGCGGTGCGCCGCTTCGGCCGCTCGCGTGCGGTGGCCCTGCACCGGCGCACGGCCGACGAGATCGGCCGCATCCTGGAGGAGGCGCCCGGCTGCGGCCGGCGCACCGGCTCGGTGCGCATCGCCAGCGACGCCGACGAACGTCAGGACGTCGCGGCCCAGCTGGCGGCGATGGTGGAGGACGGTTTGCCGGTCGCGCCCTACGACGGCCCCGAGGGGCATGGGCTGCTGTTCCCCGACGACGCCACGTTCGATCCGTTGGCGCGGTGCCGAACGCTGGCCGCCGGGGCGCTGGCGGCCGGCGCCCATCTGTACGAGCGCTCGCCGGTTCGACGTCTCGGGCATGGCGAGGTCCTGACGTCGCACGGCCGCGTCCGCTGCACCGCCACCATCGTCGCCGTCGATGGGCAGCTGGAACGCCTGCTGCCCGAGCTCGTCGGTCGGGTGCGGACCGGTCGCTTGCAGATGTTGGCGACCGCGCCGACCGACGAGGTGCTCCTACCCCGGCCGTTGTACCTGCGCTACGGCTACGAGTACGTGCAACGGACGCCCGCGGGTCGCCTCGCCCTGGGCGGGTTCCGCGACCACGGCGGCGCGGACGAGTGGACCTTCGACGCCCGACCGAGCGACGACGTGCAAGCACGCTGCGAGCGCTTCTTGCGCGAGGACCTCGGTGTCGCGGCGCCCATCACGCACCGCTGGGCGGCGTCGGTCGGTTTCACCGAACGGCGCCTGCCCGTCGTCGAGGAGGTGCGCGAGGACGTGTGGGCGTTGGGTGGTTACGACGGCACGGGGAACGTGATCGGCGCGATCCTGGGGCGGGCGGTGGCCGGCCGGGTGCTCGGTCGCGCGGCGCCCGACCTCGACCTGTTCGCCTGACGCGGCGCGCCAGACGCGATCGGTGCCGACACGGCCCGCCGTCCGGACGTCGACGGGGCATCGTCGGGACGTCGATGGCGCACCGTCGGTGCCGATACCGCCGCGCGCCGGCTAGACTCGGCGCCATGGACCTGCCGATCCTCGACCTCGCCGGCACGCCGGCCCAGATGGGGGCCGTTCACGGCGCCGCCGCCCGCGACGCTCTGCGCGCCTTCGCCGCCGAGCGCGTGCACCTCGCCGGACAGCCGGTGTGGACGGGACGATCGCTGAGCCGCGCCGAGGTGCTGGCACTGGCCCAAGCCACGGTGGAGGCCGAGCGCGCCTACGCCCCCGACCTGGCCGACGAGCTCGCCGCCATGGCCGAGGCCGCCGGGTTGTCGCCGGCCGAGGTGGCCGTCGCCAACGGCTTCACCGACCTCGTCGACGCCGCGTACGCCGTCGCCGGCGGCTCCCGGGTCGACCTGCCCGTGCCGGAGGAGGCGATGGATTGCACCGCCTTCTTGGTCCCGGCGGCGCGCGCGGCGGCGGGCCAGGCGCTCTTCGGGCAGACCTGGGACATGCACGAGACCGCGACCGAGCACGTCGTCGTCTTGCGCGCCGCACCGCGGGACGCGCCGGCCTTCGTCGTGTTCACCTCGCTCGGTTGCCTCGGCATGATCGGCATGAACGAGCACGGCGTCTGCGTCGGCATCAACAACCTCACCGCCGGCGACGGCGCGGCGGGTGTCACGTGGCCGGTGGTGGTGCGCAAGGCGCTGCAGCAGCGCGACCTCGACACGGCCCTGCGGTGCATCGTCGAGGCGCCCTTGGCCGGTGCCCACAACTACCTGCTCCTCGACGCCGAGGGGCGCGGCGCCAACGTCGAGGCGACCACCACCCGCACGCACGTGGTCCCGCTGGACGATCGACCCCTGGTGCACACGAACCACTGCCTGGCCGAAGCTACCCGAGCGGTCGAGCGCCCGCGCGACCCGGCCGCGGTGGCGAGCAGCGAGCGGCGGTTGGCGCGCGGCCTCGCCTTGCTCGACCGGGCCGACCTCACGCCCGCCCACCTGGAGGAGGTGACCCGCGACCCCGAGGCGATCTGCTACCGGGGCGCGCCGCCGCGGCACGTGGCCACCTGTGGCGCGGCCGTCATGCGGCCGGCCACCCGCGACTTCTGGGCGGTGCGGGGCTTGCCGAGCGAGGGGGCGTACGTGCGGGTGCCGCTGCCGGCATGACCGCGCCGGACGAGCCGTCATCGTCGGACCGGCCGTCGTCGCACCCGCCGTCGTCGGACCGGCCGTCGCGGTCGGCCGTGAACGTCGCCATCGCGCCCGCGACGCGGTCGCAGGCGGCCGCTCTCGAAGACCTGCAGCGCCGCTGCTTCCCCACGCTCGGGCCCGCCGAGCTCATGCGGGCCGAGCACTTCGCGCATCACCTCGACGTGTTCCCGGAGGCCGACCTGGTCGCCACGACGGAGGGGGCACCGGACGGAAGCGCGCTGACGGCGCCACGGGTCGTGGGTCTCGGTTCGGGCTTCTTCGTCGACCTCGACCGCGCGCAGCCGGGCCATACCTTCCGTGAGCTCATCGACGACGGCTGGTACGGGCGCCACGACCCCGCGGGCGCCTGGTACTACGGGGCCGACGTCTCGGTCGATCCCGACTACCGCGGTCTGGGGATCGGTCGGCGCCTCTACGACGCACGCAAGGCGTTGGTGCGTCGGCACGGCAAGCGGGGCATCGTCGCGGGCGGTCTGCTGCCCGGTTTCGTGCACCACAAGGGGACGCTCGACGCCGAGACCTACGTCGCCAAGGTCGTGCGCGGCGAGCTCTTCGATCCCACGCTCACCATGCAGCTGCGCAACGGCTTCGTCGTCGAGGGCCTGCTCCCGGGGTACCTCGACGACAGCGCCGCCGACGGCTGGGCGACATGGATCGTATGGCGCGACCCCGGCTTCCGCGACCGGAACGAAGGCGCGCGGGCATCTTGACGCCGAAACGGATCTCTCATCGAGCCGAGGTAGGCGACGGGCGTCGACGCGCACCGCGCGTGCAAGTCGGTTCGTCGGCCAGGACGGCCGTAAAGACCGAGCGTACACCCTCCGATGCGCGCGTGCGCGGCCGTCCGAGCCCGTGAGTTCGCCACGCCCTCCGAAGCATCGCTGGTGTAAGATGACATCCTTATGGCTGCCACCACGAACCTCCTGGAACTGTTCCGAGTGATCCTCCAATCCGCCCGCGATACCGACCGGCTGCTCAACGAGTGGCTCGAGGGCGAGACCAACCTGACGATGCAGGACCTGTCGGTCCTGCACGCGATCGACCAAGGCGTCGTGTACCCCACCGACATCGCCGCCCGCCTCAACCAGGCATCGCCCACCGTGTCCCATGTCATCAGTCGACTGGTGGGCCGGGGCCTCATCGAGCGCGCCCGCGCCGACGAGGACGGCCGCAAGCGGCGGCTGACCCTCACCACGGCCGGCACCGACGCGCTCGAACGCTGCCGCGTCATCATCGATCAGAGCCTCGAGAGCGGTCGCTACAAGCTCACCGAGAAGGACATCGTGCGCACCCACAAGGCGCTCGACAAGTACCTGAAGATCATGCGCTTCGGCGGCTGAGCTCCTGTCCGCCACGCCTCGACGCCCCTGGGTCCGCCCGGGGGCGTCGCTCTTCCGTGGCTCCGGAACCGCGGTGGCTCAGGTCGACGGCCGTCGCCGCTGGAGCAGGAGCGACGTCCCGACGAGCACCAGCGACGCGACGATCATCAGGGTGCTCACGGCGTTGATCTCCGGCGGCACGCGCTGCTTGAGGAGGCCGTAGACGAACACCGGCAACGTGGTCGTGCCGACGCCGGCCGTGAAGAAGGTGATGACGAAGTCGTCGAGCGACAGGGTGAAGGCGAGGAGGCCTGCGGCCAGGACGCCGGGCGCCAGGATCGGGAAGGTCACGCGCCAGAACGTCTGCCAGACGTTGGCGCCCAAGTCGTGGGCGGCCTCCTCGAGCGACGCGTCCATGGTCGCCAGCCGCGCCTGGACCACGATCGCCACGTACGCCACGTTGAACGCCACGTGGGCGAGGATGATCGTGCCGAATCCCGCCACCAGGTGCACGCCCGTCCACCGCTCCACCACGTCGAACACGATCCGGAAGAACACCGCCAGCGAGACGCCCATCGTGATGTCGGGGATGACCACCGGCAGGTAGAACAGCGCGTCGAACAGCCGCCGACCACGGAAGCGACCGCGGGCGACGGCCAGCGCGAAGGCCGTGCCCAAGGCGGTGGCGACGACGGTCGAGACGCCGGCGACGACGAGCGAGTTGCGCACCGACCGCAGCAGGAGGTCGGTCTGGAAGCGGCCCGGACCGCCGCTGACGCTGTCGAAGAGGTTGTGGTACCAGCGCAGCGTGACCCCACGCCACACCGACACGGACTCGGCGTCGTTGAACGAGAACACCACCAGGACGGCGATCGGCACCCACAGGAACACGAACGCAGCGACCGGCACTGCTGCCAGCAGCCAGCGTCCCACGCGTCGCAGCGCGAGGTCCCGGCGCAGCGCGCGCCCCTGTACGGTCACCGGTCGACCCGGTCCCCGAAGCGTGTGTACACGAGCACGCCGACGAACACGAACACCAGGAGCACCACCGAGATCGCCGACCCCAGGGGGACGTTGCCGCGCCCGCCGAACTGCGACTGCACCAGGTTCCCGATCATCAGACCGCGCGTGCCCCCCATCAGGTCCGGGGTCACGAAGGCGCCGACCGCGGGGATGAACACCAGCATCGAGCCGGCGATGACGCCCGGCAGCGTGAGCGGCCAGGCGACGCGCCAGAACGCGCGCCAGTCGTTGGCGCCCAGGTCGTGGGCCGCCTCGACGAAACGTGGATCGAGCCGTTCGACCGCGGCGTAGATCGGCAGGACCATGAACGGCAAGTAGCCGTACACGAGGCCCAGCACCACCGCCCCCGAGGTGAAGAGCAGCGTCGCCGGTTCGGCCAACAGGCCGAGACGTACGAGGAGCCCGTTGAGGAAGCCCTCGCGCTGGACGATCGTGATGAGCGCGTAGGTGCGCACGAGGAAGTTGGTCCAGAACGGCAGCAGCACCAGGAACAGGAGCAGGAGCCGGACGCTCGAGCGGCGCCGGCGGGCGATGAAGAGCGCGGTGGGGTAGCCGACGAGGAGACACAGGGCGGTCGTGACGAACGCGAAGCCGAGCGTGCGCCAGACGACGGGGGCGAACACGGTGAACACCCGCTCGAAGTGCGCGAAGGTCGGCGGCCATACGGGCTGTCCGCCGGCGCCCCGCGTCAGCAGGCTGGCGCTCACGACGAACAGCAAGGGCAGCAAGAAGAAGACGATCAGGTAGGTGATCGCCGGCGCCGCCAGCCACGCCGCGCGGCGGTCGGCGGCGGCCTGGACGGGATCGACTCGGGGCGCACGCCGGGTCACGCGGCATCCTAACCGGCGTCTGGGCCGGGCTCGGCGACATCGGTGCCGGCACCCGCCGTGGCCCCCGTCCGGGCGCTCGTCCACCCATGCCGGCGCCTTCGAACGTGACCGAACCGCTTGCCGTCCCCCCCGGGGGCCGTGCTAGCGTCGGGCAAGAAAACGAGCTAGAGGGAGAGTGAGAAGCTTTCGAGACAACCCTACAGTGTGAGTTCGGACCGATCGAGCCCTACGGGGTCCCGTGAGGAAAGGCTCTCGCGTGAAGGTTGTGGAGGATGGCCGGACCCGGGTCCGCACGAACCTGACTCGTTTGGCGTTTTCCCCCTTTCCGAGCTTGCAACGGTAGGCGTTGCTCGTCGCGACGCCATGGAAGCCACATCTGGATCGATCGATTTCGAGGTCGTCCCGACCGAGCTGGGCCATGCGCCCGAGGTCTTCGACGTCATCCACCTGGCCAACGGGTACCCGCTGGACCCCGTCAAGCGGGCGCGCCACACGGAGCACGTCGCACGCCAGCTCGAGCGGTTCCCCGAAGGTCAGTTCGTCGCCGTGACCCGGTCGGGCGGGCGCGACGTGGTCGTCGGCACCGCCACGACGCTGCGCACCGCGCGTCCCCCCGACGCCCCGCCGCTCACCTGGTACGAGGTCATCGGCGACCACGGTCTGCCCACCCACGACCCCGACGGCGCCTGGTTGTACGGCGTCGAGATCGCCGTCCACCCGAGCTTCCAGCGGCGTGGGATCGCCAGCGCCCTGTACCGGGCGCGTCTCGGCCTCGTGCCCGAGCTCGGGCTGCAGGGGTGGTACGCGGGCGGGATGCTCATGGGCTACCACCGGTACGCCGACGTCCTGACGCCGCGTGCCTACGCCGAACGGGTGATCGCCGGCGAGCTGGTCGACCCGACGGTCACCATGCAACTCCATCGGGGCTTGGCGCCGCTGGGCATCATCGAGGGGTATTACCCGGAACCGAAGGCGGGCGGCTGCGCCGTGCTGCTGGCGTGGTGGCCGACTCGCGTCGCCCCCGCGAAGGGGATGGGCAAGCCGGTGCCCGGCAAGTCGATCCCGGGTCGGACCGGGTTGGGCAAGTCCCCGCGGCCGGCTCCGACGCTGAGGGCGAGCGTGACGACGCCGACCGCTGCCGCGCCCGCCGCCGCGGCGGCCGCCACTGCGGCCACCGCCGTTGGGGCCACCGCCGTTGCGGCGGCGACCGCGCCCGCCTCGGTCACGTCGACCGTCGTCGCACCGACCGCTGCCACCACCTCGACGCTGCCGGGCACGCCGGTCGCCACGCCGGCGATTGCCAGCACGTCGGCACCGGTTCCGCCGCCGCCGTCGACCTCCCCGGCGGCCCCGTCGTCCGGGCCGCGCGCCGCCGCCGCCGCACCCGCCGCACCCAGCAGGCCCACGGGACGCGGCGAGAACGGTCGCTGACACGTCCACCGCGTCCGCCGACGTCCTGGTCCTCGGCGCCGGGGTGGCCGGCCTGAAGGCCGCGCGCGATCTCCACGACGCGGGCGTGCACGTCGTCGTGCTCGATGCGCGCGACCGGGTGGGCGGACGGGTGTGGACCGATCGCGACCTGGCGGGATACCCGGTCGAGCTCGGTGCCGAGTTCGTCCATGGCGACCGCGCGGCGACGTGGCCGCTGCTGCGTGGCCTCGGTCTCGAGACGCGCCTCTGGGCCAAACAGGACGAGAGCCTGGTGCGGCTCGCCGATGGTTCGCTGCGCACCATGCGGGACGCGCGCACGAGCGACGCCTCGTTCGACCGCACCCGCACCATGGCCTGGCCGGACGGGTCGCCGCGCCCGTTCGAGGACCTCGAGTCTTACCTCCTCCGCATCGGTTGGAGCGGAGAGCAGCGGGACTACGTGCGGCGTTCGTTCGCGAACGCGGCCGGCGACGACCCCCATCGCTTGTCGGCGGCCGCTCTGGGGCTCGCGCTGGCCGGCGACCGTGCCGGCCTGGGCGACCATCGCCTGACGGCGGGCTACGACACCCTGCCGCAGGCGCTGGCCGCCGATCTCGACGTCCGCCTCCAGACCCCGGTCGCCCGCGTCGAGGTCGAGGCGGGCGGGGTACGGGTGGCGACCGCGGGGGGCGGCGGCTGGCGCGCGCGCCACGTCGTGGTCGCGCTGCCGCTGGGCGTGTTGCAGAGCGGCGACGTGGTGTTCGCACCGGACCTGGGCGCGCTCAAGGGTGCGGCGCTGGCGGGCTTGCGGATGGGACCGGTCGTGAAGGTGCTCTACCGGCTCGACCGGCCGCCCTTCGCGCCCGCCGTGCCCGGCGGCCCCGCGATCGAGGCCCTCTACGCGGCCGGCACCCCGCCGATGTGGTGGACGTCGGCGCCGCCCGGCACCACCCGACCGGTCTGGACGGGCTTCGTCTCCGGCGCCGCCGCGCTCTCGCTGTTGCGGCTCCCGCCCGACCGGGCCCTGGCGCGGGCCTTCGAGGCCCTGACCGCCGAGCTCGCGCCGCGCGAGCGCTCGACCCTGCGTTACGACCGTGCGCGCCTCGTCGCCTGGCCCCACGATCCGTGGGCGCACGGTGGGTACAGCCACGTGGTCCCCGGGGGCCTGGGCGCCCGCGCCGCGCTGGCGGCACCGACACCCCCTCTGTTCTGGGCCGGCGAGGCGACGGCCGGCGAGGGCTCGGCGGCGACCGTCCACGGTGCCTTCGAGAGTGGCGAGCGGGCGGCCAGCGAGGTGTTGGCGGCGGCGTAGCATGGACGTCACCGACGTCTGGAGGACCTGTATGCCCACGATCGCGCTCGTCACCGACGTGCCCGGACCCGCGAGCCGGGCGCTGGTTCGCCGTCGCGAAGCCGTCTCGGCGCGCGGCGCCGCCAAGCTCACCGACGTCGCCATCGCCCACGCGCACGGGGCGGCCGTGGTCGACGTCGACGGCAACACGCTGCTCGACTTCGCAGGCGGCATCGGCGCGCTGACCGTCGGCCATACCCCGGCGCCGGTGGTCGCCGCCCTGCAGGCGCAGGCGGCCGAGCTCATCCACATGTGCGCGATCGTCGGCACCTACGAGCCGTACGTGGCGCTGCTGGAGCGGCTCGTGGCGCTCGCGCCCGGGACCGGCGAGAAGAAGGCGGTGCTGCTCAACTCGGGCGCCGAGGCGGTCGAAGCCGCGGTCAAGATCGCGCGCGCCGCCACCGGTCGGCCGGGCGTGCTCGTGTTCGAGGGGGCGTACCACGGGCGCACCAACCTCACGCTGGCCATGACCAGCCGCTATGCCGCCTTCAAGCGGGGTTTCGGGCCGTTCGCACCCGAGATCTACCGCTTGCCGTTCCCCGACCTCTACCGACGCCCAGCGGCTCTGACGGAGGAGGAGGTCGTGGCCCAGGCCATCGCCGGGGTCGAGCGCGCGCTGGTCGCCCAGGTGGACCCGTCGGCGCTCGCCGCGGTGGTCGTCGAACCGGTCCAGGGAGAGGGCGGGTTCGTGCCCGCCCCGCCCGCCTTCCTGCAGGCGCTGCGCCAGATCTGCACCCGCCACGGCGTGGTGTTCGTCGCCGACGAGGTGCAGTGCGGGCTCGGCCGCACCGGCCGGCTGTGGGCCGTCGAGCATGCAGGCGTCGTCCCCGACCTGCTCGTCACCGCCAAGGCGCTGGGCGCCGGTATGCCCATCGCGGCCGTCGTCGGCCGCGCGGACCTGCTCGACGCGCCGCACGGCGGCGGTCTCGGGGGCACCTACTCGGGCAACCCGCTCGCCTGTGTGGCGGCCCTCGCGGCGCTCGACCTGATCACGGCGCCCGGGTTCCTGCCGCGCGCTCGGGCCGTGGGCGAGCGGCTGCGCGAGCACCTCGACGGCTTCGCGGCGACGTACCCCGAGGTCGGCGAGGTGCGCGGCTTGGGGCCGATGCTGGCCATGGAACTCGTGGTCGACCGGGTCGATCGACGTCCGCATCCGGAGCTGGTGGCGCGGATCACGGGCGAGGCGCTGCGGCGCGGCCTCATCGTCCTGCGGGCGGGATTGTACGGCAACTGCGTGCGGCTGCTGCCGCCGCTCGACGTGAGCGACGAGCAGATCGACGAGGGCATGGAGGTCTTGGCCCGCGCCCTCGCCGTGGCCACCGACGGGGTCGGATGAACACCCCTTCCGGGGCCTTGCCGTAGACTCCGGGTTGCATGTCGGATTCGCCCGTCGCTCCCCCCGCGCCTCCCGGCGCTGCCCAACACCTGGCCGACCTCGACCCGGCGACGCGAGCGGCCGTCCAGACGACCATGAAGTGGTCGATCCTGGAGGGGTCGCTCACGCAGGTCTTCCTGAACTGGACGTCGGGCTCGGTGCTGATCGGGTTCATGCTGCACGTGGGCGCGAGCCCGGCCGAGATCGCGCTGGTGGGCTCGGTGCCGCTGCTCGCCCAGATGGCGAGCCCCGCGGCTGCCTTCCTGGCGGCGGCGTCGGGTCGGCGCAAGCGCCTCACCGTGCTCGCCGCGCTCGTGTCGCGGCTCACCTGGCTGCTGGCGGCCGCGCTGCCGATCCTGCCGGTGCCCGACACGTGGCGCCCGACGCTCCTGATCGGCGTCGTCCTGCTCAGCAGCTTCTTCCTGGCCGCCAACGGCACGCTCTGGGCCGCATGGATGGGCGACGTGATCCCCCAGCGCGACCGCGGACGCTACTTCGGACTGCGGGCCGGCGTCGTCGGCGTGATCGCCATGGTGGCGAACCTGGCCGCCGGGGTGTTCCTCGACCGGGTCGGCGCGCCGCTGTCGTTCCAGGTGGTGCTCGTGACGTCGGTGGTGCTGGCGCTCCTGGGCGTGGGTGTCTACCTGCGGCAGCTCGATCCGCCCACCGAACGGTCGCCGCTCCGGTTGCGCCAGGTGGTCACGCTGCCCCTCCAGGACGCCGGTTTCCGCCGCTTCCTGCGGTTCGCGCTCTACTGGCAGTTCGTCGTGATGCTGGCCGCACCCTTCGTCTTCCCCTACTTCTTGGGCCCGCTGGGCCTGAGCTTCACGCAGATCGCCATCTGGGTCTCCATCGCCGCCGTGACGGGACTGGCGACCACGACCCTGTGGGGTCGCGTGGCCGACCGATCGGGCAACAAGGGGGTGTTGGCGATCGGCACCTTCATCGCCGGCCTGGCCCTGCCCTCGACGTGGATCGCCGCCGGCTTGACGGGCTGGATCGGCTGGATCTGGACGTCGGCCGTGTTCGACGCCATCGCCTGGGGGGCGATCGGTCCCGCGATCTTCAACCTCGCGCTCGTCTCCGCCCCGCAGACCAACCGCGTCGCGTTCATCGCCATGTACAGCCTGGGGACCGGTCTGTCGGGCTTCGTCGGCGGCGTCCTGTCGGGCCCGTTGCTCGTGCTCCTGGCGCGTTTCGAGATGCCCGCCTTCGGCAGCACCTGGACCGCCTACCACTGGCTGTTCGTGCTCTCGGGCGTGTTGCGCGCCACCGCCTGGGTGCTGCTGCGACCCGTGCAGGAGGCGGAGTCGTGGCGCACGCGCGACCTGCTCCGCAGCATGCGGACCGGCTGGAAGAGCATGGGCTTCCCCTGGCGTTGACGGCCGGGGCGCCGCGCCGCGCTCAGGGTTCGACGGCCCGCACACCCGTCGGCGTGAGCAGGTGCGTCACCGGCACGTCGTGCGGTTCGCGCGGCAGGGCGGGTACGACCAGCGCGTCGAGGGTCACGCCGACGCGCGGTGCGCGTGCCGGGAGTTGCGGGAGCAACCCGTCGTACAACGCCCGTCCGTACCCCAGCCGGGTCCCGTCGACGGCGAACGCCAGGCCCGGGACGAGCACCAGGTCGATCTCGTCGATGTCGGCCTCGGGCGCACCGAGCGGCGGTTGCAGGAAGCCGAGCGGATGGCGTTCGACGGCGCTGGCCACGGTGTGCACGGTGAGCCGGGCGGCCCGAACGTCGGTGCGGGTGGTGAACGCGCGCCGTGCCTCCAGGGGCGGACGCGGGTCGAGCTCGTCGCCGAAGGGCAGGTAGATCAGCACCGAGCCGGCCGCGCGCCAGGGCCCCCAGGCCTCCAGGTGGTCGCGCAGCGCCGTTTCGTCCCGCTCGCGGAGCGGGCCCGCGGCCCAAGCGCTGCGGATCACGCGCGCCCAGCGCCGCCAGTCGGCCTTGATCGCCCGAGGTCCCGGTGGCGGAGGCCACGGCGCGTCCACGGCGGCGAGGCTCTGTTCCTCATGCGGCACCCGCGCAGGCTACCGCGCCGTACCCTGTCCTCATGGCCGAGACCACGCGTACCGAACTTCGCTTCCTCGTCGACAAACGCTTCGTCGGGCTCACCCCCGAGGGACGCCAAGTCCTCATCGACGGCACGAAGGAGCATCCGCTCGGCATGGGGCCGATGCAACTCGTCCTCAACGCCTGGGGGGGTTGCGTCGCCTACGACGTGGTCGAGATGCTCAAGAAGCGGCGTGTGACGGTGGTCTCGTACCGGATCGAGCTCGAGGGCGACCGCGCCGAGGGCGTGCCCGCGTTCTACACGCGTCTGCGCGCGCGCCACGTCATCGACGCTCCCGGCCTCGACCGTCGCACCTTCGCGCGCTTCGTCGAGCTGGCCAC
Source organism: uncultured Trueperaceae bacterium (assembly GCA_963839375.1). Lineage (GTDB taxonomy): Bacteria > Deinococcota > Deinococci > Deinococcales > Trueperaceae > JAABTL01. Next base: position 191,666 of record CAWIUY010000024.1, on the reverse strand, counting down.
GACCAAGTACTGCTCGGTGGGCGCCAGCCTCAAGGCGGACCAGTCGTTCGAGGTCGAGCTGCTCCACGAGACGCCCGACGAGGCGGCCGCGGCCGCGTGGGACGAAGGCCGGCCCGACGCCGCCGATCTCGCTCAGACGCCGATCCCGGACCCCGGCGGCGTGCGCATCGACAAGACGCGTTGACCGCCGGGCGGTGCATGCTGGGGGCATGAACCCCCATCGAGCACAGCCCCGCCGGTTCGCCGTCCTCTTCGGGGCGGCCATGGTCCTCACGTTCGCGCAGGCCCAGAACGCCTTGCCACCCTGGGGCACCCTGGCGTACGAGGCGGAGCTCGCCACCTACGTCGACGACGCGTTCGCCACGTCGACCCTGGTCGAGATCGGACCGCTCGGCGCGCGCATCACCACCTCGGACGCCGACGGCGGGCTGGCCGCGGTGCTGCTCACCTGGGACGGCGCGAACCTGACGAGCTGGACGCTCGAGGAGGGCGCGCGTGTGGGTGGACGCCGACACCGGTCTCGTGGTGCAGAGCGAGGGCACCTTCGGCGACGTGACCGTGCGCAGCGAGCTCGTCCGGATCGACATCGGCGAACCCCACGCCGTCCGGTTCCGCCCGTGACGCACGGCTGATACGCTCACGCTCGATGCCCGCTGACGCCGACGCGTTCGATCCCGCCCTCTACCTGAACCGCGAGCTCGCCTGGCTGGCCTTCAACCGCCGCGTGCTCGAAGAGGCGCGCGACCCGGAGCATCCGCTCCTCGAGCGCTTGAAGTTCTTGGCCATCTTCGGCTCGAACCTCGACGAGTTCATGATGATCCGCTACGCCGGGCTCAAGGCGCAGCAGGCGGCCGGGGTGGAGCGACTCAGCGCCGACGGGCTCACGGCCGCGCAACAACTCGCGGCCGTCTCCGACGTCCTGCACCCGCTCGTGGACGAGCATCGGCGGGTGCTGCGCGACGAGGTCCTGCCAGGGCTCGCCACCCACGGCGTGACCATCCGCCGGATGGCGGACCTGAGCGACGCCGAACGCGACGGTCTCGACGCGTTCTGGGCGCAGGAGCTGTTCCCCGTCCTCACCCCGTTGGCGGTCGATTCGGGCCATCCGTTCCCGCGCCTGCCCAACCTGTCGTTCTCGCTGCTGCTCGAGGTCATCGATCAGGAAGACGGCGTGAGGCGCATGGCGATCGTGCAGGTGCCCTCGGTGCTGCCGCGTTTCGTGCGCCTGCCGGGTCCCGAGCACGGCTTCGTCATGCTCGAGGACCTCATCCGGTGCCGCGTGGCGGAGCTCTTCCCCGGCCACGACGTGCGCCGCGCCCACGGCTTCCGGGTGACGCGCGACGCCGACATCGCCATCGCCGAGGACGAGGCCGACGACCTGCTGCGAGCGGTCGAGGACGAGGTGCGGCGGCGCCGCTGGGGCGACGTCGTGCGGCTCGAGGTGGCCGCCGACATGCCCGAGGCCTGGCGCCATCAGCTGCGCGACCTGCTGCGCGTCGACGTGGACGACGTCTACGAGATCGCCCACCACCTCAACGCCGCCGCCTTCCTGGAGCTGGCGACGCTGCCCATCCCCGCCCTGCGCGACCCCCCCTTCGTGCCGCGCGTCCCACGTGCGCTGCGACGGCACGACTCGGTGTTCGACGCCGTGCGCGAGGGCGACGTGCTGCTGCACCACCCGTTCCACACCTTCGACGCCGTCTTGCGGTTGCTCCAGGAAGCCGCCGACGATCCCGACGTGCTCGCGATCAAGCAGACCCTGTACCGCGTCGGGCGGCAGTCGCCGGTGGTGGCCGCGCTCGCGCGAGCGGCCGGCAACGGCAAGTTGGTCACCGCCTTGGTCGAGCTGAAGGCCCGTTTCGACGAGGAGAACAACATCGTGTGGGCGCGCGAGCTCGAACGCGCCGGCGTGCACGTGGTCTACGGCTTCGCGCGGTTGAAGACCCACGCCAAGGCGCTGCTCGTCGTGCGCCGCGAGCGGGGGGCCGGGGGCACGTCCGAGATCCGCCGTTACGTCCACCTCGGCTCGGGCAACTACAACCCCGGCACCGCGGTGGTCTACACCGACTTCGGCCTGCTGACGTGCGATCCGGACCTGGGGGCCGACGTCTCCGAGCTGTTCAACGTCCTGACCGGCTTCAGCAAGCAGCGGACCTGGCGCAAGCTGTGGGTGGCGCCGCAGACGCTGCGCTCCGAGCTCATCGCGGCCATCGAGCGCGAGGCCGACCACGCTCGGGCGGGTCGACGCGCGCGCATCGTCGCCAAGATGAACGCGCTGGTCGACCCGGAGACGATCCAGGCGCTGTACCGAGCCTCGCAGGCGGGCGTCCGCATCGAGCTGTCGGTGCGCGGCGTCTGTTGCTTGCGGCCGGGGATACCCGGGGTCTCGGAGACCATCACGGTCCGCTCGGTGGTCGGCCGTTTCCTCGAGCACGCCCGCGCGACGTACTTCCTCGACGACGGGGCCGAGCGTCTCTTCCTCGGCTCGGCCGACTGGATGCAGCGCAACCTGAACGCGCGCGTGGAGACGGTGTTCCCGGTCGAGGACCGGCGCCTCAAGCGGGCGGTGCTGGAGGTGCTGGAGCTCGAGCTGCGCGACAACGTCAAGGCGCGCGAGCTGCTGCCGAGCGGCGCGTACGCGCGGGTGCGAAGGCGGCCGGGCCAACGCCGCGTCGACAGCCAAGCGCAGTTGCTGGCGCGGTCGATGCGGCGGGGCTGAGGTCTTCGCCTCGCGCGAAGCTCAGGCCTGGATGGGACCTGGACCGCTCGGCGGGACCTCGTCCCCGGCGCGGCCGGCGGCGAAGCCGGTCTGCAGGCCCATCAGCCAGCCGAGCTTCAGCATGAAGAGCAGCGTCTCGGCGTCGCCTTCGGTCACGCGCGCCCGCACGTAGTCGAGGGTGCCCTCGGGCAGTCCGACGGCGTCGACCTCGTCGGCGTAGCGCCGGCGCATCTCGTCGAGGAAGTTCTGGATGGAGCGCTGTTCGTCGGTCATGGCGTTGGGGCCTCCGCGTCAGCCGGCGTCCTCGGGCACGAACTGCTCCTCGAGCCACGCCACGATCGCGAGCGCGGTTCCGAGGTTCGTGGCCAGGGGGACTTGGTGGACGTCACAGATTCGCATGAGCGCCGACACGTCGGGCTCGTGCGGCTGGGCGGTCAGGGGGTCGCGGAAGAAGATGACGGCGAGCACGTTGTCCTCGGCGATGCGTGCGCCCACCTGGAGGTCGCCGCCCTCCGGGCCCGACCGCACGCGTTCGACCTCGAGACCCGCTTTCGACGCCAGCACCTGACCGGTCGTCCCGGTGGCCACCAGCGGGAAGCGCCGGAGCACGTGCGCGTGGTCCTTGGCGAACACGGCCAGATCGAGCTTCTTCTTGTCGTGCGCGATGAGCGCGACGTACTTCATGCCCGCATCCTACGCGGCCACGCCGCTCGACACCATGCGTTCCCGTCACCCTCGCGTGGCCATCGGGCGCGGACCCGGTCGCCTCAACCGGTGGGCGGCACGAAGGCGATCGGCGCCCCCGGCCGGGCCTGCACGAGCGCGGCCAGGTCACGCCCATCGACGACGCCCACGATCGCGTACCCGCCCGTGCGACCCCGGTCGGCGAGGAGCACGATGGGCTGGCCGTCGCCGGGGAGCTGCACGGCGCCGAGCGGCACGCCTTCGGACGGCACGTCGGGGCGCTGCGGCTCGACGGGAGGCCCGGCCAGCCGCGCCCCCATGCGGTCGAGCGCCGCCAGCCGGTACCCGGTGGTCAGGAGCGCGGCGTACGCCGTCGTCTCGCCGTGGGGCCCGGGGTGGAGGCGCAGCGCCACCTGCCGCGCGAAGCGGAGTCGGCCGCTCCAGTTGAGGTCGGGGGCTCGTGGCGCCCCCGCCAAGGCCAGCGCGTCCCCGGGCACCAGGGCGCGGCCGAACCCGCCCACGCCCGCGCGCACGTCGGTGCTGCCCGCCCCGACCAGGTCCGGATGGCCGGCCGCTCCGCCGACCGGCACCAGACCGCCACCCACCGCCAGCATGAGGACCGCGCCCGTGACGGTGGCGTCGGGCCGGATCTCGAGCGCGACGCCCGCCGGCCACGCGAACGGACGTCCCATGGGGACGTCGGCCCCCGCCAGCCGCAGACGGCCACCTCCCCCCGCCCACGCGGCCGTCAGCGGCTTCTCCGCGACGAGGTCGGCGTGGGGGACGGCGAACTCGAGCGCCGGCGCCGACGGCGGCGCGCCCGCCAGGCGGGTCGCCATCGTCCAGACGGCGGCGTCGAGGGCGCCCGCCTGCGCCATGCCCAAGTGGCCGACGCCCGTTCGCGCGCGTCCCTGAAGCGTGACGCCGCCCGGCCAAACGCGGGCCACGGTGAGGGCCGTGTCGTCGCCGTGAGGCGCCTCGGCGTCGCTCGGCGGTCGATCGGCGGCCCGCGGTGACGCGCCCGAGCCGTGCGCGTCGGCGTCCTCCGTCGGCGCGAAGCGCACCTCGTCGCCGGGCGCCAAGAGCGCCGGGGACGCGCGCCAAGGGTCGAACAGCTCGGTCCGCGTGGTCCCCAACACCCACCAGCCGCCCGGTCCAGCCCGAGGATAGACGCCGCCTCGACCGTCGGCGATCGCCACCGCACCCGCCGGCACGTCACGGGGCGTGGTGCGTCGCGGGAGCGCGAGCGCGGCCGGCAGCCCATGGAGGTACGGGAAGCCCGGGGTGAAGCCGAGGAAGGCGACGACGTAGCGGGCGGCGGCGTGGGTGGCGACGATGTCGCGCCACGGCCGGCCGAAGCGGGCGACGAGCGCGTCGACGTCGGCCTCGACGCCGTAGTCCACGGGCAGCACGACGCCGTGGCGGCCGGCGTCGTCGGGGTCGGGGGCGAGCGTGATCTCGCGCAGCACCGCTGCCGACGGCCGCTCGCGCGCGCCCGGCCGGAGCTCGAGCGTGAGGCACCGGTACCCGACCACGACGTCGGTCAGACCGGCGGGCCGGTTCGCCCAGAGCCGCCGTCGGATCGTCGCCAGCCGGCGCGAGAGGTCGGCCGAGGGGGCCGCGTCGGCGGCGAGGCGCAGCGCCGCCGGACCCAGGCGCCCGAGACGCCATGTCGTGCCCTCGGCGTCGGCCCAGGCGTTCGACGGGTTGGCGACCGTCATCGCGTGATGGGCGCGGCGGGCGCGTGGCCGCCTCGGGCCGCGCCCCTCACCCCAGTCCTTCGACCACCGGTCGTACGTCGACACCTGCCCGTTCGAGCGCCTGGCGGGCGGCCCGTGCGATCCCGACCGCATGGGGGCCGTCGCCGTGGAGGCACAGGGTGTCGGCACGCACGGAGATCTCGGTGCCGTCGATGGCGGTGAGGACCCCGTGCAGCGCGAGCGACACCGCCCGCTCGGCGGCCTCCATGGGATCGTCGATGAGGGCGCCTGGGCGTCCCCGTTGAAGCAGACGACCGTCGGGGGCGTACGCGCGATCGAGGAAGGCTTCGAAGAGGACGGTCAGGCCGGCGTCCTCCATCACGCCGCGCGTGGCGGCACCGGCCGGGAGCACCAGCGGCAAGCCGGCGTCGACCGACGCCACGGCCTCGGCCACGGCGAGCGCGACCGCTGGATCGCCGGCGACGCTGTGGTAGAGGGCGCCGTGTGGCTTCACGTGACGCAGCGTCGCGCCCTCGGCACGACACAGCGCCTGCAGCGCGCCGATCTGGTAGACGACGTCGTCGCGGATGACGTCCGGCGGCAACGCCATGGGCGTTCGACCGAAGCCACGCAGATCGTAGAAGCTCGGATGGGCGCCGATCGCCAGGCGATGGGCGCCGGCGGCCCGGATCGCGGACCGGATGGCGCTGGGATCCCCAGCATGGAAGCCGCAGGCCAGGTTCACCGAGGTCAGCGCCGCGAGGAGCGCCTCGTCCTCGGCCAGGCGCCACAGCCCGTAGGACTCGCCGAGGTCGCCGTTGAGGTCGATCGAGGGCATGGACCATCGTACGGGTTGGCGCCAGCCACGGGCGGCGACCGCCTCCTGGGCCCCCTCCCAGGACCCCGGAAGGACGGCCATCGGAGATCGTCGTACGCCGGGGCTGTTCAGTTCTGTTAAGGATGGCTCGCTCGTGAGGTAAGAGAAGGGGGTTCCAGTCCTGCTAGGGAAGGGGAACCCCCCAGTGAGAATACGCGGTCTACCCAGCTCATTCCACACCGCCGCCGCACACGCCAAGAGCGACGTGTCCGACGACGCCCGCGCTCGGGCGTCGATGGTCGCCTGGATCGACGAACGCCGCCGACGCGGCGCCACCCGCAACGACGCCTGCCGCATCCTCGGCATCAGCACCCGCTCCTACAACCGCTGGCGCGCCACCCTCAAACGACACGGCATCCGCGCCCTCACCAACCGCACCACCACCCGCCGACGCCGCGACCCCTGGAAACGCCGCGAAGTCCGCGAAGCCGTCGAACGCCTCCGCACCCAACACCCCTGCGGCAAAGAGAAACTCGCCATCCTGCTCGCCCGCGAAGGCATCCGCGTCAGCGCCAGCACCGTCGGACGCGTCCTCACCGAGCTCCTCAACCGCGGCCGCATCCACCGCATCGGCTGGACCCCCACACGCCGCTGGCGCACCCAACGACCCCGCGCGCACGCCCGCCGCCAACGCCCCTTCGAACGCGCCAAGCAACCCGGCGAACTCATCCAGATCGACACCCTCGTCGAGAACAGCCTCCACGAAACCCGCTACCACTTCAGCGCCATCGACCCCACCCGCAAGTACGCCCACGCCCGCCTCTACCACCGCGCCACCAGCCGCTCCGCCGAACGCTTCCTACGCGAGTGCCTCGAACGCTGGCCCGACCCCATCCGCAGCATCCAAGTCGACAACGGCAGCGAGTTCCGCGGCGACTTCGAAAGGCCTGCGCCAACCTCGGCCTCGAGCTCGTCACGATCGCCCCCCGACGACCCCAACGCAACGGCTGCGTCGAACGACTCCAACGCACCTTCCGCGACGAACACTACGCCTACGAACCCCCACACCTCGGCCTCGACAGCGCCAACGACCACCTCGACACCTACCTCACCTTCTACAACCACCACCGCCCCCACCACAGCCTCGGCATGCAAACCCCCATGACGTACACTCCAACCAGGAACCCCAAAACGAGCCAAACTGACACGTCGTCTTCGCAGCGTGTACTCTTGTTTTTGCCGCTCGCGAGAGTGGCGCGCACAATGACAGCCGAATAGGAAGCATGAGCAATCAAGACGCGCACGCGTCGAACGCCGTCCTAGACGGCAAGAAGCGCGAGCGTGCGACGTGATCACGCGACGAAACGGTCCTCGGATCGTCAGGAGCGAGGTCGCGAGTTTGAACCAGAACATCCTCTTACACACGTACGAACGAATTGATCGAAGGTTACGTTACTAAGGGCACACGGTGGATGCCTTGGCTGCAGAACCGATGAAGGACGTGGCTACCTGCGATAAGCTTCGGGGAGCTGGAAGCAAGCTTCGATCCGGAGATTTCCGAATGGGGAAACCCACACGAGCGAACCTCGTGTACCCATGCGTGAATACATAGCGCATGTGGAGGGAACCTAGGGAACTGAAACATCTAAGTACCTAGAGGAAAAGAAAGAAACCTCGATTCCCCCAGTAGTGGCGAACGAAAAGGGAATAGCCCAAACCGCGGTCTACGGACCGCGGGGTTGTAGGACCAACAATGTCGACTCGAGAGTCTAGCCGAAGCGCACTGGAAAGGCGCGCCATAGCAGGTGATAGCCCTGTAGGCGAAAGGCTCGGAAGCGTAGTTGGCACCTGAGTAGCGCGAGCCACGTGGAATCTCGCGTGAATCTACGGGGACCACCCCGTAAGGCTAAATATTCCTGCAGACCGATAGTGCACAAGTACCGTGAGGGAAAGGTGAAAAGCACCCCGTGAGGGGAGTGAAATAGTACCTGAAACCGTGTGCTTACAAGCAGTCACAGTCCTATGTTGGCTTGCCAACAGGATGGTGGCGTGCCTCTTGAAGCATGATCCTGCGACTTACTGGCAGTGCCGAGTTTAAGCCGATAGGCGGAGGCGAAGGGAAACCGAGTCTGAACAGGGCGTTCAGGCGCTGTCAGTAGACCCGAAACCGCATGAGCTAGCCATGGCCAGGCTGAAGCCTCCGTAACAGGAGGTGGAGGGCCGAACCGGTTGAGGTTTAAAACTCTTCGGATGAGCTGTGGTTAGGAGTGAAAAGCTAACCGAATGCGGAGATAGCTGGTTCTCCCCGAAATAGCTTTAGGGCTAGCCTCGGGGGTTTAACGATGGTTGTAAAGCACTGATTGGGCTAGGGGGCTTACCAGCTTACCAAACCCTGTCAAACTCTGAAGGCTATCGTTCCAGACCCCGGGAGTCAGTCTGCGTGAGCTAACTTTCGCAGACGAGAGGGAAACAACCCAGACCGCCGGTTAAGGTCCCAAAGTTGTGACTAAGTGGAGAAGGATGTGGAGACGCTAAGACAGCTAGGAGGTTGGCTTAGAAGCAGCCATTCCTTTAAAGAGTGCGTAATAGCTCACTAGTCGAGCGTCTCTGCGCCGAAGATGATCGGGGCTAAGTCACACACCGAAACCGCGGCAGCGCACCTTAGGTGCGTTGGGTAGGGGAGCGTTCCGTAAGCCGTTGAAGCGGTACCGTAAGGAGCCGTGGAGGTATCGGAAGTGCGAATGCAGGAATGAGTAACGATAAGAAGGGTGAGAATCCCTTCCGCCGAAAGCCCAAGGTTTCCTGAGCAAGGGTCGTCCCCTCAGGGTTAGTCGGGACCTAAGGCGAGGCCGAAAGGCGTAGTCGATGGACAGCAGGTCAATATTCCTGCACCACCGACGTGGAGCGATGGGGTGACGCATTAGGATAGGCCAACCGGAGCTACGGCTATGCCCGGCGGCCTGCGAAGCTGCGAGGGACAGGAAAATCCGCCCTCGAACACAGTGACGTTGGTCGGGAAGGCCCTACGGGGCTGATAACTGGTTGAATCCATGGTGCCAAGAAAAACCTCTAAGCGATGAAGCGTCGGTGCCCGTACCAAAACCGACACAGGTGGGCGAGTGTAAGAGCACTAAGGCGCGCGAGAGAACTCTGGTTAAGGAACTCTGCAAAATGGCCCCGTAACTTCGGGAGAAGGGGTCCTGCATTAGGGTGTCAAAGCCCGAAGCAGGCACAGTGAATTGGCTCTAGCGACTGGTTACCACAACCACAGCACTCTGCAAACCCGTTAGGGGACGTATAGGGTGTGACACCTGCCCGGTGCTGGAAGGTCAAGTGGAGGCGTGCAAGCGCCGAAATGAAGCCCCAGTGAACGGCGGCCGTAACTATAACGGTCCTAAGGTAGCGAAATTCCTTGTCAGGTAAGTTCTGACCTGCACGAATGGTGTAACGACTGGAGCGCTGTCTCAACCAGAGACTCGGTGAAATTGAACTGGCCGTATAGATGCGGCCTACCCGCAGCAGGACGAAAAGACCCCGTGGAGCTTTACTACAGCTTGATGCTGATGTCTGGACTTGTCTGTGTAGCATAGGTGGGAGACTGTGAAGCCGGAGCGCTAGCTTCGGTGGAGTCATCGGTGAAATACCACCCTGACAAGTTCGGCCGTCTAACCTACGCCCGTGATCCGGGTGGGGGACAGCGTTAGGTGGGTAGTTTGACTGGGGCGGTCGCCTCCCAAATCGTAACGGAGGCGCACAAAGGTTCCCTCAGTGCGGTCGGAAATCGCACATAGAGCGTAAGGGTATAAGGGAGCTTGACTGCGAGACGTACATGTCGAGCAGGGACGAAAGTCGGTCCTAGTGAACCGGTGGTACCTTGTGGAAGGGCCATCGATCAACGGATAAAAGTTACCCCGGGGATAACAGGCTGATTCCGCCCGAGAGTTCACATCGGCGGCGGAGTTTGGCACCTCGATGTCGGCTCGTCATATCCTGGGGCTGGAGAAGGTCCCAAGGGTCCGGCTGTTCGCCGGTTAAAATGGCACGCGAGCTGGGTTCAGAACGTCGTGAGACAGTTCGGTCTCTATCCGCTGTGGGCGTAGGAAGATTGAGGAGAGCTGTTCCTAGTACGAGAGGACCGGAATGGACGCACCGCTCGTTTCTCGGCTGTTCCACCAGGGGCATATGTCGAGTAGCTACGTGCGGAACGGATAAGCGCTGAAAGCATCTAAGCGCGAAGCCGACTCCAAGATGAGTCTTCCCACCTCCTTGTGAGGGTAAGTCCCCCGGTAGACCACCGGGTCGATAGGCTGGGAGTGTAAGCACGGCAACGTGTTTAGCTGACCAGTACTAATCGGACGAGGACGTAACCTTTGATGGACTCATCCCATCGGGATGTCCTGGACGCCATGCTTCCTATTCCGGTTGTCTTATCTTTGCTCTTCGTGCCCTTAGCGCGGTGGACCCACCCGATCCCATTCCGAACTCGGAAGTTAAGCACCGCAGCGCCGATGATAGTTGGGGGGCAGCTCCCTGCGAACGTAGGTCGGTGCGAGGAGTTATTTTTCGAAGGTCGAAGGTCTGGAGCTTTGCTCCGGGCCTTCTTCCACACGCGGGAGTAGCTCAGCTGGTAGAGCACTACCTTGCCAAGGTAGATGTCGCGGGTTCGAATCCCGTCTCCCGCTCCAGATCGACCGCGGCCGCCCTCTTCTGGGCGGCCGCTTCGTCGTGGCTGCAGGTGTCGACGTCGCCTCCTCAAGGCGTACGGGCGGCCCCCTCGAGGGCTTCGGCCGCGGACACGAGACGCGCGGCCAAGGCCGAGACCTCGTGCCAGGCGACGCCGAGCGCTTCGTCCACCGAGGCGCTCGACGCGGACCCGGCCAAGTCGGCCATGGACCGGTTCAGGTCGTCGGCGTGGTCGTGCAACAGGCCGGCCGTCCGCTCGGAGCGGTCGTGGACCGCCGCCAACGACGATCGCAGGCCTTCGAGCGCGTGCTCGAGCGTTCGCGGGTGTGGCGGCAGCGCGGTCTTCGCGCGCTCGGCGACGGTCCGCGCCGCTTCGTCGTGGGCGACGGCAGCGGCGAGCAGCAAACCCTCGAGCGGGGTGGTGATGTGCCGGAGGTCGTTGTGCAGGGAGCGCTCGAACTCGATCGTCACCCGGTCGAGGGTGAGCAGATGGCGAGCGGCCGCCTCACCATCCACGTCGAGGTCGAAGGCGTAGGCGTTGACCAGTTCGCCGGACAGGAAATGGAGCCGTCCCTTGCTCGTGGCCGAGCGCACCAGCAGCGAACAGGTCTTCCGTTCCTGCTGGACCAGACGCAGGAGGGGCGCCAAGGAGACGCCCGGCATACGACCGCGCACCGTCTCGGCGAGCGCGTCGCGCACGTGCTGAGCGACCACGGCCGGCGAGGCCGGTTTGCGCAGGACGCGGAAGCTGCCGAGGCCGGTCGTGCCGGACCGGACGTTCTCCGGCGCCATCGAGGCCAACACCAGCACGGGGACGTTGGGATGGTGGTTACGGACGTGGGCCAGGAGCTCGAAGCCGTCCATGACCGGCATGTTCACGTCGGTGATCAGCATGTCGACCGGGTGCATCGCGAGGTGCTCCACGGCCTCACGGCCGTCGGCGGCGGTGGCGATGCCGTGATCGGGTAGATGGATGCCCAGACCGCTCCACAGGAGGGCGCGCACCGCGGGCTCGTCGTCGACGACGAGCACGTGCTTGCGGGCTGCGCTCACGTGGAGGCCGGAGCCTCCGCGGCCGCGTCCTCGGTCGAGGGCGGCTCGGCGAACACGTCGAACATCCCGTCGACGCGCCCGAGGATCTCGCGGGCGAGGTGGGCGACGTCGGTTCGCAAGGCCTCGAGTTCGAGGCGCCGCTGCTCGCGTTGGGCGTGGACCTCGTCGAAACGGCGGCGGGCCCCCCGGAAGGCGTCGACCTCCTCGGCGACCGCAGCGAGGGCGGCGTCGGCGTCCTTGGCGCGGCGCGCCAGACGTTCGATGGCTTCGAGCAGCTGGGCGACGTGTGGTTCGGTGGCTGGGGACGAGGAGACGGCGGGCGCGTCGCCGGGTGCGGCCGGGGTGACGGCTGCGGCTGCGGCTGTCGCCGGGTCGCTCGCCTCGCCATCGGCGGACGGGTCCACCTCGGGGCGCTGGGGGTCCGCCGGCGACCCGTTCCCTGACCCGGTCTCGGGGGCCCGGACGAAGACGTCGCCCAGGTGATCGTGTGTCGCCTCGTCCGGCGCCGGTGGATCCCTCGGTTCGTCCATGTCGGGTGCCTCCCACGGCCGCAGCGTCCGAAGCGCATCCACGGCATCCTCGGTCACGTCGGACCGGGCGATCGACACGACGTCCTCGACCGTCGTGGCTTCGGCGTGCGTCGGGTCGGGCTCGGTGATCAGCGCCAGCTCGTCGCCGTCGGCTCGCGGGTCCTGGCCCGGGTGCGCGGCGACCGTGGGGTCCGCCGGGGCGTCGACGGTCTCGGGGTCGACGGTCTCGGCGACCGGGTCGGACGTCTCCCGTGGAGCGGTCGTGGCGACCTCGTCGCCGGCGTCCTCGTCGGCACCGAACCCCCAGGCGGCCGGCACCGGGAAGCCGCGCCGCGGGTTCAGCGCTTCGTCGTGCGTGGTGGCCAACTCGATGAGCATCAACTGCAGCGGGGTGTAGATCAGCTTGCGGACGCCTTCGGGCAGCGACTCGAACTCGATGGCGGCCTCGCCCCAACTCATGATGTCGTAGGCGGCCGCTTCGCCCTCGGCGCCGAAGTCGTCGGAGAAGGCGTTCAACAGGCGTCCGGACTGGAAGTGCAAGCGCCCGCGACGTTTGCCCGACGTCACCAGAACCGTGCAGGTCCGCCGCTCGGACTCCAGGAGCTGCAGCACGCTGGCCAGCGGGATCCCCTCGACGCTGCCCATGTCGGCCCGTTCCAGCACGGCCAACACGGCGGCCGCCACCTCCTGGTAACCGGCCGGCTTGCGCAGCACCTGCAAGCCGCCGCGGGCGGCGAGGCGGTGATCGACGTCGGCAGGCGCGAGCCCGGAGAACACGACCACCGGGAGCGTCGGCCGGCGGTTGGTGACGTACGCGATCAGGGCGAAGCCGTCCATGACCGGCATCGCCAGGTCGGTCACGAGGACGTCGACCGGGCGGCTCTCCAGGACCTCGATCGCCTCACGGCCGTGGTGGGCCGTGATCACGTCGAACATCCCGAGTGTCTTCGACAGCCCGTCCGACAGGACGCGGAGGGTACCCTCGTCGTCTTCGACGAGGAGGACCGCCTTGCGCCCGCTCACACGCACACGCACCTGAGGCATGACATGGCCCCTAGGATACGCGCTGGCGCTGCGGCGCAGTGAACGATCTCACGCTCCACGCAGGGCCGACCGTCGGCCGGGGGGCGTGTCAGCGCTCGGCGTCGGCCTCGACCAGGTCCGGCCCGCCGTACAGCGCGCGGTAGGTGGCCAGGTTCACGGCCACCCGCTGGAGGTACTCGCGGGTCTCGAGCGCGTCGATCGCGCGGAACAGCTCGTCCTTGTCGTACTGCACGTCCTCGCCCTCGTACAGCCGCCGGATGTAGCCCTGACCGCGGTTGTACGACGGGACGACGAGCTCGACGTCGCCGTCGAAGTAGTCGAGCAGCCAACGCAGGTAGTACGTCCCGTAGCGAACGTTGGCGTCCGGGTCGAACGGATCGTCGGGATGTTCGCGCTGCAGTTCGGCGAGCCAGGTCCAGGTGGACGGGATGACCTGCATGAGACCTTGGGCGTTCGACGACGAGACCGCGACCGGCGAGAACGCCGACTCCTGGCGCATGATCGACCAGACCAGCGCCGGTTCGACGCCCAACCGCTCGCCGTGCGTCTTCACCGATGCCGCGTACGCGCGGGGGTAGGCGATCCGCCAGACGCGCGCGTCGCGATCGCCGGCATCGACGAGGGCCTGGCCGGCGCGCTGACTCTGGCGGTACTCGCCGTGGTGCAGCTGGAGCGTCTCGGCCAGCAGGACCACGTCCTCGCGTTCCGTCGCCGCCCGCAGGGCGAACAGCAACTCACCCCGGGCAGCCTCGTCGTCACCGACCACCATGAGCGCGCGGGCCAGGTCGAGGGCGTGTCGCGCGGCCGGCGTGCCCGCCGCGGGATCGACCGCGCTCGCCTCGGTCGGGACGGACGGCGCCGCCCCCAGCCGCAGGTCGAAGAACGAACCGGTCGGCATCAGGTCGTGCGCGAGGGTCTCCCGCTCGGTGTCGCCGAGACGGCGGGCGAGGACGAGCGCGCGATAGGCGGCGTCATCGGCGTACGTGCCGTCGCCTGTCCGCGCGATGGCCAGGTAGGCGTCGACGGCGTCGTCGCTCCGGCCGCGCGCCTCGAGCCAGCCGGTGGCCACCCACATGCGCGCGGCGTCGCCGGTGGCCAGCAGTCGTTCGGCGCCCGTGTCGATGTCGCCCTGGCGGGCGGCGATGAGGCCGCGCCCGTAGTCGCCCAAGGAACCGCCGAGCGCCGCGAAGGCGGCGTCCGCCTCCGGCCAACGTTCGAGCGAGAACAGCGACCAGGCCTCGCCCTCGAGCGCGCGGCGGTCGCCGGGCACCTCGCTCGACCAGCGCCGGTACGCGTCGAGCGCCTCCTCGTGGCGGCCCACGCGCCGCAGGGCGGGTGCCTCGATCGACGGCGCCGCCAGCTCACCGAGCGCCTCGAGCGCCTGGCTGGCCATCCCCGCTTGCAGGTAGACGTTGGCCCTTCGGTACGGGTCGGTCAGCAGCCGCTCCAGCCCGTCGATCGCCGCCGCGTTGGGCAGGGCGTCCTGGTACGCCGCGATGGCGCGTTCGGTCGCGTCCGCCGCTTCGGCCACCCCGCCCACCTCGACGAGGAGGGCGCGGCGTGCGGCACGCTCCAGGGGATCGTCGATGCGCAGATCCAGGACGCGCTCGAAGGCCGCGAGTCGATCCACCGCCGGCCGGGCGGTGTCCCGGGCGAGCCACAGGGCCAGGCGGTAGGCCAGGTAGCCGTCGGCTTCGGTCGCCAGCCGCGCCAGTTCGGCGTCGTCGCCGGTCCTGAGAGCGCGTTGCACCGCGCCGTAGGTCTCGAGCGGTGGCAGGGCGTACGGGTCGACGATGGCGACGTGCACCAGCGGGATCGGCAGCGGCGTCGGTGGTGGCCAACCGACCGCCAACAGGACGCTCGCGCCCGCGGCGATGGCGAGGCTGGCGATGGCCCGGAGGGCGCGTGAAGACATGGGGCAGGCTACCCCCTGGCGTTGAACGGCGGCTGAGAGGTCGGCGTCTTCGGGACGGACGCGGGCGGCAGATGGGTGTGGCGTGAAGTTGGATTTGAGGTCGCACCCATGTGGTGCTAGAATGCATCCAGACGGGCCTGCGGGCCCAGTTCAGCCACGCTCCCCGGAGGCTTCCCGGCGTACGCGCCTGGGTTGGCCTTCCTGCGTCGGATGCGCGTCAGCGCGCCGAGGGGTCCCCACGCCGACATCGCGATCGAGAGACAGGTACGCTGTGATCAGAGTCGAAGACCTCAACAAAGTGTTCGGTCCATCCCCGGAGGAGGCCCTGCGCCGCCTCGGTGAGGGGCAGTCCAAGAGCGAGATCCTCGCCGAGACCGGCAACGTGATCGGCGTCCAGGACGTCTCGTTCGAGCTCCAGCCGGGCGAGTTCTTCGTCATCATGGGCCTGTCGGGATCCGGCAAATCGACCCTCTTGCGCTGCCTCAACCGGCTCATCCGACCGACCTCGGGACACGTCTGGCTCCAGACGGACGAGGGTGCGGTGGACGTGGCGGCCGCCGAAGGGCGCGTCCTGCGCCGGCTGCGCCAGGACCACCTGGCGATGGTGTTCCAACGCTTCGGTTTGCTGCCGCACCGGAGCGTCCGCGAGAACGTCGCCTACGGTCTGGAGATCCAGGGTGTGCCGCACGCCGAACGGATGCGTCGCGCCGACGAGACCATCGAGATGGTGGGTCTCAGCGGCTGGGGAACCGCGCCCACGACCTCGCTCTCCGGCGGCATGCAGCAGCGGGTGGGCTTGGCGCGCGCCATCACCACCGGTGCCAAGATCCTGCTGATGGACGAGCCGTTCTCGGCGCTCGACCCGCTGATCAAGATGCAGATGCAAGACGAGATGATTCGGCTCCAACGCCAGCTCGGCCGCACCGTCGTGTTCATCACGCACGACCTCGACGAGGCCCTGCGCCTCGGCGATCGCATCGCCATCATGGACGACGGCCGCTTCGTTCAGGTGGGGACGCCCGAGACGATCATCACCGCGCCGAAGACGCCGTACGTGGCCGATTTCGTCGCGCACGCCGACCCCACCGGCGTGATCACGGCGGCCACGGTGGCGGTGGAACCCTCCCACCCGCGCGTCGACGAGATCCGCCGCGAGGGCGACGACCGGGTTCTGGCCCACCGGACCCAACCGGACGTCGAGATCGTGGTCGACGGGACCGGCAGGGTGAAGGACGTGCGCGCCGATGGCGGCCACGCCGACCTCGTACCCATCGACGTGCTCCTCTCCGAGGACACGCCTCGCTCGCGGTACCGCGACCGCGCCGCGGTGGTCGGTGGGGATCGGCCGCTGCGGACGCTGCTGCGGGCCCGAAACCTGTGCAACCTGCCGGCGCTCGTGGTGGACGACGACGGACGCCTCGTGGGCCTGGTGACCGAGCGTGAACTGATCCACGCCATGCTCGAGAAGCGCGGCCACGACCCCGAAGAGCGCGCCCGCGACGAGGCAGCGAAGGCGGTGATGGCATGAACGCCTGGCTGAGCGACGCCATGTTCGAGCCGATCCAGGTCCCGCTCGACGACTGGTTCGCGAACCTGATCAACTGGTTGACCGTCAACTACCGCCCGACCTTCCAAGCGATGAAGGTGCCCATCGAGTTCGTGTTGGAGAGCGTCGACACGCTGTTGCTGTGGGTGCCACCGATCGTGTTCATCGCGCTCGTGGGCGCCCTCGCGTGGCGCTTGGCGGGCTGGCGGATCGGCACGCTGGCGATCGCGGCGTTCACGCTGATCGGGATGATCGGCCTGTGGCGTCTCACGATGGTCACGCTGTCGATGGTGATCGCGTCGGTGCTCGTGTGCCTGATCATCGGTCTGCCGCTCGGCATCCTGGCCGCGCGCAGCGACCGTTTCCAGGCCGGGCTGCGACCGGTGCTCGACGTCATGCAGACCACGCCCGCGTTCGTCTACCTGGTGCCCGTGGTGATGCTGTTCTCGATCGGCACCGTGGCGGGCGTGATCGCCACGATCATCTTCGCCTTGCCACCCCTGATCCGGCTCACCGACCTCGGCATCCGGCAGGTGCCCGAGGACGTGGTCGAGGCGGCCGAGGCGTTCGGTTCGAACGAACGCGAGATCCTGTTCAAGGTGCGTCTACCGCTGGCGCTGCCGACGATCATGGCGGGCGTGAACCAGACGATCATGTTGGCGCTCTCGATGGTGGTCATCGCGGCCCTCATCGGCGCGTCCGGGTTGGGCGTGCCCGTCGTGGAGGGCCTGAACGCCCTGCGCATCGGCACGGCCGGGATCGGCGGGCTGGCCATCGTGCTGTTGGCGATCGTCTTGGACCGGATGACCCAATCGGTCGGCAGCGGCCGCCGCGGTTGACCGACGTGGCAGCCTCGGCCCACGGGCGGCCGTCGTCTGCTACAATCGCACGGCCCGCAGATAACCTGTGCGCCGTTCGCTCAGGTCATCTTTCGTCGACCCTGACCATGACGTCCGCCCTCGTGAAAGGAACCAAGATGCGCACAAGATTCGTCTCCATCGCCCTCGCAGCCCTGCTCGGCCTCACCGGTCTCGGCCTCGCCCAAGAGGAACGACCCGGCGAAGGCGTCACGCTCCAGCCCGCCATCGCGACCTGGGACGACGCCCGCCCCGTCCAGGCGATCTTCGACCAGATCCTGCGCGAACTGGGTTACGAGATCGAGCGCCCCGTCTCGCTCGCCAACCCGATCTTCTACCAGGCCGTCACGCTCGGCGACATCGACTTCTGGACGGCCGGCTGGTTCCCGCTCCACGACGCCCAGTTGCCCGCCGACTTCGAGGACAACGCCAGCATCGTCGGCACGATCGTCGAGCGCGGCGCGATCCAGGGCTACCTGGTGAGCAAGGACGCGGCCGAGGAATACGACATCACCTCGCTCGAGGACTTCAAGCGCCCCGAGGTGAAGGAAGCCTTCGACCGCAACGGCGACGGACTGGCCGACCTGGTCGCGTGCCCCCCCGGTTGGGGCTGTGAAGAGGCCATCGAGGGGCACCTCGATGCCTTCGAGCTGCGCGACCACGTGAACCCGATCAAGGCCGACTACACCGCCGCCTTCGCCGACGCGCTGGCCGCGTACCGCAACGGCGAGCCGGTCTTCTACTACACCTGGACGCCCAACTTCACCGTCTACCAGTTGGTGCCGGGTGAAGACGTGGTCTGGATCAACACGCCGGGCGACGCGTCCGAAGCCGTCTCCGGGATCGAAGGGGCCGTCACCGATCCGATCACGATGGGCTTCGTGGCGAACGACATCCGCGCGGTCGCCAACAACGACTTCCTGGAGGCCAACCCGGCCGCTGCCACCATCCTCGAACTGGTCGAGATCCCGCTCGAGGACATCTCCGAGATGACGCTCCGTCTGGTCCTCGAGGGTGAAGACTCGGACGCCGACGTCGCCGCGATGGCGACCGAGTGGGTCGACAACCACCGCGAGCAGGTCGACGACTGGCTGACGCAGGCGCGCGAGGCCGCGGCCAACTGATGGTCATCGGGTAACGCACGCCGTTACCCGGGAGTCCCGGTGCTTCTCATCGAAACGCGCTAGACTCCATCCACTGAAGGTTCGACCGGGCGGCTTGCCCCCACGACGGGGGCAAGCCGCTTCCTAAGCACGAGTCCCCGGGCCCGGATCGGGTCCCCACGGAGGCATGCCATGGCGCTGCGCACGGTTCGTCTCACACCCGAGGGCTTCGATCGGCTCAAGGCCACCCTCGCCCAGGAGTACGTTCGACTCGACGAAGCCACCAAGATCCTGCAGGAGCTCACCGGCTCCAGCGACGACTACGACGATTCAGGGCTCGAGGAGGCCAAGCAGGAGAAGGGCCGCATCGAGAACCGGATCGACGACCTCGAAGACCAGCTCGCCCGCGCGGAGATCATCCAGGGCCACGACGATGGCCGCGTCGACCTGGGCGTCACCGTCACGCTCCAGGAGAGCGGCAAGGCCGAGATGAAGGTCCAAGTGGTCTCCCCCGTGGAAGCCGGCGTGCTCGAGGGCGACATCCCCCGGGTCTCCGACGAGTCGCCCTTGGGGCGCACCCTCATCGGCCGCCGCCAGGGCGACACGGTGAAGGTGACCATCGGGACGAACGTCAAGACCTACACGGTCGTGAAGGTCGGCTGACCGACCGGCTCAGGGGGGCGACCCGTCGAGGGGCGCCTTGCTGGTCGGTGCATCGAGCGACGTCAGCGCCGCCAGTGCGGCCTGGGCGTCGAGGCGACCGATGGGACGGTCCTCGGCATCGACGACCGCGATCGGTCCCCCCGCCTCGGCGATCGCCGCGAAGGCCACGTGCAAGGGCGCGTCGCCCCGCACGCGCGGTAACGCCGTCGACGCCGCGACGCGCGAGCCCCCGTCCGGCAGGGCGTGGCGCACCTTCAGCACCCGCGAACGATCGACGTCCTCCACGAACGAGCGCACGTACTCGTCGGCCGGCCGCGTCACGATCTCGGCCGGCGTGCCGACCTGGATCAGCCGGCCGCCCTTGAGGATCGCCACCCGGTCGCCCAAGCGCAGCGCTTCGTCCAGGTCGTGGGTGATGAACACGATCGTCTTGCTGAGCTCGCGCTGCAGGCGCATGAGCTCGACCTGCATCTCGCGTCGGATGAGCGGGTCGAGCGCGCTGAACGCCTCGTCCATGAGGAGCACCTCGGGGTCGGTGCACAGCGCCCGGGCCAGACCGACGCGCTGCTGCATGCCGCCCGAGAGCGTGCGCGGCAGCGCGTGCTCATAACCGGAGAGGCCGACGCGCTCGATCCAGACGTTCGCGCGCTCATGGCGTGCGCGCCGTGTGAGGCCCTGGACCCGCAGTCCGAAGGCCACGTTGTCGAGGACCGTGCGGTGGGGCAGGAGCGCGAAGCGCTGGAACACCATCGACAGCTTGTGCCTGCGCACCTCGCGCAGCGCGCGCAAGTTGAGGGCCAACAGGTCCTCGCCGTCCAAGACGAGCGAGCCGGCGGTGGGGTCGATCAGCCGGTTCAGGCAGCGCACCAGGGTCGATTTGCCGCTGCCCGAGAGTCCCATCACGACGAAGGTCTCGCCCTCCTCGACGGCGATGTCGACGTCGTGGAGGCCGACCGTGTGACCCGTTCGCTCGAGGATCTCGTCCTTCTCGACGCCTTCCTCGAGGAGCGGCAGGACCGAGGTCGGATCGGGTCCGAACACCTTGGTCAGACCGTGCGCCTCCAGGTGCGCCACGTCAGTGCCCCTGCCGTTGCACGGTCGGATCCCAGCGTCGCGCGTAGCCGGCGGTCACGCGGTCCATGATGACGGCCACGATGACGATCGCCAGGCCCGCCTCCAGCCCCAGACCGACGTCGCCGCGCTGCAACCCTCGCAGCACCTCCTGGCCGAGGCCACGGGCACCGATCATCGACGCCACGACCACCATCGCCAGCGCCATCATGATGGTCTGGTTCACGCCGGCCATGATGGTGGGCACCGCCAGCGGCAGGCGCACCCAGAACAGCGTCTGGCGTTCGGACGCACCGAACGCGTTCGCAGCCTCGATGACCTCCCGGTCGACCAGCCGCAGACCCAGGTCGGTGAGGCGCACGATGGGGGGCACGGCGTAGACGAACGTGGCGATGATCGCGGCGACGTTGCCCAGCCCGAAGAACATGACCACCGGCACCAGGTAGACGAAGCTCGGCATCGTCTGCATGCCGTCGAGCAGCGGGCGGAGA
Source organism: uncultured Trueperaceae bacterium (assembly GCA_963839375.1). Classification (GTDB taxonomy): domain Bacteria; phylum Deinococcota; class Deinococci; order Deinococcales; family Trueperaceae; genus JAABTL01. Next base: position 170,790 of record CAWIUY010000024.1, on the reverse strand, counting down.
CCACGCTTGAGCCGGTCGCTGCGGGCCATGGCGATCCCGATCGGGATCCCGAGCAGCAGCGTGAACAGGGTGGCCACCAGCATGATGGCGAGCGTCGTCATCGTCGCCGACCACAAACCGAAGCTGCCCACGAGGACGAGCAGGCCGGCGAGGACCACGGCCGTCCACACGGACCGGCCGGTGGCGTGCCACACGAGCAACGCCACGAGCACGATCACCAGCCACCAGGGCATGGCGTTGAGGAAGCGCTCCACCCGGATCAGCAGCTGGAGGAGGGTCTCGGTGAAGCCGCGGAAGGCGTCGCCGTAGTTCAGCAGCAACCAGTCGACCGCGTCGTTGGTCCAGCCACGCAGCGGGAACCGCCACGTGGCCGGGAAGTCACGGGTCAGGAAGTCGAGCATCGACGCCGCCCGTCAGGGTCAGCGCAACGCAGCGCGGACCCGTTCGAGGACGGCCGGGTCCTGACCGTCGAGCCAGGAGACCCAGGCCTCCTCGCGGTTGGCGAGCAGCTCGCGCGCCGCGGCGTCGGTTCCGACGTCGTTGGCCTCCATGAAGGCCAGCAACTCGTTGATCGTGGACGTCGGCAGGTAGATCGCGTCCAGGAAGCTCTCGATCGGCTGCGGCACGCTGTCGGCGAACTGCGAGCCGAGCCCGACCACGGCCACCACGATCGGGTAGTCGCACGCCATCGTCGCCTCTTCGGGCGTGTCGGCCATGGCGTTCATGTGCTCGAAGCACGCCTCGGTGTAGGGCGGCTCTTCGAGGCGGAGCATGTCGAGGCGGCCCAGGATCCCGGTCGGCTCCCAGTAGTAGCCCAACCACGGCTCGCCCAGCGTGTAGGCGGTCTGCATGGTCGTCTCCAGCGCGACGCCGGTGCCGGGGCGGAAGTTGGTGAAGCTCTCGTCGAGCCCGTAAACCACCATCTTCACGTTGTTGATGCCCTCGCAGTACCAGCCGATGACGCAGTTGTACAGACGGCCCTTGTCGGGCTGCTCCGGGTCGCGGAAGAGCTCGGCGTACTGGGGCAGGTCCTCGACGCTGCGCAGGTCGGGAGCGAGCGGCTCGATGCCGCGTTCGGCGTCGCCCTCGACGAGGTAGCGCGGCACGTAGAAGCCTTGGGCGGCGTCGTCGAAGACCGGGCTCAGCTCGCGCACGGTGCCGGCCGAGAGGGCCTCGCGCCAGAAATCGGGCGTGTTGTCGGTCCAGACCTCCATGGTGACGTCGATGTCACCGCGGACCGAGCCCTGCAGCAGCGGCAGGGTGGTGCCAGGGACGGCGTCGGTCTCGCAGCCGAAGCCCTCTTCGAGGATGAAGCGGGCGGCCTCGGTGAAGATGTTGACGCTGTCGTAGTCGAGCTCGGCGAAGACGATGGGTCGGTCGAAGCCGGCGCAGTCGCCGTTCTGCGCGAAGGCGGGTGCCCCGGCCAGCAGGCCGAGCGTGAGGAGGGCGCCGACCAGACGGCGCAAGGACGTGGGTGAAGTCATGGGATACCCCTTCCGGGTGCCCGCGCGCGGACGACGTGCGCGCGGATCGGGCGGTGCGGCGGCGCGAGCGCGGCCACGGGCCTGATCGATCGTCTCGAATCTACACCAACGCCTCGGACGACACGGTGGCGACCGACCATGTCGTGTCGGACGGCGTGCCGGACGCGTGGCACGCGCTGCCGAGTACACTGGGTCTCCATGGCCGAGAAGAGCCTCAACGAGCAGCGCGAGCAGCGCCTGCGCAACCTCGAGAGCCAGGTGGAGCGCGGCTTCGAGGCCTACCCGTACGCCTTCGCGGCCACCAGCGACGCGGCCGCCCTGCACGCCGCCCACGGCGAGGGCGAGCCGGGTGACGTCTGGCCCGAAGAGGAGGTCACCGTCGCGGGACGGGCGATGACCGTCCGCAACATGGGCAAGGTGGCGTTCGCGACGCTGCGCGACGCCAGTGGCGACGTGCAGGTCTACTTGCAGCGCGACCGTCTCGGCGACACCTACGGAGCGGTCAAGAAGCTCGACCTGGGCGACTGGATCGAGGTCAGCGGTCATCCCTTCGTCACCAAGACCGGCGAGCTGACGATCGACGCGGCCACCTGGCGGCCCTTGGTGAAGTCGCTGCGGCCGCTGCCGGACAAGTTCCATGGCTTGGCGGACAAGGAAGCGCGGTACCGCAACCGCCACCTCGACCTCATCGTCAACCCCGACGTGCGCCGCGCGTTCGTGCTGCGGAGCCGCGCCATCGCCTTCATCCGCCGCTACCTCGACGAGGTCGGCTTCCTGGAGGTCGAGACGCCGGTGCTGCAGGCGGTGCCGGGGGGCGCCGAGGCGCGCCCGTTCGTCACCCACCACAACGCCCTCGACCACGACTTCCACCTGCGCATCAGCCTCGAGCTGTACCTCAAACGGCTCGTGGTCGGCGGTTTCGACGCGGTGTACGAGATCGGGCGCAACTTCCGCAACGAAGGCATGAGCTACAAGCACAACCCCGAGTACACGATGTTGGAACTCTACTGGGCGGGCAAGGACTACCTCGACGTGCTGGCCTTGGTCGAGGACCTGTACGCGCGTCTGATCCGCGAGCTGACCGGTTCGACGGTGCTCCCCTACCAGGGCCACGCCCTCGACTTCACGCCGCCCTGGCCGCGCATCGACTACACCACCGAGCTCGCGCGCCGCGCCGGCATCGACTTCGACGTCCTCGACGAGCCGCGGCTGCGGGCGTGGGCGGCCGAGCGGCACCCGGGCGCCGGCGATGGCGGCACCGCGCCGCTCGCGCAGCAGCCCTTCCACCAGTTGATCGCCAAGCTCTACGACGTGTACGTCGAGCCCACCCTGTTGCAGCCGACGTTCGTGATGGACCACCCCGAGCTCATCAGCCCGCTGGCCAAACGGCACCGTTCGCGGCCGGGGCTGGTGGAGCGCTTCGAGCCCGTCGCCGTCGGCATGGAGCTGGGTAACGCCTTCAGCGAGCTCAACGACCCGATCGACCAGCGACGGCGTTTCGAGGAGCAAGCGGCGCGCCGCGAGGCCGGTGACGAGGAGGCCCAGCCGATCGACGAGGCCTTCCTCGAGGCGCTCGAGTACGGCATGCCGCCGACCGGCGGTCTCGGTCTGGGCATCGATCGCTTGGCGATGCTGCTGGCCGACGTGCCGTCGATCCGGGACGTCATCTTGTTCCCGCTGCTGAGGCCGCAGGGTTGAGCGGTTCGCGATGAGCGACCTCGGCCCCTTCTGGCTGATCCTGTCGTCGGTGCAGCTGATCGGCGCCACTTACCTGCTGGCGGCGGCGGCGACGTGGCGCGGCGAGCGCTTCTGGAGGGTCCCGGGACGACCGCTCGGGCTCGTGCCCACGGTGCTGGGGTTCCTGATCGCGGGCGCCGGCGTGGCGGCGATGATCGCCATCAACGACGTCGAGTTCTCGCGTTTCTTGGGCAGCGGCGCGCTGATGGTGTGCGCGGTCCCGACGGTGTTCTTGCTGTTGCGCCGGGGTTGACCGAAGCACCATCGGCCGGCTTGGTGCCCGCGGTCTCGCTCAGGGACCGTACAGGAAGGTGAGCACGTCGGCCAACCGCGCCTCCCAGGACGCCTCGCCGTGTTCGCCCCCGTCGATGACGTCGAACCGGAAGCGTCGCACGGCGGGCCCGAGGACGCCGACGACGCGTGCGCAGGCGGCCCGGTAGTCGGCGTTCACGGCCGGGTCCGGCCACTCGTGCGTGCCCACGTCGATGTAGAGCCGCTCCAACGCGCTCAGGTCGCGACCCTCGAGGAAGGTCGTGAGGTCGGGTTCGTTCACGCTGACCGCGGCCGAGAAGGCGGCCGATCGGCGGAAGACGGTGGGACGGGCGGCGGCGCCGTAGATCGCCATCAGGCCGCCCAGCGACGCGCCGGCGAGGGCGTTCGCGTCGGGGATGGTGCGGAAGCGGGCGTCGATGAACGGCTTCAGCTCGTCCACCAGCCAGTCGACGAACGCTCGGCCTCCTCCGCCGTTGCCGACGCCGTCGGCGCGCCGCTCGTGCAACCGGTACGTGATCGGCCAGGGCGTGTACTCGTCGCTGCGCCGCTCCCCGGGGGCCGCGTCCACCCCCACGACGATGATCTCGGGCCCGTGGGCGTCGAGATGAGCGCCGAGGCGCCACGCCCGACCGTAGGTGGCGTCGGCGTCCGCGAACAGGTTGTGGCCGTCGAACATGTACAGCACCGGGAAGCGGCGCTCGTCCTCGGCGTAGCCCGCGGGGGTGTGGACCCGCACGATGCGGTCCGTGGCGAAGGGTGTGAGGCGAACCGCGAAGGTCTCGACCATGGCGCCACGCTACGCCACGGCGCACGGGCGTTCGTCCTCACCCCGCCGCCGAGCGGCACCGTGACCGACGAGGTGCAGCAGAGCCGCCGACGCCGCGGGGACGTGCCATGCTGGCGCATGGACCGCATCGACCTGGTGCGACTCTTCGCGGCGCTGGCCGAAGAGGACGTGGCGTACGTGCTGGTGGGGGGGATCGCCCTGAACCTGCACGGGGTCGTGCGCGCCACCGAGGACGTCGACCTGTTCGTCCGGCCCGACGAGGACAACGTGGCGCGCCTGCGCCGCGCCCTGGCGCTGGCCTACGAGGATCCCGACGTGAACGAGATCCACGCCGCCGACCTGGCCGGCCCCTACCCGCTGGTGCGCTACGTCCCGCGGCCGCCCGGGCCGGCCGTCGACGTCTTGGCGCGGGTGGGCGACCGTTTCGTCTTCGAGGACCTCGAGTCCGAGATCTTCGTCCTGGCCGGCGTGCCGGTGAAACTGGCGACGCCCGAGACGCTGATGGCGCTCAAGCTCGCGACGACGAGGCCGGTCGACCTGCTCGACGCCGAGCGGCTTCGCGCCGCGTTCGGCAGCGACGGGAGCCCCTGATGCCGGTGGAACGTTTCAGGTCGATCGACGCCGTGCCGCCGCCGGCCCGGGTCGATCCGCACGACGAGCTCGCGCTCGAGCGCGTGTGGGCGTTGCTGCGTTTCGCCACCGACGGCTTGCCCCCGCTGCACCAGGCTGGCGTGCACCGGTACCGCTCCATCGACGAGGCGCAGGCGGCGCGGTCGGACGCCGAAGCGCGCCGGATGCGCGCGCTCCGGGACGAACGCCGCTAGGAGGCGGGGCGGGCGGGTTCCCGGTCGGCGTCCATCGCGGCCGCCACCTTGGCGGCGAGACGCCCGACGATCTCGCGATCGAAGCGGAACCTCACGTCGGCCGCGCGGTAGAGCTCGTCGAGCGGGCGCGTGGCGCCGAGCGCCAGGGCGCGCTTGTACCCCGCCAGCGCCGCGGTCGGGTCCTCGTCCATGCGCTCCCACAGCTGCAGCGCGCCGAGGTAGGCGATCGCGTACTCGAGGTAGTAGAAGGGGAACTGGAAGAGATGCACGATCTGCCACCCCTTCGTGCGGGCGCGCTCCAAGCCGGTCCAGTCGAGCCCGACGTCGAAGCGTTCGCCCAGTTCGCGCCAGTGGGCGTCGACGGCCTCGATCGTGACGTCTGCGGCCGGCTGGGTGTAGACCCAATGTTGGAGCGCGTCGAGTTGACACGCACTGATGAACAGGTTGAACACCCGGTCGAGCAGTCGAGCGCGCGAACGGGCCGCGTCCGCGGCGTCGTAGAACCCGCCCCGGTCGCGCTCCAGGAACGGCAGCGTGAGCAGCTCCATCGCCTCGGAGGCGAACTCCGCCATCTCCGGACGTTCGTTGACGTGCTTGAGCAGCGGCCAGGCCCGCTCGGTGAGCACCGAGTGGAAGGCGTGGCCCGCCTCGTGGCGCAGGGTCAGCAGGTCGTCGTCGGTCCCCACGGCGCTCCAGTAGACGTAGGGCCGCCGCGACATCGGGAAGTAGACCTGGTAGCCGAGACCGGGCACCTTGTTGGGTCGCGGTTCGAGGTCCATCCAGCCGTCGCGCAGCAACGAGAAGGCGTCCCCCAGCTCGGGATCGAGCGCCTCGAACATGCGCGCCAAGCCGGTCTCGAGCTCGGCGACGGTGGCGAACGGCCGGAGCGGGGGGCGACCGTCCGGGTCGGTGTGGAGGTCCCAGGGCCGCAGGGTGGCCACGCCCAGTCGCTCGCGACGACGCACGTACTGCGCGCGCAAGCGCGGCACCACCTCACCGACCACGGCGTCGTGGAGCGTCAGCGCGTCCTCGGGCGTGTACTCCCGACGGTGGCGTGCCCGCCACGCGTACGTCCGATAGTCGGGCAGGTCGGCCCCGTGGGCGATGCGCTCCCGCACGCGCACGAGGTCGAGGAACAGCGCGTCGAGGTCGTCGCGCTGCGCGTCTTTGCCCGCTTCGAGCGCCCGGTAGGCGCGCTCGCGCAGGTCCCGGTCGCGCTCCTCGAGCTTGGCGCGGGCGGCGGCGACGGTGACCGTCTCGCCGTCGAGTTCGACGCGGGTGCGGCCGGTGATCTCGCCGAAGCGCTGCTGGTGGGCGGCCTCCTCGGCGTTCAGCGGTACGTTGGCCTCGCGGTAGAGCGCGACGGTGTCGCGGAGGTCGGCCCAAGCCTGGGCCAGCGTGGACGGCGGCTCGTAACCGGGGACCTCGAGCAGCTTGCGGTTCAGGCGGTCGCTGATGGGTTCGAGTCGCGGCAACAGGTCCTGCACGAACGCCAGGAAGGCGGCCTTGGCGGCCTCGTCGGCGGTGTCCTCGTCCTTGGCACGGGTGAGGCCCGCGTAGGTCTCCCACACCTCGCGTTCGACCGCGTCCACCTCGGCGAGGTAGGTGGGAACGTCGGCGGCCGTGAGGGGCCGGGCGAGCAGCGTCTGGAGACGGGGTTCGAGCGCGGCCCAGGTCAGGGGGGTCATGGGGCAGGATACCGGCTGGCTTGCGAACCGCCCCATGGTATGGACGCCCATGCGTCCCCGTCCACCCATCCCCGACGTGCCGTCGCCCACCACGCCCGATTGGGTCAAACGGGCGGTCTTCTACCAGATCTTCCCCGACCGCTTCGCGAAGAGCGAACGCGTCCCCAAGCCCTCGGGCATCGAGCCGTGGGACACGCCGCCGACGACCTTCGGCTACAAGGGCGGCGACCTGTACGGCGTCGTCGAGCATCTCGACCACATCGTCGACCTCGGGGCCACCGCGATCTACCTCAACCCGGTGTTCGCCTCGGGCAGCAACCACCGTTATCACACCCACGACTACCTCAAGGTCGATCCGATGCTGGGCGGCGACGAGGCGCTGCGGGCGCTGCTCGACGCCGCCCACGCGCGGGGCCTGAAAGTCGTGCTGGACGGCGTGTTCAACCACGCCAGCCGTGGCTTCCTGCCGTTCCACGACCTTCTCGAGAACGGCGAGGCGAGTCCGTACCGCGATTGGTTCCACATCGAGGGCTTCCCGCTGGGCGCGTACGGCGAGGGCGACGGCATCGTCCGCTACGCGGCCTGGTGGGGGATCCCGGCGCTGCCGAAGCTCAACACCGACAACCCGCTCGTCCGCGCGTACCTGTTCGACGTGGCCGAGCACTGGTTGCGGTTCGGCATCGACGGCTGGCGCCTCGACGTGCCCAACGAGATCGACGACGACGCCTTCTGGCGCACGTTCCGGACGCGCTGCCGGGCGGTGAACCCGGAGGCGTACATCGTCGGCGAGATCTGGGGCGACGCCACGCGCTGGTTGCAGGGCGATCAGTTCGACGCGGTGATGAACTACCCGATCACCCGAGCGATCCTCGGGTTCGTGGCGCGCGAGATCGACGACGACCAGGTGGCGACGTGCGGTTACGCGTCCATCCCGCGGCTGAGCGCGGAGCGTTTCGCTCGGGCGCTCGCGGCCGAGGTCGAACGCTACCCGCGCGAGATCGTCGAGGCCCAACTGAACCTGTTGGGTTCGCACGACACGCCGCGCGTGGCCCGGGTGGTGCGCCACGACGCCAGCGCCGTCGCGCTCGCCGCGCTGCTGCAGTTCACCTTGCCCGGTGCACCCTGCGTGTACTACGGCGACGAGATCGGTCTGGCCGGGGCCAACGACCCGTTCTGCCGGGAGGCCATGCCGTGGGACCGGCCCGAGGCGTGGGACCGCGAGCGGCTCGATGGGTTCCGTGCCCTGGCCGCGTTGCGGCACGCCCATCCGGCCCTGCGCACCGGCTCGCTCGAGATCGTCTACGCCCACCACGGCGTGGTGGGCCTGCGGCGACGTCTGGCCGACGACGACCTGCTCGTGCTCGTGAACCGACGAAGCGTCGACGTCCACGTCCACGTCCACCTACCCGACGCGCCGGCGGGTTCGCGCCGGCCGCTGCTCGGGACCGCCGAGGTGCGCGCTCGGCACGGTGTCCTGGACGTGCGCTTGCCCGCCCGCGCCGGCGCCGTCGTGGTGGTCTGAACGACCGGCGCGGGTGGGGCGGGCGAACGCTGGAACGCTCCGGTCAGGCGGCCGCGACCGGCGTCAACGCCTCGTTGTCCTCCTCACCGGTCCGGATGCGCACGACGCGGTCGAGCGGCTGCACGAAGATCTTGCCGTCGCCGACGTTGCCGGTGCGGGCCGAGGTGACGATGGCGTCGATCGTCACCTGGACGTACGGCTCCGACACCGCGATGCGGATCTCGATCTTCTCGTGGAACTCGACGACGAACTGGCTGCCGCGGTACTGCTCGGTGATGCCCGCCTGGCCGCCATGGCCGCTCACGCGGCTGATGGTGATCCCGCGGACGCCGGCTCTGAACAACGCTTCCTTCACCTGCTGGAGGCGGTCGGGACGGATGACGGCGGTGATGAGTTTCATCGGTGGTCTCCTGGTCCTCAGTCGCCCGCGCCCACGAGCACCGGGTCGTTGAGGGAGTCGGCGTTGACGTAGGCCAGGGCGCCGTGCTCGGCGACGTCGAGGCCGGCGACCTCTTCGTGGGACGACACGCGCAGGCCCATGATCGGTTTGAGGACCATGAAGACGGTGTAGCTGGCGACGAAGGCGGCTCCCGCGTACGACAGCGTGCCCAACACCTGCACGCCCAAGTTGGCTCCGCCGAAGATACCGACGGCGACGGTCCCCCAGATCCCGGCGACGCCGTGCGCGGGGATGGCGCCGACCGGGTCGTCGAGCTTGAGCCGGTCGAGCAGCAGGATCGCGTACGTGACGAGCACCCCGCCGATGGCGCCGACCATGAGCGCCCACACACCGTGGATCACGTGGGGCCCGGCCGTGATCGAGACGAGGCCGGCGATCACGCCGTTGAGCGTCATCGAGAAGTCGGGCTTCTTGAAGATCGCCCAACTGGCGAACAGCGCGGCCGCAGCACCACCGACCGCTGCGAGGTTGGTGTTCAGGACCACGCGGGCGACCGCTTGCGCGTCGGCGATGCTGCTGAACACGAGCTGTGAGCCGCCGTTGAAGCCGAACCAGCCGATCCAGAGCAGGAAGACCCCGATCCCGGCGTAGGGCAGGTTGTGGCCCGGCATGGCCACCACCCGCGGCCCCACGTAGCGTCCCAGTCGGGGTCCGACCGCGAGCACCCCGGCCAGGGCCGCGAACCCACCGACCGCGTGCACGACCGAGGAGCCGGCGAAGTCGACGAACCCCATCTGGCTGAGCCAGCCCCCGCCCCAGTGCCACTGGCCCAGGATCGGGTAGATGAAGGCCGTCGCGACGAAGGCGAAGGCCAGGAAGGCGCCGAACTTCATGCGGCCACCGATGGAGCCCGAGACGATGGTGGCGGCGGTCGCGGCGAACACCATCTGGAAGAAGAAGTCGGCCTCGCCCGGGTAGATGTCCTTCACGTAGCCGTTCAGGAACAGCGGCGCGCCGTACATGAGCGCGAACCCGACCGCCCAGTACGCCACGCCGGCGACCGCGAAGCTGGCGTAGTTCTTCATGAAGATGTTGATGGCGTTCTTGGAGCCGTGCAGGCCGGCCTCGAGGAGCGCGAAGCCGGGGTGCATGTGCATGACGAGCACCGCGCACATGATCAGCGCGAAGGTGTCGAGGGCGTAGGCGAGCTCGGCCACGGACTCGCCCTGCGCGAAGGCGACGCCGAGCAGCAGGGGGAACAGCACGAACGTGATGCGGGACCATGGGGCCAGGCGGGCGCGCATGGGTGACCTCCTCGTGATCCGAGCGCCCGGGCGGGCGTCGAGATGCGGGCCACGGTACGCATAAAGATGCAGCCTGTCAAGTCAGATGATGACATCTGACATGAGCCCTCCCAAGAAGTCAGCGAAATCGTTGGTGAGTGTGCATGATGTACATGCTCCGAATCACATTGGGCCACATATCGCGTGACACTTGGATCGTGAGGCGTCACGCGGGGGCGTCCGCCGTCCCGGGGATCCGGAACCGCGCAAGGATCGCTCGCGTCCGTCTGGTCGCGACGCTACGATCCGTGCCGAATCGTCAGGGCGCGTCGGTAGATCTCCGTCAACTGTTCGTAGTTGCGGTCCTGCGTGTACTTCGCCTCGTGCTCGGCACGGGCATGGCTTCGCAGAGCGTCGCGCAGCGCGACGTCCGCGGACAAGCGCGACACCTGGGCCGCGAGGTCGTCGGCGTCACCGGCCGTGAAGTGCAAGCCGGTGCGCTCGTGATCGACGAGCTCCTCGAGCGCGCCCAAGCGCGACGCGATGACGGGGGTTCCGGCGGCGAAGGCTTCGAGCACGGTCATGGGCATGCCCTCGTACCACACGGACGGGAAGACCAGGAGGGCCGCCTGGCGCAGCTCGTCGAGCACGCGGGCGTGTGGCACCGCACCGACGAGGACGATGTCGCTCCGCGTCCTCGCCTCGCGCTCGATGGCCTCGGCGAGGGGTCCGTCGCCCACGATCCGAAGGGGTACCTGCCGGTCGAGCTTGCGCCAAGCCTCCAGCAGCACGGTGAGCCCCTTCTCTTCGCTGAGACGGCCGACGAAGAGGGCATGACCACCCTCTCCGCGTCCGGGGGGCGGCTCGGACGACACGAAGTTCGGCTTGACCGCGATCGATCCAGCTGCGAGCCCGCCCTCGATGAACACGTTGCGAGCGAAGGACGTGAGCGCGATGTACTGATCGACCTTGGTTCGATAGGTGCCCGCCAAGCGGTGGACGGTGAGCATCGCTGCGACGGCGCCGCTCGCCGACCGGCTTCCCCGGTAGCAGGCGTGCCGGACGCCGGGCCAGGGGACGCTGCGACCGACGCAAAGCCTACATGGAGCACCCGCGCGATAGAGAAGTGCCGACGGGCATACCAAACGGTAGTTGTGGAGCGTCTGGACGACAGCCGCTCCCACGTGGCGCGCCGCCGCGTACACGGCAGGCGACACCAGCGGCAACGTGTTGTGCACGTGAACGACATCTGGTCGCGTTCGACCGAACGATCGACGCATGTGGCGGTACTGGCCCTCGTTCCAGATCGTCGCGGCCGCGAGCGACAACGGGGCCATGCCAGTGGTCGCGTCGTTGTGGACCTCGTAACGCACGACCTCATGGCCGAACCGTTCGAGCATGTCGGCTTCCGCTGCGAAGACCTGGTCTTCGCCACCCGGCTGGCGGTACCGGTTGTGCACCGACACGATCTTCACGCGTCCCCCCGTCGTGCCGCGGTCGTGGTCGAACGCAGCTCGCTTCGTCGCCGAACGTTACCCCAGCCCGTCGGCGTACGATTCACGGGTGTCCGCGCCCTCGGTCGACACACCTCCGTTCGTTGCCGTGATCATGGCGGGCGGGCAAGGCCAGCGCTTCTGGCCGCTGTCGACGTCGGACCGGCCCAAGCAGTTCCTCGACCTCGAACGATCCGGGAGAACCTTGATCCAAGCGACCTTCGATCGGCTGCGGCCCCTCGTGAGTGCCGCCGACCGGGTCTACGTCGCCACCAGCAGCCGCTACGTCGGACTCGTTCGGGAACAGTTGCCCGAGGTTCCTGGCGGGAACCTCCTCATCGAGCCCACGGGTCGGGACAGTGCCCCCGCCGTGGCACTGGCCAGTCTCGCCGTGCACGAGCGCACGGGGGGCGCCATCATCGGCTTCTTCAGTGCCGACCACCGTATCGGTGATCCCGCTGCGTTCGCGACCGCCGTCGCGTCCGCATGCTGGCTCGCTCAGGAGGCGCGCGGCTTGATCACGCTCGGGATCACGCCGTCGCATCCCGCCACCGGGTACGGCTACATCGAACTCGGCGGGCGCCATGGACCAGGATTCGAGGTCGCTCGCTTCGTCGAGAAGCCGACGCTCGCCCACGCTCAGCGCTACCTCGATGCGGGCACGTTCGTGTGGAACGCCGGCATCTTCGTCTGGCGCTCCGACGTGATCCTCGATGAGCTCGACGTCCACGTGCCCGAGGTGATGGTGCCGCTGCGCCGAGCGGTCCGAGAGCGCACCGTCCAGGACGTGTTCCCCACGTTGCCTAAGACGAGCATCGACTACGCCCTGATGGAACGCACCGAGCGTGCCTACGTCATCCCGGTGGAATGCGACTGGGACGATATCGGTGATTGGGTGGCGCTCGACCGGTTGCTGCGCCGAGGGGTCGGACGCGACGCCACGAACACGGTCGTCGGCAAGCACGTTGGGTTCGAAGCCGAAGGCAACATCATCTACACCGACCAAGCGGACGACGTCATCGTCACGGTCGGCGTGAACGATCTGATCGTGGTGAAACGGGGCAACATCGTGCTCTTGGTGGCGAGGGACCGCGTGTCCGACATCAAGGCGGTGCTCGACGACGAGCGGTTGGATCCCTAGGCCCAGGCGGCGCCCGGATCGAACACCGGGACCGGCATCGCGCCGGACTTCAATCCGACGGCTGGGCGAGGCTTCGACGTCCCAAGAGTTGCGACGCGAACAAGAACACGAAGCGCGGGTTGTGCCGGAGGTAGCGACGCGCGAGACGCCGAGGCTCCATCGCCAGCCGGAAGGCCCATTCGAGACCCACACGCTGCAAGGCGGCCGGCGCCTGTCGTACCGCTCCTGCGTGGAAGTCGAACGCCGCCCCCACCCCCAACTGGACCAGCGGCAGGAGATGCCGGTGTTCGGCCATCCACCGTTCCTGCTTCGGGCAACCGAGTCCCACGAAGAGGATCCGGGCACCGGAGCCCATGATGGCTTCCACCGCGGCGGCCTTCTCGCCCTCGTCGAGCACGCGGAACGGTGGCGATTCGGCGTAAGCGACCTCGAGACCGGGGAAGCGTGTCGTGAGCGTGTCGACGAGCGCGGCGACGACCTCGGGCCGACCACCGTGGAACCCGACAGGGATCCCTGCGCGGGCGGCGGCCTCGCAGACGTGGAGCGTCAACGTCGGCCCGTAAACCCGCGTGGCCTCGCCGGCACCCAGCAGGCGAAGGGCCCAGACGAGCGGCATGCCATCGGGCGTGACCAGGTCGGCCGCGTTGACGAGTTCCTTGAAATCGTGCGCGTCATGCGCTTCCATCGTCATGTGGACGTTGGCCACGCATACGTACCGACCGTCAGGTCGCCGCGACCAGCCGATGATGCGCTCGCTCGCGTCCGCGTAGCTGGTGGCATCGACCCGCATGCCGAGGATCCAGCGCGACGTACTCACGCGGTGAGACGCCACCGCTCGCTCAGCCCAGCTCGCTGACGGCGGCCGTGCTGGCGGGTCTTCCCACGGTGGGATGCGGGACGAAGGGCGATTCGTCGGCGGTCGCGGTGGCGTCGCCATAGCCGTACCCGTAACCGCGCAACTCCCGCCGCGTCCGCACCAGGTTGGTGGCGACGACGCCGAGGATCGGCACGCCGATCCGGCGGAAGAGCTCGACGGCGCGCACGACCGAACGCTTCTCCGCGGTCGGAACGCTCGCCACGAGCAACACGCCACTGCAATGCGGCGCGATGGTCAAGCTGTCGGCGACCGGCAAGACGGGCGCCGAGTCGATCACGATGACGTCGTACACGCTCCCCAGCCGCTCGATGAGGTCCGCGATGTTGCGCGATAGGAGCTCGGCCGCGTCGGCGACGGGTTCGAACGTCGGGATGACGTCCAGCTCGACGCGGTTGTCGAACTTGATGTGAGCGGGGATCACCGGCTTCTTGGGGTTCTTGAGCAGCGACGCCAGCGGTGTGATGCGCAGGCGTGGCACCGGGTACTCGCTGGCGATGACCGGGCGCCGCAGGTCGGCATCGACGAGGACCGTGCGGTAGTCGAGCCGTGCGAAGCTCTCGGCCAACGCGATCGAGACCGTCGACTTGCCCTGTTCTGCTGCGGCACCGCTCACCAGGATCACCTTCGGGTGTGCCTCGGAGGTGGCGAAGCCGACCGCGGTCCGCAGGTGGGAGGTCGCCTCGCGGGGGATCGTTCGTCGTCCCGTCGTGACCCTGGGGAACTCGGCCAGAACCTTGAGGTCCGTCACCCGAGCGAGCTCGTCTACCGTGCGAACCCGCGAATCGAGCGCGTCGCGGAGGAGCAGCACCCCGTAGACGAAGAACACGGCGAGGAGACCGGCGAGGGCGGCACTCCGCAGCGGTCGCGGCGCGACGGGTTCGAGCGGGGCCACCGCCTCTTCGAGGAGCTCGAGTCGACCGACGGCAGCCGACCGAAGCGCACGAGCGCTCGAAAGCTCGATCTGCAGGTCGCCGCGCGTCCGTTGCAGGCCCTCGACGGGAGCGTCCGCCGCCGACGTGGCGAGTTCCGCGTCGATCGAGGCGATCTGAGCGGTCAAGCTGCGGATGATGGTCTCCAGGCCGCGAGTCGCACGCTGTTCGTCCCAACGCATCGCGGCGTTCGCGACCGCGTTGGCGAACTCGCTGGCGCGTTCCGCCGTGGTCGCCCGGGCCACCACGCGGATCACGCTCGAGACGCGCGCGTCTTCGGCGCGCACCGACAGGTCCTCTGCCAGGCTCTCCAGGAGAGCCGGACTCGGTGCGGCGTCGCTGAGGCCATCCAGCTCACCGTAAGCGTCCGACAACACGGATCGACTCAAGATGGCCGATCGGTAGGTCGCGACGTCGAGCGCGGGCGCCGTGACGAGTGTCGTGCCGAAGTCGCGTTGATCGGGGTCCTGGGCCGAGACGATGAGCACCGCCTCGCCTTCGAAGGTCGGTGGCAAGGCGCCAGCGAGGAAGAAGGTCGCGGTCGCGGCGATCACGGAGCCCACGAAAGCCCAACCCAAGCCACGTGTGAACACCTCGACGAGACCGGCTAGGCTGCCCGTCGGATCGCCTCGATCACTCATCACGAGTGGGATTCGCCCGGGGGCGCCGTCACTGCCCCGCCATCCGGCCGATCCGAACACGTACCGTGCTCCGCGGCCGAGGGTACGAACGACGACCTCGGCGAGGCGGGAACGGTTTCGAGGGTGACCTTCATGTGGGGATTATAGGCGGATGTCGCGCCGAGCGACGCGGTGAATCCGTCGGAGGTCGGGTGGTGCTGGCCATTCGAACGCGGCCGCGACGCTCGGAGCCGCAACCTGTCGCCGGCACGCGGTCTAGGCAATCGGTAGAGTGAACCCGTGGTGGGGGCACGCGCGGTCTTCCTGAGCGCAGGGGTCTTGGCGTCGTTCGCGGTCTTCGTCACCCTGACCGCGGTGCAGCCGGCCCTGGGTGCCGGTGTCGCCGTGGGGGTCTTCCTGCTCGGTGTGGTCGGCCACGTCTTCGGTCGGCTACCGCAGATCTACCTCTGGCTCCTCGGTGGCGGTTTGGTCGGTTACGCGTTCTTCGGGCGCGGCTTCGCCTACGTCGGGTATTCACCCGTGTTCGTCGGCGAGGTGCTGCTGCTGGCCGGGGTGCTGACGCTCGTCGCGCACGGTCGAGCGCTGAGGTCGGCCTCGTCACCGTTGATGTGGCCGCCGTTGGCCTTCATGCTGGTGGGCCTGGCGAGCACGCTTCCGTACGTCGGCGCCCATGGTCTCGACGCTCTGCGCGATGGGGTGCTGTGGGGCTACGCAGCGTTCGCGTTCGTCGTCGCCGGACTGGTCACCGAAGAGAGGCAGATCTGGTCGGCGGTCCGTCGGTTCCGGGCGATCATCCCCGTCTACCTCTTCTTCGTGCCGGTCATGACCGTGCTGATCACCGCGACCGATTTCACCGGGCCGTTCACCCCCTTCAGCGACACCCGATTGATCACCTTCAAGAGCGGCGACATCGCGGTGCACCTGTCCGGGATCCTGGCATTCCTCATGCTCAACGTCGACGGCCGGGTGCGATCGCGTGCGGACCTGCCGTGGTGGCACAACGAGTGGTTGGTCTGGCTGGCGTGGATCGGGAGCCTGGTGACGTCCTTGTCGAGTCGGGCCGCCATGCTGACCCTGGCCGCCGTAGCGACGGTGACGATGTTGACGCGTCCGAACACCAAGTGGTTGCGGCTTGGCGCACTCGTGGCGCTGTTGGTGTTGTTGGCTGTGTCGTTCGACGTCGAGGTGATGACGGAGCGGGGCCGCGTGATCTCTCCCGAGACGGTGGTCGTCGCCTTCCAGAGCATCCTCGATTCGTCCGTGAGCGAGAGCGATTACGACGGGACGCGCGACTGGCGGTTGCGCTGGTGGCGCGACATCGTCGACTACACGGTCTTCGGTCCCTACTTCTGGACGGGCAAGGGGTACGGCGTCAACCTCGCCACCGCCGATGGCTATCAGGTGTGGGAGGACGAGTCGCTTCGGAGCCCTCACAACGGTCATCTGACGGTCCTGGCTCGATCCGGTGTTCCAGGGGCAGTCGTCTGGCTCGTGCTGAACCTGGCGTGGGCGACGGCGCTGCTGACCGCCAGTCGGAAGCGGCGGCGCGAGGGGCGGATGGCGTGGGCGACGCTCGACCTCTGGTTGTTGGTCTATTGGCTCGCGTTCGTGATCAACGGCAGCTTCGACGTCTTCTTCGAGGGGCCTCAGATGGGGATCATGTACTGGTGCCTCTTGGGTTTCTCGGTCACGGCGCTTCGCCTTCAGGCTTCCTCCGAACGGACGCCGGCCTGAACGCCGGCGCAACGCTCGTCCGGATCACCGTGAAGGGTCCTCCTCGTCCGCCCGCGTGCCCGCGTTCGCGGCCATGATCGTCACGATCAAGAAGGGTCCGCCGACGTTCGCGAAGCGGAGGACGGCGTCGAGCATCTCCATCGTACCGAGGCCGACGGCGACCGCCAGGACCGTGGCGGCCACGGCGTCGCCGCGGATCGCCCGGCGAGCCGAACGCGCAAGGAGCCACCGACGAAGGCGATCGTGGCGACGAGCAGCAGCGAGCCGCCCTCCAACAGCAGTGTGAGGAAGCCATGATGAGGGTGCGTCAGGGGTTCGGCGAGGTCGCGCCGGGCGCCGGGCGCGAAGACCTTCTCGATCGCGTCGAAACCGTAGCCGAGGAGGGGACGCTCCGCGATCATCTCGCGGGCGAGCTTCCATGCGGCCAGGCGCCCGCCCGACGTGCCCAGGGGTTGCTCGAGCTGCCGCAGCCGTTGGAGCAGTGGCCAACGCCCTTCACGGTCTTGGTCCGGGCCGAGGTCGAGCGATCCGGCGGCGACGACCGTCCATGCCGACGCCATCCGGTCGGGTGCGACGAAGGTCACTTGGGCGCCGAGGAGCATCAGGCAGCCGGCACCGACGACACCGACGACGGCGAGATCCGGGGCACGCGCTGCGGCGAAGCGCGCAGCGATGCGAGCGGTCAGCATGACGACGGCGAACATGGTCAGGGTCGCCAGGAGTCCGACGAGACCCCCCCGGCTGCCGCTGAGCACCAGGACCACGAACCCTCCGCCTACGCCGCCGATGGCCAGCACCCTCTGGAGCGCGCTCGTCCCCCATGCGAGCGGGGCTCCCGCCACGAGCACCAGGGCCAAGGCCGCGGTGGCGTTCGGGTGGTGGGTGGCTGCGGACACCTGGGAGAACCCGGAGCTCGCGGCCCTGACGAGGGCGATGATCGCCAACGCGAGCGCGGTGGCAGAGGTCCCCACGCCTACGAGGCGGGCGACCGCCCGATTGGCGACGGCGTCGAGTCGCGCGAGCGTCCACATGCCGCTCCACACGAGCGCCAGGACGGCCACGGAGGACGTCCGAATCGACGTGTGCGAGAGCGTCACGATCGTCAGGACGACACCGAGCACCAGCACCGCAGCGCGACTCGGAGCCGCACGCGCCGGTCGACCCAGGAGGCCGAGCACCAGGGCAGCCACGGCTCCCAGGCCCGGTGCGACCACCAGCGCGGGGACGAGCGTCAGCGCGAGAGCGGCGCGAAGGTCAGCTCGGTGATCCATAGGTTCCGATCGGCAGGGGGTTCGTAGAGATCGTTGATGAACGCGAGGATCATCACGCCGGCAGAGGGTACGGTCACGTCCAGGGCGGCCGTCTCGTCGCGAAGCTCGAGGTCGAGCAACCGATGGGGTCCCTGCATCAGCACCGCACGGCTACCGATTCCCGCCGCCAGCGACCCGCGCAACACGACCGTCAGGACGCCAGGACCAGCGGCGCACGCGCGCAGGCTCGAGCCGGTCGTCAGGATCGTCTCGACACCGTCGATGAAGGGGCGACCGGCTTCGTCCAACCAGACACCCTCCGCCGGGCAAGCGATCGTGGCGAGCGAGACCGGCTCCGGCGACGGCGCCCATGCGGGACCCGAGTCCAGCTCGAACCAGGCGAGGGCCAGACAGCCGGCGGCGACCACGATCAGGCCCACGTGCGGGAGCCCATCAGGGCGCCGCAGCACGAACGATCACCTCGGTCCGGTAGCGCGTGACGGCTCTGCGAGAGTCCACACCCCAATCGCCGTAGAGGGTCCATTCGACGTCGTAGGTACCCGGTGCCAGCGACGCCAGCGTTCCCGCATAGCCCGTCCAGGAGCCAGGTCCTGCCATCTCCGAGCGACCGCTCGTCACGCAGCCGGCACCTTCCTGGAAGCTCCCACACACGTGCAGCCGGCCTTCGAAGCCGTCGTTCCCTGGCAGTTGGGCGATCCCGCGCAGCGTCACCGTCTCATCGGCCCGGATCGTGGCGGGGGTCACGAGAGCCACGATGGTGGCGCCGGTGACCGCAGGCGCCGGCGGCGTCGCTGCGAACACGCCGGCGACCAGGATCGCCGACGACGCCACGGCGAGAGCCGTGCGCATCAGGCGCTCGCGATGCCACGCGTCGGCACGAGGTGGCCCGCATCGCGCAGCGTTCGTTCCTGACGCGCCAGTTCGAGGTCGAACGCGACCATACGGCGCACGAGCTCGTCGATCTGGACGCGCGGCGTCCAACCCAGACGCGCGCGTGCCTTGGCTGCGTCTCCCCGCAGTGCGTCGACTTCGGCCGGCCGGTAGTAGCGCGGGTCGATCCGACGTGATCCTGCCAGGTCAGGTCCAACGCCTCGAAGACGCGCTCCACGAACTCCCGTACCGTGTGGGACTCCCCGGTCGCGATGACGTAGTCGCTCGGGTCGTCCTGCTGCAGCATCAGGTGCATCGCCCGGACGTAGTCCTCGGCGTGCCCCCAATCCCGCTCGGCCTCCAGGTTGCCTAGGTACAGCAGGTCTTGAAGGCCGAGCTTGATCCGAGTGGCGGCCCGGGTGATCTTGCGCGTGACGAACGTCTCGCCGCGCCGCTCGCTCTCGTGGTTGAAGAGGATCCCGTTGCTGGCATGCAAGCCGTAGGCCTCGCGGTAGTTCACGACCAGGTGATGGGCCATGACCTTCGCGGCGCCGTAGGGGCTTCGCGGGTAGAACGGCGTCGACTCCGACTGTGGCGGCGGGCTGCCTCCGAACATCTCGCTCGTCCCCGCCTGGTACAGCCGGATCACGTGCGCGGTTCGGTCTTGCACGTCGCGGATGGCTTCGAGCAACCTGAGAACGCCCAGTCCATCGACGTCGGCGGTGTACTCGGGCTGCCGGAACGACACGGCGACGTGTGACTGAGCGCCGAGGTTGTAGACCTCGTCCGGCTGAACCTCCTCGAGCACGTGCCGCAGGCCCGTGCCATCGGTCAAGTCGGCGTAGTGCAGCAAGAGCCGCGTGCCCGGTGCATGTGGATCCTCGTACAGATGGTCGATGCGGTCCGTGTTGAAGGAGCTGGCACGACGGATCAGGCCATGGACCTCGTACCCGAGTTCCAGCAGGTACTCGACGAGGTAACTGCCGTCTTGACCGGTGATACCGGTGATCAGGGCTCGTGGCATGCCCCATCATGCCCCGGATGGATGTCGGCCAGGCAGCTCGAAGGCCGGCACCTCACGCGTCCTACTGCGGCAGCAGGATCTTGCTCTTGTCCCCCACGATCATCTGGTACGTGCTCGGGCGCCGGCTGACCCCCTCCAGCACCACGTCCTCGCCGATGAGGCTGCCCTGGATGCGCGACGCGACGTCGCGCACGACGGTGCCCGTCCCCACGACGGCGTACTCGATCTCGGCGTTGCTGAAGACCACGTCGCGACCGAGGGTCGTGAAGGGTCCCACGTAGGCATCCTCGACGCGGGCGCCGGCACAGATGAGGGCCGGTCCGAAGACGGTCGAACGGCGGATGCTCGCGCCCTTCTCGACGACCACGTCGCCGACGAGCCGCGAGTCCTCGACCTCGCCGAGGATCTCGCGGCGCCGCTCGAGCAGCACCAGCCGGTTGGCATCCAGGATGTCCTCCGCGCGGCCGGTGTCCTTCCACCAACCGGTCACCTCGACCGGTGCGACCTGCCGTCCGGCCTCGATCATGCGCGCGATGGCGTCGGTGATCTGGTACTCGCCCTTGGCGCCGGGCTCCATGCCCTCGATGGCGGCGTGCACGCTGGGGTCGAACACGTAGACGCCCGCGACGGCCAGGTCGGACGGCGGATCGGCGGGCTTCTCGACGAGGCGCGTGATGCGACCGTCCTCGATCACGGCCACCCCGAACGCACGCGGGTCCTCGACGCGGACGAGCGCCAGCACGGCGTTCACGCCCTCGTCCGGTCGGAACGCGTCGACGAAGCCCTGGATGCCGTGCTCGAAGAGGTTGTCACCGAGGTACATGACGAACGGGTCGTCGGCGAGGAAGTCGCGGGCCACGACCACCGCGTGGGCCAACCCTTGCGGCGGGTTCTGCAGGAGGTACGTGTAGGACGCGTCCCGGTACCCCTCGAGCGCTTCCTTGAGGTGGTCGATGGTGTCGTGGCTGACCACGATGCCGATGTCGTGGATGCCGGCGTCGACCAGGTCGTCGACGGCGTAATGGATGAGCGGTTTGCCGCCGACGCGGATCGTCGGCTTCGGTCGCAGGCTGGTGATCGGGCGCAAGCGGGTGCCGAGGCCGGCCGCGAGGATGAGTCCTTTCAAGACGAACCTCCTGGACGGAGCGTACCGCGACGTCCGATCCGCCTACTTCCGGCTCGTCACCATGAGCAGCGCGCCGGCCAGCACGCTGACGCCCGCCACCCAAGGCAGCCACGGCAGCGACCGCTCGCTCTCGACGCCGAGTTCGACGCTGCCGATCTCGACGCCCGCGCGCTCGACGAACACGCCCGAGAGTTGCAGCACGACGAGGGTGACACCGACCAGGACCAGCACGAGTCCGAGCACCGACTGTGGCCGCATGAGGACCTCCGGCCGTGAGCCTACACGGAAGTCGGCCGCCGTGACCGCGGGTACGATGGCGGGCATGTCAAGCACCTCCGAGATCCGCATCCGGGTGACGAACGGTGACGACGGTGTCACGGGCATCCGTTGGGAAGCCGACGACGCCCCCGAACCCGGCGCGCAGCCGGCCGAGGCGATGATCCTGGCGCTGTGGGACGGCGAGAAGCGCAACGCGTTGCGCATCGACCTGTGGACGCCGGCGCTCACCGTGGACGACATGAACGACTTCGTCTTCCAGACGCTCTCGTCGCTCGCCGACACCTACCGCCGCGCCACGAAAGACGACGACCTGATGCTCGAGATCAAGACCTTCGCGCGCCGGTTCGCGGAGCGGGCGTCGGCGAAGGGCCAGCGCGCGGGGGGCGGCCGACCCGGCTGAGGTCGTCTCGGCGCGCCGCGCGCCGGTCCGTGTCGTGGCCTGCAGCAGCGGTGCGCCGGAACGTCTACGCTCCGGCATGCCGCTCGCTTCGCCGATCCGCTGCCTCGTCACCGCCGTGCTCGCCGGCTTCGCCGTGGCGGCCGTCCACGCGCAGGGCGAAGCCGTGGCCCCGGGCCCGCTCGACCCGGCCGGGCTCATCGCGTTCGTCGAACCCGACGGCCGCATGGCGGTGGTCGATCCCGCCACGTCGATCGTGACCCCCTACGGCGGCGGCCTGCAGCGGGCCCAGTTCCCCGCCTGGTCGAGCGGCGGCGACCGGATCGCGGCCGCGGTCGCCGACCAGGCCGGCGGACGGGTGGACGTGATCGACGTGGCCGAGGGCGGCGAACCGTTCACGGTCTACGCACGCCCGGGGCGCGGTCCGATCTACCTGTCGTGGGCGCCCGGCGACGCACATCTGGCGGTGTTGGCGGGGACCGGCGACGGTGGCTTGGCGCTCGACCTGGTCGAGATGGCGAGGGCGCGGTCGGGTGACGCCGAGGCGATCCGCGCGTTCGCCACCGGCGCCCCCTTCTACTGGACCTGGTCGCCCGACGGCCGCTCGCTCCTCGTCCATCGGGACGTGTTGCGCCCTACCGCCGTGGTCGGCTTCACGGAGCTGGACGCCTTCGCCGTCCGTCGCCCCTTGCCCCAGCCGGGCGCGTTCCAGTCGCCGGCGCTGTCGTCGTCGGGTCGCTACGTCGCGTACGCGCGGCAAGACGCGTCAGGGGGGCGCGCCGCGGTGGCGGCCCCGAACCCCGAACGACCGGAGGTCGGGGGAACGACGCGTTCGCTCTCGGTGCGGGGCACCGCGGCCTTGGCCTGGCGCCCGGGCGCCGAGCAGCTCGCGGTGCAGCACGCGTCGCCGCCGGGCGCCCTGCCGCACGGACCCGTCGATCTGCTCGACATCGCCACGGGCGAGGTCCGGCGAATCAGCGACGACGTGGTGCTGGCCTCCTTCTGGTCGCCCGATGGGGCCTCCCTGGCCACGTTGTCGCTCGTGGCACCGAGCGGCGACCGCGCGGTCCAGGCGTCGGTGGCGTCGGCCACACGTACCGTCGTCGCGCGGCCGGTGCAGGCAGGCGGGGTCACGCTGGTCCTCAAGGTCGTGGATCCCGACACCGTCGCGTCGCGGACGCTGGGGCTCTTCACGCCCAGTCCCGCCTTCTTCGGGCAGTACCTGCCGTTCTTCGACCAGTACGCGCGCTCGCACCGACTCTGGTCGCCCGCGTCGGACGCGCTGGTGCTCCCCGCCCTCGACGAGGCCGGGGTCCCGACGATCGTGCGCTTCGGACTCGACGGCGAGATCCGTCCCTTGACCGCCGGCGACATGCCGGCGTGGAACGTGCGCTGAAGCGCCCACCGAGCGGGCGGCCCTGCGTCCGGGGCTAGGATGCCGGGGTGGACCACGTTCTGCTCGCCTCCGCCAGCCACCAGGCCCGCCTCCTCCGCACGGGCGAGATCGGCGCCGAGGAGCTCCTGGAGGCCCAGCTGGACCGTCTCACGCGCGTTGACGCTCTCGTCCACGCGCTCGTGCACCTCGACGACGCCGGGGCGCGACGCGCGGCGCGCGCCGCCGACGCGACCCGTGCCGCCGGACGGGCGCTCGGCGCCGTCCACGGTGTCCCGGTGACCGTGAAGGACTGGATCGACGTCGCCGGCTTGCCGTGCACCGCGGGAGAGCGGGCGCACGCACACCGCGTCCCGACCCGTGACGCCACCGCCGTCGCGCGCCTGCGCGCGGCCGGGGCGGTGGTGCTCGGCAAGACGAACGTGGGGGAGCGGAGCGAGGCGTTCGGCGCGACCTACAACCCACACGACCTGACCCGGACCCCCACGGGCAGCAGTTCGGGGGAGGCCGCGTTGGTGGCCGCCGGCGGCTCGGCTCTGGGCCTGGGATCGGATTCGGGCGGCAGCCTGCGTCAGCCCGCCCATGCGTGCGGGATCGTGACCCTTCGCCCCACCACGGGGCGCGTGCCGCTCACGGGCCACTTCCCCGCGATCACGCCGCTGCTCGACCCACGCACCGTCATCGGACCGCTCGCGCGGCGCGTCGAGGACCTGGTCTTGGCGCTCCGCATCCTCGAGGGTCCCGACGACGAGGACCCGAGCGTGGTGCCGATGCCGTGGCGTGACCCGGAGGACATCGACCTGCGTGGTCGGCGCGTCGCCTTCTGGACCGATCAACCCGACTGCGACCCGACGCCGGCGACGGCGCGGACGGTGGAGCGCGCTGCACGCTGGTTGGCCGAGGCCGGAGCCGAGGTGGTCGCCGACCGACCGCCGTGCCTGGACGCCGTCTACCCCCTCACGCGCACGTACTGGTCCCTGCCGGAATCGGACGATGTGGATCGGTGGGTGGCGACGGGCGCGAGCGACCTGGGCGCCGACGCGGTGCAGCGCTTCCGGTTCGAGTGGGACCGTTTCCGGCGCGAGTTGGCGAGGTTCATGGGTGGCTACGACGCGGTCCTGACCCCCGCGGCCGAACGCCCGGCCGTCCTGCACGGAGCGGACGCCGGTTCGATCGCGCCCACGCTCACCTTCAGCCTGGGCGGGCAACCGGCCGTCGTGGTGCCGTGCGGGCGCGACGACGAGGGCCTGCCGATCGGCGTGCAGGTCGCCGCTCGCGTCGGCGCCGACGCCACGGCCTTGGCGTTCGCCTTCGCGCTCGAGAGGGCCGGTGGCGGCTGGTGGCTACCGGCCGCCGTGGCGCGTTCTGACGCCGCCCTTCAGCGGTAGCTGCGCGCGCGGACTCGCGCCGCGCGCGCAGTCTCGTTCTTGCAACGCCCTCAGCGGTAGGTACGCGCATGGACTCGCGCAGCGAGTCCAGGTCTCGGTCTGGAGGCGCCCCTCAGCCTCCAGACCGAGACACACCGTCCAGGCTCATCAACCCCCCATACAACTCCGGCCGCCGATCCCGGAAGAAGCCGAAGCCGGCCCGGAAGCGGCGCGCGGCGTCGAGATGGAGGTCGGCGAAGACGAGGGTCTCGTCGGCACGTCCCGCCTCGCTGACCTTGGCGCCGGTCGGGTCGGCCACGAACGACGAGCCGTAGAACGTCGCCTCGGTCTCGGTACCCACCCGGTTGGCGGCGGCCACGTACATCGCGTTCGCGACCGCATGCCCCTGCATCACCCGCTGCCACATGTCGCGCGTGTCGAGGCCCCCGGAAGCCACCGGCTCGCTGCCGATCGCGGTCGGGTAGAGCAGCAGCTCCGCCCCCTGCAGCGCCATCGCGCGGGCGCACTCCGGGAACCACTGGTCCCAACAGATCCCCACCCCGACGCTGCCCACGCGTGTGCGCCAGGCCCGGAAGCCCGTGTCGCCCGGGTTGAAGTAGTACTTCTCCTCGTAGCCGGGCCCATCGGGGATATGGCTCTTGCGGTAGAGGCCGAGCGGTGCGCCGTCCGCGTCGATCATCTGCAGGCTGTTGAAGTGCGCGTGCCCGGCCCGTTCGAAGAACGACACGGGCAGCACCACACCCAGTTCCGCCGCCAGCGCCTGGAAACGGCCCAGGAACGGGTGCCCTTCGACCTCGTGGGCGAGCGCGAACAGCTCCTCGGCTTCGACCTGGGGCCAGTAGAGATACTCGAACAGTTCGGGCAGGAGCACCAGCTGCGCTCCCTGTGCCGCGGCCGCGCGGACGTGCGCCTCGGCGCGGTCGACGTTGACGGCCAGGTCGTCCGTGCACGCCATCTGCACGAGGGCGATGCGCACCACGCGTTCGGCTGCGCCGCCGCGCGCCGGGGAGGCCCAGTTGGGCAGGTCAGACATCGGCCACCTCGCCGGCCGGCTGTTGCTGCGTCACGCAATGCCAGGCGCCGCCGCCGGTGATGAGCGCTCGGGCGGGCACGCCGATCACCGCGCGATCGGGGAACAGCGGTCCGAGGATCTCGAGCGCGCGGTCGTCATGGTCGTCGCCGTAGGTGGGCACCAGCACCAGCTCGTTCGCCACGTACCAGTTCGCGTAACTCGGCGCCAAACGGCGGTCGCCCAGCTCGAGGCGCGCCTTCGGCAGTGGCAGCGGCACCACGTGGTACGGGTCGCCGTCGGGGGTCCGCAGGTTGCGGAGGGTGACCAGGTTGCGCTCCATGCGCGCGAAGTTGACGTCGCGCGGGTCTTCGCTCACGGCGCAGACCACGGTGCGATCGCCGGCGAAGCGCACGATGGTGTCCACGTGCCCGTCGGTGTGGTCGCCCTCCAGACCCTCGTCGAGCCAGACGACGTGCCGGACCCCGAGCCCTGCGCGCAGGAGCGCCTCGTAGCCCTCCTCGTCGAGCTGCGGGTTGCGGGTGGGGGTGAGCAGGCACGAGCGCGTGGTGATCAACACCCCCTCGTCGTTCACCTCCAGCGCACCGCCCTCGAGAACGAAGGGGAAGGTGAAACGGCGCATCCCCAGGTCGTCGGCGACGGCCGCAGGCACGCGGTCGTCGAGGTCGAAGGCGTACTTGCCGCCCCAGGCGTTGAAGCGCCAGTCGCTGAGGGCCACCTGCCCGTAGCCGTCCACCAGGAAGATGGGGCCGTTGTCGCGGAACCAGGCGTCGTTGAGCGCCACCCGGTGGAAGCGGAGGCGATCCAGGTCGGCACCCTCGGCCTCGAGCCGGGCGCGCGCGTCGCGTTCGACGGCGTCGTCGGATACGTTGACGACCACGTCCTCGAAGCGGGTCAGCGTGGCGACGAACACCGCGAACTCGGCCCGCACGGCGTCCACATGGCCCTCCCACAGGTCGTCGTCGGCGGGCCAGCTGGTCCAGGTCGCAGCATGCGGTCCCCACTCGGCCGGCATGCGGAAACCGAGATCGGCGGGCGTGGGGTGGTCGAGATGCAGCATGGGGGGTCTCCAGGCGGGGCGTGGCGATGCCACGCGTCGCTCCGACGGTAGCACCCGCGCGGAGCCGGACGCGCGCTCGGGCGCACCGACGGCGACGGTCGACCTGTTCGGCGTGGCGCGCAGCACCTGGGCCTGCGCCCTGGCGTGCCGGTCGCGTTCGGGGCCGGCGACCACCAGGCCGCGGCGGTGGGTCTGGGCACCGTCGACCCCGGCCAGAGCCAGCTCGTGGCGGGCATCGGTGCGCAACGCACCACTCGCCCTCGTCCGCGTGCCGAACGCGAACCCGACGCCCATCGCTCGGTTGGTATGGTGGACCGCTACCGCGGGAACGACCGCGGACGGTCGAGGCTGGAGGTCGGAACGCGCCGACCTCGCGACGACCGACCCAGGAGGCCCTCCGTTGGTCCACACTGCCCCCGAAGTCCCGTTCAAGATCACCGATGCCGAGGAGATCTACGCCGTCCCGTCGTGGTCGAGCGGTTACTTCGAGGTCGGGGCCGACGGGGACATGCTCGTCCGGACGCGGGGCAGCACCGGCCCCGGGACCTCGATCCCCTCGATCATCGAGGGGCTCGTGAGCCAGGGCCGGACGCTACCGGTGATCCTGCGCTTTCCCCAGCTCATCGAGGACCGGCTGGACCGCATCAACCAATCGTTCCAGACCTCGATCCGCGAGTCGGGTTACAAGGCGCGCTACCAGGGCGTCTACCCGATCAAGGTCAACCAGCGCCGGGTGGTGGTCGAGACGATCGCCGAGTACGGCGCCCGCTACGCCACCGGGTTGGAGGCGGGCAGCAAGGCCGAGCTCGCGTTGATCCTCGTTCAGGACACGCATCCGGACGCGCTGATCTGCTGCAACGGCTTCAAGGACGACGACTTCATCCGCCTCGCCATGTGGGGGCGCAAGCTCGGCAAGAACGTGGTCATCACGCTCGAGAAGCCGAGCGAGCTCGAGCGCGTCCTGCGTGTCTCGAACGAGATGGGGGTCGATCCCGTCGTCGGGATCCGCTTCAAGCTCCACGCCAAGGGTGCCGGTCAATGGGAGGCTTCCGGGGGGGACGAGGCCAAGTTCGGTCTCACCGCCACCGAGCTCATCCACGCGGTGCGGCGCTTGGCGAGCCTGGGCCAGCTGCGCGCGCTCCAGATGATCCACTGCCACGTCGGCAGCCAGCTCACCGACGTGCGCAAGATCAAGGTCGCGGTGCGCGAGGCGGCGCAGGTGTACGTCGACGTGGTGAAGATGGGGGCCGAGGTGCGCTACCTCAACGTCGGCGGTGGGCTGGGCGTCGACTACGACGGCTCCAAGACCAACTTCTACGCCTCGGCCAACTACGGCCTCAGCGAGTACGCCGACACGGTCGTGTACACCATCAAGGAGACCTGCGACGACGGCGAGGCGCCGCATCCCATCGTGGTGACCGAGTCCGGGCGCGCCATCACCGCCCACCACGCCATGATCGTGCTGCCGGTGATCGACGCCATCGGTCCGACCCGCGCCACCTACGAGCTACCTCCGCTCGAAGGGGACGTGCACGCGGTGGTGCGCGACATGCAGGACCTGGCCCGCGACGTGAACCTCAAGAACTACCGCGAGGTCTTCAACGAGGCCGTGTCGAACAAGGACACGATGCACAACCTGTTCGACCTCGGTTACCTCACGCTCCTCGAGCGCGCCTACGTCGAACAGCTCTACCACCGGACGCTGCTGCGGATCTCCAAGGTCGTCGAACAGCTCGATTACGTGCCCGAGGAGCTCGAAGCGCTGCCCAAGCGCTTGGCCGACCAGTACGTGGTCAACTTCAGCCTGTTCCAGGGCATGCCCGACCACTGGGCCATCCAGCAGCTGTTCCCGATCGTGCCCCTGCACCGGTTGAACCAAGAACCGACGCGCGAGGCCACGCTCGTGGACATCAGCTGCGACAGCGACGGCAAGATCCAGAAGTTCATCGACCTGCGCGACGTCAAGTCGACGCTCCCCGTCCACGACCTGGTGCCCGGCAAGCCCTACTACCTGGGCGCGTTCCTGACCGGCGCGTACCAGGACGTGCTCGCCAACAACCACAACCTGTTCGGCCGCATGAACGAGGCGCACGTGCGCCTCGACCCGGACGGGGGCTGGCGCCTGGAGCGGTTCGTGAACGGTCAGAAGGCCCGCCGCGTCATCGAGAACATGGGGTACGAGACGCGCGAGTTGCATGGCTGGCTGCAAGACGAGATCCGTGAGGCGGAGCGTTCGGGCACCAAGCTCAGCGACGACGAGAAGCGTGACGTGACCGAGCTGTACGACGCCGAGCTGGTGGGCTACACGTACCTCGAGCAGGTGTAGCGGCGCTTGGGCGCCGTCACGACAGCCGCCGCCGGACCCGAAGGTCCGGCGGCGGCTGTCGCTGTGGCGAACGGTCGCCGGTCGGCGACCGGCTCAGCACGCCGGGTTCAGAAGGTGAAGTCCTCGATGTACCAGCGCGCATCGCGCGGGTGCTGCCGGCTGATGTCGAGGATGTTCGAGTGGGCGATCAGCAGGGTCATCGGGACGCCCGGGACGATGTCGACGTCGGTCTCTTCGCCGGTCGCCAAGGGGCGCGTGAACTCGACGGTCCAGACGCCGTCGGCGTGGGTGGCGACCGCGTCGGTGTAGGAGTTCTCGCCGCCTTCGTCGACGTCGAACACCGGTTCGCCACGGGCAGCGGCCTGGTACATGTCGTACACCACGGGGCTGTCGCCGTCCATGGTGACGATCTGCTGATCGGCGCCCGCCTTGCGGTTGGTCTGCACGCCGAGCCAGCCGATCCCCGCCCAGCCGTCGGCGGGAATGGTGTAGGCCATGTGGAGGGTCAGGCCGTCGACGGTCCAGTGCAGGACGGCGCCGGATTCTTCGTGCGCGAGCGTGTTGGCGTACTCGCCGTCGGCGATGGTGCCGTCGAGGGTCGGTTGCGCCAGCGCGAACGCGCCGACGAGGGCGAGCGCGGAAACGGTGGTGAACAGTCTACGGATCATGGTCTTACCTCCTGCTGAAGGTGGCGAGGTCAGTCCTTCACCCAGACGGTGAGGCCGACGACGAAACCTACCGCGCCCACATGGGTGTGGGCTAAGCCGGCGAGCACGGGACGGTAGGGCACCTGCATGGACTCGATGAAGCCCGAGATGCTGAAGACGGAAACGCCGAGGTCACCGGCGTTGAAGAAGAGGTGGAGCAGCGCGCCGGTGATGCCCGTGAGCACACTGACGGCCATCCACACCAAGAAGGGGATGGTGAGGGCCCGGTGGGTCGTGAAGAACATCGCGACCGCCAGCGGCGCGCCCACGATCGACACGATGGCGGGGATGTGGGCTTGCCACGCTCCGAGGGTCTGGTGCGCGATCACCCAGTGCTCGACGCCGTAGAACACGAAGCCGAACGCGGCGATGAGCACGAAGAAGTTCTGGAGGAACGCCAGCGTCTTCTCGTCGGCGGTCTTGGCTTGCATCCAACGCTCGATCATGCTCGACTCCTCACCGGGCCCGGAAGATGCAGGCGAGGCCGGTCACGCCAATGTTGGTGTAGGCCAGCGCGGCCAAGATCGGACGGAAGCCGTGGAAGTTCTCGATGGCGTAGGCGAAGGTCCAGTCGACGGCCCCGGCGTCCTGCATGTTGTAGTACCAGTGGAAGTAGGAACCCAGCACCCCGGTCGCCACGGCGATCCACATCACGATGATGTAGGTGACGCGCACCCAGGGCGTGCTGCGGTCGAAGTAGATCCAGGCGGTGAGCACCAGCGCCGGCAGGGTGAGGATGAACGGGATCTTCGACTCCCAGTTCGGCAGCCAGTGGCCGATCAGGAACAGCTCGACGGGGTACATCAGCAGTCCGAAGAAGACGAGGAACATCAGGACCATCCGCACGAGCTCGAGGGTGCGGGCGGTCTGGGTGGGGGCCGCGCGGTACGCCGGGATCATCCGCGACCTCGCCCTGCACCGGTTCGCCCAGCGCGCGATCGCGCGCCAGCGTGTTCGTCTCGCTTCGGGTTCGTCACGGAGACCTCCTTGAACTCGAACGATCGTGGCGGGCGGTTGGGGACGTGCCCGTGGCGCCGCCTCGTTCGATGCGCACGAGTGTAGCGTAACGGCGAATCCCGACGACACGCTGGGGCTTTCGTCATCGAAGCGTGCCCGACGCTTCATCGACGCTTCATGCGGTCCACGTCGCCCCGAGCGTTGACAAGCACCCGAGCGTGCCCCATCCTGGGGGAGCCACGGGGAGCTCCGATGGCGTCGGTTCTTCGTGCGCGGCTCCGCCGCTCTCTTCGAACCGGCGTAGGGCTCCATCGTCCGCGCGACGTGCGCGGCCGCAGCCCCCGGTCGCCGTGGCCCCGCTCCCCGAGCCTGCGCCCGCGACGACCGACGTGCCCACGACGGAGGCCACCCCATGCCCGATCTGCCCCTCAAGCGCGACCTGCTCCAGAACGTCGTCCGCCACCTCGACATCAAGAAGGTCGACGTGGTGCCGCTCGTCGACATGATGGCCGACACGGCCTTCTCCGCGCGCGACCTGGCCCGCGCCGGTCGGATCTTCGATCGCATGATCCGCGACGCCGACGGCGGCGTCATCCTGACGCTGGCCGGGTCGATCGTGTCCGCGGGCCAACGGCAGGTCATCGTCGACCTGCTGCGCTCGAACATGGTCGACGCCATCGTCTCGACGGGCGCCAACGTGGTCGACCAGGACTTCTTCGAAGCGCTCGGGTTCTGCCACTACCAGGGCGACAAGTTCGCCGACGACGCCACGTTGCGCGAGCTGATGATCGACCGCATCTACGACACCTACATCGACGAGGAGCAGTTGCGCGCCTGCGACGAGACGGTGCGCACCATCGCCGAGGGTCTGGCGCCGGGCGCGTACTCGAGCCGTGAGTTCCTGCGCGAGATGGGGCGCTACCTCGTCGACCGCGGTCTGGGCGAGGACAGCATCGTGCGCACGGCCTTCGAGCTCGACGTGCCGATCTTCGTGCCCGCCTTCAGCGACTGCTCGGCGGGCTTCGGTCTGGTGGCCCACCAGGTTCGGCACCCGGACGCGCACGTGTCGATCGATTCGGTGAAGGACTTCCGCGAGCTGACCGACGTGAAGGTGCACCAGGGGACCACGGGAATCTTCATGATCGGCGGCGGTGTGCCCAAGAACTTCGTGCAGGACATCGTCGTCTCGGCCGAGTTCCTCGGCTTCGAGAACGTCGAGATGCACAAGTACGCGGTGCAGCTCACGGTGGCCGACGAGCGCGACGGAGCGCTGTCGGGGTCGACGCTCAAGGAGGCCAGCTCCTGGGGCAAGGTCGACTTGGCGTTCGAACAGATGGTGTTCGGCGAGGCGACGGTCACGTTGCCGCTCGTGGCGGGCTACGCGTGGCACAAGCGCGGCTGGGAGGGTCGCACGCCGCGACGCTACGCGCGCCTGTGGGACGCCGGCAGCGCTCCCACCGCGGCCGGGCGCCGCGTCGAGACCGCCACCCCTTAGGTCGTTGGCGGCGGCGCGACGGGGTAACGGGCGCCGTCGAACCCCGCTTCGACCGCGGCGAACCGCGACCGGGCGCACGCCATGTCCTCGCCCTGATCGTCGAAACCGGGTGGCAGGTGGACCAGCACCAGCCGCCCGGCGTCCGCCTCGGCCGCCACCTGCGCCGCCTCACACGCGCTGGCGTGGACGGCCGACGAGCCCGAGGCTTCGTGGAGCAGCAGGTCGGACCCGCGCGCCAGGGCGACGATATTCGGGGCGTAGGCGGTGTCGGACGAGTAGGTCAGCACGCCCCCGGCCGCGGCTTCGCACCTCAACCCGATCACCGGCACGGCGTGCTGGCCCGGCGAGGCGGTGATGCGCCAGTCGTCGTCGGCGTGCAGGAGGACGTCGGGCTGGTGGGCCACCACCCGCGGGGCGATGCCCGGGTAGTCGGTCCACGCGCTGGTGTCGAACGCGTCGTGCACCCGGATCGCCTGATCGATGGCGGGCTGGATGCCGACCACGGGCAGTGGGATCCGCCGCCCCGCCAGCCACAGGCGTTCCATCATGAGTGGCAAGCCGGAGACGTGGTCGGCGTGCTCGTGCGTCACGATGAGCGCGGTGATGGCGAGCGGATCGAGACCGTGGGCGAGCACCCGCTGGATGACGTCGCCGCCGCAGTCGACCACCACCACCCCGGAGGGACCCTCGAGCGCGAGCATCGTGGTCGTCCGGCCCCCGTCGCTGTAGGCGGCGCCCGATCCGAGAACGTGCACGACACTCATGGCTGGCTCCCCCTCTCGCGACCGGCTCGTTCGACTATACAGAGGCGTCACCGTCCGACCAAGCTCGCACGCACACCCGCACGCCCCTCAACGCGTCGCGAGCGCGCCCCGTTCGTGCCACCGTCCCAAGCGACCGAACAGGCGCAAGCTGCTCTGCATCAGCGGACCGATGGCCAGCGCGAAGGCGATCGTGCCAACGCCGACGGTGCCACCGAGCGCCCAGCCGGTCGTGAAGACGACGATCTCCACCATCGTGCGGGCGCGTCGCACCGGGATCTCGAGCAGCTTGGCGAGCGCGAGCGCGAACCCGTCCCGGGGACCGGCCCCGAGCCCGGCCGTCAGGTACAGGCCGGTCGCGAGGCCGGTGAGGACCAAGCCGATGCCGAAGAGGGCGGCGCCGTCCCAGGGTCCGTGCGCGGTGGGGAAGCCGGGCATCCCCAGGAACACGTCGACCCACGGACCGATCACGAGCATGTTGAGCACCGTGCCGAGGCCCGGTCGCACCTTGGCGAACACGATGGAGACGATCAGCAGCACCAGACCGGCCGCCATCATCGCCTGACCGACGGTCAACGGCGTGTGGAACGAGACGCCTTGGTGGAACACGTCCCACGGACCGAGGCCGATGCCGGCGCGCAGCTGCAGCGCGATCCCGAAGCCGAACACGGCCAGGCCGGCGTTGACGTGCAGGAGCCGGAGCGCGAGGCCGCGCCAGGCGAGGGGGCGGAGGCGGGACAGCATGGGGCCGAGCCTACCGCCATGGTGACCCCCGTGCGTCCACGGGCGGCGACGTGGGGCGCGCGGGTGCCGTGGGCTCCGCTCCACGCCGGGTGCCTGGCGTACGGTGGGGGCGGCGAGCACCGAGCGAGGCCGGGACGCGCGACAGGTCCCGGCGTCGCACGCGTCCGTCGACCTTGGAGGTCGCATGCCGATCGATCCCAACGCCTTCCGCACCGCTCTCGGGAGCTTCCCCTCGGGGGTGACGGTCGTGACCCTGCAGGACGCGTCGGGGGCCGTTCACGGCATCACGGTCAGCTCGTTCATGTCGCTGTCGTTGACCCCGCCGCTCGTGGGCGTCGCCATCGCCCACAAGGCCCGGGCACACGTGCTGGCGTCACAACGACCGCGTTTCGCGGTGAGCGTGTTGGCCGCCGACCAGGCCCACGTGTCCGACCACTTCGCCGCGCGACCCGGCGAGGTGCCGGCCGATCCGTTCGAGACGCTCGCCGATCACGCCGTCGTCCGCGGCGCGGCGGCGCAGTTGGTGTGCGAGGTGGTCGAGCGCGTGGACACCGGCGACCACACGCTGGTGGTCGGTCGGGTGGACGCGTCCCGGGTGCACGAGGTCGCCTCGCTGGCGTACCAGCGCGGTCGCTACGGGCGCTTGGCCAGCGACTGAGACCGCGTCGCCGTGCTCAACCGATGGGGCTGGCGAGGCCGGCGGCCCGTCGGTAGAGCGTGACCTGCCCCAGGTGGTAGGTCTCGTGCCACGCCAAGAACTCGAACCAGTCCGCCACCGTGCGCTGGCCCGACGTCTGCTCGAACACCGCGTCCTCGACGTCGACGACCGCCTGCGCCAGCCGCTCCTGCTGTGCGCGCAGGCGGTCCAGTTGAACGGCCACGGCGGTGTCGTCGCTGGCGCCGGAGAGCTCCGGTGCCGACCCCCGCGCGAAGGCGCGCGCGGCGTCGGCCTGCCAGACGCGCTCGAGGCCGAGGCGCACGAGCAGGCCATCGCGCGAGGCCACGAGGTGCCCGAGCAGCCAACGGAGGTGGGACCCGCCCTCCACCAGGCGGACCTGGGCGGCCTCGTCGTCGATCCCATCGAGCAGGTTCGTCAACACCCGCAGGTTGCGGTCGAACACGTTCAGCATGACGGATCGCTCGGGCCGGGGGACCTGGGACATGGGCCATAGCCTAGCCCGCCGCGCCGTCACCTCAGAGCAGCGCGCGCAGCGTCGCCAGGTCGCGTCGGTGGCCTTGGTCGTCGTCGCCCAGTGGGGTCTCGAGCACCATCGGCACGTCGCCCCAGCGATCGTCGGCCAGCAGGCGCGCGAACGTCTCGCTGCCGAGTTCCCCCGCGCCGATCGTGGCGTGGCGGTCCTTGCCCGCGCCCAGGCCGAACTTGCTGTCGTTGAGGTGGAGCGCCGCCACCCGAGCGAGGCCCACCGTCCGCTCGACCTCGTCGATGAAGGCGTCGTAGCCGGCCGCGTCACGCAGGTCGTAGCCGGCCGCGAAGGCGTGGCAGGTGTCGAGGCAGACGCCCACCCGCTCGGGCGCGTCGAGCGCGTCGATGATCCGGGCCAGATGCGCGAGCTTCGCGCCCAAGACCGTCCCTTGGCCGGCCGTGTTCTCGAGCAGCACGCGCGCGCTCAGGTCGGCGCCGGCGGCGTGCACCGCGTCCAGCGATCGCGCGATGCCCTCGAGCCCGGCTTCCTCGCCGGCGCCGAGGTGCGCTCCGGGGTGGAGCACCAGGCCGGGGACGCCGAGCTGTGTGCAGCGCGCCAACTCGTCGAGCAGCGCCGTCCGCGAGCGCTCGTGCACGTCGGGCTTGTTGCTGCACAGGTTGATCAGGTAGCTGGCGTGCGCCACGACCGGCAGCGGCGCGGGTGCGCCCGGCCCGTCGGCGCTGGCGTGGGCGGCGCGGAACGCCGACACCTCGGCCTCGGGGAGCGGTTTGGCGCGCCAGGTGCTGGCGTTCTTGACGAAGACTTGCAGCGCGTCGCAGCCGATGTCCTGGCCGCGGCCGAAGGCCAACGAGACGCCGCCGGCGGTGGAGACGTGGGCACCGAGACGAGGCATGGGGCGAGCCTACCCCACCAGGGGTTAGGCTCCTGGGCGTGCTCTTGGGCCTCCTCGTCGACCCCGCCCCCGACGATCTCGTCGAGTTCCTGCGTACCCACATGCGTGGCGGCGACGCGATGGTCATGGTGGCGGGCACCTGCGAGGTCGCCTACGTGGGTCGCGCGGCCTCCTTCGCGGACGCCGGCGACTACGTGGTGATGGTCAAGGCCGACGGTTCGATCCAGGTCCACGGGTACAAGGGCGTGCGGCCGGTCAACTGGCAGCCGCGCACCGACGACCTGTGGGTGGGCATCGACGAGGGCCAGGCGGTGCTGGTGGCGGAGCGGCGCAGCCCCGACGAGCTGGTCCGGGTGGTGTTCCTGGAGCCGGCGTTGGTGCAGGCGTTGCACCTTCGGGAGGGCACCGGCTTCGTCCTGCGGGGCACCGAGGCCGAGATGCAGCGCGCGCTCGCGCACGATCCGTCGGTGATCGAGGAGGGCCTGGTCGTGCTCGACCGGGAACTCCCCACCGACGTCGGTGGCATCGACCTGTTCGCGCGCGATCGGTACGGGCGGCTGGTGGTCGTGGAGCTCAAGCGCGCCCGCGGCACCCAGGAAGCGGTGCACCAGCTCTCGCGGTACGTCGAGGGCGTGCGCCGGTTCACCGGTGAAGAGGTGCGCGGCGTGCTGGCGGCCCCCTCGGTGACGAAGCCGGCCCTGCTGCAGCTGGCGGCGGCCGGTCTCGAGTTCGTGGAGGTGCTGGCGCTGCCCGAGGTGGACCCCGGGCCCGCCCAGGGAGCCTTGTTCGGGCCGGGTTGAGAGGGCGTCGCCGCCTGGAGCGTCAGGTCGAGCCGACCGCCCAGCCGTACTTGGCCGGCCACGGTGCCGGCACGCCCAGCGCGCGCGCGGCGTGGAGGGCCCAGTAGGGTTCGCGCAACAGCGCCTTCCCCAAGAGCACCAGGTCGGCCCGACCCTCGGCCACGATCGCGTCGGCTTGGTGCGCCGAGACGATCCCGCCGACGGCGCCGCTCGGCATCCCGGCCTCGCGGCGGACGCGTTCGGCGAACCGCACCTGGTAGTTGGGCGCGACCGGGACCGCGACGCCGGGGATCGCGCCACCGCTCGAACAGTCGACCAGGTCGACGCCGGCCCCGCGCAGTTCGCGGGCCAGTCGCACCGTGTCGTCGTCGTGCCAACCGCCCTCGACCCAATCGGTGGCGGAGACCCGCACGAACAGCGGCTTCGCGTCGGGCCAGACGCGTCGGACGGCGGCCACGACCTCGAGCAGCAGTCGCGTGCGGGCGGCGAAACCGCCGCCGTAGCCGTCGCTGCGATCGTTCACGAGCGGCGACAGGAACTGGTGCAGGAGGTAGCCGTGGGCGGCGTGCAGCTCGATCGCGTCGAAGCCGGCCGCATGGGCGCGTTCGGCGGCCGCCTCGAAGCCGGCGACGACCCCCGCCAGGTCACCCTCGTGCAACCGTCGGGGTGTTCGCAGCGCGGGTGAGAACGGCGTCCCCGTCGCGCTCACGACCGGCCAACCGCCCTCGGCGTCGGTGACGGCGCCGCGGCCCGCCACGGCCGCTCCGGGCGCCCACGGTCGGTGGGTGGACGCCTTGCGCCCGGCGTGGGCCAACTGCACGGCGGCCGCCGCGCCGTGGCTGTGCACCGCCTCGGTGACGCGGCGCAACCCGTCGACGTGGCGGTCGTCCCACAGGCCCAGGTCCTGCGGCGAGATGCGTCCACGCGCCTCGACGGCCGTCGCCTCGGTGATCACGAGACCGACCCCGCCGGCCGCCCGCGACGCCAGGTGGACCACGTGACCTTCGTCGGCGACACCCGCGAGCCCGTCGCCGCTGGCCGCGTACGTGCACATGGGCGACATGGCGACGCGGTTGCGCAGCGTCAGGTCGCGCAGGCGAAGTTCGTCGAAGAGTCGGGTCATGTCACGCCTCAGTCGTGCCGCAGGTCGCTCACCAGGTTGAGCGCGGGATCCGAGCCGGTCACGAGCTCGAGCTCGCGGAGAAGGTTGGGCCGGTCGGTGATGACCGCCAGGAAGGCGTCGACGACCGATGGGGCGAACCAGCGGCCGCGCAGGCGCCGCATCTCGGCGATCGCTTCCTGGAGCGACCAGGCGCGCTTGTACGGTCGCTCGTTGGTGAGCGTGTCGAAGACGTCGGCGACGGCCACGATCTGGCCCACGAGGGCGATGTCGTCGCCCGTGGCGCCCTGCGGGTAGCCCGAACCGTCCCAGCGTTCGTGGTGCGTCTCGGCGATCTGTTGGGCCAGGTTGATCAGCTTCGACCGGCCGTTGGCCAGCAAGCGCGCGCCGACCCCGACGTGCTCGCGCATCTTGGCGAACTCCTCGTCGGTCAGCCGGCCGGGCTTGAGCAGGATGTGGTCGGGGATGCCGATCTTGCCGACGTCGTGGAGCGGCGCCGCACGGCGGATGAGGTCGACCTCGTCGGCCGGCAGGCCGAGGGCCTCGGCGAGCAGGGCCGCGAGCAGGCCGACCCGGTGCGTGTGCCGCCCCGTGTTGTGGTCGCGGTACTCGGCGGCGGCCGCCAGCCGATCGAGCACGTCGAGGCGTGCGGCGTCGAGCTCGAGGGTGCGGTCGCGCACCATCTCTTCGAGGTGATCGACGTGGTGCATGAGCTTGGCCTGCAGGAAGCGGGTGCGGAGCAGGTTGGTGACGCGCAAGCGGATCTGATCCTTGCGGAACGGCTTGGTCAGGAAGTCCTTGGCGCCGCGCGTCAGCGCCTCCTGTTCGGCCTCCGGCGTGGCGTCGGCGGTCAGCACCAGGATCGGGAAGAAGTCGTCGTCGGGGATGCGGCGGACGACCTGATCGATGACCTCCAGCCCGCCGATGCGCGGCATGTGGAGGTCGGTGCAGAGCAGGTCGAAGGGGCGACCTTCGTCGAACGCCCGATGGAACGCCTCGATGGCCTCCTCGGGTTCGTTGGTGCGCGTCACGTCGTGGTACCCGGCGGCGGTCAAGATGCGTTCGAGCAGCACCGTGTTGACCAGCTCGTCATCGACGATCAGGATCCGGGCCTCGTTCAGTTGGGCGTCCATCGACCTCTCCTGGAAGCGCTGATCCCCGATGTCGTCATCGCGCGTCAACATAGCCCTCGTCCACTCGGTTTCGGGTGGACACCTTCACACGAGACGCGACGAGGACGTGGCCGGCGGCATCCTTCACGCGTTCGACGCGGTCCGCGTTGCTACACTCGGACTCGCATGTCGCTGCTGCGCAAGGACCCGTTCGGCCCCACCTGGGTGCTCATCTCGCCCGAGCGCGGACTCCGCGCTTCGGACTTCGGCCGTGCCGACGAGCCGGTGCCGCCCGGGGCGGACGGCCACGACGAGGCGTCGCTCCTGGCCCCCGGTCGCGAAGCGGCGCTGCCGCCCGAGATCGTGGCGCTGCGACCGAGCGGGGCGGCCGCGGGTGGACCCGAGTGGCGCGCACGGGTCGTGCCCTTGCCCGGCTCACCCTTCGCCGAACGCCCGTTCGTCCTGGCACGCGACGGTCTGCTCGTGTCCGCGCCCGCGGCGGGTGCGCAGGAGTTGGTCGTGGAGCATCCGGACCCGTCCCGGCGGCTCGAGACCTTCGGCGCCGACCACCTGGTCGACGTCCTGCGCCTGTACCGCGACCGGGTGGCGCATCACGCCGCCCAGCCCGGCGTGCGGCACGTGCAGGTGAGCCGCAACGTCGGCCGGGCGGCGGGCTCGCTGTACGACCATCCCCACGGTCAACTGCTGGCGCTACCGGTGGCCAACCGGTGGGTCGAGGAGGAGTACGAAGCGGCCTCCCAACACCACGCCGAGACCGGGCACTGCCTGTTCTGCGACGTGCTGGACCAGGAGCTCGCCGCACGCGAACGGATCGTGACGGCCAACGAGGCCTTCGTCGCCTACTCGCCGTTCGCGGCCAAGGCGCCGTTCGAGACCTGGGTGATGCCGCGCGATCACCAGAGCGCCTTCCAGGAGCTGGCGGGCAACCGTCTGCCGGCGCTCGCCGAGGTCCTCCGGACGGTGCTCGAGGCGCTCGACGCCGCGCTCGACCGGCCGCCCTACAACCTGGTGTTGCACACCGTCCCGCGCGCCGGCGACGGTCGCTACCACTGGCACATCGAGCTGTTGCCGCGCTTGACACGCCAGGCGGGGTTCGACTGGTCGGTGGGGGCGTACGTGAACCCGACGCCGCCCGAGGCGGCCGCACACTTCCTGCGCGAGGCCGTGGCCGGCATCGCCGCTGGGGTCGCCGACCCCGTCCGACCGAACGAGCGGACCGTGCGCGCATGACGATGGGACCGCACGTACGCGCACCCGACGAGCGCCCACGGCGCGGCCGTCCCGTGGGCGAACGCCACCCGGCCGAGCGCCACCCGGGTGAGCGACACCCGGGTGAGCGCGACGATGGACCCACGGCCACCGACGAACGACCCCGGGGCGCGAGCCGTGTCGTCCCACCGGATCACCCCTCACGCGACCCGCGCCGCCCCATCCGGGTCGCTCGGGGCGTGTCGGCGCTCCTGGTCGCGATCTGCATGCTCGGCGCCCTCCAGGCCAGCATCCTGATCGCCGTCGAGGTCCGTCGCGCGTGGGTCGCCGACCGCGAGGTGGTGCGGCTGGCGCGCGAGGTGGACGCGCTCGAGCGCGAGGCCGCCGACCTGGCCGCCATCGCCGAGCGTGGCGACGACGCCCGCTTCCGCGAGCACCTGGCCCGACGCCAGGGGTACGTCCACCCGGACGAGGTGCGCTTCGTGATCGTCCCGAACCCGCTCGAGCCGGCCGACCCGTCGACACTGCCGGCCGCCGCCCCGAGCGCGCCCTAGGAGGGCTCGTGTCCGACGACACCTTGACGTGGATGAACGAGCTCACCGCCGACATGGAGGAGCGTCGCAAGCGCGCCCGGCGCGGTGGCGGCGAAGCCCGCCTGGCGCGCCAGCACGCGGCCGGCAAGCTCAGCGCGCGCGAGCGCCTCGACGTGCTGCTCGACCCGGGCAGCTTCGTCGAGCTGGGCGCCTTCGTCGAGCCGCTCGATCCCGGCCTCGACGCCCCGGGCGAGGGTGTGGTGACGGGTTACGGCGAGGTCGAGGGGCGGACGGTGTTCGTCTTCGCCCAGGACTTCACCGTTCTCGGCGGCAGCCTCGGCAAGATGCACGCCGCCAAGATCACGCGGGTGATGGACCAGGCGGTTCGCACGGGCGCGCCCATCGTGGGCCTCAACGACTCCGCGGGTGCCCGCATCCAAGAAGGCGTCGACGCGCTGTCGGGTTACGGCGAGGTGTTCGCGCGCAACGCCATCTACTCTGGCGTGGTGCCCCAGGTCTCGGCCGTGCTGGGACCGTGTGCCGGCGGCGCGGTCTACAGCCCCGCGCTCACCGACTTCGTGCTGATGGCGCGCGACAGTGCCTACATGTTCATCACGGGGCCCGACGTGGTCCGCTCCGTCACGAAAGAGGTCGTGAGCTTCGCCGAGCTCGGCGGCGCCGACGTCCACGCGCGCCGTTCGGGCGTCGCCCACCTCGTCGAGGACGACGATCGCGCGGTGCTCGAGCGCGTGCGCGAGCTGCTCGGCTACCTGCCGTCGTCCGCGCGCGACACCCCGCCCCGGCGTACGACCCGCGACCCCGACGACCGCCGCGTGCCCGAGGTGGCGGCGCGGGTGCATCCCGATCCCAGGCGGACGTACCCGATGCGCGAGGTCATCGCCGCCTTGGTCGACGACCGGCGCTTCCTCGAGATCCAGCCGGACTTCGCGCGCAACATCGCCGTCGGCTTCGCCCATCTCGGCGGACGCGCGGTGGGCATCGTCGCCAACGACCCGAGCCACCTGGCCGGCACGCTCACGATCGACGCGTCGGACAAGGCCGCGCGCTTCGTGCGCACCTGCGACGCCTTCAACGTGCCGGTCGTGACCTTCGTCGACGTCACCGGCTTCCTGCCGGGTGTGGCCCAGGAGCACGGCGGCATCATCCGGCACGGCGCCAAGATGCTCTACGCCTACGCCGAGGCCACCGTCCCGAAGGTGACCGTCATCGTGCGCAAGAGCTACGGCGGCGCCTACCTGGCGATGAGCTCGCAGGACCTGGGCGCCGACGTGGTGCTGGCGTGGCCCACCGCGGCGGTCGCCGTCATGGGGGCCGAAGGCGCGGCCAACGTCCTGCACAAGCGCGAGATCGAGGGCTCGCCCGATCCGGCGGCCACCCGGGCGCGTTTCGTCGAGGCGTACCGGCGCGAGCACGACCACCCCTTCCGGGCCGCCGCGCGAGGGTACGTCGACGACGTGATCGACCCCGTCGACACCCGCACGCACCTCATCCGGCACCTGCGGATGCTCGAGACGAAACGCGTCGAGCGTCCCTACCGGAAGCACGGGAACGAGCCGCTCTGAGCCGGGTACCCTGACCGAACGACGTCCTGGCCGCCGGCCGGGGCGATGGGGTGGCCGTGCGGTGGTCCCACGAAGCGGCATGGAGGTGCCATGGAACTCGACACGATCGTCGCGGTCGGCCTGAACGTCTTGGCGGCCGCGCTCATCCTGATCGTCGGTTGGATCGCCGCGGCCTGGCTGGAGCGGCTGGTGCGGTCGTCGGTCCGGCGCGACGAGCGGCTCGACGCCGCGCTGGTATCGGTCATCGGGCGCGTCGCCCGGTGGGCGGTGCTCGTGTTCACGATCATCGCCGTGCTCGATCGCTTCGGGGTGCAGACCACCAGCCTGGTGGCGCTCCTCGGCGCGGCCGGTCTCGCCATCGGGTTGGCGCTGCAGGGCACGCTGTCGAACGTGGCGGCGGGCGTGATGCTGCTCAGCCTGCGGCCGTTCCGGATCGGGGAGGC
Source organism: uncultured Trueperaceae bacterium (assembly GCA_963839375.1). Classification (GTDB taxonomy): domain Bacteria; phylum Deinococcota; class Deinococci; order Deinococcales; family Trueperaceae; genus JAABTL01. The sequence goes on along the minus strand of CAWIUY010000024.1, from coordinate 128,270 downwards.
CGTCGACGTCGGCGGGACGGCGGGATCGGTCGAAGAGTTCGGCCTGTTCGTCACCAAGCTCCGCTCGTTCGAGGGCGTCCCGGTCTTCGTCCCCAACAGCCAGGTCTGGGGAAGCGAGATCAAGAACTTCAGCCGGGCCGAGCGTCGCCGGATCGATCTCGCCGTGGGCGTCGGGTACGACGACGACCTCGATCGGGCCCTCGCCACCCTGCGCAGCGTCGTCGAGGCCGAGCCGCGCGTGCTGATCGATCCCGAGCCGCTCGTGAAGGTGACGTCGTTGGGCGAGAGCTCGGTCGACCTGCTGGTGCGCGTGTGGACGTTGCCCGCCGACTTCCTCGTGACGTCCTACGACCTGACCCTGGCGATCAAGCAGCGCCTGGACGCCGAGGGCTTCACGATCCCGTTCCCCCAGCGCGACGTTCACCTGATCTCGGCGCCGGTCGCGCCTGGGTCGGCTCCCGGCGCCGCGTCGCCAGCGCGAAGCTGACCCAGGTGACGGCCAGGAGCGCGGCGGTGACACCGATCGCAGCCCGGTAGGCGATCAGCGGCGGGGCGTCGGGGTCCGCGCCGGTCGCGAGGCTGACGGCGGCCACCACCCAGCCGAGCCCGGCCTGGAGCAACGCGCTGCCCCCGATCGCGAACACGTTGACGGCGGTGACCGCGCGGCCAGCGGCGCTCGGGAACAGCGAGCGTGCGGCCGCGAAACCGAGCACGTTGGCCCCCGCTCCGACGCCGTAGGCGGCCCAGACCAGCCCCATGACGACGACCGGCGTCGTCGGCGTCAGCCAGGTCAGGGCGACGAGCGCCACGATCGCCAGGGCGGCACCGGCGGCGATGACACGGTCCACGCCCCAGCGGCTCGCCGCCGGACCCGCCAGCAGGTAACTGGCCGTCACGGCCGCGCCCAGGACGAACAGCAGGCGCGCGGTGATCGCCGCCGGGACGCCCAACCCGTCGCTCATGAAGGGGCCGCCCCATAGACCCTGGTGGGCGAACATGCCGCCCGTCAGCGCCAGGATCAGCAGCGCGAGGCGCCAGAAGGGACCGCTGGCGAAGATGGTGCCGAGACCGACCGGTGGGTGCGTGACCGCCGTCGCTTCGGGCGCGGCCGATTCGGGGCGGCGCGCTGCCGTCGTCGACCGCGGGGGTGCCGCGCGCACCACGACCACGAGCAGCGCCGCCGTCACCACCGTCGCGAGGGCCGCCAACACGAACACGTTGCGCCAGCCGACGGTCGCGGCGAGGGCGGCGAGCGGGGTGGTCGCCCCCAGGGCACCCAGGCTGCCGAGACCCACGAACACCGCCGAAACGGTGGGGAAGCGGGCGGGCGCGAACCAGGCCGCGAAGGCCTTGAGCGACCCCATCAGGACCCCCGCCATGCCGAAACCGATCAGGGCGCGGCCCAGCGCCAGCCCTGTGAAACCATCCGCGGCCGCCGTCAGCAGGCTGCCGACGGCGGCGGCGAGCATGAGGGCGGGGGTGACGACGCGTGGACCCCAGCGGTCGAGCGCGGCGCCGAGCGGCAACTGCGCGACCGCGAAGCCGACGAAGAAGAGGCTGGTCATGGCGCCGAGCTGCTCGGGGCTGAGCAGGGCGTCGCGGCGCAGGTCGTCGGCGAGGACGGCGTTCGTGGAGCGGAAGAAGTAGCTGAGCAGGTAGGCGGCCAGGAACGCCCCCACCAGCGCCGCCCTTCGCGGTGGCCTCAGCGCTCGCCAGCGGCGCGACGCGTTCACGACGGCCGGGCGATCAGAAGACGTCCCGCAGGTCTTCCATCACTTGCCAGCCGACCCCTTCGGGGGTGCTTTCGAGGGCCGCCTGAAGCCGCTCGACCACCCAGGCGAGGACCGTCTCGGGTTCGTCGCCGTCCTCCACGAAGCGCAGCACCGTCAACTGGTAGACCTGCTGCGTGGCGGAGAGCGTTCCGTCGTCGAAGAACGTGAACGGTGCCGCCGGCATCGGGTCCCACAGGACGTGGACGTCGCCGGAGAGGGTGGCGGGCAGGTGGTCGGCCAGGTCGAGGACCAGGCCGCGGGGGTGCCAGACGTAGCCCTGCAGCAGGCGAACGGCGCGTCGCCCGTCCAGCGCACGGGCGCCCGGGCGACGTGCGCTGCGGTCGTCGCCGACCTCTTCGGGTCGCTCGTCGGCATCGTCGGCCGGAACCCCGTCGCGGTGCCAGCGGTCGTCGCCCCCGGAACTCACGGGGCCGACGCGCTCCAGCCGGGGCCGTCGACCAGGTGGGCGAGGTCGGGCAGCGTCGTGCGCCAGCGCTCGGCGAACCCCGCTGGGGTGTCGAGCAGCAGGGCGTGGAACCCCAGCGCCCTGGCGGCCTCGACGTTGGCCACGGCGTCGTCGACGAAGACCGTCTGGGCGGGCGCGGTCTGCAAGGCCTCCGCCAGGGCCATGAAGGCGCTGGTGTCGGGCTTGCGCACGCCGAGCTCGTTGCTGAACACGAAGCGTTCGATGCGCGCCGTCCGGGGGTCGTCGCGCACGCGGTCGCACAGCAGCGGCACGTTGTTCGACAGCATGCCGACCGCGTGCTCGTCGGGGAGGCCGGCCAGGAGCGCGTACATGGCCGAGCGTTCGACCGCCGCGTCGAGGAAGGCGGCGCGGAACTCGGCTTCGCCCACCTCGCGCCCGAGCGCGGTCGCCAGCCTGGTGTGGAAGGTGGGCAGGTCGAAGCCGCCCACCTCGAACACCTCCATCAGGTGGAGGTACTCGGGGCGCAGTCGCGCCACGGAGACGTCGAACAGCGCCGCGAGCCGCTCGATCGCGCGCCCGTCGAAGGTGCCGACCGTGAAGACGCCCCCCCAGTCGAAGGCGATCGCCTTGATCGTGGGGGTCACGACACCGATCGCGTCACCGCGCCGGCTCGCCGAGCGAAGAGACGCCGGGCTGCAGCGCCTTGGGCGCGTTCTCGCGCCGGTACCAGTCGAAGAAGACGCGCGCGAACGGGACGCTGAAGAAGGCCAGCCCGAAGACCTTCATGAGTGCGCCCGCCAGGGCTTGGTCGGCGATCGGATCGAGCCCCCAGACGCGGGGCACGAGCGCGTACATCGGGTAGACGACGTCGGGGCTGAAGGTGATGCCGGCGAACACCGGCAGTTGCGCGAGCGGGATCGTGAACAGGTAGGTGAGGCGGATCAGGTGGGGAGGTTTCGGCAGTTCCTCGAGCGGGCTGAGGATGGGCCACCACAGCAGCAGCGCGGTGAACAGGAAGAACACGTGTTCGACGTGGTGCAGCGTGCTGTTCGCCAGCGCCGCCTGGTAGATCGAAGGCACGTGCCAGACCGCGAAGAAGAAGGAGAACACGACGAACGTGACCAGGGGACGCAGCACCTGCCGGGCGATGGGGAACACCCAGCGGTGCAGCAGCAACCGCCGCCACAGCCAGGTCGGTACGCCCACGAGGAACATGCGGGCGACCACGTACGACAGCAGCAGGTGCTGCACCATGTGGGCCGAGAGCAGGTAGCGCTCGGCCAGGTCGTGAAGCGGCGAACCCTCGACCAGGTAGAACAGGGCCAACCCGCCGTAGAACCAGGCGGCAGCCACACGCGGGAACGGCTCTCCGGGTGCCAGCCGGCTTCGCAGCGGCCCCACCAGCAAGGCGTAGATCACGCCCAGGGCGAAGCTGCCGCCGATCAGGACGGGATCGAACTGCCAACCGATGTAGACGAGGTTCGGATCCATGGTGCCCTCACTCGAGAACGAGGTCCTCCCGCAGCGCGTGCACGTCAGCGGCGCTCAGACCGCGGTCGCGTTGCGCCGCGACCTCGTCGGGACGGATGGCGTCGAAGCCCTCCGGGGGCGCTTGGCCCGCGAAGCCGGCGACGACGTGGTTGATGACCGCGGCGATCTGCTCATCGCTGAGCTGCTGCCACGCGGGCATGAGCCCGTTGTAGGTGGTGCCGTTGACCAGGATCGGTCCCTGCAACCCGTACAGGACCACGTCCATCAGGTACTGGCGCCCGCCCACGCCCCCCTCGGCGGCGTAGACGTCGGCGGCGTGTTGTGCGAGCGGCGGGAAGGCGCCCGGGACGCCCGCGCCGGTCGCCTGGTGACAGCCGACGCAGTTGCTGGCGTAGACGCTCGCCCCCAGCTCCCGGTCGAACTCGGGGTCGCGGACGGCTTGCGCCGCGGGGGCCGCGTCAGCGGCCGCTGCGGGCGAGGTGTCGGCGGCGGCTGCGTCGGGGGCCGCGGTGTCGGCGGCGGCCGTATCGGCGGCAGCTGCGTCCGCGGCGGGCGCGTCCGTGGCGGCCGCGTCGGCGGCGGGCGCGTCGGCGACTGGGCTGGCGGGCGTCGCGGCGGCGGTCACCGTGTCGTCCAGGTTCAAGGCGATCTCGGGCGCGGCCGCGGCCGGCGGCGTCACCCGCAGGGTGCGGTCGGAGGGGCGGGGCGAGTCGGCGCGCTCGGCCAGCGTGCGGCTGTCGCCGTCGCTCTCGATGTTGGCCATCGTGGTCTCGTCGATCGCGGCCGCGCCGTGACCCTCGGTCGGGGCCGTGTCGGCCTCGGCCGCGTGGGTCTCGGCCGGCGCCGCACCGTGGTCGCCGGCGGCCGGTCCCAGGTTGGCGTCGGGTCCGGGCGCGGCGCCCTCGATCGCCGTATCGGGCGCTGCGACGACGATGGGCGCCACCGAGGCCGGCAGGATGAACAGGAACGACAGGGCCACGAAGGTCCCGAGCGCGATGAACATGCCCGAGGAGAAGAACCCGGTGTAGATCTTCGGGTCGTCCCGGAGGTGCATGAAGAACCAGATGACCATCCAGAACTTCACGACCGACAGGGCCGCGAGCCAGAAGAGGGTCTGGCCGTTCGAGAGCCAGGCGATCTCGTACTCGACGATCGCGAACTCCACGAAGGTGATGACCCCCAAGATCAGGGCCACCACCACGTAGATGCCCGCGCCGTGCTTCTTGTGTTCCGCCATGCGCGTCATGTCCTCCGGGTCACACGAACTCGACGAGGTAGACGACCGTGAAGATCACGATCCAGACGATGTCGACGAAGTGCCAGTACAGGCCGGCGACCTCGAGGTAGACGTCGTCCTTGCTCGTCCAGGGCTTGACGTAAGAATGGATTAGGATCGACAGCAACCAGATCACACCGATCGTGACGTGGACGCCGTGGGTGCCGGTCAACACGAAGAAGGTGGTACCGAAGAGGTTGGTCTGGAGCGTGAGCCCCAGGTTGACGAAGTGCGAGAACTCGTAGATCTGGAAGCCCAGGAAGATCGAACCGAAGAAGGCGACGCCGAACGTCCACAACCTGAACCTGGCGGTGTCGTCCTGGCGCAACGCGTGCAACGCCAGCACCATCAGGAACGACGACATGAGCAGGACGAAGGTGCTGATGGTGGTGAGCGGGATGTCGAGCACCTGCAGCGGGAAGGGGCCGGTCAGGCTGCGGCCCTTGTAGACCAGGTAGGTGCCGATGAGGGTGCCGAAGAACATGCAGTCCGACGCCAGGAAGATCCACATCATCAGCTTGATGTCGGGGAGTCGGGTGCTGCGGTAGTAGCCGGTCTCCATGCCGGGCACCACGGCGCCGTGCATGTCGACGTCGGTGGCCGTGCTCACGACGGTTCCTCCTCGTGCCGCGCGCCGGCCGCCGTCGCGCCGTGCCCACCGTGACCGCCGCCGGCGGGCAGGTGACTGCCGCCCACGCCCTCGAAGGCCCAGGCGAACGTGCCGACGAACAGGATCGCGACCGCGAGACCGACGACCCAGAAGTTGTGATACAGGAGCCCGTACGAGAGCACCAGGATGGCCATGCCCATGATGAACGGGTACCAGCTCTGACCGGGTATGTGGATGCCGTTCACGTCGTAGGGCTCCGAGGCCTCGTCGGGCACGCGTTCACCGTGGACGCTCTCGGGGTACTTCTGGACCCACCAGGCGTCACGGTCGTTGACCACCGGCTGGCGCTCGAAGTCGTAGTGCGGAGGCGGTGAGGTGGTGGACCACTCGAGCGTGCGGGCGTCCCACGGATCGTTGCCGGCGGGCTTGCCGCGGGCCAGGCCGTGGAAGATGTTGATGAACAGCAAGATCAAGCCGATCCCCATGACCAGCGCGCCGGTGGAGGAGAGCAGGTTGGGCAACTCCAGGCCGATGCCGGCCACGTACGTCTGTACGCGCCGCGGCATGCCCATCAGGCCGGCGATGTGTTGCGGGAAGAAGATCAGGTGGAAGCCGGGGACCAGGAACCAGAAGGCCAGCTTGCCCAGGCGCTCGTCCATCATCTTGCCGCTCATCTTGGGGAACCAGTAGTACAGACCCGCGAAGAACGCCAGCAGCGCCCCGCCCCCCATGACGTAGTGGAAGTGGGCGACGACGAAGTAGCTGTCTTGTGCCTGTGCGTCGAACGGCGGGACCGCGAGCATGATGCCGGTGATGCCGCCCAGCGTGAACGTCGCCAGGAAGGCGGTCGCGTACAGCATCGAGGTGGTGAAGCGGATGTGGCCGCCCCACATCGTGCCCAGCCAGTTGAAGATCTTGATCCCGGTGGGGATGCCGATCACGAAGCTGGTGAGCGCGAAGGCCGTGTTGACGACGGGTCCCAGACCCGTGGTGAACATGTGGTGGCTCCAGACCGCGAAGCCCATGAAGCCGATGAAGATGCCCGACAGGATGACCACCGGGTAGCCGAACAGCGGCTTGCGCGAGAAGGCGGGGATCACCTCGGAGATGACGCCGAAGGCCGGCAGCGCGATGATGTAGACCTCCGGGTGACCGAAGATCCAGAACAAGTGCTGCCACAAGATCGGCATCCCGCCCGCGGACGGGACGTAGAACAGGGTCCCGAAGGTGCGGTCCATGATCACCTGGAACAGTGCGATCGTGAGCGGCGGGAACGCGAAGATGATGAGGAAGGCCGTGACCAACATCATCCAGGTGAACAGAGGCACCCGCATCATGGTCATGCCTGGCGCGCGCATGTTGATGACGGTGACGATGAGGTTCATGGCGGTCACGAGCGTGCCGATGCCGCCGACGAACAGGCCGATCATGTAGAAGTCGGTGCCGTTGCCCGGGTTGTTGGACAGCGAGGTCAGCGGCGAGTACGCGAACCAGCCGGCGTCGGGGGCGCCGCCGAGCAGGAAGCTCGTGTAGAGGAACAGACCACCCACCGCGTACACCCAGTAGCCGAAGGCGTTGAGTCGTGGGAACGCCAGGTCGCGCGCGCCGATCTGCAGGGGCACGAAGTAGTTGGCGAAGCCGATCCCCAACGGCATGATCGCCAGGAACACCATCGTCACGCCGTGCATCGTGAACATCTGGTTGTAGACGCCAGGGCTCAGCAGCGTGTTGCCCGGGACCGCCAGCTGCAGACGGATGAGCAGCGCCTCGATGCTGGCCGCACCCATGAAGATGAAGCTCGTGAAGATGTAGAGGAGTCCCAACCGCTTGTGGTCGACGGTGGTCAGCCAGCTCAGCCAACCCGTGTTCCAGTTCGGGCGGGTGAAGACGCCCGTGCTCGGGGCGGGAACGGTGACCTTACTGACCGCCATGGAGGGCTCCGATCGTGGTGTCGGCCGTCGTCGCGTCCGACGTGCCGAGGCTCAGCAGGTACGCGACGATGGCGGCGATCTCCTCGTCGGCGTTCGGGTCGTTGGCGGCCCAGAGCGTCGGCATCCGGTTGCCCGGCTTCAGGGCCTGCGGATCGCGGATCCACGCCGCCAGGTTCTCGGGTGTGTTGAGCGCGATCGCGGCGCCCACCGTCGTCCGGAGGCCGAAGTTGGTGAGGTTCGGGAAGTTCGGGTTGCCGACCTCCACGCCCGGCCGGTAGCCGTCGATGGTGTGGCAGCCGATGCAGCCCTTCTGGGCGACGAGCTGTTCACCCTGCGCCACCAGCGGATCGACCTGCACCGCCTGCGCGGCCGGCTGGTCGAACGCGGCCACCCATCGCTCGAAGCCCGCTTCGTCCTCTGCGATCACGCGCACGCGCATGTAAGCGTGGGCCCCGAGGCACAGCTCCGCGCACTGGCCCGGGTACACGCCGGGCTCGTCGGCCACGAACCAGAGCTGGTTCCGGTTGTTGGGGATCATGTCGCGCTTGCCGGCCAGGCTCGGCACCCAGAAGCTGTGCAGGACGTCGGCCGCGTTGAGGTCGATCACGACCCGGCGCCCGGCGGGCACGACCAGCTCGTTGGCGGTCGTGATGCCCAGCTCGGGGTACTCGAACTTGAACCACCACTGGTAGCCGGTGGCCCTCACGATGATGTCGTCGGGTCGCAGCTCGCCCGGTCCGATGCGGTTCTCGGTCGCGAAGATCGTCCGCACGGTGGGCACGGCGACGAGCACGACGATGATCACCGGCACGATGGTCCAGACGATCTCGAGCCGCGTGTTGCCGTGGGTCTGCCGCGGCAGCGCGCTGGGGTCGGCCGTCTTGCGGGCGCGGAAGCGGATGATGTTGTAGATCAGCACGCCGAACACGCCGACGATCACGATCCAACTCAACCAATACGTCCACATGAAGAGATCGAGTTGGTTCCGTGCGACCGGACCGGCTGGGTCGAGCGCGCTCTGGGGACCGCTGAAATCGCAGCTGGCCAACAGCGAGATCGCGCCGACGAGCAGTCCCGCCGAGAGCCATCGTCTTGCTTGCACCTTGTCGTCCTCCTCGTGGGCTGGGCCGGTGGTTGGCCCCGCGATCGGGCCCCCACGTTTTGATCGCGTCAGGCTAGCATGCACATCCGCGCGCGCAACCTGTCCTTGCGAACGAGCGGACACGTCCCGGAGGGGGTTGTACCTTCGGGCGTCGCCGAGTAACCAGGGACGTTCGTCCCTGGCATATCACGAAACGGCGTGTTAGCCGTCCAGCAGGGAGATCGTGGGACGTCAGCCGATCGGCTCGTCGCTCCCGAAAGGATCGGCGCGGTACGCGAGCGCCTCGGCGAGGTGCACCGCACCGACCGTCGTCCGCCCCTCGAGGTCGGCGAGCGTGCGTGCCACCCGCCGCAGACGATCGGCGCCGCGGCCCGAGACGGCGCCCTGCGCGGCCGCTCGGGCCAGGAGGGCGTGCGCGTCTGCGTCCAGCGGCGCGTGACGCTCGAGCGCACGTCCGGCGAGGCGCCCGTTGGGGACCCCCTGGCGCGCGACGGCCAGGCGCCGAGCGGCCGCCACCCGGGCTGCGACCGGCGCCGTGCCCTCACCGAGCGGCGCCGTCGCCACGTGCTCGGGAGGCAGGCGGGGCACCCGGAGGCGCAGGTCGAATCGGTCGAGCAGCGGGCCGCTGAGCCGTCCTCGGTAGCGACGACGATCGCTCGGGTGACAGCGGCACGGGACGCCCTCGTCCCCATCGTGGCCGCAGGCGCACGGGTTCATGGCGGCGACCAGCGTGAAGCGAGCGGGGTAGACGCGCGTGCCAGCGGCGCGCACGAGGGCGACCGCCCCCTCCTCGAGCGGCTGCCGCAGCCCTTCGAGCGCCCGCCGCGACCACTCCGGTAGCTCGTCGAGGAACAGGACGCCGCCGTGGGCCAGCGAGACCTCACCCGGCCTCAGACCCGGTCCGCCGCCGAGCAGGCCGGCGTCGCTGCCCCCGTGGTGCGGGGCCCGGAACGGCGCCTGGCGCAGCAGCCGTGTGACCGGCACGCCGCGCGCGGATCGCACCAACGTGGCCGTCCAGGCGGTGGCGTCGTCGAGCGGCGGCCACAGTCCCGGCAGGCGGCGCGCCAGCATCGACTTGCCGCACCCGGGCGGGCCGACGAGGAGCAGCGGATGTTCGCCGGCGGCGGCGATCTCGAGGGCGCGCCGCGCGAGCGCCTGCCCGCGGACGTCGGCGAGGTCGAGCGCCGCTTCGCCGGTCGCCGGGTCTGCGTCGCCATCGTGGGCCGAGCGCGGCGCCGGGCGGCCCCGGTCGGCCCACGGCTGCCCTCGCGCCCAGGCGATGGCGGCGCTCAGGTCGTGCGGTGCGACGACCTCGATCCCGGGCACCAGGGCGGCTTCCGCTGCGTTGTCCTCGGGTACGACCACCGTGGACAGGCCCGTGGAACGAGCCAGCCACGCCGCAGCGAGGGCGCCGGGGACGGGGCGCAGGCGGCCGTCGAGCGCCAGCTCGCCGACGACGACCGCCTGCGCCAGCCGTGCGCCTGGCAGCTTCCGCTGGGCGGCGAGCACCGCCAGCGCGATCGGGAGGTCGTACGCCGGGCCCGCCTTGCGCAGGTCGCCGGGGGCCAGGTTCACGGTGACGCGCGAGGGCGGCAGGCCCAGCCCCGCGTGCTTCAGCGCGGCGCGCACCCGCTCCTTCGCCTCCATGACGGCCGCGTCGCCGAGACCGACGAGGTGGAGACCGGGGAGGCCGCCGGCGATGAACGCTTCGACGCTGACCGCCCGTGGGTCGAGGCCGACGAGGGCGCATGCGGTGGCGGTGGCATGCATGCGCTCAGCATCGCGGTCCCGCGCGGCACGAAGACGTCACCCTAGGCCGGAGCCGAGGAACACCGGGCATGGTCCCCAACCACCCTCCCGACCGGGCCGTCGCCGCCGACCGAACGGATATGCTGCCCCACCGCTCACGGCCCACACGTGGCACGTTCCGACGACCGGAACCGGTGAAGCGAACGTGGGCGGCACCCTCGCCCCACCCTGGAGGCCGACATGCACATGAAGCAGACCGTCCGGAACCTGATCCTCGTCGTCGTCGGAGCCGCGGCCCTGACCGCCTGCGGCGTCCTCAACGCCTTCGTCCCCGACCAGGAGGTCGCCGGTGGCGTGCTCGGTCTCGGCGACGGCGTGGACGTCGTCCTGGCGCCGGCGCAGGCCGCGGTCACCACGCTGGCGGGCACCCCCGTCACCACGTGGGTCGGCTCGATCGACGAGACGGTCGGCCTCGATGCGCTGGACGCCGACCTCCCCGACGCCATCGAACCCGCGGCCCTCACCGAGACGATCCAGTTGGGCGACACCGTCGTCGTGACGCATCCGGAGACGCCGACCGGGTCGTTCACGGTCACCGGCGTCGCGATCGGCGGCACCTTCGCGCTGGGCGGCGCGACGTTCAACGTGCCGGCCGGGCTCTCCGTCGACGGCCTGAACGTCGTCTTCGACGACCCGACCTGTGTCGGGGACGCGGTGCAGACGTGCACGTACACCACCGCCAGCGGTCTGCCCGAGCTGAACCTCGCGTTCGCGGCAAGCCAGGTGCAGGCGTACTGGGACCTGCTGACGGGGATCGGCGGCGACGTCTCGGTCGACCTCACCGTCACCGTGACGCTGGCGCCCGACGGCCTGCCCTCCGACGCCACCGTCACCGTGACGTTGGACACGCTCGGAGCGACGATCGCGTTCTGATCCGCCAGCCACAGTTCGAACGCCCCGGGCCGACATCGGCCCGGGGCGTGTGTTCTGGGTGTCGGCGCGTGGGGTCAGTCCGGCGCGATGTGGGCGTACACGCCGAAGGTGCCCGGACCGACGTGGGCGGCGATGACCGCGCCGATCTCGTAGACGTGACCCTCCTCGAAGTCCACGCCGGCGTCCCGCACCGCCTGACGCAGCGCGTGCGCGGCCTCGACCCCTTGGATGTGCAGGAAGTCCAACACCAGACGCCCCGGGTGCGCCCGGACGTGGGCCTCGAGCCGTGCCACGATCTCGGCGGTGGCCTTCTTGAGGCCCCGGGCCCGGGCCGCGGGCGCGATCTTGCCGTCCTCGAGCGTGAGGATCGGTCGGATGTTCAGCAGACCGCCCACCAGCGCCGAGGCCCGGCTCACGCGGCCGCCCTTGAGCAGGAAATCGAGCGTTCCGACCGAGAAGAGCACCAGCATGTGCGGTCGCATGGCCTCGAGGGTGGCGACGATGTCGGGCAGCGGCCGCCCCACGTCGCGCAGTCGCGCCCCCTCGCGCACGAGGGCGGCCACGCCTGCGCTGGCCTGTCGGCTGTCGACGATCGAGACGGGCACCGCCGCCTCCTTCGACGCCAGGTGGGCCGACTGGTACGTCCCCGAGAGGTCGCCCGAGATCGTCACGACGAGGATCTCGGTGGCGCCGGCCGCGCGCGCCTGGGTGTACGCCTGGGCGAAATCCTCGGGGCTCGGTTGGCTGGTGGACGGTAGGTCGGCGCCGGCTTCGACCCCCGCGACGATGTCCTTGGGCGTGATGTCGACCCAATCGCGATGGGTCTCACCTCGGAAGCTCACGTAGAGCGGGACGCGCCGAACGTCGAGTTGCGCCAACTCGTCGGCCGTGAGATCGCAGGTCGAGTCGGTGATGATGGCCAGCATCGGGCTCTCCTTTGACCGGACCACGCGCTCCGGCACCGTGACGACGAGGGTCCGTATGCCGGTTAGCGTAACAGAGCGCCCGAGGCGCTTGGAGGGAGGTCGAGGCGGTGACGGAGATCCTCTGGTCCTTGCTACAACCGAGCACGCTCCTGATGCTGCTGGTGGTGGCCGCGCTGGCGGCGACCTGGGTCCGCTGGACGGCGCTGGCGGCCACCCTGCTCACGACGTTCCTCGTCGTCATCGCCGCGGCCGTGTTCCTCCCCGTCGACGCGTGGTTGGGCGTGCCGCTCGAGACACGAGTGGCGCCGGTGCCGCTCCCCGAGCGGGTCGATGGCATCGTGGTGCTCGGCGGCGCGGTGGAGTGGCGGGTGACACGCGATCGCGGGCAGCTGGCGCTCAACGCGGCCGGCGAACGGATCGCCGCCGCGGCCGCCTTGGCGCAGCGCTACCCGGACGCGCGGCTCGTGTTCACCGGCAGCTACGCCGACGCCTTCGCCGACGACTTCCGGTCCCGTGCCACGCCGGCGTCGCTCTTCTTCGGTCCGCATTTCGCGGGTCGCGAGATGGCGTTCCTGGGCGAGGCGCGGAGCACGTACGAGGATGCCTTGCTGGCGCTCGAGGCGGTGGCGCCCGAGGCGGACGAGACCTGGTTGCTGGTGACCAGCGCCTGGCACATGCCGCGCGCGCTGGGCACGTTCCGTGCCCTCGGTTGGTCGCTGGTCCCCGTTCCCGTCGATTACCGGACGAGCCGCGAGGCGTCGTTGACACCCTCGTGGGACGTCGCCGCCACGCTGGCCGACGTCGACCGCTTGGTGCGCGAGTGGGGGGCGCTGGCCGTCTACCGGCGCGCGGGTCGGCTGCCCGAGTGAGGGCGGGGCGTCACAGCAGGTCGGCGATCTGCACGGCGTTGAGCGCCGCGCCTTTGCGCACCTGGTCGCCGGCCAGGAACAGCGCGATGCCCCCCGGCAGGCTCGCGTCCGCCCGCACGCGCCCGACCAGCACGTCGTCCTGACCGGTCGCGTCGAGCGGGGTCGGGAAGCGGTTGGCGTCGCGATCGTCGACGAGGCGCACCCCCGGCGCCGACGCCAGCACAGCCCGGGCTTCCGCCTCGCCCACCGGTCGCGCGAACTCGGCGTGGATCGCCTCGGCGTGGGCGCGCACCACCGGGACGCGCACGCAGGTGGCCGACAGGCGCAGGTCCGGCAGCCCCAAGATCTTGCGCGACTCCAGCAGCAGCTTGCGTTCCTCGAGGTTGTAGCCATCGTCGCCGAGTTCGGAGTCGTGGCTGAAGAGGTTGAAGGCGATCGGCTGCGGGAACACGGCGGGGCGGACGGGCTGGCCCTCGAGCACCATGTGCGTCTGCTCCAGCAACTCGTCGATGGCGGCCCGACCGGCACCGGAGACCGCCTGGTAGGTGGCCACCGTCGCGCGGGTCAGACCGAAGGCGCGGTGCAGCGGGGCCAACGCCAGCAGCGCCAGGATGGTCGAGCAGTTGGGGTTGGCGATCACACCCGTATGCGCCCGGACGGCCTCCGGGTTCACCTCGGGGACCACCAGCGGCACCCGCGGGTCGAGTCGCCAGGCGCTGGTGTTGTCGATGACGACCGCTCCGTGCGAGGCCCACGCCCACGCATGCGCCTTCGACACCGACCCGCCCGCCGACGAGTAGACGATGTCGGCCCCCAGGTCGCCGTCGGCGGGCAGCGCCTCCACGACCAGCTCCTGGTCCCCGTAGGGCAGGCGCCGGCCGGCCGAGCGCGGCGACGCGAACGCGCGCAGGTCGGCCGCGTCGATCCCACGAGCGCTGAGCAGGTCGAGCAGTTCTTGGCCGACGGCGCCGGTGGTGCCCACGATGGCGATGCGCATGGCCGACGAGCCTAGCACGCGTAGACTGACGCCCGTGAGCGACCCGGTTCCCTTCCCCACGCGCGTGCGCCGGCTGGTCGTCAAGGTCGGCACCAGCTCGCTCACCGACGAGGCCGGCCGGGTCCATCCACCCGCCTTCTGGTCGATCGCGCGCGGCGCCCAGGTCCTGGCCGAGCGCTTCGGGGCCCAGCTCGTGCTGGTGTCGTCGGGCGCGGGCGCCGCCGGCCGCGCCCGGCTCGGGTTGACGCTGCCCCTGACGTTGCCGGAGAAGCAGGCGGCCGCCGCCGTCGGCCAGGCGCTGCTGATGTTCGATTGGGAGCGCGCCCTGGCGCCTCGGCCCGTCGCCCAGCTGCTGCTCAGCGCCGGCGACGTCCAGGACCGCGAGCGCTACGTCAACGCCAAGCACGCGCTCGAGGCCCTGCTGCGGCTGAACGTGGTGCCGGTCGTGAACGAGAACGACAGCGTCGCGACGGCCGAGCTGAAGCTCGGCGACAACGACACGCTGTCGGCGTGGGTCGCGTACCTCGTCGACGCCGACCTGCTGGTGGTGCTCACCGACGTCGAGGGGCTCCACGAACGCGATCCGCGGCGCTACCCCGACGCTCGGCCGCTGGACCTCGTCGACGACCTGGACGCCTTGTCGGCCGACGCGGGCGAGGGCGGATCGGGGCGCGGGACGGGCGGCATGGCGACCAAGCTCCGGGCGGCGCGCATCGCCACCCGGGCGGGCATCGAGACGATCGTCATCGGGGGCGGGGGCGCTGGGCTGGAGGCGTTGGCGCGCGGGGAGGTCCGCGGCACGCGCTTCCCCGCGAAGCGCAGCACCTCGGCGCGCAAGGCGTGGATCGCCGAGCAACCGGTGCGCGGCCGGTTGGAGGTGGACGCCGGGGCCAGCGCCGCCTTGGCCGCCGGCCGCAGCCTGCTGCCCTCGGGGGTCACCGGCGTGGCGGGGACGTTCGCCTTCGGGGAGGCGGTCGACGTCGTGCACGGCGCTCAGGTGGTGGCGCGGGGGCTCGCCAACTACGGTCACGAGGCGCTGCAGCGGATCAAGGGTCGTCACACGCGCGACATCGAGGCGCTGCTGGGCGCGAAGGACTTCGACGAGGTCATCCACCGGGACAACCTGGTGTGGCTGAGGCCCTCTGATACGATGGCGACACCATGACCACCCGCACCCAAGCCGCGTACGCCGCCGCCGGGGTCGTGCTGCTGCTCGGCCTGGCGAGCCTCTTCAACCCGCTCCTCGCCGCCCGCCTCCTCGGTTTCGAGCTCGTCGCGCCGCGGGCGTTCTCCGAAGTGCGCGCCACCTACGGCGCGCTGCACGTGACGATGGCGGCCCTGCTGCTGTGGGCCATCCCGCTGCGGCCGCGGCGCGCGCTGGTGATGCGGGTGCTCGGGCTGCTCTGGGCCGGCGCTGCCGTCGGTCGCCTCGCCAGTTCGCTCATCGATGCCAACTGGACCCTCAGCGGCTTCGTCGTGCTGCTCGCGCAGCTGGCGGTGGCCGCGGTCCTCGTGTGGGCCAGCCTCGAGGTGCCGCCGCCAGCGTCGGAGATGCGCGCCCGCCGCGAGGTCGCCGCCGCCCGTGAACGGGTCAAGCGGGCCCAGGGGTCGACGGCCGTGGAGCGTCGCAGCGCACCCCGGACGGGGCCCGTACCGGTCGCGCCCGATTCGGCGCGCGAACCGGTCGCGCCCGATTCGGGGCCCGAACCGGTCGTGGGCAAGCCTCGGTCCGATCGCCGGTGAGCACGACCGCTCCGGACGGCACCCGCTTCGTCCTGCCCGACGGCGCCGCGCGTCGCGCCGAGATCGTCGACCGGCTGCGGTCGCTGTACCGCGGCTGGGGCTACGACCTCGTCGAGGTCCCCGCCCTGGAGCGTTACGACCCGGGGCACCCGCGCGCCCACCAGTCGTTCAAGCTCGCCGATCGCGACAGCGGCGTGTTGGCCTTGCGCAGCGACTTCACGCCGGCGCTGGCGCACCTCGTCCGCACCCACCACCCTGCCGTCGCCGGCGGCGCCCGTCGCCCCCTCCGGTTCCAGTACGCGGGCACCGTGTGGCACGCGATCGATCCGGAGCTGGCGCGGACGCGTGAGTTCAGCCAGGTGGGTGTGGAGCTGATCGGCGTCTCCAACGCGCGTGCCGACGCGGAGATCCTGCACCTGGCGCGGGCCTCGGTGCGAGCGGTGGGGTTGCGGCCGGTGCTCGAGGTCGGCAACCCCGGCTTCGTGCGCGCCCTGGTCGACGCGGCCGAGGTGCCCGCCGCCGTGCGCGACGCCGTGGCGGACGCGATCGACCGCAAGGACCGCCGCGACCTGCACGAGCTGCTCGACGGTGCCGGCCTGCTGCGAGGCGGGGACGGGCCGGCGCAGGCCCTGCTGCGCGTGCCGGATCTGTTCGGCGGGCCCGAGGTGCTGGCGCAAGCGCGGGCGGTGGCGCCGTGGCCGGGGCCGCGACGTGAGCTCGAGCGGCTCGAGGGCGTCCTGGCCGAGTTCGAGGACGTCAGCGAGCTGTCGATCGACCTGGCCATGGCGCGGCGCTTGTCGTACTACACGGGCGTCACCTTCCGGGCCTACACGCCGGATTTCGGTCAACCGCTCCTGGGCGGAGGTCGCTACGACGGCGCGCTGCTGCCCGCGGCCGCCGGCTTCTCGATCGGCATCGAGCGCCTGATGCGTGCTCTCCACGGTCCTCGACCGGCGGTCGAGCCGCCGCCCCTGGTGCTGTCGCTGGACGACCCGGGCGCGCGGCGCTTGCGCGCCGGCGGGGTCAGGGTGGTCCGGGCGCTGCACCCCGAACCGGCAGCGGCCCGGGAGGAAGCGCGCGAGCGGCAGGTCCCCTACCTGCTCGTCGACGGGCGGCTCGAGGCGGTCGGCGCCGAGACGCCCGACCGGAGCGGGCTCGAGGCGTTGCTCGCAGGCGCGGGGGACGAGACGTGAGCGGCGCCGGTAAGCTCGTGCTGGCGCTCCCCAAGGGGCGCGTGATGCAGGAGAGCCTCCGGGCGTTGCGCGCCGCCGGCCTGCGGCTCGACGAGGGCGCCCGCGACCGGGCGCTGCGCTACGACGCCGGCGACGCCATCGTGATCGAGATGCGCAACGCCGACGTCCCCACCTACGTCGAGCTGGGCGTGGCCGACGCGGGGGTGGTCGGGAAGGACGTGTTGCTCGAGGCCGGCGCGCGTCTGGCCGAGCCCGTCGACCTCGGCTTCGCGGCGTGCCGCCTGTCGCTCATCCGGCCGCGCGGGGCGACCGGCACGATCGAACGCGTGGCGTCGAAGTACCCACGTTTGACCACCGAGTACCTGCGACGTGTGGGGAGCGGCGCGGAGGTCGTGAAGCTCACCGGCAACGTCGAACTCGCCTGCTTCACGGGGCTGGCGGACGCGGTCGTCGACGTCGTCCAGACCGGCGCGACGCTCGAGGCCAACGACCTCGAGGAGGTCGACGTGTTGCTGCGCTCAAGTGCCCGGCTCGTGGTGAACCGGGCCGCACTCAAGCTGAAGAGCGACCTGCTGCGCACGCTCATCGAATCCCTGCGAGGGCTGCCCGACGCGTACTGAGGGTCGCGGCGCCTAGACGGGCACGCCGTCCTCGCCGTTCAGTTCGGGCATCTCGACCCGCCAGAACGAGCGACGCTCCACCGGGGCGCCCGCCATGCGGCGCAGGAGCGCGAGTTGTCCCACGTGCGTGACGGCGTCGAGGAGCGGTCCTTGCAGCACCTGGTGGGGGGCGACGTCGCCGGTCGGCTCCGGCACCCGCTGGAACAGGACGTCGAGGCGGCGGATCTCGGTGCGCAACGCGTCGAGCTCGCCGTCCCAATCGAGGGGTTCGGTGTCGGTCATCGACGCGCCCGTCCACGCGCTCGTCGCCAACCGGACGAGCCGCCGCAGATGACGCACCAGCTCGTGCGGCGTGCGCGCGCCACCGCTCGGGACGAAGGCCGCGAAGCCGTCGGGAGCATCGGCCACGGCGTGATCGAGGCGGTAGTCGACCGTCACGAGCACGTGCCGTAGGGCGTCGATCGACGAGGTCAGGCGGTGGGGCACGTCGTCCTCCTCAGGATGGTCGAACCGGGATCGCTCCGGCCGGTGCGATGCACCGTTGCGGTCGGCGTCAGAGCCAGCGACGTCGCCGGAACCAGATCAGCATCGTCCCGGTGAGAACCACCATCACCGCCCATAGCGCGGGGTAGCCCCAGCGCCAGGCGAGCTCCGGCATGAAACGGAAGTTCATGCCGTAGACACCTACCAGGAACGTGATCGGCATGAACAGGGCGGTGAACACGGTCAGGACCCGGAGCGCCTCGTTGGTGCGGTGGGCGATGCCGGCGACATAGGCCTCCTGGAGGGTGGCGGCGACCTCACGAAGGCCGTCGATGCTGTCCAACACGCGAGCGGCGTGGTCGTACACGTCACGCAGGTCGGTGAGCACGTCGTGGCCCAGCTCGGGCGGCGCGTCGCGCCGCAACGCCGCGAGGAGCTCGCGCGTCGGCGACGTGACGCGGCGCAAGTGGGCGAGCTCGCGCTTGAGCTGCACGAGCCGCTCGAGCACCTGCGTCGGCGGCGCCCCGTGGGCGATGGGGGCGGTCAACACCTGCTCTTCGAGCCGCTCGAGGTCCTGCGACAGCGCCTCGAGCGCCACGAATCCCTGGTCGACCAGGCCGTCGAGCAGCGAGTACGCCAGGTAGCCGGCGTCCCCCCGTGGGAGGCGCCCGATCCCGCGTCGGATCCGCTCGCGCAAGGGTTCGAGGTGGTCGACGGGCCGTTCGTGGAAGGTCACCACCAGATGCTCGCGCACCACCACCGACACCTGCTCGTCGCGCAGGGCGGGTGCGACCCCGTCGACGGCGGGTGCGACCGACAGCGTCCGGAGCGACAGGAACAGGTAGCCCTCGAACGGCTCGGCCTTGGGCCGCTGGCCCACGTTGGCGATGTCCTCGAGCGTCAGCGGGTGGAGCGCCAGGGCGTCGCCGAGGAGCCGCAGGGCCTTCAGGTCGTGCACGCCGGTGACGTCGACCCAGGTGACGCGGCCGGTCGGATGCGCTTCCGCTTCGGAGATCGCCGCCAGCGCCACCGCGAAGGAGGCCTCGCGGCGCTCGTCGTGGCCGCTCGGGTCGTACACCATCACGTGCGTGGTGACGTCGTGGTCGCGTTCGATCCCGGTGTAGACGAGCTCGCCGGGTGGGAGGCCGGCTTTGCGCGCCGAGGGTGCCAACGGTGCGCGGACGCGCCGTTTGGTGTGACGACGGCTCACGAGGGCGCCCCGGGTGGAGCGGCATCGGGGGTCGCGCCGGCATCAGGGCCGATCGTGTGCGCTCCGGCACCGCCGTCGGTCCCGGAAGCCGGCGTGACCAGGTGCACGCTGAGCGGCATCGTGCCGGGCTGCAGCGTCCGCTGCGGGAAGGGGATCTCGATGCCGGCCGCGTCGAAGGCCTCCTTGACCTCGCGGGTGATGGCGTTGCGCAGATCCAGCCACTTCTCCGACTTGGCCCAGACCGAGAACTGGTAGTCGATCGACGAGGCGCCGAAGCCTTGGGAGATCAGGAGCGGCGCGGGCTCGTCGAGGCACAGCGGGTTGTGGTGGGCCACGTCGAAGAGCGTCTGCTGCACCTGGCCGAGGTCGGACCCATAGGCAACGCCGACCTGGAGGTCGAAGCGCCGGATCGGGAAGCGGTTGAGGCTGACGATCTCGCTCTTGACCATCGTCTCGTTGGGGATCCGGACGAGCAGGTTGTCGAACGTGCGCAGCTTGGTCGACAGCAGGTCGACGCTGATCACCTCGCCGGTGTGCCCGGCCACGGTGATGACGTCCTTCGGCTGGACCGCCCGCTCGAGGATCAGGAACAGGCCCGAGATCAGGTTCGACGCCGAGGTCTGCGAGGCGAAGCCGACGGCCACCGTGACGATCCCGGCGGCGCCGAGCAGCACCGCGAAGTCGAAGCCGAACTGGCGCAGCGCCGAGATCACGAACAGCAGCAGGACGGCGTATGACGCGATGCGGGCCAGCAGCAGCTGTTGGCCGAGCTCGAGCGTGGGCAGGGCCCGTTTCACGGCGAAACGCGCGGCCCGTGACAACACGAACCCGAGCACCAGGTACACCGCGGCGCGCGCCACCGTGATCCACGTGCCCACCTCCAGCAGCGCCGCCAGGACGCCGCCGCCGTTCTCGGCGCCGGTCACGAGGCGTCCCCCTTGAAGAAGCGGCTGAACGCCTTGAGGACGACGTTGGGGTTCGCCGGCGCGCGCGGGGCCGCCAGCCGTTCGCCGCCCTGGAACTTGGCCGGCACGACCCGGAGGGCGGCGTCGTCGCCGTCCGCGTCGCGGGTGAAGCGCACCCCGTCGCTCCACAGGCGGCCGTCCCGGTCGACGTGCAGCGCGAGCTGCGGCAGCGGTACCTGGACGCGGGTCAGTGCCAGCGGCGCGGCGGCCTCGTTCACGATCGTCAGCGGCGTGACCACGCGATGCGGGCGCAGCGGCAGTTCGCCGACCGCCAGTCGGCCCGCCGTGCGCACCGCGTAGCAGAGCTCGCCCTCGAGGGTCGACGTGCCGAACCAGGTGTCGGACGGGCGATGGGTGGGCGCTTCCCACAGCACGCCGTCGCCGCTGCGCCGAACCTTGTCGTTCGTCGGGTTCCACAGCCTGAGCGACAACCAAGCCGGCGTGCTCACGAAGAGCGTGACGGTCTGACCGCCACCGATCGCCAAGGTGCCCTCGGGGCGCACGACCACGGGTCGGTCAGCCAGCGCCGGTCGGACGTGGAGACCTTCGGGAGCGCTGGCGAAGGAGAAGCGCCCGTTCGGCGTCTCCGACGGCGCCTCGGACTCGGGCCGGACCTGGGCGCGTTCGGCGATGGGCGCGTACGGGTCGTCGGCCTGCGTTTGCCACAGGCGCCACTCGGCCGCGAGACGCTGCAGGTGGACGGTGCTCGGACCGGCCCGCAGGCGCGCGACCTGTCCGATCGAGAGCCGGACCTCGCCCCACCAACGTGGGTCGGGCGGCCCGGCGGCGCCCGCGGGCGCGTCCTCGAGGGGGGCTTCTCCGACGGGACCCGACGGGGTCGTGGTCGACCCGGACGGGGCGCCGTCCAGACACAAGGCCTCCGGCGCCGCCGCTTCGGACTCGTCGCGGACGTGTTGCGGTTGCGGCATGCCGCTAGCGTAGCAGCGCACCACGTACCATGGCCGCCATGGACTGGCTCCCGATCGCTCAACGGGCCCTGCGCGAGCAGGGTCTGGCTGCCTGGTGGATCTACGACTTCCGTGGCAACAACCCCGTGGCCGCCCGCTTCGTGGGAATGCCCGACGCCCACTTCACTCGCCGCATCGTCCTGGCGGTGCCCGCCGAGGGGCGACCGGTGCTGTTGGCCCACGCCATCGAGCGTGGGGCGGCCGAACGCGGTCCGTACGAGGTGCGCACCTACGCCGATCGGCTCGGTCTGCGCGCGGCCCTCGCCGAGCTCGACCCGGGCGGACCGGTGGCCATCGAGTACGCCCCCGAAGCCGACCTGCCGTACGTGTCGCACGTCGACGCCGGCACGGTCGAGTTGCTGCGCGGCGTGGGGGTCGACGTGCGCTCGTCGGCCGAGGTCCTCCAGGCGTTCGCGGCGTGGTCGCCGGCGCAGGTCGCCGCCCACGAGCGCGCCGCCGAGGCGGTCATGGCGGTCGCGTTCGGCGCGTTCGACGAGATCCGGCGGCGGCTCGCCGCCGGCGAGGTGGTACGCGAGCACGAGGTGCAGGGTTGGATCGCGCAGCGCTTCGCGGAACGCGGTCTGGTCACCGGCCACGACGCCATCGTCGGCTTCGGGCCGAACGCCGGGGACCCGCACTACGCGCCGCGCGCCGGGAGCGACCGCGCGCTCGCGGACGGCGAGGTCGTGCTCGTCGACTTGTGGGCGAAGGAGGACCGGTCCGACGCTCCGTACGCCGACGTCACCTGGATGGGCGTGCGCGGCGAGCCGACGGCGGCCGTGCAGCGGGCGTGGGAGGCGGTGCGCGCGGCCCGCGACCTGGCCGTGCACGTGATCCGGACGCGGATCGAGGCCGGCGATCCGCCCGCCGGCTGGGAGGTCGACCGCGCGGTCCGCGACCAGTTGAGCGCAGCCGGTTACGGCGACGTCTTCGTCCACCGCACCGGCCACAGCCTGGGAACCGTGACGACCCACGGCGACGCGGCCCACCTCGACGACTTCGAGACGCACGACGTGCGGCGTCTCACGCCCGGTTTCGGGATCACCGTCGAGCCGGGCGTGTACCTCGAGGACTTCGGCGTTCGCAGCGAACTGAACGTGCTGCTCGAGGCGGATGGTCCGCGCGTGACGACAGGCGAGCAGGTCGATCTGGAGCGCGTGTGAAGGAGCGCGTGGCGGGTGCCGCCGGGGCCGCGGACGTGTTCGCGGACGCATCCGCCGGCGCCGACGCTCCCGAGGGCGCGGCACCGGTCGACGGAGCCGAGGTGACCGCCGCCGCCGATCTCCCCGCCGCGGCCAGCGACGCCAGCGCGTCGACCGGCGCCGATCGCCACGCCACCGCGGTGCACGCCGACGTCGGAGCCGCCCTGGAGGGTGCCCGGCGGCCCTTGGTGGTCGTCGGCGACGTGGTGTGGGACGTGCTGATCCGGACGAACACGGCGTTGCTGTCGGGCGGCGACACCTACGGTGAGGTCGAGCTGGCGCCGGGCGGCAGCGCCGCGAACGCCGCGGTGTGGGCCCGGCGCTGCGGTCTGCCCACCGCCTTCGTGGGCAAGGTGGGCCGCGACCGTTTCGGCACGCTGGCCGAAGCCGACCTGGCCGACGAAGCGGTGGAGGCGTACCTGGTGCGGACCGACGCGCACCTCACCGGTACGGTGGCGGTGTGGATCGACCACGAGGGTCAGCGCTCGATGGTGTCGGGGAAGGGCGCCGACCACGCGTTGCTGCCCCAGGAGCTGCCCGCCGAGCTGGTAGGGACGGCGCGACACGTGCACCTCTCGGCCTGGTCGTTCTTCGACGATCCACCGCGCAGCGCGGCGCGGCGCGCTGCCCAGGTGGCCAAGGCGCACGGCGCCACGCTCTCGCTCGACCCCGGTTCGTTCCAGATGATCGAGGAGATGGGGGTGGCCGCCTTCCTGGCGGTGACCGCCGACCTCGACGTCGACGTCGTCTTCCCCAACTTCGACGAGGGGCGGTCGCTGACGGGTCTCGACGAACCGCTCGACATCGCGGCCGCGCTCGCAGAGCGGTACCCGGGCGCCGTGGTGGCGCTCAAGCTCGACGAGGACGGCGCCTTGGTGCGCGCCACCGACGGGCATGTCACCCGCATCGCCCCGGCCTCGAACCGCCTGATCGACGCCACCGGCGCCGGCGACGCCTTCGCGGGCGCCTTCCTCAGCCGTTGGCTCCAGCGCGAAGGCGTCGGCGACGCCGCCCGCTTCGCCGTGCGCGTCTCGGAATGGGTCATCGAACACGTGGGCGCCCGACCGCCGGTCGACGACGCCCTGCGGGCGGTGCTCGCGGCGCCCTAGCGTCGACGCTCGATCAATGCTCGAAATGCCCCAGCTTGGCGCGTTTCGTCGCCAGGTACGCCTCGTTGTACGGGTTCTCGCCCGCATGGAGAGGGACCCGCTCGACCACCTCGAGCCCGAACCCCTGCAGCCCCACCACCTTGCGGGGGTTGTTCGTCAGCAGGCGCAGGCGCTGGACGCCGAGGTCGACGAGCACCTGGGCGCCGACGCCGTAGTCGCGCAGGTCGGCGGCGAAGCCGAGCTGCTCGTTCGCCTCCACGGTGTCGGCGCCGTCGTCTTGGAGCGCGTAGGCGCGCAGCTTGTTGAGCAGGCCGATCCCGCGTCCCTCCTGACGCAGGTACACCAGCACCCCGCGTCCGGCATCGGCGATGGCCTTGAGCGCGGCGTCGCGCTGGAAACCGCAGTCGCACCGCAGGCTGTGGAGCGCGTCGCCGGTGAGGCACTCCGAATGCATGCGCACGAGCACCGGCTCACCGTCGTCGACGTCGCCCAGCACCATCGCCACGTGCTCGGTGCCGTGCAGCGTGTCGCGGTACCCGACCACCTCGAACGTCGCCCACGGCGTCGGCAGGTGCGCCGACGTGACGCGCTCGACGAAGCCGTCGCCGCGCAGCCGATAGGCGATCAGGTCGGCGATCGAGCCGACCTTCAGCCCGTGCTCGCTGGCGAAGCGGCGCAGCTCCGGCAAGCGCATCATCGTGCCGTCGTCGTGCATGACCTCGCTGATCGCCGCCACCGGGCGCAGGCCCGCCAACCGGCACAGGTCCACGCCCGCCTCGGTGTGGCCCGCCCGACGCAGCACGCCGCCGTCGCGCGCGCGCAGCGGGAAGACATGGCCAGGGCGGGCGAAATCGGCGGCGGTCACGTCGGGGCGGGCGGCCAGCCGGATCGTGTGCGCGCGATCGGCGGCCGAGATGCCGGTGGTCACGCCCTCGGCCGCCTCGATCGTGACCGTGAACGCTGTCTCACGCCGCGCGGTGTTGTGCATCACCATGGGCGGCAGCTCGAGCCGGTCGGCCACGTCGTTGGGCAGCGTCAGGCAGACGATCCCGCCGGTGTGGCGGATGGTGAAGCCGAGGAGTTCGGGGGTGGCGTGCTCAGCCGCGAAGAGCAGGTCGCCCTCGTTCTCGCGGTCTTCGTCGTCGACGACGATGATGGGTCGGCCCGCCCGCAACTCGTCGAGCAGCTCGGGCACGGCGGCGAGCGGGGTGGGGTCAGGAGGCATCGGACACCGTGTCTCCGTCGACGCCGGCGTCGTTCTGCCAGGCCAACAGGCGTTCGACGTGCTTGGCCAGGACGTCGGCCTCCAGGTTGACGTGGTCGCCGGGCCGCAGGTCGCCGAGGGTGGTGACGTCCAGCGTATGGGGGATGAGCCAGAGCGTGAAGGTCGAGGCACCGAGGTCGGTGCGGTTACCAGCCGGACCGCCCACGTCGACCACCGTCAGCGAGACGCCGTCGACCGTGACGCTGCCCTTGGGGATCAGGTAGCGGCCGAAGTCGACGGGAGCGCGGACGCGCACGACGAAGGCGCCGGGTCGAGCGTCGATGGCTTCGACGACGCCGGTGCCGCCCACGTGCCCCGTCACGATGTGGCCGCCGAGGCGACCGTCCACGCGCAACGCCCGTTCGAGGTTGACGCGCGCGCCGGGCGTCCAGCGCGGCGCCGTCTTGGCGACGGTCTCCTGCGAGAGCTCGACCTCGAAGCCCTCGGTGTCGAAGGCCACCACCGTCAGGCAGCAGCCCGAGACCGCGATCGAATCGCCGATGGCCACCCCTTCGAGGCTTCGCTCGGCCGCCACCCGCACCCGCAGGTCGCCGCCGCGCAGCTCGGCGGCGCTCACCCGCCCCATCTCTTCGACGATGCCACTGAACATCAACGTGCCTCCTCGGTCTTCGCATGCGTGTCGTTCGGCTCGGCGGCCGTCGCGGCGGCCTGCGTCGGCACGTCCTCGGGCGCCAGTTCGCCCTGCGCCGGGGCGCTGCGCGCCACGACGTCGCCCTCGATGAGCAGGTCGTCGTCCAGACGCCCCACGTGCCAGTCGCGGAGCGCCACCGCCTCGTCCATCCCGGCCACGCCCAGACCCGCGAGCGGCGAGGCCCCCCGGCCGCCCACCAGCTTGGGCGCCACGAACCAACCGACGCGATCGATGGCGCCCGCCGCCAAGAAGCTCCAGGCGAGCGTCCCGCCGCCTTCGAGCAGCAGCTCCACCACACCCTCGCCCGCGAGCGCCCGCAGGGCCTCGGACACGTCGGGTCGGCCCTGCCGCGCGCCGACCCGCAGCACCTGGGCGCCGCGTTCGACGAGCGCGTCCAAGCGCGCGGCCGGTGCGTCGGGGCCCACGACCAGGCAGACGCGCGCCGCGGCGCCGTCGGGTCCCGGCTCGAACAGCCGGGCGGTGGGCGGCGTGCGGGCCACGCCGTCGAACACGACCTTGCGGGGGGTGCGACCGGGCGCGTCCGCGCCCTCGAGCCGCGTGGTGAGCGCCGGGTCGTCTTGGAGCAGCGTGGTGATCCCCACCGCCACCGCGTCGGCCTGGTGTCGCCAGGTGTGGACCAACGCGCGCGCCAGCGGTCCGGTGATCCAGCGCGAGCGACCCGTGCGGGTGGCGATCTTGCCGTCGAGCGTCATCGCCGTCTTGTAGCGCACCCACGGTCGACCGAGGCGGCGATGCGTCAGGTAGGCGACGTTGAGCGCGTCGGCGTCGCCCTGCAAGACCCCCTCGTCGACCTGGACACCGGCGGCCCGGAGGCGCGCGACGCCGGCGCCCGCCACCCGTGGATCGGGGTCGGGCGAGGCGACCACCACACGGGCGACGCCGGCGGCGATCAGCGCGTCGGCGCAGGGCGGCGTGCGGCCGTGGTGGGCGCACGGTTCGAGCGTGACGTAGGCGGTCGCGCCCCGGGTGCGGTCGCCGGCGGCCGTCAACGCGACCGCCTCGGCGTGGGGACCGCCGGCGTGTACGTGCCATCCCTCGCCCACCACGTCGTCGCCCTGCACCAGCACGCAGCCCACCATCGGGTTGGGGCTCGTGGTACCGCGGCCGCGGGCGGCGAGCTCGAGGGCGCGGAGGAGATGACGTTCGTCGGCGGGCGGCCCCTGGGGTCCCACGGCGACGGGAGCACGCGCGGCCTCGGCGACGGGGTCCGGATCGGTCGGGTTGGACGGCGGAGCGCCCGGGGGTTCCAGGTCGGAACCTCCGGCACGCGCCGCGGCGCGGTGCGTCATGACGCCTCCTTCTCTCATCCGGACTGTCACCGTCGGCACCCGGTTCGCACGGGTTCGGGCCCCTCGCGGGGCTTCGTGGGCTCGTCGTCTCGCGTCTTCGACGCACCGCAGTTTCCGAAGGAAACTGCAGGCGTTGAGCTTCGCTCAACGCACCGCCACCGGTCGGGAATCTCACCCTGCCCTGAAGGTCGGCGGGTCGGCCCCGGGTCGGTGCGAACGGGTCCGCACGCCTGGGGAAGGCCAGCTGGCGCGGTGCGCCGTCACCGGCGACACCACCCGGCCAGTGTAGCGCCGCCGCGTCCATCCGCCGAGGGACGCCGCGACGTGCGCGCGTTCCGTGCGCGCGACGCAACGCCCGGTGGGGCGGCCGAGCAGCGGCTACACTCGTGGGATGCTCACCTTCGACCAGAAGCTCGATCGTCTCGCCACCCTCGGCCTGCGCGTGGGCGTCGACCTCCAACCCGGACAACGGCTGGTGCTCATGGGCCCCGTCGACGCGCTCGACCTGCTGCGGCGCATCGCCCGTCAGGCCTACGACCTGGGAGCGGCGCACGTGCACGTCGAGGTTCTCGACGAGCAGATGGCGCTGATCCGCGCTCTGCACGCGGCCGAGGACACCCTCGACGAGGTCGACGCCGAGCGGACCGCGATGCTGAAGCTCAAGTGCGAACGCGGCGACGCCTACCTCCGCGTCTCCGGCGGCGATCCCGACCTGATGGCTGCCGCCGATCCGGCCCGCGTGGGCCGCATCGCCCGGGCCACCAGCGTCGCCAGTCGACCGGTGAGCGACCTCGTCCAGCGCGCCCACATGCCGTGGTCGATCCTGCCGCACGCCAGCATGGCGTGGGCGCGCAAGGCGTTCCCCGGTCTGTCCGACGCGGACGCCGAGGCGCAGTTGTGGGACGCCATCTTCGCCGCCACCCGGGTCGATCGTGACGACCCCGTCGCCGCCTGGGAGGCGCACGTGGACGCCCTGCGGCGCGCCACCGACCACCTCAACGAGCGCGGCTACCGCGCCCTGCACCTCAGCGCACCCGGCACCGACCTGCGGGTCGGGCTCGCCGACACGCACGTGTGGGGCGGCGGCAACGTGGTGGCGGGCTCGAACGGGCGCCGCTTCATCCCCAACCTGCCGACCGAGGAGGTGTTCACCGCGCCGCACGCCCGCCGCGTCGACGGCACGATCCGTAGCACCAAGCCGCTGTCGTACCAGGGGCAGCTCATCGACGGTTTCGAGCTGACCTTCGTGGACGGGGCCGTGGTCGCGGCGCGAGCCGAGCGCGGCCAGGCGACGCTCGACCGGCTGCTGGCGCTGGACGACGGTGCGCGCCGCTTGGGCGAGATCGCGCTCGTGCCCGACGACAGCCCCATCAGCCGCAGCGGCATCCTCTTCTTCGACACCCTGTTCGACGAGAACGCCGCCTGTCACGTCGCCCTCGGACGCGCCTACGAGACGACGCTCCGTGACGGCACCACCCGCTCGCTCGAGGACCTGCAACGTGACGGCTTCAACCAGAGCGCGGCACATGTCGACTTCATGTTCGGCAGCGACCGACTCGACGTCGACGGTGAGCGCCCCGATGGCGACCGCGAGGCCGTGATGCGCGGAGGTGCGTGGGCGTTCTGAGACGCCGCCACCGTTCCTTCTCGGCGCACCGTCGCTTCTCAACCGCGCCGTCGCTCCTCCACCGCGCCGTCGCTCCTCCGGCGCGTCGTCGAGCCACCTAGGCCCGGGCCGTCCGCCGACGCTGAGACGACGGCCTGGTTGGTACCCTCGCCTCGATGACGACGACCGCCCCCTCGCTTGCCGAAGCGCGCCACGTGTTGAAGCGCGTTTTCGGCTACGACGCCTTCCGTGGACACCAGGAGGCGGTCATCGGTGCGGTGTTGGCGGGCGACGACGCGCTCGTGCTCATGCCCACGGGCGGCGGCAAATCGCTGTGCTACCAGGTGCCGGCCTTGGTCCGCCCGGGCGTCGGCTTGGTCGTCAGCCCGCTGATCGCGCTCATGCAGGACCAGGTCGACGCGCTGCGGCAGCTGGGCGTGCACGCCGCCTACCTCAACAGCACGCTCGACCCCGCCGAAGCCGCCGACGTCGAACGCGACGCGCTCGAAGGGCGCCTCGACCTGCTCTACGTGGCGCCCGAGCGCTTGCTCACGCCGCGCTTCCTGGCGCTGCTCGACCGCACGCCGCTGGCGCTCATCGCGATCGACGAGGCGCACTGCGTCAGCCAGTGGGGCCACGACTTCCGGCCCGAGTACCTGGGCCTGGGCGTGCTGGCCGAGCGCTACCCGGACGTGCCCCGACTCGCGCTCACCGCCACCGCCGACGAGGCGACGCGGCGCGAGATGCGCGAGAAGCTGCACCTCCAGGACGCGGCGGGTTTCGTCGCCTCGCTTCGACCGGCCCAACCTGCGCTACGTGGTGGTCGACAAGGCGGACGCGCGCTCGCAACTCCTCGACCTGCTCCGCCGCGAGCACGCGGGCGACGCCGGCATCGTCTACTGTCTGTCGCGCCGTAGCGTCGACGGGACCGCGGCCTGGTTGGTCAAGCACGGTATCAGCGCCGTGCCGTACCACGCCGGCCTCGACGCCGACACGCGCCGGCGGCACCAGAGCCGCTTCCTGCGCGAGGAGGGCGTGGTCGTGGTCGCCACGATCGCCTTCGGCATGGGGATCGACAAACCCGACGTGCGCTTCGTGGCACACCTCGACGTGCCGCGTAGCCTCGAGGGCTACTACCAGGAGACCGGCCGCGCGGGTCGGGACGGGCTCCCCTCCACGGCGTTCATGACCTACGGTCTGGCCGACGTCGTCGCGATGCGCCGCCTGCTGGCCGCCGGCGGCGCCAGCGACGAGGTCAAACGGGTCGAGTCGCGCAAGCTCGACGCGCTGCTGGGGTACTGCGAGACCGTCACGTGTCGCCGGGTGGCGCTGCTCGGCTACTTCGGCGAGACGTACGAGGGTCCGTGCGGCAACTGCGACGTCTGCCTGGACCCGGTAGATACCTGGGACGGCACCGTGGCCGCACAGAAGGCGCTCTCGGCCGTGGCGCGCACCGGGCAGCGCTTCGGCGGTGGGCACGTGATCGACGTGCTGATGGGCAAGACCACGCCGCGGGTGCGCGACCTCGGGCACGACGACCTGCCCACCTTCGGCGTCGGCGAAGACCTGCCCGAGCGCACCTGGCGCTCGGTGCTCCGGCAACTGGTGGCCAGCGGGGTGCTGGCGCCCGACGTCGAGGGGTACGGCGTGCTGAAGCTCGCGAACGGCGCGGCCGCCGTGCTGCGCGGTGAGCGCGAGGTGCGGCTGCGGCGCGATGCCACCCCGACCGTCCGAGCCGCGAAGACGCGGCGCGTGGCCGCCGACCTCTCGGGCGCGGCGGCCGCGCGCTTCGAGGCCTTGCGCGAGGTGCGCGCGCGGCTGGCGCGGGAGCAGGGCGTGCCCGCGTACGTGATCTTCCACGACGCCACGCTGCGAGCGATGGCCGAAGGGGTCCCGCGCTCGCGGGCGGCCCTGGCCAGCCTGCCCGGCGTGGGCGCGACCAAGCTCGAGCGCTACGGCGACGCTTTCCTCGCCGCCTTGCGCGACGACGGCGCCCCGCCGGCCGCCGAGGCCGATCCCTGGGCCAGCCGCGAGACCGCGCCCCTCTTCGCCCAGGAGGGCGAGGCTGGGTCGGCGGATGGGTCCGGGACCGCCACCCCGGCGGGCGCCGCCGCGACCGTGCACCCCGTCGCGCACCCCATGGCGGATCCCTTGGCCGACCTCGACATGGAGGGCCTCGACAGCGTGGAGATCACGCGCGAACTGCTGCTGCAGGGCTACCGCGCGGAGGCGGTGGCGTCGATGCGCGGGCTGAAGGTGCGGACGGTCGAGGACCACCTCGCGGAGCTGGTCCGGCGCGGCGACCTGACGGCCGAGGAGGCCACCGGGCTGCCGTCCGACGAGGTGCGTCGCATCCAAGAGGTCGCCGAGGCGGTGGCCGAGAGCACGCCCGGCAAGCTGCGACCGGTCTTCGACGCCTTGGGTGGCGGGGTGCCGTACGCGACCCTCAAGTGCGTACTGGCGGCTCGGACATGACGTGATCGATGCGCGTCGAGCGCCCCGAGCGCGCCTGCTTCTGGCGGTACATGCGTTCGTCGGCCCGCGCCAGCAGCATGTCGACGCGCTCGCCGTCGCGCGGCGCCGAGGCCAGGCCGATGCTGGCACCCACCGTGGCCGTGCCGTCCTCGGTGACGATCGGGCGCGCCACGTGTCGCTGGACGCGCTCGGCCACGGTGGCCAGGCGCTCCGGCGTGACGTCGCGTAGCAGCAGGGCGAACTCGTCACCCCCCAACCGGGCGACCACGTCCCCGTCGCGCAAGGTCTCGCTCAAGCGGCGGGCGACCTCGATCAGGACCGCGTCGCCGGCAGCGTGGCCGAGCTCGTCGTTGACGCCCTTGAAGCCGTCGAGGTCGACGAACGCCAGACCGAGCGGTCGACCGCCTCGCGACCGCAGCGCTTCGGTGACCACCGCTTCGAAGCCGGCGCGGTTGGCGACGGAGGTGAGCGGGTCGCGGTGCACGCGCGCCACCAGCTGCGCCTCGCGGGCACGTTCGCGCCGTTGGTCGTGGAGCATCAGGACGCTGTTCACCGGCGCGCCGCGTCGCCCCGGGACCGGCGCGAGGCTCATCGTGTAGCCCGAGAGGTCGCCAGCGAGGACGGTGCGGTGGGCCCGGCGGGCGGCTTCGAGCTGCGGTGCGACGGCCATGAGGTTGCCGCCCCGGAGCGTCGCGCCGTCACCCAGGAGGCGCTCCGCCGCCGGGTTCGCTTCGATCACCGTGCCGTCCGACCGGACGACCAGCGCGGGTTCGCGCATGGCGTCGAACACCGCTCGGTAGGCGGCGTCGCCGCGCCGTAGGCGGCCGGGCCACAGGACGAGCGCCGTCGCCAGCGAGGCGACCAGGGCACTCACGACGATGAGCCCGACGGTCATGGCGACCCCATCATGTGCTCGGCGCCGCACCGCGCGACGTGGCATCCATCCCATGCAGCGCGCTCGCTCAGCGCACCTCGGAACCGTCGGCCAGGTCGCGCTCGATGCCCACCACCGCGAGGCGGCCCTCGGCGTCCTCGGCCGCCAGGATCATGCCCTGTGAGGTCACGCCCCGCAGCTTGACGGGCTTGAGGTTGGCCACGATCACCACCGTCTTGCCGATCAGGTCTTCGGGTGCGTAGTGCGCGCGGATGCCCGAGACGATCGTGCGGGTCTCGGGACCCATCTTCACGGTGAGCACCAGCAGCTTGTCGGCCTTGGGGTGCGGTTCGACGTGCTGCACGTGGGCGAGGCGCAACTCGACCTTGGCGAAGTCGTCGATGGCGATCTCGTCCTTGTGCACCAGGGGCGCCTCGGCGGGCGCGGCGATCTCGGCCGCGAGCGCCTCGAGGTCGATGCGTGGGAAGAGCGGCTCGCCGGGCCGGGTGACGGTACCGGCCGGGACGCCGTCCCAACGACGGGCGTCGTCGAGATGCGCGGGCGTGGCGTCGAGGCCGAGTTGCTGGCGCAGTTCCGGCGACTTGGCCGGCAGCACGGGCTCGAGCAGCACCGACGCCACCCGCAACGCCTCCACGCACGAACGCAGCACGGTGCCGAGCCGCTCCGACTGATCCGGGTCCTTGGCCAGCGTCCACGGGGCTTGGTCGGCGACGTACTTGTTCGCCTTGCGCACCGCCGCCATGATCTCCTCGAGCGCGCGGTCGAAGTGGAGGTCGGCGAACTGCGCCGTCACCGCGTCGGGGAGGGCCAGGAAGGTGTCGCGCAGGGCCTCGTCGGCGACCGTGAGCTCGCCGAAGGCGGGCACGACCCCGTCGGTGTAGCGACCCAGCATCCCGAGCGTGCGGTGGAGCAGGTTGCCCAGGTCGTTGGCCAGGTCGGCGTTGATCCGCTCGGCGATGCCGGCCTCGTGGAACGAGGCGTCGAGCCCGAAGCTCATGTCGCGCATCAGGAAGTAGCGGAAGGCGTCGTTGCCGTACTTCTCGTGGAGCTCCAGCGGGCGCACCACGTTGCCGAGCGACTTGCTCATCTTGCGCTCGTCGGCAAGCCAGTAGCCGTGGACGTTGAGGTGCTGGTAGAGGGGGATGCCGGCCGCCTTGAGCATCGTGGGCCAGAACACGCCGTGCGGCTTGAGGATGTCCTTGGCGATGAAGTGGTGGGCGGCGGGCCAGTAGCGCTTCTCGGTGCCCTGGGTCACCAGATGCGACCAGTAGTTGATGAGCGCGTCGAACCAGACGTAGGTGACGTGCTCCTCGTCCCACGGCAGCGGGATGCCCCAGGGGACGCGGCTGCGCGGGCGGCTGATCGACAGGTCGCCGATCGGCTCGCGCAGCATCGCCAGCACCTCGTTGCGGTAGCGCTCCGGGCGGATCAGGTCGGGGTTCGTCTCGAGCGTCTCGCGCAACCAGGGCCGGTACTTCTCCATGCGGAAGAAGTAGTTGGCCTCGACCCGCAGCTCGGGCGGGTCGTCCGAGTCGGGGCATTTGCCGTCGACCAGCTCCTTCTCGGTCACGAACCGCTCGGCACCCACGCAGTAGAGCCCCGAGTACTCGCCGTAGAAGATGTCGCCGGCGTCGTACACGCGTTGCAGGACGTCCTGCACCACCCGGCGGTGCTCCGGGTCGGTGGTCCGGATGAAACCGTCGTAGGCGATGCCGAGCCGGTCCCAGGTGGCGCGGAACTGGCCCGACACGTCGTCGACGTAGGCCTGCGGCGTGACACCGGCGGCTGCCGCGGCCTTGGCCACCTTCTCGCCGTGCTCGTCGGTGCCCGTCAGGAAGTGGACGTCGCGGCCGGCGAGCCGACCGAAGCGCGTGACCACGTCCACCAGGATCGTGGTGTACGCGTGCCCGATGTGGGGCGCGGCGTTGACGTAGAAGATCGGCGTGGTGGCGTAGTAGGCGTCGCCGTGCGGTTCGGTCATGGACGGGGTCCTCCGGGGGGTCGTGCCGGCGCCGCGGGGTCCCGTCGACGCGGAAGATCGAGAACGACAAGAAGAAGGGCGCCGCCTACGCGACGCCCCGGCGGCCCGACGTCGAGCGTCAGGCGGGACCGGGGCGACGGGGCATCGGGTGGCACGGCATCGCGCGACTTTACCACCCGTGGCGTCGGCGTCGCCATCGTGGGCGGGGCGCGTCCGAACGGGGGTCGGCGCTACGATGCTGGCGTGGACGGGGAACACAGCGCCGAGAGCGCTTCCCAAGACTTCTTCCGGGCGCGACGGCGAGCCAACCTCCAGGAGGTGCTGGCGGCGTTCGGCGGCCGCGAGGCGGGACTGCTCTCGTATGACGACGTGCGCCGGCGCCTGCACGCCGTGGAGAGCCCGGCGCGCCGGCTCGAGGACGTACCGCTGCAGTCGATCGTCGGCAGCGTCGGCCGCACCACCGATTTCACCCGCAGCTTCCTGCCCCGCACCGACGCCGACAAGGCCCGCTGGGTGGGCGTGCGACTGGCGATGACGGGGTTGGAGGGGACGCCGCCCGTCGACTTGTACCGCATCGGCGACGCCTACTTCGTCCGTGACGGCAACCACCGGGTCTCGGTGGCGCGCCAGCTCGGGGCCAGGTTCATCCAGGCCTACGTGACGCCCGTGTACAGCCGTGCGCCGCTGTCGGCCAGCGCGTCGCCCGACGACCTCATCATCGCCGAGGAGCACGCCGCTTTCCTGGACCGCACCGCGCTCGACGAGCTGCGTCCCGCAGCCGACGTCCGGGTGACCACGGCGGGCGCCTTCGAGCGCCTGAGCGAGCACATCGACGTGCACCGCTACTTCATGGGTCTCGACGAGTCGCGCGACGTGAGCTACGCCGAGGCCGTCGCGCACTGGTACGACACGGTGTACCTGCCGGTGGTCGAACGGATCCGTGACCTGGGCCTGTTGCGTGGCTTCGAGGGCCGCACCGAGACCGACCTCTACCTGTGGTTGTCGGAGCACCGCGGCAAGCTGGCCAACGAGCTCGGTCTGGAGCTGCCGTCGGAATCGATCGCCGAGACCATCAGCCGGGCCGGCGACGATGCCGCGCGCGCGCCCGAGACGCGCGAGGCGGTGCTGGAGGCCGTCGCACGCCATCGCCGAGGCGAGAGCGGCGAGCGGGTGACCCTCGTCGACGACATGCTCGTGCACGTCAGCGACGACCCGGCGGCCTGGGTGGCCGTCGAACAGGCCGTGATGGCCGCGGTGCGGGAGCGCTCGCGGGTCTACGGGCTGTACGTGGTCCCTACCGAGCGCGACGTCGACGAAGCTCGGGTGGCCGAGCTGCGAGGGCGTTTCGAGGCTGCCTGCGAGGATGCCGGGGTGCAGGGCCAGCTCTCGGTGGCGGTCGGCAATCCGATCCCATCGCTGCTCGCGCGCGCCGCCTGGGTCGACCTCCTGATCGCCTCGGTGGTGACCGACGAAGGCGCCGGCGACGGCACGGTGCGGCTGATGCCCGGGACCCAGACGTTGTTGCGCAAGAGCCCCTGCTCGGTCCTGGCGGTGACCGGGCGGTCGTCGCCCATCACCAAGGGTCTGGTGGCCTTCGACGGCGGTCCCCGCAGCGAGGCCGCCTTGTTCGCGGGCGCCTACCTGGCCGCCGAGCGCGAGATGCCGCTCGTGGTCTTGACCGTCGCCGACTACGACCGCACGGCGACCGCGACCCTGGCGGAGGCGCGCGCCTACCTGGAGCGGCACGGCGTGAGCGCCGACTACGTGAAGGCGCGCGGCGCGGTGGCCGAGGCGATCACGAGCGTCGCCGCGGAGCGCGGCTGCGACCTGATCCTGATGGGCAGCTACCGGTACGCGCGTTGGCTCGAGTCGATGCTGGGCGGCGTCCTCGAACGGGTGTTGCGCTCGACCCACACGCCCGTGCTCGTGACCTGAAGGTGAGCGGGCGCAGCTGCGCCGTGGTCGCGTCGGTTACGCGTGCGGCGGCATGTCGCGGGTGGCCACCACATCGACGCCGGTGCCGAGCACGTCGGCGAGGACGACGTCGCCGAGCGCCACCGGCGCCTCCACCCGGAGGTCGTGCAGCGCGCGGCAGACGTCGATCACCAGATCCTTGGGCACGGTGTCGACGGTCTTGACCGGCAGCCGCGGCCAGCGACCCCCCCTCACGCCGACCGTGGTCGTCACCGACCGTTGTGGGTTCGTGTGCTCTTGCACCGCGAAGGCCTGGCCGCGCTTGCAGCCGTAGCCGCGCACCTCGACGACCTCGCCGTCCTGTGCGTCGACCTCCAGACGACACCCGAGCGGGCAACCGATGCAGAGGTAGTTGACGGTCTCGGTCACGGGTTCGCCTCCTCGCGCGGCACGACGTCGACCCGCAAGGCACCGCCGTGGAACGCCTGGAGCACCTTCGGCCGGACCTTCAGCGTGACCATCTCGCCCGGCACCACGTAGCGCAGCGGCCGCTCGTAGACGTCGCCCAGCCGCAACGTGCAAGGCGCCATGCTGCGGCTCACGCGCATGTAGACGGTGTGCTCGCGATCGGTCGAGATGGTCGACGGGACGCAGTAACGCACGTTGTCGCCGGGCACGAGGCGCACGTTGTCGGCGGGCGTGGTGCGACCGGCGACGAAGGCGCCCGCACCGGTGCCGGCCAGGTGCGACTCCTGCGAGACGACGTCGACCAGGTCGTGGATGTGCACCGCGTTGCCACAGGCGAACACCCCGTCGCGCGAGGTCTGCATGGTGCTGTCCACGATCGGGCCGGTGGTCACGGGGTCGAGGCGGATGCCCAGCCGGCGTGCCAGCTCGTTGTCGGGGATGAGGCCGATCGACACCAACAGCGTGTCGCAATCGACGTCGGTGGCGCGATCGAGCAGCGGCCGCAGGGCCGCGTCGACGGGTGCGACCGTGACGCCCTCGACCCGGTCGTGACCGTGGATGCGGGCGACCGTGGTCGACAGGTGGAGCGGGATGTCGAAGTCGTGCAGGCACTGCACCACGTTGCGGGTCAGGCCGTTGGCATGGGGCATGAGCTCGAACACGCCCACCACCTCGACCCCTTCGAGCACCAACCGCCGCGCCATGATCAGGCCGATGTCGCCCGAGCCGAGGATGGCGACGCGGCGACCGGGCAGGTAGCCGGCCACGTTGACGAGCTTCTGGGCGAAGCCGGCGGTCATGACGCCGGCCGGCCGGGTGCCGGGGATCCGGATCGCCTCGCGCGTGCGTTCGCGGGCCCCCATCGCCAGCACGACGGCGCCGGCTTCGACCGGGGCCAAGGCGTGCTCTTGGGACAGCAGCGCCACGCGCCGCGAGGCGTCGACGTCGAGCACGTACGCGTCGGTGAGCACGTCGACGTCGCGCGCCTCGACCTGCTCCAAGAAGCGCTGCGCGTACTCCGGACCGGTCAGCTCCTCCTTGAAGTGGTGCAGACCGAAGCCGTGGTGGATGCACTGCTGCAGGATGCCGCCGGCCTCGCTCTCGCGGTCGACCACCAGGACGTGGTCGGCTCCCGCGTCGCGGGCGCCGACGGCGGCCGCCAAACCGGCCGGACCCCCGCCCACCACGACCACGTCGTAGCGGCGGCGCAGGTCGCCGGCGATCCCGCTAGCCACGGGGCGCCTCCTCCCGTGCGAGGGCGATCCACGAACCGCCGCCGCGCTTGGTGACCTCGGGCACCGGTGTGTCGGTCGCTTCGGACAGCAGCCGCATCACGCGCCAAGCGCAGAAGCCGCCCTGGCAACGGCCCATGCCGGCCCGGGTCCGGAACTTGACGCCGTCCATCGTGCGCGCCCCGCGTTCGATGGCGGCCAGCACCTCGCCCTCGGTCACCAGCTCACAGCGGCAGGCGATGCGACCGAAGCGGGGGTCGCCTCGCGCCACCCGCGCCATCTCCTCGTGCGTCAGGGCGGCGAAGCGCAGCGGCGCCTCCAACCCGGGCACGAAACCGTCGTCGGGCGTCAGGTCGAGGCCGGCGTCGTTCAGCATGACGGCGACGTCCTCGGCGATCGCGGGCGCGGCCGTGAGGCCCGGTGACTGGATGCCGATCACGTGGATGAAACCGGGGACGTCGGTCGGCCCGATGACGAAGTCCTCGCTCGCGGCGACGGCCCGCACGCCGGCGAACTCGGCGATGCAGTCGGCCTCGGACAGACCGGGGGCCAAGCGTCGGGCGCCGTCGAACACCTCACGGCTGCCCAGGGCCGTCGTCGTGATGTCGGTCTTCTCGGTCCAGTGCGCGGTCGGCCCCACCATGAGCGTGCCGTCGTAAGTGGGGATGAGCAAGATGCCCTTCGACGTGGGCGTCGGGACGGGGAAGACCACGTGGCGGACGTAACCCGCCAAGCGCTTGTCGAGCAGGTACTCCTCGCCCTTGCGCGCCCGGAGCTCGGGAGCGTCGGCGCCCGCCCAGCGCGCGACCTCGTCGCCGTGGATGCCGGCGGCGTTCACGACGAAGCGAGCGGCGATGGGACCGCTGGTCGTGTCGAGGGTGAAGCCGTCGTCGACCTCGATGCCGCGGACGGTGCAGCCGAGTCGCAGCTCGGCTCCGTTGCGCACGGCGCTCTCGGCCAGCGAGAAGCAGGCCTCGTAGGGGTTGACGACGCCGGTGCTGGGCGCGTGCAGTGCCGCCACCGCTTCGCGCGTGAGGTTCGGTTCTTCCCGTCGCAGGCGTTCGGCGTCCCACAGCTCCAGACCCTCGACGCCGCGGCGGACGCCCTGGTCGAGCAACGCCTCGAGTTCGCGGGTCTCCGCCTCGTCGAAGGCGACGGTGAGGTCGCCCACGCGTGCGAAGCCGAACGGCAGGTCCTCGGCGAGCCGTGCCCAAGCCTGGTTGCCGCGCCACTCGTAGGCGCCCTTGAGCGTGCCCTCGTGCGCCCGGTGTCCGCCGTGGATGATGCCGCTGTTGGCCTTGCTGGTGCCGAGACCGACCTCGCACTCGCGCTCGACGAGCACGAGACTCAGACGGTACCGAGAGAGTTCGCGGGCGATGGCGCAGCCGACGACGCCCCCGCCGATGATCGCCACGTCGTACCGCATGCGCGTCCTCCCCATGTCGTCGCCGGCGGTCGTGCCGGCGACCAGGACCCCATCGTAGGGAGGCGGCGCGCAGGCAGGCCAGTGGCGCGCGTCCCCGCGGGAACGCGTCAGGCAGACGGACGTCGGCCGTCGCCGCGTTGGTCCCACGGCACGTCGCACAGACCGGTGGCGCAGGCGGCGTCACGCCCTCCTCCGAGGCCCGACCGACGGCTGGCGACGATCGTGTACGCACGGTCGGCCAGGTGTCGCACGCCCGGGAGGTGGTAGGGGAGCACCAGCAGGCCCAGCAGTGGGCGCGTGAGCCGCAACAGCCGCACGATCGCGGCGGCGCCGGCGTAGCTGCGGCCGTCGCGGTCGATCAGGTGCAGCGCCCGGATCGCCTCGTCGGGGTCGACCCACGGCACGTCGGCGAGCGCTTCCTGGAGCGGGCGCACGCGGACACGACCGCCCGAAAGGCGCCGGACGCGCTCGGCCTGGGCGGTGCAGAAGCCGCACGCGCCGTCGAACAGCACGAGCGGCAGGTGAGGGGCGGCCGCGGCGTGTTGCTCGGGGGAGGGCATGCTCGTGAACATCGTCACGACCACGCTAGGCTCGTGGGGCGCGCCCGTCCGTAAGCCACGTGACGTCGGCGGTTCGGCGCGGCGCCTGGTACGCTGAGCCCACATGGCGAAACAACCGACGCTCCCCAGCCAGTCCGACGATTTCAGCGCTTGGTACAACGAGCTCGTCTACAAAGCCGACCTGGTGGACCTGGGTCCGGTGCGCGGGGCGTTCGTGATCCGACCGTACGGGTACGCGCTCTGGGAGAACATCCAGCGTGAGCTCGACGCGATGTTCAAGGCGACCGGCCACGAGAACCTCTCCTTCCCGATGCTCATCCCCATGAGCTACTTCCAGCGCGAGGCCAAACACGTCGAGGGCTTCTCGCCCGAGCTGGCGGTGGTGACCCACGCCGGCGGCGAGGAGCTCGAGGAGCCGCTGGCGATCCGCCCCACCTCCGAGACGATCGTCGGCGAGCTCTACGCCAAGTGGATCCAGAGCTACCGCGACCTGCCGCTGCTCTACAACCAGTGGTGCAACGTGGTGCGCTGGGAGCTGCGCACGCGGCCGTTCCTGCGCACGACCGAGTTCCTGTGGCAAGAGGGCCACACCGCCCACGCCACCGAGGCCGAGGCGCGCGCCGAGGTCCGCCAGATGCTCGACGTCTACGCCACGTTCGCCGAGACCTTCGCGGCGGTGCCCGTGATCCGGGGCGAGAAGACCGAGGGAGAGCGTTTCGCCGGCGCGCTCGAGACGCTCACCATCGAGGCGATGATGCGCGACGGCAAGGCGCTGCAGTCGGGCACCAGCCACTACCTGGGGCAGAACTTCGCGCGGGCGTTCGACATCAAGTTCAACGACGTCGACAACCGCCAGGCCTACGCCCACACGACCTCGTGGGGCTTCAGCACGCGCTTCATCGGGGCGATCATCATGAGCCACGGCGACGACCAGGGGCTCGTGCTGCCGCCCAAACTGGCGCCGCACCAGGTGGTCGTGGTGCCGATGGGGCGCGCCAACGACGAGGCCGGGCAGGCGGTCGTGCGCGACGAGGTCGCGCGGCAGGTGGCCGGTCTGCGGAGCGCGGGCGTGCGGGTCAAGGTCGACGACCGCGAGCTCAGCCCGGGCGCCAAGTTCTACGAGTGGGAGCAGAAGGGCGTGCCGCTGCGCGTCGAGATCGGACCCAAGGACGTCGAGGCCGGCACCGCGCTGGTGAAGGACCGGTTGCAGGCCGACAAGGCGACCGTGCCGCTCGCCGGGCTCGTGGCGTACCTGGTCGACGAGCTGCCGGCCTTCCACGACCGACTGTTCGAGCGCGCGCGCGCGTTCCGGGCGGCGAACACCGTCGAAGCGCACACCTTCGACGAGCTTGTCGAGGGCGTGGAGCGCGGCTTCGTCATCGCCACCCACTGCGGCGATCCCGCGTCGGAGAAGGCGATCCAAGAGGCCACCAAGGCGACCGTCCGGTGCATCCCCCTCGAGGGCGTGCCGGCCGGCGACAGCGTCTGCGTCCACACCGGCCGCCCGTCCGGGTACGCGAACAAGGTCGTGTTCGCGAGGGCGTACTGAACGTGCCATGAGCGACCGCCACGGACCGCCCGGCCCCACCCAAGCTCAGGCGATCGTCCGCCGGACGCTGCGCGAACGGGCGGCCGCGCTGCGGCTGAAGGTCGGCTTCGGCGAGGGTCGGCGCGCCACGGACGTGACGCTGGTGGTGATCCAAGGCGAACGGCTGGCGGTGTTGCGGGCGATCCCGGCGCTGTTCGACGGGCTCGGCCTCGACGAGGAGATCGTGCGCTCGTCCCAGACGCCCGACGGTTTCGAGATCGTCATCGCCCTGTTGCGCCCGCGCGCCGAGCGGCGCACGGTGCCGGGTGAGCGACGCGCGAGCGAACTCGGCGACGCCGAGCCCTGAACGTCCGCGCGACGACCGAATACCCTCTTGCATACTTCGTAACGACCTGCTAGAGTTCGCCTCGTGCCGACGGGCACACGTCCACGAGGAGGTGACGAGATGACGCCGAACCCCATGAACTGCGCGCGCACGCCCTTCGCGGCGACCCAGGCGATCTCGCTGCCGACCGTCGCCCGTCCGCCTGCCGCAGGGACCCCCACCTGAGCCGACGCCCCCGTCGGAACCCGACCCCGCTCGGTCGGCCCCCCAGGTCCGCGTCCCTCGGCTCCCCAGCCGAGGTTCTTCTTTTCCCCATCGACGACGTGAGAGGAGGTCAACGTGATCTCGCTGTCGTACATCCACCTGGGCGCTCTGCGCCTGGACGAACTCCGCCGCGCGAACACCGAAGCGCGTCTCCGACGCGCCGGCTACGCCGATCAGGAGCGCACGCCGCGCCAACCGCGCCACTGGGCCAACCGCTGACCACGCACGTCGTGAACGACGTCGGCCCACCCACCTTCCTACCGCTCTGCCGAGGTGCCGACCATGAACCACCAGCACGAGTTCTTCCTCTTGCATCATGCGCAGCAGGTCCTGCGTGAACGCCGGTCGCTGGCCGAACGCCACGCCCAGGTCCCCCGTCGACAGGTCCTCCGTTCGCTGCGCGCCCGCCTCGCCGGCGATCTGAGCCGCCTGGCCCGCGTCCTGGCCGCGGTCGCCGAAGACCTCGATCCGGCCGCGACCCCCGCTCGTCCGCTCCGCGGTTGATCCAAGACCGACGCACGAAGACGCCTTCCGATCCGCTGCGGTTCGGAGGGCGTCGGCGTGAACCACGGCCGCGCATGTCCCGTCAGGCGGAGCGCACACCCTCGAGGCGGGCGCGCACGCCGTCGGCCAGCAGACGGGTGTCGCTGGCCACGACCACCCAGTCGAGGCCGGCGGCCAGGGCCGCGCGGGCGGCCTCGGGGTCGTCGCCGTGGAGACCCACGCTGAGCCCGTGCGCGTGCGCCGCTTCGACGACCCGTCCGCGCGCCGCCAGGTAGGTGGGGTGCTGACCGTCGGTCTGCGGTCCCAGCCCGAGGGCCAGTCCCAGGTCGGCCGGGCCCACGAACAGTCCGCCCAAGCCAGGTACCGCCGCCGTGGCCTCGACGGCGTCCAGACCCGCGGCCGTCTCGACCATGGCGATCACCAGCGCGTGATCGGCGACGCGTTCGCGGTACCCCAGGCCGTGGCGCAGACCCGCTCGCACGGGACCGTAGGAGCGGGTGCCGTGGGGCGGGTAGAGCGCCGCTTCGACCATGGCGCGTGCCTGGTCGGGCCCGTCCACCAAGGGCACGATGACGCCGTCGGCACCCAGGTCGAGGGCGCGGGTCACCTGCGCCGCTTCGACGCTGCGCAACCGCACCAGGACCGGCACGAACGGCTGCGTCGCCTGCAGCAGCGGGAGCAGGTCCGACCCGTCGATGGCGCCGTGCTGGAGGTCGAGAACCAGCAGGTCGACGCCGCTGCGCGCCAGGATCTCGGCTGCCAGGGGATCCCGCAGGGCGCACCAAGCTGCGGTGCGGCGGCCGTGACGGAGTTCGACGGCCAAGGTCTCGGTCGGGTTCGGGGTCACGGGTGACGGTACCGCGTTCGTCTCAGCGACGCGCAGGCGCGTTCTCCAACCAACCCGCGAGCTGAGCGCCCCGGTCGGGGAACGCTCGGAACGGGTCGTAGATGCGGGCGCAGGCTCGATGGAGCGGCCACCGCGTGGTCGGACGGAACGGGACGACACGCACGCCGGCCGGATCGCTCAGCCGCAGGCGGCCCGAGACGCGGGGCTCGGTCGGCTCCGACACGGCCTCGAGGTCGGGCGCGATGACCCGTGCCACCGGGGCCGCGACCGTGGGGGCGATCTCGGCGCTGAGCTCGGGTGCGGCGGCCAGACGCGGGGCGAGCGTCGTGGGGATCACGGTGGCGACCGGTGCGGCCACGAACGGACGCGTCGCGGGACCGGTCGGGCGGTCGTCCGGTCGGACGGGTCGTCGTTCGGTCGCGGTGCGGCGGAGCGAGGGGGCGCCGGCGAAGCGGCGGGGGTCGAAGGGGAAGCGGAGGACGGCGAGGAGAGCTTGCATGGGAAGAAGGTAGTCCGGGGCCGCTCTCGAAATCCTCACCCATCAGCCGCGCGCCAGCAGCACCACTCCCAGGGCCATGCCGGTCGCGGCCAGAGAGCGGCGCAGGCGCGACCCCTCACCCAGGATCGTCGTCCCGAACAGCGTGCCCACGAGCACGCTCACCTCGCGCGCGGGTGCCACCAGGCTCACCGGTGCCAGGGTGAAGGCCGTGAGGACCAACAGGTACGCCATCGGGCTCATCACCGCGACGGTGAGGACGGCGCGCCAGTGGTGGCGCGCGACCTGCACGACCGTCGCCGGTC
Organism: uncultured Trueperaceae bacterium; assembly: GCA_963839375.1. Classification (GTDB taxonomy): domain Bacteria; phylum Deinococcota; class Deinococci; order Deinococcales; family Trueperaceae; genus JAABTL01. The sequence continues at coordinate 84,621 of CAWIUY010000024.1, read as the reverse complement.
GGCGGAGCGCGAACGGCGCCAACAGCGTGGCCCGCACCAACTCCGACCACCACAGGAACACCAGCGGCGCGACCCCGACGCGGCCGACGGCCACCGCGTCCCAGAGCGTGTAGCTGGCGATGAAGAGGGCCGTGGTCAGGCCCCACCGCACGCCGGGACCGACGCGCCGCCCGCCCAGGGGGACGCGACCCGAGGCCAGCGCGACCGCGCCGCCGACCACGAGCGCGGTGCCGAGGAGCGCCGGGCCACTCGGGCGTTCGCCGAGCAGCGCGACCGCGCCGAGCGTGGCGAGCGCGGGACCGGTCCCGCGAGCGATGGGGTACACGATCGACAGGTCGCCCACACGGTAGCCGCGTTGCAGCGACACGAAGTAGCCGATGTGCAGCACCGCGCTGCCGGCCACCAGCACCCAGCCCAGCGGACCGACCTCGGACGGCCAGCCGCCGCCGCGGCCCCACACGACCGGGGCGTAGAGGACGACGGTGGCGAGCGAGAAGGCGAACACGAAGGTGATACCCCGGGTGGCCCCGCCCGCGCGTTTGGCGGCGAGGTTCCAGGTGGCGTGCAGCAGCGCGGAGGTGAGCACCAACGCCAAAGCGAGGGAGCTCACGACCGGCGGCCCGCGTCAGGGCGACGGTGCATGACCCATGGTACGGCGGGCTAGATTGGTCGCATGCTCCCGTTCACGGTCGTCGAACTCCGCCTGGGCGGCGTCGGAAGGATCGCGCACGGCCGCCGTTCGGTCCGTTCGGCGATCGCCAAGACGCGCACGTCGGACCCGGTGACGCTCGGCCCGCTCGGCTTCACGGGCGACGCGGTCGCCGACACCAAGAACCATGGTGGCGTCGACAAGGCGGTGTGCGTCTACGCCGCGTCGCGCTACGAGGGGTGGGGGTCGCGTCTCGGCACGACGCTCGCGCGACCGGCCTTCGGCGAGAACCTGTTGGTCGACGGCGTCGACGAAGACGACGTCCATGTGGGCGACGTCTTCACCCTGGGGACGGCGGTGCTCACGGTGAGTCAACCACGGGTGCCCTGCTACAAGCCGGCGGCGCACACCGGCGAACGTCGCCTCACCGTCGACCTGAGGACGACGGGCTGGACGGGCTGGTACCTGAGGGTGGTCGAGCCTGGCGTCGTGCGCGAGGGTGACGTCGCACGACCGCGCGAGCGCCTCGACGGCTCGCTCAGCGTGAGCGCGCTGAACGCCCTGCGCTACGGCGAGGCGCCCGACCCCGCCGCCGTCGCCGCCGCGGCCACCACGCCCGGTCTCACCGACGATTGGCGACGAGCGCTGCTCGAGAGCGTCCGCTGACGCGGCCGTGCGTCCGCTGACGGCCGCGTCGACGGCTTCAGTCGTTCACGTACCGCAACCAGCGCTGGTACTCGGGCACCTTGCCCGAGACGACCTCCAGGTAGCGTTCGCGCATGGCCAAGGCGTAGGCGCCGGCCGCCCCGGTGCCGACCGGACGACGGTCGATCGACGCGATGGGGGTGACCTCGGCGGCGGTGCCCACCATGAACACCTCGTCGGCCGTGTAGAGCTCGTCGCGCACGGCCATGGTGGTCTCGACCGGGGTGCCCATGTCGCGCGCCAAGTGGATCACCGTGTCGCGGGTGATGCCCCTGAGGTTGACCGAGTGGGCGATGGCGTAGAGCGTCCCGCCCTTGAGGAAGAACAGGTTCTCGCCGGAGCCCTCGGCCACGAACCCCTCCTTGTCCAGCAGGAGGGCCTCGTCGAAGCCGTTGTCGCGCGCCTCGGTGTTGGCGAGCACCGAGTTGACGTAGTTGCCGCCGGCCTTGGCCTTCGTCGGCAGGATGTCGCCCGCCGAGCGGCGCCACGACGAGGTCATCAGGCGCGCGCCCTTGCGGATCGCCTCTTCACCCAGGTACACGCCCCAGGGCAGCGTGGCCACCATGAAGTGGAGCTCGTTGCGCGACGGGTTGATGCCGAGCGACTCGGGGCCGTACCAGATGAGCGGTCGGATGTAGCAGCTCTTGCGCTCGTTGGCCTTGACGGTCTCGACGATCGCCTGATCGATCTGTTCGACCGTCCACGTCGGCTTCATGCCGAGGATCTTGGCGGACTCGAGCAGTCGCAAACTGTGTTCGCGCAGTCGGAACACGGCCGCGCCGCGGTCGGTCTCGTAGGCGCGGATCCCTTCGAAGACGCTGGTGCCGTAGTGCATCGCGTGCGTGAGCACCGACACGACGGCCTGCTCCTGCGGCACGATGGTGCCATCGAACCAGACGAGGCCGGCGTCGAGGCCGGAGGTGGTGGTGGGGGCGGTCGAGGGCGTGGTCGTGGCCATGCAAGGTTCCTCCCGTAGCCGTCAGTATGGCAGGTCGGCACCGGAGCGGCCGTCGGCACCGCGGTACCATGCGGGTCGGCGCCCAGGCGCCGGGGAGGCAGTCCATGAACGTACTCGTGACGGGCGGCGCCGGCTACGTCGGTTCGGTCGCCACCGAAGCGCTCCTGGCGCGCGGCCACCGGGTGGTGGTCGTCGACGACCTGCGCACCGGCCACCGCGAGGCCGTGCCCGAGGGCGCGGCGTTCGTGCTCGCCGACGTCGCCGACGCGGACCTGGTCGGCTTCGCGCTCGAGGAGCACGGGGTCGAGGCGATCGTCCACTTCGCGGCGTCGTCGCTCGTGGGCGCCTCGATGGAGTCGCCGCTCGACTACTTCGACAACAACGTCGTCGGGGCCGTGCGGTTGTGGCGCACGGCGCTGAGGCACGGTGTGAAGCGGGTGGTGGTCTCCTCGACCGCAGCGCTCTACGGCACGCCCGAGCGCGTTCCCATCCCCGAGACCGCGCGGCTGGAGCCCGAGAGCGTCTACGGCGAGACGAAGCTGCAGCTCGAACGAACGCTCGGCTGGTTGGCGCGCACCGCCGGCGTGGGCTCGGTGGCCCTGCGCTACTTCAACGCTGCCGGCGCGTCGGAGCACCGCGGCGAGGACCACCGCCCCGAGAGCCACCTCATCCCGATCGTGCTCCAGGTGGCCGCTGGCCGCCGGCCGCACGTCGCGATCTTCGGCGACGACTACCCCACCGACGACGGTACCGCGGTGCGCGACTACGTCCACGTCGAGGACCTCGCCCAGGCCCACGTCGCGGCGTTGGAAGCGGCGGTCCCGGGGCAGGCGCTCGCCTTCAACCTCGGCAACGCGCACGGCTACTCGGTGCGCGAGGTCATCGAGACCGCGCGCCTGGTGACCGGTCGCGACATCGCGACCGTGGTCGCGCCCCGTCGTGCCGGCGATCCGCCCGTCCTGGTGGCCGACGCGAGCGCGGCACGACGCGACCTCGGTTGGACGCCGTCGCGCGCCGGTCTGGAGCGCATGGTGGCCGACGCCTGGGCTTGGTACGGGGCACATCCGGAGGGCTACGCCGCGTGACGCCGATCCGGCTCTCATGCGCGGGTGCGATACGGTAGCGAGGCTCGGTCGGCCAGGGTTGCGCGCCGCGAGCGGCGGGACGGAGCGCGGCGATCCTCACGAGGGTGTCGTTCGATCCCCGCGAGGACGTCGTGCCGTCCAGGTCACGTCCAGACGCCACCGGGAGCCCGTGGGCCCCGTGCTAACGTTGCCTCACCTTGGAGATCCCTATGCACCGTCTTCGTTCCCTCGCCCTCGTGCTGATCGCGGCCTCGCTGTTCGGCGCGGCGCTCGCCCAGCAACAGGTCCGTGTGACCGGCGTCCAGATCGACGAGCTCGTCGAACTACCCGCCGAGATGCGGCTCGCCATGTTCCTCGACCTGGGCGACGAAGCCCGCGAGCTCGCTTCGGTCCGCATGGTGGCCGGCACGTTCGACCTCTCGACCGAAGGCATCGTGCCCGAAGAGCGCGACCTGCGCGTTCTGGCCAGCGGCTCGTTCCCGCTCGCCTTCATGATCGGCAACGAGTTCACCGTCGATCGCGACGGCGTCCGCTTCGTCACCGCCTGGTTGCAGCCGTACCACGACGAGAACGCCTCGGGCGCGTACGAGGAACTGTTCGACGAGTGGTTCTTCCGGGCACCGCCCGAGCTCACCGACCCCTTCGGCTACTTCAACATGGTCTACGTCGATCAGGACGTGACGCTGCGCAGCACGCCGGCCTCGTTCGCCTTGCGCGAGGGCTGGAACCTGGTGGTGGCGCGCGTGCGCGACGGCGCCTTGGCCTACGAGGTGGTCACCGAGGTGGATGACGTCGTGATGTACTCGTACGGCACCAACAGCACCTTCGAGAACCTCGACGAGCCCGCCGCCCCGGAGGGCGAGGGCGCCGACTGAGTCCCGCTCGCCCGCGTGCCATCATGCACGCATGAACCTTATCGAAGGTCGACTGGACGGCGCCGGACTGCGCGTGGCCGTCGTCGCCGCCCGCTTCAACGACCTCATCGTCGACCGTCTGCTCGAGGGCGCCCTCGCTTCGCTGCGCGCGCACGGTGTGCGCGAGGATGACGTCCGCGTCGCCCGGGTGTCGGGCACGGTCGAGTTGCCGTTGGCGGCCCAGGCGTTCGCCGACCGCGAGGACGTCGACGCCGTCATCGCGCTCGGGTGCGTGATCCGTGGCGCCACCAGCCACTACGACTACGTGTGCAGCATGGCGGCCAGCGGTCTCGCGCGCGTCGCACTCGACGCCTCGAAGCCGGTGGTGTTCGGTGTGCTGACGACCGAGGACCTCGACCAGGCCTTCGACCGCGCCGGCGGCAAGCTCGGCAACAAGGGGTCGGAGGCCGCCGTCGTCGCCATCGAGAGCGCGGACGTGTTGCGCGCCATCCGCGCGCAGGCCTAGGAGGAGGCGCCATGAGAGCTTGGCAGGTGTTCGTCCCCGTCACCACCCTCGCGACGCTCGTGGTCAACGGTCTCGCGAACGCGTTGCCGATCGCCGGACGCACCACCGGGGCGATCTCCGACTCGTTCCCGGTGCTCGTGACGCCCGCCGGCTACGTCTTCGCGATCTGGGCGGTGATCTACCTCGGCCTGGCGGGTTACGCGATCTGGCAGAGCCTGCCGGCCCAGTCCGACCACCCCCGCGCACGCGCCCTGGTCGTGCCCGTCACGATCGCCAACCTCGCCAACCTGGCCTGGATCCTGTTGTGGCACAACCTGTGGATCGGCACCAGCCTGATCGTCATGCTCGTGCTGCTGGCGGCGCTCATCGTCGTGTACCTGCGTCTGCACGGTCCGGCGGCGCGGCGCCCGCCCGTCTCGCGCGCCGAGCGGATCTGGGCGTACGGCACCTTCTCGGTCTACCTGGGCTGGATCACGGTGGCCACCGTCGCGAACGTGACGATCGCGCTCTACGACGCGGGTTGGGGCGGTGGCTTCCTGCCGGCGGCGGTGTGGGCGGCGATCACGTTGGTCGTGGCCACGCTGCTCGGGATGCGGATGTTGGCCGGCTTCGCGGACCTCGCCTACGCCGCCGTGCTGGTGTGGGCCTTCATCGGCATCGTCGTCGCGCAATGGGGTGCCACGGTCGTCGTCGGCACCGCGATCGTCGGGGTGCTCGCGCTGCTCTACGCCGCCGCCGACCGGGTCCGGAGCGGCAGCTATACTGGGGCCACGTGAGCGACGAGCCGCCGAAGCTGTACACCGGTCGGGAGATCGTGCTGGAGCTCTTCCCCGCCACCCCCGATCGGTTGATCCCACGACCCAGCGCCTACGCGCTGGCGCGTGACGACGAGGGCGGGCTCGAGGTGCACGACCGGGACGGCAGCGTCCTGCTCCGGTTGTCGCCGGTCGCCCGCAGCCAGGGACGGATGCCGCCGCTCTGCTGCGACCTATGCCATCAGAGCGGGCCGGGGACCGAGTTCGGGTTCCTCCGCGCCGAGGTGCCGGGAAGCGGCGGTCGTCGCTACCGGTACCTGACCGCTTGCTTCGACACCGCCGCCTGTGACGCGCGCCGCTTCGACGACGTCAGCGTCGGTCGGTTGCTCGCGCGCGGCGACTGACGGCCCAGGGCCTCTCCGCTCCGGCCAAGACGGGGCGGCGCCCCGTCGGGGGAAGCGGTAGCGTGACCGCATGCCGCTGAAGGACGATCTCCTCGTTCGTACCATCGATGCCCTCGCCCGCACCCTCGCCTGGCTGGCGGGGCGGGTCGACGACGTCGACGCCGCCGGCCAGGTCCAGGAGCAACTCGAGCGCATCTACCGCGAGCACTTGGGCGTGGGGGGCGACGTCATCCGGCGCCTCTCCTCGGATCAGCTCGTCGACGTGCTGTCTTCGACGGGTCAGGTCGAAGGGGACCGGGCTTACGTCCTCGCGGCGCTGCTCGAGGTCGACGCCGCCACCCCCGGCACCGACGTCGCCCACCGCGCCGCCCTGAGGGTTCGGGCGCTCGATCTCTATGCCGAAGCCGGCACCGTCCGAGTCGGCCAGCGCGACCTCCCCGAGCGGGTGCGGCGGGTGCGCGCGGCGCTGCTCGAGTTCCAGTTGCCGGACGCGACCTACGCACGCTTGCTGCGCTACCTGACGGCCGACGAGCGGCTCGCCGAGGCCGAGGACCTGCTGTTCGAGTGGCTGGAGGAGTCCGGCCCCTGTGCGCCCGTCGTCGACACCGGTCGGGCCTTCTACGAGCGCCTGCTCGCTGCCGGGGATGCGGTGCTCGAACGTGGGAACCTGCCCCGCGACGAAGTGCTCGAGGGGCAGGCTCTTTTCGAACGGAGCGTGGCGAGCTGACGGATCGACGTCAGGCGAACCCGTCAGGCGAACCGCGCGGCGGCCGCCGCACGGGTCATTGGGGCACGATCAGCACCATCCCGTTGAAGATCAGGTCGGGCTGGTCGATCAGGTTGCGGTTGGCTTCGAGCAAGTCGGGCCAACGGTTGCCGTTGCGGTAGAAGAACGTCGCGATCGACGACAGCGAGTCGCCGGGCTGCACCGTGTAGGTCCCGCGGGCGCCGGTCAGGGTGGCGATCTCGGACTGCGTCGACTCCAGCAGCGCGCGCGTCTCGGTGAGCTCCTGACGCTGTTCGGCGGTGAGGTCCTCGAGATCCGTGCGCTCTTCGAGCAGACCCTCGAGTCGGGCGGTGAGATCGGCCGCACGTGCTTGCGCTTCTTCGAGCTGGCTGGACGTCGCTTCGAGCCGCGCATCGAGCTCGGCCTCGCGAGCGCCCACCTCTTCGAGGGCGGTCTGGAGCTCGGCCGTCTGTTGCGCCAAGGCGCTCTCGCGCCCCTGCAGGTCGGCCCGATCGGCCTCGAGCGCGGCGACGTCCGCGGCGAGCCGGTCGCGCTCGGCCAGCACCTCGTCGCGCTCGGTCGCCAGCGCGTCGCGCTCGCTGGCCGTGGTCGCGAGTTCCTCGGCCACGTCGCCGAGCTCTTGGTTGGCGTCCTCGAGCTCCGAGCGCAGGGCGGTCAGCTCATCGATCGCCGCGCGGCGCTCGGCGCGCACCGTTTCGAGCGCCTGCGTCGTCGTCTCCAGTTCGCTGCGCAGCGTCGCGAGCTCTTCCTGGGTCGTGTCGCGTTCGGTGCGGGCCGCTTCGAGGTCGGCGGCGAGGGCGTCGCGTTCGGCCGTCGCGGCCTCCAGCCCGTCTGGGCCGCTTCGAGGTCGGCGGCGAAGGCGTCGCGTTCGTCCTGCACGGTCGCGAGCGTCGCCTGGGCCTCGTCGCGTTCGTTCCGGGCGGCTTCGACGTCGGCACTGAGCGCGTCGCGTTCGGCGGTGAGCGCTTCGACCTCGGCTTGGGCGTTGTCGACGTCGCTGCGCGCGGACGCGACGTCGCTCTGTGCGGACGCGAGCGCCTCCTTCGCGGTCGCGAGGTCGGCGTTGGCGGTCTCGAGTTCGCCGCTGAGGGTGTCGAGGCGTTCGGTGGCCACGTCGCGTTCGGTCCGCGCCGACTCGAGCTGGGTCCGGACGTCGGCCAGCTCCTGGTCGGCGGCGTCACGGGCGGCGCGGACGTCCTCGAGCTCGGTGCGGGCGCTCTCGAGGTCGGCGGCGAGGGTGTCGCGTTCGCTCTGGACGCTCTCGATTTGCGCCTGGGCGGCGTCGCGTTCGGTGCGGGCGCTCTCGAGGTCGGCGCTGAGCGCGTCGCGTTCGGCGAGGACCGCTTCGAGGCGGGTCTGGGCCGTCTCGAGGTCGGTGGTGAGGGTGTCGCGTTCGCTCCGGACGCTCTCGAGCTGCTCGTTCGCGGCGCGCCGCTCGGCGTGCGCGGCCTCGAGCTCGGCGCGGAGCGCGTCGAGTTGCTCGTTCGCGGTCTCGCGCTCCGACGTGGCCGCTTGGACCTCGGCCGCCAGCGCGTCGCGTTCGGCGTTCAGCGATGCGACGCTGGTCTGGGCCGTCTCCAGCTCGGACCGGAGCGCCGCGAGGTCTTCGTTCGCGGCGTCGCGTTCGGCGCCCAGCGAGGTCAGCTCGCTACGTGCCGCTGCCAGTTCCTCGTTCGCCGCCGCCAGGTCGTCGTTGGCGGCCTCGAGATCGGCTTCGAGCGCGGCGATGCGCGTCTCCCGCGCCGCGACCGTGTCCGACAGGTCCGACGCTTGAGCCGCGACGGTCGAGATCTGGTCGAGGGCCTCGTCCCGCTGCGACATCACGGCGTTCAGGACGCTCGTCTGCACGTCGACCTGGCGTTGCAGGTCGCCGCGGTTCACGTCGAGGGACGCGACCTGCGAGGTGAGTTCTTCGTTGCGGTCGCGCACGAGCTCGAGCTCGGCGACCGTCTCGTCACGCGCGGTGCGCACGCTCTCGAGCTCGGCGAGCTGGGCTTCGTTGGTGCTCCGGAGCTCCTCGCGCGTCGCTTCGAGGTCGCTCACGGTCGCGGTCAGCTCGTCGACACGGTTCTGCGCCGCTTCGAGGTCCGCCAGCGCCGCGTCGCGTTCCGCGGCGGCCGCGTCGGCGCGATCGGCCGCGGCCTGCTGGTCGGTGCGGGCCCCCTCGAGCTGCGCGTTCAGGTCGTCCACGCGCGTCTGCAGCGTGGCCAGCTCCTCGTCGGTGGCGCTGGCCTGGCTGCGCAAGCCCTCGAGCTCGTCGGTGGCCTCGGTCAGGTCGGCGGTGGCGGTCTCGAGCGCCGACTCGGATTCGCGCAGGTCGGTGTCGGCGGCGGCGAGGGCGCGTTCGAGCTCGTCGCGCGTCGCGGCGCTCTCCTCGAGTTGCGCCTGGGCATCGGCCAACGCGGCGCGTTCACCCTCCAGCGCGGTCTGGTTCTCGGTCGTCTGGGTCTCGAGCTGGGCGGCGAGTTCCTCGGCTTGGAGCTCGAGTTCGTCGACACGGACGAGCAGCGCTTCGTTCTCGGAGGCGAGTTCCTGCTCGCGTTCCGATGGTCCGCAGGCGGCCAGGAGGGTCATGAGCAAGAGCAGCAAGATCACGGGGACGCGGACGTTCGACCTCGTCGGTCGCGGGTTCGGCATCGTGTCACCTCGGTTCGTCAGGGAGAGACCTCGGGCGGCGATTCGGTGGCTGACGCCGCCCACCATAACGCTCGACGAAGGGGCCGGCCCTCATCAGCGCCACATCCGAAGGCCGCGCTCGACCTCCGACGGGCACGCCGCTCACATGGGCTCGTCGCGTCGGTCACGCGCCTCCAACATCCGCGCGGCGTAGGCCAGCGCCGCCTCACGATCGCCGACCTCGCCCAGGGCGCGGGCCTCGGCGACCCCGGCCAGGAGCTCGCCGACCACGGGCCCGGGGGGCAAGCCGAACGCCGCCATGACGTCATGGCCGGTGACGAGCGGTGCCGGTGGCGGCGCTTCGTCGAGGACGGCGAGCACCCGGCCCACGCGCTCGCGGTACCCGCGCCGGGCGCCCGCATGGGCGGCCCGACCGCGAGCGGCTTCCCGATCGGCCACCATCAGCCGGAGCAGGTCGGGGAGCAGCGGGCGCAGGCGGTGCACGAAGCGGCGCGCCGAGCGCTCGTCGCTCGGCAGCGGGCGCATGTGGGCGGCGACGAGCGCCGCGGCCCGCGCTGCCACCGCCCGGGGCCGCCGCAAACGCTCCAGGGCGGTCGCGGTGAGCTCGGCGCCGACGGCGTCGTGCCCATGGAACCGGTCGCGCACGACGAGCGCGTCCGCCGTCACGCTGCCGGCTTCATGGGAGGGTGGCTTGCCCACGTCGTGCAACAGCGTCGCCCAACGCAGCGCCACGTCGGCTTCGGGGAAGGCGTCGACCAGCCGTTGCAGCGCCTCGACCTGGTGGTCGAGGACGTCGAGGTGATGGAGGGGCCCTTGGCGCAGCCCGCGCCCGGCGACGAGTTCGGGCAGGTCCAGCGCCAACAGACCGAGGTCGTCGAGGGCCCGCACCGCGCGCCCAGCCACCGAGGTGGCCAGCACCAGGTCGAGCTCGGCGCCCACCCGTTCCGGCGCCGGTCGTGGCCAACCGCCGCTGGCCAGGGTGGCGGCCGCCGCGCGCACCTGGTCACGCGTGTCGCGCGCGATCCGGAAGCCGAGCTGCGCCGCGATCCGCACCACCCGCCAGGCGCGCAACGGGTCCTCGCGCAGGGTGTGGGGCGACGTGAGGCGCACCCGCCGGGCGCGCAGGTCGGCGCGTCCGCCGGTCGGGTCGACGACCTCGGCGGTGCCGGGGCGCCAGGCGAGGGCGTTGATGGTGACGTCGCGCCGCCGCAGGTCGGCGTCGAGGTCACCGTGGAGGGGCGCCGAGAGGTCCCAGGTGGCCTCGCCGTGGACCACACGCCAGTAGCCGCGCTCCGGGTCGAGCGCGACGAGGGCGCCGCCGACACGGGCAGCGAGCCGTCGGGCGGCGGCCTCGGGGTCGGTCACGAGCCAATCGAGGTCGATGGGGTCACGCCCCAGGAGCGCGTCGCGCACGGCGCCGCCCACGAGCAGACCGCCGGCGAGGGGACCCCCCGCCGACGTCGGATCGGCGCCGTCGGGCAGCGCCGTAGACTGACGCATGCGAAGCCACGGCGAGGGGGCGCGGCGCAGCGGAGCCATGGACCCAGGCTACCCGCCGCGCATCGGTCTGACCGGATCGATCGGATCGGGCAAGTCGAGCGTCGCCAGGCGCCTGGCCGCCCGCGGAGCGCTCGTGCTCGACGCCGATGCCTTCGCGCGTGCGGCCACCGCCGACCCGGACGTGCTGGGGCGCATCGCCACCGACCTGGGTCGCGACCTCGTCGTGGACGGCCAGCTCGACCGGGCCGCGACCGCGGCACGGGTGTTCGGAGACCCCGCGGCGCGACGCGCGCTCGAGGCGATCGTCCACCCCTGGGTGCGCCGTGCCGCTGCCGCCGCCGAGACGGCCGCGGTGGCGGCCGACCCGGCGCCGCCACTCGTGGTCCACGAGGTGCCGCTGCTCTTCGAAGCCGGTCTGGACCGCGGCATGGACGCGACGGTGGTGGTGGTGGCGCCCCTCGACGTCCGCCTCGAGCGGCTCCGGCGACGCTCGGGGCTCACGGCCGACGCCGCCCGTGCCCGCGACGCCGCCCAGTGGCCGCAGGCCGAGAAGGTGCGGCGGGCCACCTTCGTGGTCGACAACGTCGGCAGCGAGGCCGACCTCGACGCAGCGGTGGCCGACCTGTGGCCGCGCCTGTTGGCGACGCCGCGCCGCCGGGAGACGTCGGCAAGCGGCGTCTGCTAGCGTGTCTGAGAACGGAACCTGAAGGCATGGGCACCGCGCCGAGGTCGATGAGCGACCGCCGGCGGGGGCCAGGGGCGAACCCGGCGGGGGTCGACCCATGAGGGGAGAGATCCATGGACGGTCCCACCGGTCGGAGCACGTTCCTGCTCGTCGTCGCGTTGTTGCTCGTGTTCGGTGGCGGCGCCATCGGCGCCTTGGTCCAGACGGACTTCGGCACCGTCCGCGTGGAGGAGGTCCGCTTCCCCGTCGAGGACGGCCGCATGATGCACGCTCAGCTCTACCGGCCCCGTGGCGCGACGGCGGAGGACCCTGCTCCCGGCGTGGTGGCCATCCACGGCTACATCAACAGCCACGAGACGCAGTCCCCGTACGCCATCGAACTCGCGCGACGCGGGTACGTGGTGCTGGCCGTGGACCAGCCCGGCCACGGCTACTCGGACGCCCCCGCTTTCGCCGGCGGCTTCGGCGGTCCGGCCGCGTTGGCCTACCTGCGCTCCCTCGGCTTCGTCGACCTCGACCAGGTCGTCCTGTCCGGCCACTCCATGGGCGGTTGGGCGGCGCTGATCGCCGCCGCCGTCAGCCCCGACGACTACACCTCGATCGTCGTGTCGGGTTCGTCGACGGGCACGCTGGGCGCGCCGGAGGGCACGCCGACGTACCCACGCAACCTCGGTCTGGTGTACAGCCAGTACGACGAGTTCTCGGAGCTCATGTGGGGTGCCCCGACGGGCGCGACCGCACCGGCCACCGAGAAGATGCAGACCTTGTTCGGGACCGAGGCGCCGGTCGAGCCCGGCCGTCTGTACGGCGACCCCGACGCCGGCACCGCGCGGATGCTCTACGCGCCGCCCGTGACCCATCCGGGTGACCACATCACCACCGCCGGCGTCGCGCCCGTCCTCGACTGGGTGCAGCGCACGACCGTCGCCCCGTTCCCGCTCGAACCGACCGACCAGGTCTGGATGTGGAAGGAGACGGGCACCGGCTTGGCGCTCTTGGGCTTCGTCCTGGCGCTGTTCGCGACGGCGGGTCTGCTGCTCCGTTCGCGCACGTTCGCGCCGCTCGCCAACCGGACCGCACCGGCGGCCGGCGTGACCGGCTTCGGCTGGTGGCTGGCGGCAGCGATCACCGCCGCCGTGCCGGCCCTGACCTTCATCTGGGCGCAGAACCAGACGAACGCGCTGGTGACGCCCAACCGGTGGCTGCCCCAGCAGATCACCAACGGCCTGGTGGGCTGGATCTTGCTGAACGCGGCCATCTCGCTGGTGCTGGTGCTGCTGTGGTTCGCGGTCTCGGGGCGTCGCCAGGGAGCTCGGCTCGACACGCTCGGGCTGCGCGTGGGCGGCTTCTTCCGCGCGCTCGGCTTCGCGCTGGCCGTGGTCGGCGTCGGCTACGCGCTGTTGGCCATCTCCGAAGGCCTGTTCCACACCGATTTCCGCGTCTGGGTGGTGGCCGTCAAGCTGCTCTCGACGGACCAGTTCATGATCGCGCTGGTGTACCTGCTGCCCTTCACGGCCTTCTTCTTGGTCTTCGGGATGGTGCTCCACGGCCAGTTGCGGCCGCGTGGGACCAGCCACGAGGGCGCGGACGCGATGGTGGCCAACGCGCTCATCGCCGTGGGCGGGTTCCTGGTGTTCCTGCTGGTGCAGTACGTGCCGCTGTTCGCAGGCGACCCGCTGCCGTTCGGCGAACCGCTCCTGACCATCGTCGCCATCCAGCTCCTGTTCCTGCTGCCGGTGGCCGCCCTGCTGTCGACGTACCTGTTCCAACGCACCGGCAGCGTGTGGCCGGCGGCGTGGGTCAACGGCCTGTGGATCACCTGGTACGTGATCGCCAGCCAGGCCACCCACGTGGCGGTCTGAGCCGCGCGCGCCGACCCGGCCAGCGCCGGACCGATCATGGCGAGGGGGCGGGCGACCGAGTCGCCCGCCCCCTCGTGGGGCTCGGGGCCGCGGTTCCCTCACCCGCCCCGAGCCAGGCGAGATCAGCGCAGGTCGATGAGCGTGCGCTCGTGGCCCTGGAGGGCGCCGTCCGACAGGGGCTGCGACCAGCTGACGCTGCCACCGAACAGGGGCGCGATGGCGTCCAGGTAGGCGTCGATCGCGGTCGTGGCGCGCTCGACGGCCTCGAAGTCGAGGTCGCCGCCGGCGAAGCCCGCCAGCAGTTGGACCTGCTGGGCCAGCTGCGCGCCGCTCGCTTCGACGATGGTGCGGTCGTCGCTCAACGTGAACGCGGTGGCCTCGCTCGGAACGGTGCCCAGCAGCGTCTCGAAGGCGGCCGGCAGGTCGCGGCCACTGCGGCCGGCCCGCACGACGGCCTCGAGGCCGGCTTCGGTGGTGGCGATCAGGGCGACGTCGTCCACGACCGCGGTCGCCAGCGTCAAGCCGGGTGCGACGTCGTAGATGGACAGGGTGACGCCGTCGACGTCGCGTTCCCGTACCGCCACCTGCGGCGTGGCGCCCGGGCTCGGCGAAGGGATCGGCGAAGAGCGTGGCCCGCTGCGTCAACGCCGCGAAGGCGCGCGCCAAGCCGGCCTCGGCGGCCGCGGGGTCGCCCGTTCGCACCGCCAACACGCTCTGACCCAACAGGTCGCTGGCCGGCGCGCCGATGGGGGCGATCTCGCCCGTGCCCGTCTGGATGACGGCCACGCCGGGTCGGGTCCAGGCGAACAGGTCGTTGCCGACGTCGACACCCAGGACGTCGCCGATCGTGCGGTCGAGGTCGGCCACACCCAGCTCGGTCATGCCTTCGACGAGGTCGCTCAGGTAGGCCCACCAGGCCTTCGGATCGACGGCCGACACCTGCACGGACAGCGCGTCGTTCGGGACCCAGACGAGCAGGTCGCGCGGGGCCGGCGCCGTGCTGGACAGGAGCTCACGCAGCGTGGCGTCGCCGGCCGCGGGATCGAGCCGCCGGACGCTGACGGTGGCGGTGCCCTCGTCGGTGAGCCGGGTCACGCCGGCGTAGGCGCCGAGGGTCTCGAGCAGGGCGCCCAGACGCTCGACGCTCTGGTCGAAGCCGAGTCCCGCGGCGAGGGGCGTGAGCGCGCGGGACAAGGGCCCGAGGTCGAAGAAGCCGACCAGCTCGCCGTCGCCGAGCGTCCCCAGGGTCGCCTCGACCCCGGGTGCGTCGCGGAACGAGGGCTCGTCGCTGCCGCCGGCCAGACGGAGTACGTTGCGCATGACGTCGGGGTTCGTGGAGAGCGCGAGCAGGTCGCCCGTGCGCACGGCGGCGATCGGGAAGCCGTCGGCGGGCACCACCACGAACTCGATGCCGCCTTCGGTCAGGGTCTGGGCGTCGGGCTCGGCGGCGGCGCGCGCCAACACCGCATCGAAGCGGGTGGCGGTGTCCGCGTCGATGCGCGCGACGAGCGTGAGCGCAGGCAACGGGTTGAACGGGCTCACCGAGACGCTCAGCCAGGCCTCGCGGCCCAGCAGCGCCCAGGGATCGAGGCCATCGAGTTCCGGTGGCAGGGCGTCGGCGTCGAGGCCCGTCTCCGGCAGCGCGCCGGTCAGGTCGCCGATGCTGACGTCGCCGAGGACCGCGGCGAGCGCCTCACCGACGCCCAACTCGACCCAGGGGTCGACGAACGGCTGCAGCTGCTCCCTGGCCGCAGCCAGGTCGCGGACGCCGAGGGCCACCGCGGTATCGGCGGGCAGCAGTGCCGTCAGGTCCTGGGCCTGGGCGAAGGGCGCGAAGGCGACCATGAGCGCGAGCAACGTGCCCAGTGCGCGCGGCGTTCGGAGGACGAACGGGAGGCTTGACATGGCCCTCATGATGCCGCGCCCAGCCACGGTCCTCATGAGATGGACGTCACGGCCGCCCGCCCCCCCCGCCCGCGGGGCGCGGCGCGATGGGGAGCGGGCGGCAGATCGGTTCAGCGCCGAACGGTCGCGGCGCGCCGGTGCGAGCGGGTCGGTCGGCTCAGCGCCGAACGGTGGACAGTGTGCGACGTGCCGCTTCGGCCACCCGCTCCGGCGTGAAGCCGAAGGCTTCGAAGAGCCGCGCCCCCGGCGCCGAGGCCCCGAAGACGTCCAGACCGACGACATCGCCGTCGAGGCCGACGTAGCGCTGCCAGCCGAAGGTGGCGGCCGCCTCGACGGCCACACGGGCACGCACCGCCTTCGGCAGCACCGATTCGCGGTACGCGGCGTCCTGGGCTTCGAAGCGCTCCCACGACGGCAGGCTCACCACGCGGGCGCCGACGCCTTCACCCGCGAGCAGCTCGCGGGCGTCCAGCGCCAGCGCCACCTCGGAGCCCGTGGCGATGAGCAGCACGTCTGGGGTGTCGCCGCTGTCGACGTCGGCGACCACGTAGCCGCCGCGGTCGACGGCGCCCGCCTGGACCTCGAGGTGCCGCAGGTCCTGGCGGCTCAGGGCCAGCACGGTCGGTCCGTCGGTGCGGCGCAGCGCGGCCACCCAGGCCTGGACGGTCTCGTTGGCGTCGGCCGGTCGGAACACGACCACGTTCGGGATCGCTCGCAACGACGCCAGCGTGGCGATCGGCTGGTGGGTGGGTCCGTCGCCGCCCAGGCCGATGGAGTCGTGCGTGAACACGTAGATGACCGGCTGGCCCATGAGGGCCGCCAGACGCAGGGCGGGCCGCAGGTAGTCGGCGAAGATCAGGAACGTCCCGACGAAGGGCCGCACACCCCCGTTCAGCACCAGGCCGTTCGCCACGGTCGCCATGGCGTGCTCGCGCACGCCGAAATGGATCGTACGGCCGCCGTAGTCGCCGGCCTGCATGGCGCTCTCGCCGGGGAGATCGGTGTAGTTCGAGCCGGCCAGGTCGGCGGACCCGCCGATGAGCTCGGGCAGGCGTGGCGCCAAGGCGTGGAGCACGGCCTGCGAGGCCTTGCGGGTGGCCACCGGCTTGGCACCGACCTCCCAGTGCGGCAGGTCCTCGTCGAAGCCGGCCGGCAGCTCGCGGTACATGCGCCGCACGAGCTCCGCCGCCAGGTCGGGGTGGGCGGCCTCGTACGCGCTCCAGGTGGCGCGCCAGGCCGCGTGCGCCTCGGCGCCCTCCACCGCGGCCTCGCGGTAATGGACGCGCACGTCGTCGGGAACGGTGAAAGCGGGCCAGTCGACCTGCAGCATCGTCTTGGCCGCGGCCGCCTCCTCGTCGCCGAGGATCGACCCGTGGATCTTGCTGGTGCCCGCGAGCTTGGGCGAGCCGAAGCCGATGAGCGTGTGGACTTCGATGAGCGACGGGCGGTCCGTGACCTCGCGGGCCGCTTCGAGGGCGCGCAGGATCGCCTCGACGTCGTTGCCGTCGTCGATCGTCTGCACGTGCCAGCCGTACGCCACGTAGCGCGCGGCGGTGTCCTCGCTGAAGGTGATCGAGGTCGAGCCGTCGATGCTGATCTCGTTGGAGTCGTACAGGACGATGAGCTTGCCGAGCCCGAGATGTCCGGCCAGGCTGCTCGCCTCGCCCGATACGCCCTCCATCAGGTCGCCGTCGGAGGCGATGACGTAGGTGCGGTGGTCGATCACGGGCAGGCCCTCGCGATTGAAGCGCGCCGCCAGATGCGCCTCACCCAGCGCCATGCCGACGGCCGTCGAGATCCCCTGGCCGAGCGGGCCCGTCGTCGTCTCGACCCCGGCCGTGTGGCCGTACTCCGGATGCCCGGGCGTGCGGCTGCCCCACTGCCGGTAGCCGCGCAGGTCGTCCATCGTCAGGTCGTAGCCGGTGAGATGCAGCAAGGCGTACTGGAGCATCGATCCGTGACCCGCCGACTGCACGTAACGGTCACGGTTCCACCACGTCGGATCGCTCGGGTCGTGGCGCATCGCGTGACGGAACAGGGCGTACCCCATCGGCGCCGAGCCCAGCGGCATGCCTGGGTGGCCGTCGCCCGCCTCCTGGGTGGCGTCGATGACGAGGGCACGGATGGCGTTCACGGCGCGTTGGACGAGGACGGGGTCGGTGGGTGCGCTCATGCTTCCTCCAGGGGTTCTTGCGCGCGCCGGTCCAGGATCGCCTGGCGCACGCGGGCGCCGATCGCGTGGAAGCGGCGCTCTTCGTCGGTCTCGACCCGCAGCGGCGGCACCGGCGTGGGCGCGCCATCCTGGCCCAGGGCCACGAAGTTCAGATGACCGATCGTGCACAGGCGCCGAACG
Organism: uncultured Trueperaceae bacterium; assembly: GCA_963839375.1. Lineage (GTDB taxonomy): Bacteria > Deinococcota > Deinococci > Deinococcales > Trueperaceae > JAABTL01. Next base: position 66,995 of record CAWIUY010000024.1, on the reverse strand, counting down.
CCCGTGAGCGGGTTCTCGCCGTGCACTTCGCAGCGCACGATCATGCTGGTCCGACCGGTCCACACCACGCGGCTCTTCACCTCGAGGATCTCGCCGACGTGGACCGGGTTGCGGAAGTCGATCGGCTCCGCCGACGCCGTCACGACCGCCGTGCGCGAGTAGCGGTAGCAGGCGATCGCGGCGTTGACGTCCATGAGCTCCATCGCCCGGCCACCGAACAGCGTCCCGAGGGTGTTGGCATGATGCGGGAAGACCGCGTCGACGGTGACCACCCAGTCGGCCGTGCGCGGGAGCGTGACGTCGACGGTGGGTGGTGTGCCCGACGGGGCCGCGTGGGGGTGCGGGCCGACGCGTTCGCGTCGCGCGGTGGCGGCCGGGGCCGAAGTGGGGCTGTCGTCGCCGCGCGCGTGATCGTCGTCGTGCATGCTTGAGCATAGCCCCGGGTGCTACCTTGGCCTACCCCAGGTGTCCCGGTCACGCAGGCGTGACCGTCGGTACCCTCATCCTCGGAGGCCCGCATGATCCCCACCGTTCGACGTGTCCCCACCGTCCCGCTCGCCCACGCCCTGGTTCCCGTCGCCCACCGCGGGCTCCGCACGCTGGTCCAGGTGGTCCTGGGCGTGGCGTTCTTGGCGCTGTTGGCGCAGGTCCGCTTCGAGGTCGGCCCGGTGCCCGTGACCGGCCAGACGCTCGGCGTGCTGCTGCTCGCCGCCGCCGCCGGCACCCGGCTCGGCGCCTTCACGGTCGTGGCGTACCTGTTCGTCGGCGCCGCCGGCCTGCCGGTCTTCACCGGCGGCGGCGCGGGTCTCGCCACCCTCACCGGCACCACCGCCGGCTACCTGGTCGGTTTCGTCGCTGCGGCCGCCGTCGTCGGTTGGCTGGCGGAACGCGGTGGGGTCGCCGGCCCGCTGCGCGCGGTCGCCACGATGACCGTCGGCAACGTCGTCATCTACGCCTTCGGCGTCACCTGGCTGGCGCAGCTCGCGCCCGACCTGGGCACCGCCTTCGCCTGGGGCGTGTGGCCGTTCCTGCTGGGCGACGCCGCCAAGATCGCCGTCGCGACCGCGCTGTTGCCGGCGGCCACGCGCGCGCTGCGACCCCGCTGACGGACGGACCACGCCCACGAAGGAGCGCCCCGAGCCTAGGCTCGGGGCGCTGCGGTTACCCGTCTCGAAGTGAGGGATCCGATCCGGATCCTTCAGAGGTGCGGGTCGTTACCCTCGACGGGAACCTCCACCGGTCACGTTAGATCGTTTGATACGGACCACCTCCCTTCCGTGGTGTGGGCATCGTAGGTTTCGCGGACGGGGTGCGATGTGACCTGGATCACGTTGGTCCCGCTCGCGTGGGCGACGTGGGTGCGGCCCTCGGACCGCAGCGTCCCGCGGTCGGCGGGTCGGGCGTGCGGGTGGTCGCCCCCGGTACGATGCGGCATGACCCGTTCGGGACGACCGCCGTGCTGACGACCCCCGAGAAGCTCCTCTTCCTCGTGTTCGCCACGGTCTGCGGCGTGCTGGCCTACACCGGGTTCCGGCGCGTCGTCCTGACCATCGGACGCGGCGATCGGGACCTCGCCTTCCCACGCTGGAACGACCTGCCTCGCCGCATCGGCTCGGGGCTCGTGCGCACCATCACCCAGGTCACGGTGTTCCAGGGTCGCCCGTGGGTGTCGTTCTTCCACGCGTTCGTCTTCTACGGTTTCGTGTTCTACCTGCTCGTCAACGTCGTCGACGGGCTGCGCGGGCTGCTGCCGCGGTCGTGGTGGGAGGGCGTCGACCTGGGTCTGGCCGGCGACCTGTTCCGGCTCGGTGCCGACCTGTTCGGCGGCTTGGTCCTCGTCGGCGTCGTCGTCCTGTTGTGGCGCCGCTTCGGTCGCCGCGATCCCCGGCTCAGCCCCGGCGGCCCCCGCGTCCAACTCCACGAAGCGGTGGCCCGGGGCAGCGTCCAACGCGACAGCCTGATCGTCGGCGTCTTCATCTTGCTGCACGTGGGCTTCCGCTTGTCGGGCGAGGCCTTCTGGCTCGCGCACGAAGGCCATCTCGACGCCTGGCAGCCGGTGGCCAGCACGCTCGCGGCCGCCATCGGTTTCGGCGAGGGGCGGCTCGTCGGCGCCCACGTCGGATGGTGGGGGGCGATCGGCCTGATCCTGGCGTTCCTGCCCTATTTCCCGCGTTCGAAGCACCTGCACCTGTTCACCGGACCGGTCAACCTGGCGCTCGACCGCCGCACACCGAACGGCGCGCCGGTGCCCTACGGCGTCCTCGAACCCGTGGACCTCGAGGACGAGGCGGCCGAGCGGTTCGGGGTGGCGCGACTCGAGCACCTGCGCGCGCCGCAGATCCTCGACGCCTACGCCTGCATCCAGTGCCACCGGTGCAGCAACGTCTGTCCCGCCAACCAGACCGGCAAGTCGCTGAGCCCGTCGGCGCTCGAGATCAACAAGCGCTACGAGCTCGTCGCCATCGCACCGTCCTTCGCCGCCGGCGCCCCCTCGCCGCGGCCGCTGCTCGAGTTCGCGCTCACCGACGAGGCCATGTGGGCCTGCACCACGTGCGGCGCATGCCTTGACGTGTGCCCGGTGGGGTGCGAGCCGATGCTCGACATCATCGACCTGCGGCGCCACGCGGTGATGACCGACGGCACCTTCCCGGCCGAGCTGCAGACCGCCTTCCGTGGGATGGAGCGCAACGGCAACCCATGGGGGCTGGCGGCCGACAAGCGGCTCGACTGGACCGAGGGGCTCGACGTCGCCGTGCCCACGGTCGCGAGCAACCCGGACTTCGAGGTCTTGTTCTGGGTCGGTTGCGCGGGCAGCTACGACCCCGCCGCGCAGGCGACCACGCGCGCCATGGCGCGTCTGCTCGAGCGCGCGGGCGTGAACTACGCGGTGCTCGGCAAGGGCGAGACCTGCACGGGCGACCCCGCGCGCCGCGCCGGCAACGAGTACCTCTACTACCAGTTGGCCAGCGACAACGTCCTGACCCTCAACGAGGCCTTGGCGGGGCACACGCTCGATGCGGACGCACCGAAGAAGGTGGTCACCGCCTGCCCGCACTGCTTCCACACCCTGTTCTCGGAGTACCCGCAACTGGGCGGCCACTACGACGTGGTCCATCACAGCGAGTTCCTGGCGATGCTGGTCGCCGAAGGCAAGCTGCCGCCGCTGACCGACGATGCCGCTGGCGACCTGCACGTCACCTTCCACGACCCGTGCTACACCGGTCGACACCACGGCGTGGTCGAGGCGCCGCGGGCGGTCGTGGCCGCTGCGGCTGCGGAGCTCACCGAGATGCCGCGGCACGGCACCGATTCGTTCTGTTGCGGAGCCGGCGGCGCGCAGTTCTGGAAGGAGGAGGAGCCTGGCGAGGCGCGCGTGGCGGACGTGCGTTACGCCGAAGCGGTCGGCACGGGTGCCGAGCTCGTGGTCACCGGCTGCCCCTTCTGCCACGCGATGCTCGGCGCGGCGACCGCCGCGCAGGCCGAAGGTGCGGTACCCGTCCGCGACCTCGCAGTGGTGCTGTCCGAACGGATCGAGAGCGTCCAGCAGCGCCTCGACGCTGCCAAGGGCTGACGTTCGCTGGGCGCACGGTGGCGCCCGGCGAGCGGTGAGAACCATCTCATCGAGGTCGTCGGGTCGCCGCCTTACGATGCGGACCCCGCGGGCGGGCGCAGTGTCGCCGCCCCGGGTAGGTAGGAGCCGCGCGTGTCCAGCCCCGTCTCCGTCGCCGCCGACCTCGGCGTCGGCCCCTTGTTCCACGCGAACCCGCAACCCCTCCTGCTCGTCGAGGTGGGGACGTGGCGCGTGCTGGACGTGAACGGGGCCGGGTCGTCGCTGTACGGCCACGGGATCGAGGCGCTGCGGCGGCGGCCCCTCACCGAGCTGTGGGACCCGCCGGTCGAGGCCACCGAGCTCGCCGCCCGCCTCGACGCGCCCGTGGACCCCGACCGCGTCGAGCGGCACGGCACGTGTCGCGGCGAACCCGTGTGGGTGGCGGTCGCCCTGCGGCGGCTGGCGACGCCGGGCCGCGAGGTGGCGCTGGTCAGCGTGCAGGACCTCACGCCACGGGTGAGGGCCGAGGAGGCCGCGCGGCGCAGCGAGCGGTTCTACAAGGCGATCATCGAGAACGCGTTCGACGGTGTGAGCCTGATCGGTCCCGACCTCGAGGTGCGCCAGGTCGGCGAGATGGCGGCGCGCACGCTCGGCTTCCGGGGCGCCGAGCTGGACGCGCGGGGTCGCCACGACCTCATCCACCCGAAGGATCGGCGGGTGTTCGCCGACGCCATCCAGCGCCTCGCCGGCCGACCGGGCGAGCGTGAAGGCGTCACGTACCGCACCCGTGATGCCAAGGGGCGCTGGCACTGGCTCGAGGGCACCGTCACGAACCTGATCGAGGACCCCGACATCGGCGCGTACGTGCTCAACTACCACGACGTCACCGCCCGGGTGCGCGCCTCGGAGGAGGTCGCCCACCTCAACGCCCAGCTCGAGCGCCGCCTCCAGCACTTGCAGGCGCTGCGGCGCATCGACATGGCGATCACCAACGCCATCGACGTGGGTCTGGCCCTCGACATCTTCCTCGAGCAGGTCCAGGCCGACCTGCAGGTCGAGGCCGCCGGGGTGCTGCTGTACGAGCCCCACACCCAGTCGCTGCAGGCGGTGGCGGCGCGAGGTTTCGACGTACCCATGGACCACGTCCGCGTGCGCCTCGGCGAGGGCATCGTCGGGCACGCCGCCTTGGAGCAACGCACGGTGCACGTGCCCGACCTGCGCGCCGACCTGCGCCACGGCGCGACGGTGCCGGCCGCGGCCCAGACGGGTTTCGTGGCGTACTGGGCGGTGCCCATGCTCACCAAGGGGCAACTCCAGGGGGTCATCGAGCTGTACGCGAAGCGCGCGCTGGTGCCCGACGGCGAGTGGTTCGAGTTCCTCGAGACCTTCGCCGACCAGGGCGCCATCGCGGTGGAGAGCGCGCAGCTGTTCCGGTCGCTGGAACGCTCCAACGTCGACCTGCAGCTCGCCTACGATCGCACCATCGAGGGTTGGGCCTACGCCCTCGACCTCAAGGACGAGGAGACGGCGGGTCACTCCAAACGCGTCACCCAGCTCACGGTCCGCATGGCGCAGCGCTTGGGGATGGACCCCAAGGAGATCGTCCACGTCCAGCGCGGCGCGCTGCTCCACGACATCGGCAAGATGGGCGTGCCCGACAGCATCCTCCTGAAGCGCGGTCCGCTCACCCAGGAGGAGACCGAGGAGATGCGGCGCCACACCGTCTACGCCTACGAGCTGCTGTCGCCCATCGACTTCTTGCGGCCGGCGCTCGAGATCCCCTACGCCCACCACGAGAAGTGGGACGGCAGCGGTTACCCGCGCGGCCTCTCCGGCGAACAGATCCCGCTCGCGGCGCGGATCTTCGCCATCGTCGACGTGTTCGACGCGCTCACCAACGACCGCCCGTACCGTTCGGCGTGGTCGCTCGAGACCACCCTCGCCCACATGGCCGAGGAGTCCGGATCCCACTTCGACCCGGTGTTGCTCGAGGCGTTCTTCGACATGCTGCGGGCCGAGCGGTAGCGGTCGGCCGACCTCGGCCGAACAGGATCGGCGGCAGCCACGCCGGCGCCGAGTGCGGCGGCCGCCGACCACGGCCGACGCCGACGGGTGACGGCCGGTGCTAGCCTCGGCGGCATGAACCGTCGTCTCCGCGCCCTCGTGATCGCCGGCCTGCTGCTGTTGGCCGGCCTCGGCGCCTACGCCGCCGGCGTCTGGTTGCGTCCGGCCCCGGCGCTCGCGGGCACCCTGTTGCAGCAGCCCCAAGCGGTGGGCGGCCTCGAGCTGGTGAACGCCGAGGGACGAACGGTGACGCTCGCCGAGGTCGCCGGCGAGGCGCGCCTGACATTGGTCTTCTTCGGCTTCACCAACTGCCCCGACGTCTGCCCGATCACCATGGCGCGCCTGGCGAAGATCTACGACACGCTGGCCGATCCGGCGGACGTCCGGGTGGTGATGATCACGGTCGACCCCGAGGTCGACACCCCCGAGGTCGTGGCTCGCTACGCGGCCGCCTTCCACCCCGCCTTCGTGGGTCTGGGGGGCGACACCTCGCAGGTCGCCGTCGCCGCCCGCACCTTCTACGTCGGCTACGCGTCGGTGGGTGGTGGGCAGCTCACCCATACCGACGTGGTGGCGGTGGTGGACGACGACGGCCTGCTCCGCGCCATCTACGGCAACGACGTCGTGCTGAACCTCGAGGTCGACCTGCCCCGCTTGCTGCGTCAGCTCTGAGCGGGCCTCACGCCTTGGCGTGGATGAGCAACACGGCGCACGAGGCCGGCGTGGCCGCCGCCACCGCGGCCGCGAAGGCTCCCAGCGCCCGGTGATCGACGTCGTGGCGCGGTAAGCCGAGCACCAGCAGGTCGGCGCGGCCGGCGCGTTCGGCCAGCGCCCCCACGGGATCCGGCGTCGCCTCCACCACGCACCGCACCCGGCCGAGCTCGCGCAACTCGACCCGCCGCTCCAGCACCCGCCGGGCGCGGCGAAGGGCGCCCTCGTCGGCGTCGACGGGGAGGAAGTGGACCAGGTCCACCTGCGGGTCGGAGAGCCGCGCCAGGCTGGCCAGCACGCGCGCGCGCAGGCGCTCCTGGTCGCCGCGACCCCCGAACGGCACGACCACCTGGCGGCAGCGCTCGAGGTGCCAGCCGGCGGGCGCCCGGAGCAGCACGACGTCGCTGCGCACCGACGTCAGCAGGCCGTCGACCTGGGCCAGGGTGGCCACGTCGGCCAGGTCCGACAGGCCCACCAGCAGGCTTTCGCAATCGAGCGTGCGGGCCACGCGCGCGATCTCGGTCCACGGATCGTGGGCCAGGGTGGTGAGGGCCTGCGGCGTCAGACCCAAGCCCAGCGAGGCGTGCAGCGAGGCCCCGAGCACGCGTTGGGCGTTCGTCAGACCCGCCTCGGTGTCGTCGGTGTCGGCACGCACGACGTTCAGCAGCGTCACGCGCCCCACGTGCGGCGGCGCCAACGCGTGGGCCACGCTCACCAGCGCCTCGGCGCTATCGGGGTTGGCGATGGGCACGAGTACCAGCGGTCGCCGACCACGCAGGGCGACCACGTCGGGGTGGGCGCTCTCGAGCTCGGCGTCGAGCGCGGTGGCGTACGTGCGAAGGGCCGCGATGTAGACGACGGTCCCTAGGAGCAACCACCCCAACACCGCGATACCCGCGGCCGGCACGGTCACGGCGTTGATCACGGCCACGCCGCCTGCCGCCACGCCGCCCAGCCAGAGCGTGAACGGAGCGCCGGGGGCCGTGTACGGTCGGGTCCGGTCGGAGCTGCGGCGGCGGACGAGCAGCGCCAGCCCGTGCGCCAGCGCGAACACGAAGAGGTAGATCAGGCCCGCCGCCGCGCCCGCCGTGCGCACCTCCGGGAGCGTCACCACCATCAGCGCGACGAAGCCGGCCGACGCCAGGACCGCGCGCCGCGGCACGCCATGCGGGCCCATGCGGGCCAACAAGCGAGGCAGCGTCCGGTCGCGCGCCATGGTGCGCGCGAGCCGCGAGGCGCCGATGAGGTTCGCCTCGAGCGCCGTGAGCGTGGTCAGGATCGCCAACACGACCACCCACCAGTAGCCGATCTCACCCAAGAAGACGACGGCCGCGTCGGCCACCGTCAAGGCGCCGCTGGCCGAGGCGAACGCCACCACGTCGACCCCGGGCGGTGTGCCGACGGTGGCCGTCGCCAGGAACAGCGGCAGGTACAACACGGCGGCCACCGCGACCGTCAGCAGGCTGGCGCGTGGCAGCGTGCGGGCTGGATCGATCAGGTCGCCCGCCAGCGACGGCACCAGCGCGAAACCCTGGAAGGCGATGAACAGGATGCCCATCGCCTGGACGACGCCCAGGGCGCCGCCGGGCGCCGGCGTGCCCCGGGTCAGGTCGGCGAGCACGGTCGGGTCCGCGCCGACCGCCACCAGCCCGACCGCGCCGAACGCCGCCATCAGCACCGTCTTGGCGATCGTCAGCACCGGCGAGGGGGCGCCGGGGCGGCGTGCGAGCCGCTGGGCGTAGACGGCGACCGCGCCGAGCGCCACCGTCACCTCGAAGGCGTGGCTGAGCAACCAAGCCGGCGGCGCGGCGCGGGTCGCGCCGACGATGGCGACGACGACGGCGACGGCGAACCGCGCGAAACCGAGCGCGAAGACGGCGGCCGCCGCCATCGATGCGAACGCGACCAGCCACCCCACCGCGAAGGCGGCCTCGACCCCGAGGGTCTGCTGGGCGAACAGGTACGGGCCGCCGGAGCGCGGGAAGCGCACCCCCAGTTCGGCCAACGCGAACGCCGCCAGCGCGGCGACGGCGACGTTCAGGACGACCGCCAGCAGCGCCGACGCGCCCGCGACGGCGAAGGCCGGGCCGGCCAGGATGATGGCGCCGCCGCCGACGATCGAGCCCACCCCCAGCGTCGTGGCGGCGCGGAGACCGAGCGTGCGTTGCGGTGCCGTGACCACGTCGGTGCCCAACCTACCGCTGCCGACCGCGGCGGGGTCGGGGTTCGGATGGTCGTTCAGTTCAGCAGGGTGCCGTGAGCGGCGTCGCGCAGGCGGGCAGGATCGAAACGGTAACGGCCACGCGTCCCCTCGACGAGCCCGCGTTGACGCAGCTCGGACAGGGTGAGGGTGGTGGTCTCGCGGGCGGCGCCGATCAGCGCGGCCAGATGCTCGTGGGTGAGCGGCAAGGTGAGCCGGACGGTGCCGTCGTCGGCGCGTTGGCCGAAGCGTTCGCCGAGCCGGACCAGGGCCCGGGCCAGACGCGCCGCCACCGGCAGGTCGACGTCTTCGAGCGCGTTCTGCAAGCGCGACAAGTGCACGCCGGCCGCTTCGGCCAGCACGTCGGCGTGGTCGGAGCGACGTTCGTCGAGCGCCCGAACGGCCACGCTCACGCTCAGGGCCTCGGCGGTCTCGGCGTAGACGCCGCTCACCGGGCTCAGCGCCCCCAGCACGTCGCCGGGTCCCACCACGCCCACGATGCGTTCGCGCCCCGTGGGTGAGGCGATCGTCAGCGTGAGCAGTCCGGTGTCGACGGCGAAGGCGACGGCGGCCGGGTCACCGGCCCGGTAGAGCACGTCGCCCCGCGCCAACACGTGAGCGCGCGACCCGTGATCCCATCCCAAGGGGGCGTCGCGGCGAACGAGCCTCAGCGCTGCACCGGTCGCTTCATGCACCATGGGTGAATCATACGCGCGCCGCTGCCGTCAGCGAGTGACCCGGTACGATGCGCCCATGACCGAACCCGACCGTTCGCTCCGCGTGCCGGCCACGAGCGCCCCGAGCGACGAGATCTCGCTGCGCGACCTGTACCTGGTGTTGCGTCGGCGCGCCCTGTGGATCGTCGTCGCGGCCGTGCTCGTGGCGGTGGCCGTGTTCTTCGTGCTCGGGGCCCGGCCCGACGTGTACGTCGCGGAAGCCACGGGGACCGTCTCGCGCACGCCCGTCAGCGTGCAGGGCGACACCGGCCTGGTGTTCCGGCCCGAACTCGACATCTCGTTCGACACCTACACCACGCTGGCCTACAGCCGCTCGGTCCTCGAGGCGGTCCTGCAGGTCGTGCCGAGCGCCGACCTCGACCTGGCGCAGGCGCGCGAGGTCCTCACGCTGGAGCGGCTGGCAGGCGCCGGCACCGCCAACCAGCCGGCGTCGTTGCTCGCGGTGGCGCACCGGGCGCGAGCGCGCGAGCCCGAGGTGGCGGCGGCCTTGGCCACCGCCTGGGCCGAGACCACGATCGCCACCGTCCGCGAGGTGCTCAGCGAGAGCCTGGCGAACGTCGAACGCATCACCTCCTCCGGTCTCGAGAGCGCCCAGGCGGCCCTTGCGGGCGCTGAGGAGGACCTGCGCGTCTTCCGCGAGGCGAACGACGCCGGGGCCGATCCCCGTGGACTCGAGGCGGCGCGCTTGCGGGCGGCCACGCTGGCCGACCGGCGCGACGAACTCGACCGGTTGATCGCCGCCCACGAGGCGGAGCTGGCCAGCCTCCGGGCGCGCCCGGACGGCCAGGCGCAGGTCGTCTTGTTCGACGCGCCGCAGGTCACCCTCACCGTCGACGGCGCGGTCTGGGCCCTGGAGGCGCGCATCGCCGGGTACGAGGCGGAGGCGGAACGACTGGCCGCCCAGCGCCGAGCCCTGGCCGATGAGATCGACGAGCTCTCGGCGGCGGTCGCCCGGGTGCAGACCACGACCGCCTCGCTCGACCGGGTCGTCAGCCGCTCGGCGACCGAGGTCGCCTCGCTGGCCGCCATCGAACCCACGGTGGCGTACGTCGCCCAGTTGGCACCCACCGGCGCGCGGGTGTTGGGCGAGGCCGGTGTACCCAGCGCACCCGAACCGCGCCCCCTGACGCTGATCGTCCTGCTCGCGGCGCTCGTCACCGCCTTCGCGGGGGTCGTGGTGGCGCTGTTGGCGGAAGCCGTGCGCGAGCCTGCTCCCGTCGCGCACCGCGACCGTGTCGCGCCCGGCGCGTCCCGCGCGTCCCGCGAGCCTGTCGCGTCGCGCGACCCCGTCGCGCCCCGGCGCTGAGCGACGGCATGCGTCTGGCGGTCCTCGCGGACGTGCACGGGAACCTGGCGGCGTTCGAGGCGGCGCTCGAGGCGGCGCGCCGCGCGCGACCCGACCTGCTCGTGCTGGCCGGCGACATCGTGAACGGCGCGCCGGATTCGCGGGCCTGCTGGATCCGGGCACGATCCGAGGCCGACGTGCTCCTGCGCGGCAACCACGAGCGCTACGCCCTGGACCGCGGCACGCCGGCGGCCGATCCGGCCTGGTCGGGACCGCGCTTCCGGCCCTTGGCCTGGACGGTGGCCGAGCTCGAGGGTCTGCTGCCCGAGGTCCGTGCCGCTCCGATCGCCGCGCGACCGATCGAAGATGTCGCGGTGATGCACGCCGGCCCGACCGACGACCGCGTCAACGCCTACCCCTGGACGCCCGACGATCGGATCGAAGCGACCTTCGGTGGGCTCGAGGCCGACCTGCTCGTGCGCGCCCACAACCACATCCCGTTCCAGCGCCACCTGACGGACGGTCGGCTGTTGGTGAGCGTGGGGGCGGTGGGGTTGGCGTTGGCGGGACGGCCGGAGGCCCAATGGGCGCTCCTCGAACGTCGCCGTGGCGCCTGGCGGGTGGAGCATCGGAGCGAGGCGTACGACGTGGCGGCCACCCTGCGCCGCTTCGACGAGACCGGCTACCTCGAGACCGCCGGTCCGATCGGGCATCTGTTCCGTCGCGAGGTCGCCACGGGCACGCACCAGCTCGTGCCGTTCCTGCGCTTCGAAGCCCACTGGCGGATGCAGCGCGCGTCCGCTCCCGGCACACCGCGGGACGAGGACGCCGACTTGGCGGCGGCGCTGGCAGCTTTCTACGCCGTGGCACCCTGAACGCACCGCCCGAACGGCCGTGGACCCGTCATGCCTCGGACGGCGCGATCGCCCGGAAGGCGGCGGCGTGGCGTCGCTCGAGGTCGTCGGCGGCGGCGCTGAACCGCGCTGAGTTCGTGAGCGGAGCCAGGTTGCGCAAGAGCTCGATGGCGCCGGGGACGGCTGCCGGCAGGTCGTGGTCGACGACGTCGAGGCTGGGCGGCGGCTGGCTCGACGCCGCGTCGGCCCCGACGCAGGCGTCGGCCCCGACGCCTGCGTCGGCCCCGACGGGTGCGTCGGTCAGGGCCCCCGTGCGGGGGTCGACGTAGGCGTCGAGCAGGAGCGCGGCCACGCGCTGCGCGTCGTCCACCCGGCTGGGGTCGTGCGGCGCGGCGGCGAGACAGGCCGCCGCGATCGCCACCTGGTCCTCGAGCCAGAAGTCGCCTTGCCGTGCGAAGCCCCGTACCCCATCGAACGGGGCCGCGAGCAGGCGTGCGAGGTGGAGGTCGAGCTGCGACCGGTCGACGTCCACGCCGTGGCGTTCGGCCTCGAACAGCCACCTCACGGTCGTCGCCGGCCAAGCGGGGGCGTCGACGGCGAGGCGTGGCGGCGCCGGACGCCGCGAGCGGGCCAGCCGCAGACGCCGCATACCGCGTCGCAGACGTTCGCGCAGCACCTCGACCGGTTCGTCGGCGACGTCCGTCATCCCCTCGGGGTCGAGCGCCCGGAAGAGCACGTGGGGCGAGTCGTCGCGGGTGAGGTTGACGTGGAGCGCGACGGCCTGCACTTCGGCCGCGTCGAGCAGCTCATAGATCCGTTGGGGCGTCCAGGTGTGGTACGCGGTGTCGGCAGCGACCACCATCGTCGCCTCCTCGAGCCCGGCCAGCGCGAACGCCGCAGCGCCCTGCGCGGTCGCGCCGAAGTCGGGTCGCTGGAGGCCGCGCGCGGCCCGTGCGTACACCGCCGCCAGGCCGGCGTTGGCGGGGACGAGCTTCTCGAAGTGCGGCACCACCCAGCGCTCGTCGCGACCGCAGCGGTGGAAGCTGCCGTCGAGCTGATCCAGGACGCCGCCGCGCTGGAGCCCATCGAGGGTGCGCACCAGGTGGTCGTGCACGGGCGCGTCGTCGGCTTCCTCGAGCAGGCGCCAGAGCAGGTGTGGTCGTGGTCGCTTCGGGAGTTCGCGCAGGCCACCGAACGCGGGGTCGACCGCATCGCGCACCTCGTCCCAGACGCTTCGGTCCGACGACGGCGGTCCGCCCGGCACGCCTGCCTCGGGCCGGCCGCGCGCGGCGAGCGCTTGGGCTTCGGCCTCCAGCGCGTCCGCTCGTTCGTGGGCCAGGTCGGCCACGGATCGTAGCAGCGAGCCGAGCGAGGGGTAGGGGCCCCGGCCCTCGGGCCAGACGTTGCAGTACGCGAGGAAGGGTGCGCCGCTAGGTGTCAGCAGCACGATCAGCGGCGGACCGACCGTTCCGGTCGTCGCGGCGGCCGCCCAGCGGAGGCGCGCGGCGACGTCGGGACGCGCGATCGGGTCGACACGGATCGGCACGAAGGCGTCCGCGAGGTGGGCGTGGGTGTCCTCGTCCTGACCGAGCACCAGCGCCAACCGCTGGGACCCGGTACTCCACGCGGGCTCGGCCAGGCAGAAGACGGGGACGCCCCGCGCCCGAGCTTCGGCGCGCCCCTCGTCCCAGTCGCGCCACGCCAGTGCCCGTGCGACGTCGGGTGGTGCGGCCGGCGCTTTGGGAGCGGTGGGCGTCGTCATCGCGTCAAGCGAAGTTCTCCGCGTCCTCCAGGTCGACGCGGCCTTCGGTGATGGCGTCGGAGAGCCAGTAGGAGAGCATCCAGATGGTCTCCGTCGGGTTCTTGCCTGCCATCGTGGGGAAGACCGCGCCGCCGCCGACGAACACGTTCGGCATGGTCCACATCTGGCAGTAGCGGTTGGTGACCGAGGTCGACGGGTCGTCGCCCATCCGGGCTCCGCCCGTGTCGTGCGTCATGGTCGGGATCGCCTCCACCTCGCCCGAACCCCAGATGCGCGACGCGCCGGCGGCCTGCAGGATCTCGGTCGCGCGGGCGTGGATGAACCTGCCCATGTTGCGTTCGTTGCGGCCGAGGTCGCGGGTGACCCGGGCCCCGGGGATGCCGTAGACGTCCCGGTAGTTGGGGTCGAGGTCGATGCGCGAGTGCTCGTAGGGCAGCGGCTCGGTGAGGAGCTGCAGGCCGATGAACCGGTTGAGGTTCTGGGTCAGGTAGTCCTTGTAGCCCTGCCCCCAACGCGGGACGTCGGGCGGGATGATGTCGTACGTCTCGAGCGGGTTGCGTTGACTGGGCGAGCCGATGAACGAACCGCGGATGAAGAACTCGTCGGCGGGCAGGTCGAGCTTCTGCTGGAAGGCGACCTCGCCGTTGTAGTCGTCGATCCCTTGGCGCTGGACGGCGGGGCCGTTGAAGCCGTTGAGGTGCCGGTCGTCGAACACGCCGTAGGCCGAGGGCATCGAGCGCGTCATGAAGTACTGCCCGACCTTGCCGTCGGCGTCGATGCCCGAGTGGAGCAGCAGGCGCACGACCTGGAAGCTGTACGCGGCGAGCAGGAAGATGTCGCCCGGTTGCGTGTGCTCCTCGCCGGTGAGGGTGTCGACGTACGAGACGCTCACCATCCGACCGTTCTCGTGGTTCAGACGGGTCACGTGGCAGCCGGGGCGGAGCTCGAAGTTGCCGGTCGCCATCGCGGCCGGCAGCAGCGCCGAACGGCTGGTGGACTTCGACGCGTTCCAGCAGCCGTGGCCGGTGCAGAACGTGCAGTACGTGCACGGCGGGCGCGACACCCCGTACGGCGACAGGAACGGGCGCGTGACGATCGCCGTCGGCACGTGGAAGGGGTGCAGGCCGCGCTCGAGCGCGCCGTAGCGGAAGGTCAGGTCGGTGGCGTTGTCGCGCAGCGGTCGGAACGGGTAGTCGCTCTGACGGGGCGCTTCGAAGGGGTTGCCCTCGTCGGCCTTGACCGGTCGGATCCGACCCTGCAGGTTGCCCGGCCACCCGCCGATCCCGACGTGGGTCTCGACCCGCTCGTAGTACGGCTCGACCTCTTCGTACGAGATCGGCCAGTCGACGATCGCCGCGCCGTCCTCCTCGAGGTACCGCAGGCGCTCGGCGCCGTACAGCTCCTCGACGGTCGAGCGCACCCGGAAGTCGTCCTCGAAGAAGCGCCAGGACTGGCCCGACCAGTGCACGGACGCGCCTCCCACCATCGACGCCATGATGTACGACCACGGTTCGGCCACCGCGTCCTGGCTCTTCCGGAAGGTCAAGGGCATCCGGTCGAAGTCGGGCACGAGGCCGTTGCGGTTCTTCCAACGCAGCGTGTCGAGTTGCGACGGTGCGAAGTCGCGCTGGGCGGTGAGGTGGGGGCCCCGCTCCAAGGCGACGACCGAGCGACCGGCCCGCGCCAACTCGACGGAGGCGGGACCCGCCGAGCCCCCGTAGCCGACGATGACGACGTCTTTCTTCGGTTGTTCAGCCATGGGGCGCTCTCCCTCGGGTTCGGTGCCGCATCACAGGTCGGCCACGCTCTGGAACGGTTTGATCAGCGGCTCGAAGACCTGCTGCTCGGCGGCGCTGTAGACGTAGTGGGCACCCGGGTAGTTCACGGCGCGCCAGCCGGCGAAGTCGCGGTTGCCGCCGTAGATCGGGTCGCAGAAGACCCCCTCCAGGACGTGGGTTCGGATCATCTCGAAGCTCGACGACGGGCCCAGCCCCAACTGCAGCTTGCGGCTCGGCATGCGCGAGAGGAAGGCCTCGTCGCCCGATCGGTTCTCCAGCTCGCCCAGCAACACGTCGAGCTGCGCGTCGTCGAGCGCCTCGACCCCTACGCCATGACGACGCTCGATGGTGTCGAGCAGGTCCCGCAAGACGAGGCGGTACGGCTGCTGGTACGCCGAGTAGGCTCCCGCCAAGGCGCGGTCGACGTAGGTGGCAGCACCCGCCTGGACGGCGCCCGGGTCGTCGACGTCGCCGGGCCAGATCCGGCCCGCGAGCGCCTCCATCAGGTCGCCCTCCTCGCGGGTGAAGAACTGGTACCCGCCGAAGCCTTCGTCTTGGGCCACCGCGTCGAGTTGGAAGGCCGTCTGGACGGCCAGGAGCGCCACCGTGCCGGCGCTCCACCTCAGGAACGTGCGGCGATCGACCCCCGTGCGCTCCGCGCTCCGCTCCGGGCTCAATGGCATGGTTGGCTCCCTCCTCATGCGACCAGGTCGACGGTGGTGATGTGGCGGTGCGAACCCGCGCCCCCGACCCCGTCGAGCTCGTCCGTCTCGTCGGCGGGGGCGACGGTCGGTCCGCCGGCGCCGGCCCCGATCGGCGGATAGCCCGGTGCCACGCTCTGGCCGTCGTCGTTCGCGTCTTGGCCAGGGGGTGCTGGGTCCTGGCCGTCGTCGTTCGTGTCAGGGGCGGGTGCTGGATCCTGGCCGTCGTCGTTCGCCGCTTGGCCGGTGCTGGGTCCTGCCGTCGCGCGTGTCAGCGGCTGCCGGGTCCTGGCCGTCGTCGCCCGCCGCTTGGCCACCAGGTGCGGCGCCGTCGCCGTCGTCGCTGGCACCGTCGGCTGCCTCGGTGTCTGGGGCCGCGTCGTCTTGGGCCACATCGTCCTGGGCGACATCGGGGCCGGGTTCGCTCAGGTCGCCCGCCTCGATGACGGCGGCCGAATCGATGCGGCCCCGGTACCCGATCGGGGCGATGCCCGGATCCTCCGGGTGCTCCACGGGTGTGACCGGACCCGCGAGCTCGACCCCGTCGTCCTGCGGGCCGTGCAGCGTCTCGCGCAGGCGATCGACCTGCCGGTCGAGCGCCTGCCCTGGGTCGCCGGTCCGGGCCGGTTCGATGACCAGCGTGCGGAACGCCTCGTCGCCGGGTGAGAAGGACTCGAAGCCCTCCAGGACGTCCGCTTCGGTGAGGATGTAGGTGATGATGTCGGCGTACGTCTGCTCGTCGAGGAAGCCGGCGGCGTGCGGGGGCATCGCGGCACGCGCCTGGAAGTAGAGCCAATCGACGGGGTGTCCGCCCCAGCGTTCGAAGAACACGTCGCCGGTCAGGGCGGGCGCGACGTTGCCCTGCAGGTCGGCGCCGTGACAGCGCGAACAGTGCAGCGCGAAGGCCTGCTGCCCGCGTCCGGCCGCGAACTCGGTGTTGGGCGTCGCGCCGGCGGCGGTGATCTCGTAGCCCTGGGCGAGGGCGATCGGGGCGGGGGGCACCCGCCCGATCAGGGCCTCCTCGTCGGGGTCCTTGGGGATGGCGGGGATCTCGGTGAGCGGGATGGCCGGCTCCTCGGGGACGTCCGACGACCGCGACAGCTCGTCGAGCACCAGGTCGACGCGCCCCGTCTCGCCGGCGGCGAGGTTGATGTTGGTGGTCACGCTCTCATGACCCCGCGCGGCGGCGATGACGTAGGTGCCGGGCTGCAGGTCCTCGAGCGTCTGGGCCCCGACGGCGCGTCGAGCGAGTTGGTCCGGGCCGAGGATGTTGAGCGTCACGTTGGCGGGTCGCACCTCGATCTCGAGGGCAGCGAGCTCGGGCAGCGGGGATGCTTCGTCGGAAGCTCCGTCGTCGGCCTGGCGGGCGGCGCCCGCTCCATCGTCGTGCGCCGGGGCGGCGCCTTCGGCTTGGGCGGCGTCACCCTGGGCTTGGGACTGGGCATCGCCGTCCGCTTGGGCGCCGTCCCCTTGGGCTTGCGTCTGAGCGTCCGCACCATCGCCCGGGGCCTGCGTCTGCCCATCGCCTTCCGCCTGCGCGGCGTCACCCTCGTTCTGCGCTTGCGTGTCTTGCGCCGCTTGGGGATCGAGCGGCAGGTTCTGCATCTGCTGCTGCTGATCGGGTCCGAGCGGCTCCCCGCCCGCAGGGAAGTCGTTCACGGCGAGAATGTGGGCGACGATGTCGGCGTAGGTCTCGTCTTCGAGCGAACCGGGGTCGGTCAGGGGCATGTTCTGACGCGCGTAGTCGAACAGGTCCCACACCGTCTCGTGGTGGCTCAGGAACGTGTCACCGGTGAGAGCCGGTTGGCCCTGGAGGCCCTGCAGGTCGTCGCCATGACACTGGGCGCAGTTCTGGGCGTACGCGTCCTGTCCGCGGTCGGCCTGTTCCTGTGGGTAATAGCCTTCGCTCGACGAGCCCTCGTCGTTGGTCTGCTGCTCGTTGCTCGAGGCGCCATCCTCGGCCGCCGCGGCGTCGGACCCTCCGTTCGCGGACGGGCCGCCGTCGTTCGCGCCGCTGTCGCTCGCGGTCTCCGTCTGGGCGCCGCCGTTCTGCGCATCGTTGGCCTCGCCGCCATCACCCTGGGCGCCATCGCCTTGGGCGTTGTCGGTCTGGGCGTTGTCGGTCTGGGCGTCGTTAGCCTGAGCGTTGTCGGGCTGGGCGTTGTCGGTCTGGGCGTTGTCGGTCTGGGCGTTGTCGGTCTGGGTGCTCGCGGCGTCGCCGCTGTCGGTCTGGCCCTCCGTGGCGCCCCCTTCGGCGCTCGGCTCCGGTGTGTCGGCCTGCGCGGTCAGGTCCATCTCGACGAGGACCGGACGGAGCGGCTCGCGGCGGTCCTCGCCCACGGGGTAGCCGTTCTGGTCGAGGACGTACGCGATCGCGTCGAGGTAGGTCTGGTCGCGGAGCGAGCCCGGCCGGTCGAGCGGCATGGCCTGCTGGACGTACTGGTACAGCTGCCACACGGTGTGGTACCGCTCGGGGAAGTTGCCGCCCACGAGCGGCGGGTTGCCCTGCAGGTCGTTGCCATGGCACCGTGCGCAGTTCTCGGTGAACGCGATCTCGCCTGCCTGGACCTGCGATCGCGCGAACCAGCCTCCTTCGAACGCGCTCGACGCGCCGTCGTCGGCGCCCTGCGTGGCCGAGGCCTCGGCCGCGTCGCCGCCCTGGTCCTCGGCCGGGGTGGCAGCGGCGTCCTCGGTGGCGGACCCGGACTCGGGGGTTGCGGCGGCGTCGGTCTCACCCGCCGCCGCGCTCGTTTCGCTTGGCGGGGCGTCGGCGGATCCCTCCGTCGAGGCCTGAGCCGTGTCGCCGTCGCTCGCGGGTGGCGTCGTGTCGCTCTCGCTGGCGTCCTGCGTCGTGTCGCCTTGGCTCGCGTCCTGTGTCGTGTCGCCCGCACCCGCGCCTTGCGTCGTGTCGCCTTGACTCGCGTCCGCCGCCGCGTCGCCTTCGCTCGCCGCCGCCGCGTCGCCTTCGCTCGCCGCCGGCGTCGCGTCGCCCGCGGCCCCGCCGTCGGCGGACGCCTGGCCCGACGTGTCGCCATCGGTCGTCAGCGACTGGTCGATGGTGAGTTCCGACAGTCGGTCTTCGGTCGCCGGGAGCTCCTCGGAGCCGGCCGGGAAACCGTTCGTCTGCAGCAAGTAGGCGGTGACGTCCGTGTAGGTGTCCGTCTCCAGCGAGCCGGGCGCGTTCTGGGGCATCATCCGCTGGATGTACTCGAAGAAGGTGTAGACCGAGTCGCCGCCCCAGTGATCCCAGAACGTCTGGCCCGTCAGCGCCGGCCCGACGCCACCTTGGAGCTCCTCACCGTGGCACTGCGCGCACTCCTGTGCGTACACCTCCTCGCCCCGGCTCGCCTGCTCCTCCGTGAACCAACCCTGGTCGTTCGACGCGCTCGCACCGTCGCCCGCGCTCCCCGAAGCGTTCTCCGGCGCGTTCTCCGGCGGCGCGTTCTCCGGCGGCGCATTCTCCTGCGGGGCGTCTTCCTGGGTGACCATCTGAACGGTCCCGGAGGTCGCGCCGTTGCGTGCGACCATGACCCAAACCACGGCGATGACGAAGAGGAGCAGGATCGCGCCGAGGAGGATGAGCCAACGCCGAGAGGTGCGTCGTGTGTGTGCCATCGTCGCTCCGTTCCGGGTCGCGCCACGGCGCGAGGGACAGGGAGGAGGAGGGGAACGCCACGGCTTGGACCGCCGTGGCTTGCGGTGCCGAGGCGCGGACGAACGGGAGCACACGCGTCCCACACGCGATCGAGGGTCTCCTCGGACGGTTCATGCTAGCGACGCCCTGAGGATGCCGCGGTGACGGTTGTGGGCTTCAGTCTGCCTGGATCGCGGGTCGCACGGACCGTTCGCTCGCAGCGGTTCGGAGGTCGGGGTGGCCCGCGCACCCGTGCGCGCCAGCGCCGCTCACGCCTCGTCGCGCTCCCACGGCCACGCCGCGGGGGCCACGGCGAGGCCGACCGCTTTCGGCCCGGTGTGGATCACGAGCGCGGTGCCCACCGGCGCCGCGTCGCTCCACGTGACCGGGTGCCGCGCCTGCAGCCGTTCGAGCAGGTGGTCGGCGTCGTCACGGTCGTCGCCGTACACGAGGGCAGCGCGCACCGGCGTGTCGGCGCCGAAGCGGCGCGACACCTGCTGCGCGATCGCGTCGAGGGCCTTGGGCCAGGTGCGGGCGCGGCCCGCGGTCGTGTAGGCCCCCGTGGACTTGTCGACCGTCACCACCGGCTTGAGGTTGAGCATGTTCCCGAGCGTCGCCTGCACCCGGCCGATCCGTCCGCCTCGCTCCAGGTACGCCAGCGTGTCGATCGTGAAATACAGCTCGGTCTCCTCGTGCACCTGGCGCATCCACGCCACGGCCGTGTCGACGTCGAGGCCACGGTCGCGCGCGGTCATCGCCGCATGGACCTGGAAGGCCTGGGCCGCGGACAGGGTCCGCGTGTCGTGCAGCGTCACCGCGACGTCGGGGGTCAGCGCGCGGGCTTGGTCCGCGGCGTTCAGACTGCCCGAGAGGCCCGACGAGATCGTGACCACCAAGACGGGCCGCTCGGCGGCGCGGTACAGCTCGGCGAACTGCTCCGGCGTCGGTTGGCTCGTGGTGGGATGCGCCCCCCCGCCACGGAGCCGGGCAATGAGCTCCTGCCGTGACAAGTCGTTCGCGCCGAAGCTCTCGGGGCCGAAGTGAAGCCCGAAGGGCACGGCGGCGACCTCGTTGCGCAGACCCGCGAAGACGTCGAGGCCGCCGTCGCTGACGACGTCGAACCGCGGCGCGCCGCGCGTCTCGGCGCGGTCGTGGGCGTCCTTGGCCATGCCTCAGGTTGGCGCAGACGTGCGCGTCGGTCAAGCGCGGCTGCGCCTCGTTCAGGTGCGCCGGAACGCCACCCGGCCGCGCACCAGCGTGAGCGCCGGCCATCCCTGCAACGTCTCACCCTGCCATGGGGAGAAGCGGGCCTTGCTGCGGAAGGTGGCGGCGTCGACGGCGCGCTCGGTGGTGAGGTCGAGGAGCGTCACGTCGGCGGGCCGGCCGGCTTCGAGGGAGGGTTCGGGCCAGCCCATGACCCGGGCGGGGCCGCCTTGCATCAGGTCGAGCAGGCGCGCCAGGGTGACCTTCTCGCTCATGACCAACCGCGTGTAGAGCACCGCGAAGGCGACCTCGATGTTGGGCAACCCGAAGGGCGCCTCGAGCAGGTCGCGGTCCTTCTCGGCGCGGGTGTGGGGTGCGTGATCGGTGCCGAGGCAATCGACGACGCCGCGGTTGACGGCGTCGATCAAGGACGCGACGTCCCGTTCGGTCCGCAGTGGCGGCGCCACCTTGAAGACCGGGTCGAAGCGACGCAGCGCCTCGTCGGTCAGCGTGAGGTGATGCGGTGTGACCTCGCAGGTGATGGGCGCACCCTCGGCCTTGAGCCACTCGACGACGCGCAGGCCACGCTCGCTCGACACGTGCGCGATGTGCACCCGTGCGCCCGTCATGCGCGCGATCTCGCCGTCGCGGAAGATCATGATCGCTTCCGCCTCGACCGGGTTCCCCGGCAGTCCCAGCGCGTGCGACACCCGGCCTTCGTTCATGACCCCGTCTTGCCGCAGCCCGGGGTCCTCGGAGTGCGTCTGGATGACGAGCCCGAGCTCTCGGGCGTACTCGCTGGCGCGCCGCTGCAGGTGGGCGTCGGCCACCGGGATCCCGTCGTCGGTGATCATGACCGCGCCGGCCGCCTGGAGGGCGGCGTAGTCGGCGAGCCGTTCGCCGCGCAGGCCGACGGAGAGCGCTGCGGCCGGTCGCAGCCGGGCGAGCCCCAGACGCTCGGCCTGGGCGATCAGCTCGGCCACGATCCCCGGCTCGTCGACCACCGGGTTCGTGTTCGCCATCGACACCACCGTGCCGAACCCGCCCGCGGCCGCAGCCGCGAGGCCGGAGGCGAGGTCCTCCTTCTCCTCCTGGCCGGGGACGCGCAGGTGGACGTGAGGGTCGAGGAAAGCGGGCGTGGCGACGAGGCCGGCGGCGTCGATCTCGAGATCCGCGTCACCCTCGAGGTCGACGCCTTCGACGACGCCCTCGGACAACCACAGGTCGTGGACGCCGTGATCGCCGCGGGCGTCGATCAGCCGGGCGCCGCGGAGCACGGTGCGGGGGACGGTGTCGGTCATCGGGTCGCTCCGATCGTAGGGGCGGAGGCCGTCACTTGGCCCCCACGAGCAGGGTGTACAGGACCGCCATGCGCACGGGTACGCCGTTGGCGACCTGCGCCTCGATCACGCTCTGCGGCGCGTCGGCGAGCGCGCCCTCGATCTCGACGTCGCGGTTCATCGGCCCGGGGTGCATGACCAGCGCGTCGGGATGGGCCAAGGCCAGGGCGTCGCGGGTGACCTGGTACCGGGCGCGGTACTCGGCCAGCGAGGGGAGCAGCGGTCCCGCCATCCGTTCGCGTTGCAGCCGCAACGCCATCACCGCGTGCGCGCCTTCGACCGCGTCGGCCAAGCGGTGGGTGAGCGTCACGCCCGGCGTCTCGCCGAGTTCGTCGGGCAGCAGCGTCCGCGGCCCGCACAGCGTCACCTGGGCCCCGAGCTTGGTCCAGGCCTCGACGTTGCTGCGCGCCACGCGCGAATGCGCCACGTCGCCCACGATCGCGAGCTTGACGCCTTCGAAACCGGCGAAGCCCGGGAAGCGCGTCTTGAAGGTGTAGGCGTCGAGCAGCGCCTGGGTGGGGTGGGCGCGTCGTCCGTCGCCCGCGTTCACGACCGCCGCGTCGGTCCAGGCGGTGATCTGGTGCGGCGCGCCGGCGGCCGGGTGGCGCACCACGTAGAGGTCGGCCTGCATCGCGTCGATCGTGCGCAGGGTGTCCCTCAACGACTCGCCCTTGGTCACGCTGCTACCGCCGGCAGCGAAGGAGATGACGTCCGCCGTCTGGGCGCGCGCCGCGCGCTCGAAGCTGAGCCGGGTGCGCGTCGAGTTCTCGAAGAAGAGCGTCCCGACCGTGAAGCCCTGCAGCGCGGGCACCCGCTTGATGGTGCGGGTCATGACCTGCGCCATCACGTCGGTGGTGTCGAAGAGGGCCGAGATCGCGTCGACCGACCAGGCCTGGAGGTCGAGCAGATGTCGGGGCCGTGCCGCGGTACCGCCGCGGCCCGCGGTCGCTGGGCGACCGCTCGCGTCGTCGGGCGTCACGCGTCCTCGCGCTCGAGCAGTTCCACGCCGTCGACGCCGTCGACCTCGTCGAGCCGGACCTTGACGACCTCGCTGCGGCTGGTGGGGACGTTCTTGCCCACGTAGTCGGCGCGGATCGGCAGTTCACGGTGTCCTCGGTCGACCAGGACGGCGTACTGGATCGACTTCGGTCGGCCCATGTCGACCAGCGCGTCGAGCGCCGCGCGGGCGGTGCGCCCGGTGTAGAGCACGTCGTCGCACAGCACGATGCGCATGCCGGACACGTCGAAGGGCACCTCGGTGCGGCGCACGATCGGCTGGAGCGCGATCTCGGTCAGGTCGTCGCGGTAGAGCGTGATGTCGAGCTTGCCGCTCAGGGGCCGCACCGATTCGAAGCGTTCGATGAGATCGGCGAGGCGTTCGGCGATCGGCACGCCGCGGGTGTGGACGCCCACCAGCGCGAGGTTCTCGGCGCCCTTGTTGCGTTCGACGATCTCGTGGGCGATGCGCGTCAGCGCCCGCCCCACCGCTTGGGCGTCCATGAGGGTGGCTTTTGAGGTGAAGGTCATGCGATCTCCTTCTCGGTCTCGCGGGACCGGGTTAAAGGACTCGGTTCGCGCGGGGCGCGCCGACCGATGCTACCAGAGCGGCCCGCTGGCGCTTCGGGACGAGCGACGTCCGACCCGACCGCCGGCGCCGTTCAGCGGCGCTTCAGGCTGTTCGCGTTCCATGTGGTCAGGAGGTCCACCCCATGATCCAGATCCCACGAACCCTGTTCGCCATCCTCGTCGCCGGACTCACCTTCGTTTCGTTCGCTGGAACGGAGACCCGCTTCAACGTCTTCGACGACGTAGGCCGCGTGGTGGGCATCGGCAAGGTCGAGGTCGGTTCAGGCGTGACCGAAGCCGAGGTCGACCTGTTGCGCGGCTTCGACGGCTTCGTCAGCGTCCTCGTTCCGGGAGTTGACGGCGTGAACGTTGCTTACGACGGCGTCATCGACGCCGACGGCGCGATGACCGTGATCGTGGACGGCGCGTTCCTCGATCTGCGCGCGTTCCTCGCGCTGTTCGGCGACGACCCGCGGGTCGACCTGGCGTTCGAGGACCGGTTCGACGACGCGAACGCGGCCTCAGCGGGCGACGACGATGCCGCTTCCGATGACAGCGGCGATGACGTCGGCGATGACCAGGGTGGTGATGACGGCGTCGGTTCGGATGACAGCGGCGACGACGTCGGCGATGACCATGGTGGTGATGACGGCGTCGGTTCGGACGACAGCGGCGATGACGTGGGCGATGACCATGGTGGGGATGACGGCGTCGGTTCGGACGACAGCGGCGATGACGTGGGCGATGACCATGGTGGTGATGACGGCGTCGGTTCGGACGACAGCGGCGATGACGTCGGCGACCACGGCCAGGATGACGACTGAACCCTGAACGAGACGTCGGGGCGCGGGTGGCCGCCGGCGGGCGGGCGCACCGGCCCCCCTCATGGGATCGCGTGCCGCTGCTGCCGGACACGGTCGTTGTAGCCTCGAAGGAGCTCATGGTCCGCACCCTGTTCCGGTCGACCCTCGCGCTGCTGGCGCTCTCCGGCCCGGCACTCGTCCAGGCGTTCGAACCCGTGCCTGGCGTCGAGGTCATGCTGACCGACGTCGAGGCGCGGGTGCTGGTCGGGTACGGCATCGTCGATGCGCGCGGTCTCGTGTTGGACCTCTCGACCGATCACGCCAGCCTGCTCATGCTCGTGGCGACGCCGGACGGCGAGGTCCTGAGCCTGCACGGGGAGCTGGCGCGCGGGCGCGTGTGGTTCCGCGAGGACGGCGCCTGGGTCGACCTCGCCACCCTGCTGGACCGTGCGTCGCTGACGTTGCGTCTGTCGGTCGACGATGCGCCGGCGTTCCTCGTGGGGCCGGCGCCCGGTTCGGTACCGCCAGGCGAGCCACGCGACGAGCCGCGCTCCGTCGTTGCTCGGCCCGGTAGCGGCGACGCCCCCGGCGACGAGGGCGACGACGGCGGGGACGATCGCGGCGGCGGCGACCCCAGCGACGACCCAAGCGACGACGGCAGCGACGACGGCCGCGACGACCGCAGCGACGACCGCAGCGACGATCCGCCGGACGAGGTCGACGACCGCAGCGACGATGGCGGCCACGACGACCCGGACGACGTCGACGACCCGGACGAACACGACGACGCCCCCGATGCCGACCGTTGACGGCTCGCCCACCCACCGCCGCGGGCATCCAGGAGAGGTCCGACCATGGCGTCCGCCCACCTGCTCGTGATCGAAGACGACCCGCGGTTGCGAGGTCTCCTGCACGACGCGTTCACGGCGGCCGGTCACCGCGTCACGCTCGCCGCGACCGGGGGCGATGGACTGGCCGCGATGTTGGACGACGAGGTCGACCTGGTGGTCCTGGACCTCAACCTGCCCGACGTGGACGGCGTCGAGGTGGCGCGCCGCTTGCGTGCGGACGGCGACGTCCCGATCCTGATGCTCACCGCGCGTGGCGACGTGGCGAGCCGCGTCGAGGGGCTCTACGCTGGCGCGGCCGACTACGTCACCAAACCGTTCGACGTGCGTGAGCTGCTGGCGCGGGTCCACGTGCGCTTGCGCGAGCGCGGTTCGGCGGGCGACGTCGTCGAGCACGCGGGCATCCGCGTCGACGCTGCCACCTCGATCCTGAGCGTCGGCGACCAGGCGATGGTGCTCCGCGACCGGGAGGCGCGGCTGCTCCACGTCCTGCTCGCGAACCCAGGGCGCGTCTTCGCGCGCGAGGACCTCGAGCGCCGCATCTACGGCGACGCCGTGCCCGAGTCGAACACGATCGAGGTGTTCGTCTACCTCCTCCGCAAGCGGCTGCAGGCGCTGGGGGCCGGCGACCTGATCCGCACCGTCCGGGGCAAGGGGTACACGGTGCTGTGAGCGGGGCCCACTCCGTTCCCATGGCGCGACCGTTCCCCCGCCGGCTGCGCACGCGTCTCGGTGCGTTGGTGCTGGGCGCGGTGGCCGTGTCGCTCCTCGGCACCCTCCTCCTGACCGACGCGGTGTTCGGGCGCTTGCAGCGCGCGCAGCTGGAGGCCGTCTTGGCGCGCGACCTGGACCGCGTCCAGGCGGTGGTCCGGAGCGGGACCCCGGGCCAAGCGTTCATCGGCGACGGCACGGGCGTCGGCGGTGCGCGCCTCCAGTTCGTGTCGAGCGCGAACCGGGTGCTCCTCCCGAACGCGGGGGAGGCGCCGCTGGCCTGGTTCGCCGCGCCGACGATCGTTCGGGTCGGCACCGGGCGTTCGCTCGTGGCCAGCGTGCCCTGGGTCCTGCCCTCGGGGTCGGAGGTCGGCACCATCCGACTCGCCATCGACCTGGCCGAGGCGGACGCCGCACGCGCCACGCTGCGCGCGAGCCTGGTGCTCGCCGGCGCGTTGCTTGCCGCGACGGCGGGGATCGTCGCGTTGTGGCTCCTGCGACGCGCCTTGCGCCCGCTTTCCGACCTGGCGTCGCAGGCGTCCGCCATCGACCCGGCTGCGCCGGCCTTGGCCAGGTACGAGGGGCCCGACGACGAGGTGGCGGAGGTGGCGCGCGCGCTCAACGCGGCTCTGGAGAGCATCCGGGCCCGGCAGGACGCCGAACGGCACGCGCTGGCGGAGGTGGCCCACGAGCTCGCGGCCCCGCTCACCGTGGTCGCCGGCGAACTGCGGGCGCTGGCAGACGCCCACGCTGGGGATTCGCGCGTTCGCGCGGCACGCGACGCGGCCGACGAGTTGCTGCACACCTCCCAGGACCTGTTGACCTTGGCCCGCGGCGAACTGGACCGGGCGCCTGACCTGAGCGTGACGGACGTGGCGCTGGTGGCGCGCAGCGTCGTCGACGCGTACCCGGGCGTGTCGCTGACGATCGAGCCCGGCGACCCACGCGTGTTCGCCCATCCCGACCGGCTGCGGCAGGTCGTCCGCAACCTGGTGCGCAACGCCGTGCAGGCGGCGGGGCCGCAGGGCGTGCGCGTGACGGTCGGCACTGCCGGCGGCGACGTGCGGGTGGTCGTCGAGGACGACGGCCCTGGGATCGCGGCCGACGTCGTGGCGCGCGTCTTCGACCGCTTCGTGAGCGGCCGACCCGGCGGCGTGGGCGTGGGGCTGGCCGTCGCGAAGCGCATCGTCGAGGCGTTCGACGGGCGCCTGGAGGTGGGGTCGCCGCCGGGGGGACCGACGCGGTTCGAGGTGTGGCTACCGGGTTGGCAAGGGGCGCTTGAGGCCACGTGATCGAGGGCGTCGTGCCCGCCCGCCACCACCGTCGATGACGTCCAGCGGCCACGGGCCGTGGTACCCTCCGACCGACTTCATCGCGGTCAGGGACGCGTCGGCGCGTTGCGCGGCCCGTCCGCGCCGCCCGTACCGGCGCGCGCCGCGCGCTGCCCCACGCCTTGGGAAGGAACGTCATGCCCCGAACCTTCGGACACCTGATCGCCGGCCGCGAGGTCGCCAGCCCCACCACCTTCGAGAGCCGCAACGCGAGCGAGAGGGCCGACGTCCTCGGCGTCTTCCCGGAAGCGACGCGCGAGCAGGTGCGTGAGGCGTGCGCTGCAGCGCGAGCCGCCTTCCCGGCCTGGTCGGGCACGCCTGCCCCGATCCGCGGCGAACTGCTCGGTCGACTCGGCGAGGCGCTCGCGCGCGAGAAGGAGTCGCTGTCGCGGCTCGTGACGCGCGAGATGGGCAAGACGCTCAAGGAGGCGCGCGGCAGCGTGCAGGAAGCGATCGACACCTGCCGCTTCTTCCAGAGCGAGGGGCGGCGGCTCTACGGTCAGACGGTGCCCTCCGAGATGCCCGACAAGGAGCTCTTCACCTACCGTCGGCCCCTCGGCGTCGTGGGCATCGTGACCGCCGGCAACTTCCCGATCGCCGTGCCGTCCTGGAAGATCGTGCCCGCGCTCGTGACCGGCAACACCATCGTCTGGAAGCCCTCCGAGGACGCTCCCACGGTGGCCTACGCCTTCGCCAAGCTCATCGAGGAGGCCGGGTTGCCCGCCGGCGTGCTCAACGTCGTCTTCGGCGGCGGCAAGGACGCCGCCGGCGCCTTCTTGGTCGACGCGATGGACGAGGGCCTGCTCGACAAGTTCGCGTTCACCGGCTCCACGGCCGTGGGTCGCCACGTCGGCGGCGTGGCGGGTCGCAACCTGCTGCACCCGACCCTCGAGCTGGGCGGCAAGAACCCGCTCGTCGTCCTTCGCGACGCCGACCTCGACAACGCCGTGCAGGGCGCGCTGTTCAGCGCCTTCGCCACCGGCGGGCAGCGCTGCACGTCGGCGGGCAACGTCATCGTCGATGCCCCCATCTACGACACGTTCGTGAAGCGCTACCTCGAGGCGGTCGCGAAGGTGCGCATCGGCGACCCGAACAAGGTTCCCGACGTGATGTACGGGCCGTTCATCAACAGGCGCTTCTACGAGGGCTGGTTGGCGCACTACGACGTCGGCGCCGCCGACGGCGCGACGAAGCTCCACGGCGAGGGTCGGATCACCCCCGACAACCTGCCCGCGGGCTGGGCGGGCACCGACCCGGAAGCCGCGTACTACGGGTGGCCGACCGTGTGGGCCGACGTCACGCCCGACATGAAGCTCTTCCAGCAGGAGACCTTCGGACCGACCATCAACCTGGTGAAGGTCGACGGTATCGACGAGGCGATCGACGTGGCGAACGCCGTCGACTACGGCCTGTCGAGCGCCGTGTACACGATGAACCGCGACTGGGCGTACCAGTTCAAGAGCCGCATCGAGGCCGGCATGACGTCGATCAACAACACCACCAACGGCGCCGAAGCGCACCTGCCGTTCGGCGGCGTGAAGGGCTCCGGCAACGGCACGCGCGAGTCCGGGATCTGGGTGCTCGAGGCCTACACCTACTGGCACGCGGTGAACGACGACGTGTCGGGCAAGCTGCAGCTGGCGCAGATGGACACCGCTTACGTGGAGCCCAAGGGCGCCGTGGACGTGGCCGGCTTGGTGTGACGCGGGCGGGTGGGGCCGCCGGCACGTGCGCGGGGCTCGCTCGGCCAGGCTCACGCGTGCCGGGACCGACCTTGCTAGGCTCACCCATGCGCTTGCTGCAGCTGGTGATCGTCGCCGCGCTCCTGTCGAGCGCGGCCGCGCAGGTGTGCACCACCGAGCTGCAACGGGCCCTGCCCGGCGCCGACGCTTCGCCCGGTCAGGTGGCGGCCGCGCTGCTCGCCGAGGCGGTCCGGCTGGTCGAACCGGCGCTGCCGGCCCTGCGAACCGGCGACGGACCGGTCGCCGAGGCGGGCGCGGCGACCGCGGCGGTCACCTACTTGCATCAGCGGCGTCTGCTGCCTGAGGGCTGGACACCCGAGAACCACACCCCCGAGGCCTGGGCCACGATGCTGGCCCGGTTCGCCGCCGGTTTCCGGCTGCCGCCGCCCGAGACCACCGGGGTCGACACGCGCGCGATGTTGCAGGAAGCCGGCCGCCTCGTCGCAGCGGTCGGGCAGGCCGTCCGGCCGCTCCCGGTCTTCGCCGTGGACGCCGACGGCGCCGTCACGCTGTTCGCCGTCATCTGGAACTGGACGTCGCACCCGCGTCTGATCGTGTACCGCCCCACCGACGGGCTCCACCTGGGGGAGGGACCGTCGCGCGCCGCGGCGGCAGCGGTGCTCGACACCATGAGCACCTGCGCCATCGCGTTCGACCTCTTCGCCTACGCCGACGAGGCCGATGCGCTGCGCCTGTTCGTGGCCCAAGGAGACTCGACCCTGCAGCTGCTGGCGGCCGAACCGAGCGGCCCGGCCACGCCCACGACCTACGGGGCCGACGACGTGGTCGACGTCCTGACCTTCCGCGACCCGTCGGTGGCGGCGGCCGCGGTCGCGAGCGTGGCGATCCTCGGCCCCTCGCCCGGCACCGGCACGGTGCTGTCGATCCTGACCCGGGTGCGGACCAACGTGGGGCTCACCGACCTGCTGGACGTCCTGGCGTTGCCGTAGGCGGCCGCCCGCCGCCTACTTGCCGAAGCGCCGCTGCCGTTGTTGGAACGAGCGGATGGCGCGCAGGAAGTCGATGCGCCGGAACTCCGGCCAGTAGGCGTCGCAGAAGTAGAACTCGGCGTACGCCGACTGCCACAACAAGAAGCCCGACGAGCGCACCTCGCCCGACGTCCGGACGATGAAGTCGGGGTCGGGCAGGCCGGCCGTGTAGAGGTGGGCGTCGATGTCGGCCGCGTCGAGGGTGCTGGCGACGTCGGCCAGCTCGTGGCCCGCTGCGGCGTGTTCCTCCAACACCGACCGCACCGCCGCCACGATCTCCTCGCGCCCGCCGTAGCCGAGCGCGACGTGCAGGTGCAACCGGTCGTAGTTCTCCGTGGCTGCCTCCATCGCGCGCAGCGCCTCTTTCGACTCGTCGGGGAAGTCCTCGATGTCGCCGATCACGCGAACGCGCACCTCGTTGCGGTGCAGCTGCGTGTCGGACAGGAACTCGCGGGCCTGGGCCGCGAACAGGCGGTGAAGGTGCGCGACCTCCTCGGGGTCACGTCCCCGGTTGTCGGTCGAGAAGCCCCAGAGCGTGACGTGTTGGATGCCGAGCTCCAGGCACCACGCCAGCACGTCGCGGGCCTTGCCGGCGCCGTAGTCGTGGCCCGCCTTCACGTCGAGTCCGAGGGCGCGCGCGAAGCGGCGGTTGCCGTCCATGATGATGCCGAGGTGATGGGGGACGGGACCGTCGCGAACCTGCGCGAGCAGTCGGCGTTCGTAGAGCCAGTACAAGCCGCGGTTCCACCAGCGCCAAGCGGTGACGCGGTGGTCGGGGCGGGAACGAGGCGTCGACATCGTCATCGAGCGTACCGTCTCGGATCGGGATCAGGTGAACCGCGGCGGCAGGTCCGCGAAGGCGGGCCAGCGCAGGTCCTTCGCCGACGTGAGCGGAGCGAGCTCGCCGATCGGCCATGCGATCGCCAGGTCGGGATCGTCCCAGCGCAGACCGCCCTCGGCCTCGGGCGCGTACGGCGCGTCGACCTTGTACACCACGTCGGCCACGTCGCTCGTCACCAGGAACCCGTGGGCGAACCCGGTCGGCACCCACAGGTGCGACGGTCGCTCGCCGGATAGGTCGACGCCCTCCCAGAGGCCGTACGTCTCCGACCCGCGGCGCAGGTCGACGACCACGTCGAACACCGTCCCTCGCACCACGCTCACGAGCTTCGACTGAGCGTGCGGCGGCACTTGGAAGTGGAGTCCGCGCAAGGTCCCGCGCTCCGAGCGCGAGTGGTTCTCCTGGACGAAGGTCGGCAGCCCGATCTGCCCGGCGGCGTCGCTGCGCCAGCGCTCGACGAAGAAGCCACGCTCGTCGCGGTGCACGTCGAGCTCGACGAGGCCGACGTCGGGGAGGCGGGGCAGGGGGCGGAAGCGCATCGCGCCGAGCGTACCCGAGACGGTCGCGGGGGCGGATCGAACGCGGGGGGTGTGACGACCGCTGCGCGGCGCCGCCGCGCCGCGCGACCGCATCGGCGCTATGCTGGCGCTCTTGCGGGCCGCGCGTTACGAGGGCGAATCGAGGTTGCCTCCGACCGATCGCACCCCGCGGTCTGGAGGGTCCGGAATTCCGAACGGCTGGGGGTCTGATGGCGACAGAACATCTGCTGATCGTGACGGGCCTTTCCGGGGCCGGCAAGACCGAGGCCATGAAGGCGCTCGAAGACCTCGGCTTCTTCTGCATCGACAACCTGCCGCCCGCGTTCTTGCCGCAACTCTCGAGCCTGCAGGCGCTTGCCGTCGACCACGGTCAACGCGTCGCGGTCGCGATGGACGTACGCGGCCGGTCGATGTTCGCCGACCTCTTCGACGCGCTCGACAAGCTCCGTGCGGAGGATGTCCAGCACCAGATCCTCTTCCTCGACTGTGCCGACGACGTGCTTGTGCGGCGCTACTCGGAGACGCGCCGCCGGCATCCGATCAGGGATGGGCACAGCCTCTACGAGCAGATCGCCACCGAACGGCGCCTGCTGGCCGAGGTCCGCGACCGGGCCGATCTGGTGCTCGACACCACCACGATGAACGCGTACGCGCTGCGGGCGCGGCTAGGGCGCATCGTCCTGGGGCGTGACGTTCCGATGCAGCTCGACGTCGACGTCATGAGCTTCGGTTTCAAGCACGGGGTGCCGCTCGACGCCGACCTGGTGTTCGACGTGCGCTTCTTGCCCAACCCCTACTACGACCCGGCCATGCGGCCGCTGACGGGCCTCGATCCCGTCGTCGCCGACTACGTCTTCGCGCAACCCGAGACGAACCGCTTCGTGGACGAGATCACGTCGCTCCTGACGCGCTGGATCCCGCTCCACGCGGCCTCGGGCAAGGCCCGCCTGACGGTCGCCATCGGCTGCACGGGCGGGCAGCACCGTTCGGTGGCCATCGCCGAGCGGTTGGCGCAGCGCTTGCGTGAGCGTTTCGAGGACGTGGCCACGTTCCACCGCGACATGCCCAAGGCGCGCCGGGCGAACGAGTCGGCCGTCCTCGGCCGCGGTTGAGCGCGCCCGTGCGGCGCGGACGCGAGGCCCGCCGCACCGGGCATGCGGATATGACAGACTGGTGCGCCGTGATCGACCTCCACACCCACCACGAGCGCTGTGGTCACGCCGTCGGGCGCCTGGCCGACGTCGCCACGTGGGCGCTGGCGGCCGGCATCGAGGTGCTGGGGGTGTCCGACCACGCACCCCGCTTCGCCGACCCGCTCGATCACCCGCTGCCCCTGACCCAGATGGCGCGCTCGCAGTGGGACGGCTACCTGCGCGAGGCCGCCGCGGTGCGCGACGACTTCCGCGGTCGCCTCGACGTGCGCGTCGGCGCCGAGGTCGACTGGATCCCGGGGACGGAGGCGGCCGTGCGCGCCGGGCTCGACCGGCCCGAACTCGACTACGTCATCGGCAGCGTGCACGAGGTGGGGACGTGGAACCTGTTCCACCCCGACACGTGGGACGGTGCCACGCCCGACGTCTTCCATGAGCGCTACTGGTCCGAGATCGCCGCGGCGGCCTCGAGCGGGCTGTTCGACGTCCTCGGACACCTCGACCTGATCCGCGCGCGGGTGCCGGCGCCGACCACGCCGCCGCAAGGCGCCATCGATGCGGCGCTCGACGCGATCGCGGCGGCCGGGGTAGCGGTCGAGATCAACGGCTCCGGCATGCGTCGCGACGGCCGTCCGTTCCCGGACGCCACGCTGCTCGCCGCTCTGGTCCGGCGCGGGGTGCCGATCACCTACGGCTCGGACACGCACGCGCGCGATCACCTGGGGATGGGGTGGCAGGAGGCGGTGACGTCGCTCGCCGCCCTGGGCGTGTTCGAGCTCGTCTCGTTCCGCTCGCGTCGACCGGTGCGGGTCCCGCTCCCCGCCGGCGTCCGTCCGTGATCTTCACCACCCTGGGCGGTCTCGCGCTCTTCCTGCTCGGTATCGAGAGGATCGCCAACGCGCTCCAGTCGGTGGCCGGCCCGGCCGCGCGGCGCTGGATGGCCTCGGCCACCCGTTCGCCGTTCCGGGCGCTCTTCACTGGCGCGGCCGTGTCGGCGGCGACGCAGAGCGGCACCGCTACCGCGGTCACGGCGCTCGGCCTGGTGGCCGGCGGTCTGGTGGCGGTCCGCGAGGGGATCGCGCTGTCGCTCGGCGCCAAGATCGGCGCCACCTTGGCGATCCAACTGGCCGCCTTCGACGTCGCCGCCTACGCGCTGCCCTTGGTGGGCGTCGGCTTCCTCCTGACGCTCTGGGGTCGGACGCGCGGCCTGGGCGGCCTGGTGCTCGGCGGCGGGATGCTGTTCCTGGGCCTCGACCTGACCGTCGGTTCGGTGGGCAACCTGGCCGGCTCGCCGCTGTTCGACCTGGTCGTGACCGGGGCCGAGCGGCAGCCGTTCGCGGTCGCCCTCCTGGGCGTCGTGCTCGGCGGCGCGCTGGCCAGCGCCAACGCCGCGGCCGCGGTCGCGCTGGGCCTGTTCGTGGCCGGCGCCGTGAGCCTACCCACGGCGTTGGCGCTCGTCGCCGGCGGCAACGTGGGCAGCACGCTGTTGCCGCTGCTGAGCGCGCGGCGGCTCGACGCGGCCGCGCAGCGGGTGGCGACCATGCACCTGGCGATCAAGGCCGTCGGCGCCGGTGTGCTGGTGTTGACGATCGGTCCGGCGGCGCAAGCCGTGGCGGCGATCGGGGGCGACGGCGCCCGCCAGATCGCCAACGCGCACACCCTCTTCAACGTCGTCGTCGGCTTGGTCGGTACGCTGCTCGCAGGCCCGATCGCGGCGCTGGCCGCCCGCTGGATGGCGAGCGGCGACGAGGAGTTGGGCCCGAAGTACCTGCGTGACGCCGCCCTCGACGACCCCGATCTGGCCAAGGCGCTGGCGTTGCGCGAGACGGTGCGGATCAGCGACCACGTGGCGGTCATGGCCGAGCTGGCCGTCGGCTTCGTGCGAACCGGCGACTGGGACCCCGAGCACATCGCCGCGCGCGAGGCGAAGGTCGACCGGCTCACGCACCACGTGGTCGATTACCTGGCGCGTCTGCGGGCCGCCCACGGCGACGACCCCGTCTCCGAGCGCCTGCTGCTCATGGCGACCGAGCTCGAGCACGTCGGTGACCAGATCCGGCGTCTGAACCGGCGCGAGGAGAAGCTCCGGGCCGAAGGTGTCGAATACAGCCGTGAAGGTCGGGCCGAGCTCGGGAGCACGGCCGAGCACGTCCACGGGCGCATGCGCAGCGCCTTCACCGCGCTGGCCACCGGCGACGTGGCGATGGCGCAGCGCGTGATCGACGGGCGGCCGGCGCTCGAGGCCGAGGTGGCGCGCATGCGCGTCGCCCACCTGGCCCGGCTCGAGGCGCGACTGCCCGAGGCGCGGGCGTCGAGCTCGCATCACCTGGAGGTGCTCACGCTCCTGCGGCAGGTGGACGCCAGCGTGACGCGGGTGGCGGGCTGGGTGGTCGATGGGGTGCGGTAGACGCCGCACCTCGTCGTAGCGTGAGGCGATGGAGTCGATGACCCGCCGCCGCTTCCTCGCCCTGGCCGGCGCGAGCGCCGTCCTGGCGCTGGCGGGCCGCGGTGCGTGGGAGGCGTACCGCTTCGACGTGGTCCGCCAGCGCGTGCCGCTCGCGGGGCTCGAAGCGCCGCTCCGGCTCGCATGGCTCTGCGACCTCCACTACGGTCCGTACATCGGTACCGGGTCGGTGCGGGCGTGGGTGGACGCGACGTTGCGCGAGGAGCCCGACGTCGTGGTGCTGGGGGGCGATCTGGTCGATGTCCGTGCCGGCGACGTCGAGCCGTTGTT
The DNA here is from genome assembly GCA_963839375.1 of uncultured Trueperaceae bacterium. Classification (GTDB taxonomy): domain Bacteria; phylum Deinococcota; class Deinococci; order Deinococcales; family Trueperaceae; genus JAABTL01. The sequence goes on along the minus strand of CAWIUY010000024.1, from coordinate 31,921 downwards.
GACCGAGTTGTCGCGGCTGCGTGCGCCGTTGGGCGTGTTCGCGGTCTGGGGCAACCACGACCACGGTCGTTTCCGACGCATCGAGTCCTTCGAGTCACGGCTCGAGGCACTGGGCATCGACGTGCTCGTCAACCGCGGCGTGACGCCGCGCGACGACCTGTTCCTGGCGGGTGTCGACGACGCGCGGAACGGACGGCCGAGCGTCGAGCGGGCGCTCCGGGAGCGTCGGACGGCCGTCGCCTCGCTGCTCGCCACGCACAACCCCGACCTCCTGCCGCGCGTGCCCGTCGACGTCGGTCTGACGTTGGCCGGCCACACGCACGGCGGTCAGATCCAGCTCCCCTTCATCGGTCCCGTGATCACCTCGTCGCGCTACGGACGGCGTTTCGCCGAGGGGTGGGTGGCCGGGCCGGCGCGGGGGTACGTGTCGCGCGGTCTGGGCGTCGGGCTGGTGCCGATCCGTTTCTCGTGTCCGGCGGAGCTGAACGTGTTCGACCTGGAGCCGGGGTCGCCGGTCGGGAGGACTCCGGCGGACCCTGCGCCCGCCACGGGCGCGTGACACTGGCGGCTCAGGCCGCGTCGCTGCCGGCGCCGGCTGAGTCGCTGTCGGCGACGTCCTCGCCGACCGCCCGGTCGGCGGCCACAGCGTCGGCGAGCACCGCGGCGCGCACGTCGGCCAGGTGTTCCAAGCCGCTCGGGTAGCGCAGCCGCCGGACCGGCACCCGTCGCACGACGTCCGCCAGGCACGAGAAGCGGGCCGACCGGAGCCCGCTCGCCTCGACCAGGCCGGACAGGAACGAGTAGCGCACGAGCGAGGTCACGCCTTCGGCGAACCCCAAGCGTTCGATCGACACCTCGCCACCGTCCGTGCGCTGGGGCAGGTACAGGCCGACGAGCGGCCGGGGCGTGTCGCAGAACGAGCCGAAGACGCCGTCGCCGACCCGCGCGAACAGCTTCGCGGAGCCGGGCTGGACCCGTTCCAGGCCCTGCACGCTGCCCAACAGGCGCTCCGCCTGCTCGGGCCAGAAGCGCATCTGCGGGTAGCCGGGCCGGAGCCAGACGTGGTCGTCGCGCGGCTCGAGGGGCACCACGTCGTCGCCCATGAGCCGCGACCCGGCGGCCACGAACGAAGCGACGAGGGTGCTCTTGCCCGCGCCATGGTCGGCGAGGAACGCCACGGCGCCGCCAGGCACCTCGACGCTCGCGGCGTGCAAGACGGGCACACCGCGCAGCTCGAGCCAGTACGTGAGCACGCTGCCCAGGAACCAGATGTCGATCGCGAACCGGTACGCCGGCTGATGCAGGACGCAGAGGACGAGGTCGTCCCGTACGAAGAAGTGGGCGGCGTCCATGAACCGCAGCACGTGCCAGCCGTCGACCAGGCGGACGTCGGCGGTGGCGACACCGGTCGTGCCGTCCCGGCTCGTGAACGTGCTCGGCAGCGCGTCCCAACCGTCGGCGAGCGGCGGCTCGTCGACGAGCTCGAAGGTGAGGTCCACGCGGCGCGACGCCGGCGTGAGGTGGAACCGGAACGGATGATGGCTCTGGAACGTGACGCCGTACGCCGACCACGGCCCGCTGCCCGGGCGCCTCAAGGCCGCTGCACCAAGACGCCCCGATCCAGCAGCTGTCGGACGAAGCGGTCGAGGTCCTCGCGGACGGCGGCGACGGGGGCGTCGTAGGCGTCGGCGACGGACGCGGCCGCCGCGCCGTGGTCGCCCGTGCCCTGCAACGCGCGCCACAGGTCGGCGGCGACGTCCTCGAGCACCAGCGGGGCGGTCCAGCCGCACGCGCCCACGTAGACGCGATCTTCGAAGGTGATGGCCAGCACCTCGTCGGCGGGACGCAGGCCTCCGTCCCAGCCGGCCGCGACCTGCACACAGGGCGTCGGACCGTCGTGGCGGCGGTGCTTCAGGCAGTGTTCCGGTGACAGCAGCGACCAGCCCTTCTCGCGGCGCTGCGTCACCGGGTTCCAGTACCCGAGGTCGGGCTCGTTCCAGGCGAAGGTGATGGGCTCGGGCTGACCGATCCAGTAGGCGCCGCCGGTCGGGCGAGCCTGCCAGCGCTCGCGCCACGCCGCGTACGCCGCTCCCTGGCGTTCGGGCGCGCGGTCGACGAGGTCGTGGGCGCTCACGCAGGCCCACACACGCTCCGGCTCGGCGGCGCAGATGGCGGCGCGCAGGGCGGGTGTGGAGAACAAGGGCGCGAACACGGTCCTTCGAGCCACCGCCGACGATGCGAGGTACCGACGGAACCGGTCGCCCGAGATGGCGCAGTCGTCGACGACCACCTGGACGGCCGCAGGGTCGCCAGCGGCGTCGAGCTGCTCGGCGCTGAGTTCGAGCGCGTACGCGACCATGCCCAGCACGATGAGGCCGCCGCGGGGGATGGCGGTGAAGCGGAACTCGGACAGCGCCGCACGCCCGAAACGCGAGACCAGGGCGTCGGCGAGGCGTTCGGCGGCGAGCTCGGCCTCGCGGTACCCGACGTGGTGGAGGTGGGGCCAGACGTGTTCGACCTGCCAACGCAGGGCGGCGAAGCGTTCCATCGCGAGGTCGTCGAAACGGCCGACGATGCCGAGGAGGCCGGCCGTGCCGGGGCGCGCACCGATGGCGGCCGGCTGAACGTCCTGCCAGAGCGGCGACGTCGTGAGGCCGCGAGCCAGGTCGATGGCGGTCGCCGCGGGATCCGGACCGTCCGGGGAGGCGGCCGGGATCGGGAGCAACAGGAGGTCGGGGGCGATGGGTGCCGATGTCATGAAGCTTGGGTCACGCATGGGGCGCCTGAACGTGGTCGGGGGGTGCGGCGGCCCGTCGAACGTGCCCGGACCGCCGCGGCGAGAGGGCTCAGCTGAGCGTCTGGACCGGCCGGCACTCGATGACGCTGCCCGACAAGAAGCTGTCGGTGCTCACGCAGCCGTCGACCTGGGTCAGGTCGACGACCTTGCCCCAGTCCTGCAGCTTCGGGGCGCTGTACGCGCGCTTGGTGTCGTTCATCCTGTCACCTCCTCTCCGAGGTCGACCATAGCGGAGGTGACTCACGGGATTCTCACCCGGTCGGCGCTGGGCCGTCGGCGGTCGGCACGAGGTGGGCCCGGTCTTCGCGCCGAAGACCGGGCCTGGTGGTCGGCCTGAGGACCGGACCCCATCGGACGTTCTGTGGGTCAGTTGGGGCCACGGCCCGGCGGGCAGCCGTCCGCATGGCCCGGTGGGTAGACGCTGCCGCCGAAGCAGTCGTTGCCCGGGTGCGTGTTGCCGACCTGGGTCAGGACGACCACGTTGCCCCACGTGGTGAGCGTGGGCGGCCGGTACGCCTTCTTGGTCTCGTTCATGGATGCACCTCCTACTCCGTGAGAATTTTCGTACACCACCCACGCTACCGGCCGGCTCTTACGGGATCCTCACGAACGTGTGCCACGAAGCCACATCTCCAGCGTGAGGGCCCACCAGAAGGTCGCCTCCACCGGTTCGCCGGCGCGGACGCGCGCGTAGTGGGCTCGCAACGGCGCGGGGTCGACGTAGCCGAGCTCGGCCATCCGCGGCGCTGCGAGCAGGTCCTCGATGAGCGCGACGCCTCGTTCTTCGAGCGTCCGCCGGAACAGTGGGCTCGGGTCCACCTTCGTGACGGCGCGACGAACGCTCTCGGGCACCACACCCCGCATCGCTGCGCGCGCCAGCCGCTTCGGCTGGGCGAGCCGCATGACCACCCAGGCGGGCGCCGCGATGACGAACTCGGCCAAGCGGCGATCGCTCCACGGGTCGGCGAAGCCGAGGCCGCGCGCGGCGTACATCGTGTTCGCCCAGTCCATGGTGGCGATCTGCATGCCCGAGAACACGGCCCGGTACCGTTCGCGCCGCGCCGAGCCGAGCAGACCCGGCGGCGCGTCGATGCCACGGCGTGGTCGAGCTCCGAGGTCGGCCTCGGCCAGCAGCGTCGGATCGACCCAGGCGGCCGCCCGAACCGGCCGCGGTGGGCCGGGACGCTCACGCGGCCTCGCGACGTTCCAGCGAGCCATGAGGTCGCTCACGGCAGGTCGGACGACCAGGCCTTCGACGGCTCGGAAGGCCGATACGCCGCGCCGGCGCCGGTGGAACCGTAGGTCGTCGCTGGCCGCCCGCCAGCGCCCGTTCAGGAGCAGCCCCACGACGTCGGGGACCGGTTCGCCGCTGAGCAGGTCGCCACGGTTGCCCGAGAGCACCACGCCGAGGCCATCGGCCTCCGCCTGGCACAGCGCCTGATCGATCAACTCCTGGTAGACGCCCACGAACGGACCGTTGCGGGTGGGGCCGACCGCTGGGTAGCGGCTGAGGGGCCACAGCTCGTCGGCGGCGACCGGTGCGGCGCTCAGGCCGTAGTGCGCCACGACCTGGTCGCTCACGTGGCGCTCGTCGACCTGGTGGAGCTCGGAGAGGGCCCAGGAGTAGGTGTGGACGCGGCTCGGGTCGCCGCCGCGCTCGCGCGTCACGAGGCCCGCCATCGACGCCACGGCGCTGGAGTCCACGCCGCCGCTGAGCAGGACGCCCACCGGTCGTTCGCTGCGCAACCGGTCGGTCACGGCCCGGCGGAACAGCTCACGGAAGGCGTCGGCGTACTCGCCTTCGGTGCGGAAACGGACGCGGTGATCGGGGTCGACCTCCCAGCCACGCACCACCTGTGGTCCGCGCTCGTCCACCGTGAGCGCGTGGCCGGGCGGCAGCCGGAAGACGCCGTCGAAGGGTGTCCAGGCGTGGTCTTCGAAGCGGCCCACGAGGTGGGCGGCGATCGCCGGCGGGTACAGGTTCGCGACGACCCCATCGGCCGCCAACACCTGTTGCACCTCGGACGCGAACCAGAGCCGTCGGCCGTCCCAGCGGTACACCAACGGTCGCATCCCCATGGCGTCGCGCGCCGCGAAGAGGCGCCGCCGGCTCGGGTCCCACGACACGAACGCGTAGTCGCCCACGAGCCGTCCCACGCCGCTCTCGCCCCACGTGTCGAGCGCCGCTGCCAGCAGGTGGACGTCGGTCGCGTCGCGTGCGCTGCCGGAGCCGGCCCGCAGACCGGCGACGAGTCCCTCCCGGTCGTCGAGCCTGGCGTCGGCCAGCAGCACCCGCTTGCCGCCCCGGTCCACGTGAGGTTGCGTCTCGTGACGCGACGCGGGCGTCACGCACGTCTGCTGGTGAGCGAAGGCGACACCGGGGCCCGACCACGTGGTGACGCCGTCGCGGCCACGGTAGGGGGCGGCGGCGATCATGGGCTCGAGGGCTTCGACCGCGACGCCCCGTCCCGAGAAGTCGACGATGCCGCAGAGGCCGCTCACGGGCTGGATGGTGGCGGGGACGACGCGGCGCTGGGGCCGTCGGGCAAGGGTGCGAAACGTTGGAGGTCGACCAGGTTGCCCAGGACGACGAGGCCGGCGACCTCGATCCAGGCGTGCGCCTCCGGCCCGCCCGTCGCGTTGCGGGCGACGCCGATCCTGAGGTCGTTGGCCACGCCCAGACGCGCCAGCCAGATCCGGGCGGCGAGGGCCTGCGTGAAGCAGGTCGCGCGTGGGACGCGGCGGCTCGCCCAGCGGATCTCGTGCGCCACACGAACCGCACGCCGCGCGTCGCTCGGGGCGTCGGGCGCGGGCGCACGGTCGAACAGGCGCCGCGCGAGCCGGAAGGGCAGGACCCAGAGCGCCAGTCGGACGGACGTCACCAAGACGAGCACCCAGACGCGCCGGCGGACGCGCGCCCAAGCGGTCTCCCGATCAGCCACGCGCTCGTTCGTCGACGGCGATCAGACCGGTCGCACGGAGGTCGTGGAGGAGCACCCGCAGGTCGCGTTCGCACGCTTCCGGGGTGACGTCGTACGCGTCCGTCACGACCGTGATGAGCTGGCGGAGGGTGGTCGACGACTGCAGCTGGCGCCAGACGACGCTGCCGACCTCGTCGAGTCCGAAGTACCGGCCCGTGCGGGCGTCCAGGATCACGGTCTCACCTGGGATCTCGGTGAACACGGGTTCGCCGACCACCGTGAGGGTGGCCTCGTCGGGGATGTCGTGCGCTGCGGGCATCATCGTCCTCCGGGTCGGGCACGGCCGGACGACCCGGCCGGAAGTGGGCCAGGCGATTCTAGGTGCCTGCGGAACGCGACGTCGGCGGGGTCCGTCACTCGCGTGAGGTGTAAGCCGCTGCGCAGCGGGGGGCCGCGGTCTCCGGCTACACTCGGGCGCCGCCCTCACCCGTGGGACCCCCTGGGGCCGTCCGGGACGTCTCGGGACCGGCACGACGGAGCCCCGATGCTCGCGAACGAGCGCGACGCCAGTTCAGCCGGTCGGGATGGAGCGGTGGCGGCCCCGGTGCCCGCCGCCTCCTCGTTCGCGCTCGCCTGGCAGCTGCTGCGATCGATCACGCGCTACTCGCGTCGTGGCGTGGCCGTCGTCATCTTCCTGACGTTGGCCTCCGGCGCGGCCTCGGGCGTGGGGTTGCTCATGTTGGTGCCGCTGCTCGGGCTGACGGGGCTCGACGTGGGCCAAGGCAGCGTCGGTCGGCTGGCCGACGTGATGGCGGCCGCCTTCACGACGATCGGCGTGGCGCCGACGGTGCCCGTCGTCTTGCTCCTCTACCTCGCGGTGGTGACCGTGCAGGCCCTGCTGCAACGAACCACGGCGATCCGCTCGGTGCTCTTGTACCAGGGGTTCGTGCGCGCGCTGCGACGACGCGTGTACGCCGCCATCGTGCGCAGCTCGTGGTCGTTCTACGCACGCCACCGGAGCGCCGACTTCACCCACGCCTTGACGCAGGAGGTCGAGCGCGTGGGCGGCGTCAGCCAGTCGCTCGTCGGCCTCGTGTCGCGGCTGATCCAAACCTCCATCTACCTGGCGCTGGCGCTGTTCGTGTCGCCGTGGGCGACCCTGGTGGCGGTGGCGAGCGGGCTGGCGCTGTCGGGCCTGCTGGCCCGGGCGACGGCGGCCGGACGGGCCAAGGGCGAGGAAGTGTCCAAGGCGTACGAGTCGCTGTTCGCCACCATCGCCGAGCACCTGGCCGGGATGCGCGTGTCGAAGAGCCACGCGACCGAGGCCGAGCACCAAGCCCGCTTCGCGGAGCGCACGGATCGGACGGCGGGGTCGATGGCGGCCGTCGCGCGCCATCAATCCGCCCTCTCGGTGGTCTTGCAGATCGGATCGGCCGCCATCCTGGCGGCGGTGTTCTGGTTCGCCCTCGAGGTCCTCACCCTGCCGCTCGCCGGCATCCTGCTGCTGCTGTACGTGTTCGCGCGGCTGGTGCCGTTGGTGACCGGGCTGCAACGGCAGGTGGTGGGCATCGTCCAGCAGTTGCCGGCTTACGAACGGGTCGAGGGACTCGTGGAGCGCTTCGACGGCCATGCCGAGGCGCTCGCCGAGAGGGCGCCGCAGTCGCTGCGCACGGCCATCCGCCTCGAGGGCGTCGGCTTCCGCTACGACGAGGGGGCGAGCGTGCCCCCCTTGTCGGACATCGACCTGACCCTGCGGGCGGGCACCACCACGGCCTTCGTCGGCCCCTCGGGCGCCGGCAAGAGCACCTTGGCCGATCTCCTGGTGGGCCTCGTCATGCCCACCACCGGTCGCATCACGCTCGACGGGACGCCGCTCGAGGGGGCCACCGTGGGCGCCTGGCGCCGCAGCATCGGCTACGTTCATCAAGACACCTTCTTGTTCCACGACACCATCCGCGAGAACCTCCGGCTCGTGCGGCGCGAGGCCACCGACGGCGAGATCGAGGAGGCGCTCCGGGCCGCGGCGGCCGAGTTCGTCTTCGAGCTCCCCGACGGTCTGGACACCGTGGTGGGCGACCGGGGCGTACGGCTGTCGGGCGGCGAACGGCAGCGCGTGGCGCTCGCCCGGGCGCTGCTGCGTCGACCGGCGTTGCTCGTGCTCGACGAGGCGACCAGCAGCCTCGACGCCGAGAGCGAAGCCGCCATCCAACACGCCTTCGAACGCATGAGCGGTCAGCGGACGATCGTCGTGATCGCCCACCGGCTGTCGACCGTGCGCAACGCCGACGTCATCCACGTGGTCGAGGCGGGACGCATCGTCCAATCGGGGACCTGGGCGACGCTCCTCGCGGATCGCCGGGGGCGGTTCCGGGCGCTGTGCGAGGCGCAGGGCATCGTCGAGCCGGTGGCGCTGGGAGCGCCGGCGCCGATGCCGTCCGAACGTGCCTGAGGGCGGCCATCACGACGTCGTGATCGTCGGCGCAGGTCCTGCCGGCCTGTCGGTGGCCGGGACGCTGCGGCGGGCGGGCGTCCCTGCGCTCGTGCTCGATCGTGGACGGGTGGGTCAGACGTGGCGCGACGTGTACCCCTTCGTGCGGCTTCACACGCGGCGCGAGGCGGCGGCGCTGGTGGGCCGCGCGCTGCCGCCGACGGCGCCCGTCTTCCCGGATCGGGCCGCGTTCCTCGCCTACCTGGAGGCCTACGCGCGGGACGAGGACCTCCACGTGCACGGGGACGCGCCCATCGAACGTGTGCGCCGCGAGGGCGACCTGTGGCGCCTCGAGGGTCCGACCGGTTCCTGGTCCACGCGCCAACTGGTGTGGGCCGCGGGCGTCTGGTCGGCGCCCGTGCGCCCGACCTGGTCGGCCACGTCGTCCTTCGCGGGCCGAGCCTTCCACGTCGCCGACGCCTGGCGGCTCGACGAGCTCGAAGGGCGCCGGGTGGTGATCGTCGGCGCCGGCAACAGCGCCAAGGACGTCGCGGTGGCTGCCGCCCGCGTCGCCGAACGGGTGGTCGTGTCGGTGCGCGACGGCGCCGCGTTCGTGCCCTACCCGAGCCGCTGGACGCAGCCGCTCGGCTCCTGGCTGCGCCGCTGGCCCGCGCGTTGGGTGGACGTGACGCTGCGGGCCGTCCGACGCCCGTTCCCCGACCTCGGGCTGCCGTGGCCCAGCGTTCCGATGCACCAGACCGTGCCCGTCGTCGGTTTCGAGCTGGTCGAGGAGGTCCGCGCGGGCCGGGTCGGCGTGCGGCCGGAGGCCGTGGGCACCACCCGGACCGGCGTGAGGTTCGCCGGCGGGGGGGAGGAGGACTGCGACGTCCTCGTCTACGCGACCGGCTTCCGGCCGGCCGTCGACCCGGTGCAGGCGTGGCTGACGGTGCGGACGGGTGGGCTGTGGTCGACGCACCCCGACCTCCACCTGGTGGGCGCCAACTACCCCGCTCTCGAGACCTTCCTGCAGCAGCTGCGACGCGAGGCGCCCGAGGTCGCTCGTGCGGTCGCGGCGCGGATCCTCGCCGTGGCTCGGTGACGTCGGCGCCCGAGTGCCGGCCCGAGCGCCGGCCCGAGCGTCGGCGACCGGAAGTGACCGGGACTACTCGGCGCCCGGTTCGACGCCGTGGACCTTCAGCGGGCGGCCATCGAGGGAGAGCGTGGCCGCCGGTCCGGTGTCCGACGAGCCGAGGTCGAACTCGACGGGTACGCCTCTCGACCGCAGGAGTCGGTAGGCGCTGAGGACGGCGAGGTCCGCGCGCTCGGCGGCGGGGATCCGCAGCAGCCGAAGGCTGCGGTGGAGGGCGCGACGGAGCCTGCGCCAGGCCCACGAACCGACGTGTCCCGGGGCGCTCTCCGGGCCGGGGGCGGGACGCCAGGTGGACGGATCGTCGCCGCGCTGCATCCGCCGGCGCGTGTCGGCGACCACCGGCAAGACGGACGCCAAGGCCACGGCGTCGCTCGCCAGCGCTCGGGTCCCCATCGCCATCCGCAGAGCGTCGACGGGCCCTCGCTCGCCCCACGCCTGGAGCTCCCAACGACGTCGGGTCCACCAGGGCGGGTCGCGCAAGTCCAACCGCCGTCGGGCGGGGTCGCACCTGTCGATGAACACCCCGACCGTGTGCGCGACGCCGAGCGATGACGCGCGCGCCATGACCACGCCACGGCTCACGTCGCCACGCGCGGCCAGCGCCTCGGCGTCGGCGTAGTCCCTCGGCTTCACGCGCCAACCGTCGCTGCCCCAACAGCGGTTGAGCGCGAGGCCGAAGACGACGGCGTCGACGGGCCCGGGGATCCGGAGGCGTGCGCCCTCCCAGGACACCGTCTCGGCGGCCTCCAGGGCCGCGGCGGTGAGGCGGCGCGCCACGGGCGGCGGGTCGACCTGGTTGTGGACGTTGTGGACGATCCGACGGTGCAGGTCGATCTTGAGGTCGAGGCTGGCGTGTTGGAGGTGAGCGGCCTCGTGCCCACGGTACTCGGGCCCGTGCAGCGAGCGCAGGTCGTCGCCGACGCCGGTCTGCCAGGCGACGTTCCAGCCGACCGTGGTGGCGATGCGGCAGGCCGAGGCGACGTCCTCCTCGGCGATGACCATGTCCACGTCCGCGTACCCGCGATGTCCGGGAGCGGGGTACACGAACTCCGCCAGGTGGAAGCCCTTGAACACGAAGGGGATCAGACCGGCGTCGTTCCACGCCTTCACCAGGTCGGCGATCGCCCGCCGCGCGGTCACGTGGCGTGCAGCGAGGAAGAGGAACCCCTCGCGCAACTGCGCGCGTCTCGGATGCTGCGGCAGACGTGTGAACGCGTGGCCGATCAGGCCGGTCGCGCGCAGGGCTTCGAGGGCCGGTTCGGACGTGGTGTCGCCGGTGAGGAATCGGCCGAGGGACGACGTCGGCTGCGAGACCATCGTGGGGGGCACGCCGTCATCATACGGGTGAGGTCTGGCGACCGCCGGAGGTCGGCCCGCGGTACGGTGATGGGCCATGACCGAGCGCAGCGCACACGCCCCCCGTTGGCCCGCCGGGCCGTCCCGCTGTCTCTCTCGACGCGTCGAAGGGGGGTGGCCGCCTTGATCTTCGTCCCCACCGACGTCGAGGGCGCCGTGATCGTCGAGGTCCAGGCCCACGCCGACGAGCGCGGCCTGTTCGCCCGCACGTACTGCGCGCACGAGTTCGCCGAGGCCGGTCTCAACCCGATCGTGGCGCAGGCGAACGTCTCGTTCAACCAGCACGTCGGGACGTTGCGCGGGCTCCATTTCCAGCGGCCCCCCGCCGCCGAGGCGAAGCTGGTGCGCTGCACCCGGGGGCGGGTGTACGACGTGGCCGTCGACTTCCGACCCGATTCGCCCACGTTCTTGCGGCACGTGGGGGTCGTCCTCGACGCCGACGTCCGCAACGCGCTCTACGTCCCCGAAGGTTGCGCGCACGGGTACCTGACGCTCGAGGACGCGTCCGAAGTGACGTACCAGGTGAGCGAGTTCTACACGCCCGGGGTCGAGGGCGGCTTGCGGTGGAACGATCCCGCGCTGGGGATCGCGTGGCCGGGCGTCGTCCGGGTCGTCTCGGACAAGGACGCGGGCTGGCCTTACCTCGAGCGCTGAGGCGCGGGGGACGCGGTCGGCCGCGCCCGCACGTCGACGAGGTCGGGGTGTTCGAGGTCGGTGGGCGTGAACCCGCTGGGATCCCGCGCGACGCGGTCGCGCTGCGCCTGCCACGCCTGGTGTCGCCGCAGCACCGTGACGGGGACCGACGGCACGCCGGCCGCCTTGGCGATCGACAAGCGGTGCACCCCGTCGACGAAGATGACGTCGCCGTCGCGACCGATGCACACCACGATCTCGTCGAGTTCGGGCGGCCGCGCCTGGTTGCGTTGCAGCGGGTGGGCGTTGGGCTCGCGGGCCAACTCGAGCTGCGACCGGTACCCGTCGCGCCGAACGCGCTCGAACAGCCGCTCGAGTTCGCCCAAGCGTTCCTCGACGGCTGCCAGCGTCGTGCAACCGTGGTAGGGCAGGCCGCCCGAGTCGATGCCCGCCATGGCGTAGTCGTAGAGCTCCGTCTCGCTCCACGGTACGCCCCGCTCGAAGTGCGCGCGGACCGAGGCGTACACGAAGTGCTGGGCGAGGGGGGTCACGGCCAGGTCCCAGTCGCCGTCTTCGACGAGGCCGACCGCGCCGCGGATGCGCAGGTAGTCGGCGCGTTCCATCGGGATGTACGTCGTGATCGCCGCGGGATCGACCCACAGGTTGCGCAGGGGGTCGATGGGGGCCGCGTGATGCCGGCCGGTCCGGAGCCACGTCACCAAGCGGAGCTGGTGTCGGTAGACGTACCTCCCGTGCAGGCGACGGGCGGTGGCGAGACCCCTGCGGGCGACGCGCTTGATCACGGGGCCGGAGCCACCTGGCCCGCGAGCTCGAGGAACCGCGCGACGGCTCGTTCTGGACGCATCTCACCGAGCATAGCAGGCGGCCGGAAGCCGTCGCCCACCCAGCTCGCACGGCCATGCCACGCTTCGAGCATCGCTCGCGCAAGGGCGTCGACGTCGCCGATGGGCACGAGCGCACCGCTCAGCCCGTCCTCGACCAGCTCGTCGATGCTGGCGCCGTCGCTGCCGATGACGGGGACGCCCAGGATCAGGCTCTCGATGACGGTGTTGGGCAGGTTGTCGATCCTCGACGGCAGCACCGATGCGACCCCACCGGCCACGACGCCGTACGTCAGCGACTTCTCGAGCTTGCCCAGCACCGCGACGTTGTCCCTCTGGGCCCCCCACGCCGCGCGGTACGACGCCAGCGCGCGCTCGTCGACGGGTCCGATCCACGCCATCCGCAGGTCGGGTGCGGTACGCCAGGCGGCCGCCAGCGCCAGCGCCACGAGGTCGGTGCCTTTCCGCTCGCCCAAGGTGCCGAAATGGGTCAGGTAGCGTTCGGGCAAGGCGAACGGGAACGACGTCGCCGGAGCGGCGCCGAGCTCGGCGGGTGGACGGACCACGCGCACGTCGACGCCGTAGGTGTCGCGGAAGAAGGTGGCCAGGAGCTGGCTCGGGGCGTAGACGGCGTCGGCGCCGCGCATGATGCGGGCGTCGAGGCGCTCGATCCACCGTGACAATCGGTTCCGAGCCGCGCCACCCTCTTGGTCGTAGAGCGTGCGCGACGTGCTGATCCGGATGAGATGACGTCGGTCGGGCAGGCGCGGCACGAAGGCGCCCGTGAGGTTGTAGTTCGAGCTTTGGACCACGTCGAAGGGGTTCGCTGCGTGCCGCTTCTCCAGGGCGCGGGCGAGGCGTCGTGCGTTGGCCAGCTCGACCAGGATCGCGGACTGGGGACCTGCGATCGGCCGCGTCGACCGGGCCAGACCGCGGAGCAGGAGCGAGCGCTCGCTCGGCACCCGCTCCACGCGCAGCCCCTCGTGCGCGATGACGCCGGGCTCGCGACTTGCGACGAACACCTCGGCCTCGATGTTCTGGTCGGTGAGCGCCTTGGCCATCTTGAGCACGTACGCGCCGACGCCGCCCGTCGCGCCCTTCTCGGTCACGAACTCTGGGGTGAGGAAGGCGATCCTCCGCATGCGTCACCTCAGGTTCGCGCGGAGTTCACCGAATCGTCGCGCTGTCGAGCGTGCGCTGGAGGCGTCGATACGCCACGATCCGCCAAGGAGAGAGCCGGTACCCGAACGACCGGTACACGGTCCAGTAGGCAAGAACGCGCTGTACGGGGTCCTTGAGACGACCGGCGCGGGTGTACGTGTTGCTGATGAAATAGGTCATGCCACGCTGCCGGATGTCGTCGGCGCGCTCTTCCGCAACAGTCAGCCATGAGGTCGATGATGTACATCGCGTCGTCGCACCAGGCTTGGATCGACTGGGCGCCGCCGTTGTTGCCACCATGACGACGGAAGCTCACCTTGACGTCGGGCAGGTCGAGGACCGGGTGCCGCGCCGCGATGCGGACGACAGCGGCGACGTCCACGTACAGGTCGCGCGGTGAATGGAACCCGTCGACCTCGCGCAAGACCTCCGTGCGGAAGATGGTGTTGCAGAAGTACATGGACGTCTCGCCTGCGAACCATGCCAGGACCAAATCGTCAACGTGTTCGGTCTTGGCGAGGTTGGGTTTCTCGCTTTGAACCCGGCCTTCTGCGTCCACCACTCGAACCCCTGTTCGGATGAGACCGGGGGGCGTCTGCGCGTCGACCTGCTCGAGCGCAGACATGCAGTAGTCGGCGAAATCGTCGTCGATGCGATCGTCGTCATGGAGCAACAAGAAGTACGAGCCGCGAGCGAGTTGCAGGCAGGCGTTGAAGTTATTGTTCGGCCCGATGTTCTTCTCGTGTCTCACATACCGTATGCGATCGTCCGATACCGAGGCCACCAGGTCAGAAGTCGCATCCGTTGAGGCGTTGTCGACGATGAGGATCTCGAGCGGTGCGTACGTCTGCGCCAGGGCGCTCGCCAACGCCTCACGGAAGTATCCCTCCGCCCGATTGTAGGTCGAGATGGCGATGGTGAGGAGAGGAGGTTGCATTCAGGTCCCTTCGTCGTCGGGGCGTTCCCAGGCAGCCCGGTCGTCGTTCCAACGCTTCAGAACACGAGCGGGCACTCCGCCCACGATCGTTCTCGGTTCCACATCGCGCGTGACCACACTGTTGGCGCCGACGATGGCCAACTCCCCAATGGTGACACCAGGGGTGATCACGGCGTTCTGACCGATCCAGGCGCCGCGGCAGATCCGGATGGGTTTCACGGTCGCGATGCCCTGATACTTGAAGGGTGTTTCGATCGAATCCGAGGCGTGCGTGCCGTCGGCCACGTAGACGTTCGTCGCGAACATCACGTCGTCCTCGATGACGATCGAATCGAAGACCACCACTTGCAGCGACGCCGTGGCCGTGACCCGGTCGCCGATGACGAGCGACGGTTCGAAGGTCTGGCTCACGTGTGCACCGTCCGGGTGACGCATCCATCCGCCCGGGTAACGCACGTTGCATTTGAGTTCACTGTTGGGACCGAGCTTGACGTCCGTTCCGATCGTCATCCGTTCGGAGTGCAACAGGGAGCGGGGCCACCGCATCTCGAAACCACGTGGCTCGTTGGCGAAGCTCGGCGTCGTCCGCCGCTCCAAGGTGCGCTCCCAGCCTCGGTGAAGACCGCTCAGCGCGAAGCGCGTTCCGCGACGTACGAAGTCTGCCATGGGGCGATCATGGCATCTAGGTTCCGAGGAGCGAAGCTCATTCGAACGGTGAACGGCGGCATGGGCGGCTTCGCGATTTAGCGATCGCGTCATATTCTCACAGGGCCCCGCGAAACCCGCCCTTATACTGACCCGCGTTTGCGGCGTGCTCTCGTCACGGGGTCTACGCCGCCGTTCGCGCGCTGCTGCGCATCGCCGTCAGCTCACCTCCCGGGTTGCCCGTCGCCCAGATCCGACGAAGAGAGTCCCCATGCGCCAGTTCGAACGCCATCCTCGACAGCCATCGGAGGAGACGAGCACGCGCACCTCGCTTGTCGCGCATGCTCGACCTCATGTCGCCCGCCCAACGGCGGCGCCTGGTAATGCTGCTCCCGTTCGTCGCCATCAACGCCTTGATCCAGGTCGTCGGCATCGCGTCGATCATGCCGTTCCTGGCGCTGGTCTCGAACCCGGAGAGCGTCCGAACGAACGCCTTCTTGAGATGGACGTTCGAGTACGCTCGGGTTCACCGTACGAACGTCCCTTCCTCGTCTTCGTGGGCGTGGGCGTGCTCGTCGTCCTCGTCTTCAGCAACGGGTTCGCCGCGTTCACCCACCTTCGGCTCATGCGCTTCTCGTGGGACATGAACCACGAGCTCTCGGTCCGGATGCTGCGCGAGTACCTCTACAAGCCGTACGTGTTCTACCTGGACCAGAACACGTCGGGGTTGGCGAAGAACATCCTCGGCGAGGTCAAGCAGGCGGTGAGCGGGTTCCTCGTCTCGACGACGTCGCTCGTCGCGCAGTCGATCAGTGCCCTGTTCATCCTCGTGCTGCTGCTGGTCGTGAACCCCGCGCTCGCGGGCCTGACGTTCGTGTTCCTCGGCGGAACGTACTGGTTCGTGTTCGGTCTCTTGCGCCGGCGCTTGTCGGCGGGCGGCAAGCGCCGCTCGGCGGCGGACAAGGCGCGCTACAAGGCCGCCAACGAGTCGCTGTCGCGGTGCCAAGGAGATCAAGCTGCTCGGCAAGGAGCAGCCGTTCCTCAAGCGGTACGTGGGACCGTCGCGCAAGTACTCACGCGCCATGGCGCAGCAGCAGGTCTACGCCTTGCTGCCGCGGTACGCGTTCGAGACGTTGGCCTTCGGCGGGCTGTTGGTGATCGTCCTGTACCTGCTCGTGCGCGAGCAGAACCTGAGCGCGGTGCTCCCGACCCTGGGTGTGTACGCGTTCGCCACGTACCGCTTGTTGCCGGCCCTGCAGAGCATCTTCGGGTCGTTCTCCTCCATGCGCTTCAGCGCTGCGGCCGTGGACCTGCTCCACGCCGACCTCGAGCTCGCCCAACCGGTTCCCGACCATCGACGGGACACCATCGACCCGCTTCCGTTCCGCGAACGCCTCGAGCTTCGGAACCTGACCTTCGCGTACCCGAACGCCCCGCGGTCGGTCTTCACGGACTTCCACCTGAAGGTCGAGGCCCGCACGTCCGTGGCGCTCGTCGGTGCGACCGGATCCGGCAAGACGACCGCCGTCGACCTGCTGCTGGGTCTGCTCACGCCGCAGGACGGCCAGTTGCTGGTCGACGGCGTGCCCGTGGATCGCGACAACGTCTCCGCCTGGCAGAAGAACCTGGGCTACGTGCCGCAGCAGATCTTCCTCGCGGACGATTCGGTCGAGGCGAACATCGCGTTCGGCGTCCCCGCGGCCAAGGTCGATCGGGCCGGGGTCGAGGCCGCGGCGCGCAAGGCCAACATCCACGATTTCATCGTCGGAGAGCTGCCGCACGGGTACGACACCGAGATCGGCGAGCGGGGTCTGCGGCTCTCGGGCGGCCAACGCCAGCGCCTGGGGATCGCACGAGCGCTCTACAACGACCCAGAGGTCCTCATCCTCGACGAGGCCACGAGCGCGCTGGACAACGTGACCGAGGACAGCGTCTTCCATGCGGTGAACGAGATCGGCAAGAGCAAGACGCGTCGTGATGATCGCCCACCGGATCTCCACCGTCCAGGCGTGCGACGTGATCCACCTCCTGAAGGAGGGGCGGATCATCGCCAGCGGGTCCTACGACGAGCTGCTGGCGACCAGCCCCGAGTTCCGGACGCTGGCGCGGGTGGACGAATCGCAAGTGGCGGCCACGGTCAACTGAGGCTCGGGCGCTCGCGACGTCCGCGGCATCAGGCAACCACTCTGCGCACGGATGGGGCTGAACGAGGAAGGGTGCGGGGTGCCAAGTCCAATGATCAAGTGAAGAGCCGCGCCAAGGGGGCGCGGCTCTTCACTTGACCTGTCGGCCGTTACGGCCGGCTCGGAGGCTCTCTCATTCGACGGGGGTCGTGTAGGTGATCTCGAGGACCGCCGGGGCATCCGAGAAGGACTCCACGGCAAGGTTGTTGTCGACGTCGCTGTTGCCGCTGTCGATCACGAACACGAGCGCGTTGCCCGACGTCCAGCCGCCACGGTCGACGATCTCTTGGACCACGGTGGCGAGATCGCTTGTCTCGAAGGTTGGGTCGAGCGTGGCGGCTTGGGTCCACTCGACGTTCGCCGTCGTCGTGGCGCGGCCGCTGATGTCGTTGTTGCCGACGCCGTTCACGTACACGAACGTGCCGGCGTCATCGGCGGCTTGGCCCTGGATCTGGAAGGTCGTCGTGCCCTCGGAGCCACCGGAGTCGACCCGCGTGAAGGTGATCGTGGCCGAGGAGATGGTCGAGCCTTGGGGCACGGTGACGCCTGCGAATCGCAGGCCGACGATGACGTCGCCGCGGACCGGCGCCCGCTGTCGTCGAACGTCAAGTCCAGGTCGCCGCTGCCCAGATCGATGCTGCCCGCAGGATAGGCGGCGTTGATGAACTTCACGTACTCCTCGGCGTCGTCCGACTCGGCCTGGATCGTGAACGTCTCCGTGACCTCGGAACCCGGCATCACGAAGGAGGCGGTCACCGTCGTGTCGGCGTCCATCGTCACGACACACGGATCGGTGCCACTGCAGCCGCCGCCGACCAACCGTTGAAGATCGACGTGCCTTCGGGCGTCGCGGTCAGCGTCACGACGGTGCCCTCGTCCAGGTCGACCGCGGTCTCCTCGGTCTCGCCCACGGCCAAGTCGATGCCGCCGACGTCGCTGGTGACCGTCCCGTCACCGGCGCCCACCTTCTGGACCGTCAGGTCGAACGGTCCCTCGACCACGACGTCCTGAGTGAAGGTGGCGGTGACGTTGGCGTCGTCGTCGAGCGTGAAGACGCAGTCGGCGCCCATGCCGGCACCGGCGCAGTCGCCGCCCCAACCCGCGAAGGTGGAGCCCGTCGCGGCTTCGGCGGTGAGGGTGACCTCGGTGCCGTCGTCGAAGTCGAACGTGTCGATGGCGTCGCCGGACGTGACGTTGATCCCAGCCGGCGTGCTGGTGACCGTGCCGGTGCCGTTTCCTTCGATGCCGACGCTCACCGTGTTCTGGGTGACGGGCGGCGTCTGCTCACCGCAGGCCGCCAGGACGACCAGGAACGTGGCCGCGATGGCCAGACGAAGGATGGTGGGTCGTGGGGTCATGGTTGCCTCGCTTTCTCAAGACGTCGCGTTGGCGGACGGCTCCCGACACGATTGCCGGAACGAGCGATTCGCGCGTCTAGTACACCCGCTGTGTACCGCGTACGGCTCCGCCCACTTGTGATGTTTGCACACCTCCACGCCCTGCCTCACGGGTCGCTGAAGCGGTCGTGGACGCGGCACCGTCGGGCATCTCGCGTGGCTCGTGTGACACCGCATGCAAGACTCACGTCCTGATGAACCGTCCCCACGCCGATGCCGCACGCGCCGCCCGTCCATGACGCGGTGCAGCGTCGCTGCGCATGGTCCCGACGCGCCTGGGTTCGATTGCTGCTCCTCCCGCTGGTGCTCGTCTCGTGCACGCAGCTGACACCCGACCCGCCAGGCTCGCCCGTCATCTCATCGTTCGCGGCCGATCCCGCCCTGGCGGCAGCTGGGACGTCGGTGACCCTCTCGTGGACGGTGCTCGGGGCGGACACGCTGCGGCTGAAGCCGGGCGGGATCGACGTCACGGGTGCCGCTTCCTTCGCGGTGTCGCCGGCGGCCACCACCACCTACACCCTCGTGGCGGAGAACGAGGTCGGGAGCGCGAACGCGTCGGTCACCGTCACCATCGGCGACCTCGCACGCATCGAGAGCTTCGACGCCGACGGTCCACCCGTCAACCCCGGCCTGCCCGCATCGCTCTCCTGGTCGGTGACCGACGCCGACACGCTGTGGCTCGTCGAGCCCGGGACGGGCGATCGGATCGACGTGATGGGTACGACGTCGTACGCGATCGACATGGCCTTGCCAGGTGCGTACACGCTCGTCGCCGGAGCCTCGGCGGGCGAGGTCGAGGCGGTCGCCTTCCCGGCCCGCGACGTGCCGGCATTCACGGCGCTCGTGGTGGGGCAGAGCAACGCGCAAGGGGTCAACCTCGCTCCAGACGCGGCGCGCGCGTTCATCGAAGCCGCGGATGGCGTCATGATGCTCGGCAACGACGACGTCTGGAAGGCGGCTTCCGAACCGCTCGACGATTGCGTGGATCAAGTCGACACCGAGAGCATGGACCCGAGCAAGGGGTGTGCCGTCTTCGAGGACAACAACTCCGGGGTCTCGTTCGGGGTGAGCCTGGGCAACCGCTTGGCGGCCGCGAACGGCGGTGAGGTGTTCCTGATCCCGGCCGCGAAGGGCGGCAGCTCGTTGGCAGCCTGGGCGGTCGGTGATCCGACCGACCGGGAGACCCTGTTCGGCAACGCGGTCGTACGAGCGCAGCGGGCTGGACCTGAGCAGGCGGCGCCGATCGACCACACCTTCGAGGGCGCCGACTACGGCGCGGTGGTCTGGTATCAGGGCGAGTCGGACACGGCGACTTCGGACTTGGCCAACGCCTACGGGGCCAAGACCGACGCGGTGTTGGATGGCTTCCAGGCGGAGCTCGGAGCACCCGTGATCTTGGTTCAGTTGGGGCGGCGCGGCGATACGGGCACGCCCTCCGATCCCGAGCCGCCCACCGTCATCGCGAGTCGCAATCTCCTGTACCAGCGGGTGCGCGAGGCGCAAAGGACCCTTGCCGCCGGGTCTCAGACGCCCGGTGGCGCGCCGGCTTCGATGGCGCGGAGCGAGACGTTCTTGGTGGTGACCCATGACCTTCCGATGGCGGCTGGCGACGGGCGCCATCTCTCGGCGGCGGGGCAGGTGGAGTTGGGTCGGCGGATCGCCCTGTCGGTGCGAGAGCATTTGTGGGGTGAAGCGGTCGATGGCACCGGTCCGAGGCTCGAACAGGTCGTGCAGGTCTCCAGTACCGTGATCGAGGTTCAGATCGATCGACCGGTGACGGCGCCTGATACGTCTGGCGCCAGCGCCTACGATGGTTACTTCGCGGTCTTCTCGGGTGGGGTTGCGGTGCCGATCCAGTCGGTGTCGCTCAAGTCTGGCGCCCCGAGCGTGATTCGGATCGTCTTGGCGGAGTCGGGACCGAACGCGGTGGTGCGTTACATGCCGCCGCCGGGGCGCATCTCGGGTTTCGTGGACGATGTGGTGCGTGCGGCGTCCTGCTCGGAACCGCGGCCGGGGACGGCGATGCAGTGCCTGCCCCTGCCGGCGTTCGGCGCCTCGGCCGAAGCAGCGACGTTGCAGCGTCTCGAGTTCTTCATCGACACCGACCCGGCGGACTGAGCCCTCGGACCAACCGTCATCCGGGAGGCCCCGGCGCTGGAGAAGCCCGACGTGACGCGAGCGACGGCCGTCGCCGGGGCGCGTTCATATTCCCCTGAAAGGCTTCCGGCCGCGCCCTTCCGAGATGGGTGCGGCACGGCCGTCGTTTGGAGTCCGCATGCGCGAAGGAGAACTGCGTCGAGACCGAACGAACGGCGGGCATCGCGCCCGGCGTCGGGCGCGCGGCGCATGGTTCGTCGCCGCCGTCCTGCTCCTCGCGGGTTGTCTCCAGACCGACCCGGTGCCTCCGGGCACGGCGCCCGTCATCGAGGCGTTCTCAGCGAGTCCACGGACGTCGACGGCCGGGAGCTCGGTCACGCTGGCGTGGACCGCGATCGGCGCGGAGACGCTGCGCTTGCGCCCGGGTGACCTCGACGTGTCCGGACGGTCATCGATCGCGGTCGCGCCGACGGCGACGACGACGTACACCCTGATCGCCGAGAACGCGTCGGGCACCACTGCCCGAGCGACCGAGGTGGTCGTGGAGCCCGCGCCGTTGCCGGCCATCGAGAGCCTGACCGCCTCGCCGGTCACCGTGACGGCCGGCTCGACGACGACCCTCTCTTGGGCGGTGACCGGTGCGGACGCGGTTCGGCTCGAACCCTTGGGCGTCGCCGTCGCGGCATCGTCGTCGCGCACCGTGACGCCGAGGACCACGACCACCTACCAGCTCATCGCTTCGAACGAGGCGGGGGCAACCAGTCGCTCCATCATGGTGATCGTCGAGGACGCGGAGCCGCCGCCCCTGCCCGTCATCGACAGCCTTACGGTATCGCCCGGCACGATCACCGCTGGATCCTCGGCCACGTTGTCGTGGTCGGTGCGTGGCGCGGACGCCCTACGTCTCGATCCGCCGGGGATCGTCGTGACGGGGGCATCGTCGTTCGTGGTGACCCCGACGGGGACGACGACGTACCACCTGACCGCCTCCAACGTGGCGGGGGCGGTGAGTCGCTCCGTCATGGTGACCGTCGAGGTGCCGCCGCCCTTACCCGTGATCGAGAGCTTCGTGGCTTCGCCCGCTACCGTGGCGGCCGGTGCGCCTTCGACGTTGTCCTGGTCGGTAGTCGGTGCCGACGCCGTGCGCTTGGAGCCGCCGGGGATCGACGTGGCGGCCACGGCTACTCGCGGGGTGACCCCGACGGCGACGACGACCTACCGGCTGACGGCCATGAACGACACGGGCGATGTGAGCCGCACCGTCACGGTGACCGTAGACGACGTCGAGCCGCCGCCGACGAGCGACCGCGTCTTCAGCGTCCTGGTCGTGGGCCAGAGCAACGCCCAGGGCGTGAACCTCACCGATCCTGCCGCGGCGCGCGCGTTCATCGATGCCGACGATGGCGTCATGATGCTCGGCAACGACTACGTCTGGAAGGCGGCTTCCGAGCCGCTCGACGATTGCAGTCGGCCAAGTGGACGACATGAGTCGGGATCCCAGCTCGGGTTGTGACACGTTCTCCGACAACAACTCCGGCGTGTCGTTCGGTGTGAGCCTCGGCAACGAGCTCACCTCGGTCACCGACGACACCGTCTACCTGATCCCGGCCGCGAAAGGCGGGAGTTCACTCGCGCAGTGGTCGTTGGGTCTCGGGACCGAGGACACGGACACGCTGTTCGGCAGCGCGGTCGTCCGCGCCCAGGTGGCGGGCTCCGCTCGCGATGCACCCTTGGGCCGGGTCTTCGAAGGCGATCCGTACGGCGCGGTGGTCTGGTTCCAGGGCGAGACCGACACCTCCACGTCCTCGCTCGCCAACGCTTACGCCAACAAGACCGATGAGTTGCTCGACGGCTTCGTCAGCGCCCTCGACGCGCCGATCGTCCTCGTGCAGTTGGCGCGTCGCGGCAACGTGGAGGGGTCCGACGAGGTCTCGCGGAACCTGCTCTACCAGATCGTCCGTGAGCAGCAGCGACGGCTCGCGGCGGGGGCGCGGCTTCCTGATACCGCCGGTTCGAGTTCGCCCCTCGCGCGCGCAGGGACGCACTTGGTGGTCACCCACGACCTGCCGATGGCCGATGGCCGGCACCTATCGGCGGCAGGCCAGGTCGAACTCGGACGACGGGTCTCCTTGGCGATCCGCGAGTACCTGTGGAACGAGGCGGTCGATGGTTCGGGTCCACGTTTGGTCCGTGTGGACAAGGCGTCCAACCTCACGGTGCGCGTACATGCGGACCGCGCCGTCACCGAGTCGAAGACGGAGACCGCGGCGGCGTACGCTGCTTACTTCTCGGTGTTCGCCGATGGTGCGCGTGTGCCCATCGACGCCATCGTCCGGCATCCGGATGACCCGAAGGTCATCCTGATCACGCTCGGCGAGAGCATTGCCGGGTCGGTCGACGTGCGCTACATGCCGCCGTCCGTGCCGACGTCGGTGGCAGCGTTCGAGCCTGACGTGGTGCGCTCCGCCACATGTACGAACCCGATGCCGGTGACGGGTGCGTGCCTGCCGATGCCGGCCTTCGGCGCCGTCGCCGAGGCCGCCACACTCCAGCGGCTGGAGAGGTTCTTCGAGCTGGACCCGGTCGAGGAATGATTCCCGTGCTGCTTTCACCCTCGCCGTCTTCGTCGGATTGTTCATCGTCGCGTCATCACCCGCTCGGCTACGATCGTGTCCGTGCCTCGCTTGAGCCGATTCGTTCCTCATCGATGGCGATCGTGGTGGCGATCGTCGCGCAATCGGGCGCCCGGCGTCGACATATCGAACCATCGCCCGCCAAGGCACGGGTCGCCCAAGTTCGGAGATCTGGTCACCGATCGTAAGCGCTGGCTCTTCGAGAACCTCCCACCTCCGTCGGCCGAGTACCAATACGACATCTTCACGAAAGAGAGCCAACGCAGGCTTGCGCACCGGCTGGGGTTGACGACCGCCGAGGTCTATCTGATCGGCGTGAAGCTGAGCGAGGCCCTGGCGTTCGTCCGGCAAGGTCAGTTGACGTCGTTCGTCATCAAGCCCAACCTGTCGCGCAGTGCCATTGGCTTCCGGTCGCTCGTGCGCGACGGGAGCGGGTACCGAGACGTGCAACGTGGTGATATCCAATCGCTAGAGCGCCTCGAGCGGGTGTTGAGGCGTGAGGCGAAGACCCTCGGTTCCCGCGACGAGTGGGTCCTCGAGGAGTTGCTGATCCCGGTGGACGGATCGTTGGCGCCGCTCGACGACTACAAGTTCTACTGCCTTGGTGGTCGGGCGGAGCTGATCTACCACGCTTGGCGTCGGGTCCGTCCCATCAAGAAGTGGAGGAACTGGTACTCGCGAGATTGGGAGCCTGTCCAACCCTCCATCCGTGGGCCGAACCAGGGCGTGGCGCGCGCACCCGTGCACGGCCGGCGAGCTTCTCGAAGTTGCGGAGATGGTTTCTGCCCGGCTTGCGTATCCGTTCATCCGAGTAGATCTCTATGACACCTCACGGGGGGTCGTCCTGGGCGAGTTTACGCCGGGACCGGGCGGCCGTCACAACTTCATACAAGAGTGGGACGAGCGTCTGACGCAGCGTTGGCTCGAGGTTGCGGGCGAGCTCGAAACCGGGCTCCGCTCTGGAGTCATCCAACCCCTGCTCTCGGACGAAGAACGGCCTTTGGTCGCCAGGGGCGATGGCGGTTGATAAGCGTAGGTGACGACGACAGCGGTATCCTGGCGCACGATGGCGGCGGGTGGCGAGTACCTTGGGCGGTGATGCATCATGAACAAGCCACGTTGGTTGAGCCCTTCGTGGCTGAAGCGATTCAAGGTGATGGTTGGGCGGGCCCCACGGGGCGGCGCACGGCGCGGCGTTCTGGGGGCACCGTCTGAACCGCGGTTCGGCGATCGAATCACGAATCGACGGGACTGGCTGTTCGAAACGCTTCCCCACGCCGCCGCCGAATACCATTACGAGCTCTTCGATAAAGAGAGCCAGCGCAACATGATGCTGCGCCTCGGTGTACCGGTCGCTGAGCGTTATGCGGGAACCGTCACGCTCGCAGAGGCACTCGAGTACGTGGAGCGGCACCACCTCGAACGGTTCGTGATCAAGCCGAACTCGTCCCGGAGTTCGATCGGTTGTCGATCCCTCGTACGCAGAGGGAACGGTTTCCTTGACATCCATCGCGAACGAACCTTGGGCCTAGACCGGCTCAGGCGCGAACTGGCTAGTTCCGTATCGCGCATGAACCGCTCGGACGCGTGGTTGGTCGAAGAGTTGTTGTTACCCCCGCATGGGGACTTGGCTCCGCTCGATGACTTCAAGTTCTACTGCTTCGGTGGCCGCACGGAGTTCATCGCACACATCTGGAAGCTACCTCGTCCGCCACGCAAGCGCTGGAACTGCTATTCACGCGACTGGAACCCCGTCGAAGTATTTGAAGACCGTTCCAATCACGCACTTGCGGCTGCGCCGATTAGGGGTCCCGACATGCTCGCGATCGCTGAGAGAATCTCGGCGAAGCTGTGCTACCCCTTCATTCGCGTCGATCTCTACGACACGTCACGCGGTCCGGTGGTGGGGGAGTTGACGCCGGGGCCGGGCCGGCGGTACGCGTTCTCGCCCCAGTGGGACGCTCGCCTCAGCCAGCGATGGTTGGAAGTGGCACGGGTCTTGGAGACGGGCATCCGCTCGGGCCGCATCCAACCACTCGGTCCGCCATCGAGAGCGGAGAGCTGACGCGGAACGTGCTGTCGTCGCCCGCGCGATCACCCGTGCGTGCGTTCTTCGCCTTCCTCCGAGCGGGCGGCCCACTATGGTAGATGAATCGTGCGAGGCCGTCTCAGCGCCTCACAATGGGAGGTAAGGACGTTGAAAGCCGTCATCTTGGCAGGAGGGTTCGGCACGCGGCTCTCCGAGGAGACCGTCGACAAACCGAAACCCATGGTCACCATCGGTGGGAAGCCGATGCTGTGGCACATCATGAAGATCCTGGATGCCAACGGGATCAAGGAGTTCGTCATCGCCCTCGGCTACAGGGGGGACGTGATCAAGCAGTACTTCCTCGACTTCTACGCGCTCAACAACGACATCACGGTGGACCTTGCGACGGGATCGACCACGGTGCACGCCGCGAACCAACCGGATTGGAGTGTCCATCTCGTCGACACGGGGCTCTACACGCAGACCGGCGGCCGCCTGCGGCGTCTTCGGTCGTGGCTGGGCGACGAGCCCTTCCTGTTCACGTACGGTGATGGTGTCGCCGACGTCGACCTCAAGGCCCTTATGGCATTCCATCGTGATCACGGCAAGCTCGCCACCGTCACAACGGTCCGGCCCCCGTCGCGGTTCGGGAACGTCGCCTTCAAGGGCAACGCCGTCACGAGCTTCTACGAGAAGACCGATATCGGCGAGAGCTGGATCAACGGCGGCTTCTTTTTGCTGGATCCGAGCGTCACCGAGTATGTGCGCAGCGATGACGACGCCTGGGAACGGGGCCCCATGGAGGGGCTGGCCAGGGACGGGCAGTTGATGGGGTACCGCCATCCCGGCTTCTGGTCCTGCATGGACACCTTCAAGGAAAAGACGATGCTCGAGGAGCACTGGAACTCGGGTAAAGCACCGTGGTGCATCTGGGAGGACGCCGATCAGGTCGCCGTGCTCGCGGACGGGGTCGCGGGCGCCTGACGCTACGGGTCACGCCGAGGGCGTCGGCGGACGTGGCCGAAACCGGCGCGAGTCGCCACAGGGTGCGGGTGGACGACGGCGGACCACCCGTACCCCGGTGGACGGGCGGCTCAGGGAGGATCCACGGACGGTGCGAGGACGTCCAGGGGTTGTCCGTCGAGCGTCAGGCGAAGACCCTCACGGTGCGACTCGACGCCTCACGCGTAACCGCGTCGCCTCAGCATGGCGTACGCGGCCCACGTCGCGAGCTCACGGCCACCGCTCCCCCTCGACCCCCCACAAGCGCAAGCTGCGATGCACCGCTCGACGCAGGCCGCGCCAAGCCGGCCGAGCCGAGCCGGCGCGCGGCGCGCGACCACGTCTGGCATCTGCCCGGCCCAGCATCGACGTCGAGATCGACGCCATTGCGGCGAAGACGCCGCACGACGGGGAGGGCGCGGGCCAGCTCGAGCCCGTCGTGCGCGAGTTCGAGCGATCCCATGACCGCTTCGTTCGAGGTCCGACCATCCCCGTTCCGGTGCCAGCCGTAGGTTGTGGCACGCACGGACCACCACGTGGGCGGCGCCAGGCGGAGCCGCTCACGGAAGGGATCGCAGCGGTCCAGGAACAACCCGAAGGTCCGCGGGACGCCCAGTTCGCTGGCACGTGCCGCCAGCACGGTCTCGGGTGAGACCATGCCTTCGCCACCAACTCGCGAGAAGTCGACGTAGTCGCGCGGCTTCAGGCGCCAGGCGTCGCTCCCCCACGCCCGGTTGACGGCGAGGCCCACCACGACCGCGTCGCGCGGATCGATGACGCGGATGCGCGTCGCGCCCCAGGGAGGACCGTCGCCGCATCCCACACCGCGTGCGGTGATGCGCGTCTGTGCGCGGGCGAACGACAGGCGGTTGTGGGTGTTGTGCGCGACCCGACGATGGAGGTCGATGGTCACGTCGAGTTCTGGATGACGCAGCTGCGCCATCTCGTGCCCTGCGTATCCCGAGATCGCGGCTGGCATGGATGATCGGCCGAGTCGCCGGCTCGCCACGTGACCGACCAGCCCTCCTCGCTCGCCCCGGCGCAGGCGACGTCGAGGTGCTCCTCGGGACGAGGAGGTCGACGTCGTGGTACGACCGTTCGGCCGGCGAACCGTACACGAACTCCGCGAGGTGGAACCCCTTGAACACGAGCGCGTCGACACCTCGACGTTGCCACGTCGTGACGAGCGCCAGGAGCGCTTCGCGCAGCGCCAGGTGTCGCGTCGTGAGGCGGAGGAAGTCATGCCGGAGGGCGTACCGGTCCGGGTGGTCGACCGCCCGTACGTACGCCAGGCCACCGACACCCGCGACCTGAAGCGTCTCGACGTCGGGCCGAGCGGCGGCGTCGCCCATCAGGAAGCGCTGCAGCTTCGCCGAGGGCACCCCCGCTCCGGTGCCGGCTGGCACGAGCGGCATTGTCGCTCGGCCGCCGCTCGGTCGCAGGCGTAAGTCTCACTCCAGGACGATGGTCCGTTCACCTCAGCTTCGCGCACTTGGGCCAGGGGCGCGCCATGTGGGATGATCACCACCGCGGCCCACGGGCCATGGAGGAGAATCGACACGTGAACCAGGTGCATCCGTGAACGAAGAGCGCAACGAGATCTCGGTGAGCCTCCGCGACCTGGTCGGCTTCGTCGTGCGCGGCGCCGTGCTGGCCGGCGTCCTGGCGGTGTTGGCGGGTGGCGTGACCTTCTTCCTCGGTCAGCGCGAGGACCCGGTGTACCGCGCCGAGGCGACGTTGCTCGTGGTGCGCAGCACCGCGGGCTTCACGCAGCTCGGGCTGACCCCGGTGACGGCGCCGCCGATCGACCTGGGCGCGTACCAGGTGGCCGCCACGAGCGATCGTGTCCTGATCGACGCGCTCCAGCTGATGGGCGTCGCGTCGCCGAACGCAGGCGAGATCCGCGCCCTGCGTCGCAGCGTCGGGAGCGCGATCGACGCCGGCGTGCGGGACTCGAGCCTGCTGCGCATCGAAGCTCGGGCGCCGACGACCGACGTCGCCATTCGCCGGGCCAACGCCGTCGCGATGGCGTTGGTGACGTGGGACCGTGCGCGCGCCAGCGAGACGATGAGCCGCGTGATCGCCACGCTCGAGCAGCAGATCGAGGCGCTCAGCGAGCAGGTCCGCTCTCTCCAGGTGATCGGCGACGCCGCGTCGCAGACGCAGGTCGACGGTCTCGTGCGTCTGCGCGCCGAGCAGCAGCAACAGCTGGCCTACGCGCGGGCGCTCATCGCGTCGGCCGAGGGGCTCGTGAGCATGATGCAAACCGCGGACACGACCGTCCGCCAGGTCGCCCCTCGTCCCGCCATCAACGCCGCCATCGCCGCCCTCTTGGCGATCGCGCTCACCTACGTCGTGCTCCTGCTCCGGGCCGCCTTCGACACCCGCATGCGGAGTGCCGACGACATCGCCACCGCGACGGGCGCTCCGGTGATCGCCGAGTTCCCCGTGGCGCGCGGCAAGAACGAAGGCCGCCTTCGCGAGGCCTCGAGCTACCTCCGCGCGAAGCTCCTGTTCGCGACCGCCGAAGCGCATCCACGCGTGTTCATGGTGACGAGCGCGCAAGACGCCGAGGGGAAGACCACGGTCGCCCTGCACCTGGCGGAAGGGTTCGTCCGGTACGGCTACCGGACGCTCCTCGTGGACGCCGACCTGCGGTCACCGTCGCTGCTCGAGCACTACCAGGTGATGGGTTCGGTCGGGGATGTGACACCCCTTCGCGGTTGGCTCCAGGACCCCGAGGGCCGACACCGAGTGCTCCGGATCAAGATGGTGGGCGAAGGCGTGCTCGACCTGGTGCCGCAGTTCGAGCGCACCGAGGACGCGCCCGAAGCGTTGGGTCGCGGTTTCTGGCGCCTGCTCGAGCGTTGGGCGCATTACGACGTGGTCGTGATCGACACCGCGCCCGTCTTGGCGGTCGCCGATCCGCTCATCATCGCGCCCCTGTGCACGGGCACCGTGCTGGTGGTCGACCCGAACCGAACGGATCGGCCGAGCGCCGTCGCCGCTGCACAGATGTTGCGCGGTGTCGGGGCCCAACTGCTGGGCGTCGTGCCCAACCAGGTGGCCACAGCGCGAAAACGTTTCGCGTACGGCGCAGGTTACGGTTCCGACACGAAGAAGGCGTCGGTTCCTCCACGGAGGGACAAGGAGATCGCCCGGCCCGCGCCGTTGCCGGACGCCTGAACCCGACGCCGCCTTACCTGCCGGTCGATGACGTCGGCCACCGCGACGCGGTGGCCGACGTTTCCTTGGGCTCGGTGCGCTCTACCGCGTGAGGGGCAGGCAGGCGTCGGTGACGCCGTCCAGGACCACCACGAACCCGCCGAGTCGCAGTGCCGTCGCCGAGACGCGAATCGTCGTCGTGCTGCCGGATTCCCCGGTCGCCACAGCTTTCAGGCCGAGGATCGTGTCCCCCCGCACATCGCACGTACCGGCAACGAGGAGGGGACGAACGGGTGCCTGGGCCGGCTCGGTCAACACGACGGTCACGAGGCTCGCGACGTCGCCACGAGGCACCAGCTCGACGAGCCGGAGCACGGGTGGCACCACGGGCATCGCCGGCTGCGGTGCAGGTGTCGCCTCGGGCGTGGGAAGCGGCGTCGGCGGTGTCGCCGGTTCGGGATCGGGCGCCGGGGCAGGCACCGGCGTGGCGTTCGCACCTGGAGGCGGTGTCGCCTCGGGCTCGGCCGTGACGTCGGGTTCGGGCGCCTGTCCACTCGGGCTGGGGTCGGGCTCCGGCGCGGACCGTGGCTCCCAATCGGTTTCGGATTCGGGTGCCTCGGTCTCCGCCTGTGGGTCGGACTCTGGCTCGGCCGCCGAGTCCGGCTCCACCTCAGGTCCGGGAGCGGCGTCGACGGCAGGGTCCTGGTCCTCCGATTCCGGCGCTGGCGCGGCGTTCGGGTCCGCACCGGCTTCGCCTCCTTCGGCACCCGCGGCAGGCTCGCCCTGCGCCACCGCCACGACCTCGAGTTCGACGCTGCCGACGACGGCGCCGCGTCCACCGGGCTCCGCGTAGCCGATCACCGAGATCGTGGACGTGCCGTTCGGCACCTGCAACGCCACCGGTCCCGAGGAGGCGGGCTCGACCACCGCGAGGTGGAGGCTGGGCGGGCCGCCCGGTCCATCGAGCGCGTGAGCGCGTCGGAAGCCATCCCCTTCGAGGTGCTCGAACACGAACGTCACCTCGATCTCGCCGTCCGCTGCACCGGCGAGCACCTCCTCGACCAAGGGCGTCAGGTCAGGTGTCGACACCACGTCGTCGTCGCGCCACGTGGTCTCGACGTCCCACGTGATCGACGCCGTCGTCAACGTCGCGTCGGAGAGCAAGCCGGACCCGGAACCCTCGGCGTCCTCCGCCAGGTCGAGCGGCGCGGGTGCCAAGACGCCGCGTACGCGGAGGGTCAGGGGTCCAGAGCTGGTGCCCTGCGCAGTGAAGCGGACCTCAGCCGCCGTGATCTCCGCGGCCGACGCCACGTCGAGCCCAGGGAACCGGACGGCGACGAGCTGGCGACCGTGGGAAGGATCGGTGCCGAGTTCCAGATCGGAGCTCGTCAGGTACGTGAAGCCTGCGGGCCAACGGGAGGCGTCGGCGGTCGAGGCCGCGACGAACTCCTCGACGTCGTCCTCCGAGCGCTCCACCGTGGACACGAACTCGCGCGGCTCGGCTTCACCCAGGTTCACGGTCGAGCGACGGACGCCGTCGACGGTGAAGACGAGGCTGGCCACGCCCTCGACTTCGGGCCGCGCCTCCAGCGTCAGGAGGCGGCTCCCGTCGCCGCCGAGCTCGATGCGCTCGGTCACCTCCGAGATGGACCACGTGGCACCCTCTTCGTCCGAGACGAGCAGGTCGAGCCAGGAGGCGGCGAGAACGAGGCTGCCGACGGCGGCGAGCCCGCAGGCGAGGACGAGGTGTCTCCAGGGTGATCGCGTCATGGCCGATGGTATCCGAAGCCGTGGCAGCGACTCGGTGCGACGCGTCTCAGGGCGGCTCCATCGGGGTTCGTCCCGCAGATGAAGTCGCCCACACCGTGGTGCCAGAGGGGCTCGGTAGGATGCGTTTCGGAGGACGAGGTCGTCTTCCAGAGGCGATGAGGCCTGATCCCGTATGTGGGCGCTTGGGACAGGCGGAGCCAGTAGCGCAACCGGCTGGAGGTACGTGGTGATCCGTCCCGATCCCTTCGACAGCGAGCGTCGCGGCTTCATGCATCGCATGGGGCTGGATTTCGTCGCGCCGCAGGCGTTCGGATCCTCCACGCACCCACCGTTCACGCGCCCGGTCGGACCCCAGGTCCGCGCCGGGCGCGTTCGTGGCGTACCGCGCTCGGACCGGGACGGTTCGAAGCGCTTGAGTTCGGAACCGAGGCATGGGAGCCCCTGGGGGGAGGTGCCCGGCGCGGTGGGACCGCGTCACAACGAGATCTGAGGCACGTCAACTCTCGGAGGCGATGAAACCCGTCCCTTACGTGGGCGCTTGGAGCGGGTGGAGCCAGTAGCGCAACCGGCTGAGGGAAGAAGCTCGAACGACCCGAACGTGAGCTCCTTCGCTCCAGCGAACGTACCCGCGACGCTTATGCCGCCCGCGGGCTCGAAGGGAACTCATCGTGGGTTCGAGCATCCGTTCACGCACGCGCCCCGGCGCACGATCACCACCCGCTGGGGCACTGCCCTGGCGCTCATCGCCGTCCTCTTCCTCGCGGCGTGCGGCACG